>JBFBCZ010000092.1:0-1058 GCA_040689555.1 Actinosynnema sp. NPDC051121 | reverse complement strand
TCTAGGCGGTCAGTCGGGTGATGGGTGGCTGGCCGCCGAGGGCGCTGTGTGCTCGGTGGGTGTTGTAGTCGTGGACCCAGGCGGGCAGGGCGGCCAGGCGTTGGTCGTTGCTCGTCCATGCCTGGGCGTAGGCGAACTCGTGTTGCAGGGTGCGGTTGAAGCGTTCGGCCTTGCCGTTGGTCCAGGGGCAGCCGGGTTTGGTGAAGCGGCGTCGGATGCCCAGGGCGACGCAGACCGCCCGCCAGGTGCCGCCGACGCGGTAGACCTTGGCGTTGTCGGTGAGCACCCGCAGCACCCTCACGCCGTGGTCGCGGAACCAGGCCACCGCCCGGTGCAGGAATCCCGCGCAGGTCGCGTCCTTCTCGTCCGGGAGGGCCTCGACGTAGGCGATGCGGGTGTGGTCGTCCACCGCGACGTGGAGGTAGTCGTAGCCGATGCCCCGGCCGCGGGCGGTCTCGGTCCGGCCGTGCACCCGCCACCCGCCGCCGTCCGGGACCCGGCCGAGTTTCTTGACGTCGACGTGCAGCAGGTCGCCGGGATGGGGGCGTTCGTAGCGGATGCCGGTGTGCCGGCGGCGCACCGGCAGGCCGGTGATCGGGTCGACCGCGGCCAGGACGGGCTCGTCACGGCGTCGCAGGACCCGGCCGATGGTGGAGGCGGGCAGACCGAGCAGCCCGGCCAGGTGTACCGGCCCTCGCCGCGTCCGACGGCGGGCGGCGAGGATGCGGTCCTCGACCTCGACCGGGGTGCGGCGAGGGCTGCGGTGCGGGCGCGAGCTGCGGTCGAGCAGGCCGGCGTCACCTTCGCGGCGGTGGCGGGCCAGCCACTTGTGCACGGTGGCGCGGGAGATGCCCAGCTGCTCGGCGATACAGGCGGGCGACCACCCTGCGGCGCGGCGGGTCACGATCAGCCTGCGGGCGTGGACGGTGGTGCGGGCGTTACTGTGCACGGGAGGACCTCTGTGTGCTGGAACGGGTGCGTCAGACACATCCACTCCGCCCGGAGGTCCTCCCTGCGTTCAACCCGACACGCCGTCAACAACCTCATTAGTCACTACA
>JBFBCZ010000091.1:0-1111 GCA_040689555.1 Actinosynnema sp. NPDC051121 | reverse complement strand
TGTTGCGGGTCATGACGTTGGTGACGGTGGGGCGGCCCTGAACGGGCGGACGGGTCTTCCGACGGCAGGATGAGAAGTGCGACCAACTCGTCCGCCGAGCAGAAAGACCCGTCCGTGCTCCACCGTAACGCCCCGCTGTCCGTCGAAGGCCGCCTCCGTCTGGTCCAACGCTGCCGCACTCGCCCCATCGCCCACGTCGCGGCTGAGATGGGCATCTCGCGGCAGTGCGCGTCGCGCTGGGTCAACCGCCACCGCCGCTATGGCGAGGCCGGCCTGCTGGACCGCCCGAGCGTCCCGCACCACCAACCCACGGCCACCTCCGCCGAGGTCGTGGCCCGCATCGAGCAGTTGCGCCGGGACCACAAGTACTCGGCCCGCCGCATCGCCCTGGAACTGGAAGCCGACGGCCTCCACATCTCGGTGCGCACCGTCGGGCGGCACCTGGCCCACCTCGGGCTGAACCGTCGCCGATTCCTCGATCCGACCGGCGCGAACAACCGGCGTCCCCGCCGGATCACCGCCCGGTGGCCGGGCCACATGGTGCACCTGGACGTCAAGAAGGTCGGCGTGATCCCCGACGGGGGCGGCTGGCGCGCCCACGGCCGCGGCAGCGAGCAGGCCCGACAGGTCGAACGCGCCAAGAACAAGGGTGCCCGCGCCGGCTACACCTACCTGCACTCCGCGGTCGACGGGTTCTCCCGCCTGGCCTACACCGAGGCCCTGCCCGACGAGAAGGCGGTCACCGCGATCGCATTCCTGCACCGGGCCAGGGCGTTCCTCGCTGCCCACGGCATCGGCCACATCCACCGCGTCGTCACCGACAACGGCTCCTGCTATCGCGCCCACGACTTCGCCAAGGCCCTGCTCGGAGCCCGCCACCAGCGCATCAGGGCCTACACCCCGCGCCACAACGGCAAGGTCGAACGCTACAACCGCATCCTCACCGAGGAGTTCCTCCACGCCCGGATCTGGACCAGCGAACAGCAACGCACCGACGCCCTGGCCGTCTGGAACGTGCACTACAACTACCATCGACCCCACACTGCCGCTGGAAACCAACCGCCAGCTACCCGGCTCCACGACGGCGTCACCAACGTCATGGCCTCATACA
>JBFBCZ010000090.1:0-1178 GCA_040689555.1 Actinosynnema sp. NPDC051121 | reverse complement strand
GCGGACGAGTTGGTCGCACTTCTCATCCTGCCGTCGGAAGACCCGTCCGCCCGTTCAGGGCCGCCCCACCGTCACCAACGTCATGACCCGCAACAACTAGCGCGTCCCAGGTCTTGACACATAGCGCTGACTATTGGCCGCATCGGTTGCATCGAGTGCGCACCAACGCTTGCTCCGGATCACCCTGATGCCGAGTCCAGCCCAGGGCGAAATCACGCCCAGTAGACCGTCCAGAGCGGACTAGGATATTCCACCCGACCGTTACGCTATTGCGTTGATGTTTCACATGCGTATCGTCGGCGACGAATGGATACGGATGCACCACCGCCGGAAACTCGGTGACAACGCTGTCACCGCCTTTCGGGCAAAGGTCTCGAATGCACTGACCCTGATGCACTTTCGGGCACCTCTCGCGAATCAGGATCCCCATCCGAACTTCGCTCGGACAGCGAACCGTCATCGCGGTCGGTCACGCTGCCCGCCATTCCACCGGTCACGACCACGTGATGCGGTGTCGCAATCATGTGCAAATTTCGTGGAACGAGGTAATTTGCGATGCGCACGAACGCCGTCGGCGCTGCCGTCGTCCTGGAGGACGGCCGGGTGTTCCGCGGTGAGTCCTACGGCGCGGTCGGGGTGAGCCTGGGCGAGGTGGTGTTCTCGACCGGGATGACGGGTTATCAGGAGACGTTGACCGATCCGTCGTATCACCGTCAGATCGTGGTGCAGACCGCGCCGCAGATCGGGAACACGGGTTGGAACGACGAGGACGATGAGTCGTCCCGTATCTGGGTGGCCGGTTATGTGGTGCGTGACCCGGCGCGGGTGCCGTCGAACTGGCGGTCGGTGCGCGGCTTGGACGAGGAGTTGGTGCGGCAGGGGATCGTCGGGATCGCGGGTATCGACACCCGGATGCTGACCCGGCACGTGCGTGAGCAGGGGGCGATGCGTGCGGGCGTGTTCTCCGGCGAGGAGTTGGGCGGCGTGGAGGAGATGCTGGAGCGGGTTCGCAGTGCGCCGGTGATGACGGGCGCGGATCTGGCGGGTGACGTGACCACTCCCGAGCCGTACGTGGTGGAGGCCGTGGGTGAGCGGCGTTTCACCGTGGCGGCGTTGGACCTGGGCATCAAGTCGAACACGCCGCGGATGATGGCCGCGCGTGGCATCGAGGTGCACGT
>JBFBCZ010000089.1:0-1731 GCA_040689555.1 Actinosynnema sp. NPDC051121 | reverse complement strand
CGACGCCCGCTGGTTGGCGGCGGCGCAGCGGTTCGACCACGCGGCGGTGTTCGACCCGTTGGCCGCGAACCGGGACCAGCTCAGCGGGTTGCACGCCAACACGCAGGTGCCCAAGTGGATCGGCGCGGCGCGCGAGTACAAGGCCACCGGCACCACCCGTTACCGTGACATCGCGTCCAACGCGTGGAACATCACGGTGGGTGCGCACACCTACGTGATCGGCGGGAACAGCCAGGCCGAGCACTTCCGGGCGCCGAACGCGATCGCGGCCTATCTCAACACCGACACGGCCGAGGCGTGCAACACCTACAACATGCTCAAGCTGACCCGCGAGCTGTGGCTGCTGGACCCGGGTAACGCGGCGTACTTCGACTTCTACGAGCGCGCGTTGCTCAACCACCTGATCGGGCAGCAGAACACCGCCGACCCGCACGGTCACATCTGCTACTTCACCGGTCTGAACCCCGGTCACCGGCGGGGCAACACGGGGCCGGCGTGGGGCGGGGGCAACTGGAGCACGGACTACACCACGTTCTGGTGCTGCCAGGGCACCGCGCTGGAGGTCAACACCTCCCTGGCCAACTCGGTCTACTTCCGCGACGGCACCACGCTCACGGTGAACCTCTACACGCCGTCGGTGCTGACCTGGTCCGAGCGCGGCATCACGGTCACCCAGGCCACGACCTACCCGGCCTCCGACACCACCACCCTCACCCTCGGCGGCAGCGTCGAGGGCTCCTGGACGATCCGGTTGCGGATCCCGGCCTGGACCACCGGCGCCACCGTCAGCGTCAACGGCGTCACGCAGGACGTCACCACCACCCCGGGCACCTACGCCTCGGTCACGCGGTCGTGGGCGTCGGGTGACACGGTCACGCTGCGCCTGCCCATGCGGGTGACCGTGCAGGCCGCGAACGACAACCCGGCCGTGGCCGCGATCACCTACGGCCCCGCCGTGCTGGCCGGCAACTACGGCAACACCAGCCTCTCGGCGCTGCCCTCGCTGGACGTCAACTCCATCACCCGCACCAGCACCAGCGCGCTGGCGTTCACCGCGACCGCGAACGGGGCACAGGTCAACCTCGGCCCGTTCCACGACGCCCACGGCTTCAACTACACCGTCTACTGGAGCGTCAACGGCGGCGGCGGCGGTGGTGGGGGCGAGGCCGCGTACCGGCTGGTCAACGCCGCCAGCGGCCTGGTGCTGGGCGTGCAGAACATGTCCACCGCGGACGGCGGCCTGGCCGTGCAGTGGGGCGACAACGGCACCGCCGACCACGACTGGCAGATCATCGTGGACGGCGGCAACATCCGGCTGCGCAACCGCAACAGCGGCAAAGTGCTCGGCGTGGAGAACATGTCCACCACCGACAACGCCCGCGTCCTGCAATGGGGCGACACCGGCACCGCCGACCACCGCTGGACGATCATCGACAACGGCGACGGCACCCACAAGCTGCGCAACGCCAACAGCGGCAAGGTGCTGGGCATCCTCAACGGCTCCACCGCGCAGGGCGCCCAGGCCGTGCAGGACTCCGACAACGGCTCGGCCGACAACCGGTGGCGATTCGTGCCCACCGGCGCGCGCCGCATCCAGAACCGGGCCAGCGGCCTGGTGCTCGGCGTGCAGGACATGTCCACCACGGACGGCGGCCTGGTCGTGCAGTGGGACGACAACGGCACCACCGACCACCTCTGGACCGCCGTGCCCGACCCCGACGGCTACTTCCG
>JBFBCZ010000088.1:0-2061 GCA_040689555.1 Actinosynnema sp. NPDC051121 | reverse complement strand
CGGTGGGCGACCGGCCGAGGCGGTGTGAACGACGTGAGCCGGACGGCAGGTGGTCGCGGTGGGGCCGCGGGAGCGGCGCGTTTCCCGCGCTGGTGCAGGTTGGCCAGGAACAGTTGCTGACCGTTGCGGTTGGCCTCGGTCAGAGTCAGGCCGGTTTTGGTCCAGCGCAGCGACGCGGCCTGGCGCCAGCACAGTCGACACACGCCGTCGGCGTCGACTGTGATCTTCCGGCGGCAACAGACGCAGGTGCCGAGCTCGAACTTGGTGCGCCACGACCGGCATCCCCAGCACAGCCACTTGTGCTTGCGGACCACACCCCAGGCGTAGCAGTCATTGCACGAGCCGGGCTGTTGCGGCGCTTTGGGATGGCACACGACGCACAGCCCTGCCGAGTAGTAGTCGTGTGTGGACTCGCAGCGCTCGCATGGTGGTGCAGCGAACGGACCGCCGGGCAGGCAGTCGTAGCAGAAGTCGACGCGCGGATTGGTCCACGCGACCGGTTTGGTGCGGCAGCGCGGGCAGAACTTCGGGATGCCTCCCTTCATGCAGGCGGTTCCGACCGATGCCGTCCCAGTCGCGGCTTTACCGCCGGTCCGCCGCCGGTGGCTTCGCCGATCTTCTTCGGTTTGCGGGCGGCGACCTTCTCCGGCTCGCAGACCAGCAGGTCGGTCGGCTGGCAGTCCAGCACCGAACACAACACGTCCAGGTCGTCCAGCCGGATCGTGGTGGGAGTGGTGGTCCACCAGCCCGACATCTTCCCGGCGCTGATCTCCAACCCGGCGTCGGCCAGCCGCCGACGAAGCTCGGTGGACTTCCAGATCCCCGCCTCGGCGGCTCTCATTCTCAGGTTCCAGCGCATCGGATCACCCCTCCAGGCCGATCAACCGGGCCGCGACACGATCGTTGGCCACCGCCCACGCGTGCTCGACGTGCTCGTCGTGGACGTGCACGTACCGGGTCGTCGTGGACAGCCACTCGTGCCCCAAAAGCTGTTGCACCGCTTTGAGATCCACCCCGCGGGCATACAGCGACGAGGCGCAGTAGTGCCGCATTCCGTGCGGAGTCAGGCGCCCCTTCCAGGTGGGAAGGTGTTCCTCGACCGCCTCGGCGAAGCCCGAGCGCAGCGTGTTGGCGCCAGCGCGTCGGCAGCGGCCGGTGTCGCGGTCGCGGCGTTCGCTGGGCAGCAACGGTGCGTCCGGATCGGCCCAGTCATCGCCGAACTGGTGGCGCACGTCGGTCAGCCACCAGGTCAGCAACGCGTCCACTCCGTTGATCGCCGAAACGAGGCGGGCTTTGTGCCCACGCCTCTGGCTGCCCTTGCCGTAGCGGACATGCAGCTTGCCCAGTTCACCGAGGTCAGGCCGCCAGTCCCGGATGTCCAGCATGGTGGTCTCGGTGATGCGCAGACCGACTCGCCGCCACAACGAGGCGGCCAGGTAGTCCCGTGCCGCCGGCAGGTACTTCCGCGACCGGGTCACCGCCGAGCGCCAACCGCCGAACAGCAGGTCGACCTCGTCGTCGGAGGGCGGGACTCTCTTCTCGCCGTAGTCCGGGTTGGACGGCCGGTTGAACTCGTCGATCGGCTGCACGAGGACGTGACCGGTCATCGCGTGGACATCGCCCTGGTAGCGGACGATGAGGAAGTCGAACAACTGCGACAGCGCGAGCGACTTCTTGTAGACAGTGGATCTCGCGAGCTGGCGGTTCTTCCGCTGGGACGAGAGGAACCGGTCGGCGTCCTCCGGCCGTGTCGTCCACAGCGGGCGGCCCAGGAACCGGGCGAACTCGAAGATCACCATCCGGTCCTGCCGGATCGTCTCGTCGCCGACTCCGGCGCCGACCGCCGCCAGCAGGTACTGGTCGACCAGTTCCTGCTCGAAGTCCTCCAACTCCTGCGGCGTCCGCAGCTGTCGCCCGCTGCCCAGCGACCGCACCACGGCAAGCGACATCCACATCCCACTTCACCAGGAGCGACCATGTGTCGCGAAGATCGACGATCTTTCAGGAATCCCGACCGAACGTCAACTTTCTATCGAGATCCGGCGAACCCACGCCTACCTG
>JBFBCZ010000087.1:0-2156 GCA_040689555.1 Actinosynnema sp. NPDC051121 | reverse complement strand
GCCGACCTGGAACGCCGGGGCGCGCGGACCACCGTGGCCGCCTGCGACGTCGCCGACCGGGCCGCGCTGGCCGACCTGCTGGCCGCCGTGCCCGCCGACCTGCCGCTGCGCGCGGTGTTCCACGCCGCCGGGGTGGTGGACGACGCCACCGTCGCCGCGTCGTCACCCCGTGCGGTGGCCGAGATGGACCGGGCGAAGTCCGGTGCGGCGCAGGCGCTGCACGACCTCACCCGCGACCTGCCGCTGACGGCGTTCGTGGTGTTCTCCTCGATCGTCGGCGTCACGGGCAACCCCGGCCAGGCGGGCTACGCCGCCGCGAACGCCGCCCTGGACGCCCTGGTCCAGCGCAGGCACGCGGAAGGGCTCCCCGCGACCACCGTGGCGTGGGGGCCGTGGGCCGGTGCGGGCATGGCCGACGGCGTGGCCGAGGGCTTCACCCGTCGCGGCCTGCGCCCGCTGGACCCGGCCGTCGCCTTGGCGGCGCTGCACGACGTGGTGGCCTCGGGTGAACCCGCCGTGGTGGTCGCGGACGTCGACTGGCCCCGGTTCGCCTCCGTGCTGCGCGCCCCGCGACCTTCCGGCCTGCTCGACGCGATCGTGCCGCCCGCGCCCGCGTCGGTCGCCGACACCCCGATCCGCGTGGACGCGCCCGCGGCCGAGCGCCGCCGGGCCGCCCTGGCGCTGGTCCGCGCGCACGCCGCCGCCGTGCTCGGCCACGCCAGCCCGGACGCGGTGCGCCCGGACGCGGCCTTCCGCGACCTGGGGTTCGACTCGCTGGCCTCGGTGGAGCTGCGCAACGCCCTCGGCGCGGCCACCGGTCTCCGGCTCCCCGCGGGCGTCCTGTTCGACCACCCCACACCGCGTGCGCTGGCCGAGCGGGTCGAACGGCTGGTCGTCGGCGACGCCGTGCCGGTCGCCGAGGAGCGCGTCCGACCGGTCGACGAGCCGATCGCCCTGGTGGGCATGGCGTGCCGGCTGCCCGGCGGTGTGCGGACCCCCGACGACCTGTGGGACCTGGTGGCGCGCGGCGGTGAGGCGATCAGCGGCCTGCCGACCTCGCGCGGGTGGGACCTCGACGCCCTGCGCGCGGCCGGGGTGGTGGACCGGGGCGGGTTCCTCCACGACGCCGACCGGTTCGACGCGGCGTTCTTCGGCATCTCGCCGCGCGAGGCGCTGGCGATGGACCCGCAGCAGCGGCTGCTGCTGGAGACGTCCTGGGAGGCGGTGGAACGCGCGGGGCTGGACCCGCAGGCGCTGCGCGGGGGCCGCACCGGCGTGTTCGTCGGCGCTTCCCACCAGGAGTACGGACCCCGGCTGGACGCGGCGGGCGAGAACGTCGCCGGCCACCTGCTCACCGGTGGGCACACCAGCGTCGCGTCGGGTCGCATCGCCTACGCGCTCGGCCTGGAGGGCCCGGCGTTGACGGTGGACACGGCGTGCTCGTCGTCGCTGGTCGCCCTGCACCTGGCCGCGCAGGCGCTGCGCTCCGGTCAGTGCGACCTCGCGCTGGCCGGCGGCGCCACCGTCATGGCCTCACCCGGCGTGTTCGTGGAGTTCGGCAGGCAGCGCGCGCTGTCGCGGGACGGTCGGTGCCGAGCGTTCGCGGCGTCGGCGGACGGCACGGGCTGGGCCGAGGGCGTGGGTGTGCTGGTGCTGGAGCGGTTGTCGGACGCCCGCCGCAACGGGCACCGGGTGCTGGCCGTCGTGCGGGGCAGCGCGGTGAACTCGGATGGTGCGTCGAACGGGTTGACGGCTCCGAACGGTCCTGCGCAGCAGCGGGTGATCCGGGCTGCGTTGGCGGACGCTGGCCTGGCACCGTCCGATGTGGACGTCGTGGAGGCGCACGGCACCGGGACCACCCTCGGCGATCCGATCGAGGCCGAGGCGTTGTTGGCGACCTACGGCCAGGACCGGGACGAGCCGTTGTGGTTGGGGTCGTTGAAGTCGAACATCGGTCATGCGCAGGCTGCTGCGGGTGTTGCCGGTGTGATCAAGATGGTGTTGGCGATGCGGCACGGTGTGTTGCCGAGGACGTTGCACGTGGATGAGCCGACGCCGCATGTGGAGTGGTCGTCGGGTGCGGTGGAGTTGTTGACCGAGTCACGGCCGTGGGTCGGGACTGGTCCGCGTCGGGCGGGGGTGTCGTCGTTCGGGAT
>JBFBCZ010000086.1:0-2298 GCA_040689555.1 Actinosynnema sp. NPDC051121 | reverse complement strand
CGGCGGGCAGGCGTCCCGCAACAGACCGGCGGGCGCCGCCGCCCCGGGCCCGCACCGGCGGCACCGGCACGAAGGGCTCGGGCGCGGCCGGCGCGGGCGCCGGGATGGCCTCGACCCACCGCTTGACGTGCTCCTCCAGCGCCGGGTCGACGTCGTCGTTGAACCGCGCCCGCAGCTCGTGGACGTGCCAGCGACCGGTGTGCCGCCGGATGTCGACGTTGGCGACGACGCGGCCCCCGGCCGGGTCGCGCAACGCCATCAGCACGCACTGGCCCTTGCGCGCCTGGTCGGCGTACCACGACTCGCCGATGCAGTTGCCCATGTACCCGGACCACTCGGCCAGCTTCCGGGGTTCACGGCCCAGTTCGACGGTCAGCCCGGTGCCGGGGGACGGTCCGCGCGTCCAACGCCGACACCTCGGGCGGGATGGGGAAGGCGCCGACGCTGGCCTCGGCGACCACCGCGTCCGCGCCGACGCGTGCCGCCAGCTCGGCCCAGCTCCCGCAGCGCGGCGGCGGTGTCGCACCGAACATGACCAGTTGCGCGGCCCCGGCGGCGGCCAGCGGCACCGAGTCGGCCCGCGGCCTGCCGGGCTCCGGTCGCGCCGGCGCGTCGTACCGCAGTGCCGGCGCGAACCGCTGGTGCCGCACCTCGGCGCGCTCGTGGCCGTGGAAGGGCGCCAGCGCGTCGGCGAGGTCGGCGAACCAGAGCAGGTCGTGAGGCTCCTCCACGGCGGCCGGATCCGGCGCGTCCGCGGCGGCGATGCGCTGCGCGAGCGTCCGCGTCGGGCCGTCGGCGTGCGCGTCGGCCGGCGGTGGCTGCTCCCAGCCGTCCGGCGGCCGGGCGAACCCGGCCGCGGCACGCCACTCGCGCAGCTCGGCCACCTGCCACGGCCGGCAGGCGTCCCAGCACTCGTGCAGCGGCCGGTCGTCCAGTTCGGGGAGCAGTTCGGCCACCGCGTCGAAGACGACCACGCCGTAGTTGCGCGCCATGGCGACGCGGGTCTTCACGAAGGTCTCGGTCTTCGCCGTGATCGTCCGGTCCGGATCCAGCTCCCGGACCAGGTGGTGGACGTAGCACCCCGGCCGCGCCGGGTGGCTGTACCCGCCCTCGGTGCGTCGCGCGGCCTTGGCCCGCTCGTCGTCGGTGAGGCAGGCGTCGGCCGCGACCAGCTCGTCGCGGTGTTTCGCCGCGGCCGCCGCGAGGCCTTCGTCGGACAGAGTCCTGGCGAACCGCAGCAGCGCGGTGGCCGCGATGGCGTCGTGCAGCAGCCGTTCGAGCTCCCCGGCGGCCCACCACGCGGGTGGCTGCCAGCGCGCCGCGGCGGCAAGCGACACGGGACCGTCGAGGTCCCGGGTCAGCCGCTGCACGATCGCCTCGTCGAAGTGGTCGCGGAAGCGCCCGCGCAGCTTGTCGATCCGATCGGCCCGGGTCTGCGTCGCGGCACGGCGGTCCGCCCGCTGCCGCTCGACGAGGTGCGCGCACACGTGGTCCCACAGGCTGACGACCAGCGCCAGCCGTCGTGGTCGTGGATAGCCCGTCAGCACCCGGGCCAGGTGATCGGCCACCGTGGACGCCGCGCCGCGGGGGAACGGGTCGATCCCGTCCGGCGCGCGCAGCGCGAGCACCTGCTCCACCTGCTCCGGCCCGAGGAGGTCCGACGCCGCCGAGGCCAGCCACAACGCCGCCCAGCGCTGCTCGGCGACCGCCGCGTGCGCCGCCGCGCCCACCCGCTTGGTCGCCGACGGCCCGAACATCGCCACCAACCCGGAGGCCCGCTCACCCAGCCGGTGCGCGCCGTCGGCGCCGAGGACCCTCAACGCGGCCAGCACCGCGTCCCGCCGGTCGCC
The DNA here is from genome assembly GCA_040689555.1 of Actinosynnema sp. NPDC051121. Lineage (GTDB taxonomy): Bacteria > Actinomycetota > Actinomycetes > Mycobacteriales > Pseudonocardiaceae > Actinosynnema. The sequence goes on along the minus strand of JBFBCZ010000086.1, from coordinate 448 downwards.
GTGCGCCCCGGCCAGCCGCGCCGACGTGAAGCCACCGCCGAGGTCGACGCCCGCACCGGCCGCCTCGCTCCCGTCCCGCACCAGCAGCGCGAGCCGCGCGGTCGCCTCCCGGACCACCTCGGGTGCCGCGTCGACCGGACCGACCGCGACCGGCGACCCCGCCGGGTTCCCGCCGACCCGCTCACCAGCCGGCCTGGGCGCGCCTCGGTCACCCGACGCGGGGAGCCAGCAGCGCAACCCGGGCCCGGCCGTCATCCCGAACGCCAGTCGAATGGTCATCGGCACCATCATCGCGCACGCCCGCCACCCATTTCGGCTCTCACCGGGCGGCGCGCGGCGGGGGGGGCCCCCCCCCCCGCCGCGGGGGGGGGCCCCCGCGGGACCCCCCCGCCCCCCCCCCGGCGGGGGGTGGGGCGGGGCGGGCGGGGCAACACGACGCGGCCCGCCG
>JBFBCZ010000085.1:0-2642 GCA_040689555.1 Actinosynnema sp. NPDC051121 | reverse complement strand
CCCAGCCCAGCTTCTCGAACGCCCAGATGACGCGGGCGGACACGTCGAGTTGGCCGCGGTCGACGCCGTGGCGGGCGCACGTCGGGTCGGCGTGGGGTCGAATCACCTCGCACCTCCAGGGAACATCGATCAACCCGACCGGAGTACCGTCGACCGGGTCGCCCCGGTCCCCGGCGACGCCGACCACAGTCGACGCGCTTCGCGGGGGCCGATCGGGACTTCTGCCGGGACGACGTGAGACAAGGTCATCGGACACCGCGAACCACCAACGCAGAGGAACAGGCCGATGTCGACGACCGACGTGGTGACCGACCACGCCACCCCGAACACCACCGGACAGACCGGGACGCCCTGTCCCGTGTGCCCCCATCCGGCGGACGCGCACGACCCCCTCTCTCGGCGGTTCTGCGCCGCGACGGAGACGGGTGGCCTGTCCCGGGGCTGCCTGTGCTCGGGAGAGTCGAACGCCGCGACCTACGGCAGGTCGGGCTACCTCGACACCAAGGACCGCGCTTGACGCTCGGGCTGCGCCGGGACCGCGAGGGCCTCGGACCCCGAACCCCTGCCGGGCACCGGCACGTCGTCGACGTGTGAGTACACGTCGAAAGCCAGGTGCAGGCCCGTGACGGTCAACGGCCGCAGGACCGGGCGGGTGCGTGCGACGAGGCAGAACCGCACCCCGGACGCGTCCGCCACGGCCCGGAGGTCGACCAGGACGGTGAGACCCGCCGCGCCGAGGAAACCGACCCCGGCGAGGTCGGCGACCAGGTCCGGGCCGGCGGGCCGGATGTGCTCCACGAGGCGGTCGCGCAGCAGCGGGGCCGTCCACACGTCGACTTCCCCGGACACCGCGCACACCACGGCGGAAGGCGACAACACCCGCGTCGAGACCGTGAGGAGTCGAGCGGGCGGCTGCCCGGACCACGACACGACGACGGAGGTCGACGGTGGCCGAGCGGGATTTCGGACGAGAGTGCTCATGAAGGGTCCTCTCCTGGACACGGCGGTCCGCGGGGTCCAGGCGGAGGAAACTGCTGTCAAGCAGCATATCGCCGGGAACGTTCGCCGAACAAGGCTGTTTCAAACCTCCCGAGGAGTGGAATTCTGACAGTTTCGGCAGATCCCGGTCGGACAGCTCAGCGGGGGTTTTCGCCGGACGGGTTGGACCTCAAGCCTGAACCGCCGTAATGCCAGCCTTTCAAAATCTGTACCCGGGCCCGCCGGAAAGCCACCGCGCGTCCGGGCACGGCGTCGGTGTCACTGAACTCGTGGAACGGCGGCTTCACCGCCACCGTGAAGGTCACCGCCGGGCCGTCGGACCTCAACGGCTGGACGGTGACGCCCCCCGCCGACGGGCGCGACGGTCACCAACGCGTGGAACGCCCGACGCGACGGCGATACCGGCACCATCCGGTGGACGAACATGCCCTGCAACGGCCGGACCAAGGCCGGACGCTCCGTCGAGTTCGGCTTCCGGGGCACCGGTGTCGGTACGGGCATCACACCGACCTGCACCACCGGCTGACCGCCACACCGGGTCGGCGGGAACCGTCCGGGTTCCCGCCGACCCGGTGTGCGAGGCGGCCGCGACCGTCGAGCAACTGCTGCCGGACGAATTCATCAGGTAGTCGAACGGCGACCGTCCCATCAGCCGATGAACACCCTGATCACGTATGGGATGACTTGCTCGGAGTCGTTCGGATGACGCTGGAACTGTGGTTTTCGTTGGCATTCAGGGGGGTGGCGCCCGCATTCGGGTGGTCGGCGGCGTCGCATCTTCTCCTTGCCCGAGGGCACGCGCACGCTGTCGCCTTGAGGGTGTTGGTCGGATTCCGGTGCCCTCGTCATCCGCACCGGACACGTGACCCCGGACCCCGGTCATCATCGGATCACCCCTGCGGGTCCGCGGCATCAGCTCGGACCCACCTCACGGGTGGAGATCGATCATGACATCGACAGCGCGTACACGCACGGCCCGCCGTTTGGGTCGGGCTCTGGTCGGTTTGGGCACGGTGGCGGGGTTCGCCCTGGTGGCACCGGGAACGGCCCAGGCCATCCCGCCGGGGTGCACGCAAACGGGCAACAACTTCGTCTGCACCGCAGGCATCCCCGCCGGCCAGGTGCTCGACGGCACCTCGGCCAACAACATCATCACCATCACCGGCGGCCCGGTCGACGGCACCGTCAACGGCCTCGGCGGCAACGACACGATCACCGTCACCGGCGTCGCGGGTGTCGCCGGCTCGAACGGGGCTCCCGGTGCGAACGGCACCGCGGGCACCCCGGCCGGCAGCGCCGGCGGCAACGGCGGCGTCGGAACCGGCGGCGGTGTCGCCGTCGGCGGCACCGGGATCATCGACGGCGGCGCGGGCGCCGACAGCATCACCGTCACCGGCGGCGCGGGTGGCAACGGCGGCAACGGTGGAACCGGCGGGACCGGGCTGGGCAGTGGGGCCGGCGGCGCCGGTGGCAACGGCGGTGTCGGCGGGGTCGGCGGCGCGGGCAACGCCGGACTGATCCACGGCGGGGCGGGCAACGACACCGTCAACGCCACCGGTGGCAAGGGCGGCAACGGCGGGCTCGGCGCGCTCGGCGGCAACGGCGGCCTCACGGCGGGCGGCGCGGGTGCCGGTGGCATCGGC
>JBFBCZ010000084.1:0-3528 GCA_040689555.1 Actinosynnema sp. NPDC051121 | reverse complement strand
CCAGTTGCCCGCCGTGCCCGCGGCGTTCGTCGGCCGTCGGGCCGAGCTGGCCAGGCTCGACGCCGCCCTCGACGGCGGTCCGGCCGTGGCGATCACCGCCATCGCGGGCGCCGGCGGCATCGGCAAGACCGCCTTGGCGCTGCACTGGGCGCACCGGACCGCCGACCGGTTCCCCGACGGGCAGCTGTTCGCCGACCTGCGCGGCTTCAGCCCGGACGGCGAGCCGATGGACCCGGCGGTGGCCGTGCGCGGGTTCCTGGACGCGCTCGGCGTCGAGCCGGCCCGCATCCCCACCGACCCGCACGCCCAGGCCGGCCTGTTCCGCAGCCTGGTGGCGGGCAGGCGGGTGCTGCTCGTGCTGGACAACGCCGCCGACACCGCCCAGGTCACCCCGCTGCTGCCCGGCAGCCCGACCTGCGCGGTCGTGGTGACCAGCCGCCACCAGCTCCCCGGCCTGGTCACCGGCCACGCGGCCCACCACGTGCGGCTGGACGTGCTGTCCGGCCAGGAGGCCCGCGCCCTGCTGACCGAACGGCTCGGCGCGCGCGTCGCCGCCGAGCCGCGCGCGGTGGCCGAGCTGATCGCGTCGTGCGGCGGGTTCCCGCTGGCCCTGGGCATCGTCGCGGGCCACGCCCAGACCCGCCCGCACGTCCCGCTGGCCGCCCTGGCCGCCGAGCTGCGCGACCTCGGCCTCGGCGCGCTGGACGCCGACGAGCCCGCGGCCAGCCTGCCCGCCGTGCTGTCCTGGTCCCGTGACGCCCTCACCGCGCGGCAGGCCACCGCGTTCGCGCTGCTCGGCGTCGCGCCCGGCGCGGACATCGGCCTGACCGCCGCCGCGAGCCTCACCGGCCTGCCCCTGGACGAGACCCGGGCCGTGCTGCGCGGGCTGGAGCAGGCGTCCCTGATCACCCAGGAGCCGCACGGCCGCTACCGCGCGCACGACCTGATCCGCGCCTACGCCGCCGGCACCGCCCGCGACCTGCCCGCCGACGTGCGGGACGCGGCGCTGCGGCGGGTCCTCGACTGCTACACCCACACCGCGCACGCCGCCGCCCGCCTGCTCAACCCGCAGCGCCGACCCCTCGGGCTCGAACCACCGGAGCCCGGCGCGCGGACGCACCCGCTGCCCGACGCGGCGGCGGCGCTGGCCTGGCTGGACGCCGAGCACCCGAACCTGCTCGCCGCCCAGCAGGCCGCCGCCGCCCACCACCGGCACCACGCCGTGTGGCAGCTTGCCTGGGCGTTGATCACGTTCCAGGCCCGGCGGGCGCACCTGCGCGACCGGCTCGCGGTGTGGCGGGCCGCGCTGGACGCCGCCGGGCACCTGCCCGATCCGGCCGCCCGCATCCGCGCGCACCGGTTCCTCGGCGTCGCGAACGTCGACCTCGGACGCCACGACGAGGCCGCCGAGCACCTGCACCAGGCCCTGGACCTGGCCGAACGCCACCGTGACGCGACCGAGCAGGCCCTCACGCACCAGACCCTCGCGCGAGCCTGCGAACGCCGTGGCGACGACCGGTCGGCCCTGCTGCACGCCACCCGCGCGCTCGGCTTCTTCCGGCAGCTCGACCAGCCGGTCTGGGTGGCGTCCGCGCTCAACGACGTCGGCTGGTGCGCCGCCCGCCTGGGCGAGTACGACACCGCCCGCTCCCACTGCCAGGACGCCCTCGCCCTGCAACGCGCACAGGACAACCCGCGCGGCGTCGCGGACACCCTGGACAGCCTCGGCTACATCGCGCACCGCACCGGCGAGCACCACCAGGCCGTCCGGCACTACCGGCAGGCCCTGGCCCTGTACCGCGAGCTGGGCAACATCAACACCACCGCGACCACGCTGGAGAAGCTCGGCCACCCGCACGCGGCCCTGGGCGAGCACGACGCGGCCCGCGCGGTGTGGCTCGAGGCGCTCGACCTGTTCCGCGCCCAACGCCGTGCCGAGGACGCCGAGCGCGTCGGACGCCGGCTCGAAGACCTGCACCGGGGCGTGCACGCGCCCGACGCGGCGGTGCGCGGCTGACCCCGCTAAGCCGGTGCGCGGGCGAGGAGCATCCCGCCGGGCACCTCCTCGTCCGGGTCGATCAGGACCTGCGCCTCGACCGCGAAGCCCGCGTCCCGCAGCCACCCCGCCACCCGCTCCACCGGGCGGCGGTGGACGTGCAACGACATCGGGTGGCCGCCGTACCCCTCGGTCTTGAGGTGGTCCCGGTCGCCGACGTGGAAGCCGATCATGACGACCCCGCCTGGCCGCAGCACGCGGCGGAACTGGGCGAACGCGGTCGGCACCTCCTCGTCCGGCACGTGGATGACCGAGTAGAACGCCAGCACGCCGCCCACCGAGCCGTCGGCCAGGTCGAGGTCGGTCATCGTGCCCACCTCGAACCGCAGGCCGGGGTGGTCTCGGCGGGCGATCTCGACCATCCGGGGCGACAGGTCGACGCCGAACGCGTCCACGCCCAGCCCGCGCAGGTGGGCCGTGACGAGGCCGGGCCCGCACCCGACGTCGGCCACCGGGCCGCCCACCTCGCGGGCCGCCTCGGCGAACAGCGCCAGCACGCCGCGCAGCAGCGGCAGCTTCACCAACGCCCCGCGGACGAAGTCGGTGTAGCTCTCGGCCACGGTGTCGTAGGAGATCCTGGTGTCGGTCAACCAGGCCGGTGCGCTCACCCCCGAGACGGTAGCGACCGTCCGCCGCGGGCACGGGACGAGGTCGCAGGGCGGTTCCGGCCGGGGATCCACCGGCGCAGGTCGTCGGTGTCCAGGCGGCGGACGGGGTGAGCTCGTGCAGCGGCTGCCGCACCGCGGTGTCCCGAGCGGTCAGCCCCCCGCTGCCCGTGCCGTCCCGGAGTCGGGCGGGCGAACCGGACGCGGCGAGCTCCACGGTTGCCCGGCGCGGGCGGCTCGGTGAAGATTGCGCCGATGCGAGTCGATCTCCACCTCGGGAGCCGGTTGCGGTGAGTGGCACGGCGGTCGATCGCGGGGGCGTGGCGTGAGCCGGGTCGGGTTGGCGACCATCGCCCGCGAGTGGGGACGGATCGGGTGCGTCGGGTTCGGCGGCCCGCCCGCGCACATCGCGTTGCTGCGGGACCTGTGCGTGACCCGGCGCGGGTGGCTGTCCGAGCGCGAGTTCGAGGACGGCATCGCGGTCACCAACCTGCTGCCCGGTCCCGCGTCGACGCAGCTCGCGATCCTGTGCGCGTGGCGGTTGCGCGGCGCGGCGGGCGCGGTGGTCGGTGGCGTGTGCTTCATCGTGCCGGGATTGCTGCTGATCCTGGCCCTGGCGGCGCTGTTCCTGGCCGACAACGCCCCCGCGTGGGTCACCGGCGCGGCGGCGGGCGCCGGTGCTGCGGTGCCCGCGGTGGCGCTGCACGCGGCGTGGGGACTGATCCCCGGCAGCTACCGGCGCGTCGGCACGGCGTGGGCGGCCCGGGCGCGGTGGGCGGCGTACCTGGCGGTCGGGGCGGTGGCGGCGGCGGTGACCGGGCCGTGGCTGGTGCTCGTGCTGGTCGCGGCCGGCCTGGTGGAGGTCGC
>JBFBCZ010000083.1:0-4286 GCA_040689555.1 Actinosynnema sp. NPDC051121 | reverse complement strand
CGTGCCGCCCGCCGCGTGCCGCCCGCCCGCCGGCTCGCCCCGGCCCGCGCGCTCGCCCGCCTGCCGCCTGCTTCGCTCGCCCGCCGCGTGCTTCGCCTACTCGCCCACTCGTCGCCCTAATCGTCCTCGTCATCGGCGAACGGGTCCTCCGAAGTCGCCGGATCCCACGACAACCCCGGCACCCCCCACCCATTCGCCTTGATCATCTTCTTCGCGGCCCGCTTGTGCCGCCCCACCAACCGATCCAGGTAGATGAACCCGTCCAGGTGATCGGTCTCGTGCTGCAGGCACCGCGCGAAGAACCCGGTCCCCTCGACCTCCACGGGCTTGCCGTCACCGTCGAACCCGGTCACCTTCGCCCACGACGCCCGCCCCGTCGGGTACGTTTCGCCCGGCGCCGAGAGGCAGCCCTCGAAGTCGTCATCGGGATCCGGCATCCCCAGCGGCACCTCCGACGTCTCCAACGTCGGGTTCACCACCACGCCCCGGTGCCGCACGCCCTCGTCGTCCGGGCAGTCGTAGACGAACAACCGCAGGTCGACCCCGATCTGGTTGGCCGCCAGACCGACGCCGTGCGCCGCCGCCATCGTCTCGAACATGTCGTCGATCAACGTGCGCAGCGCCTCGTCGAACACCTCGACCGGGCGGGTCGGGTTGTGGAGCACGGGATCTCCGGCGATCCGGATCGGGTGAACTGCCATGGCGTGCAGCCTAACGGCGCGTAGTGCGGGACGCGCCGACCGATGAGCCGACCCCCGCGAAGATCACGTGATGTAATGGCACCCACGCACGGGACACGGCTGAGGAGCCAGATGGACGCCGCAGAGGCACTGGCGCCGGCGGAGGGGCCGGACGACGGTTTGAACGACCGGGAGCGCGAGATCCTGGCCTTCGAACGCCAGTGGTGGAAGTACGCGGGTGCGAAGGAACAGGCCGTCCGGGAGCTGTTCGACATGTCCGCGACGCGCTACTACCAGCTGCTCAACGCGTTGATCGAGAAGGAAGAGGCGTTGGCCGCCGATCCGATGTTGATCAAGAGACTGCGCCGGTCCCGTTCCGGCAGGCAACGCGCCCGCGCGGCGAAGCGGCTGGGTGTCGAGCGCCGATGACGAACCCGGAACAGCCGGCGGGCCCCGCGCACCCGGCCCGCGCCGCGGGCTACGGCCTGCTCGGCGTCGCCGTCATCGCCCTGGTGATCGGCCTGGTCAGCCTGTTCTCCGGCGGCTCGGACGAGCCACCCGCCGCGCAGTCGGCCCCGCCGTCGACCACCACCGGCACGTCGGACGGCTCGCAGACCTCGACCGCCGGGCCGACCACGCCGTCGTCACCGTCGTCCGACACCTCGGCACCCGGCACCACGACCGCGCCCACAACCGCGCCGACGACGGCCGCCAGCCCGGGCGGCACCGCCGCGGAGACCCCGCCGCCGCCGGTGACCACGACGCCCAAGCTCCCGGTGCGCGTCTACAACAACAGCACCACCCAGGGCCTGGCAACCAGGGCGTCGGAAGACGTCCAACGCGCCGGGTGGGAGGTCGCCGAGAAGGGCAACTACTCCCAGGGCACGATCTGGACCACCACGGTCTACTTCCGCCCCGGCACCGACGAGGAACCCTCGGCGCGCGAACTGGCCAGGATCCTCAACGCCCGCGTGGAACCCCGGTTCGACGGCATCCAGAGCGCCCACCCGGGGATCATCGTGATCGTCACCAACGACTACAAGGGCCCGTCCGGCAAGGTCTCCTGACCCCTACCGCTCGCGCGACTCGGCGTAGGCGGCGAGGGCCGCGAGCTGCGCCGGGTCCAACGACGGCCGGACCGCCGCACGCGCCGACGCCAGGTGAGCACCCGTCACCTCCGCCGCCGACAACGACTCGCGCATCGCCGTCAACGCGGCCTCGCGGATCAACGCCGCGCAGTCCGCCGCCGAGTACCCGTCCAGCTCCTCGGCCAACGCGTCCAGGTCGACGTCCGACGCCAGCGGCGTGTTCCGCGACGACGCGCGCAGGATCGCGGCCCGCGCCTCGGCGTCCGGCGGCGGCACGTACACCATGCGCTCCAGCCGGCCGGGGCGCAGCAACGCGGGGTCGACCAGCTCGGGCCGGTTCGTCGCGCCCAGCACGATGACGTCGCGCAGCGGTTCGACCCCGTCCAGCTCGGTGAGCAGCGCCGCGACCACCCGGTCGGACACGCCGGAGTCGGACGACTGCCCGCGCCTGGGTGCCAGCGCGTCGACCTCGTCCAGGAACACCATCGCGGGCGCCGCCTCGGCCGCCCGCCGGAACAGCTCGCGCACCGCGCGTTCGGACTCGCCGACGAACTTGTCCATCAGTTCGGCGCCCTTGACCGACAGCACGTTCAGCCGCCCGGTGCCCGCCAGTGCGCGCACGAGGAACGTCTTGCCGCACCCCGGCGGGCCGTAGAGCAGCAGGCCACGCGGTGGGGCGACGCCCAGTCGGGCGAAGGAGTCCGGGTACTGCAACGGCCACAGCGCGGCTTCGGTGAGGGCCTGCTTGACCTCGGTCATGTCGCCGACGTCGTCCAGCGTGAGCCCGCCGGTCCGCAGTGTGTCCGAAGTGGACATGGAGATCGGGCGGACGATGTCCAGTGCTCCCACCAGATCCGCTTGTCCGACGCGCGGTTCGTCCACGTCGCGTTGCCGCAGTGCCGCCCGGAGCGCCGCTTCCCGTCGCACCGCCACCAGGTCCGCCGCGACGAATCCGGGTGTGCGGTCGGCGATCACACCGAGGTCCACATCGGACTCGACGGGCACGTCGCGCAGCAGGATCCGCAGCAGCTCGGTGCGCGCCTTGCCGTCGGGCAGTGGCAGCACGAGTTCGCGGTCCACCAGTTCAGGGACCCTCAGACGGGGGTCGATCGCTTCCGGGTGCGCGCTGGTGACGACCAGCGCCACCCCGTCGGGCCGGCTGCGCAACGCGTCCAGCACCACGGTGGCCACGGGTGGCGCCGAGGCCGCCGGGAGCAGCGCCTCGACGTCGGTCAACAGCAACACCGCCGGGGCCTGCCGTTGGGCTTGGGCGAGCGCGTCGACGACCCGCTGGGCCGCCGCGTTGGCTTCCAGCACCGCGATGCTGGGTGCGGCGATCTCCATCACGGTCGCGTCGGCGGCTTGGGCGACGGCGCGCACGAACGTCGCCTTGCCGACCCCTTCTGGCCCGCTGACCAGCGCCGCGAGCCGTGGCGCGGCACCCAGCCTGGCCAGCAGCTCCGGGTGGCTGAACGTGAGGTCGAACCACTCGGCCAACCGCTTCGCCGCCTCCTGCTGCCCGACCAGGTCCGCCACCGGCACCGCCGGCACGGCGGGCGTCACCACCTCCACCGCGCCCACCGACCCCGCGCGTGCCGCAACGACCGTCGCCTCGCTCGTGGTCGTCGCACTCGTCGTCGCGCCACCACCCGACACCACCGCCGGCGCGTCACCGGTCCGGGCGCCGTCACGCCACCCGACGACCGTCGACGGCTGCACGGCCACGGGCCCGCCGGCGGGGTCGGCGGACGTGATGGTGAGCAGTTCGTTGGTCCAGGTCATGCCGATGGCGTTGGACAGCTTGCGCCGGGTCGCGCTCACGTCCGCGCCGGGCGGCGGGGCCAGGTCCTGCGGGAGCAGGGAGACCGCGTCGCCGACGGTCAGCACCTTGCCGGTCAACGCCATGCGGAGCGTCTCGGGCGTGAGCGACGTGCTGGCCAACCGCGACCCGGCCACGATGACCGTGCGGGCGGCGGCGACGTCCACGGGCGCCACCACCACCTCCGCGCCTTCCACCACGCCGAGGTTCGACAGCGTCACGTCGTCCACCAGGAGCACGCCGGGAGGGCCGTCGCCGGCGGTCGCGGCGGCCAGGGCGGCGCTCACCCGCGCACCGGTCAGGCGCACCGCGTCCCACGCGCGCAGGCCCAACGCGTCCAGCACCTCGGGGTGGAGCCGCACCACGCCGCGACGGGTGTCCAGGGCGGAGGGGGACAGGCGGGCGGTCAACGTGATCACGAGGTGAGCGTAGTTGGGGTGAGCGGCCGGCGGCGCGTGGTCGGGCCAGGTCGCGCCGGTGGCCGGTGGCCGGTGGAGGTGCGGCGGGCGGCTCGGGCTTCCGGGCGGATGCCGGTCGGGGCGGCAGGGCCGGAGCGTGGGCCGGGCAGGCAGGCCGGGCCGGGGTGGGCTGGACCGGGGCCGAGCCAGGCCGGGGCCGGGCGGGCCGGGAGCGGGACCGGGCCGGGGCCAGAGCCGGTGCCAGGCCGGGGCCGGGGCCAGGGCCGGGGCCGGGGCCGGG
>JBFBCZ010000082.1:0-4716 GCA_040689555.1 Actinosynnema sp. NPDC051121 | reverse complement strand
CACCGCCACCACCCCACCCGCCGACACCTCCCCCCGCCCCCCCCCCCCGACCGCAGCGCTGCCCGGTCCACCTCGCCGCCGGCGTTCGGCGGCGGCTCCGGCAGCGGCACGCGCGGCTGCTGGGCGGAGGTGGGTGGGCAGCCGTTCCACGACGTGCGCACGCACGTCCTCGATCTCCGGTGAAGCCGCGCTCGACGGACGAGCGGGGACCGCCGGAGACACCGAGCGCTGCTCTGAAAGGTCCAATCCCGGCGGCACGTCCACCCGCACCGGGGCGTCGCAGGCGGCCCCCGGCCACTGCTCCAGGCCGCCGCCCGCACGCCGGGCGAACCCGGTCCGCGGCACCGGGTGGCACGACGGGTCGCGCGACCCGGCCGCGATCATTCCGCTCGGCCCCGGCGGAACGGGGGCGAGCCGCGGCTCCGAATCCGTGTGCACCGAACACCTCCCCGACGGACGTCTTTCAGGCGCGCGCCACCGAACCGGTCACCGTGAATTCCCGGAGGCCGTTTCCGGACAGCGTCGACCGCCCTTTGGTGCGGGCGGTAATGAGCGAGGCGAGTTCGGGTGGAGCGTCAGCCGCGGTGGGCGGCGATGTGCTCGCGGACGCTGCGCGGGCGCATGTCCGTCCACACCCGGTCGATGTGGGCCAGGCAGTCTTCCCTGGTGCCACGCGTGCCCTCGGCCCGCCACCCCGGCGGGAGGTCGCGGTCGGCGAACCAGACCGAGTACTGCTCCTCGTCGTTCACCACGACCAGGAATTCGGGGTAATTCGCGTTCTCGTCGGTCATGCAGTGATCTCCTGCCCTTGGCGGAGGGGGCGGATCGCCGGTTCGCGCCACGCTACGCCGGACGTCTCGTAATGTGGAATCCTCTGAATGGTCGAACCGCTCATTGGTTTTGCCTGGCAAGAACTATTCGGGCTGCCTATGGAACGTCGCGGCGCGTGTTCGCCCGGTTACCCGAGGCTTTACCGAGTGTCGGTAACGTCAATTCCGCAGGCGGTTGGAATCGGCAAATCTTGTTATCGTTAACAGATTGGCTCCATGCCGCCGAACGGCTCAACGTGTCGAACCCCTTCGACTACAGACGGTCGCATCGGCGTCGGCGTCGCCCGGCTATTGAACCGTTGGCGATCGTGCTGTTAGCGTTAACAGACCGCGATGCCGAGTGGATGGCGATCCCGTCCGCCCGCACCCGCGATCCGCCGCCACGTCGTCCCCCGGCCCGCACCGGCTGCCACGCCGCCGGGCCGACCGCGTTCGTCCATGCAGCGTCGCAGGGAGAGCAACCATGAGATCGACTTATCGGAGCGCGCGCCGCGGTGGCCTCGTCCTCGCCACCGTCACCACGCTGCTCGGTGCGGTGACCGCGGCCGTGCCGCCCGCCGCGTCGGCCGCGGTGGTGGACACCAACGCGTCGTACGTGTTGGTCAACCGCAACAGCGGCAAGGCGTTGGACGTCTACGACCTGGCGACCGCCGACGGCGCGCGGATCTCGCAGTACACCCGCAACGACGGGGCGTGGCAGCAGTGGCAGTTCGTCGACTCGGGCGGCGGCTACTACCGGCTGAAGTCGCGGCACAGCGGCAAGGTGCTCGACATCGAGGGCGCCTCCACCGCCGACCGCGCGAACGTGATCCAGTGGACCGACCGCAACGCCACCAACCAGCAGTTCCGGCTGGCCGACTCCACCGGCGGGTACGTGCGGTTGATCAACCGCAACAGCGGCAAGGCCGTCGACGTGCTGGACTTCTCCACCGCCGACGGCGCGCAGCTCATCCAGTGGCCCGACACCGGCGGCACGAACCAGCAGTGGCAGCTCGTCAAGCTGGGCGCCCCGGCGCCGGGCACGTTCACCAACCCGATCAAGCGCAACGGCCCGGACCCGTGGCTGCAGTACTACGACGGCTACTACTACCTGGCCACGACGACGTGGAACTCCACGATCACGATGCGCCGGTCGCGGACGCTGGCCGGGTTGTCGACCGCGGCGGACCAGGTGATCTTCAACTTGTCGGGCCGCCCGAACGGGTGCTGCAACATGTGGGCGCCGGAGTTCCACCTGCTCAACGGCCGCTGGTACCTGTACTACGTGGCCGGGCAGAACGTGTCCGACTACAACCCGACCCAGCGGCTGCACGTGCTGGAGTCGTCCGGCGCCGACCCGATGGGCCCGTACAGCTTCAAGGCCGACCTGGGCAGCACCTGGGAGCTGGACCCGAGCATCCTGCAGGTCGGCGGCAAGCTGTACCTGATGGGCAGCGCGATGGACGGCACCCAGTCGCTGACCATCACGCCGATGAGCAACCCCTACACGCTCAGCGGCGCGCGGCGCACGATCTCGCAGCCGACGCTGTCGTGGGAACGGCAGACCGGTGCGGTCAACGAGGGCGCGGAGCCGCTGTACCACAACGGGAAGACCATGATCGTGTACTCGGCCAGCGCCTGCTGGGGTCCCGACTACAAGCTGGGCCTGCTCACGCTGACCGGCACCGACCCGCTCAACCGGGCGCACTGGACCAAGTCGGCCAACCCGGTGTTCCAGCGCAACGACGGCAACGGGGTGTTCGCGCCGGGCCACAACGGGTTCTTCAAGTCGCCCGACGGCACCGAGGACTGGATCGTCTACCACGCCAACGACTCGGTCTCCGGCGGCTGCGACATGAACCGCTCCACCCGGGCGCAGAAGTTCACCTGGAACTCGGACGGCACGCCGAACTTCAGCACCCCGGTGCGGCTGGGCACGACGCTGCCCGCGCCGTCCGGCGAACCCGTCTCCTGACCGAACGCCCTGCCAGGTGGCCGGCGGCCCGTCCCTCCCCGCCGGCCACCCTCCCCGTGAACAGAAGGTCCCACCATGCTGCAACGACGCACGTTCATGGCCGGCGGACTGTCCCTCGCCGCGCTCGCCGCCGTGCGGGGCACCGCGACCGCGGCTCCCGGCGACTCCGCCTACGTGATGGGCTACTTCACCGAGTCGCCGGACAAGGTCGCCGACCGGTACGCCCTGCACCTGGCGGTCAGCACCGACGGCCTCACCTGGACCCCGCTCAACCAGGGCAACCCCGTCGCCACGCCCACCGCCGGCACCGGCGGCCTGCGCGACCCGTTCATCATGCGCAAGCAGAACGGCGGGTTCGTGGTGCTGGCCACCGACCTCACCGGCACCGACTTCACCCGCCAGAACCAGTACGTCCACGCCTGGGACTCGGTGGACCTGCGGTCGTTCACCGGGTACCGGCGGCTGAAGCTGCACTCGATGCCGACCCACACGTGGGCGCCGGAGGCGTTCTGGGACGCCTCGCGCGGCCAGTACGGCATCATCTACTCGGCCAACAGCGGCGGCCGTGACGCGTTCTACGTCAACTACACCACCGACTTCGTCAACGTCGGCGCGCCGCAGCTCTTCTTCGACCCCGGCTTCAACGTCCTGGACGCGACCGTGCACGTCGGCAGCGGGATGAACTACCTGTACTACAAGAGCTTCGCCGACGGCCGCCTCTACGGCGCGCGCTCCACCACCCTCAACCCGCGCAGCTTCGACCGCGGCACCTACACCAGCGGTGTCGTCAGCGGCGGCATCGAGGCGCCCATCGTGGTGAAGGCGCACGACCGCAACGAGTGGTGGCTGTGGGGCGACTCGTACTCCCCGGTCAACGGCGAGCTGTACGCGTGGCGCAGCGGTGACATCACCAGCAACTCCTGGTCGCCGCTGACCAAGGCCCAGTACACCCAGCCGCTCAACGCCAAGCACCCGACCATCTGCGGCATCACCGCCACCGAGCACGCCAACCTGCTGTCCCGGTGGGGCGCGCCGAGCTGGAACCGGATCAAGTCCTACAACTTCCCCGACCACCTGATCCGGCACGCCGACAACGTCGCCCGCATCGACCCGTACCCGTTCGACCCCTACCAGGACTCCCAGTGGCGCCTGGTCCCGGGCCTCGCGTCCTCGGCCGGGGTGTCGTTCCGCTCGGTCAACTTCCCCGACCGCTACCTGCGGCACGTGAACTACGCGCTCACGCTGGCGGTCGACGACGGCAGCGCCGCGTTCGCCGCCGACGCCACCTTCCACCGCGTGCCGGGCCTGGCGAACCCGGCGTGGACCTCGTTCCGGTCGCACAACTTCCCCGACCGCCACGTCCGGCACGCCAACTACGTCCTGCGCATCGACACCATCGGCACGGCGACGGATCGCGCGGACGCCACGTTCCAGGTCGGGTACTGACCCAAAGGTCGGTCCGACCGGGCTGCGGGCGCGGCACCTCGGCGGCGTGCCGCGCCCGCAGAGCCCTACCCCGGCAACTGGGCCAGGGTGCGGGCGACGTTCTGCTCCACGATGTCCACCATCCCCGCGCGGTGCGGGAAGTCGCCGTCCAGCAGGCGCAGCGGACCGGCCACGAGGGAGAGGTAGGTGGCGAGGCGGTAGAGCGCCAACCGGGCCGGGTCGAGGCCCGGGTCGGCGAAGTGGCGGTAGTGCGGGCCGAAGCGCAGTTCGAGGAAGGCGTGCTCCCACTCGACGTCGAACGACATCACGCCCTCGATGTCGATGAGCACCGGCTCGTCCAGGTCAGCGTCGACCAGGACGTGGTCGGGTCCCAGCTCGCCGTGCACGAGGCCGAACCGCGACCGCGGCGCGACGGCGGCGTGCCGCGTCCGCAGCAGGTCGGCCAGCCGTTCCCGCGCGTCGGCGATCCGCTCGACGCGCGCGGCG
>JBFBCZ010000081.1:1674-3256 GCA_040689555.1 Actinosynnema sp. NPDC051121 | reverse complement strand
TGTCTGGTTGTTCTTTGAGAACTGCACAGTGGATGCGAGCATCTTTGTGGCAAGTTATTAAGGGCACACGGTGGATGCCTTGGCACCAGGAGCCGATGAAGGACGTAGGAGACTGCGATAAGCCTTGGGGAGTTGTCAACCGAGCTGAGATCCAAGGATTTCCGAATGGGGAAACCCGGCCCCAGTCATGTGGGGTCACCCATACCTGAACACATAGGGTATGTGGAGGGAACGCGGGGAAGTGAAACATCTCAGTACCCGCAGGAAGAGAAAACAACCGTGATTCCGTGAGTAGTGGCGAGCGAAAGCGGAAGAGGCTAAACCGTATTCGTGTGATACCCGGCAGGGGTTGCGTGTACGGGGTCGTGGGACCTGTTGGTCAGTTCTGCCGGACTGGCAAGGAGTCATAAAACGGTGTCGTTAGCGGAACGCGTCTGGAAAGCGTGGCCGTAGAGGGTGAAAGTCCCGTACGCGAAAACTCACCGTCTTCTTACAGTGTTCCCAAGTAGCAGCGTACTCGTGAAATTCGCTGTGAATCTGGCGGGACCACCCGCTAAGCCTGAATACTACCTGGTGACCGATAGCGGACTAGTACCGTGAGGGAAAGGTGAAAAGTACCCCGGGAGGGGAGTGAAATAGTACCTGAAACCGTGTGCCTACAATCCGTCGGAGCCTTTAGGGGTGACGGCGTGCCTTTTGAAGAATGAGCCTGCGAGTTAGTGCTGCGTGGCGAGGTTAACCCGTGTGGGGTAGCCGTAGCGAAAGCGAGTCCGAATAGGGCGTGTGAGTCGCGTGGTCTAGACCCGAAGCGGAGTGATCTAGCCATGGCCAGGGTGAAGCGTGGGTAAGACCGCGTGGAGGCCCGAACCCACCAGGGTTGAAAACCTGGGGGATGAGCTGTGGTTAGGGGTGAAAGGCCAATCAAACTCCGTGATAGCTGGTTCTCCCCGAAATGCATTTAGGTGCAGCGTCGTGTGTTTCGTGCCGGAGGTAGAGCACTGGATGGTCTAGGGGGCCCACAAGCTTACCGAAATCAACCAAACTCCGAATGCCGGTACGTGAGAGCGCGGCAGTGAGACTGCGGGGGATAAGCTTCGTAGTCGAGAGGGAAACAGCCCAGAACGCCGGCTAAGGCCCCTAAGTGTGTGCTAAGTGGGAAAGGATGTGGGGTCGCCCAGACAACCAGGAGGTTGGCTTAGAAGCAGCCATCCTTTAAAGAGTGCGTAATAGCTCACTGGTCAAGTGGTCCTGCGCCGACAATGTAGCGGGGCTCAAGCACACCGCCGAAGCCGTGTCATTCAGAGCTTGACTCTGGATGGGTAGGGGAGCGTCGTTCAGCCATTGAAGCGCCGGAGTGATCCAGGTGTGGAGGCTGGACGAGTGAGAATGCAGGCATGAGTAGCGAAAGCAGAGTGAGAAACTCTGCCGCCGGATGACCAAGGGTTCCTGGGCCAGGCTAATCCGCCCAGGGTAAGTCGGGACCTAAGGCGAGGCCGACAGGCGTAGTCGATGGACAACGGGTTGATATTCCCGTACCCGTGTGAACGCGCCCATGGCGAACCTTGTGATACTAACCGCCCAA
>JBFBCZ010000081.1:0-1578 GCA_040689555.1 Actinosynnema sp. NPDC051121 | reverse complement strand
ATGTGGAGCGCGGGACCTGAACTTGTAGTAGTCAAGCGATGGGGTGACGCAGGAGGGTAGCTCCGCCAGTGAGTGGTAGTACTGGTGTAAGCGTGTAGGCTGACGTGTAGGCAAATCCGCACGTCATCAAGGCTGAGACGTGATGCATAGCCGATTGAGGCGAAGTAGAGTGATCCCATGCTGCCGAGAAAAGCCTCTAGTGAGTGTTCATGCGGCCCGTACCCCAAACCGACACAGGTGGTCAGGTAGAGAATACCGAGGCGATCGGGCGAACTGTGGTTAAGGAACTCGGCAAAATGCCCCCGTAACTTCGGGAGAAGGGGGGCCGAGGGATTTGAAGCCCCTTGCGGGCTAGGATTTTTCGGCCGCAGAGACCAGCGAGAAGCGACTGTTTACTAAAAACACAGGTCCGTGCGAAGTCGCAAGACGATGTATACGGACTGACGCCTGCCCGGTGCTGGAACGTTAAGGGGACCGGTTAGCTCTTCGGGGCGAAGCTGAGAACTTAAGCGCCAGTAAACGGCGGTGGTAACTATAACCATCCTAAGGTAGCGAAATTCCTTGTCGGGTAAGTTCCGACCTGCACGAATGGCGTAACGACTTCTCGACTGTCTCAACCACAGGCCCGGCGAAATTGCATTACGAGTAAAGATGCTCGTTACGCGCGGCAGGACGGAAAGACCCCGGGACCTTTACTATAGCTTGGTATTGGTGTTCGGTTCGGCTTGTGTAGGATAGGTGGGAGACTGTGAAGCGGCCACGCCAGTGGTTGTGGAGTCGTCGTTGAAATACCACTCTGGTCGTACTGGATGTCTAACCTCGGTCCGTGATCCGGATCAGGGACAGTGCCTGGTGGGTAGTTTAACTGGGGCGGTTGCCTCCCAAAGGGTAACGGAGGCGCTCAAAGGTTCCCTCAGCCTGGTTGGCAATCAGGTGTCGAGTGCAAGTGCACAAGGGGGCTTGACTGTGAGACCGACGGGTCGAGCAGGGACGAAAGTCGGAACTAGTGATCCGGCCATGGCTTGTGGAAGCGTGGTCGCTCAACGGATAAAAGGTACCCCGGGGATAACAGGCTGATCTTGCCCAAGAGTCCATATCGACGGCATGGTTTGGCACCTCGATGTCGGCTCGTCGCATCCTGGGGCTGGAGTAGGTCCCAAGGGTTGGGCTGTTCGCCCATTAAAGCGGTACGCGAGCTGGGTTTAGAACGTCGTGAGACAGTTCGGTCCCTATCCGCCGCGCGCGTAGGATACTTGCGGAAGGCTGTCCCTAGTACGAGAGGACCGGGACGGACGGACCTCTGGTGTGCCAGTTGTCCTGCCAAGGGCATTGCTGGTTGGCTACGTTCGGAAGGGATAACCGCTGAAAGCATCTAAGCGGGAAGCCTGTTCCTAGATGAGGTATCCCACCCTTTGTGGGTTAAGGCCCCCAAGAGACTATTGGGTTGATAGGCCGGAGATGGAAGGTCGGTAACGGCTGGAGTTGACCGGTACTAATAGGCCGAGGACTTGCTACGAAGACGCTACGCATCCACTGTGCGGTTCTGAAAGAACCGAACCGGACCATCACACCTGGTCA
>JBFBCZ010000080.1:0-5029 GCA_040689555.1 Actinosynnema sp. NPDC051121 | reverse complement strand
GCGGTCGGTGATGGCGGCGGGCGGCGCGGGGTTCGGCCGCCGATCGCCGCCGGGGCCGGGGCGGGCAGGGCCTGCGGCGCTCCGCCGCCCGGATGTGGCGCTGGTCGCATACCGCGAGGTCGAGGGCCGGGGATCCGGTCGGGTGTCCGCCGGCGGCGGGGGGGGTGCCCGATGCCGGTCTTCGGTGCTGGGTCGCGGTCCGCGACGGCGGGTCGGTGCGGGTCGTGGCGCCGGTGTCGGTTTCCGGGTGGTCGTTGTCCGGTGCCGGTCGTGTGCGGTGCCGGTCGTGTGCGGTGCCGGTCGTGTGCGGGGGTGGACGTGTGGGGCGGGTGGGGGTTGCCCTGGGGTTGGGGTGTGGGTGGTGGGGGTAGGAAATCAGGGTTACCACCGATGTCGGTGGCGTCTGCTGCGGGGAGGGTGGAGTCATGACCACGTTGACCAGGCCTCAGGACCGGAAAGTGATCGCGGGGGTGTGTGCCGGGCTCGCCGCCCGGTACGGGTGGCGGGCGAACACCGTGAGGTTGGTGTTCGTGTTGTCCTGTTTGTTGCCGGGGCCGCAGTTCCTGATCTACCTGGCGTTGTGGGTGATGATGCCGAAGCGTCCTTACTGACGGGAGCGGACGAGGGCGTCGACGCCGTCCAGGATGCGGTCGAGGCCGAAGGTGAAGGCGTGGTCGCCGTCGTGGGCGGCGCCGTGGGCCTGGCCCGCGGCGGTGCCGACGCGGGCGGCGGTGGGGAACCGGGCGGGGTCCAGGACGCGGGCGAGGAACGGGGCGGCGGCCTGCCACCACTGCTCGTCGGTGAGGCCGGTGCGGCGGCGGGTGCGGTCGGCGTCGACGGTGACGCGGGTGGCGGCGCGCACGTGGCCCAGGACGAGGGTGAGGACGGCGTCCATCTCCAGGTCGGTGAGGCCGATGCCGTCGACGGCGCGCAGTTCATAGTCGTACTTGGCGGCGACGTGGGGGCCCAGGACGGCGCGGTGGGTGGAGACGTCGAGCAGCCAGGGGTGGCGCAGCAGCAGGTCGCGGTTGTCGTGGGCGATGCGCGCGAGCCGTGCGCGCCAGCCGCCGGGCACGTCGTCGGGGCGGGGTGTCCCGGCGTGCACGGCGTCGACCATGGCGTCGAGCAGTTCGGCTTTGCCGGGGACGTGGGTGTAGAGGGACATGGTGCCGACGCCGAGGCGTTCGGCGACGCGGCGCATGGACAGCGCGTCGAGGCCTTCGGTGTCGGCGAGGTCGACGGCGGCGGTGACGATGCGGTCCACGCCGAGGTCGGTGCGGGCGGCGCGGTCGGCGGTGCGCCACAGCACGGCGAGGGTGCGGGCGGGGTCGCCGGGGCGTTCGGTGGCCATGCGCGTCACCCCTGCGGGTGGTGGGTGTCGGTGAGGGCGGCGCGGACGATGTCGAGGGCCTCGTCGGTGGTGAGGCCTTGGTCGCGGGCGGTGGCGGCGTAGGAGCGGGCGGCGCGCAGGACGCGTTCGCGGCCGCGTTGCCCGGCGGCGCTGACGACGGTGCCGGCGCGGCCGCGGGTTTCGATGAGGCCGGCTTCCTCGAGTTCGCGGTAGGCGCGGGCGACGGTGTTGACGGCGAGGCCGAGGTCGGCGGCCAGGGCGCGCACGGTGGGCAGGCGGGTGCCGACGGCCAGGTCGCGGTCGGTGATCCGGCGGGCGAACTGGGACCGCACCTGTTCGTAGGGCGGGACGGACGAGGCGGGGTCGATGCTGATCACGCCGTCGATAGTGGCAGAGGCCCGGCGGCGGCCGGTGGCGGCACGGCGGTGACGTCGGGTCGCCGGGCTGCCACGGTCCGTGGCAGGGTGGTGTGCGTGGCGCGCGGACCTCTGCTGTGGACGGTGGCGCTGGCGCTGGTCACGGGGCTGGCCGCGCTGGTGGTGCTGGTCGCGCCGCCGCGGCACGTCCCGGGCACGCCCACGCCCTACTGCACGGCGTTGCAGGTGCTGTTCGACACCGACGGCGAGATGCGGCGGGTCGCCGACGAGCTGCGCGGTGACGAGCGGGTGCGCGAGGTGCGCGACGAGCGGACGCAGGAGCAGAACTTCGAGCGGTTGACGGAGGCGTTGCGCGCCTCGGGGCACGACGAGCTGGCCGACGCGGCGCGGGTGGAGCGGACGCCGGCGTCGTTGCGGGTGGTGGAGGCGTTCGGGGTGGATCCGGGGGAGCTGGCCGGGGAGTTGCGGCAGCGGCACCGGGTGAACCTGGTGGACGTGTGCGAGCAGCCCGACGAGCTCCCCCCGAACTAGCGCCTCACGGTTTCGGCACGACGACGGTGCCGCGGGCGCGGGTGACGACGACGGGCGGGTCCAGGACGTCGGCGGCGGTCGGGCCGCGGTCGGGTGCGGAGCGGCACACGACGCGGGCCTCGAAGTCGATCTCGCGGGAGCGGGTGCCGACGCGGACGAGGGTGGCGGTGGCCTCGACGACGTCCCCGGCCTGGACGGGGGCGAGGAACTCGACGGCGGAGTAGGCGGCGAACAGCCCTTCGTCGCCGTCGGTGCGGATGAGCAGCTCGGTGGCGACGTCGCCGAACAGGCCCAGGCCGTAGGCGCCGTCGACGAGGTTGCCGCCGTAGTGGGCGTGGGAGTGGGGCACGTAGCGGCGGTGGGTGACGGTGAATCCCTCGGTGAGGCTCACGCGCTCTCCTTGGTGCGGGCCTGGACGGCGTGGACGAGGTAGGCGGCGACGTCGCCGGGGGTGGTGCCGCGGCCGAACACGCGATCCACGCCGAGTTCGGCGGCCATGAGCGGGTCGAAGCGGGGGCCGCCGGCGATGAGCAGCGGCCGCCGCTCCCCCATGGCCTCCCGGAACGCCGCGGACATCTCCTGGATGTTGAGGATGTGCGCGTCACGTTGGGTGACGACCTGGGACACCAGCACCGCGTCGGCCTTCTCGGCGCGGGCGCGGCGGACGAGGTCGGGCACCGACACCTGCGCGCCGAGGTTCACGACGGTGAGCTCCCGGTAGTACTCCAGGCCCTTCTCCCCCGCGAACCCCTTGATGTTGAGGATGGCGTCGATGCCGACGGTGTGGGCGTCGGTGCCGATGCACGCCCCCACCACGACCAGTTTGCGGCGCAGCACGTTCTTCAGGGTCGCGTTGACCTCGGCCGGGGACAGCAGCGGGTAGTCGCGTTCGACCACGCGCACCTCGTCGAGGTCCACGACGTGGCGCACGGAGCCGTAGACGACGAAGAACGTGAAGTCCTCGCCGATGGGGTGGGAGTGCACGACCATGGCGGGGTCGATGCCCATCCTGTTCGCGAGCTGCTGCGCCGCGCCGTCCGCGCGGGGGCCGGCGGGGACGGGCAGGGTGAACGAGGTCTGCACCATGCCGTCGCCGGTGGTGTCGCCGTAGGGGCGGACGTGGCGCTTCACGGGTGTGCCTCCAGCAGGTCCGCGGCCGGGTTGAGGTAGTCGTCGGCCTTCTCCACCACGCCGTCCGCGCCCTTGCCGCCGGTGGCGGGACGTTTCATCAGGCCGAAGGTGCCGTCGGCGATGGCGTCGAGCAGCCCGTCGTCCACGATGCGGCCGAGCAGGTCGACCGCCTCGGACAGGACCTGGCGGGCGCGGGTGACGATCAGGCCGTCGGGAGCGGGCCGGAAGTCCTCCCGCAGCCCCCCGGCCGCGCCCAGCACGTAGCGGACGTTGCGCAGCGCGAGGTCGCGGTCGGACAGGAACGGGGTGACGACGGCCTCGGTCATCATGCCGACCAGCAGGATCGACTGGCCGGTGAGCAGGCCCGCGAGGGTGAAGAACCCGTCGAGCAGATAGCCGTGGAACACGTCGCCGGTCATGTGCTTGGTGGGCGGCATCCACTTCAACGGCGCGTCGGGGAACAGCTCGCGCGCCAGCAGCGCGTGCGCGAGCTCGAGCCGGAACGACTCCGGCACCTCCGGGTTGATCTCGAAGGCGTGACCGAGGCCCAGCAGGTGGTCGGGCAGGCCCGCCTCGTGCGCGAAGTGCTCGTTGAGCAGCTGCGACACGGTGACGGTGTGGGCGGCGTCCACGGCGTCGGCGGTGGTGAGGTAGTTGTCCTCGCCGGTGTTGATCAGGATCCCGGCGCGGGCGTGGACCTGGCGGGAGAACCGCTGGTCCACGAACGTGCGGATCGGGTTGATGTCGCGGAACAGGATCCCGTACATGGAGTCGTTGAGCATCATGTCCAGCCGCTGCAGGCCGGCCAGGACCGCGATCTCGGGCATGCACAGCCCCGAGGCGTAGTTCGTGAGCCGGACGTAGCGGCCCACCTCCCGCGACACCTCGTCCAGGGCCGCCCGCATGATCCGGAAGTTCTCCTGGGTGGCGTAGGTGCCGGCGAAACCGTGGTGCGTGGCGCCCTCGGGCACGTAGTCCAGCAGCGACTGGCCGGTGGAGCGGATCACCGCGATCACGTCGGCCCCCGCGCGCGCGGCGTTGCGGGCCTGGACGACGTCCTCGTCGATGTCCCCGGTCGCGACGATCAGGTAGATCCACGGGCGGCGCGGCGGATCGCCGAGCGTCGCGACGAGCCGGTCCCGGTCGGCGCGGTTGCGGTCCACCGTGCGCAGGCCCCGCGTCACCGCGGCGGTCGCGGCGTCCCGGGCCCGGTCCCGGTCCCGGCCGGTCGGCAGGGTGTAGCGGACCTGCCCGGCGGCGGTGGCCTCGGCCAGGTCGGTCAGGGTCGGCAGGTCGTGCTCGAGCAGGGCGTGGAACACCGGCAGCGCGACCCCGTGCTCCAGGCCGCAGTGCTCCCGCACCGTGTCCACCACCCGGTTCACCCACGGCACGTCACCGGCGCGGTGGGTGGTGTCCGCGCCGGTGATGCCGGCCAACCGCAACGTGGCGCGCTCGACCGCCACCGTGGTGTGGGCCTTGGCGAGGGCCACCACCGGCTCGGCGGCCCTGGCGGCGAGTTCGCGCGCCCTGGCCACCACCGTCGGGTCGAGGTCGAGCAACGCCATCGGGTTCACTCCTGTTCGTCGCGGTCGGGTGTGTCGCGCGGGGCGCGGCGGGGGGGGGGGGCCCCGCCCCCCCC
>JBFBCZ010000079.1:0-5268 GCA_040689555.1 Actinosynnema sp. NPDC051121 | reverse complement strand
CGCGTCCGGCCGCCGCGTCCGGCCGCCGGGAAGCGCTCGCCTCCTGCCCTCACCCCGCCGGGGTGAAGCCGCCCCGGACCGCGTGGACGCCGTCGGTGGCCGTGGCTTGCGCGCGGTAGGTGTCGGCGTGGGTGTCGCGGGTGCCGCCGGGGTGGTTGAACTGGGCGGCGAAGGCGTGTTGCCCGGCCGGCGCGGTGCGGCCCGGCTTCAGGTCCCAGCGGTAGACCAGGGTGCCGTCGACCTCCCGCACGGTGATGGTGAAGTCGTCGCCGGGCCCGGTCTGCCACTGGCCGGCGGTCCGCAAGCCGCCGGTCTGCGCGACGCGCAGTTCCACGGTGAGCGCCGTGAGCGGCTGGGTGGTGGTGAGGGTGAGCCTGCCCTGGGTCCAGTAGGCGTGGCTGTGCGGATCGATCGCCCCCTCCGACGACAGCGGTCCGTCCGAGGCCTGGTCGTCGGGCGGAGCCGAGGTCGGGTCTCCTGACGTGGGCTGCCCGCCCGCCGTCCGCTCCGGCTGGGCTGGCGGGGGCGCCGGGGCCGAACTCGCGGAGGTGGGAGCGGGGGCGGTGGAATCGGGGCTCAACCCGATGGTCGCGCTGTCCGGGCGTGCGGGCCCGGTCTGGACGATGGCGGCGACGGCGAGGCCGGCGGTCGCCAGGACCACGGCCGCGGCGACGCCGGCGAGCGCCACCCTGGGCCAGGACCTCCCGATGCCCTGGGTCCGGCGGCGGACGGTGGCGCCGGACATACCGCGCTCCACGCGTGCCAGGATCCGGTCGCGGTCGGGCTGGTGCGCCTCGGCGGCCTCGCGCAGTCGCCTGCTGATCTCCTCGTTCACCGGCTCCTCCTCCCCGCCACCACGTCACCGGCCGCTCGCACGTCGAGCAGGCGTCCCAACTCGGCCAGTCCCTTCGAGGTCTGGCTCTTCACCGCGCCGACCGATATCCCCAGCGCCAGCGCGGTGTCCTGCTCCGACAGGTCGAACGCGTGGCGCAGGACGACGCAGGCCCGCTTGCGGAACGGCAACCGGTCCAGGGCCGCGCGCACGTCCACCACGGCGGCGACGTCCGGGCCCTGCGCCTGCTGTGGGGCGCGTGACCAGAACAGCGCGATCCGGCGGCGCTCGCGCGTCGCGCCGCGGATGCGCTCCCGCGCCAGGTTCGCGACCACGCCGCGGGCGTACGCCAGCGGGTGCTCGGCCTCGCGCAGCCGGTCCCAGCGCTGCCACAGGGCGAGCAGCGCGTCCGCGGCCAGGTCGTCGGCGGCGTGCGGGTCGCCGGTCAGCAGGTAGGACAGGCGGGCGAGCTCGGCGTAGTGCCGTTCGAAGAAGTCGCGGAACTCCGCCGACGTGTCACCGAGGAGCATGGCCCTCCGCTCGAACGCCCCTCTCGGGTGCACGGCCCCCGGCGCACGACGGCGTCCGGGGGCTCGGCACGAATCCGGTGTTCAGGACGGCGCTCCGTACAGCACGCCGCGGCCGTTGGTGCCCACGTAGACCCGGCCGTACACCTCGGGGTCGCCGGTGATGACACCGCCGACGGCCCCGCCGAACTGGTTGCGGTCGTCGTTGATCCTCACCCAGGCGTCGCCGCCGTCGGTGGAGCGGAAGATCCCGGTGAGGCCGTCCACCGTCCCGATGAGGTAGAGGGCGTGGTAGCGCGCGCCGGGGGCGGCCTTGCCGAAGCCGACGGCCGTGGCCGCCCGCACGCCGCCCGACTTCCGGAAGCTCGCCCCGCCGTCGGTGGAGTGCGCGAGCCCGCTGTCGTCCGCGATCCACAGGTCGCCCGCGTTGCCGGGAGCCGCCTTGAGACGTCCGGCCGGGAGACCGCCCGCGCGGGCGGTGAAGGTCCGGCCGCCGTCGGTGGAGGCGAACAAGCTGCCCCCGCCGAGCGCGTAGAAGGTGCCCGCCGTGGCGCGGTCGGCCACCACCGTCGCCCCCGCGGGCAGGCCGGAGGACGCCGTCCAGGTCTTGCCGCGGTCCGCGGAGACGTGGGGCACCTGCCCCGACGGGGTCCACACCACGGTGCCGCCGTCGGCCGAGATCGCCACGGTGCCGCCGCCCGCGGCGCTCACCGGGGCCCCCGCGAACGGCGTCCACGTGACGCCGCCGTCGGTGGAGTAGGCGCCGCGCTCCTCGTCGCTATAGCCGACGCGCACCACGGTGTTCGGCTGGGCCTGCGCGAAGTCGATGCCCGTGGTGTTGCTGAAGCGCGGCCCGGACATTGCGGCGGCCGGCACCTCGTCCACGTCGTCGTGGCGGAACCCGCCGACGTCACCCAGCGCGCTCATCAGCTTGCCGCCGGGCGGAGCGACCAGGCCGAGGACCGCGGTCTCCTCCAGCCCTTCGACGGGGACGGTCCAGTGCGTGCTGCCGCCGCCGTCCGCCGCGGTCACGTCCCGGCCGGCCCACAGGCCCGATCCGGTGCCGTACACGACGTGGCCGGAGTCGAAGGGGTCGATGGCCAGCGTCCCCATCCAGTGGCCGATGCCGGTGCCGACGTACGGCGCCGCGGAGGCGTCCCGGACGGAGGTGGCGCCGAGCGCCTTCCAGGTGGCGCCGCCGTCGGTGGAGCGGAACAGCTCGTCGGAGGGCCACCAGCGGTCGAGGGTGGTGACCATCACCGTGGTCGGGTGCTGCGGGTCCACCGCCAGCCCCGCGTAGCCGAAACCGGTGCCGGGGATCGGCGAGACGTCCTTCCAGGCACCGCCGGTCGGGGTGTGCTTCCACACCGAACCGGCCTTGACACCGTTCGGGCCGGGGGCGTCGGTGTAGGTCACGTACAGCGAACCGTCACCGGACAGGACGCCGTGGTGCGGCAACTGGCCGGTGGGCTGACCGGGCACGGCCTGCCACGTGCCGCCGCCGTCGGTGGAGCGGTACAGCGAGGTGGTCTTGTCGGCGACGCCCACGTAGATCGTCCTGCTGCCGGCCGGCCCGAACGTGACGAAGGACAGGCCGACTCCGCTGCTGCCGCCGTCCTCGACGGGGAAACCGGCGACCTGGCTCCACGTCACGCCCCGGTCGGTGCTGCGCCACAGCCCGTTCTTGCGCGTGCCCAGGTAGAGGGTGTCGTGGTCGGCGGGGTCGATCGCGAGCCGCTCGCCCATCGACCGGCCGTCCTCGTTGGCGCCCAGCTTGAACGGCAGGTCGGTGCGCTGGAACGTCCGGCCCTGGTCGGTGGAGCGCAGGATCGCGCCGTTGCCCGCCCAGTCGTTGGTGTACGTGCCGGTCGCGAGGTACAGGCGCTCCGGGTCGACCGGGTCGGTCGCCACGCTCTCGATGCCCAGCAGGTTCCAGTCCGCGACCCAGTCGGTCAGCGGGACCCACCGGCCGGCCGCGCCGTCCCAGCGGTACGCGCCACCCATGTCGGTGCGCGCGTACAGCAGGCCCTTGCGGCTCGGGTTGAAGACCAGGCCGGTGACGAAGCCGCCGCCCGCGATGCGGACGTTGCGCCAGGTGTACCCGCCGGTACCGGCCGGCGTCGTGGTCGGCGCGGTGGACGTGCCGGGGGAGGGCTTCGGCTTGGCGGCGGCCACCGCGGGGGGCGTGGGCGTGGCGGCGGTGTCGACCTTCGCCGGCTTCCACCGCTGGTCCGGGCCGTCCCGGTCGGCGGATTGGACGACCGCCCGGCCGTCGGTGCCGTCGTTCACGCGCAGGGCCATGCCGGTGCTGCGCGAGACGATCTTCACCGTACCGTCGCCGACGTCGACGAGCTGCCACTGCTGCGTGGGCGCGCCGGTGTCCGACTGCTGCTCGACGTTGGCCGTCGCGGAGGCGCCCGGTACGCCCAGCACCTTCCCGCTGTTGTGGTTGACCAACTGGTAGTAGCCGCTGTCCACCGGCTTCAACCGCCACTGCTGGCTCGCGGCGTCGGGGGCGCGCTCCTCCTGCTGGATCCGCACGCCGTCCGCGTGGTCCGCCCCGGCCACGTCCAGCGCGTTGCCGTTGTGCACGGAGACGAACTGGTAGTAGGCGGTGGCGTCGACCGTCACCGCCTCCGAGTCGTCCGGCATGAACAGCAGGTAGGGACTCACGAACGCCGCCACGACCAGTGCCAGGGCGATCGCCGTCCAGCGTCCGCGGTGGCGTCCGCGTTTCCGCGGCACCACGCGTGCGCGCGGGCCGCGGGCGGGCTCGGTCTCAGTCATCTGGCAGCACTCCTCGGGTCTACCGCTCGTCCGATCCTGTTCGGACCTGCCCGCAAGTTGCCGCCGCTGTCGAAAAGGTTGCCGCCCGCGCCAAGATTTTTTCGGAGGTCGTTCGTCGCCGTGTGGTCGCGTCACGGCGGCTGGCACGACAGAGGGATGTGAACGCTAACACTCCGGGCCGCCGGTCACAAGGTCGGTAAACCACGAACTTATTCGTGGCGCGATCCGGTCAGGAGGCGCCGTCCGCGCGGATCATCGCCTTCACCGCCACTTCGGTCCCGCCGCGACCACGTCCGACATCGACGTGTCGGTCGTGGCGATCATCCCCATGGCCGACGAGTGCCGGCGTCGATCGGCGATTCGACGGATCGGTTGATCAACCCGCTTCGGTGAGGCGGTCGGTGGTCGGGTTGTGCGCTGACGGTGGCAGGGCATCGGGGTGTGATCGGTGCGGGCGGATTCGTCACTGCGGGTCCTTCATCGCAGGTCAGGTGTGGGTGCTAAATCTTTAGCGGCCCGATGCGACGCGGGCCGGAGCCGTTCGGCCGACGCCCGACTGCGGCGATCGGCGTTCGGCGGGAGCTAAAAGTATTCGGATCGATTTAGCACTCGACAATGCGTCCCGGCCGACCGGTCGCTTACCCGTGCGAAACTTTTTCGAAGCGTCTTGACCGTACGGAGATCGTCCATCACAGTTTGAAGAATGCGACCGGCACCCGTGGCAGTGGCACCTCGGACCGTGTGGCCGTCTTCGGCCCTCGGGTCGTCCACGCCGACGTAATTGTCGTTCGTTCGACAGGCGCGCGACGGACCGCTCGGCGCGAGGGTCGTCGGATCGTTGCTGTGCCGCGGTTTTCCCCCACCTCGACGAAGAGGAGCCCGCCCATGGCCGGAACAGGCCATCACCCGCCCACCGCCGTTCCACGAGCCCGCAGGCGTCGCGTGGTCGGTGTCGCCGCCGTTGTCGCCGTGCTGCTCGGCGGGCTGGTCGCGGCGCTCAACGCGGCGCCCGCGTCGGCGGCGACCGTCGACACGACCGCGTGGTACGTGCTGGTGAACCGCAACAGCGGCAAGGCGTTGGACGTCTACAACCTCGCCACCAACGACGGCGCCCGCATCACC
>JBFBCZ010000078.1:0-5931 GCA_040689555.1 Actinosynnema sp. NPDC051121 | reverse complement strand
CCGCCTCCACGATCTCCCCTGCCTCCACCCCCCCCCCGCGGCGGGGCGGCCCTGGTCGCCGGCCCGCCCGCGGCGTGCCCAGGAGAGGACCTGACATGAGATTGCGACACCGGTTGGCCGCTCTCGGCGTCAGCGCGGTGGTGGTCGGCGGGTCGGCCCTGTGGGGCGCGGGCGTCGGCAGCGCGGCGACGGCGACCCTCACGCTGGTCTACAACTGCCCGTTCCCGCTGATCGGCGACCTGGACATGAGCGTCGAGATCGTGGTCGAGGACCTGCCGGACACCGCGGTGGTCGGCGAGCCCGTCCCCGAGACGCGCGTGACCGCCACCGCCACCGTGCCGGAGCTGGCGACGCAGGGGCTGTGGCTGGTGGGCGCGGCGACCGTGGAAGGCACCGCGACGGCGCAGACCCAGGTGGACAACGCGGGTTTGGTGCTCGACATCGTGCCCGACCTGACGGTGGCCAAGACCGCGGTCCCGGAGTCGGGGGAGTTCGACACGGTCGCCACCGGCAGCACGCCGTCGCTGAGCTTCCCCTTCGCGGGCGCCACGACCATCGACATCGGCGACTTCACGACCACCCTGACCCCGCGCACCGCCGACGGCTCCGAGACGGGCCTGGGCACGTTCACCTCGCCGTGCAAGCTCAAGCCCGGCCAGTCGACGCGGTTGTACGAGTTCACCGTGCTACCCGAGGGCACCACCACGACCACGACCACGACGACCACCACCACCGAGCCCACGACCACCACCACGGAACCGACGACCACCACCACCGATTCCACAACCACCACAACGGAACCCACCACGACGACAACGTCGCCCACGACCACCACCACCGATTCCACTACGACCACGACCGACCTCACGACGACAACGACCACCACCACCAAACCGACCACCACCACAACGACCACGACCACCAAGCCGACCACGACGACGACAACCACCACCCCGCGCTCCACGACGACAACCCCGACGTCCACCACCACGAGCGCTCCCACCAGCACCACCACGGCGTCGACCACCACCACGACCACTACGACGACCGCGGCCGTGGTGCCGGTGTCCTATCCGGACAACAAGAACAAGCTCGCCTACACCGGTTCCCCGATCAAGGGTCCGCTGATCCTCGGCGGCGTCCTCCTCGCGCTGGGCGCGGGCATCCTGCTGCACCTGCGCCGCACCCGTCGTCGCACCTGACGAACCCCGTGAGCCACAACGGGATCGGCCCCCTCCGCGGGAACCGGAGGGGGCCGATCGCACTCCGCCCGCGTCAGCGGGGCGACGAGGGCAGCTCGGCGACCTCGTCCGGCGTGGGCGCGGCGATCTCGACCGGCTTGCCCCAGTCGTGGTAGTCCGCCACGGCCGGAGCGTCGTCACCGCCCTCGACCGGCGTGCGCACCTCGGTCCTCACCGGCAGGTCCCGGTCGTCCACCCACAGCTCGACCACCGACGCCCGACCGTCCACCGTCACGTGCGCCGTGTAGTGGACGGTCTGCCTGCCCGACACCGACTCCTCGGCCTTCGCCACGATCCGCGCGCCCTCCGGCAGCGCCTTGCGGATGTCGGCGGTGTCGCGGACGCGCACGGCGACGTCCGCCATCGCCCGCGCCAGCGCGTTGTCCGGGTCGTCCGGGTCGATCCGCAGCCACGGCTTGGCCGGCCGCGCCGCCTGGCCCTGCGGTATCCGCACGAAGATGCCGTCCGGCACCATCACGTACGCGACCTCGGCGGCGCTGGCGATCGAGATCCGGCACGACGCCGCGAAGTCCTCCGTGCGCACCGCGCAGCTGCCCTTGCCCTTGGTCGCCAGGTCCAGGTCGACGGTGACCGACCCCTCGCCCTCGGCGGCCACCCGGTTCGCCTCGGCCAGCGCCTGGGGCGTGTCGAACGTCCTCACCGCCGACGGCGGTTCGTCGGTGCACGCGGAGAGCGCGGCGGAGACCACGACGGCGAACCCCGCCGCGGCGACACGGTTGGAGCGCATGCTCCTCCTCGGACCGTAATGGGGAATTGTTTTCCCGTCCCCACTCTAACCGTCCTCGGTCGCACCGACCCCGATCAATCGACAGCTGTTGCGGATACCAAATTCCGAATTGGACTTTTGTCAGCCGGGTGACAAATCACAGCCGTCTTCGCACCGACACGAGCAGGTTGCGCGCGACATCGCGCAACTTGGTGTTGTGCTGCTGCGACTCGGTGACCAGCTGCGCGAACGCCTCGTCGGCGTCGACACCGTGCGCGGCCATCAGCACGCCCTTGGCCTGGTCGATCTCGGCCCGCGACTCCAGCGCGCGCTGGAGGTGCTCGACCAGCCGGCGGGACCGCTCGTACCGGCGGAACCCCGTGATCGAGGCGGACGCGGCCGTGACGAACAGCCGCAGCAGCGCCTCGTCGAACGGGTCGAACGCCCGTTCCTCGGAGCTGTAGAGGTTCAGTGAGCCGAGCATCTCCTCCGCGACCACGATCGGGGCGGACAGGTAGGCCCGCACGCCCGCGCGCTCGGCCGACGCGGCGAACTCGGGCCACTTCTCCCGGGCGTCCGCCACCGTGGCCCGCACCGGCCGCTGGGTCCTGGCCGCCTCCAGGCACGGTCCGTCGCCGGCCGCGTACTGGTCCGCGTCGACGGCGAGGACCTTGTCGTCGGTCGCCGCCAACGTGGACGCCCCGTCGGGGTCGACCACGGTCACGCTGACGTTCTCCGCGTCCGGGATGACCCGGGAGGCGGACTCGGCCAGTTGCTGGAGCGCTTCCTCCAGCGTCTGGCCGTCGGCCAGCACTCCCGCAAGCTCTTCCAACGCCTCGCTGGCCTCGTCCAGCAGGACCGCGGGCACGTGCTCGTCAATGCTCACAGGCACTTGTCTACACCTCGGAGGCCATAATCGCCCCAACCAAAGGGGGTGGACGGGTGCGCGTGCTGCTCGTCGAGGACGACGACGGGGTCGCGGACGCCTTGGTCGAGGCGCTGGAGGCCAACGACCACCGGCCGAGCCGGGTGGCCCGCGGCGCGGACGCGCTCCTGGTCCACCGGGACTTCGACCTGCTGCTCCTCGACCTGGGCCTGCCCGACACCGACGGGCTGGAGGTGCTGCGCAAGATCCGCAAGGTGTCACCGGTGCCCGTGCTGGTGCTCACCGCGAGGGGTGACGAGCGCTCGATCGTGCGTGGTCTTCGTCTCGGCGCGGACGACTACCTGGTGAAACCGGTCCGACTCGGAGAGTTGCTGGCCCGGATGGACGCGGTCGCGCGGCGCAGCGCGACGCTCACCGGGCCGAAGGACCGCACGGTCCGGATCGGCGACGTGGAGATCGACCTGGAGGGCAGGCGGGTGGTGGTCGGCGACGCGGAGATCGCGTTGACCACCAAGGAGTTCGACGTGCTCGCCGCGCTCGCCGGCCGCGCGGGCACCGCGGTGAGCCGCCAGCAGCTCATGGACGAGGTGTGGGGCGACGCGTACCTGGCCGTGTCGCGGTCGTTGGACGTGCACCTGGCGGGGCTGCGGGCCAAGCTGGGCCGTCCCGGTCTGCTGACCACGATCCGCGGCTTCGGCTACCGGCTCGGTGAGTGAATGCGCCGCCGACTGCTGCTGGTGCTGCTGCTGTTCTCCGCCGTCGCCGTGGCGGGCTTCGCCGTGCCGCTGCTGTCGTCCACGGCCGCCGAGCGCACGCAGCGGTTCGTGCTGACCCGCACCGGCGACCTGGACCGGTTCGCCGCGCTCGCCCAGCAGGCCGAGACCACCCGTGACAGGGCCGCCCTGGAGGACGAGGTCGCCGCGTACGTCGAGCTGTACGGCGATCCGGTGGTCGTGGTCGACGCGCGGCGGCAGCCGGTGGCGCAGGCCGGCCTGACCGCGGACGACCCGGCGCTGGCGCAGGTGCTGGACGCGGCGCTGCGCAACCAGCCCGCGGCGTCGGTGCCGACGGTGAAGCCGTGGTCGTCGGGGCACGTGGTGTTCGCCCGGCCGGTCGGCACGGGGACGAGGGTGGCCGGCGCGGTGGTGCTGCGGGCGTCGGTGGAGCGTGCGGCGGCGGACGTGACCACGCGGTGGTTGCTGGTCCTCGGTGGGGCGCTGGCGGCGGCCGTCATCTCGGTGCTGCTGGTGCTGGCGGTCGCGCGGTGGCTGCTCAAGCCGCTGGCGGAGCTGGCGATCGGCGTCCGCGCGGTGGCGGCCGGGGAACGGAGGGCGCACGTGCCCGGCAGCAGCGGCCCGCCGGAGGTGCGGGAGCTGTCGGAGTCGTTCAACCGGATGTCGGACGCCGTCACGGAGGCGGCCGACCAGCAGCGGCGGCTGATCGCGGACGCGTCGCACCAGCTGCGCAACCCGATGGCGGCGCTGCGGCTGCGCATGGACACGTTGAGCGGCCAGGTGAAGCCGGAGGGCGTGCGGGCGTACACGGCGGGCGTGGCCGAGATCGAACGGCTGGAGTCGCTGCTGGACGGTCTGCTGGCGTTGGCGTCGGCGGAGAGCGCGGCCACCGAGGTCGCGGCGGGCGGGCGCGAGCCGGAGCTGGCCGACGTGGGTGCGGTGGCGGTGGACCGGGCCGGGTTCTGGCAGGTGCCGCTGCCCGTGACGCCCGCGTTGGCGGTGCTGGTGCGCTGCCCGGAGTCGGACCTGGCGCAGGTGCTGGACGTGCTGCTGGACAACGCGGTCAAGTACGGCGGCGCGGTGCGGGTGTCGCTCGGCGCGGACCGCGCGGCGGGGGTCGGCTGGGTCGAGGTGCACGACGACGGACCCGGGTTGAGCGAGGAGGAGCTGGCGTTGGCCACGTCGAGGTTCTGGCGCGGTCGGTCCGGGCAGCCGGGCACGGGGCTCGGCCTGGCGATCGCGGACCAGCTCGTCAAGGCGCGGCAGGGCGTGCTGAGCCTGTCGTCGGCGGACGGGTTCACCGCGCGCGTGACGCTGCCGTTGGAGCCGGCGCTGTGAACCGGCGGGTGTTCCTGCTCGGGCTGCTGACCGCCGGGTGCGCCCCCGGTGGGCCGTCGGGTGAGGTGACCATCGCGGCGGGTGAGCGCGGCGGCATGTACTTCGACTTCGCGACCCTGCTGGCCGAGCAGCTGGTCGACGTGCGCGGCCGGGTGCTGGAGACGGAGGGCAGCCTGGCGAACCTGGCGCTGCTGGCGTCGGGTGAGGCCCGGGTCGCGCTGGCGCTGGCCGACTCGGCCCTCGTCGCCGACCCGGGGCTGGAGCTGCGCGCGTTGGGCCGGGTGTACGAGAACTACCTGCAACTGGTCGTGCGGGTGGACGACCCGGCGCAGGTGCCCGCCGACCTGGCCGGGCGGACGATCTCGTTGGGTGCGGAGGGTTCGGGGGCGTCGCTGTCGGGTGAGCGGATGCTCGTCGCGCTCGGCCTGCGCGAGTCCGTGCGGGTGGAGCACCTGAGGCTCGGTGACGCGGCGCAGGCGTTGGCGCAACGGCGGGTCGACGCGCTGCTGTGGTCGGGTGGCGTGCCGACGCCCGCGTTGGACGGCCTGCCCGGCATCCGCCTGCTGCCGCTGGCGGACCTGGTGCCGGAACTGCGTGCCGTCCACGGTTCGGTGTACGAGCAGGTGCCCGTGCCGGTGGGCGTCTACGGCGCGGCCCGCGAGGTGCCGACGATCGGCGTGGCCAACCTGCTGGTGTGCCGCGCCTCGCTGCCGGACGACGTCGCCGCCGCCGTCACCCGCACCCTGATCTCGCGTGCCGCCGCCCTGGTCCCCCGCCAGACCCTGGGCACCCAGTTCCTCGACGTCCGCAGCCTGATCGGCACCGCCGGCCTCCCCCTCCACCCCGGCGCCGCCACCACCTACCGCACCCACCACGGCTGACCCCCGCGCGTGTCGAACCCTCAGGTCCCGCGTGTCGAACGTCCAGGACCACCGTGTCCTACGTTCAGGACCCCCGAATTCAACGCTCAGGACGGCGAGGTGGGTCCTGAGCGTTGAATTCGGG
>JBFBCZ010000077.1:0-6020 GCA_040689555.1 Actinosynnema sp. NPDC051121 | reverse complement strand
TGCAGCTGCTCTACCAGGGCCGTGATCCCCGCTCGAACGGCGTGGACTACGGCCTGCTGCCCTACCGCCCGGGCGTGCTCACCCTGCAACGCTGACCCGCGAGTCCTACCTCCAGAACGCGCGAGTCCTACGTTCGGAACGCGAGAGTCCTACGTTCGGAACACCCGAGTTGAACGCTCGGAACACGCGGCCCCACCCCGTTCCCAGGGGTGGGGCCGCGTCGCTGTCAGCGGAGAGTCACCGTCGGCGCGGCCTGGTGGGTACGGTCGCGCCGATTCGTTGACCGGATCGGGTGGCGACGTGACCGCGTCCATGGGCTCGTCGCCGCCCGCGGTAGTACGGTGCCCAGCCGTGGCGAAGGTGACTGGCATCGGTGGCGTCTTCCTGCGCGCCCGCAACCCCGAGCGGATGGCCGAGTGGTACCGCCGGCACCTGGGCGTGCCGATGAGCGAAGGCGGCGCCATCACGTTCCACTGGGGCGAGGCGGAGACGACGACGTTCGCGTTGTTCGCCAACGACACCGACTACTTCGGCGAGCCGGGCCAGCGGGCGATGATCAACCTGCGGGTGGACGACCTGGCCGAGCTGCTGGCGCAGCTGCGCAGCCGGGGCGTCGAGGTGCTGCCGCAGACCGAGGACTCCGAGTTCGGCCTGTTCGGGTGGTGCGTCGACCCCGAGGGCAACCGCATCGAGCTCTGGCAGCCCGCGGCGGGCATGTAGGAGCCGGCCCCGTTACATCAGCTCCAGCAGGAACGGCAGCTCCTGGGCCGCGTACCAGGCCAGCTCGTGGTCCTCCGCACCGCCCAGCGCGAACTCCGCGTCCGGATCGCCCAGGTCCGCCGCGTCGATCACCTCCGCCGCCGCGCGCACGTCGTCCTCGGCCTCCAGCGTGTCCAGGTGGATCGCGGCGACGGCCTTCATCGGCACCGGCCCCGACAGCTTCACCACCGAGAAGTCCAGGTCCGGCCGCAGCTTCACGTCGTCCACGTCCGCGGACACCACCGCCCGCCGCGGCACGGCCTTCTCGTCACCCGCGATGAGCCGCAGCGAACCACGGGCCGCGTCGAGCATGGCCGCGTACTCCAGCTCCTCCGCGTCACCGGTCGCGTACGACTCGCGCAACGCGGGCGTCAGCGCGAACGCCGTCCCGCCCACCGGCACGAACTCGCCCCGCTCCACCAGGTCGCGCAGCATCGCGACGGTCGCCGGGAGGTACACCCTCATGTGGACACCGTTCCCATCAGTTCCTCCACCGACTCCTCCACCATCGCCGCCAGCACGTCCACATCGGACATCGCGTCGCGGTCGGCGTTGAGGCCGAAGTACACGCCACCGTCATAAGACGTCACGCCGATCGACAGCGCCTGGTTTTTCGCCAAGGGCACAACCGGGAACATCTCGATCATCTTCGCCCCCGCCGCGTACAGCGGCACCTGGGGACCGGGCACGTTGGTCACCACCACGTTGAACAACCGCCGCGAGAACGACGACGCCGCCCGCGCGCCCAGGGCGTGCAGGGTCGGCGGCGCGAAGCCGGAGAACCGCACCAACGTCTGCGCCGCGACCGACTGCCCCGACTCCTGGTGCGCGCGCATCGCGTGCGACACGTGGTGCAGCCGCACGACCGGGTTCGGCTCCCCCACCGGCAGGTCGACCAGGTACGCCGACACCTGGGTCTCGTCGTCGCGCACCGACATCGGCGCCATCGCCCGGATCGTGGTCCCCGCCGACACGACCTCGCCGCGCGACAGCAGCCAGTTCCGCAACGCGCCCGACAACACCGCCAGCACGCCGTCGTTGACCGTGCCGCCGTGCGCCCGCCGGACCGCGCGGAACACGTCCAGCCGGGTGCGCGCCACCGCGAACCGCCGCTGCGGCGAGATCCGCACGTTCAACGGGCTGCCGGGCGCGGGCGTCGCGGCGGTCCGCACCGCCGACGCCAGCCCGCCGAACACCCCGGCGACCTTGCGCACGGTCGCGACCGTGTCCATCGCCGCCGAGCGGACGTTCTCCACCACCTCGCCGGGCCGCTGCACGGCTTCCGCGACCGCGTCGGCCACGAGCTGCAACCCGCTCGGCTCCGGCGACGGCATCCACAGCGACTCCACCGGCGGCCGGGGCGTGGCCGACACGTCCAGCATCACCTGCCCGATCTCCGGCGCGCCGATGCCGTCCACCATCGCCTGGTGCGTCTTGGTGATCACCGCGGTCCGGTTCCGGGCCAGGCCCTCGACCAGGTAGACCTCCCACAGCGGCCGGGTGTGGTCCAGCGGGCGGGACATCAGCCGGGCCACCAGGTCGTGCAGCTGCTGGTCGCTGCCCGGTTTCGGCAACGCCGACCGCCGCACGTGGTAGGTGACGTCGAAGTCCGCGTCGTCCACCCACACCGGCCGCGCGAGCCGTCCGGGCACGTGCACGACCTTCTGCCGGTACCGGGGCACCAGCGCCAGCCGCTGCTCGATCAGGTCGACCAGGCGGTCGTAGTCGAAGCCCGTGCGCGGACGCCGGAACACCGCCACCCCACCGACGTGCATCGGCGTCGTGGAGTCCTCCAGGTACAGGAACGAGGCGTCCAGCGCGGACAGGCGGTCGGGCATGCGGTCCAGGCTAGTCGGTGCAGTCGCGCACCAGCCGGTGCACGGCGCTGACCTCCGCTTCGTCGCGGTCGTGCCGGGCCAGCCTGATCGCCGCGGCGGCCGGCATCGCGCGCCGCGCCTCGGCCCGCACCGAGGCGTCGACCCCGGACAGGAACCCGCGCACCATCCGCGACCGGGCCAGCCGCTTGAACGGCCGCAGCGGCGCGACCGCGATCGCCAGCCAGCTCAGCGCGACGTCCACCTTGCGGTCGCCCTTGCCCGCGCTGCCCCAGTCGACCACGACCGCGCCCTCCGGCCCCATCACCACGTTGCCGGGGTGCAGGTCGAGGTGCAGCAGGTCGCCGTCGCCGGTCAGGAAGGTCGGCGCGGGCACCCGGTCCAGCTTGCCGTGCAGCTCCGCCAGCTCACGGCCCAGCGCGCCAGCCCGCCACGGCTTGGCGTCCAGCTCCTGCGACATGCGCGGGCCGGGGACGTACTCCATCACCAGGTCGGTCTCCGAGGCGTCCGCCACCCTCGGCACCGGTATGCCGTGCCGGCGCAGGTAGCGCATCAGCTCGGCCTCGGGCCCCGGGTCGCGGCCCGCGCGGCTGCGCTTGACCAGCAGTCCGTCGGGACGCAGGTAGACGTCCGCCTCCCGGCCGCTGGCCAGCAGACGATGCGCCTCGTCGCGCGGTGTCATGTGACGATCATCATGATTGACAGCTCGAAAACAAGCCCCAAACGGGTAGAGGACACTTGTCGGGTGGATGTGTCACCCAAGGACAAGTTCGTCACCGTGTACGGCCGCAAGCCCGTGCTGGAGGCGTTGGACGACCCGCGGCTCGAGGTCGACAAGGTCGTGCTCGCCGACACCGCCCGGGGTCAGGCTGCCCGGGAGATCCTGGACGCCGCCGGTCGGCGCGGCGTCGCGGTGCAGCGGGCGTCCGCGCAGCGGGTCAAGGTGCTGGCCGGGAACGGCAAGCAGGACCAGGGCGTGCTGGCGGACGTCGTCGCGCCCCGGATGCGCCCGCTCGCCGCCGGGCTGCGGGAACGGCCGCGTGGCGTGCTCGTGCTGGACGGGATCACCACGCCGGCGAACGTCGGCATGATCCTGCGCACGGCGACGGCGGCGGGGATGGACGGCATCGTGGTGCCGCGGCGGGGTGTCGCGTCGATCGACCCGATGGTGGTCAAGGCTTCGGCGGGGGTCGCGTTCCGGGCTCCGGTGCTGCGGTGCGGGACGGCCGCGGAGGCCGTGGTCGCGTTGCGGGAGGCCGGGTACCCGATCTTCGCGCTGGACGCGGGTGCCCGGTCGTCGGTGTACTCGGCGGACCTGCCGGCGCGGGCGGCGTTCGTGCTGGGCAGTGAGACGGCGGGGATCTCGGACGACGTGCGGCCGCACGTGACCGGGTGGCTGTCGATCCCGATGGCGGCGGGGGTGGAGTCGCTGAACGTGGCCAGTGCGGCGGCGGTGCTGTGCTTCGAGGTGGTCCGGCGGCGGGGTGACTCGGCCTGACGGTTCCTTCGGCTGGTGGCGCAGCGCGGGTGCCGGAGGGCCGCTCCGACACCCGCGCTGCCTAACCCGGCTGATCGGCGGCTCACCACAGCCACCCGACGCGGTACCCGTCGGGCCGTCCCGATCAGCCCTCGGCGTCCCGCACCCGCGCCCCTCGTACGGCACCGGGTGCGGAACAGCAGCACGCGGTCGTGCTGTTCATTCGCGTGATAGTCGTCGATCCCGCTTAGAACGTACGAGGGAAGTCGAGTGAGCGGCAATTCACCGCCCAGGTGGATCGTCCGTGGCCGTCCGTGACCGATTAACCCTGGAGAGGGACCTGGAGCAGTGTTTCCAGTTCCTCGAGCGTGGATTGCACGGACTGGTGGTGCACGCCGACCATTCCGGCCGCCGCGGCACCGCGCACGTTGATCGCGAGGTCGTCCACGAAGACGCACTCGTGGGCCGGGAGGCCGAGCCGTTCGGCGGCGAGCAGGTAGATGCGGCGGTCGGGTTTGGCCATGCCGACCTCGCCGGAGGTGATGACGACGTCGAACAGCCGCTCCCAGCCCGCCGGCGGGTGCCACAGGAAGTCGGCGTTGGAGAGCATCGCGGTGAGGATGCCCTGGTGGCGGGCTTGGCGGGTGGCGGTGAGGAGGGGCGGTTCGGCGGCCGCGTGGTCGTCGCCGAGGTCCGTCAGCACGCCGCCGAAGTCGAGAACGAGTCCCCGCACCGTGCCTCCATCGGGTGATCTTGGTACGAAAACCGGCCTGTGGCCCCTCGGTTCAGCATGCCACCTCAACTGCGCACCCTGTCGTCCCCGAACCCCACCGCCTCCCCGATCTCGCCCAACCCGCTGCCCGCTCCGTCCGCCCTCACACCGCTCGACGCCCGCCACTTCCTGTTTCCGCTGGTAGAGGCCCTGAGCGGTCGGCGACCGCCGCGGCAACTCTCGGCAACCTTCGCGCCACGAGCGCTGACCACCGTGACGCAAGCCGCAACCCCGACCCAAACCCGCCTCGGCCGCTACCGGCTGTGCCACGTGTCGCCGGATGCGGCGGAACTGGCGGGCACTCTCCACATGCCGACAAAAGTCCGCGCATTCGCCGCGCGAGTGGAACGCCGCGACTCGGGTTGGCACTGCACCGAATTCCACCTGCTCCCCTAACCGGAACCCCTTCGGCCGGGGTCGACCACCCTCATCCCCTCGACCCCGCCCTAACACGATCGGGTGACATTGGCCCAAAAATGTACGGAAACACTGTTACCCCACCTCGGTTGATTAATACCGAGCCCGCCAACCACCCCGCCCCTCCGACCCAGCCCACCCTCCGACCACGAGTCACCACACCCCACCGCCCCCTGCCGTGCCCTCCCAGCCCCCACCGGAGACCCCGACGACGACCAAGGGCCACGAGCCAGCCGCAGCGGACAGGTCCCGCGTGCGGTTTGCGGCCCAGGACAGGAGGAGGCGTTGCCGGGCGGCTGCGGTACCCCGGGCCCCGATGCCGCCCGACGTCGCCGCAGCGGCGGCCGTAGGCAGCGAAGCGGGGCGGCGAGGCAGGGCGGCGGCGCTGCGGGGGACGCGGCAGCAGCGCGCCGGTGGCAGCGATGCGGGGGCAGGGCCGCAGGCAGGAGTGCGGGGTGCAGCGGCGAGTCACGGGGGCCCGTGCCGGTGCGAGGACAGCGCGCGGTGCGGGCGGAACGCGGCGGCGGGTCGGAGCGGTTCAGGCTGGCCGTCGGGATCGGGGCGGCCATCAGGTCGGGGCGGCCGTCGGTGCGGGACGTCAGGGGCGGGCGTTGGCGGCGGGGCCGTCGGGGGTGGGCGGGGTCGTTGGGGACGGGCTGGGACGTGGGGCTGGGCGGGCTGGGACGTGGGGCTGGGCGGGCTGGGACGTGGGGCTGGGTGGGCTGGGACGTGAGGAGCGGGGTGGGGAGCGCCCGGACGG
>JBFBCZ010000075.1:0-7878 GCA_040689555.1 Actinosynnema sp. NPDC051121 | reverse complement strand
GGGCAGGCATGGCGGGGTAAAGCGTTCCGCCAAGCCTGCCCGGCTTCGTCCAGCCTATGGCACCCGAACCCATGTCAAATCGGGCCTCGGTGGGGAGGCGGTGGGGTGGAGTTGGTCCGCGGTGGTCGGGGCGGGGTTGGTTGGCGGCCTCGTTGTTTCAACCGACGTTCCAGGGGGTCGATAACAGTGTTTCGGTTCATCGTCGGTTGGGAGATCACCCGATCGTGAACCGCGTTACCGGCTGAAACTGCTGGTCAGGCCAGTGTATCGACTCACGGTCGATCATGCCGGCGCAAGCCGATCTGTCGCCAACCCCGGCGCTTCCCCGGCCTCCTCTGGCCGTTCGTCTCCGCCGCCACCTGAGTCGGGTCCACGGTGCGCCGAGGTCGGCGGACGGCACGCATCGCGGCGCCCGCGACCCGGCCCCCCAGCGGTTGGCGCAATCCCAACCTCCGCGCCGCCACGCCGTGCGCCCGCTTGATCGCCCGACGATCCGCCGCCGGCACAGACCAGGCCTCCGGGTGCTTCGCCAACCACCGGTAGCGGCGCACCGAGTAGGGCAGGTGGCCGAGGTACACCAGCATCGCCACGCTCAGCGCCACCAGCGGGAAGGTGATGACGGCGGCGGCCAGCAGGCCGACCAGCACCAGCAGCGGCGCGACGAGGCGCGGCGGGACCTTGATCGTCTTCACCGACAGCGTCGGGATCCGGCTCACCAGCAGCAGCGCGATCCCGACCGTCCACAGGGCCACCACGGCCGAGCCGGACCACCACCCGGACCGGCCCAGCTGCTCGTCCAGGATCAACGGCAGCAGCAGCAACAAGCCGCCGGCCGGGGCGGGCACGCCGACGAAGAACTCCTTCGCGAACGGCGGCTGCTCCACCTCCAGCAGGGTGTTGAACCGCGCCAACCGCAGCACCATGCACACCGCGAAGATCAGCGCGACGACCCAGCCCTCGCGACCCGGCTCGAACTTCCACACGTAGATGACCAGCGCGGGCGCGACGCCGAACGAGATCGCGTCCGCCAGCGAGTCCAGCTCGGCGCCCATCTTGCTGGTCGCGTCGAGCAGCCGGGCGATCCGCCCGTCCAGCCCGTCGAACACCGCCGCCGCGGCGATCGAGCCGATCGCCGCCCCGTACATCTCGATGATCGCGAAGTGCACGGCCGACAGCCCCGCGCACATCGCGAGGACCGTGATGGCGTTCGGCAGCAGCCTGATCCCCGGCCCGCTGGGAGCCATCGGCTCAGCCCTCCGACGAGGACGGGGACAGCTCGGCCAGCACGGTCTCGCCGCCGATCGTGCGCTGCCCGGCCTCCACCAGCACGCGGCTGCCGGTCGGCACGTACAGGTCGACCCGCGAGCCGAACCGGATCAGGCCGTAGGTCTGCCCGACCGCCACCTTGTCGCCCTCGGCGACCTCGCACACGATCCGCCGCGCCACCAGGCCCGCGATCTGCACGACCACCACGTCGTGCCCGGACGGCGTGGTCAGCCACACCGTGTTGCGCTCGTTGTCCTCGCTGGCCTTGTCCAGGTCGGCGGACAGGAACTTGCCGGGCCGGTACGACACCTGCCGCACCAGGCCGGGCACGGGCACGCGCTGCACGTGCACGTCGAACACCGACAGGAACACGCTGATGCGCGTCATCGGCG
Organism: Actinosynnema sp. NPDC051121; assembly: GCA_040689555.1. GTDB lineage: Bacteria > Actinomycetota > Actinomycetes > Mycobacteriales > Pseudonocardiaceae > Actinosynnema. The sequence continues at coordinate 6,220 of JBFBCZ010000075.1, read as the reverse complement.
CGGAACCGAGCCCGAGCTCGGCGGGCGGCACGGCCTCGACCACGTGCGACACGGTGCCGTCGGCGGGCGCGACCGCGACGTCGGGACGGGTCGGAGTGGTCCGCTTGGGCTCGCGGAAGAACCACGCCACCCACGCGGTCAGCAGGCCGCCGACGACACCGGCGCGCTTGGAGTACCTGCGCAGCAGCAGTGTGGCGACGGCAGCGCCCGCCACGAAGGGACGGCCCGCGGGGTGCATCGGGGGGACGATCCCCTTGGCGAGCTCGAGGAAGTGGGAGACGGCACCACTGTGCTTGTCGCGATCGACGGTCATGGCTCTTCCGTGTCAGGGCAGTGCTTCCGGCCCGCCACACGCTACGCGGCTCCGCCGGCCCACGTCCGGCCCGCCCGTGCGTCCCCCGACGAACGCACGGACCGGCCGAAGCTCCGATCATCCCCAGTGTAAGCCGCGTCACACCGATGATCAATGTCGCACCGTCAGGCCGGAGTCACTCTCCGTGCAGGAAGCGGACGACGACCTCCGCGCCCGCCGCGAGCTCCGTGACGTCCTCCGGCACCTCGATCAGGCAGTTGCTGACCGCCAGCGCCGACAGCAGGTGCGACCCGGGCCCGCCCACCGGCGTCACCACCCGCCCCGACTCCGGGTCGTACAGGCCCCGCCGGAACTGCGTGCGCCCCGCCGGCGACGTCACCGGCGCGCTCAACCTCGCCACCGCGCCCGGCCGCTCCACCCGCGCGAACCCCATCGCCGCCCGCAGCGCCGGCCGGACGAACACCTCGAACGACACCTGCGCGCTCACCGGGTTCCCGGGCAGCGTCGCCACCGCCACCCCCTGGTAACGCCCCGCGCCCTGCGGCCCGCCCGGCTGCATCGCGACCTTCGTGAACTCCACCCCGCGCCCCGTGAACGCGTCCTTCACCACCTCGTACGCCCCCGCGCTCACCCCACCGGAGGTCAGCAGCAGGTCCACCGACGCCAACCGGGGCGCGATGGCCGCGTGGAACTGCTCGACGTCGTCCGGCACGAACCGCAGCAGCTCCGCCTCACCGCCCGCCTCGCGCACCGCCGCCGCCAGCATCACGCCGTTCGACTCGTAGATCTGCCCCGGCTCCAGCTCCACCCCGGGCCCCACCAGCTCCGACCCCGTCGACAGCACCAGCACCCGCGGCCTGCGCCGCACCCGCAGCGAGCCGAATCCCAGCGCCGCCGCCAACCCCAGCTGCGCCGGACCGAGCACCACCCCCGCGCGCAGCACCGTCGTCCCCGCGGCCACGTCGTCCGCCATCCGCCGCACGTTCTGCCCCGCCACGACCGGCCGGTCGACCCGCACCGACGCCGTGCCGCCGTCGGTCCACTCCACCTGCACCACGGCGTCCGCGCCCGCCGGCACCGGCGCGCCCGTCATGATCCGGTGGGCCGTGCCGGGCTCCAACGCCGCCGACGACATCCGCCCCGCCGGGATGTCCTCCACCACCGGCAACACCACCGGAGGCGACGCCACGTCCGCCGCGCGCACCGCGTAACCGTCCATCGCCGAGTTGTCGAACGGCGGCAACGGCACCGACGCGACCACGTCGTGCGCCAGCACCAGCCCCAGGCAATCCGCCACCGGCAGGTCCACCACCGGCATCAGCCCCACCAGCCCGGCGACGCGGGCCTTGTGATCAGCGACTCGGGTCAGCGTGTTCGACACGTGCCCCATCCTGCCGCGCCCGTGGCAGACTGCTCCAACCGGCTGATCACGACAGGGGGAAAGTTGCAGGTCCGGACCCGCCACACCCCCACCTTCGGGGTGGCCCGACTCGTCCTGGCGCCCGGTGAGCCGGTCGCGGTCGAGCGCTCCGCCGTGCTCGCGACCAGCTACGGCGTCGCCGTCGACCACCGCGCCAAGGCCCCCGGCGTCAACGCCGCCCTGTGCACCGCGGGCCCGGAAGGCGGCTGGGTGGACGTCGCCCCGCCCCTGCCCGGCGACCTGCACGTGCTCGACCTCGACGCCACCACCGGCTGGTGCGTCGCCCGCGACAGCTGGCTGGCCTGCGCCGCCACCGCCCGCCTCGACCCGTCCGCGCCGCCCGTGCGCGCCCTGCACGGCGGCGACCACGGCTTCCTCGCCTACGTCTTCGGCACCGGGTCCGTCGTGCTCAGCTGCTACGGCACGCTCGACGTCGTCACCCTCGAACCCGGCGAGCTGGTCACCGTCGCGAGCAGCCACGTCGTCGCCTTCGCCGACACCGTGCAGTGCCGGCTTCGCGCCGTTTCCCCCGGTGCGCCCCAATCCGTGCGGAATGGCGAAGGCCTCGTCCTCGACTTCGCCGGACCCGGTCTCGTCCTCACCCGGACCCGCAGCCCGCGCGGACTCGTCAGTTGGTTGCGCGACAACGGATTCAGCGTCCGCTCATGACTCCATAAGGAGGTATCGGCGAACCCCCTCGTGCCTCTAGCGTGGCGGTTTGCTCAAGGTATTTCTCGAAGGAGGACGTCTTGGCTGTCGGCACGGTCAAGTGGTTCAACTCGGAGAAGGGGTACGGATTCATCGCCGCGGACGGCGGGCCCGATGTGTTCGTGCACTACTCGGCGATCCAGATGGAAGGCTTCCGGACGCTGGCCGAGGGCGACCGCGTGGAGTTCGAGATCCAGGCGGGGCGCGACGGCCGCAGCCAGGCATCGGACGTGCGGAAGGCATCGTGACCTCCGCCCGACCCGCCCCGCGGCGGGTCGGGCCGCCTTCCCCTGGTCCGTTTGGCGGGAACCCCGTGTGAGCCCCTGTACGCGGACGTTAGGCTCCGTCGCGTGTCGGATGACCTGAGCGGGCGACGGCTGGGCCATTACCGGATCGACGGGGTGCTCGGCCGCGGTGGCATGAGCGTGACCTACAAGGCCACCGACGTCAGGCTCGGTCGCAAGGTCGCCCTGAAGGTGATCGGCGAGCACCTCACCGCGGACGCCGAGTTCCGGGAGCGGTTCGTCGACGAGGCCCGCAACACCTCGGCGATCGACCACGCCAACATCGTGCCGCTCTACGACTTCGACGAGGTCGACGGGCTGCTCTACATCGCCATGCGACTGGTCGACGGGCAGGACCTCGCGTCGCACATCAAGGACGGCCCCCTCTCGCCCGCGCGCACCCTGACGCTGCTCGGCCAGGTCGCCGAAGCGCTCGACATGCTGCACGGCAAGGGCCTGGTCCACCTCGACGTGAAACCGGCGAACGTGCTGGTCACCGCCAAGGAAGCCGCGGGTGAGCACGTCTACCTGGCCGACTTCGGCCTCACCCGCCGCGGCGCCACCGGGCACCGCACCCGCACCGGCGACTTCCTCGGCTCGCCCACCTACGCCGCACCCGAGCACCTGCGCGGCGAACCGCTCGACGGCCGCACCGACCAGTACGCGCTCGCGTGCATGGTGTTCGCGTGCCTGTCCGGGCGACCGCCGTTCCAGGGCAGCGTGCAGGACGTCATCCAGGGGCACCTCGGCGCGGAGATCCCGTCGCTGACCTCGATGGTGTCGCTGCCGCCCGCCATCGACGACGTGCTGCGCAAGGGCACGTCCAAGGACCCGAACCAGCGGTACGGGTCGTGCGTCGAGCTGATCGCCGCGGCGCGGGTCGCGCTGGCCGGCGCGGTCCAGGGCACGCCCCCGCCGCGGCGCACCGACTCGGGGGCGGTGCCGGTGGGGCCGCAGACCGGTGGCGTGCCCGTGGGGCAGCCGCCGGGCCAGTACCGGCCGCCCTACCAGCAGCAACAGCCGCCGGGGTTCCTGCAGGAGCCGGTGCGGCTGCGTCCGCCCGCCCAGGTGGGCGCGAGCGCGTTCACCACGACCGGCAAGTCGCGGCCCGCGTGGTTCGCCCCCGTGGTCGCGGGCGCGGTCGCGATCGTGCTCATCGTCATCCTCGTGGTGATCCTCACGCCGAAGGATGAACCTCCGCGACCAGCCGGCAACGGCGGTTCGAGCCAGTCCACCGAGGTCGGAGGCCCGACGAGCGGCAAACAGCTGCCCACCAGCGCGTCCGTCCGCACGTCCCGCTGACCAGCTCTTCTTGCACTCTCCTCCGTCGAGTGCTAAACACGGTATTGGCACTCGGAACACCTGAGTGCCAACACGCAGGCTGGGACGGTGAGGCCCGTCCCCTCCAGGGGGCTGGTCGTCCGTCGCGGGCACCGAGCCTGGCCGAAGCACCGTGTTCCGCTGCGGGCAAGCGTCCGCAGTGGCCCCATTCGTAATCAGGCGGAGGAACACACCGCAATGGCCAAGATGATCGCGTTCGACGAGGATGCCCGCCGCGGTCTCGAGCGTGGCATGAACATTCTCGCCGACGCCGTCAAGGTGACGCTCGGCCCCAAGGGCCGCAACGTCGTGCTCGAGAAGAAGTGGGGCGCGCCGACCATCACCAACGACGGCGTCTCCATCGCCAAGGAGATCGAGCTCGAGGACCCGTGGGAGAAGATCGGGGCCGAGCTCGTCAAGGAAGTGGCGAAGAAGACGGACGACGTCGCGGGTGACGGCACCACGACCGCCACCGTGCTCGCCCAGGCTCTGGTCCGCGAGGGCCTGCGCAACGTGGCCGCGGGCGCCAACCCGCTCGGCCTCAAGCGCGGCATCGAGAAGGCCGTCGAGGCCGTGACCGAGCAGCTGCTGAAGACCGCCAAGGAGGTCGAGACCAAGGAGCAGATCGCCGCCACGGCGTCCATCTCCGCGGGCGACTCGACCATCGGCGAGCTCATCGCGGAGGCGATGGACAAGGTCGGCAAGGAAGGTGTCATCACCGTCGAGGAGAGCAACGCTCTCGGGCTCGAGCTCGAGCTCACCGAGGGCATGCGCTTCGACAAGGGTTACATCTCCGGTTACTTCGTGACCGACCCCGAGCGCCAGGAAGCGGTCCTCGAGGACCCGTACATCCTGCTCTACGGCTCGAAGATCTCGTCGGTGAAGGACCTGCTCCCGCTGCTGGAGAAGGTCATGCAGGGCGGCAAGCCGCTGCTGATCATCTCCGAGGACGTCGAGGGCGAGGCCCTGGCCACGCTGGTCGTCAACAAGATCCGCGGCACGTTCAAGTCCGTCGCCGTGAAGGCGCCCGGCTTCGGCGACCGCCGCAAGGCGATCCTGCAGGACATCGCGATCCTCACCGGTGGCCAGGTCATCACCGAGGACGTCGGCCTCAAGCTGGAGAACGCCGACCTGTCGCTGCTCGGCAAGGCCCGCAAGGTCACCGTCACCAAGGACGAGACCACGGTCGTCGAGGGCGCCGGTGACCCGGAGCAGATCCAGGGCCGCGTGAACCAGATCCGCGCCGAGATCGAGAAGTCGGACTCCGACTACGACCGCGAGAAGCTGCAGGAGCGGCTGGCGAAGCTCGCCGGCGGTGTCGCGGTGATCAAGGCCGGTGCCGCCACCGAGGTGGAGCTCAAGGAGCGCAAGCACCGCATCGAGGACGCCGTGCGCAACGCGAAGGCCGCCGTCGAGGAGGGCATCGTCGCCGGTGGTGGCGTCGCCCTGCTGCAGGCCGCCGAGATCGCGTTCGCGGGCCTGAACCTCGAGGGTGACGAGGCGACCGGCGCGAACATCGTCAAGGTCGCCGTCGAGGCGCCGTTGAAGCAGATCGCCGTGAACGCCGGCCTCGAGGGCGGCGTCGTGGTGGAGAAGGTCAAGGGCCTGCCCGTGGGCCACGGCCTCAACGCCGCGACCGGCGTGTACGAGGACCTGCTGGCGGCCGGCGTGCCGGACCCGACCAAGGTCACCCGCTCGGCGCTGCAGAACGCCGCGTCGATCGCCGCCCTGTTCCTCACCACGGAGGCCGTGGTGGCGGACAAGCCGGAGAAGGCGGGCGCTGCCCCGGCCATGCCCGAGGGCGGCGGCATGGACTTCTGATCGACCACGTCATCTGACGGAAGGTTCGATCGGCTGAAGTCGCGAAGGGCCCGGTTCACCACTGGTGAACCGGGCCCTTCGCCGTCGTGACCTGCGGCGACAGGGCGGTGGGGGACACGATCGGGTGAGATCGGCCAAGAAGTGTACGGAAACACCGTTACCGTCCCTCGGTTAAAACGAGACCGAACCCCGAACCACCCCACCTGCCCACGGCCCCTCCACACCAATGCACCCACCTTGCTACCCCAACCCACCCCGCCCAGCTGCATCCGACCACTGCCCACTCGGACACCGCCCCACGTCACCGCGCCGGCGTGCGGCGGTGCTGGCGTGCGGCGGTGCTGGCGCGGCGCG
>JBFBCZ010000074.1:0-11516 GCA_040689555.1 Actinosynnema sp. NPDC051121 | reverse complement strand
AGGAGCGACCATGTGTCGCGAAGATCGACGATCTTTCAGGAATCCCGACCGAACGTCAACTTTCTATCGAGATCCGGCGAACCCACGCCTACCTGCGAGAAGGGGTGAGCAGGGCTTTCGTAGCCCGAGCGAACTCGTGAGTGTTCTGACAGACCTGGCAAGCCGGTGATTGCGATGGTCCGCCAAACGATGTCCCATGCACCCGTCACGAGCCCAGGACGGCGTCACGGCCGCGCGCGCCCCGGTCGGCGGGGGTGGGCGGCCTGGTGGCATGCCGATGACGGCTCCGTCGCTGCCGAAGTCACCATCGCCGCGCCGTTCCTGGTCATGCTGCTGGTGTTCGTCGGGGTGGTCATCCACCGAGGGGTGGACGCGCGGATCCGCATCGACGACGCCGCCCACCAGGCCGCTCGCGCCGCCAGCATCGAACGCACCCCAACAGCCGCGACGACCACGGCTCAGTCGACCGCCGCGAGCGCGCTGTCCTCGGCGGGGGTGATGTGCGCGTCGTTGTCGGTGAGCACGTCGACCGGCGGCCTGCGTCCCGGCGGCACGGTCAGCGTGACCGTGTCCTGCACCGTCGACTTCGGCGACGCGCTCATCCTCGGCGTGCCCGGCGGCAAGACCCTCTCGGCCACCTCCGTCGAACCCGTAGACCTCTGGCGTTCGACCCTGAACACCGCGAGCGAGACATGACCCGGCGAGGCAGCCGTGCCCGGCGCAGCTGGTGGTTGACCTCGTGGTCGACGTGGTGGCGCACGCGTCTGTGGTGGTGGCGCGCCGACGAGGGCCGAGTGACCGCGTTCGTCCTGGCGCTGACCGTCGGCATCCTGGCCTTGACCGGCCTGACCCTCGACGGTGGCCTCGCGCTGGCCGCAAAAGTGCGGGCCAACGGCCAGGCCGAGGCCGCCGCCCGCGCCGGCGCCCAGGCCATCGACCTCACCGCCTACCGCGGCAACGGAACCGTGCAGCTCGTGCCCGCCCAGGCGGTCGCCAACGCCCAGGCGCACCTGGCCGCCGAGGGCGCCACCGGCACGGTGACCGTCTCCGGCGACACCGTCACGGTCACCGTCACTGCCTCGCAAACCACCCAGCTGCTCGGCCTGGTCGGCATCGGATCGCTGCAAGTGCACGGGCAGGGCAGCGCACACCCGCAGCGCGGGGTGACCGCGATCGACCCATGACCGCACCGTCGCCCGTCGTGAACACGGCATCGCAGAGAAGGAGAAGCAGCATGGCAACGCCCGAGGAGATCCGCCAGCGCGTCGAGGACGCCGACACCGCCCGCAGCACACGGCGGGCTGCCGCCGCGCAGAAGGTCGCCGAGCTCGCGGGGCGCCGGGCCGCGATCGTCGAGCAGCTCGCCGAGGTGGAGCGTGAGCTCGGCGAGGTGGTGGCCGCCGCCCAGGACGTCATCGACGTCGACGAGTTGGCGGCGTTCACCGACCTCAAGCCATCCGACCTCACCGGGTGGCTCGCGGCGCGTAAGCCCGGCCGCGGCAAGCGCAAGAAGGCCGTGGCCGCGACCGGTGCGCTGGGTGATACGGGCTCCACGTCCGGACGGAGGACACCGACACGTGAGCAAGGGTCCAACTCCCGCGAGGGCTCGACCGCTGCTGGGACGGACAAGCCCGAGCCGCTCGTCGCCCATGCGAGTTGACCGTGCCCGCGCTCGCGTCGCCCGCGGGGAGCGCCCACAGCTTCGGCTCATCACGGCCGTGTGAGAGGACGGCGAGCGAACACGTCTAGTTCTGCTGAGGAAACGAGCACGTCATGGCCGAATCACCACATCGCTCGCGCCGCAAGCCGCGCCGGTCGCCGAGAACACGAGGTTGGTTGTGGCAGGGCGTCGGATGGGTGGTCGGATTCATCGGGAGGCTGGTTCGCGGACTGCTGGCGGCTGCCGTCCTAGTCGCGCTGCTGGCCGGGTTGCCGTGGGCGTTGACGCACTTCGTCGGCTGGCCCCTGCCGGACCACCTGCCCTCCTGGGCGGAAGTCCAGGGTGTCCTGCTCGGCCCGATGACCACCACGTTCCTGCTGGACTTCCTCGCCTGCCTGACCTGGCTCGTGTGGGGCTTCTTCGCCCTCGACGTCGCCCGCTGCGCGGTCGAGATCGCCCGCGACGCGGTGATGCCCGACCTGTCAGCGGCCGGACCGGTGCACCGGATCGCGGCCGTGCTCGTCGGCGCGGTCCTGATCTCCATCCTCGGTCAACGTGCCGGTCTGCCCGCCATGAGCCTATCCGCGGCGGGCGGTGCCGCTGCTGACGTCGTCGCGACGGCTCCCGCCTGGAGCACACCCTCCGACCAAGGGAAATTCGCGGTGGTGCGACCGGCCACCCACAGCGCGCCAGAACACCACGAGGCGGCCGGGACGGTCGAGCAGCCGGTCCGCGCCAAATCCGCCGTAGTGCTTCCGTACAACCGCGACACCGGCGTGTACGACTCGTTGTGGCGGATGTCCGAACGCACCCTCGGCGACGGCAACCGCTGGCCGGAGATCTACGCACTCAACAAGGGCAAACCCCAACCGAACGGCGGCACGTTCACCCGGCCCGGCCTGATCTTCCCCGGCGAGGAGATGGCCCTGCCCGACGACGCCACCGTCAGCTCCCCACCAGTCACCGTCCCGGTGCCACCGCCGATTACCCCGCCCCCTGCACCCGAGCCGCCACCCGGCAGCACGACGACACCGGCCCCCTCCACAACGCAACCACCCGCCCCCACCGAAGCCCCGGCCACCACGCAGGCGCCGTCGGCGACCCAAGCGCCGCCGAGCACCGACGCGGTGGGCGAGCCGGGGATCAGCTGGGGCGAAGAGCTGTTCGTCGGCCTCGGCCTGGCCGCGGCGGTCAGCGCCGCCCTGGTCGCGGTCCGGCGGCGGAATCGACGCCGGTACCAGCCAGGCAGCGGCGACCGCAGCGACCTACCCGTCGCCCCGGTGGTCTACCAGCTGCGGCTGGCGCATCTGCGCGCCGACCATGACACCACCAGCGCCGACGACGAGGTGGACCTCGACTGGCCGGGCCAGCGCCCACCACGCGCACCGGCACCGCCGCTCGTGCTGGGCACCCATGCCGACGCCGCCGACGCCCCCGACGACCAAGCGCCGGTCCTACCGGTCGGTGTGCGGGACGGCCGCGAGATCGCCGTGGACCTGGCCTCCGCGCACGGCCTGGGCCTGCTCGGCGCGGGTGCCCCCGCAGCGGTCCGTGCGCTGCTCGTGGCCATCCTGAGCACGGCCTTCACCACGTCGCACCGGCCGGCCACGGTCATCGTGCCGGCCGACGACCTCGCGGCGCTGGTCGGCAGGCGCGTGGCGCAGGCACCGCTTCCCGCAGCTGTGCGGGTCGCGGCTGATCTGGATGCCGCGTTGGACATGCTGGAGTCCGAGACCTTGGTGCGCGTCGGGCAACTCCCGCCCACCGGCCAACCCTGGGGGTCCGTTGTGCTGGCGGCCCGCGCACCCGGCCGCCAGGCCCGCAGGCTGCAGGCGGTATTGGACAACGGCTCGACCGTCGGCGTGACCGGGCTGCTGCTGGGCCAGTGGAGCGCCGGGGTGACCGCCTACGTCCGCGACGACGGCACCATCTCCACCACCAGCCCCGGCCTGGGCGAGCCGCTGCGCGGCGCGCGCGTGTTCCGACTGGGCGACGACCACCTCGCCGATCTGCTGGACCTCCTGCGACACGCCAACCCCAGCGACGAGTCCGAGCTCACTGGTACCGCCGGTGACGAACCGCATCCGGCTGTCGTGCCGCGCCCTCACGTCGTCGTGGCCGGTTCCGTTCCCGTCACCGTCGAGCCCCCGGACACCGTGGTGGACCGCGGCGCGAGCACCGACGAGCGCGGGCACGCCCTCGGCGCGGACACGCGCGCCGAGGGCGCGAGCCGGTCGCCGGTCGCCGATACAGACCTGGAGCTGTTGGCAGCCCCCAGCGATGACGACCGGCGAAGCGAGGGTGAGCTGGAGATCCTGCGGCCGGAGCCCGCGCCCGCGACGTCACCCGATCTTCGGCTGCGTCCCGTCCAACCTGTTCGCCCCGACACCGACCAAGCAACCCTGAATGCCGTTGAAGGCCACCGACACGGCTGGCCGGCGGGGAGCCGACCACAGGACCCCGTCGAGCCGCGCGAGGCGTCGTCCGCGCCGTTGCGCGTCAGCGTGCTCGGGCCGCCGCGTGTGTGGTGGCGTCCCGTGCCGCCAACACCTGATGGCGAGGCCGCCGAACGCGAGATCACCTCGGCGTTCCAGCCACGCCTGCGTGAACTGCTGGTCTTCCTGGCGCTGCACCCCGACGGCGCCAGCCGCGAGGCCCTCATCGCCGCCCTGTGGGCCACGAGCCCACCGGAGCGGACCACCAACGCGATGAACACCGCGCTCTCGCGTCTGCGCCGCGCCCTGGCCGCCGCAACCGGCGACGTGTTGTCCGACCTCGTGGGGGTCGGTGAGGGCCGCTACCGGCTGGACCCCGAACTGGTGAAGGTCGACTACCACCACTTCGCCGCCGCCGTGGCAGCCCGCCGCTCCGCCGTCACCGACGCCGACCGGGTCGAGGCGTACCGGCGGATCGTCGACAGCTACACCGGCCCTCTGGCCGACGGGCTTTCCACCGACTGGATCGAGACCGCCCGCGAGGCCATCCGCCGCGACGCCATCGACGCCGTCGCCGCCCTCGCCCGCGCCCTGGTCGCCGACGACCCACAACAGACGCTGGACCTGCTCGAGATCGCGCGCGCGTTCGACCCGCACAACGAACTGATCTACCGCGACATCATGCGACTGCAGGAACGCCTCGGCCAGCTCGACGCCATCCCGCGCACCCTGACCCTGCTGACCACCCGGCTCGCCGAGGTCGACGATCGGCCCACGCACCAGGCCGTCGACCTGGCCGACCGGCTACGTCGCCGCCACGACGCCCCCTGCGAGCCGGCGCGAGCCGACCGCGGGCGCAGCCGAGCCGGATGAACCCCGCCGGCGACCTCGTGCGCGGCGTCGGGTCGCCCGACGCCGCCACCGGCACGAGGGCGACGGTCAGAGGAGTGGAACCGGCCGTCACCGGTCGAGGAGTCGAGATCCACGACATCATCGAAGACGGCCGTCTCCGCACCACTGTGACGGCTGTGTGCTTGCGCCGGAGAGAGCAATTCCGGATGGGAACGAGTCCACTCGATCAGTGGCTCTGCCAGCGTCAACACCTCGGCAGCCGCCGGGATCAGCGAGTACGCGCCTTCCAGCGGAAAAGACTTAACACAACTCTCGCGGACGATGAGCCCCTGTTTATCATATTTTTCAATGTGCGCGCCAGAATGCTATCGTGCAGTACGGCGTGTTTGTCCGTCCAGTTCTCGTCGATGGAATACGAGTTGACCGTGGAAAGAATCTCTACCCGACGCAGCGGGCCGTCCGGGAGTGTCACCAGGATGGCGGGTGCCCACTTGTCCCTGAAAAGCTTCTTCAGGTCGTGCAGTCCACCAAGGGTCATGTCGTCTCGTTCCGTCACCGCGCCTCTCCGTGTGCACTGACCGGCCCCCACTGCGCGCCCGCCGGTCACGTCCTACGGCGGGCTCTTCCCCGAACCTGCCGTCGAGGCGATCCTTCCCGCTCGGTGCGATCGCTCTGTCACTTTGTGTAGCTGTCATGGAGATCGACAGTGCGTACGGTCACTTCCATTGGGGGTTCACACGGGGGATCACATTGGGGATCAGGTTGGGGATCCTGTTAGAGCGCCACCCCCTCCGGTCGGCGAAGAAGCAGGTCGGAGGGTCCGTAGGGGGATCCGCTGGTATCCCAGACTCGCTTGGCCACAAGCCGGTGAACACATCGGGGCGGACTGATGGCCGGCTGCTTGCCCTCTCTGGCCCGCGGTCTCTTCCGCCCTCTGACGGTGTTCTTTCTGTCTTAATTCCTCCCTTTTATTGTTCTTTTAACTACTTTCTTGTATTTCCTGTGCGTCGCCGGCTTTCGGTTGTCCGCTCGACTGCTGCGGATTGTCGCTCCTTCCTGACCTGCGGAAACGTGCTGACATTTCGGCTGTAACTGTGCGGACGCGCGCCGGTTGGTGATTCCGGAATGGCGGCGACGGGGCCGATCGAAAAGAGTCTTGAAAATGAGCTGCTGAATCTATTGCATGACGCGCGGCGCAGAGTCATAATTGAATTGTCGCCAGGGGGACCGGAAACCACATCGAATACCACGCCCGGCGCGAGCCATGTCGAAAACGGGGAGCCGATTATGTGTTACGCCGACACCGTGACGAATGACGACGGAACCGCCACCGCGTTTTGCTGCTGCGGATGGTCGGCGGACCACGCCACCCCGGAAGCGGCGGACACCGACGCCGAACGGCACCAGGTCACCGCCGACGCCGCCGAGTCCCCGTGCGCCGCCTGACCCGCCGCCCGTACACCCGAAAGGAACGCCCGCGATGACCACGACCACCCCGCCCACTGCACCGCCCGCCACCACGCCGACCGCCCTGGCGGGCGCGCCGAAACGACTCGGCAACGGTGAGCTGCGCGCGATGGTCGCCAAAGTCCTGGCCGACAACGCGGGCACTGGCCTCACGCCGCGCAACATCGCGCACACCCTGAACCGGTCGTCCGGGGCGGTGGGCAACGCCTGCAAGGTGCTCGCCGACCGGGGGGAGGCCGAGGTCGCCTCGACCGCCCCGCTGACCTACCGGGCGACCGCGACCACGGCCTCCGCCGCCGCGCCCACGATCACCCCCGCGCCACCGCGCACGCCCCGCCCGAAGCTCCCGAAACCGGCCACCAGCGCACCGCCCGCCGCGCCCGTGCCCGCCCGGTCCGGTGCGGGCGGGTCCGTCGCCGGGGCGGCGGGCGTGGTCACCGGTCCGGTGAAACGCCCGAACGGGATGGACTACCACCCCCGGCTGCTGTCCGGGATGCCGGACGTGACCGCGCTGCGGCGGTTGCGTGATGCCGGGGTCTCCGCCCTGTTGTACGGACCGCCCGGCACGGGCAAGACGTCGGTGGTGGAGGCGGCGTTCCCGGACTGCGTCACGGTTCAGGGCGACGGGGACACCGTGGTCGCCGACCTCGTGGGCGACTACACCAAGACCCCGGACGGCGAGTTCGTGTTCGTGCACGGTCCGCTGGTGCGCGCGATGCGGGACGGGGTGCCGTTGTTCATCGATGACGCCACCCTGATCCCGCCGACCGTGCTCGCCGTGGTCTACCCCGCGATGGACGGACGCCGCCAGATCGTGATCAAGGCCAACGGCGGCGAGGTCGTGGACGCCGCGCCGGGGTTTTACGTGGTCGCCGGACACAACCCCGGCGTGCACGGGGCGGTGCTCACCGACGCCCTCTCGTCCCGGTTCTCCGTGCAGGTCCAGGTTTCGTCCGACTACGAACTCGCCGACCAGTTGGGCGTGGACAAGAAGGCGGTGCGCGTGGCACGCAACCTCGCCACCCGGCAGGAACGGGGCGAGGTCGGGTGGGCACCCCAACTGCGGGAACTGTTGGCGTTCAAGAAGATCGCCGCCGTGTTGGGCACCGACGCCGCCGCCGGAAACCTCGTGGGCATCGCGCCGGAAGAGGACCGCGCCACCGTCGCCGCCGTGGTGCGCGACGCGTTCGGCCGCACCGTCACCCCACTCGCCCTCGGTGCCCGCATCACCCCGAAACCCTGACCACCTAATCCACCCCGCGAACCGCGACCGTCGCGAAAGGACCGCAACCGTGAGCACCCACTTCACCACCGACCCCGCCGCCACCGGTGCCGCCGTGTTCCCCGCCCGCCTGGAATGGTTGACCCTGTCCGCCGCCTTCGCCGACGAGGTCCCGATCATCGCCGACCGCGACGACCTCCTGGTCACCGTCGCACCCGGCGCGGGCGGCGGTGCCCCGGCGTGTTTCTACCCCGCCCGCGCGCTGATCGAGGTCGACGGCGACCACCTCGGCGTGGACCCCGCCACCGTGGACCCCGCCAACCTGTCCGACCGCCCCCGCTACGCCCCGGCGTGGGGTGCGCTGACCCACGAATGCGGGCACGCCAAACACACCGCCTGGGAACCGCCGGACGACGCCCCGCCCGGCGTGGTCGCCGCCGCCATGCTGCTGGAAGAGCCGCGCATGGAAGCCGCACAGGTCCGCCGCCGCCCGGACGACCGGCACTGGTTGCGGGCGTGCGTGAAGGGCATCGTCGCCGCCGACCTGCACCTGTTCGCCGACCCCGCCACCGCCCCGCAGATGACACCCGCACACGCCGCGCACACCGCCGCGCTGTTGCTGGGACGCGCCGACGGCGGGGTGCTCACCCACACCGAGGTCGCCCCGGTCGCCCGTGTCATCGAGGACGTGCTCGGGGACGAGGTGCTGGACAAGTTGCGGGCGGTGTGGCGCACGGCGTTGCGCACCGCCGACGACGACGGCGAGAACATGCTCGCCCTCGGGCGGCAATGGTGCGAGATCCTCGGCACCGATCCGGACACCGACCCCAACACCCCTGCCGACCGGGACCCCGGCGCAGCACCCGACCCGTCCGGCACCCCCGACCCGTCCGGCGGCACCCCCGGCACCGGTAGCGGCAACGCCCCCGCCGACCCGTCGCCGTTGGCGGACGCGATCGCCGCCGTGCTCAGCGGGGTGGCGGCGAAGGTGGCTCGGGAGGAGGCACCCGAGGACCCCGCCGCCGTCGCCGCCGCCGAGAAGGCGGACGCCGACGCCGCCGACGAGGAGGCACGGAAGGCGGCGCGGCGGGTGTTCGCCGCCGGTGGTCCCCGGACCGGGACCACCCGGCTGGCGGGCACCCGCCCGCCCACCCCGGAGGAGCGCGCCGCCGCGCGGGTGTTGGCGCGGGCGTTGGACACCGCCGGGGTGCGGGAACGGGTCGCGGTGAAGTCCACCTCGGAGGTCCCGCCGGGGCGGTTGCGGATGCGCGGTGTGCGTGCCGCCGAAGCCCAACGTGCCGCCGGGGCGGTGGTGACCGCGCAACCGTTCACCCGCACCACCCGCACCCCGGTCACCGTCCCGCCGTTGCGGGTCGGTGTGGCGTGCGACGTGTCCGGGTCGATGCGGTGGGCGTGTGCGCACGTGGCCTCGGCGGCGTGGATCCTGGCCAACGCCGCCCGCCACACCAGGGTGCCCACCGAGACCGCGAGCGCGATCTTCGGGCACCACGTGCGCCCACTGACCCACCCCGGCAAGCCGCCCGCCGAGGTCACCGAGTTCGAGTCCAACGACAACTGGGAGGACATCCCGGTCGCGCTCGACGCCCTCGACGGCGCCCTCGGGCTGTCCCGCCCCGGCGCGGCGCGGCTGCTGGTCATCGTGTCCGACGGCGACTACCGCCACCAGCCCCGCATCGACGGGCAGCGCAAACTCGACCGGTTGCGCGCGTCCGGGTGCGCCGTGCTGTGGCTGACCACCGGCACCCATGACACCCCGCTCGCCGGGTCCACCGTCCACGTGCTGACCGACCCCACCACCACCGCCCGCGCCATCGGGCACGCCGCCACCGCCGCCCTGCGCGCGACCGCCCGCTAGCCCCACGGTCCGGGGCGGGACCCCCCTGCCTCGGACCACCGAACGGTCCCGCTTCCGCTCACGCGCGACCCCGACACCGGGCTGCGCACCGCCGCCGGACGGTGCCTCACCAAACCGCCGACACCCAACACGACACCCAAGGAGAAGACCCGATGACCGTCCACACCACGCCGACTGACCACGACCCCGCCGACGTCGAGATCGTCGTCCGCCGCTTCACCGAGAACGGCTGCGAGGTGACCGCGATCGTCGCCGACCCCGCCGACGCGCAACAGACCCTCTACGGCACCGTCACACGCGACGGCAGGCTCGTCGGCAGCTACTACTGCGCCGACCGCGTCCGCCAGTCCGACTGGCGCATCGTCACCGCGTTCGACCCCGCACTGGTCCTCGACGGCCGCCCTGTGAACCCGGTCTCCGAAGGTGCCGCGGTCATCGTGCTGACCACCATCCTCACCGCCCGCGACAGCTTCGAAGCCGAACAGCGGCTCCGCGAGGCCCTTGCATCCTCAGTAGCGAAGCAATCCACCTGACCCCTGCGATCTGCCCGCGCCCGCCCAACGCCCGGCGGGTGCGCCGTGCCGTGGCTGACCACCGACGACCGCGACGACCCCTTCGACGGCGTCACCGTCCACCGGCTGACCAGCCCCACCGCCACCGCCCACGCCGCCACCACCGCCCTGCCCGCCACCCGCTGACCCATCGAGCCCGGGGATGGGGAACGCCTGCCCCGGACCACCAATCCCTCCGACCCGAATGAGGTGACCAATGACCGACAACCGACTCAGGACGGTGGGCGAAGCCATCGCCGCCCTGTCCACTTACGACCCGACCACACCCCTGCGGATCGCCGCCCAGCCCGGCTACCCGATGCAACACCACCTCGCCCAGGTGGTGTGCACCCCCGACGACGCCGAAGGCGACGGCACCCCGCCCACCGAGCCGCCCGTGGTGTGGCTCGGCGTCGGCGAACAGATCGGTCACCTCCCCGAGTCCGCCACCGACGCCCTCGGATGGTCACGATGACCACCACGACACCCGGACTCGCCGAGCGCGCGGTACGCGCCGCACACGCCCACCGCGCCGCCGACCCCGACGGATTCCACCACCGCCACGACCACCCCGAGGCATGGAACCGGTGGGCACGTCGCGCCCGTGTCGCCCGCACCATCGCCACCGCCCTGCAGGTGCCCACCGACGCCGTACTCGTCACCGACGACCCCCACCGCACCTACCCCACCCGCACCGGAGACGTCCCCGGCGACCTGATCACCATCACCGACCCCGCCACCGGACGCTCGTGGCGGTTCATCCCCGACCACACCACCCCCGGCCAGTCGTGGTTGCTACTCGACCACTGCCCCAGCTGCTCCACCGAGTTCCCCGTCGCCCCCGTCGCCACCCTGGCTGACCTCGGCGACCACCTCGACCCCGACCGCGACACCCGACCCGCCTGGGCGAACCGGGAGGCGACCGGCCACCATCCGAGTTGCACCGAGCCGGCCGAACCACCCTCGGCCAGCGAGGCCGCGGCACGAGGCGCGGCCGGAAGGGCGGTGGGCTGAGCACAAGGCCCCAGGAGGCGTCGCCCACCGCTACCGCCACACCCGTCGCGGGGATCGCCGGGCGCACCGTCCGAGCCCGCATCGAGCGCGACGTCGACCTCAGCCAAAGCCTCGCCGTCGCCGAGCTCGGCAGCGCCGGACGCCCGGACACGACGGCGTCCTGCCCAAGCCTGGTAAGGCGCACGCCGGTACGTACCACCACTCGGTACGCGATTCAGGCCGGTAACTGGCACGATCACTTCCCGCCTGGACACGAAGAGGCAGGGGCACGGGTGGCGACGCTCGGAGAAGTGATCGACGGCGTGACGGCGGCCGGCAAGAAGGCATCCGAAGCCAAGACCGCCCTAGATGTAGTGACTAATGAGGTTGTTGACGGCGTGTCGGGTTGAACGCAGGGAGGACCTCCGGGCGGAGTGGATGTGTCTGACGCACCCGTTCC
>JBFBCZ010000073.1:0-14127 GCA_040689555.1 Actinosynnema sp. NPDC051121 | reverse complement strand
CATCGCGCCGCCGGCGGGCAGCGACCCCATCAGCCGGCCGCGCGCGGCGACCAGCGCGGCGGCGTCGGGCAGCGACAGCACACCGGCCACGTGCGCGGCGGCCAACTCGCCGACGGAGTGGCCCAGCAGCAGGTCCGGCCCCACCCCGCGGTCGTGCAGGAGCCGGAACAGGGCCACCTCGACGGCGAACAGCGCGGGCTGGGCGTACTCGGTGCGGTCGAGCAGTGCGGCGGAGGGCGAGCCCTCGTCGGCCCACAGCACGTCGCGCAGCGGCCGGTCCAGCAGCGGGTCCAGGGCGGAGGCGACCTCGTCGAACGCCTCGGCGAAGGCGGGATCGGCGCGGTGCAGCTCGCGCCCGGTGTTCCACCGCTGGCTGCCCTGGCCGGGGAACAGCAGCGCCAGCCCGCCGTCGGCCGCCCGACCGCGCGGCGCGGCCGGGTCGTCCGCGCCGTCACCCAGCGCGCGGACCGCGGCGGCGAGTTCGGCGCGGTCACGGCCGAGCAGGACGGCCCGGTGGTCGAACGCGGTCCGGCCGGCGAGCGCCCGGGCGACGGCCGCCGGTGCCGCGTCCGCACCCGGTCCGGTCAGCCAGTCGGCCAGCGCGGTGGCCCGCCGCCGCAGCCCGTCCTCGTCCTTGGCCGACAGCGGCCACGCGGTCAGCCCTCCCGGCTCCTCCTCGACGGCGGGTCCGGGGTCGGCCTGCTCCAGGATCACGTGGGCGTTGGTGCCGCTGATCCCGAACGACGACACCCCCGCCCGACGCGGACCAGTCCCGACCCACGGCCGTGACTCGGTCAACAACTCCACCGCACCCGACGACCACTCCACGTGCGGCGTCGGCTCATCCACGTGCAACGTCCTCGGCAACACACCGTGCCGCATCGCCAACACCATCTTGATCACACCAGCCACACCCGCAGCAGCCTGCGCATGACCGATGTTCGACTTCAACGACCCCAACCACAACGGCTCGTCCCGGTCCTGGCCGTAGGTGGCGATCAGCGCCTGCGCCTCGATCGGATCACCCAACGAGGTACCGGTCCCGTGCGCCTCCACCGCGTCCACATCGGACGGTTCCAGGCCCGCGTCCGCCAACGCCGCCCGGATCACCCGCTGCTGCGCCGGACCATTCGGAGCCGTCAACCCGTTCGACGCACCATCCTGGTTCACCGCCGAACCACGCACCACGGCCAACACCTCATGCCCGTTGCGACGAGCGTCCGACAACCGCTCCAGCACCACCATGCCCACGCCCTCGGCCCAGCCCGTGCCGTCCGCCGACGCGGCAAACGCCCGGCAGCGACCGTCGGGCGACATCGCCCGCTGCCTGCTGAACTCCACGAACACGCTCGGTGTGGACATCACGACCGCGGCGCCCGCCAGGGCCAGGTCGCACTCGCCGGAGCGCAGCGCCCTGGTCGCCAGGTGCAGGGCGACCAACGACGACGAGCACGCCGTGTCCACCGTCAACGCCGGACCTTCGAGTCCCAGCGTGTAGGCGATGCGGCCGGACGCGACGCTGGGCGCGTTGCCGGTGCCCAGGTAGCCGCCGACGTCCTCGACCGCCTGCGCCAGCACGGTGGTGTAGTCGTTGGGGTTGGTGCCGGTGAACACCCCGGTGCGGCTGCCGCGCAACCCGTGCGGGTCGATCCCGGCCCGTTCCAGCGCCTCCCAGGAGACCTCCAGCAGCTGCCGGTGCTGCGGGTCCATCGCCAACGCCTCGCGCGGGCTGATCCCGAACGGCTCGGGGTCGAACCCGGCCGCGTCCGCCAGGAAGCCGCCCGCCGCGGCGTAGGAGGTGCCCCGGTGGTCGGGGTCGGGGTGGTGCAGGTCCGCCGGCCAGTCCCGGTCCGACGGCAGCGGCGACACCGCGTCGGTCCCGGACACGACCAGCCGCCACAGGTCTTCCGGCGATCGCACGTCACCGGGGTAGCGGCAGGCGAGGCCGACGATCACGATCGGGTCGTCGGCGGGCGCGCCCGCGACCACCCGGACGTCGTCGTCCCGGCGGTCGCCGACCAGCAGCCGGGCCAACCGCCGGGGGGTCGGCTCGTCGAACACCACGGCGGCGGGCAGCGGCACACCGGTGGCCGCGCCGAGCCGGTCGCGCAGCTCGACGGCGGTGAGCGAGTCGAACCCGAGGTCGCGGAACGCCCGGTCGGCCTGGACGGCGTCCGCGTCGCGGTGGCCGAGCACCTCGGCGGCCAGGGCGCGGACCAGCCGCACCGCCTCCGCCTCGGACAGGTCGGACCGCACCGACGGGGTCTGCGCGGGCGTGATCGCGGCGACGGCGGGGATCTCGACGAACAGCGGTGCGGGGCGGCGCGCGGTGAACGCCGGGTGGAACACCGCCCAGTCGACGTCGGCCAGGACGACGACCGGCTCCGGGCCACCGAGCTCGCGCATCAGCGCGGCGGCGGCGCGGTCGGGGTCCAGCGGGCGCAGCCCGTGCCTGCGCAGGCCGGAGAGCACGTCCGCGTCGACCGCCATGCCGACGCCGTCCCACGGGCCCCACGCCACGGCGGTCGCGGTCAGGCCGCGGGCGTGCCGGGATCGGGCGAGCCCGTCCAGCGCCGCGTTCGCCGCCGAGTAGGCGGCCTGCCGCCCGCTGCCCCAGACGCCCGCGATGGAGGAGAACAGCACGAACGCGTCCAGTTCCCGGTCGCCCAGCAACTCGTCCAGCAGCACCGCGCCGGTCACCTTGGCGCGCGAGACCTCGGCCAACTCCTCCTCGGACAGCTCCGCGACCGGAGTGAGCCGGCCGCCGTCGCCCGCGGCGTGCACGAGCACGTCCGGCGGGAACTCCGCCAGCAGCGCGGACACCGCGTCCCGGTCGGTGACGTCGGCGGCGCGGACCACCACGTCGGTGCCCAGGTCCCGCAGTTCCCCCGCCAGCGCGGCGGCTCCCGGCGCGTCCGGGCCGCGACGGCCGACCAGCACCACGCGGCCGGCGCCGGCCGAGGCCACCCGGCGGGCCACCGCCGCGCCCAGGCCGCCGGTGCCACCGGTGATCAACACCGTGGCGCCGGGACGGATCGTCCCGGTGCGCGCGCCGGACAGCGGCACGAGCCGGTGTTCCAGGACCGCGCCCCGGCGCACGGCGACCTGGTCCGCCGTCCCCGCCGAGAGCACCGCGCGCAGGCCGTCCCAGGCGCGGGCGTCCGGCCGCGCGGGCAGGTCGACCAGACCGCCCCAGCGCTCGGGCAGCTCCAGCGCCGCGACCCGGCCGAAACCCCACACGGCGGCCTGGTCGGGGTCCGCCGGTGGGTCGGTCGGGTCGGCCGACACGGCGGCGTGGGTCAGGCACCACAGCGGGCCGTCGAGCCCGGCGTCACCCAGCGCCCGCAGGACGCGCAGCGGCAGGTGCGGTCCGCTGCCGGTCGCGTCGAGCAGCACGCCGGCGACCGGCGTGCCACCGGCCGCGACTTCGCGCAGCCGAGCCGTCAGGTCCGGCCCGAGCCCGACCGGCTCGGCCTCCGGGAACGCCGCGAGCAGCGGTTCGCCGTCGCCGATGAGCAACCAGCGCCCGGACAACCCCGCAGGGGCCGTGGCGGTGGTGGGACGCCACACCGACCGGTAGCGCCAGCCGTCCACGGCCGAAGCCTCACGGCGGTCACGACGCCACGCGGCGAGCGCGGGCAGCACGCGTTCGGCGGCGGCCAGGTCCACGTCGAGGTCGGCGGCGAACTCGGCCGCGTCACCGCGTGCCACGACGTCCCACAGCCCGGCGTCGACCGGGTCGTGCGCCGTGGCGCGGTCGGTGTCGAGCCAGTACCTCTGCCGCTGGAAGGCGTAGGTGGGCAGCTCCACGGTCCGCGCACCGGGGTGCAGGGCGTGCCAGTCCACCGTGCCCCCGGTGGCGTGGACGGCACCCACGGCGGTGAGGGCCGTGGTGGACTCGTCGCGCCCGGCGCGCAGCGCGGGAACGCAGACCAGGTCCGGCACCAGCCCGGTCAGCACCGCGTCCGGCCCGATCTCCACACACCGCACGACACCCCGGTCCGCCAACTCCGCCACGGCGTCGGCAAATCGGACCGTCTGCCGCACGTTGCGCACCCAGTACTCCGGATCCGCGACCGAACCATCATCCACAGTGGACACGAACGTGACACTCGGCTGCGCGAAAGCCACCGATGCGGCAACCGCACGGAAGTCATCCAACATCGCGTCCATGCGAGCCGAGTGGAACGCATGACTCACCGACAGCCGCTTGCTCCGCCGACCCTCCGCCAACGCGAGCACCGACTCTTCATCACCCGACAACACAATCGAACGAGGACCGTTCACCGCCGCCAACGACACACCCTCGACCAGCGCGATCTCGTCCTCGGCCGCCTCGACAGCGACCATCGCCCCACCAGGAGGCAACGCCTGCATCAACGCACCCCGCGCCACCACCAGACGACACGCATCAGCCAACGACAACACACCCGCGATGTGCGCGGCAGCGATCTCGCCCACCGAATGGCCGACCACCACATCCGGCGTCACGCCCCAGGAAACGAACAACCGCGACAGAGCAACCTCGACCGCGAACAAACCAGGCTGAGCAAACCCCGTCTCATCGATCCGGACGTCATCCGACGACAACACTTCACGCACTTCCGCAGGGAAATGCGACAACACCTCGTCCCACGCCTCAGCGAACACCGGGAACGACGCAGTCAACCCACGACCCATCCCCACCCGCTGCGAACCCTGACCCGTGAACAGGAACGCCGTCCCACCCGGGCGTGCGGCGGTCACCAGGTGGCTCCCCAACGCGCGCAGCTCCACCGCGGCCTCGGCGAGCGTCGTCGCCACGACGGTTGCCCGGTGTTCGAAGGCCGAACGGGTGGTCGCCAGGGACAGACCCACGTCACCGGGGGTCAGGTCAGGCCGGTCCTCGACGAACCGGGCCAACCGGACGGCCTGGTCGCGCACCGCGTCGGCGGTGCGGCCGGACAGCGACCACACGGCCGGCGACGCGGGCCGGGTCCGTGGCGGCTCGACCGGCGCGGGTGCCTGTTCCAGCACGGCGTGCGCGTTGGTGCCGCTGAAACCGAACGACGACACCGCGACCCGGAGCGGCCGGTCCACGTCCGGGAACGGCGTGTTCTCCCCCACCAGCGCCACGTCGCCGGACGCCCACTCGACGCGGGAGGACGGCACGTCGGCGTGCAGGGTCCGGGGCAGCACGCCGTGCCGCATCGCCTGCACCACCTTGATCACACCGGCCACACCGGCGGCGGCCTGGGTGTGCCCGATGTTGGACTTCACCGATCCGAGCAGCAGGGGGTGCTGCCGGTCCTGGCCGTAGGTGGCGATCAGCGCCTGCGCCTCGATCGGATCACCCAACGAAGTCCCCGTACCGTGCGCCTCCACAGCGTCCACATCGGACGGGGCCAAGCCCGCGTCCGCCAACGCAGCGCGGATCACCCGCTGCTGCGCCGGACCATTCGGAGCCGTCAACCCGTTCGACGCACCATCCTGGTTCACCGCCGAACCACGCACCACGGCCAACACCTCATGCCCGTTGCGATGAGCGTCCGACAACCGCTCCAGCACGAGCATCCCCGCGCCCTCGCCCCAGCCGGTGCCGTCGGCGGTGTCGGCGAACGCCTTGCACCGGCCGTCGACGGCCAGGCCGCGCTGCCGGGCGAACTCGGTGAACGCGATCGGGGTCGCCATGATCGTGACGCCACCCGCGAGGGCGAGCGAGCACTCCCCCGCCCGCAGCGCCCGGACCGCGAGGTGCAGCGCCACCAGCGACGAGGAGCAGGCGGTGTCCACGGTGAGCGCCGGACCTCCCAGCCCCAACGCGTAGGACACCCGGCCGGACATCACGCTGGCCGCGCTGCCGGTGCCGAGGTAGCCGTCCGGCCGCTCGGTCGCGTGCTCGACCACGGAGGCGTAGTCCTGGCCGTTGGTGCCCGCGAACACGCCGGTGTCACTGCCACGCAACGACACCGGGTCGATCCCGGCACGTTCCAGCGCCTCCCACGACACCTCCAGCAGGACCCGCTGCTGCGGGTCCATCGCGGCGGCCTCGCGCGGGGAGATGCCGAAGAAGTCCGCGTCGAACGCCGAGGCGTCGTCGAGGAACGCGCCTTCGCGGGCGTAGGTGGTGCCGGGCCGGGACGGGTCGGGGTCGATGAGCGCGGCGAGGTCCCAGCCCCGGTCGGCGGGGAAGGGTCGCACGGCATCGGTGCCCGAGACGAGCAGGTCCCACAGCGCGTCGGGGGTGTCCGCGCCGCCGGGGAAGCGGCACCCCATGCCGACGATGGCGATCGGGTCGTCGTCCGCGCCCTCGCGGGTGGTGCGCACGGTCGCGACGCGGTCCGCGCCCGTCAGCTCACCCACCAGGAACGTGATCAGCTCGTCCGGGGTGGGGTGGTCGAACACCAGCCCGGCGGACAGGGTCAGGCCGGTGGCCGCGCGGAGGGCGTTGCGCAGCTCGACGGCGGTCAGCGAGTCGAACCCGAGGTCGCGGAACGCCCGTCCCCGGTCGAGGTGGGCGTCCGGCTCGTGGCCC
This sequence comes from Actinosynnema sp. NPDC051121, assembly GCA_040689555.1. GTDB lineage: Bacteria > Actinomycetota > Actinomycetes > Mycobacteriales > Pseudonocardiaceae > Actinosynnema. The sequence goes on along the minus strand of JBFBCZ010000073.1, from coordinate 7,613 downwards.
AGCACGGCGGCGACGCGGTCGAGCACCAGGTCGGTCAGCCGCTCGCGGGCGTCGTGCGGGGACAGGTCGGCCAGGTCGGGTGCCGCGGCGGGAACCGCGGTGGCGCGGCGGGCCTCCCGCACGGCGGGGATCCCGTCGAGCAGCGGGCTCGGTCGGGTGGCGGTGAACGCGGGGGCGAACCGGTCCCAGTCGACATCGGCGACGACCACGCAGGTGTCGTCGTTGGCGAGCGCGGTGCCCAGGGCGGTGAGCGCGATCCCGGGCGCGAGCGGGCGCAGGCCGCGGCGACGCAGGCCGTCCGCGGCCTCACCGGCGGCCATCCCGATCTCGCCCCACGGACCCCACGCGATCGACAGCGCCGTCGCGCCCCGCGCGCGACGCCGTTCCGCGAGGCCGTCCAGCCCGGCGTTCGCCGCGGCGTACGCGCCGAGGTCGCCGCTGCCCCACACCCCGGCGACGGAGGAGAACAGCACGAACGCGCTCAGGTCCCGGTCGCGCAGCAGTTCGTCCAGCAGCACCGCGCCCTCGGTCTTGGCGCGCAGCACGTCGGCCAGGTCGTCGGAGCCGGTCCGGGCGATCGGGAGGGTGCGGACCACGCCCGCCGTGTGGAACACGGCGTCCACCGGGTGCTCGGCCAGCAGGGCCGCGAGCTGGTCCCGATCGGCCACGTCGCAGGCCACGACGGTGGCGGTGGCGCCCAGCTCGGCCAGGTCGGCCACGAGCGCGTCGACACCCGGCGCGTCGGGGCCGCGCCTGCCGGTCAGGAGGAGGTCACGGGCACCTCGACCGGCGGCCCAGCGGGCGACCTGCGCGCCGATGGCCCCCGTGCCGCCGGTGACGAGCACGGTTCCGCGCGGCGTCCACTGCCGTCCACCGGGTCGCACCGCGGCCGGGACCAGCCTGCGCAGGCGCACCCCCGAGTGGCGGACCGCGACGGCGTCCTCGTCGCCCGCGAGCACGGCGCAAACCCGTTCCCAGGTCACCGCGTCGGGGTCCTCTGGCAGGTCGATCGCCCCGCCCCACAGGTCGGGGTGCTCCAGCGCGACGACCCGGCCCAGGCCCCACACGCCGGCCGCGTCGACGTCGGTCACCGGGTGGACGGCACCGGTGGTGAGGCACCACAGCCGGGCGTCGACGCCCACCAGCGACCGGACCAGGCGCAGGGTCGCGTCGACGTCGGGCAGCAGGGACAGCACGGTCGCGCCCGGGGGCAGCTCGGACGGCTCCGGCAGCACGGCGGCACCCAGCGCCAGCAACGCGTCGGCCCGCGCGTCACCGGGACCGGCCACGACGAAGCAGTGCGCGGGCAGGCCGGTGGCCTGACCGCCGGGCGTCGGGGACCACGTGACGCGGTAGCGCAGGGCGTCGGTCGCGGCGCGCTCGCGACCTGCGCGACGCCAGGCCGCCAGCGCGGGCAGGACGTGCTCGGCGGTGTCGCGGTCCAGGTCGAGGGTGGCCGCGAACGCCTCGGCGTCCGCCCGTTCGACGGCGGCCCAGAACTCGACCTCCGCCGGATCGCCGGCAGGTGCGCGGTCGGCGTCGAGCCAGTACCGCCGCCGCTGGAAGGCGTAGGTCGGCAGTTCCACGGTCCGCGCGCCGGCGTTCAGGGCGTGCCAGTCCACCTCGCCGCCGTGGACGTGGACGGAGGCCAGGGCGGCGATCACCGACACCGGTTCGTCCCGGTCGGCGCGCAGCGCGGGAGCGCAGTGCAGGTCCGGCACCAGTCCGGTCAGCACCGCGTCCGGCCCGATCTCCACGCACCGCACGACACCCTGGTCCGGCAACTTCGCCACGGCGTCCGCGAACCGGACCGTCTGTCGCACGTTGCGCACCCAGTACTCCGGATCCGCGACCGACCCATCATCCACAGTGGACACGAAAGTGATCTCGGGCTCGGCGAACGACACCGTGGACACCACAGCCCGGAAGTCATCCAGCATCGCGTCCATGCGCGCCGAGTGGAACGCGTGACTCACCGCGAGTCGCTTGCTCCGCCGACCCTCCGCCAACGCGAGCACCGGATCCTCATCACCGGACAACACAATCGAACGAGGACCGTTCACCGCCGCCAACGACACACCCTCGGACAGCGTGATCTCGTCCTCGGCCGCCTCCACCGCCACCATCGCCCCACCGCGAGGCAACGCCTGCATCAACGCACCACGCGCCACCACCACACGACAGGCATCCTCAAGGGAGAACACACCCGCGATGTGCGCGGCAGCGATCTCCCCGACCGAGTGACCCACCACCACATCCGGCGTCACACCCCACGACGCGAACAACCGCGACAACGCAACCTCAACCGCGAACAACCCCGGCTGAGCGAACTCCGTCTCGTCAATCCGAGGGTCGTCCGACGACAACACCTCCCGCACTGAGACCGAGAAGTGCGACAACACCTCGTCCCACGCCTCGGCGAACACCGGGAACACCGCAGCAAGCCCGCGACCCATCCCCACCCGCTGCGAACCCTGACCCGTGAACAAGAACGCCGTCCCACCACGAACTACAGGACCACGGCTGTCCACGGCCTCCAAGCCCGCCAACAGCTCCTCGCGCGACGAACCGACCACCACGGCCCGGTGACCGAGCGCGGCCCTGGCCGTGCCCAGCGAGAACGCCACGTCGGTGTCAGCGAGGTCGGGCCGGTCGGCCAGGAACGAGCGCAACCGGTCGGCTTGGGCGCGCAGGGCCTCGGGCGAGTGCCCGCCCAGCGGCCACGCCACCGGACCGGCGGGCGCGGTGCGCGGAGCGGGTTCGACGACGGGTTCGGGGGCCTCCTCGACCAGCACGTGGGCGTTGGTGCCGCTGACGCCGAACGACGACACGCCCGCCCGGCGCGGGCGTTCACCCGCGGTCCAGGTGACCGGTTCGGTCAACAGCGACACCGCGCCGGCCGACCAGTCCACGTGCGAGGAAGGGGTGTCCGCGTGCAGTGTGCGCGGCAGCACGCCGTGCCGCATGGCCATGACGACCTTGATGATCCCGGCGACGCCGGCGGCGGCCTGGGTGTGCCCGATGTTCGACTTCACCGAACCCAGCCACAGCGGGGTCTCCCGGTCCTGGCCGTAGGTCGCCAGCAGCGCTTGGGCCTCGATCGGGTCACCGAGGGTCGTGCCGGTGCCGTGCGCCTCCACCGCGTCCACGTCGGACGGCTCCAGGCCGGCGTCCGCGAGCGCGGCCCGGATCACCCGTTGCTGGGCCGGGCCGCTGGGCGCGGTCAACCCGTTGGACGCGCCGTCCTGGTTCACCGCGCTGCCCCGCACCACGGCCAGCACCCGGTGGCCGTTGCGGACCGCGTCCGACAGCCGCTCCAGCAGCAGCAGGCCCGCGCCCTCCGCCCAGCCGGTGCCGTCCGCGGACTCGGCGAACGACTTGCAGCGGCCGTCGACGGCCAAGCCCTGCTGCCGGGAGAACTCGATGAACGTGTGGGGGGTGGACATGACGGTGACGCCGCCCGCGAGGGCCAGCGAGCACTCCCCCGCGCGCAGCGACCGCATCGCCCAGTGCAGGCCGACCAGGGACGAGGAGCAGGCCGTGTCCACGGTGACCGCCGGGCCCTCCAGCCCGAACGTGTAGGCGATCCGACCGGAGACGATGCTGCCCGCGCTGCCGTTGGCGATGAAGCCTTCGAGGTTCTCGGGCACGCCGTCGAGCCGGGAGGCGTAGTCGTGGTACATCACGCCGGTGAACACGCCGGTGCGGCTGCCGCGCTGACCGCGCGGGTCCATCCCGGCCCGCTCGAACGCCTCCCACGCCACCTCCAGCAGCAACCGCTGCTGCGGGTCCATCGCCAACGCCTCGCGCGGGCTGATCCCGAACAGGTCGGCGTCGAACTCGGCCGCGTCGTGCAGGAAGCCCCCTTCGCCGGTGAGGGAGGTGCCGGGCGTGCGGCCGGTGGGGTCGTGCAGGTCGGCGGGCCAGCCGCGGTCGTCGGGGAAGGGCGACACCGCGTCACGGCCGTCGGCGACCAGCCGCCACAGGTCCTCCGGGGAGCGCACGCCACCGGGGTAGCGGCAGGCCATGCCGACGATCGCGATCGGCTCGGTCGCGCTCGCCTCCACCTCGTGCAGGCGGCGTCGGGCCTGCCGCAGGTCGGTGGTGACCTTCTTCAGGTAGTCCCGGAGCTTCTGCTCGGTGGTCATGCGAGGTCACCCGCTCTGCTCGGCCGGATGGGGGTCGTGGGCTCCACTAGTCGCCGAACTCCTTGTCGATCAGGTCGAACAGCTCCTCGTCGGAGGCCTCCGCCACGTCCTCGTCCGGCACGTCGGGTGGATCGTCCGGTGCGGCCCAGTCGGCCAGCAGCTCCCGCAGGCGGGCGGCCACGTCGGCGCGTTCGTCGGGGTGGGCGGCGGCCAGCGCCTGGCGCAGCCCGTCGAGGTGCGCACCCACGCCGTCGGCCCGCACTGCCCCGACCGACGCCCGCGCCGCCGGGGCGGGCGTCGAGGTGCCGGCCAGGCGATCGGCCAGGCCGGCGGCCAGCGCGCCGGGCGTGGGGTGCTCGAAGACCAGGGTGGCGGTCAGCGGCAGCCCGGTGGCGGCGGCGAGCTGGTTGCGCAGTTCGACCGAGGCCAGCGAGTCGAACCCCAGCTCGGTGAACGCCGCGTCGGGATCGATCTTCAGCGCCGAGGTGTGCCCGAGGACCGCGGCGACCCGGCCCCGGACCAGCGCGAGCAGTTCGCGCTCGCGCTCGGCGGGTGTCATCGAGGCCGCGCGGGCGGCCAGGTCGGGCACCGCGCGGTGACCGCTCGTCCCCGTCCGCCGCGCGGGGACGAGACCGGTGAGCAGCCGGGGCACGTCGTCGGCCGCGCGCAGGGCCGCCAGGTCGAGTTCGACCGGCACCAGCGCGGGGTGCCGCGTGCGCAGGGCGGCGTCGAACAGCGCCAGCCCGTCGTCCACGGCCAGGGGTCGGATGCCGAGGCGGCCCAACCGGGCCACGTCCGCGTCGGCCAGGTGCCCGGTCATGCCACCCGCGTCGGCCCACAACCCCCACGCCAGCGCGGTGGCCGGCAGCCCGCGTGCCGCACGGTGCCGCGCCAGGGCGTCCAGGGCGGTGTTGGCCGCCGCGTAGTTGGCCTGCCCGGCCGTCCCGAAGACGCCCGCGGCGGCGGTGAAGAGCACGAACGCGGCGAGGTCCAGGTCGGCGGTGAGCCGGTGCAGGGTCAGTGCGGCGTCGACCTTGGGCCGCAGCACGGCGGTGAGCCGCTCGGGCGTCAGGCCGGTCAGCACCCCGTCGTCCAGGACGCCGGCGGCGTGCACGACGGCGGTGAGCGGGCGGTCGTCGGGGACCGAGGCGAGCAGGTCCGCGCACCAGTCGGGATCGGCGACGTCCCCGGCGGCGAAGTCGGTGCGGGCGCCCAGGTCCGCCAGCTCGGCGGCGAGCCGCCGCGCTCCGGGTGCGTCGGCGCCGCGCCTGCCGACCAGCAGCAGGTTGCGCACCCCGTGCCCGGTCACCAGGTGCCGGGCCAGGTGGGCGCCCAGCGATCCGGTGCCGCCGGTGATCAGCACGGTGCCGTCGGGGTCGAGGGTGGGCAGTGCCCCGGCGCGTTCGTCCGGGGGCACGCGCACCAGCCGCGGTGCGAACGCCCGGCCGGCGCGCAACGCGACCTCCGGTCCACCGGCGGCCAGCGCGCCAGGGAGGTCGGCGAGGTCGGCGAGGTCGGGCACGTCGGCCAGCGCGAACCGGCCGGGGTGCTCGGCGCACGCCGAGCGCACCAGACCGGTCAGCGCCGCACCGGCCAGGTCGGCGACGTCCTCGTCGTCCCGCACGGCGACCGCGCCCCTGGTGACCACGACCATGGTCAGGCCGGTGCCGGCGGGGTCGGCGAGGAAGTCGCGCATCCGGGCGAGGGTGTCGGCGGCGAGGGCGTGCACCTGCGCGGCGTCGGGCGCGGTGCCCGCGCGCGGCTCGCGGTCGTGGCCGACCAGGACGAGGTTCGCGTCCCGACCGGGTGTAGCCGGTGCGTCGAGGGGTGTCCAGTCGAGGCGGTGCAGGGAGTCGGCGGCCGGGTGCGCGGCGCGCAGGAGCCCGGGGGTGACCGGGCGCAGCGCCAGGCGGTCGATCGAGGCGAGGACGCGGCCGGTGTCGTCGGTGAACGTGACCGCGACGGTCAGCGGGCCGACCGGTTCCAGCGCGACCCGCACCGGCGTGCCGGTGAACGGGCCGTGCAGGCGCGCGCCGGCGAAGGAGAACGGCAGCAGGCCGGTTCCCTGGTCGCCGTCGAGGGTGCCCAGGCCCACCGGGTGCAACGCCGCGTCCAGCAGGGCCGGGTGCGGGGCGGGGCCGGTGGCGCCCGCCAGGTCGTCGGGGACGACGACCTCGGCGTGCAGCGCGGAGCCGTGCCGCCACACCCCGCGCAGGCCGCGGAAGGCCGGTCCGTAGTCCAGCCCGTTGTCGGCGAACCGGTCGTAGAGCGCGGTGACGTCGACCGCGTCGGCGTCCGCCGGGGGCCACTGGGCCGCCGCGGGCTCCGGTGCGGGCCCGGTGTCCTCGGCGAGGCGTCCGGCGGCCGTGGCGGTCCACGGGCCGCCCTTGCGGCAGGCGTGCACGGACACGGCCCGGGTGCCGTCCTCGGCGGACGCCTCCACCCTCACCTGGAGGGCCACCTCCTCGCCCTCGGGCACGACCAGCGGTGCCGTCAGGGTCAGCTCCTCCATCCGGTACCCGCCCGCGCGGCCGGCGGCGTGCCAGACCAGGTCGAGCAGGGCGGTGCCCGGCAGCAGCACCTGCCCGCCGACGACGTGCCCGCTCAGCCAGGGCTGCGCGGAGGTGGATACCGCGCCGGTGAGCAGCAGGTCGCCGGTGCCCGCGAGGGTGGTCTCGCCGTGCAGGAGGGGGTGGCCGTGCGAGCCGCCTCCCGCGGGCGCGGTGAGCCAGAACGACTCGGACCGGAAGGGGTAGGTCGGCAGCTCCGGCCGACCGCCCGCAGCCGCGGGCACGGGCGCCGGCGCGCGGCCGTGGACGTGCAGCCGGGCCAGTGCCGCGGTGACCGCCTCGGGCTCGGGCGCGGACCTGCCCAGCAGCGGCACGGCCACCACGGGTCGGGGCCGCGGCGCGTCACCCAGGCACTCGGCGACCATCGCGGTGAGCGCGCCCGCCGCGCCCAGTTCGAGGAACGCGTCCACGCCCTCGCGCAGGGCGGTGCCGACGCCGTCGTGGAACCGCACCGCCGCCCGCACGTGGCGGACCCAGTACTCCGGCGAGGTCAGCTCCTCGTCGGTGGCGACCTCGCCGGTCACGTCCGACACGACGGGCAGCAGCGGCGCGGAGTACGTCAGCTTCTCGGCCACGACCCGGAACTCGTCGAGCACCGGGTCCACGTGCGCGGAGTGGAAGGCGTGGCTGACCCGCAGGCGCGTGGTGCGCACGCCCAGGTCGCGCCACCGCCCGGCGAGCCGGTCGACCACGTCGGCGTCACCGGAGAGCACGACCGAGCGGGGCCCGTTGACCGCGGCGATCGACACCCCGGCCTCCAACGTCGCCCGGACCTCGTCCTCGGGCGCGGCGACGGCCACCATCGCGCCGCCGGCGGGCAGCGACCCCATCAGCCGGCCGCGCGCGGCGACCAGCGCGGCGGCGTCGGGCAGCGACAGCACACCGGCCACGTGCG
>JBFBCZ010000072.1:0-14358 GCA_040689555.1 Actinosynnema sp. NPDC051121 | reverse complement strand
GGCCCGGGCGCCGCACGGGTCCGTACCCGGGGGGGGGGGGGGGTCCCGGCCCCGCCCCCCCCACCCCGCCACCCTGCTGAGAGGAAGAGCCGTGCGAGCAATCAACCACCTCGTCCGCGCGTGCGCCGCGTTCGCCCTGGCACTGCTGCCGATCCTGCTGCCGGGCGGCCAGGGCGCCGCCCTGGCGCACGCCGTCGTCGTCTCGACCAGCCCGGCCGGTTGGGCGGTGCTCGACACCTCGCCGTCCGAGGTGTCGATGACCTTCAGCGAGCCCGTGGACCTCGGCCTGGCGACCGTGCGGGTCGTCGGGCCGGCCGGTGACGCGATCACCACCGCCGAGCCGGGCCACGCCGAGGGCAGGCCCGAGGTGCTGGTGGTGTCCGTGCCGGGGGTGCTGTCCGACGGCAGCTACACGGTGGACTGGCAGGTCACCTCGGCGGACACCCACCCGGCCCGCGGCGCGTTCGTGTTCAGCGTGGGTCGGCCGACGACCTCCGCGGCGGGAGCGCCGGTCGACGCGCACACCGAACCGGACGGGCTCGCCGTCCTAGCGTACGGGACGGCCCGGTGGTCGTCCTTCGCCGGGTTGGCCTTGCTGGGCGGCGCGGCGTTCTTCGCCGTGTGGTGCCAGTCCGCCGCCGCGGTCGGTCGACGGGTCCGCGTGCTGCTCGTGAGCGGGTGGTGGATCCTGACGGCGTCCACCGCCCTGGTGCTGCTGCTGTACGGGCCGTACGCCACGTCCCGGTCGATCACCGCCGCGCTCGACCCGTCGTTGGTCGCCGACACCGCGAGCACCCGACTGGGCGTGATGATGCTGACGCGCCTGGTGCTGCTCGGGCTGGTGGGCCTCTCGCTCCGGTGGTTCCTGCGGCGCGGGGGCGACGTGACAGGACTCGGGCGGCGACGTGGTGGCGCGGTGGTGCTGGCGGCGACGGGCGTGCTCGCGTTCACGTGGAGCGCGAGTTCGCACAGCGCCGCCGGTGGCCTGGTCGGCCTGGCCCTGGTGACCGACGCGGTCCACCTCACCGCGATGGCCGTGTGGCTGGGCGGCCTCGTCGTGGTCACGGCGGTCGTCGTGCGATCCGACGACGTGGCCGCGATGCGCGTGGCGGTGCCGAGGTTCTCCCGGGTCGCGCTGGTGTCGGTGCTCGTCCTGGTCGCCACCGGCGCGTTCCAGTCCTGGCGGCTCGTGGGCGCGCCGTCGGCACTGCTCGGCACGGCGTACGGCCGGGTGCTGCTGGGCAAGGTCGCGCTGGTGGTCGCGCTCCTGGCCCTCGGCGCGGTGGCGCGGCGCTGGGTGCGGCGGCACTACGGCTTCCCGGTCGTCACCGTCTCGGACCGGCGGCGGGTGGCGCGCGGGCCCGGCGACGCGCAGGTGCGGCGCTTCGGCGCGGTCGTGGCCGCCGAGGCGGGCATCGCGACCCTCGTGCTCGGCCTCACGGCAGTCCTGGTCAACACCGACTCCGCGGCGGTCGCCACGGCCGCGGCGAGCCGACCGGCCGCGGTGGCGCAGCCCGTTCCCGTGCCCGGCGAGCCCGCCGTGGCGGACTTCGACGCCGGTGGCGCGGCCGGGCGCGGCAAGGTCGCGGCCCTCGTGGCGCCCGGCGCGACCGGGGGCAACGAGGTGCACGTGGCCGTGCTGGACGAGAAGGGGCAGCCGAAGGAGGTCGCCGAGGTGCGCGTGACGCTGAGCCACCCCGAGCGGTCACCCGCGCCGCTGGCCGTCCCCCTGCGTTACGGCGGTTTGCCGGGGCATTACATCTCGGATGCGCTCTCCGTGCCCGTATCCGGGCGCTGGGAGATGTCGTTGGCCATTCGCACATCCGATGTCGACGAGGCCATCGTGCAGCTCCCCGTGGGCGTTCCCTGAGCCGCGTGCGCGCGGCGACGGCCCGGACGAACGGATGGTGACCGCATGTCTCCCCAGGACGCACGCAAATTACCCCCCGACGCGCTCGAAGCCCTGCGCCGGCGCGCCATCGCCGCGGTCGAGTCGGGTGTCTCCCGGGCCGAGGTCGCGCGCCTGTTCGGCGTGTCGCGGCAGACGATCAGCACCTGGCACCGCGAGTACCGCAACAGGGGCGAGGAAGCGCTCCAGAGCAGACGAAGAGGGAGACGGCGGGGTGAGCAGCTGGCCCTGTCGTACGCGCAGCAGCTGTGGACGATCCGGATCGTGACGACGTGCGGCCCGGAGGCGGTCGGGCTCGGGTACTGGCTGTGGACCAACCAGGCGCTGGTGGAGCTGGTCAACAGCCGGTTCCGGATCACCCTGTCGGTCACGACCGTGCGCAACTACCTGATCCGCTGGGGCGTGCTGTCCGAATCCGTCCTGCTCAACCGGCCCGGCCACAAGGTGGACGCCGTGCTCTCGCGCGCGCCGGCCGGCGTGGAGACGCTGTGGATCCACAGCACGCCGACGCACTGGCTGACCGGCCCGCAAGTGCACTCGGACGGCGCGTCGGCCCCGGCGGTCGCCGGGCGCCAGATCGCCATGCTGTACGCCGTGTCCGCCCGCGGCACGGTGCTGTTCCTCGCAGGCCACGACCCGTTCGACGGCGTCGGGCTGACGGAGTTCTTCTCGCGCCTGGTGCGCCAACGCGGCCGGCGGCTCGACATCGTGCAGAGCTGGCGCCCGACCCGCCGCGCCGACGTGCTGACCGCGTGGCTCGCGCAGCAGGCGGGCCAGGTGTCGGTCCGCTTCACGGTCGACGAGCCACGGGCCTGCGGCGCCGTGACCTGATCGGCGCGCCGGCCGGACTGGCGTCCGCCGTACCCGGACGGGGTTCGGTGTGACCAGTGCCGGCCGGCCACCCGGCACGGTCAAGACCGCCGTTCGGGTGACCGTGCCGCCCGCGAACTCGGGCATACCGGGCATGATCCACAGATAAGGCCAGGTCAGAGGCCAAATGTGAATCAGATGCTGACATTACTCAATGTTTCGTTGAAGTTTCGGTGAGTGACAGATAAGCTCTGGACTGCTCTGGGAGCGCTCCCAATTCGATCACCACGTCGATCACCACGCTCGATCATCCGGAGAATGGAGGCTCATTCATGCGTTTGCGCAGCACCTCCAGGTCCATCACCAGCCGGCGGGGCATCCTCGCGCTGGTCATCGGGTTGCTGGCCTGCACGTTCATCTGGACCCCGACGGCCTCGGCGCACGGCACCATCGTCGGTCCGGCCACCCGTGCCTACCAGTGCTGGCAGTCCTGGGGCAGCCAGCACACCAACCCCGCGATGCAGCAGCAGGACCCCATGTGCTGGCAGGCCTTCCAGGCCAACGCCGACACCATGTGGAACTGGATGAGCGCGCTGCGGGACGGTCTCGGCGGCCAGTTCCAGGCCAAGACACCCGACGGGCAGCTCTGCAGCAACGCCCTGGCGCGCAACGACGCGCTGAACACCCCCGGCTCCTGGCGGATGACCAACGTCGGCAGCAGCTTCTCGATGCACCTGTACGACCAGGCGAGCCACGGCGCCGACTACTTCAAGGTCTACGTCAGCAAGCAGGGCTTCGACCCGAAGACCCAGCGCCTCGGCTGGGGCAACCTCGACCTCGTCACGCAGACGGGCAGGTACGCGCCGGCCAAGGACATCACGTTCAACGTCCAGACCTCCGGCGGTTACCGGGGGCACCACATCGTCTTCACGATCTGGCAGGCCTCGCACCTCGACCAGGCCTACATGTGGTGCAGTGACGTGAACTTCGGCTAGGACCCGGTACACCGATCGGAACGCGAGAGCGGCCGGTCCGACGTCGGCGGCGGCGTCGGACCGGCCTTTCGCCGTACCAGGGCGGCGCCGCCACCGCGGTCCTCTTTGGACCGCAGTGGTTCGGGTGGCCGCAGCGCCGGGTCACGCGGGTGCGCCGGCGGCGTCACTGCCGATAGGCTGAACGGCGGGAGCTGCGGAACTCCGGTGGAACCGGACGAAGCGGTGATCACCGACGTGGCGCGGCACGCGACGCACAGAGGGAGAGCGCTTTGCGCGAGATGGTCGTCTTCAGCGGCACTGCCCACCAGGACCTCGCGAAGGAGATCTGCGCGCACTTGGACGTCCCGCTGTCGCCGTCCCGGGTCTCGCGCTTCGCGAACGACTGCCTCGAAGTGCAGTTGCAGGCCAACTGCCGGGAGCGGGACATCTTCATCGTGCAGCCGCTGGTGCCGCCGGTGCAGGAGAACCTGGTCGAGCTGCTGCTGATGCTGGACGCCGCCCGCGGCGCGTCGGCGGCCCGCACCACCGTCGTCATGCCGCACTTCGCCTACGCGCGCTCGGACAAGAAGGACGCGCCGCGCATCTCCATCGGCGCGCGCCTGGTCGCGGACCTGCTCGCGTCCGCGGGGGCCAACCGCGTGCTCGCGATGACCCTGCACTCACCGCAGGTGCACGGCTTCTTCAGCATCCCCGTCGACCACCTGCACGCGCTGCGCGAGCTGGCCGCCCACTTCCGCCGGTCCGACCTGACCGACGCCGTGGTCGTGTCGCCGGACCTGGGCAACGCCAAGGAGGCCTCGGCGTTCGCGCGCCTGCTCGGCGTCCCGGTCGCCGCGGCGGCCAAGCAGCGGTTCGCCGACGACCGGGTCGCGATCTCGTCGGTGATCGGCGACGTCCGGGACCGCAACGTGATCGTGCTGGACGACGAGATCGCCAAGGGCAGCACCATCCTGGAGCTGATCGACCGGCTGCGCGAGCACGAGGTCCGGTCGATCCGGGTGGCGTGCACGCACGGGCTGTTCGCGGCGGGCGCGCTCAAGCGCATCGCCGACCAGCCGGACGTGACGGAGATCGTCTGCACCAACACCGTGCCCATCTCGGCCGACACCGTGGTCCCGAAGCTGAAGGTGCTGTCCGTCGCGTCCGCGCTGGCCGAGGCGATGCGCCGCATCCACCTCGGCGAGTCGGTCAGCGTCCTGTTCGGCTGACCGGGCCTCCGCAACCCCCTGACCTGGCCTGACACCGTCCGACGCGGTGTCAGTGCCGGTGTCAGGAGCGTGTCAGGGTCGTGACAGGCACGCCGCCGACAGTGGCCGCATGACGAATACGGCGATTGCGGTGACGGGGCTGAGGAAGGCGTTCGGGGACAAAGCCGTCCTCGACGGCATCGACTTCGACGTCCCCGCCGGCACGATCTTCTCCCTGCTCGGCCCCAACGGGGCGGGCAAGACGACGACGGTGAACGTGCTGACCACGTTGGCGAAGGCCGACGGCGGCACGGTGCGGGTCGCCGGGCACGACCTCGCGACCGAGGCCAGGGCGGTCCGCGCGGCGATCGGCGTCACCGGCCAGTTCGCGGCCGTGGACGACCTGCTGACCGGGCACGAGAACCTCCGGCTGATGGTGGACCTGCGCCCGCGCGGCTCCGGCGACGGCGAGCGGGTCGTCGCGGACCTGCTGGAGCGGTTCGACCTGGTCGAGTCGGCGCACAAGCCCGCGTCCACCTACTCCGGCGGCATGCGCCGGAAGCTCGACCTGGCGATGACGCTCGTCGGCGACCCCCGGATCATCTTCCTGGACGAGCCGACCACGGGGCTGGACCCGCGCAGCCGGCGCACCATGTGGTCGATCATCCGCGACCTGGTGGCCGACGGCGTGACCGTCTTCCTCACCACCCAGTACCTCGAGGAAGCCGACCAGCTCGCCGACCGGATCGCGGTGCTCGACCAGGGCCGCCTGGTCGCCCACGGCACGCCCGACGACCTCAAGCGCCTGGTCCCCGGCGCGCACGTCCGGCTCCGCTTCACCACCACCGCCGAGCTCGACGCCGCCGCGCGGCTGTTCACCGACGCCACGCGCGACGACGAGGCGCTGGCCCTGCGGGTGCCCGGCGACGGCGGCACCTCCTCCCTGCGGGCCCTGCTCGACCGGCTCGACGAGCACTCGCTCGAGGCCGAAGAGCTCTCCGTGCACACCCCCAACCTCGATGACGTCTTCCTCGCCCTGACGGGCCACACCGCGGAGGCCGCGAAATGAGCGCCAAGTCCCACTCGACCGTCATGCTGCGCCGCAACTTCAAGCACATCACCCGGAACCCGACCTCGGTGTTCAACGCGATCCTGATGCCGGTCGTGATGATGCTGATGTTCGTCTACGTGTTCGGCGACGCCTTCGACGTCGGCGTCGACTACATCGACTACGCGACTCCGGGGCTGGTGCTGCTGGCCGTCTGCTACGGGCTGGGCGGCACCGCGACGTCGGTGAACTCGGACATGACCAAGGGCATCATCAACCGGTTCAAGGTCATGGACGTCACCCGCGGCGCGGTGCTCACCGGTCACGTCGTCGCCAGCGTGCTGACCAACCTCGTCGCCATCGCCGCGCTCCTCGGAGTGGCGTTCCTGCTGGGGTTCAGCCCGGCGGCGGGGTTCCTCGACTGGCTCGGCGTGCTCGGCGTCGTGGTGCTGCTCGCGTTCGCGGCCGGCTGGCTCACCGTCGCCCTGGGGCTGGCGGCGAAGTCGCCGGAAACGGCGGGCATGGCGGCCGTGCCGCTGATCATGCTGCCGTTCTTCAGCAGCGCGATCGTGCCGGCGGACCTGATGGGGCCCGGCATCCGGGAGTTCGCCCGGTACCAGCCGTTCACACCGATCATCGAAGCCCTGCGCGGGTTCGTCAACGGCGCGCCGGCCACCGGTGACGTGGTCGCGGCCCTCGCCTGGTGCGCCGGGATCGCCCTCGTCGGCTACCTCTGGGCGTCGTCCACGTTCAAGAAGCGGGCCTGAGCGCCGGCTCGGCCGCGCCGGCGAGCCACGTGCCGGCCAGGAGGAGGATCGCCATGCCCGCTTTCACCACACCCGGACCCATCACCGCCACCGTCGCCGTCGCCGGCGCTCGCGTGCGGCTCATCGCGAGCGACCGGACCGACACCGTCGTGCTGGTCGAGCCCGTCGACCGGACGAGCGAGTCCGACGTCCGGGTGGCGGACCGGACCAGGGTGGACTTCGCCGGCGGCCGGCTGTCGGTGAGGACGACGGTCTCCGGGGCCGCGGGCGGTTCGGTCGCCATCACGATCGCCCTGCCCGTCGGCTCCGGCCTGGTCGCGTACCTGGCGCGCTCGGACGTGCGCGCCGAGGGCTCGTTGGGGGAGTGCGAGCTGCACCTGGCCTCGGGTCGGGTCGTGCTGGACCGGGTGGACGCGGTGCAGGCGACCATCTCGACCGGCGAGGTGGTGATCGGCCACGTCACCGGTGACGCCGAGGTCAGCAGTGGCAGTGGCGCGGTCGACATCGGCCACGTCACCGGTGACGCCGACGTCAGCAGTGGCAGCGGCGCGGTCGACATCGGCCGCGCCGACGGCGGCGTCACCGCCAGGACCGGCGGCGGCGCGATCCGGATCGGCCGGTTGACGCGCGGCCGGGCGAACCACCCGGGCGGCACCGACGCGCTGTCCCCGGCCGCACGCGCCACGACGACGTGATCGTCCGGCGGATCAGGAGGCGAGCGTGACGGCGACCAGCTCCGACCAGTCCGACTTCGCCCCCTCCGAGGTCGCCTCCGCGAACCGCTCGTCGCCCAGGTGGCGCCGCGCGGCCAGCCGGATCCGGTCCGCGTCGGGGTGCGAGCGGTCCTGGAGGCCGCGCACGGCGGCGCTGGCGGCCAGCAGCCGGGCGGCCTGCTCGTGCCGGTCCCGCCGCAGCGCCAGGTCCGCGACGCCGACGAGCACCTGCGCGGTCAGCGGCGCGTGCCCAGCCTCCGACGCCGCCTCGAAGGCCGCCGCGCGGTGCGCGCGGGACTCGTCGAAGTCCTCGGCGAGGTAGCCGAGCAGGTCGTGCGCCGACGCGCGGACGTGCGCCGCGTCCGCCTCGTCGCCCAGGATGGTCTTCGCGACGCCGAGCTGGCGGTGCGCCTCCTCCGCGTCACCGCCCCACCGGGCCAACTCCGCCTTCGTCAGGACCAGCGAGGCCAGCGCGCCCGGCCAGGTGACCCCTCGCGCGAGCCGCTCCGCCTCGGCCAGCGTGGTCGCGCTGGAGTCCTCGTCACCGAGCAGCCAGTACAGCTGGGCCTGCCGAGCCCGCATGAGGATGACGTCCTCGATCGCGCCGACCTCGCCGACGACCTCGGCCGCCTGGTCGTAGTACTCGCAAGCGCCGGCGAACTCGCCCCGCACCGCGATCCGCTCCGCCAGCTCGGACAGCGCGAACGACATGCCCCACCGCTCGCCGATCGCGCGGAACTCGGCGAGCGCCGCCTCCAGGTACGCGTCGGCCTCGCGCCCGCCGTGGCCGAGCACGATCCGCATCTTGCCCAGGTGCAGCCGGGCCAGCGCGCGCACCCAGGGGTCCGCGTGGTCCAGCAGCGGTTCCCAGGCGGTCAACAGCGCGTCCGGGGCCTGCGACATGCGTTCCAGCGGGACGACCAGCGCCAGCAGCGGGTTGCCGTGCCTGCCCTGCCCGCTGAGCTCGTACGCCTGGTGGACCCACTCCGCCGCCCGCTGCGCGTCGGTCGGGCCGGAGCTGACGAACATCGACATGAGCGCGTACACCATGGCCCGGGTCTCGTCGGGGGCCTCGCCGGGCACGTCGGTGGCCGCGGTGATCAGCTCCATGCCCTCGGTCTTGTGGCCGCTGAGCCACCAGTACCAGCCGGCCGCCGCCGCGAGCCGCATGGCGGCGGACGCCTCGCGGGCCGTGAGCGCGCCGCGCATCGCGGAGGTGATGTTGTCGTGCTCGGCGGCGAGCACGCCGAGCCACCTCAGCTGCTCGGCACGGCGCAGTTGCGGTTCGGCGGTCTCGGCCAGCTCGGTGAAGTGGGTGAGGTGGGCGTGGCGCGCCAGGTCCGCTTCACCCGCCTCGGCGAGGCGCTGCGCGGCGTACTCCTTGATCGTGCCGAGCATCCGGTAGCGCGGCGCGCCGTCGCCCTCGGCGACCACCAGCGACTTCTCGGCCAGCGCGGTGAGCAGTTCGAGCACCTCGTCCGGCTCGACCGCGTCGCCGGCGCACACCCGCTCGGCCGCTTCCAGGCTCGCGCCACCTGAGAACACCGAGAGCCGGCGCAGCACCACCCGTTCCGGGTCGGTGAGCAGTTCCCAGCTCCAGTCGACCATCGCGCGCAGCGTCCGGTGCCGGGGCAACGCGGTCCGGCTGCCGCCGGTGAGCAGGCGGAACCGGTCGTCCAGCCGGGTGGCGAGCTGGTCGAGGGACATGGTGCGCAACCGGGCCGCGGCCAGTTCGATCGCCAGCGGCATCCCGTCCAGCGCCCGGCAGACCCGCACCATCGTGGCCAGGGCGTCGGCGTCGACGGCGAGGTCCTTGCGCACCGCGCTCGCCCGGTCGCGCAGCAGCCGGACGGCAGGCGCGGCCTCGATCGCGGCCGGATCGGCGTCGTCCGCCGGCAGGGCCAGCGGCTCGACCAGCCACAGCGCCTCGCCGGTGATGCCGAGCGGTTCCCGGCTCGTGGCCAGGATCCGCAGCCGCCGGCACTCGCCGAGCACCCGGTGGGCGAACGCCGCCGCCGACTCGATGACGTGCTCGCAGTTGTCCAGGATCAGCAGCGCCTCGCGGTCGCGGACGGCGGCGATGAGCCGGTCCGTCGGCTCCGCGCTGGGCGCCTCGCCGAGCAGGGCGTCCCGCAGCCCGAGCCCGGCCAGCGCCGCCTGCGCCACGTCTCCGTCCGCGCCGATGGCCGCGAGCTCGACCAGCCAGACCCCGTCCGGCAGGGTGTCGAGCAGCGCGCGCCCGGTCTCGGCGGCGAGCCTGGTCTTGCCCGAGCCGCCCGGCCCGATCAACGTGGTGAGCCGCTGCTCGGCGATGAGGTCGCGGACCACCGCGACGTCGGCGTCCTTGCCGACGAAGCTGGTCAGCTCGGCGCGCAGGTTGGTCTTCCGGTTCTCCTCGCGCCTGCTCAGCTCGCCGCGCAGCAGCGCGACGTGCACCGAGGACAGCTCCGGCGAGGGGTCGACGCCCAGCGCGTCGGCCAGCGCCTCCCGCGTGCGCTCGTAGACGAGCAGCGCCTCGGTGTCGCGGCCGGCCGCGACGAGGGCGCGCATCAGGGCGGCGACGAGCCGTTCCCGCGTCGGGTGCGCGGCGGCCAGGTCGGTCAGCTCCGGGATCAGGTCCGCGCTGTGGCCGAGGGCGACCTCGGCGTCGAACCGGTCCTCCAGGGCCGTCAGCCGCAGCCCTTCGAGCCGGGTGACCGCCGCGTCGTACGCCTCGCTGTCCTGGAGGCCGACGTCCTGCATGGCCGCTCCGCGCCACAGCGCCGAGGCCTCGCGCAGCAACGGCACCCGCCGCTGCTCGTCGTTGCGGGCCTGGGTGACGAGGCGCTCGAACCGCACGGCGTCCACGGCGTCCGGTGCCACCGCCAGCCGGTAGCCGTGCGCCTGCCCGTCGACCGACCCCTCCGGCAGCACCTTCCGCAGCCGGGAAACCAGGCGCTGCAAGGCGTTCGCCGCGTCGGAGGGCGGGTTCTCGCCCCAGATCCAGTCCACCAGCGACGCCTTCGGGACCACGTGGCCCGGTTCGAGGGCGAGGGCGATCAACAACCCGCGCAACCGCGCGCCCGGCACGTCGGCGAGAGCACCGTCGCCCGTGCGCACTTCGAACGGTCCCAGCATCCCGATCTGCACCCCCGGATTGTGTCACGGGCTTTCGCGGGGACTTCGCGCGCTGACCGCGACGGCCCGTCCGTCCGTCCAAGGTGGATGGTGGCAACGCCTCGGGCCCGTGGACGGCCGGAGCGCGGATGCGGGGAGCGGGGTCGCTGCGGGACTTTCGTTCCGCCGGGCGCGGCGGTTGGTCGCAGGACCCCGGCCGGGCGGGCGGTGTGGTGCGGCGAAGTCCGCCGGAAACCGGGGGAGAGGGGCGCCGGCGGGAGAACCGCACTCCTCCCCACTTCAACATATATCCCATCGGGGGGCTTGCGGCAAGACCCCGGTCATGGCGCAGTATTGCCGGCCTGAAGCCAGGACCAGGGGAAATGGGGATCCGGAAGTGCGTGTTCTGCTGACGACGTGGGGATCGCGCGGGGACGTCGAGCCGCTGGCCGGGCTCGCGGTGGCACTGAGGGGGCTCGGAGCGGAGGCGGTGGTGTGCGCGCCGCCGGACGAGGATTTCGCGGCGTTGCTGGAGCGGGCCGGTGTGCCGGTGGTGCCGCTCGGTCCGTCGGTGCGCTCGGTGGTGGCCGGGCCGAAGCGGCCGACGGCGCAGGACGCGTTCCGGCTCGCGCCGGAGCTCGTCGCCGCGCGGTTCGAGACGCTCGGCGCGGCGGTCGAGGGGTGCGACGCGCTGGTGGCGACCGGCCTGATGCCGGCGGGCGCGCGTGACGTGGCCGAGCAGCGGGGCATCCCGTACGTGCTGGCGTGCTTCCACCTGCTCGGGCTGCCCTCGCGGCACACCCGTCCGGGAGCGCGGCCCGGCACGCCGTCCCCGGCGGACGAGACCGACAACCGGGTGCTGTGGGAGCAGGACGCCCAGCGGGTGAACGCGTTGTACGGACCGGCGCTCAACAGCCACCGGGAGGCGCTCGGCCTGCCGCCCGTGGACAACGTCCGCGACCACGTCCTGACCGGCCGGCCGTGGCTGGCGGCCGACCCGGCGCTGTGCCCGTCGCAGGGCATGACCGACCTGGACGTGGTGCAGACCGGGGCGTGGATCCTGCCCGACGACCGGCCGCTCCCGGACGGGCTGGAGGCGTTCCTGGACGCCGGCGCGCCACCGGTGTACGTGGGCTTCGGCAGCATGGCCTCGCACGCGCCGGAGGGCATCGCGAAGGCGGCCATCGAGGCGGCCCGCGCGCAGGGCCGCCGGGTCGTGCTCGCCCGCGGCTGGGCCGGGCTGGCCCCGGTCGACGACGCCGGGGACTGCTTCGTCGTCGGCGAGGTCAACCAGCAGGCGCTCTTCCGCCGGGTGGCCGCGGTCGTGCACCACGGCGGCGCGGGCACCACCACGACGGCCGCCCGGGCCGGCGCGCCGCAGGTGATCGTGCCCCGGATCGCGGACCAGCCCTACTGGGCCGGCCGCGTGACCGCGCTCGGCATCGGCGCGGCGCACCACGACCCGGACCCGACCACCGACTCCCTGACCGCCGCCCTCGCCGCGGCCCTCGCTCCCGGGGTCCGGACGCGGGCCGAGGCGTTGGCCGGCACGATCCGGGACGACGGCGCGACCGTGGCCGCGAAAATGCTCCTCGACGCGGCCGGCTAGGGAACCGCGACCGTCCCTCTGTCTGTCTATTGTGGACAGTCGATCACCGGTGCGGGTCGGCGGTAGCCCGCCGGCCCGCACCGGCGGCGTCACGAGGTCACGGCACGATCCCGTCGACCTGGAAGGTCTGCACCTGGCCCGCGGCGAACGGCACCCGGAGGGTCTTGCCGCTCAACGAGGTGTCCTGGCGCTGGGTGTAGCGGTCGCTGCCGGACGGAACGGTGGACCAGCGCGGGACGACACCGCCCGCGACCTGGCCGAACCGGGACAGGTCGAAGGTCAGGGCCTGCGCCGAGCCGGTGTTGGCGGCCACGATGACGAGCCTGCGGGCGGCGGGGTCGTAGGCGGCCACGGCGAGCTCGCTGCCGGTGTCCAGGATGCGCATGCCCGGCCGGATGTGGCGGGTGAACTGGGCCAGCACGTACAGCTTGGCCTCCACCGCACCCGCCCGCAGCGTGGCGGCGTCGTAGCGGATGGCGCCCCAGCCGGCGGTGGGGTCCATGACCTGCCAGTAGCACCAGGCGGTGGGGTGCAGCCAGCGGAAGTCCAGCAGCAGGCAGCGGGCGGTGGTGAGGCCCGTGCCGTCGCCGTCGCCGTGCTCGGAGTTCCACAGCACCTTGCCCGACGCGCGGACGTCGTTGGCGAGCAGGTCGCGCCGGCCGCCGGTGCCCTGGTAGCCGTGCACGTTCACCTGCCGCACCAGGGACTTGGTGGTGGAGTCGAAGCTGTTCCAGGTGGTGCGGGCCAGGTCGTAGCTGGTCTCGTCGGACGCGGAGATCCCCGTGCCGCTCAGGCCCTGCCGGTCGAGCTCGGTGCGCAGGTGGGCCAGCACGCTGCGCTGCGTGGTGGCGTCGATGTGGCACCCCTCCTGGGTGCCGTCGGCGTGCCAGTAGGCCGAGGACGGCTCGTTGAACGGGTCGACCGTGCGGAAGTCGACGCCCCACTGGTCGCGGGCCCGGCGCGCGGTGACGGCCAGGTGCAGCGCGTGCTGGCGGTGGTTCCACGGCTGGAGGTTGTTGTCGGCGGCGTTCGCCGCGCCGGACGGGTTGTGGTTCAGGCACATCCACCACATCGGCGAGTTGGCGAACAGCTCGCTGGTCGCGCCGCGCTGGGTGGCCTTGAGCAGCATCGCGCGCTGCTTGGCGTCGGCGTTCCAGTTCCACGCCGCCGAGTTCGGGTCCTCGTTGTTCCAGTCCTGCCAGAACCCCTCGATCTGCTTGAACCGCGGGATGTTCGGGGAGGCGACCATCCGCTCGCCGTTGACGGCGTTCCAGCTCGACGCGCCGAGGTTGTAGCGGGCGATGTTCAGGCCGAGGCCGGGCAGCGACGCGCCGTTGTAGCTCACGGTCTTGGTGGTGAAGAACAGGTCGGCGAGGTCGTCCCGGTCGCCGAACACGTTGGCCCACCACGCGAGCGACGTGCCCCAGCCCTCCCAGGTGCCGTAGTCGACGCCGGGGTTGACGGCGATGGTCGCGTCGGCTCCGGCGACGCCCGTGCCGAGCGCGGTGCCGGCGGCCGCGACGCCGGCCGCGGTCAGCACCGTCCTGCGGTTGATCATGAGTTCTCCTTGTCGGAAGTCGCCGGTCCGGCGTGCTGCGCTCGTCGGATCGACGGGTGAGCCGGTGTTCGCTCGCCGGGCCGCGCCGTGCCGGTGGTCGGGCGGGCACGGGCGGCTCGGGGTGCCGAGCGGTGGGACGGGCGCTCAGACGACGTGTGACCGGCCGGTCGAGGCGGTGGGCGCGGTGTCGGCAGGCGCGGTGTCGACGCGCCTGGTGCCGACGGCGGTCGACGGCGCAACAGGGAGGAGCAGGGGCATGGCAGCTTTCCTTCACGACGGTGTGAGAGAGGCTGGGCCGGGCTGCGGGCACCACCGGCGGAGCAGGCGGCTTCCGGTGGCGGGCGAGCTGGTGTTTACGCAAACATCAGTGACTCGACGGTAGCGCCAGGCGCACGGGCGTGTCCAGACCTGGTCAACGTTGTCAATCGAAATCAAACGAAAATCATGGCTAAACTACGGGAAGTAGTCCTAAGTCCAACAACAATCAACACCCTGGAGTGCACGTGTTCGATTCGAGTCCGGCTCGGCGGGCGTCCGCCGCGTTCTCCCGCCTGCACGGTGTCGGGCCTCAGGGTGTGTGGTCGGCGCCCGGTCGGGTGAACCTGATCGGGGAGCACACGGACTACAACGATGGTTTCGTGCTGCCGTTCGCGTTGCCGTACCGGA
>JBFBCZ010000071.1:0-16317 GCA_040689555.1 Actinosynnema sp. NPDC051121 | reverse complement strand
GGACGACGGCGCAGGCCCCCGCCGCCTGGCCGACGCCCCGCCCGTCCCCCCGGCCGGACCGGTCCACGGGCCGCGCCGCCTCGCGGACGGCAGCGGCCCCAGGCCCGCCGGCGACGTGGCCGGGCGCAGGTTCGCCGACGCCGGGCCCGACCAGCAGCCGCCCGTCATCTCCGACCGCCTCAACGGCGGCGGCCCGGAGCCGCGCGAGGCCATCGACCCGGCCAGCCTCACCACGGAGATGGAGGCCATCAGCGACGACGTCAAGAAACGTCGCGAGGTCGACCACACCCTGGCCCGCTTCTCCGCCGTCCACGACGAGCTGGCCGAGCAGGAACGCCTGCGCAAGGAACGCCGCCAGAAGCTCATGCCGTGGAAGGCCGACCACGACGAGGACGCCACCGAGTACGCCTCGCCGGTCGACGCCCCCGAGGACGAGGGCCCCCGCCGCCGCGGCCGCACGGCCAAGCACAGCAAGATCGTCCGCACGGTCAAGGTCGTCTCGCTGACCGCCGCCGTGCTGGTGTTCGTGGCCACCGGCCTCGGCTGGGGCGCGATGTTCTACATCGACAGCAAGATCACCGAGATCGATGCGCTGAACGCGAACTCCGCCGCGGTGCACGAGGCGGAGAAGCAGCTCGGCGACGAGAACTTCCTCATCGTCGGCTCGGACACCCGCGCCGGCGCGAAGCCGCAGGACGGCGTCGGCGACGCGAACACCGAGCAGGGCGCGCGCTCGGACGTGCTGATGCTCGCGCACATCCCGGCCGACCGTAAGCGCATGGTCGTCGTCTCGGTGCCGCGCGACCTGCTGGTCAAGCGCCCCCAGTGCGAGGAGTGGGACCCCGCCACCGGCCAGTACACCGGCACCCAGGTCGACGCCGCCGAGGACGTGAAGGCCAACGAGCCGTACGCCGTCGGCGGGCCGAAGTGCGTCAGCAAGTTCATGACCGAGCTGACCGGCCTGGAGATCAACCACTTCATCAGCGTCGACTTCAACGGCTTCAAGGGCATGGTCGACGCCATCGGCACCGTCCCGGTGTGCGTGCCGAAGCCGATGAAGGACGACGAGCTCGGCGTGATCTTCGAGCAGCCGGGCCGGTTCGAGATCAACGGCACCAAGGCCCTGGACTACGTGCGGGCCCGCAAGGTCGCCGGCGAGGACAAGACCGACTACGACCGCGTCAACCGGCAGCAGCAGTTCCTGTCGTCGTTGCTGCGCAAGGCGTTGTCGTCGGAGATCCTGCTGAACCCGGGCAAGCTCAACGCGTTCCTCAACGCGTTCGCCGCCTCGACCGTCGGCCAGAACATCGGCGTGAACGACATGCTGACGCTCGCGCAGTCCATGCGCAGCATCGAAGCGGGTCGCGTCACCTTCATCACCATCCCGCACGAGACGTCCGAGGGCCCGACGCTGTCCAACGACGACAACCTCGAACTGCTGAAGGAGAAGGACACCAAGGCGTTGTTCCAGGCCATCATCGACGGCACGCCGCTGCCGGAGGAGACGCCGGACAACACCGCCGCGGACCCGAACCAGGGCCAGACGCAGGCGTCCTCGCCGCCGCCCGGCCCGAAGCAGGGCAAGATCGTCGACCACAAGGGACTGAAGGTCCAGGTGCGCAACGGCGACCCGGACAACGCCGGCGCGGCGACCCGGACCACGACGGCGTTGCGGGAACTCGGCTACGACGTCGTCCTCCCCGGCGACGCCCCGCCCGCCGAGAAGACCGTGATCCTGTACGGGATCGGCGCGGAGGACGCGGCGGCGACGTTGCAGTCCTCGGTGCCCGGCGCGACGCTGCAGTTCCAGGCGAACATGGCGGGCGCGGTGCAGCTGCTCATCGGTCCGGGCTGGGACGAGGAGATCCACGCGCCCCAGGCCGCGGGCAGCGATCCGGGCAAGGCCACGCCGCCGGTCGACCTGGCCGTGGTCAACGCCGGGAAGGACCCGTGCGCGTGAGCGGACTGGACGTCCCGGGTTCATCCCCGGTTCACCGGGGCGGGTCGCTACCGCGATGACCTGGCCGTAGGCTGACGCCCATGCGTGAGGCCTACCACGACCGGCTCGGACAGCTCGCCGACCAGCTCGCCGACATGTGCGGCATGGCCGGTGACGCGATGGAGCGCGCGACCGCCGCGCTGCTGGGGGCGGACCTCGCCCTCGCCGAGCAGGTGATCGGCGACGACGCCAAGATCGACGACGTGCGCTCCGACATCGAAGAGCAGTCGTACGCGCTGCTGGCGCTGCAGGCGCCGGTGGCGACCGACCTGCGCATCGTGCTTGCGGTCATCCACGCGGCCGAGAGCGTGGAGCGGATGGGCGACTTGGCGCTGCACGTGGCCAAGGCCGCGCGGCGCAGGCACCCGAACCCGGTGCTGCCCGACACCGTCCGGCCGTACTTCGCCGAGATGGGCCGCATCGCGGTCGAGCTGGCGCGTGAGGCGACCGACATCATCCGCACGCAGGACGTGAAGCGGGCGCGGTCGCTGGAGGACGCCGACGACGCGATGGACGACCTGCACCGGCACCTGTTCACGGTGATCATGGACAAGGACTGGGCGCACGGCGTGCCGTCCGCGGTGGACACCACGCTGCTGGGCCGGTTCTACGAGCGCTTCGCCGACCACGCGGTGTCAGTGGCCAAGCGCACGGTCTTCGTGGTCACCGGGCGGATGCCCGGCTACCACGCCGACACCACCGACGGCTCCTGAGCGTCAGTTGAGCAGGCCGTTCAGCTCCTGCGCGAGCTGGGCGGCGATGCGCGCGTTGTCGGCGGGGGCGTGGGTGAGCCACTTCCGGCCGTCCTGCCCCTGCCGCGTCTGCGACATGTAGCGGCCCTGGTCGTTGTCGAACCACGCGACCTGCGGCGCGCGCTGCTCCCGGCCGTGCCTGCCGCGCACCGTGACGCCGAACTGGCCGGCGCGCAGCCGTGGCCGCTCGAACACCGCTTCCAACGCGCGGACCTGCGTGCCCGCCGCCGAGCGCGGCGCCATGGCCTGGGTGAACGTGGCGTTGCCGAAGTCGTCGTCGCGGCGCGGTGGCGGCGGTGGCGCGGACGTCGGCATCGGCACGGTGATCGACTGACCGGGGCCGGGGCGTGACGGCGGGACGAGGTCCACGATGGTGCGCAGCAGGGCGGGCGCGCGCAGCAGGTCGACCTTGATCTGCCGCTCGCCCACCACGGCGAGCGCCGCGTTCTCACCGGCCGCGCCGCCGCGCGCCAGCAGTTGGCGCTCGACGTTGCGCGCGTCCAGCGAGGCGACCGCGTTGAGGCTGTAGTCGAAGCGGACCAGCAGGGTGAGCGCTTCCTCCACCTCGGGCGCGACCCGGCCGCGCTGGGCCAGGCCGCGTGACTCCAGGTCGCGGTAGACGGCGTTGCGGATGCCGCGCCGCTCGTCGAACGTCTGCCCGAGGTAGGGGAATTCGAACGGGTAGGGGCGGCTGCCGAGCTTGAGGTCCTCCCACAGCATGTCGGCCGCCGCGAACGACAGGGCGAACGAGAACACGCTCACCCGCCGATGACCGGCGGAGCGACCATGGTGCCGTCACCGAAGACGTCCTCGGTCTCCACCAGGTAGGACGCGGCCTTGTGCTCCTTGTCCTCCTCGCCCTGACCGCGTCCGGCGCCCGCGCCCGCGCCCATGCCGCCGGGACCACCGCGGCCCGCCGCACCACCGGCGCCCGCGCCGCCGACGCCACCGCTGCCGCCCGGCCCGAAGCCGCCGGAGCCGGACCGGCCGGTCTCGCCGAGCGTGCCCGCGCTGCCGCCGGGGCCGAAACCGCCGCCCAGGCCACCGCGACCGGCCGCGGCCATGCCGCCGGGGCCGCCGCCGAAGCCGCGCCCACCGCCGCCGCCACCGGGCATGCCGGGGCCTCGGCCGCCGTTCGGCAGGCCGGGACGCCCACCGGGCGGGACCGTCGGCCGGTTGTTGGGGCCGGTGCCGGGCGGGTAGATGCCGGGCGGGAAGGGGCCGCCGGGACCGGGGATGTTGGTGTTGCCACCACCACCGCCGCCACCAGGGCCGGGGAGGGTCGTGCTGCCGCCGGGGCCGGGGCCGTTCCAGCCGGACTGGTTGGTGTTGCCACCGCCACCACCGCTGCCACTGCCGGTGCCGCCCGTGCCGCCGCTGCCACCGGGAACGCCGCCGTCGCCGAACCCGCTACCGGTGCCGGTCCCCGTGCCCGTGCCGCTGGGGATGGTCTGCCGACCGTTGATCTCCCCCGTGCCGGTCTTGCCCGGGTCGCCGGTGCCGCCGGAGCCGTCCATCGGCGGTGGCGGTGAGAAGGCGGGCATGGTGGAGCCCGACTCCTGGAAGCTGGTGGACATGGTCGTCATGACCTCGGCCGCACGCTCGTGGGCCTGCTGCTTCTCCTCGAACTTCTGCTCGATCTGGTCGATCGTCTCGGCCCACTTGAACGGGTTGGGCTCGGAGAAGAACATCTTGTAGGCGTCGGCGGTGCTGAACTCGACCGGCTCGGGCATCGCGTTCTTCGCCTGCTCGGCCGCCGTGCTCTGGGCGTACAGCTTGTTGCCGGTGAGCTGCGCGCCCTGCGCCGCGTTGCCCGACCAGGTGGCGACGTTGGTGAAGTAGCCCTGCGCCGACTCGGCCGCCGCGCCCTGCCACGCGCCCTTGCTGGCGGCGGTGGCGCTGGTCAGGTTGGACTGCAGCTCGGCCAGCGTGTTGCCGATCTTGGTCCAGGCCTCGCCCTGCTCGTTGGCGGTGCTGGGGGCCATGTTCTCGGTGACCATCTGCTGCAGGGCCTTGTGGTCCCAGGCCAGGTAGTTCGAGCCGGGCGGCGACAGCGGCGGGCGGTAGTTCTCGACCACCTGCTCCAGCTGCTGCTCCTGCGTGGACTGGTACTGCGCCGACTGCTGCTTGTAGCGCAGGTAGTCGTCGAGCGTCGTGATGGCGCCGAAGATGCCCGGGTGGGCGGCGCGCTCGCGCTCGTACTCGGCGCGCAGCTCGGCCTCGGTCTGCCCGGCGTAGGTGACCTGGGTCGCCTGGCTGTTGTTGTGCGGCTGCGGCGGCGGTCCGTACGACGGCTGCGAGTTCGGCGGCGTCACGACGTTCTCCCCCCTCGGGTTACTTGGGCAGCTTCGGAGCGATGGCTTCGGCGACCTTGGTGGCGGCCTCGCACGCCTCAGCCTGCGAGGCGTTCGCGGAGGCTCCCACATCGACCCTGGAGGTGGCGGTCACCTCGATGGCGACCAAGCACGACGACTCCGACGACGGTGCCTTCACAAGTTTGGCCTTGCGCGATCCGACCGTGATGTCCGAGCGCTCTTTCCCAACCGCATCGTCGATCTTCAGCGACGGCTGTCCCTTGACCGTCACCGACGTCGTGGCGGAAAACTCCGCGTCGCAGGCTTGGCCGTCCGCTTCGATCTCGGTCAGTTGCAACCCGGCCGCGGACTTCAGGGTCTCACACGCGTCAAAGTCGGCAAGGGTGTCACCGCTGCCGGAAGCCTTCGTACTGGTAGTGGTGGTTTCCACGGTCTTCTCGGTGGTGGCGGAGCCGGCGCCCGGCGTGGGAGTGCCCTCGGTGGTGCAGCCGGTGACGACCAGCCCGAGCACCGCCGACACAAGAACGACGCGGGCCGACAATACCTTGATCAACTGGTTCCACCCTCAGTAGCGCTTGTAGGTACCGGCATTGGAGTCGTCAACCTCGCGGTAGTTCTCGATCGCCTTCTGAAGCGCCAGCCGTGCGTCTTCCAGTGCCACCTTCAGTTGATCGATGGCGGGCACGATGCCCGACGTCCCGGCACCGCCCTCGACACTCTCCCTGTTATAGCGGGCCATGGCGGTGCCGTCCGGACTGGTGCCGAGCTTGACGTCCTGGCGGAGCAGCGCCACGTCTCCGTCCATCTTGCGCAGGTCTTTCTGAGCGCTGTCGATGGCCTTCAGGTACGCCTCGGCGCCTTCCTGGCTGATCGCGAACGAACCCGACTCGGCGGCCTGTTTCAAGCCCACCATGCTCGCCGTCATAGCTTGCATGGACTGTGCGCTCCACGCACCTTCCGCCGCCACGGTTACCCCCTGCGAGTCTGCCGATCCCAACCGTCACGGTACCCCCGAACGGAGGACCGTGTCTCGATTTTGACGGCGGCGGCGAGCGCCCGGTTCCCCTGTCACCCGAACGCGCGGCAGCCCTCCCACCAGCGGTGGGAGGGCTGTCGGGGTGGAGCGGGGATCAGCCGAAGCGGCCGGAGATGTAGTCCTCCGTGGCCTTCTGGCTCGGGTTGGAGAAGATCTTCTCCGTGTCGTCGACCTCGATCAGCCGACCGGGCTGGCCGACACCCAGCAGGTTGAAGAACGCGGTCTGGTCGCTGACCCGCGCGGCCTGCTGCATGTTGTGGGTCACGATGACGATCGTGTACTCCTTCTTCAGCTCCGTGATCAGGTCCTCGATCGCGAGAGTGGAGATGGGGTCCAGCGCCGAGCACGGCTCGTCCATCAGCAGCACGTCCGGCTGCACGGCGATCGCCCGCGCGATGCACAGCCGCTGCTGCTGACCGCCGGACAGGCCGCCGCCGGGCCGGTCGAGGCGGTCCTTGACCTCGTTCCACAGGTTCGCCCCGCGCAACGACCGCTCGGCCACCTCGTCCAGCTTCTTCTTGTTCCGCTCGCCCGCGAGCTTCAGCCCCGCCACCACGTTGTCCCGGATCGACATCGTCGGGAACGGGTTGGGGCGCTGGAACACCATGCCGATGGTCCGGCGCACCTGCACCGGGTCGACGGCGGACGCGTAGATGTCCTCGCCGTCGAGCAGCACGGTGCCCTCCACCCGGGCACCGGGCGCCACCTCGTGCATGCGGTTCAACGACCGCAGCACGGTGGACTTCCCGCAACCGGACGGGCCGATGAACGCCGTCACGTTCTTCGGCGGCACGGCGAGCGAGACACCGTCCACGGCGTGGAACTTGCCGTAGTACAGGTTCAGGTCTTTCACGTCGATGCGCTTGGCCATGACCGCCCGCTCACTTCGTCTTCGGAGCCAGCCACCGCGAGATCACGGTCGCCAGCAGGTTGAACAGCGTGATGATGATGACCAGGGTGATCGCCGCACCCCAGATCCGCTCGAAACCGGCCTGCGTCGGGTTGTTCCGCTCCGACGTCATGAGCAGCGGCAGCGACGCCATCGGCCCTTCGAACAGGTTGTAGTTGATGTACGGCGCGTACGCGGCCAGCACGAGCACCGGCGCGGTCTCGCCCATGACCCGGGCCAGGGCCAGCATGATGCCGGTGATGATGCCGGACAGCGCGGTCGGGACGACGACCTTCACGATCGTCTTCCACTTGGGGATGCCGAGCGCGTAGGACGCCTCGCGCAGCTCGTCCGGCACGATCTTCAGCATTTCCTCGGTGGTCCGCACGATCACCGGCACCATCAGCAGCACCAGCGCCAGCGACACCGCGAACCCGCTGCGACCGAAGCCGAAGTAGGTGATCCACAGCGTGTAGACGAACAGCGCGGCCACGATGGACGGCACGCCGGTCAGGATGTCGACCATGAACGTGGTGGCCTTGGACAGCCTGGACCGGCCGCCGTACTCCACCAGGTACACGCCGACGAACAGGCCGATCGGCACCGACAGCGCACCGCACACCAGGCCTTGCACCAGCGTGCCGTAGATCGCGTGGTAGACGCCGCCGCCCTGCTGCCGGCCCAGCAGGCCGGACAGGGACTTCTGCCACCAGTCGCCGTCGAGCACGACCGGGAACCCGCGCTGGACCACCACCCACAGCACCCAGATCAGCGGCACGATGGCGACGAGGAACGCCCCGTACACCAGGGCGGTGGCGATGCCGTTCTTGAGCTTGCGCGCGCCGCTGACGCTCTGGAACGTGGGCGGCGTGGCGAGGCGGTTCAGGTCCGCCGTGTCGGTCGTCATTCGTACTCCTTGTGACCGGCGACGATGGACCGGGCGAGGGCGTTGACGCCGAAGGTGAGGACGAACAGCACCAGGCCGGCGGCGATGTAGGCGCCCGCCGTGCGCGGGTCGTTGAACTCCGGCGCGGCCAGCGCGATCTTGGACGCGAACGTCGCGCCGCCGTCGAACAGGCTCCACGCGAACGCCGCGCCGGTGCCGCTGAGGATGATCGTCAACGCGATCGTCTCGCCCAGCGCGCGGCCGAGGCCGAGCATGGAGGCGCTGACGTAGCCCGCCTTGCCGAACGGCAGCACGGTGGTGCGCACGACCTCCCACTTGGTGGCGCCGAGCGCGATGGCGCCCTCGATGTGGACGACCGGCGTGCGGTCGAACACCTCGCGGCTGACCGCGGTGATGATCGGCAGGATCATCACGGCCAGCACGATGCCGGCGGTGAAGATGGTGCCGCCGAGCTCGATGCTCACGTTGCCCTTGTCGAACAGCGGGATCCAGCCGAGGCTGGAGGTCAGCCACTCGCCGATCGGGGTGAGCACCGGGCCGAGCACGAGCAGGCCCCACAGGCCGAAGATGATCGACGGCACGGCGGCCAGCAGGTCGATGACGTAGGCGAACGGCCGGGCGAGCCGGCGCGGCGCGTACTGGGTGAGGAACAGGGCGATGCCGAGCGCGATCGGCATCGCGATGACCAGCGCGAACGCGGACGACACCACGGTGACCAGGAGCAGGTCGAGGATGCCGTACCGCATGTTGTTGACGTCGCCGGTGGACCACTCGCGGCTGGTCAGGAAGTTGACCTTGTCCAGCGCGAGCGAGGGGATGGCCTGGAGCAGCAGGAAGACGCCGATCGCCGCGATCAGGACCACGATGAAGATGCCCGACCCCGTGGCCAGGCCTGCGAAGATCCGGTCACCCGGCCGGACGTGGGTCTTCTGGTCGGCTTCCGTGGTCGGGGGAATCGGAGCCTCCGAGTGGGATCGGGCAGCCGGAACGCCCGCACGGGCACCGGTCGAGCCGGTGCCCGCGGGGCGTGGGGCCACAGTGCGGTCGTTCATCGCAATGGCGTTCCCGGGAAGTGTGCCGGCCTGGTCAGGCGATGGCCTTGATGGCGGTCAGCAGCTTGTCCTGGAAGGCCTTCGGCAGCGGAGCGTAGCCCGCGTCCGCGAGGCCGTCCTGGCCGCTGGTCGCCGCGACGGTGAGGAACGCCTTGACGGCCTTCGCGGTGTCGGCGTCGTAGCCCTTGGAGCAGACGATCTCGTAGGTGGCCAGCAGCAGCGGGTAGGCGCCCGCGGTGCTGGAGCCGTAGATCGAGTTCAGGTCGAGGACCAGGTCGTTGCCGGTGCCCTTGATCTTGGCGCCGTCGATGGCCTTGCCCACGGTCTCGTTGGTCAGCTCGACCGGGCCGGAGCCGTTGTCGATCTTGGCCAGGGACAGCTTGTTGTCCTGCGCGAACGACAGCTCGACGTAGGTGATGGCACCGTCGACCGAGCCCGCGGCCTGCGCGACACCGGCGGACTTCTCCTTGGCCTCGCCGACACCGCCCTTGAACTGCTTGCCCTCACCCTGGGTCCACGCGCCCTTGGAGGCGGCGGTCAGGTACTTCTGGAAGTTGTCCGTGGTGCCGGACTCGTCCGAGCGGTAGACGACCTTGATGTCCTTGTCCGGCAGCGACGCGCCGGAGTTCAGCGCCGCGATGGCCGGGTCGTTCCACTTCTTGATGCCGCCGTTGAAGATCTTGGCGGTCACCTCGCCGTTGAGCACCAGGTCCTTGACGCCCTCGAGCTTGTAGCCCAGCGCGACCGGGCCGAAGACCAGCGGCAGGTTCCACGCCGGGTTGCCCTTGCAGCGCTCGGCCGCCGCGGCGATCTCGCCCTTGCTCTCGTTCAGCGGCGAGTCGGAGCCGCCGAAGTCGACCTGGGCCGCGTTGAACTGCTTGACGCCCGCGCCGGAGCCGGAGGCGTTGTAGGCCAGGTCGGAGCCCGGGCACTTGGCCTGGTAGGCCTGGATGAACGTGGCGATCGCGTTCTGCTGCGCGGAAGAGCCCTCGGCGCTCAGCTTCGACTTGCCACCGCACTCGACCGGGACCGACGAGTCGCCGGCCGCCGACGTCGAACCCGCGCCCGTCGGGCCGGCGGTGTTGTTGTCGCTGCCACACGCGGTGAGCAGAAGCGCACCGGCCGCGATCAGGCCGAGTACGGCGCCGTGTCGCTTGGTCTTCACCTGGGAGTCCTCCAGCTACGGGAGCGGATTTCGCGGCGAAGCTCCGCCGCTCGACACGGACGGTAGGTAGCGAGGGTGGACAGGCGCCCAGGAGAAAGTGAACGGCGGGTGAACACCACACGGGAAGTGACGGAGTACACCGCCTTTTGGGTGTCCCGTGACCTGCACGTTTGCATGGCGTGATGGGTTTGTCACTACCGGGCGTATTGGACGTCCGAGTCCCAGCGGGTGAAGCCCAACCGGTCGTACACGGCCAACGCCGCGGCGTTGTCGGACTCGACGTACAGCATCACCTCGGTCAGGCCCGCGGCGCGCAGGTGCGCCAGGCCCGCGAGGGTGATCGCCTTGCCGAGGCCGCCGCCCTGCGCGTCCGGGTCCACGCCCACCACGTAGACCTCGCCGAGCTCGGCGGTGTGCGCCTTGGTCCAGTGGAAGCCCAGCAGCCGCCCGTCGCCGTCGACCGCGAGGAGGAAGCCGGCCGGGTCGAACCAGGGCTGCTCCTCCTTCTGCCGCACGTCCTCGATGCTCATCGCGCTCTGCTCGGGGTGCCACGCGAACGCCCGGTGGTTGACGTAGACGACGGCCGCCTCGTCCCGGCCGGGCACGAACGCGCGCAGCGTGACGCCGTCGGGGAGCACGGGCTCGGGCAGGGCGTCGTCCAGCGGGCGGCGCAGGCGCAGCAGCTCGCGGACCTTGCGGTAGCCGAGCTTCGCGGCCAGCGCCCCGGCTCCGGGGTGGCCGCCGTGCGACCAGATCCGCAGGGGCTTGGCGCGGTCGGCCACGGCTTCGACCAGCGCGGCGCCGTGGCCGCGACGGCGGTGGTCGGGGTGGACGGCCAGCTCGGCGACCTCGTTGCCGTCGGAGTCGCCGAAGACGTCCAGGTGCAGGTAGCCGACCAGGGTTTCGCCGTCACGGATCAGCAGGTGACGGCTGCCGCGGGCGTCCGGGCGAAGGCGCAGGACCACGGCTTCGCCGACGGGTGCGACACCGTCGGCGGCTTCGGCGGCCCTGAGCAGGCCGGAGACCTCATCGGCCTGCTCAGGGGACAGCTCCTCGAACCAGCTCGATTCCACGTTGACGAACCTAGTGGAGCCCTCCGCGAGGTCGCGTCGGCAGGTCGAGACTCATTTCGCGGCGATCACGCTCTTCGACCTCGCGAAACCAGGCTCGAACTGCCGACTTCCGGGCGACCTCGCCGCCGTCTGCGGAGCAGCGGCGATCAAGCGCGGTAGATCAGCTCGGCTTCGTCGATGTTGTTCTCCGGCGCGTCCATCACCTGGTCGACGCGGCGGGCGCTGCCCGGGCGCGGCGGGCGGACGAACTTGTAGCCCACGTTGCGCACGGTGCCGATGAGGGACTCGTGCTCGGGGCCCAGCTTGGCGCGCAGGCGCCGGACGTGCACGTCCACCGTCCGCGTGCCGCCGAAGAAGTCGTAGCCCCAGACCTCCTGGAGCAGCTGCGCGCGGGTGAACACGCGGCCCGCGTGCTGCGCCAGGTACTTCAGGAGCTCGAACTCCTTGTAGGTCAGGTCGAGCGGACGGCCGCGCAGGCGGGCGGTGTAGGTCGCCTCGTCGATGACCAGCTCGCCGAGCTGGAGCGAGCCGTCGCCACCGGGCTGGGTGGTGCCGCGCCGGGAGCGCACCAGGCGCAGCCGGGCGTCCACCTCGGCGGGGCCGGAGGTGGGCAGCAGGATCTCGTCGACGCTCCAGTCGGAGTTGACCGCGACCAGGCCGCCCTCGGTGACGACGGCCACCACGGGCACGTCGACCCCGCTGGAGTCGAGCAGCCGGCACAGGCTGCGCGCGGCCACCAGGTCGGTCCTGGCGTCGACCAGGACGATGTCGTGCGGGCCGGCTTCCAGCAGCGCCGAGACCTCCGGGCGCAGCGGCCGCACCTCGTGCGGGAGGAGCGACAGCGCGGGGAGAACCGCCTCGGGGTCGGCGTCGGTGGTCAGCAGCAGCACATCGATACTCATCGCGGCGCCCTCTCGTTCGGCCGGTGCTTGGTCACCGACCAGGCACAGGCGAAGTACGGTGACCGGGCCCCGTTGCCTGCGGATGACGGAGACAATACCGGTGCACACCACGAAAGACCCAGGTCAGCAGGTCAGAGTCACAGTTGTTTCCACAAGCGTCACGCCTGTTACATCCATGTCACATGACGCCGTCCACCTGCGCGGTGTACACGTGAGATCGACACCGTGCGTGACGGATCTCGCATTCGTGGTAGGCCACGGCTTCACGAACCACGTTCGCAAGCCGTTCGTGTCCCGCGTGTTGCACCGGTTCGCCAGGCACGGCGGGGTCGTCGCGCTCGACTTCCGGGGCCACGGCCGCTCCGGCGGGCGGTCCACCGTCGGCGGTGACGAAATCCACGACCTCGCGGCCGGTGTTTCGCTCGCCCGCGATCTCGGGTACCGGCGGGTGGTGACCGTCGGCTTCTCCATGGGGGCGTCCGTCGCCCTGCGCCACGCGGGCCTGCACGACGACAAGCCGGACGCGGTGGCGGCGGTCAGCGCGCCGTCGCGCTGGTGGGTGCGCGACACGGTGGCCATGCGCCGGGTGCACTGGCTGCTCGAGCAGCCGCACGGCAGGCTCGCCGCACGCGCGCTGGGCGTGCGCCTCGGCCCGCCGTGGCGGACCACGCCGGAGAGCCCGCTGGAAGTGGTGCACCGCATCACCCCGACCCCACTGCTCATCGTGCACGGTGAGCAGGACCACTACTTCGGCCCCGCGCACGCCGTCGCGCTGCACCGCGCGGCGGGCGGCGATGCCGAGCTGTGGCTGGAGCCCGGCGTCCGGCACGCCGAGTCGTCGATGACGCCCACCCTGGTGGACCGGATCGCGACCTGGCTGGACGACCGCACGCAGCACCCGACCGAACCCACCGACCGGACCAAGGGCAGGCGATGAGCGCGATGACCGAGACCGACCGCCGCCCCGCGCGCGGCCGCAAACTGATCATCGCCGCGCTCGTGGTGGGCGCGCTGCTGGTCGCCGCCGACTTCGCGCTGGCCGCGGTCGGCGAGTACCAGGTGGCGCAGAAGATGCGGGAGAAGTTCGGGCTGACCGAGGACCCCTCGGTGCGGATCAACGGCTTCCCGTTCATCACCCAGGCGATCGGCGGCGACTACCGCGACATCGAGATCAGCGCCTCCGGCGTGCCGGTGCGCGACCAGCTGCGCGACCTGGAGATCCGGGCGAACCTCTACCACACCCGCATCGGCCTGTCGGACCTCTTGGCGGGCAACACCCGCAACGCCCGCATCGACCAGGTCAAGGGCAGCGTCAAGATCAAGGCCAGCGACCTGAACCGGCTGGTCAGCCAGGTCACGCCGTTCACCGACATGGCGATCGAGCCGGACACCCGCACCGCGCCGCCCGTCGGCGTGCCGGCGGACCCCACGGTGGCGGCGGTGAAGCTGTCGGGCAAGACCAAGGTCGCCGGCCGCGACCTGCGCATCACCGCCTACGGCTCGGTGTCGCTGGTCAACGGCCAGGTGATGATCGCGGTGAAGGACGTCGAGCTGGACGACATGGCGCTGGACGGGCTGGACGCCGTGCTCGGCGTGGTGCGCGAGGCGTTGAGCGTCACGATCGACCCGGGCGCGCTGCCCTTCACGGTGACGCCGACCGCGGTCAAGGTGGAGAGCGGCGCGTTCACCCTGGAGGGCGCGATCAACAACATCCTGCTGGACCAGGCGGGCAACCAGTGACCGGTGCGTGGGCGCTGCTGGGCGCGGTGGCGGTGGTCGCGGTGATCGCCGTGGTGCTGCGCGCGCGTGACGGCCGGGTGAGCGCGGCCAAGGCGCACGCGGACCTGCCCGCGCCCGTGCGCGACCTGCTCGACCCGGACGCCGCCGTGACGCTGGTGCAGCTGTCCACGGAGTTCTGCGCGAACTGCCGGCAGGCCCGGACCGTGCTCGAAGACCTCGCCGGCCGCACCGAGGGGCTTCGGCACGCCGAACTCGACGTGACCGACCTGCCCGAGGTGGCGGCCGACCTCGGCGTGCTGCGCGCGCCGACCACGCTGGCGCTGACGCCGTCGGGCGCGGAACTCCTGCGCGTCGGGGGCGTCCCGAAGCCGGACACCCTCATTGCGGCTTTGCGCCCACACCTGCCTGGACCGATCGGGTGAACCTGGCGATTCCCACGAGTTGGACGCCACTCCCGACAGCAGGGACGAGCGGCTAGGCTCGGACCCATGACCACGCTGCTGACCAAGCGACTCGCGGTGGACCTGTGCCGCGTGCGCAGCAGCCTGTGTCGCGCGGCGCGCTGACCGGGCGGTCGCCGGCGGCTCCGCACAGCCTTGACGGGCGTGCGCCCCTGCCCTAACACCGCCTGAGACGGACTACCAGTCTTGTCCACCGTCAGGAGGTCGCCGTGCCTTTAGAAGCCACCGCCACCAAGGACGCGCCGGTCGACCCGCGCGGGCCCCGGTTCAGCGCCTGGATCACCACCGCCATCCTGGCGGTCGTCCTGCTGACCGGGTCGTGGCGGCTCCTGGCCGCCCAGACCGTGCTGTTCGGGATGTGCGCGTTCATCTCGCTCAAGCTCAACCCGTGGGGCCACGTCTACCGGTTCGCCGTGCAGCCGAGGATCAAGCCGACGACCGAGCGCGAGGAAGCCGCCCCGCTGCGGTTCGCGCAGGGCGTCGGGTTCGTCTTCGCGCTCGTCGGCACGGTCGGCTACGCCACCGGCCTCACCGCGCTCGGGGTCGTCGCGACGTCCGCCGCACTGGTCGCCGCGCTGCTCAACGCGGCGGTCGGCCTGTGCCTGGGCTGCGAGATGTTCCTGCTCCTGCGCCGCTACGCACCAGCCCTCGCCCGACCCCAGTGACAGATCGCCGCAAGAACGAAGAAATGGGAGCAGCTCGATGAGCCGTGAAGACGTCCTGGTCTCGGCCGCGTGGTCCGAGGAGAACCTCAACACGCCCGGTGTGGTGTTCGTGGAGGTGGACGAGGACACCAGCGCCTACGACGGGGGCCACATCCCGGGCGCGGTGAAGATCGACTGGAGGAACGAGCTGCAGGACCCCGTGCGGCGCGACTTCGTCGACCGCGTGGGCTTCGAGAAGCTGCTGTCCGCCAAGGGCATCTCCAACGACGACACGGTCATCCTCTACGGCGGCAACAACAACTGGTTCGCCGCCTACGCGTACTGGTACTTCAAGCTGTACGGCCACGACGCGGTGAAGCTGCTCGACGGCGGCCGCAAGAAGTGGGAGCTCGACGGCCGCCCGCTGGACAAGGAGCAGGTCGAGCGCCCCGAGACCAGCTACACCGCCCAGGAGCAGAACCTGGCGATCCGCGCGTTCCGCGACGAGGTCGTGGACGCGATCGGCAACAAGAACCTGGTCGACGTGCGCTCCCCCGACGAGTTCTCCGGCAAGCTGCTCGCGCCCGCCCACCTGCCCCAGGAGCAGGCGCAGCGCGCCGGCCACATCCCGAGCGCGATCAACGTGCCGTGGAGCAAGGCGGCCAACGAGGACGGCACGTTCAAGTCGAACGAGGAGCTGGCCGAGATCTACGGCGAGGCCGGTTTCGACGGCTCCCGCAAGACGATCGCCTACTGCCGCATCGGCGAGCGCTCGTCGCACACGTGGTTCGCGCTGCACGAGCTGCTCGGCCACGAGGACGTGAAGAACTACGACGGTTCCTGGACCGAGTACGGCTCGCTGGTCGGCGTGCCGGTCGAACTTGGCAGCGGCAAGGAAGGCTGATCATGAGCTTGGA
The DNA here is from genome assembly GCA_040689555.1 of Actinosynnema sp. NPDC051121. Classification (GTDB taxonomy): domain Bacteria; phylum Actinomycetota; class Actinomycetes; order Mycobacteriales; family Pseudonocardiaceae; genus Actinosynnema. The sequence continues at coordinate 465 of JBFBCZ010000071.1, read as the reverse complement.
CGGTTGCGGCGCGCCGGAGCAGGGCGTGGACATCCAGGTCGGCCCGAACGAGGTCGTCCTGACGGGCAAGGTCAAGTCCGAGGGCGCGCCGGTCGGCGGTGCGTTCGTGCGGCTGCTGGACGCCTCCGGCGAGTTCACCGCCGAGGTCGTGTCCTCGGCCGACGGCGACTTCCGGTTCTTCGCCGCGCCGGGCACGTGGACCATCCGCGCGCTGCACCGGTCCGGCAACGGGCAGGCGTCGGTCGACGCGAGCGGGCCGGGCGTGCACCCGGTCGAGGTCGCGGTGGCCTGACCCCACGTCCGCGAGGACACGGGGAGCGCACGGGCTGCCCCCGGCGCTACCCCTCGCCGGGCCCCGGGGGGGGGGGCCCCCGGGGGGGGGGGGGTTAGGGGGGGGGGGCGGCACGGGGGGGGGGGGAGCGCTGGATAAAAGTCAGCGGGGGCGGCGGGGGCGGCATGGGGTGT
>JBFBCZ010000070.1:0-19962 GCA_040689555.1 Actinosynnema sp. NPDC051121 | reverse complement strand
GGAACGGGTGCGTCAGACACATCCACTCCGCCCGGAGGTCCTCCCTGCGTTCAACCCGACACGCCGTCAACAACCTCATTAGTCACTACAGCTAGCCGAGCTGGTCGCGGCGGCGGGTCAGGTAGGCGATCTCGGCGGTGTTGCCCGCCAGCCCGATGGCCTGGTCGTACGCCTCCCGCGACGCCCGGCTGCGGCCCAGCCGGCGCAGCAGGTCGGCGCGGGTCGCGTGGTAGACGTGGTAGCCCGCCAACCTGTCCTCGAGCCGGTCCACGGCCGCCAGCGCCACCTCCGGGCCGTCCATCTCGGCCACCGCGACGGCCCGGTTGAGGGCGATGATCGGCGACGGGTCGAGGCGGACGAGCTGGTCGTACAGGGCCAGGACCTGCGACCAGTCGGTGTCGCGCACGTCGCGGGCGGAGGTGTGCACGGCGTTGATCGCGGCGAGGACCTGGTAGCGGCCCGGCGCCACGCCGGAGGCCAGCCGCTCGCGCACCAGCCGGTGGCCCTCGGCGATCAGCCCGGTGTCCCAGGCGCCGCGGTCCTGCTCGGCGAGCGAGACCAGCTCGCCGCCGGCCGAGGTCCGGGCGGTGCGCCGGGCCTCGGTGAGGAGCATCAGCGCCAGCAGCCCGGCCACCTCGCCGTCCCGCGGCATCAGGGCGCGGATCAGCCGGGTCAGCCGGATCGCCTCGGCGGTCAGGCCGGGGCGGATCGGGTCGGTGTCCGGGCCGGTCGCCAGGTAGCCCTCGTTGAACACCAGGAACAGCACGGAGAGCACACCGGAGACGCGGGCAGGCAGGTCCTCGGCGGACGGCACCCGGTAGGGGATGCGGGCCGTCTTGATCTTGGCCTTGGCACGGGTGATCCGCTGCCCCATGGCGCTCTCCTGGACCAGGAACGCGCGGGCGATCTCGGGCACGGTCAGGCCGCCGACCATCCGCAGCGTCAGCGCCACCCTGGCCTCCGCCCCCAGCGCCGGGTGGCAGCAGGTGAAGATCAGCCGGAGCCGGTCGTCGTCGATGACGCCGAGAGGCTCGGCCGGGCTGTCGTCGTGCAGCATCCGAGCCTCCGCGTGCTTGTCGTCGCGCTTGTGCTCGCGCCGGATCCGGTCGATGGCCTTGTGGGTGGCCGTGGTGGTCAACCACCCGCCGGGGTTGGGCGGCACGCCGTCGACGTGCCACCGCTCGGCGGCGGTCGCGAACGCGTCGGCAGCCGCCTCCTCGGCGACGTCGAGGCCGAACCTCCGGGCCAGGGAGGCGACCACCCGCACCCACTCCTCCCGGTGGACGCGGGTGATCGCCTCGCGGACGTCGTGCTCGCTCACAGGAACGGACGCACCTCGACCTTGCGGTTGCACGCCCGCGACCCCTCGGTGGCGAGCTTGAGCGCCACGTCGAGGTCCGGCGCCTCGATGATCCAGAAGCCGACGACGTACTCCTTGGTCTCGACGAACGGCCCGTCGGTGACCACCGCCTCCTGCCCGCGGTTGTCGATGACGGTGGCCAGGTCGGGCCCGCCGAGGCCGCCCGCGAAGACCCAGTGGCCCTCCGCCTGGAGCCGGTCGTTGAACACGTCGATCGCGGCCTGCTCGTCCGGGTGGGCCAGGGTGGTGTCGTCGTTGATCACGGAAACCAGGTACTGCACGGAAGATCATCTCCTGTGGTCGGGGAGGCCCCTGGTGGGCAGCCTCTCACCCCTCCCACGAACGCACCTGCCGCGATCCGACACCGCCGCCGAACTTTTTTCGCGGACTTCCGCGTCAGATCGCGTTGCTGCCGTGGCTGCGCGTGTCGCCCGCCGCTTCGCCGTGGTGGTGGCCGCCGCCGAAGCGGTGGACGTGGAAGCGCGCCGCCTCGGCGGGCATGACCACGAAGGGCCGCATCATGCCCTCGTCCTCGTGGTCGAGGATGTGGCAGTGGTACATGAAGTTGCCCGTCGCGCCGGCGAAGCGCCCCGCGATGGTCAGCCACTCGCCGGGGCCGACCAGGTAGGTGTCCTTCCACCCCTCGTCCCGCGGGTCCAGCGGCCTGCCCGGTCCGGGCGCGGGCAGCGGCGCGGTGGTGCCGCCGACGGCCACGTCGAAGCCCGTCACGTTGCCGGTCGCCGCGTCCCTCGGGTACTGGGTGCGGGCGAGCGCCTGGAACTGGCTCATGTGGACGTGCATCGGGTGCGCGGGCCCGCCCAGGTGGATGAAGTTCCACACCGCCCAGCGGCCGTGGTCGATGAACACGCTCGTGGTGTCGTCGAACAGGCTCGCGACCCGTTCGAACGTGCGCACCCGCCCGGTGTTGGGATCGGTGAGCTGGATGATCCCGGCCGCGGGCAGCTCGGCGGGCACCTGGTCCGGGTCGGTGATCTCGTGCAGCTCCCACAGCTGCGGGTGGGCCTCGCCCGCGGTGCCGGGCGGTACCAGCCCGACGAACACGTGGTCGTGGTCGTCGGGGACGGTGGTGCCGTGGTGCAGCCGCACGTAGGACGTCGACAGCTTCTCCGGCAACCGGAAGCGGTCGTGCCGGTCGCGGTCCTCCACCCGGAACTGCATGACGGACGGCTCCGGCGCCGCCGTGGGGTGCACGTTGGTCAGCCGCACCCGCCTGCCGCGCAGCCGTGAGAAGTCCACCAGCAGGTCGGCCCGCTCGGCCGGGGCGAACACCAGCCCGTTCTCGGGCAGTGGGGCGGGCGCGGGCAGCAGTCCGCCGTCCGTGCCGATCTGGCGCACGGCGTCGTCCAGCGGCTCGCCCGTCTCGTCGTCCACCAGCCGCAGTTGGTAGGTGCGCGAGTTCGAGGCGTTGAGCAGGCGGAACCGGTACCAGCGGGCCTCCACGTCCAGGTGCGGCCAGATCACGCCGTTGACCAGCGTGAACGGTCCGCTGAACGGCAGGTGCACCACCTGGCCCGTCGGCGTGGTCAGGTAGGGCACCTTGTAGAGCAGCTGCCCGGTGAGCGCGCCCGTCGCGTCGGTGTCGAGGTTGCGGTCGGTGATCACCAGCGGCACCTCGTGCTCGCCCGAGGGCAGGCCGAGCGCGGCCTCCTCCTCGTCGCGGACGAGGTACAGGCCCACCAGGCCCGCGTGCACGGTGAAGCGGGTGGTCGCCATGGCGTGGTCGTGGTACCAGAGCGCGGTGGCCTGCTGCCGGTTCGGGTACTCGGCGAGCTGCGAGGCCTCCTTGAGCACCGCGTTGTGCGCCCACCCGTCGTTGCCGCCGCCGGTGAGCGCGCCGTGCAGGTGCACCACCGTCCACGACGGCAGGTCGGACACCCCGTCGACCAGCTCCACCCCCTCGGGCAGCGAGCCGTCGGGCGCGCGGAACCCCGGGCTGTTCTGCGGTGCGGACGCGAGCGGCGCCTGCACCGCGACCAGCGGGATCTTCCCCTCGATCTCGTTGGTCCAGGCCACCCGCAGCCGGTGGCCGCTGCGCACCTCGATGGTGGGTCCCGGGAAGTGCCCGTCGTAGGCCCACACGGCGGTGGGCGGCAGCTGCGAGTGCAGGCGGACGGCCGTGCGGACCATGGTCACGGTCAGGGCGTCCTGGTGCCACCACGAGTGCGGCCGGATGACCGGCGGCAGCCGCAACGGGTCCAGGAACCTGGTGAGCCCGAACGTGGGACCTTCGGCGACGGGTAACGGCGTGCTGATCAGTTCGGTCATGAGAATTGCCCCCCGGCAATCAGATCGCGCGCGGCCCACCCGCCCCCCGGAAGGGGCGGGTGGCGCGCTATCCCCCCTGCCCGGTGGCCCAGGCTCCCCAACCGGAACCACCGTCACCAGAGAAGAGCGGCCGGGGCGGCGCTGGATACACCCGCCGGAAATTTCTTTTCCCGCCCCACCCACCACCGCTCCCGCCGACCGCAACGCCTGCCTGCCTGCCTGCCACCGGACCCGACCGCAGAACGCACCGCCCCGCTCCGCCTTGCCGCCCCGCCCGCAGCCCCCGCCTGCCCCAGCGCCCCGACCCACCCCACCACCCCGGCGGCCCCTTCCCCCTTCGATCGACAGCGCGAAATCGACAATGCGGTCGAAATAGTCGCCGGATGGCGAAATGGTCCGATTTGCCCTCTCTGTCGTGCCTACCCGCTTTTCCGAATTCCTCCTCCCGATCCCACCGAACCATCGGAAGGTCATCGGGCACTTCGCTAGCCTTTCGCCGACGTCGGCGGAACCGGGAGAGCGCCGGGTGCGTCGGTCTCGTGCGGGAAAGGGGCGTGTCGGGTGACTGAACCGGGGCTGACACAGGAACAGCGCCAGGCGCGGGTCGGTGAACTGCGGCAGCAGGCGGACCAGGCGATGGCCGGGCTGCGGGCGCAGATGGCCGCGGTCAAGCAGGCGCAGGAGCGGGCGTTGCGGGGCGATGCCGAAGCGACCTCGCGGGACGGTGCCGTGAAGGTGACCGTGGACGCGACCGGTGTCGTGACGGGATTGGTGTTCGCGCCGTCCGCGTTGGCGTCCACGCCGGAGAAGCTGGCGGCGGCCACGGTGGCGACCATCCAGCAGGCCGCCGCGCAGGCCCGCGCGACGATGGCCGCCGAACTCGGCCCGGTCACGGCCGCCGGTACCGAGGTGCTGGCGACCGCCCGGCGCACCGTGCCGGGGCTGGACGGGCTGGTCGTCCCGGAGGTGCCGCGCACCGCGGTTGACCCCGGCGCGCAGGCCGGGCAGTCCGCCACGCCGCCGCCCGGACGGGGGACGTTCGGCGTGCCCGAGGAGCTGGCCGAGCAGGCCCGGACCACGCCCCACCCTCCCGCGGCGAACCGGCCGCGGGCACGGAACGACGAGCCGGACGACGACGAGCCCGGCTCGGTCATGCGCGAACAGTCCTGGTGAGGTCGCCGGACCGGCGGAGGGGGCGGGATGGGAATCACGTTGCCGGGCGAAGTCGCCTGGGTGTTGGACCTGCTCGGCGTGGAGTGGCCGAACATCGACGAGGACGAGCTGCGCTCGATCGCCGACGACCTGCGGTCGCTGGCGGAGGAGATGCGCGGGCACACCGGTGACGCGCAGGCCGACATCGCGGAGATGCTCGGCGTCAACTCGCTGGAGTCGCTGAAGCGGTTCGAGGCGCTCTGGCGCAAGCTCGCCGAGGGGCACCTGGACCAGCTCGCGCAGGGGTTCGACCTGCTCGGCACCGGCCTGGACGTGGCCGCCGTGGTGGTGGTCGCGCTCAAGCTCGCGGCCATCGTGCAGCTCATCACGCTGGCCGCGGAGCTCATCGCGGACCAGGCCGCCGCGCCGTTCACGTTCGGCGCGTCGGAGGCGGCCGCGGCGGCGCAGATCAGCATCACCCGCGTGATCGTCAAGCAGCTCATCGAGCAGGCGGTGCAATCGGTCGAGCAGCAGCTCATGGACGCGATCACCGGCCCGGTCTTCGCGGCGCTGGAGGCGGCGGGCATGGAACTGGCCGGCCAGCTCCTGGGCAACGTGCTCGGCACCGACGAGGGCGTCGACTTCGGCAAGGTCGCCGCCGCGGGCGGGGAGAGCTTCGAGCGCGGCGTGCAGGAGTCCGCGGCGAGCCTGCGCGACCTGCCGCAGAACACGCTGAACAGCGCGGCGGCCGGCGCGGCGTCCGCGGTGACCTCAGGACCGAGGGGTGCGACCCGGTGAACGACATCCACATCGACCCGGACCACCTCACCCGGTCCGCGGGCACGCTGGAGAGCTTCGGGCAGAAGCTGCACGCCGGCGGGGACAAGCTGGCCGACGCCGGGCACCGGCTGGCCGCGAGCGCGTCCAACGACCGCACCGGGATCGGCGCGACGCTGACGAAGTTCTTCGGCAAGGCCACCGAGATCGGCGGCAAGGTGGTGGCCGAGGGCGGCCGGGTGGCCGAGAAGTCCGGGCACAACCTCAAGGCCACGGCGCAGTCGATCCAGCAGGTCGACCAGCACTACCACGGCCACTTCTCCGGGATGCACCAGGACCGCACGTCGGTGCAGTCGTTGTCCGGCGGCGGCACCACCAAGGCGTCCGGCGCGCACAGCGGCGGCTCGAAGGTGCACGCGCCGGGTTCGGTCGGCGGAGGCGGTGGTGATCCCACGACCCACCACGGGGATCCGGGCGGCGGCGGGCCGCACGTGCCCAGGCCGCCCTCACCTCCGGGCGGTGGCGGCCCCGGCGGTGGTGGCGGACGTCCCGGCGACGACCGCAACCTGGGCCCGTCCTGGCGCGACGAGTGGGACAAGCACTTCACGCCGGAGGAGCGCCGGCAACTCGACCACGCGATGGACAAGCTGTCCGAGGAGCCGAACGACCGCGGCGTCCCCGGTTCCGGGCGGCTCACGCAGCACGAGCGCGAGTTGATGGCGCGGGCGCAGCAGCACGTCACCATCGACAGGGACACGCCGATGCAGAAGGTGATCCCACCGGGTGACGTCGACAAGTACCTGAAGGGTGACTACAAGGAGGTCGGCGGGTTCGTGGCGCGCCAGCAGGACGCCGCCCACCTCAACACACCCGCCGGGCTGATCCAGGGCAACCGGCTGGACTACGCCGGCACCCCGTACCGTTCGGACATGGACCGGGTGAACGTCATCGAGTTCCCGGCGACCGAACCGGACCGCTACAAGACGCCGATGGGCGCGCCGGTGGCGGCGGACCACGGCGCGCTGGACCGCGACCCGTCCGTGCGCCACGCCTCGGACCGGATGCACGACGCCGCGCGCACGGTCGGGCTCGACCCCTCGACGTACAACAGGTCCAACTACCCTTGGCCCTACAGTGGCGCGGGTGTCACCGCGGACCCGAGTGGTGTGCCGGAGCGAGAGATGTCGGACCGCATGAAGATCCCGCCAGGGTCGCAGATGGTCGAGTACGACCGGCACGGCAACCGGAGCGTCAGCCACGTCTACCGCGCGGGTAGGGGTTGGGTGCCGGCGTCATGACCTACCCGGGATTCCGATCAGGACACCACGCCCGCGCGAACGGGCGTGAGTTCGAGGTCGAGTACGACAGGAACAGCGATTCGCTCTTCGTCCTCGACAAGAGCCCGGAGAACCCGGACCCGTCCCGGTTCGAGTGGGTCGACTACCACCGCGCCTGGGTCGGGGAGTTCCCGGTCGGCAATTTCGACCGGGTGTTCGAGGTGAACACGTTCGCGCGGTACAAGGGACACCGGTGCGAGGTGGTGTCCGCGAACGACGACGGCACCATGGAGATCCAGTACAAGGACTCGGACGGCGGCTGGGCCGTCGCGATGGGGTTCGTGCAGCACAACAAGTACGAGTTCCTCAAGACCGTGCCGGCGGCCGAACTGCACGACTACCACGAGCAGCAGCGGGACCTGCTGTTCGAGGCGTGGCGCGAACGCGCGTTCCCGCGGCCCGCGGAGGGGACGCCGTGACGCAGCCCGTCCCCGGATCGGGTGCGCTCAGCCAACGGGAGCGCGAACTCACCGCGCGGGTGCACACCGTGGTCACGCTCGGCCCCGACACGCTGATGGTGAAGGCGCTGCCACCCGGCGCGCTGGAGCGGTACCTGGCGGCGGAGGTGTCGCAGGGCGTCTGGGGGCAGCGCTCGCCGTTCGACTACCGCACGGTGGGCGGCACGGTGGCGCGCGCGCAGGACCTGGCCCGGTTGCGCACGCCGGTGGAGTTCCTGCGGGCGTTGCGGCTGGACTACCCAGGTTCGCCGTTCCGCCCGGACCTGCCGGTGCTGCACCTGCTGGAGTTCCGGGTGGTGGAGCCGAACAAGTTCGTCGTCCCGTTCGGCGCCCCCTCGGTCTCGGACCCGGCCGCGCCGCTGCCGTGGGACTCCGACGCCGTGCGCGAGGCGGCCTACGCGATGGCGGACGCCGCCGAGGCCGCGGGCGTCGACCCGAACACCTACCGCAAGCAGATCAACCCCTGGCCGTACAGCGGCACCGGGATCACCGCCGATCCGCAGCTGGGCGTCCCGGAGTGGTGGCGGCGCCCCGACCGGGTGCCGGGCGGGTCGGTGATCGTGGCGCACCGCCGCGACGGCGAGCGCGTGCCGGTCGCGGTGTACCGGGGAGAGGCGTTCGGATGGGAGCCGGTGCGATGACGTACGCGCGTCCGAGGTCGGGCATCTTCGCCACCGTCGGCGGTCGCGAGCACCTGTGCAACGACTACCCGGCGGACGGCCGGGTCGTGCTGGTGTCGCGGGAACCGGAGAACCCGGACCCGGAGCTGTTCACCCGGGACGAGGCACGCGGCCTGTGGGCCGCGGTGGTGGACGTCGAGAGGTGCGAACGCCTGGCCGACGTCACCACCCGCACCGCTTACAAGGGCCGCGAGTGCCAGGTGGTGAGCATCGGCGCGGACGGCGGTGTCGGCCTGTACTTCCTCGGCGACGACAAGTCCGAGGCCGCCGAGTTCGGCTTCGTCCAGGTCGACCAGGGCACCTGGGCCAAGACCGTCGACGTCCACGACCTCCCGAACCTCTACGAGCACCACGCCGACCTGCTGTTCGACCGCTGGGCGGCCAACAACACCGCGTGACCACCGGCGGGAGGCCGAGGCCGCGCTGCCCGAGCGGTCAGGCTTGCTCCACCGGTGCGGCGAGCGGTTCGTAGTCGAACCAGTCGAAGTGGACGGTGCCGCGCGTGGCGTACATGCCGATGACCCGGCCGGTGAAGCCGCCGGCCACCTCGGTGGTCAGGTAGCGGCCGTCCAGCGAGGCCAGTTCGGCGAGCGCGCCGTCCGGTCCGACGACCCCGAGCGTCACGGTGTCGGGGCCGGACCGGGAGTCGGTCGGCGTCCGCGTCCCGGTGATGCCGATCTCCAGGACGGTCTCGCCCGGGCCTGCCGGCGCGGTGCCCACCAACGAGCGCAGCGGCCCGATGCGGGCGTAGGCGCTCACCTGCCCGTCCGCCACCTCGATCGCGTAGTGGTGGTGCTCGTCCAGCCGCACCACCAGGCCGCCGACGCCCTCGCTCGCGTTGATCGTGGTGCGGGCGCGGCACGACAGGTGCTGCCGGCGGCGACCGACGAAGGTGACGTCGAGGTCGTCCAGGGAATCGCCGGCGGCGCGGAGGGTGAGCCGACCGGGCCGCGCCGAGGTGGTGCAGGCGGACTCCGGTCGGTGGCGCAGCGAGATCCAGCGCGGGTGCAGGCCGGGCTCGTCGAAGTCGTCCCGGACGGGCTCGCCCGCGCCGGTCGGCGACGTGGCGCCCGTGATCTCGCCGACGACCGGCCACCCGTCGACCCAGGTCACCGGCGCGAGGAACGTCTCGCGGCCCAGCCCGTGCCAGCCGGGCGTTCCGCCACGCGGGCGCACGCCAAGGAACACCATCCACCACGTGCCGTCGGGCGCCTGCACGAGGTCGCCGTTCTGCACGGGGTGGTCGGTGCCCCGGTGCGTCAGGACCGGGTTGTCCGGGCAGGGCTCGAACGGGCCGTTGACCGTGGGGCCGCGCGCGATCGAGACGGCGTGCCCGCGCTCGGTGCCGCCTTCCGCGATCATCAGGTACCAGTGCTCGCCGATCCGGTGGAGGTGCGGTGCTTCGGGTGCCAGGGCTCCCGGCGAGCCGGACCAGAGCCTGATGTGCTCACCCAGGACCTCGCCGGTCGCCGGGTCGATGCGGACCTGCCCCACCCCCGGCGTAGGTGCACCAGCAGTTGCCGTCCTCGTCCCAGGCCAGGTCGGGGTCGATGCCGCGGACACCGGGCAGCGGCGTCGGGTCGGACCACGGTCCGGCCGGGTCCTCGGCGCTGAACAGCATGTTGCCGTCGCCCTGGACGTTGGTGACGACCAGCCAGAAGCGGCCGTCGTGGTGGCGCAGCGTCGGCGCGTAGATCCCGCCGGAGGACCGCGTGCCGGAGGGCAGCCGGAGCTGGTTCGGCCGGTCCAGCACGTTGCCGATCTGCACCCACCCGGTCAGGTCGCGCATCGGCGATCGACGCCGCTTGGAGCCGCTGAGTAGCACCAGTGGGCGGGCGGCAACACCGCGCCCACCTCGTTCGCCCTCAACAGCGTCACGTGCACGTGGGCGCGTCGGGGACGAACCGCCGGCCGGTGACGCGATGACCGCCGTGGTCGCGCGCGCTGATCCGCCCGACGGGTCGCCGATGCCCCGTTCGGGCGGATCACGCGCGATGGCTACCGGTATCGCCCTGCACCGACCAGAATCGGTTGCCCCGTCGCCCGCGCGAAGCAGGAGCCCGCCGATGCCCGAGCCGCCGGCCCCGACCGGCCCGTTAGCCGCGGCCGACCCGTTGATCGTGGCCGAGCCGCCGGCCCTGATCGCGCTGGACGCCGCCCGCGTCAGCGGTTGACCGGGGTCCGGGCATGGCCGACCCCACCGTGGGAGACCTGTTCGCGCGCCCGCTGATCGACGCGCACCTGAACCGGTTGTTCGTGGAGCGCCCGTGGCTCGCCGAGCAGGTGACCGACGCCCTCGCCGACCCGGGCTGCCGCTTCCTGCTGCTGACCGGCGAGCCGGGCAGCGGGAAGTCGTCGTTCGCCGCCTGGCTGGCCGACCGGGTGCCGGACGTGCTGCCCTACTTCATCCGCCGGGACGGCAAGTCCGGCGCTTCGTCGGGGGACGTGCAGTCGTTCCTGCTCACCATCGGCCACCAGTTCGCGGTGCTGCGCCCGGAGGCGTTCGAGCCGGACCTGCTGCGGCTGGTGGTCGAGCAGCAGGCCGGCCAGGTCCAGGCCGGCGGCCGGATGATCGGCCTGCGGGTCGAGGACCTGGTGCTCTCGCCGTTCGCCCGCACGTCGGCGACCGTGCGCCAACGGGCGGACGTGGTGCGGGGCGACGTGATCGCGGTGGACGCGGGCCGGGTCGTCGGCGACGAGCGCCTGATCGAGCCGGAGAACCTCCAGCACCTGGCGCTGATAGCGCCCGCGATCGCCCTGGACGACGCCGACCCGACGGCGCGGATCGTGGTCGTGGTCGACGCGGTGGACGAGCTGCGCTTCCGGCCGAACCGGCAGTACCGCTCCGCGACCGTGCTGGACTGGCTCGCGACCTGCCCCGAGCTGCCGCCCAACGTGCGCGTCGTCGTCACCGCCCGGCCCGACGACGACCTGCTCGCCCGGTTCCGCGGCGCGCAGCGGCCGTGGCTGCGGGAAGTGGTCATCGACACCGACGCCGACGAGGTGCGCGCCGACGTCCACCACTACACCGGCCACGTCGCGACGACCGAGCCCGCGCTGGACGCCGCGCTGAGCGACGCGGGCGCGGTCCCCGAGCGGTTCTGGGCGATGACGGCCGCCCGCGCGAACGGGAACTTCCAGTACGCGAGCTCCGTGGTGCGGGCGGTGATCGACGCCGTGCGGCGCGGTGAGAGCGACAAGCTCGCCTCGCTCGCCCGCTTCAAAGACCTGCCCGCCGAGCTGGACGACCTGTACGCGTTCTTCGTCCGGTTGGTGCGGGAAGGCGTGCGGCACACCGTGGTCGACCTCGACGGGCCGCGAGAGGAGCGGGCCGGCGCCTGGACCGCGCTCTACCAGCCCCTGCTGGCGGTGCTGGCCGTCGCGCAGGAGCCGCTGACACCGGTCGCGGCGGCCCGGCTCGTCGCGCTCCCGGTCGAGGAGCGCTTCGTCGTGGAGGCCGTGATCGGGCTGACCCAGTTCCTGGACCAGGTCGGCGACGGCTACCAGCTCTACCACACGAGCTTCCGCGACTTCCTGCTCGCCGCGCAGACCGATCCGGAGCTGAGGGTCGACCCCGCGTACTGGCACGACCGGATCACCGGCACCGCCGTGCGACGGCACCACGGCGCCGCCTGGTCGGGCGCCGACCCCTACACGTGCCGTCACCTGGCCGTGCACGCCGCGAGCGCCGGACGGCTCGACGAGCTCGCGGTGGACGCGGGGTTCCTGATCGCTGCCGATCCCGACATCCTGCTGCGCGAGCTGCCCGCGTTGCGGGAGCCCGACGCGCGCGCCGCGGGATGGGTGTACGAGTCCGCAGCACGCCGGTTCGCCGGCGGCCCGGCGCGGGAACGGGTGGGCTACCTGGGTTACGTCGCCCGCCAGCAGCGGGTCGACTTCCTCGTGGAGGCCCTCGGCGCACTGCCCGTTCGGCCGGACTTCTCGGTGCGCTGGCTGCGTTCCTGGCAGTGGAGGCCGCACCACCGGATCGGCCGGTTCGGCGCCGACGCGGCGGCGATGGCGGTCGACCCGGAGCTGGACGAGATCGTGATGGTCGGCGACCGGGGCCTGGCGCGCACGGTCAACCGCAGCACCGGCCTGGTCTCGGCGGAGTTCGACTTCGCGGCGACCGTCGGCCCGTGCACCGCGGTCGACATCGGCCGCGCGGGCGGCCGGACCGTCGCCGTGTTCGGCCTGGAGAACGGCCAGGTCCACGTCTGGGACCCGCGGACGGCCGAACCGGTCACCCGGCCGCTGTGGGGCAGGTCCGGTTCGGGCCTGCCCGCGATGCTGGTGGTCGCCGGCCGGATCACCGCGCCACCGGTGGTGCTGGAGATCCCCGACGAGATCAGGGCGGTGGCGGCGGCCGACGTCGGCGGGCGCTCCCTCGTCGCCGCGGGCGACAGCCGGGGCGTCCTGTACGCGTGGGACCTCGCCACGGGCGAGCTGATCCTGGAGATCACGCCGTTCGAGTGGGGCTGGGCGTCGAGCATCGCGATGACCGCCGACGAGCTCGGCACCATGATCGCGGTCGGCGACAGCTTGGGCCGCGTGGCCGTCGTGCACCTCGGCGACACCCCTGCCCGGCACGGGTCGGAGCCGGTGCACCGCCAGGAGCCGGAGGTCATCGAGGCGTTCCACGGGATCAACGCCCTGGCGTTCGCCACCGTGGCCGACACCCCGGCGGTCATCACCGCGGGTGACGACAGCGCGGTGCGGTTCTGGGCCGTCGAGGACGGCCGCCCGCTCCGGGAGCCGATCGAGGTCGGCGGTGAGCGCGCGGCCTCGCTCGCGGTGCTGCCCGGTGACGTCCTCGCCGTCGGCGGGGACGACCTGCACCTGTACTCGCTGGCCGACCTCCGGCTGTTGGCCCGGGTGCCGAAAGCGCACGACTCCATGGTCACGGCGCTGGTCGCCGACCGGTTCCGGGACGCGCCCGCGGTCGTCAGCTGCGGCTACGACGGGGTGCTGAACGTCTGGCCGGTCCCTGACCTGCTGTCGTCCACCGCGCCCGCCGAGGAGGAGTCGCACGACGTGCACGCCGTCGCGTCCGCGACCGTCGACGGCCGCGCGGTGGTCGTCACCGCGGACCTCGAGAGCCGGGTGCGGCTGTTCGACCCGGACACCGGCCGGCGGCTGGGCGAGGCGGAGGACACCGGGCAGAAGAGCATCTACGCGATGGCGGTCGCACCGGGCCGGGACGGGTTGCTGGTCGCGACGGGCGGCGACCACACCGCCGTGCTGCTCTCCGTCGACGGGCACGGCAGGTGGTCGCGCTCGGGTGTCCTCGAAGGACACACCGGCTACGTGACCGCGGTCGCGTTCGGCGAGGTCGGTGGCAGGCTCGTGCTCGCCACCGCGGGCTGGGACCGGACGATTCGGCTGTGGGACGTGGCCGAGCGGCGCTGCACCGCGACGCTGGAGGGCCACCTGGCGACCGTCCAGTCCCTGCTGTTCCTGCCCGCGCGCAAGTCGCTGCTCGGACGGGGGCATCCGCGGCTGCTGTCCGGTGGGGCCGACGGCACGCTGCGGCTGTGGGACCTGAGGACGGGCGGGCAGGTCGGCGAGGCGCTGGTGGACCCCGGCGGCGTGCTCGACGACGACCGCGAGCCCGAGGAGCCCGACTTCCCCGAGGACGAGTCCGAGTGGACGCGGGACGACCACCTGCGCGCCAGGGACGACTCCCTGATGAGGCAGGACATGGCGCTGTGGCGGGCCGAGCGCAGCCGGCAGATGGCGGGCGACCCGCCGGACCCGGTGTGGGTCGAGCGCAAGGGCGGCCTGTACCGGCCGGCGATGGCGCTGGCCGTCCGCGCCACGCCGGACCGGACGCTGGTCTACGCGGGGTCGTGCGGCGGCGTCCGGGTGTGGCGCCTGGACCGGGACGCCCTTACCCCGGATGAGTGGCTCCCGGTGCTCCCCGGTGCCGTGTCGGACCTGCACCTCGACGACGCCGGGGCGCGCCTGCTGACCGTCGGCCAGTCGGGGGCGCTGGAGGTCACGAGCCTGCGCGACGAGGGCGGCCGGTCGGCCTTCGACACGAGCAACCGACTGTTCGGGGTCACCGCGAGCCCGGCGGTGCCGGGCAACGCGGTGGTGTGCGGCTCGCTCGGCGTCCTCTCGATCAGCCTGCCGGACGACGGGTCCTGACCCGGTCCGGGGTGTCCGGGCCTCACCCTGCCGGGCCTCACCCCTGCCCGGCCACCGCCGGGGCGATCATGTTCGAGCACGACACGGTCGAGGACTCGCCCTTGGCGGTGTTGTTCGCGACCACGTGGCCGTCGACGGTGATGGTGCACGAGATCGACTCGCCCTGGCCGTTGGTCGCCATGACCTGCGCCACCCCCAGGCCCGGCCCGGAGGGGACGGTCAGCTCCTTGCGCCACGGCAGGTCGACGCCCTCCGCCTTCTCGGTGCTGTTCACGCCCGCACCGGCGAACCGGATCTCCGGTGACTTGCCGCCCGGCCCGGTGACCTCGTAGACGACCGTGTGGGTGAGCGGGACGGAGGCGGGCTCGTCCTGGTCGGTGACGAGCAGGACGGCGGTGCCGGCGGCGGCCACGACCGCGGCCAGCGCGACCAACCGGCCCCTCCGGCGGACCGGTCCGGTGGCCGGCGAAACCGATCGACCGCGAATGCGCGTGCTCGGCGGAGAAGTCATGTCCACTCGCTTTCTCTGGTGCGGCCTGATCGCGCATTGTCGCGGTGGTCGTCGTGGTGCGCGGCCGGGTCATGTTGGCAGATGGCTCCGGGTGTTCGCCACACCCGCGCGGGGGAGTTTTCGCTTTGTCCCCCGTTTGGCGCTGACGCGGGAGGCGTCGGGTGTCTACTTCGAAAAGTAAATACCTGTCGGTCGATCGACGTTTTATGTGGACCGGCACGGCCGTCTGACCTGCGGGTATCCGTCTCTGAAGGGCGTGCGGGGAGTGTCGTGCATTCGTTTTCCCGAAACGTTGTGTCAGGCGTTTATCACTTCATTGGAACCCGTTCGGTGCGAGCCAGTTGACGGACCGTTAACGTTCGGGCAATCGTGCCGACATTGGCCGTGGATGTATTTAGGTGCCTTCACGGGGACGACTGGGGCGAGCCAAAGCTCGACGATGGGTCGTTCGTCGTGCGTGGAGGTTTTCCGATGTGCCGTAATAGGTGCCAGAAGGGGAAATCGATGCGCTCTCCACACGTACCACGCATGTTCTCGTCGGGACGGAGACGCCGCCGCGGGACACGGGCGATCGCGCTCGGCTCCGCGCTGCTGCTCACCCTGATCGGGGCCCTGCTGAACGCGCCGGCGGCCACCGCGGCCACCTTCGCGGTGTCGATGCAGAACCTCCAGTACAACCCGCCGACGCTGAACGTGAACGTCGGTGACACCGTCAGGTGGACCAACAACGAGACCAACGGCGTCACGCACAGCGTCACCGGCGGCCCGCTGTCCTCGGACGTGAACGCCGGGGAGTCCTACTCGTTCACCTTCACCACCGCCGGCACCGTCAACTACCGCTGCCGCTTCCACCCGGACATGCTCGGCACGGTGGTGGTCGGCGGCACGACGCCCACGACCACGACCACGGGCCCGACGACGACCACCACGGGCCCGACGACCACCACCACCGCGCCCACGACGACGACCACCACCAACCCGCAGACGCCCGCCCCGACGACCACCACCGGTTCGGGCGGCCTGCCGGTCGGCGTCGGGCCGGTCCCGGTGTCGTTCCACCTCACCGACGCCCAGGGTTCCTGGTACGACACGAACCTCAACCTGTTCGGCACGCGTTCCCTCGCCGTGGCCGAACTGCCCAGGGTCAAGACCGGCGGGCTCCTGCCCGGCCTGCCGCTCAACGGCCTGCCGCTGCTCGGCAACGGCGCCCTGCTCGGCATCGACGCGAGCAACCTGCTCAACGGCGACCTGTCGCAGTTGACGCAGCTGCAGTTCAACAACGGCAGCCCGCTGATCTCCAGCCTCGGCGTCGACCCGGCGCAGCTGCTCGGGCTGGACAACCTGCGCACCGCGATCGGCAAGGTGCTCCCGCCGCTCGACCTGCGGCTGATCCGGGCGAACTCGCTGATCACCCAGCTCTCCCAGCAGATGGCGGCCCGCCCGGCCAACACGAAGACCGCGCTGCTCGACCTGCCGGTCGGCGTGGACCTGATGAAGGTGCTGGCCGACATCCAGAAGTACGTGCAGACCACCACGATCAGCCTGCCCGTGACGGTGAACTTCGACATCTCGGCACCCGCCGCGCAGTCGGCGCACACCATCACGAACCTGATCTGGCCCGAGGGCGCCGCGGGCTTCCCGTTCGACCAGCCCGGCGCGTTCGTGGGCAGCACGACCGCGCAGCTGACCGAACCCGGCCTCTACGCGTTCGTCTGCAAGATCCACCCGTACATGCTCGGCGCGGTCGTCGTGGACGACCCGCTCACCCCCGGCCTCGACTTCGGCAAGAAGCTCAGGGTCAACAGCCGGGCGCTGAACGTGCCGTCCGACGCGGACATCATCGCCCAGCTGGTGGACAAGTTCTTCAACATCACCTCGCCGGGCAACTGGCAGAAGTTCAGCAACACCGAGGAGCGGACCTGGAACCCCACGTTCCCGCCCGCGCCGATCCTGATGTACGACTCGAACGGCAACCCGCAGCTCGTGCCGATCCTGGACGCCTACTTCAAGAACAAGTTCAACACCCCGAAGACCCTGCCGGCGCTGACCCAGCGGCCGAGCACCCCGGGTGTTGGCGAGGTCTGGGTCGACACCCAGATGGAGAAGACGGCGGGCAAGACCAAGTCCGGCACCGCGACCAAGGTCGACGTCTCCTCGTGGCAGGTGGACCGCAAGGTGGCGCTGCCCGAGGTCAACATGAACAACCCGCACAACATGTGGACCGACAAGGACGAGAAGTACATCTACCAAACCGAGTGGTTCGGCAACAAGCTCGACGTCTTCGAACGGGCCACAGGTCGGTTCGTCCGGCAGATCGAGGTCGGGCCCGACCCCTCGCACGTGATGACGAGGACCGACACCGACCAGCTCCACGTCGCGCTCAACGGCGGCGCGTCGGTGGTCGAGCTGTCGCCGGGCGCGACGAAGATCGACCGCCGCATCCCGGTCCAGGGACCGGGTGAGAAGGTCGCGAACCCGCACGCCCACTGGATGACCGGCGACGGCAAGACCATGGTCACGCCGAACGTCAACAGCTACGACTCGACCATCGTGGACATCGCGTCGGGCAACATCCGCAAGGAGGCCACCGGCGAACTGCCGATCGCCACGGGCATCACGCCCGACGGCTCGAAGGCGTACGAGGCGAACTTCATGGGCGGCACGGTCTCGTGCATCTCGCTCAAGGAGGACGCCTGCAAGGACGGTGGCGCCACCGTGCACAACAAGCAGATCGACCTGTGGCGCAACTATGACCCCGTGGCCGGTGACCGCGGCTCGTTCGGCGGCCTGCCGATCCAGCTGCCGGTGAGCCCGGACGGCACCGCGGTGCTCGTGGCGAACACCCTGACGTCCAACCTCACCGTCATCGACCCGAAGACCGACGAGATCGTGAAGTGGCTGCCCTGCGACTCCGGTTGCCACGGCATCAACTTCGGCGCGAAGCGGGGCGGCGGCTACTACGCCTACGTCTCGAGCAAGTTCGCCAACACGATGTCCATCGTGGACGTCGACCCCAACGGCGACGGCAGCCCGTCCGACGCCGCCGTGGTCGGCAAGATGGTCCTCGACTCGGTCTCCACGACCGCGACCGACGACCAGGTCGTCGACTACATGGGCATGGGCGGCATGGGCGTGCTGGCCGTGCCGCTGGTCTACAACGGCTGGGCGCAGAAGGCGCCCTCCAACCCGGTGAACGACCTGCTGACCTGCCGTCAGCGGCACCCGATCACCTTCTCCACCGATTGCTGACACCCCCACCACCGCGCGGTCGGGAAGCCGTCACCGGACGGCTTCCCGGCCCTGCGGCTGCCCTGCGGAAGGCGGCCCATGTCCACCGAACCGGCAAGCGAAGAGATGTTCACGACCGACGCGCCTCGCACGCGCAGACGGCGCAAGGCACTGCCCGTCCTAGTGGCCTTCCTGTTCACCCTGACCGCGGTCGCGGTGGGTGTGACGGCGTCGGGCACCGCTCAGGCGCCCGTGGCCGATCCGGTGCAGGCCGCCGCGGCGGGTGAGGACCTCGGCGACGGCACGCGGCTCGCGCCGTACGAGGTCGTCAACGGGGTCAAGGTGTTCACCCTGCGGGCGGCGCCGATCTCGTGGGAGGTCTCGCCCGGCAACGTCCGGCAGGCGTTCGCCTACAACGGGATCGTGCCCGGACCGGTGATCCGGATCAACGAGGGCGACACCGTCCGCTTCATCCTCCAGAACGACCTGCCGGAGGCCACCTCGCTGCACTGGCACGGCATGGACCTGCCCAACGACCAGGACGGCGTGCCGGGCCTGACCCAGCCGGAGGTCGAGCCGGGGCAGAGCTTCACCTACCAGTGGAAGGCCATCAGCACCGGCACCCACTGGTACCACTCGCACATGCACGGCGACCAGGAGGGCAAGGGGCTCTACGGCTCGCTGGAGGTCGTGCCCAGGTTCGGCGACATCGCCTCGGACCGCGACGTCCGGCTGATCATCGGCGACGGCCCGCTCGGTTTCGTGTTCAACGGCAAGAGCTTCCCCGCCACCGCGCCGCTGCGGGCCCGCGTGGGCGAGCGCGTGCGCATCCGGCTGATCGGCTCGGGCCCGGAGATGATCCACCCGATCCACCTGCACGGCGGTTACTTCGAGGTCGTGGCGCAGGACGGCAGGCGGCTGCCGTCACCACAGCAGATGGACACGGTGCTGGTCGGGGTGGGCCAGACCTACGACCTCATCTGGACGCCGACCAGGGTGGGCAAGTGGATGATCCACTGCCACATCTTCTCGCACGCCGAGACGCACACCGGCATGGCCGGACTCGTGTCGATCTTCAACGTCGACCCGGGGACGATCGGCCTGCCGCTGCCCCTGCCCCTCGGCGGCTGAGGCACGACCGTCCACCGGTTCGACGCAACACCGATCAGGGAAGGGAAACCCATGTCCCGCAGGCGTACCGCGTTCACCCTCGTGCTGGCGGCGGTCGTGTCCACCGCCGCGACCGCCCTGTTCACGCCGACGGCGTCGGCGCACGTCACCGTCCAACCGGGCACCGCCCAGCCGGGCGGCTACACCCGCGTGGTGTTCCGCGTGCCCAACGAGCGGGAGGACGCCTCGACCACCCGTCTGGAGGTGTCGTTCCCGACCGACCACCGGTTCGCTTCCGCTTCCGTGCAACCGGTTCCCGGCTGGACGGCCACCACGCGCAAGGAGAAGCTCGACCCGCCCGCCGACGTGGAAGGGCGCAAGGTCGCCGAAGCCGTGACGACCATCGTCTGGGAGGGCGGGACGGTGCTGCCCGGGCAGTTCCAGGAGTTCCCCGTCTCCCTGGGGCCGTTGCCCGCCACCGACGCCAAGCTCGTGTTCAAGGCGTTGCAGACCTACTCCAGCGGTGAAGTGGTCCGGTGGATCGACGTGGAGCAGGACGGCGGGGCCCGCCCGGAGCACCCGGCGCCGACGCTGTCGGTGGCCGCTCCGGCGGCGCCGCCGGTCGCGCCCGCACCCGTCGCGGGCGCCGACCCGCTCGGCCGGGTCCTGGGCGGTCTCGGTCTGCTGGCGGGCCTGTTCGCGCTTGGGTTCGCCGTGGTCACGCGGAGACGGGCGGGTGGCGGGCCTGCCGTGCCGGGCGAGTCCGCCGCGCGCGAACCGGCGGGCAAGGCGCCGGCACGGGTCTGAACACCGCGCGGGGGGGGCGGGGGCGAGGGACGCCCCCACCCCCCCCCCCCCCCCGCTAGGGGATGCGGGGACCACCAAAAACACCACAAACCCCCCGGCGGCCCGG
>JBFBCZ010000069.1:0-20222 GCA_040689555.1 Actinosynnema sp. NPDC051121 | reverse complement strand
TCCCTGCCGGTCACCTGGTAGGCACGAGTTTCAGCAGTTGCAGGGCGCTGTGGGCCGGGCTGTCCGCGGGGGCGCTGTAGAGGACGAGGACACGCGCTCGTGCGCCCCGGGGTGGCGCAGTCCCATCGGGCTCGGCATCGGCCCCGTGATCACCTGGACGCCGCGGCCGACCGCGGCGGTGCCCCGGGGCGAACGCCGGTCGACGGGTGGTGGACGATCGCGGCGAGTTCGGTGGTGCGGCACGTGAGGGCGGAGGCAGTGCGGTCAAGCGCGGTTTTCGACGCGGTCGGGTGAATTCCACCGGCAAT
Organism: Actinosynnema sp. NPDC051121; assembly: GCA_040689555.1. Lineage (GTDB taxonomy): Bacteria > Actinomycetota > Actinomycetes > Mycobacteriales > Pseudonocardiaceae > Actinosynnema. Next base: position 19,914 of record JBFBCZ010000069.1, on the reverse strand, counting down.
CCGCACGCCGTCCGTCGCAATGCGACTACACCGCGCAACACCGGGGCCTCGACCGGTGGCGCACCGATCACTTCGGGCGGGCGGCGACCACTCGTCGGATCAACTGCACCATCTGCGCGCGCTCGTCGGAGTCCAGCACCGCGAACCAGCGCGCCTCCCGCCCGTTCTGGCGGGGGAAGACGCGCGCGACCGCCTCCCGGCCCTCCTCGGTCAGCGCCACGAAGACCACCCGGCGGTCCTGGTCGTCCCTGGTCCGCTCGACCAGCCCGGCCCGCTCCAGCGTGTTGATCAGGTTCGACATCGCCGACCTGGTCGTGCCGGACAGGTCCGCCAGCCGCGCGGGCTGCGTCGGCCCCAGGATCCACAGCTTGAACATCAACCGGAACCCGGGCATGGTCCACCCCTGCTCGCGGTGCACCAGCGCCTCGTAGTCCGTGATCATCATGTACGCCAGGTGCAGCACGTTGTACGACAGGCCGAACGCGTCCGCGTCCCCGCCCAGCCCGGCGATCCGATCGCGGGCGAACCGCTCGTACTCCTGCTCCGTCGCCACGTCACCGGCGACGGGAACCTCCTGCTCTGCCACCCGCTGATCCTCCCAGGGCAACCCGGCCGACGAGACCCGAATGCGGCACACTACCGGCGTGATCGGGACGAGGCGGTTCGCCATCACGGCCGCGGTCGTGCTGGTGCTGGCCACCGCCGCGTCCGTGGCCGCGAGCTTCGACGTCGTGAAGGGCGAGGCCGCGGTGGCCCTCGACGACCTCGCCCAGCTCGCCACGGGCCTGTTCGCGACCGGTTGCTGCTGGTGGACGGCCCGCCGGGCGTCCGGGCCGGACCGCCGCTGGAGGGTGGCGACCGGGTTCGGACTGGCGGGCTGGTCCACCGGCCAGGCGCTGTGGACGTGGTACCAACTGGTCGAGCGGCGCGCGGTGCCGTCGCCGTCGCCCGCCGACGCGGGATACCTGAGCATCGTGCCGTTCGCGTTCATCGCGCTGCTGGTCATCGGCAACTTCCGCCGGTCGGACTCGCCCGACGCGCTGCTGGACCGCCGCTCCCCCAGCGCCCGGCTGGTGCTGCTGCTGGACGGCCTGATCGTGGTCGGGTCGCTGTTCGTGCTCACCTGGACCACGTCGCTGGGCGGGCTGGTCGCGGCGGGCAACCCGGGCTCGGCGGCGTTCCTGGTGGCCATCGCCTACCCGGTGACGGACCTGGTGCTGCTCGTGATCGTGGTGGTGCTGAGCGCGGACCGCAAGGTCGTGCTGCGGCCGCAGCTGCGGTTGCTCGGGCTCGGCCTGGTCTCGCTGGCCGCGTCCGACTTCGCGTTCGCCTACCTGGTCAGCGTCCAGGCGCCCGAGGTGCCGCCGCTGGCCAACGCCGGGTTCGTGCTCGGGCCGGCGCTGATCGCGTTGGCCGCGCTCGCGCCCCTGCCGTCGCCGTCGACGGGCCCGAGCCGCAACCGCAGGCGGTGGCAGTGGGCGTACCTGCTAATGCCGTACGTGCCGTTACTGGTCAGCAGCGTGCTGGTGCTGCGGCGCACGATCATCGGCGACCTCCGCCCGCTGGACGGGGTGGAGATCGGCTCCGCCTTCACCGTGTTCGTCGCGGTGATCCTGCGTCAGCTCGTGACCCTGGTGGACAACACGAAGCTCGTGCTGCTGCTGCGCGAGTCCGAGCACACCCTGTCCCACCAGGCGCACCACGACCCGCTGACCGGGCTGGCCAACCGCGCCCTGTTCGAGCGCAGGCTGGACGAGGCGATGGACGCGCACCACCGTGACGGCACCCCGTTCGGGTTGTTGTTCGTGGACCTGGACGACTTCAAGGCGGTCAACGACGTCTCCGGCCACGCGCACGGTGACGCGATGCTCGAACGGGTGGCGCAGCGGCTGCGGCAGTGCGTCCGCGACACCGACGTGGTGGCCCGGCTCGGCGGTGACGAGTTCGGCGTGCTGGTCGAGGGGGTGGAGGAGCCGGAGAAGGTGGCGTTCCGGGTCCTCGACGCGCTCGGCGACGAGATCAGCGCCTCGGTCGGCGTGGTGATCTGCGCCGACCACGACCCCGAGGCCACCGCCGCGTCCGTCCTCAGCCGGGCCGACAAGGCCATGTACGAGGCGAAGCGCGACGGTGGCCGGGGCCTGGTCATCCACCCGTAGGGCAGGGAGGGGCCGGCTCGGACCGGGTCAGCCGACCAGGTCGGGGTCGGCCCACCACTGCACCGCGTACTGGCGGCCCGCGCTCTCGACCCGGTAGCCCGCCGCCGGGCGGAACCCCGGCTCGTTGAAGCAGATCCCCAGCGACAGCACCATCACGTTCTCCGGCCCGAACGCGTCGTCCACGTCCGGGTTGACGCCGTACAGCTTGGTGACGTCACGGCTGAGCCCGGACCGGAAGGAGGTCCACGGCTGCTTGGGCGACTGGCACTTCAGCTCGGTGATGATGACCGGCGGGTCGGCCTCGACGGTCGGGCTGAGCGCGTTGAACACGATGTCGGCGCGCTGCTGGGTGCTCTCGAAGACCGGGATCGCGCCGTCGCCGGTCGGGATGTAGTTCGCCTCGGTCAGCACGTCGAGCGGGTTGTCGTTGCGCAGCCGCAGTTTCAGCTGGCCCTGCAACCACAGCGCGAACTGGTTGCGGGCCCAGCCTTCCCAGCCGCCCGCGAACACCGACATCGCCTCGATGGTGGGTTGTTCCGCTTGGATCCATTCCACGACGGCCCGGATCACGTCGACCGGGCCGATGGTGTTGTAAGCCATGACTGCACTCCTGGGGAGGGAGAGGGGAGGGAGAGGAGGGGGCGCGGAGCGCGCCGGGGAAGTCGCGCTCCGCGCCCGGGACGACGGGCCGGCGTGGTGGGGGCGGCCGGGCTGTCGAGCGGGGCGGGTCGTGGGCGCCACCGGACCTCGACCCCGTCGTCCTCCGCGATGCGTCGGAGGGACGTCCGACGCACGGGTCTTGTCACCGGCGACCGGGGAGAGGTCCGGTCTCGGGTGGGATCAGGCGGCGACCGACTGCGTGCCGGTGCTGATCGACCAGGTGTTGTCCGGGTGCAGCACGGCGCTCATCTCGAAGCCCGCGTTGTACTGCAGTTCCACGGAGTTGCTGATCTGCTCGACGTCGAGCACCTGGCCGTGCACGTAGGTGCCGGCGGTGAGCCAGTAGCTCGGGTGCGGGGTGAAGACCAGGTTCTCGTTGGGCTGCGCCTGCACCGCGAAGACGCCGGAGTTCGACATGCCGATGCCGACCGCCGCGCCGTCGGCGGGCACCGTCGGCAGCTCCCGGATGTAGAGGCTGCCCAGCTCGGGGACGCCGAACGCCTTGCCGGGCACGAACCGGTGCGCGCCGTCGGTGTAGTCGAACAGGATCTGGTTGGTGGTCAGGTCCTGCGGGTTGGCCCGCACGACCTCCTGGGCGCGGAACCGCGTGCCCGGCTTCAGCTCGCCCGTGTAGGACCAGGTGAAGCAGTAGTCGAGGGTCCACTCGAAGGTCACGGTGGTGTGCGGCCAGGCCGGCGCGGTCATCCAGGCGAGCGACATGGCGTTGCGCACGCCGAGGTCGACGGGCTGCTGGTACACGCAGAGGTCTTGGCGCTGGGTAGATTCATTGCGGACCGTCAGTGAGTACTGGGTGGGCATGGCAGCACAACTCCTTCACGAGGAGACGATTCGGATAAATTCGAACCAGGACGCGGAAATGGTCGGTCGCGGTGCGATCGGTCGCGGGTCGGTCGAGGTCACCGCGTTCTCCGTTACCGGAACGGCCGGCCGATCGGCGGATCGGATATCCTGTCGATTTCGTTTTTGTGGGTCCGTCCGCTGAAACCAGTACACGCCGGTGAGCGCAGGGCGTCAAGCGGTCGGCCTTCACCCGATATGTCGACGTCGCATTCACCTGAATTGGCAACCCGGAGGCGTCGGGCACGCCTTTCGTGACGTGAACCCGAGGGCGACCCGTAACGAAAGTCGCGCGAATTGAATTGCCAGCAGTGCCGGAAGGAGTTCGCCGGGCGGAGCACCGGCCGGCCGCGCCTGTACTGCTCGCCGGCGTGCCGGCAACGCGCGTTCCGGGCCAGGCAGGAGGTCGAGCGCTCGGCCGTGGCGCTGCCCGGCCAGGTGGAGGCGCTCGCGGTGGAGTTGCGGGACAACGCCGAGGAAATCCGCTTCCTCGCCCGCGGTTGGACGCCGGTGGAGCCGGACGTGTCACTGCCCGACCTGATCCAGGCGACCGCGGCGCTGGCGGAACGGTTGCGCGACCTGGGCGGACGCCTGACCGACGCGCTGTCCGGGCCCGAGTTACGCAACCCGCGACGCAACCCCGCGCCGATTCCGCGTCCGAGTGACCCCTGACAGCCTTTCCCGCACCCGTCGGAGGAGCCCGGTCCCCCGAATCCGCACACGGGTTATCGCCCGGAACCGCGCTCCACGGGCCGCACGACCGGATCCGGCCCCACCGGGTCTCGACCACCGCGTGACTCGCGATCGCGGATCGTGGTGATCGCGGATCGTTCCACCGCTTGCCGCCGCGACCTCGGAACGGCCGCGATCACGTCCCGGGTTCCGCGCGCGGCACCGGGCACTCCCGGGCGGTCACGCGGGCAGTGCCGCCCACACCTCCGCCGCGACGACCCGGACCGCCGCGCACGCGTCCGCCACCGCCGAGCCGGCCGGCAGCGCGACCGTGACGAGCGCGAGTTCGCTCAACCCGCCCTCGAACGGGATGTGCGTGGTCTCCGCGCCGCACAGCACGTACGACGACGTGGTCAACCCGGACAGCACGGTGGCGCGGCCGGCGATGTCCTCCCGCGTGCTGTTGCCGCCGTTCGGTTCGGTCGGCCGCCCCACCGAGTGCACCACCCGCACCCGCGGCGGGGTGGTGGTGCCGTCGGCGCTCCACCGGCACTGGTGGCCGGCCGGGTAGCGCCACGCCCGCGCGCCCGCCAGCCCGGGCAACCGGGCGACCGTCGCGTCCGACAGCCCGCGGCACGCGTCGACCGGTCCCAGCGACTTCGCCGCGAACCGCCGGTGCTCCACCTCACCCGCGAGCACGCGGTCCGCGATGGCGTGCACCTGGACGTCGGCGATCTCGCACAGCCGCGTGCCGGCCACGTTCCCGTCCGCCATCTTGTCGACGGTGACGTTCAGCGTCACGAGGTCGGCGAACACCAAGCCGCGCTGGCACTGCGCGTCGCCACCCCGGATCTCCGCCACCCGCAGTTCTTCGTACGGCACCACGGGCCCGTCGAGCACGGCCTCGTGCCGCACCCGGTCGAGGCCACCCGCCGTCACGTCCAGCTCCACGCCGCCGGCGGACAGCTTGATCAGGCAGTGGTCGAACGACTCGACCGGCGCGAGCGACGCCTCGCCGAACGCCGCCAGGTCCGCGGGTTCCACCTGGCCGCACGGGTCGACCGACGCGAGGTCGCCGAGCAGCCGTTCGGCCGTGGCCGCGGGAGGTTCCGGGAACGTCGGGTCCGGCACCGGGACGGCACTCCCGGCCGTCGTCGCGCTGCACCCCGACGCCAGCACCGCCACCAGAAGGACCACGCCGAGCGCCCTCGCCATGTCGGCAGCGTAGGGGAAGATCGCCGCCCCCCACGACGGCCAAGCGCACCCGAGGCGCGCTCATCTGTTTGCCGGCGGCGCGATGCGGGCATTCGGAACCTGTCCAGCTCCCGCGACCGGAGGTATGACGGTGTCACGCTCGGTAAGCGCCACCGTACTGGCCGACCGCTACCAGCTCATCGAGCCGATCGGGATCGGCGGCATGGCCGAGGTCCACCGGGCCTGGGACACCGTGCTGCGGCGGCACGTCGCCATCAAGCTGTTCCAGGCCGGTTTCGACCCCGCCGCCGCGCAGCGGTTCGACAACGAGGTGCGCGTGCTGGCCGGGCTGTCCCACCCGGCGCTGGTGTCGGTGTACGACGCCGACACCACGGCCGACACCCCGTTCGTGGTGCTGCGGCTGATCGAAGGGCGGACGCTGCACGACCGCCTGGCGCTCGGGGCGCTGCCCGTGGACGAGGTGCGCCGCCTCGGCGCGCGGTTGTCCGACGCGCTGGCGCACGTGCACGCCCACGACCTCGTGCACCGGGACGTGAAGCCCGCGAACATCCTGCTCGACCGCGAGGACAACGCCTACCTCGCCGACTTCGGCCTGGCCCACCTGGCCGGCGCGACCCGGCTGACCCGCACCGACCAGCTCGTCGGCACGGCCGCCTACCTCGCGCCGGAACAGGTGCTCGGCCAGGACATCGGCCACCCGACCGACGTCTACGCCCTGGGCCTGGTGCTGCTGGAGTGCCTGACCGGGCGGCGCGAGTACGGCGGCGGCGACGTGGAGGCAGCGGTCGCCCGGCTGCACCGCCCGCCCGTGATCCCCGACGACCTGCCCGCCGACGTGCGGCAACTGCTGGTGGGGATGACGTCCGCCGCGCCGGACGACCGACCCACCGCGCACGACTGCGCGCAGGCCCTGCTCGGTGCGGCCCCCGTGCCGCTCGACCCCGTGGCCGTGGCGGACACCGAGGTGCTGCCGCGTGCGGCGACGCGTCCGCCGTGGAAGGTGCTCGTCACCTCGGCGGGCGCGCTGGTCGGCGCGTTCGCGATCACGTTCGCCGCGATGTCCGGCGACCACCCGGCGACCTCCGGGCCGACCGCGACGTCGACGCAGCAGGCGGCCCCCGAGCAGCCGGGGTCGTCCGACGAGGCGCAGGACCCGGCCCAGCCGCAGTTCATCCGCACGCCGCAGGGCCAGGGCGGCACGACCACCGCGTCACCCACCGCGCAGGTCACCACGTCGGCCGGGGCGGCCGAGGACACCGGGACCGCCGAGCCGGTGGCCGGTCAGCCGCAGGAGCCCGTGGCGGGCACGGGCGTCGGCACCACCGAGCCGGTCGTGCCGACGACCACCGACCAGCCGACCTCGAACCCGCCCGCCACCACGCCGGAGAGCCCGCAGCCCAGCCCGGAACCCGAGCCGTCGGCGGTCCAGCCCACCGAAGGCGCGGGCTGAGGCACTGGCGATCACCCTTCGTGACCAATACTGTGCGGTGAGTGTCCACTTCTGAGAACTCCTCCGGCCCGGCCGAGCGTCCGGCGGAAGTCGATCCCCGCTTCGCCCTCATGGACCACGCGATGGGCTACCTGTTCTCCGCGGCCCTGCGCGCCGTCGCGGCGTTGGGCGTGGCCGACCATCTGGCCGGGGGACCGCGCCCGGTCGCGGAGCTGGCCGAGGCGGTCGGCGCCGACCCGCTGAACCTGTACCGGGCGCTGCGGCTGCTGGCCACCCGCGGGATCTTCACCGAGCACGACGACCGCCGGTTCGCGCTGACCCCCGCCGCGGACCTGCTGCGCGCCGACGTGCCGTCTTCGTACCGCGCGGCGATCCTCATGCTCACCGACCAGACGTTCTGGCGGCCCGCCGGTGAGCTCGAAGAGGCCGTGCGCACCGGCACCTCGCCGTTCGAGCGGCTGTTCGGGATGCCGTTCTTCGACCACTTCGCGCGTGACGCCGACACCGCGGCGGTGTTCCACGTCGGCATGGCGGCGATGTCCGACCCGGAGAACCCGCTCGTCGCGCGGGCCTGCGACTTCCCGCCCGAGGCCGTGGTCGTGGACCTCGGCGGCGGTCACGGCGGCCTGCTGCTGTCCGTGCTGCGCGAGCACCCGGGCCTGCGCGGTGTGCTCTACGAGCAGCCGCACGTGCTCCGGGAGCACCGGCTCGGCGAGCTCGGCGCGGACGACCGCTGGGACCTGGTCGCTGGCGACTTCTTCGCCGCGGCGCCACCCGGCGACGTCTACCTGATCAAGCGGATCCTGCACGACTGGGACGACGAGCAGTGCGTGCGCATCCTGCGCCACTGCCGGGAGGCCGTCTCCGAGCGCGGTCGCGTCCTGGTCGTCGACGCGGTCATCCCGCCCGGCAACGACCCCGACCCCGGCAAGGTCATCGACCTGCTCATGATGAGCTCGCTCACCGGGCGGGAACGCACCCGCGCCGAGTTCGACGCCCTGTTCGCCCGGGCCGGGTTCCGGCTGGAGCGGGTGCTGCCGACCGGCACGCGGCTGTCGATCGTCGAGGGCGTGCCCGCGTGACGCGGTCTCAGGGGTGGATGCCCGGTCCGTGGTCGCCTTCGTCCACGGGCGCGATGGGGGTCGGGCTGAGCGACGCCTCGTCCTCGCCCTCCTCCAGCAGCGTGGCCGCCGGGCCGACCACCCGCGGGTCCGGCTCGCCGACCACCTCGGGGTCCTTGTCGGTGTAGTCGACGCGGGCCAGCACGCTGCGCATGGCCTCGAGCCGGGCCCGCTTCTTGTCGTTGCTCTTCACCACGGTCCACGGCGCGGCCGGGGTGTCGGTGGCGCGGAACATGGCCACCTTCGCCTCGGTGTAGGCGTCCCACCGGTCGAGCGACTCGATGTCGTTCGGGCTGAGCTTCCACTGCCGCACCGGGTCGACCTGCCGGATCAGGAACCGGGTCCGCTGCTCCGCCCGTGACACCGAGAACCACAGCTTCACCAGCATGATCCCGTCGTCCACCAGCATCCGCTCGAACGTCGGCGCCTGCCGCATGAACCGCTCGTACTGCTCGTCGGTGCAGTACCCCATGACCCGCTCCACGCCGGCGCGGTTGTACCAGGACCGGTCGAACAGCACGATCTCGCCCGCGGTCGGCAGGTGGGAGACGTACCGCTGGAAGTACCACTCGCCCTGCTCGCGCTCGGTCGGCTTGCTCAGCGCCACCACGCGCGCGCCACGCGGGTTGAGGTGCTCGGTGAACCGCTTGATCGTGCCGCCCTTGCCCGCCGCGTCCCGTCCCTCGAACACCACGACCATCCGCCCGCCGGTGTCCTTGATCCAGTACTGGAGCTTCAGCAGCTCGATCTGGAGCAGCCGCTTGGACACCTCGTACTCGTCGCGCGTCAGCCGCGTCGGGTACGGGTAGTTCTCCCGCCAGGTGTCGATCTCGGTGCCGTCGGGGTGGCGCAGCACGGGGTCGTCCCCGTCGTCGTAGTCGACCACGAGGTCGTCCACGCGCAGGCCGGGGAACAGGTCCGCGAGGTCGAGCAGGCTGTCCATAGTGGACCGTCAGGCCTCGCGGCCCTGGTCGATCGCGGCCGACGCCACGACGTCCTCGAAGGACTCGTAGAGGCCGTCCGGGATGGAGTGCAACGCGTGCACGGTGTCCTCGTCCGCGTTGTTGCGGGACGCGTGGTCGACCAACTGACCCTTGTCCGCCGGGTACCGGACGTCGCCGAGCACGGTGCGCAGCCTGCCCACCGTCGTGGTGTCGCTCATGGCCCTCCTTCACGCTCTGGCCGTCAGCACCGGTTACCCGGTGCCGGCGGGCCCGACACGTGGCACGGCGGATCATGGAGCGCTCAGTGGCGCAGCCTGCCCGTGATGCCGTGGCCGTCGGTCGCCACGCCCTCGATCCTGGTGGGGTCCACGCTCCACCGCCCGGCCAGCGCCAGCACGTCACCCTCTCCGGGCACGGTGCTCCACCACGCCTCGTCGTCCGGTGAGTCGCGCTCGGTGCCGATGCCCAGCGCGGTCTCGTCCACCGTGACGTCGCCCTCGAACAGCGGCACGCCGACGCCGTCGAAGTGGTAGGCCCGGCGCACCTGCCCGCCGGCCGCCAGCACCCAGGCGCACGTGCCGGTGAAGCGGTGGGTCTCGAAGTACTGCACGTGCCCGAGCCGCGTGCTCAACCGGGTGACCCACTCCAGGAAGCCGGGGCTGGACGCGTCCGGCAGGCCGCGGCCGGGGACCAGCACCCAGGGCCCGATCGGCGGCGCGACGAACACCGCCCCGTCGTAGGCCGAGCGGACGCCGTGCGCCCACGTCGTGCGCTTGCGCCGGATCAGCCCCAGCGCGTCGGCCGCGGTGGCGGCGTCCGGCGAGGTGACGGCGAGCCACAGGCACTTGTAGCCGAACGGGACAGCCCGGTCCACGCCCACGCCGAAAGCCACGCCCTGATCCTCGCATCCCCCACCCGCCACCGTCGCGCGTTCACCACGATGGGGAGGAGTCGAGGACGGCCGGAAGTCGCCACGTCGGCGGGCGGTCCGGCATTGACGCGCGGTCGGGGACGACGCGCGGTCGGCATTGACGCGCGGCCGAGGACGGCCGGGAGGTCGAGGCGTCGCGGGACCGCAGGCGGCCAGGATGTCGAGGCGTCGCAGGACGGCAGGCGGCCGGAGGGCGGTCGGGTCGGGGCGTCGGGGCTCGGCCGGCGAACGCGGTCGGCCGTCGAGGAGCAGCCCGGTCGACGAGCGGGCGGGTTAGGATCCGGGTGGCGCTGGAGGGCGCTGCCGGGTCCGCGGGCAGGACTGAGTCCACCTCCGCACCGCACGAGTCGCCGCTGGTGACGCTCTCTTTCGCCCCGGACGCGGACCACGGGCAGCGAAGGAGACGCCATGCCCGCCCTGCCACCGCGGCCGAACCTCGACCACCTCCGGCACCAGGCCAAAGACCTGCTGCGGGCCGCCCGGCGTGGCGACCCCGGCGCGCTCGCCCGCGTCACGGCGGTGTCCGACCGGGTCGTCCTCGCCTCGGCGCAGCTCGCGATCGCCCGGGAGCACGGATTCCCCGGTTGGCCCAGGCTCAAGCTGGAGGTCGAGCGGCGCGAGGTGCTCAACCTGCGGGACCCGTCCCGGCTGGCGGACCTGCTCGCCCGGCACCCCGAGTCGGCCACCACGCGGATGGAAGGCTGGTCCGACCACGGCAAGGGCGCGGACGTGCTGGGCTACCTGGCCATGCTCCGGCTCGACCACCGCAGGCTCGGGCTGCCCGGCGGCCTGCCCGGCACCGGCGCGGCGGCCAGGGCGCTGATCGACGCCGGCGCGCCCGTCGACGGCCACCCGGGTGATCAGGAAACACCGCTGATCACCGCCGCCAGTTGCGGTGACGTCGACGTGGCACGGGTGCTGATCGAGGCGGGAGCCGAGCTGGACGCGGTCGCCGCTCCCGATTCCGGCGGCGTTCCCGGCGGCACGGCGGTCGAGCACGCGGCGGTGTTCGGCATGACCGCCGTCCTCGACCTCCTCGTCGCCGCCGGGGCCCGGGTCGACACCCCGGAGATGGCCGCCGCCGCGGGAGACCTGGCCGGCTGGCGGCCGGAGCGGCTGAGCCCGCAGTGCCGGCTGCGGGCGCTGGTGTTCGCCGCCGACCACCAGCGGTTGGAGGTCGTCGACCGGCTCGTCGCCGCCGGCACCCCGGTCGACGAGGCCGACGCCGTGTGGCAGCGGATGCCGCTGCACGTCGCGGCGGCCCACGGCAAGCCCGCCGGCGCCCGCCGGGTGCTCGACCACGGCGCCGACCCGGCCCGGCGCGATCCCCGGACCGGGCGCACACCGCTGGAGTGGTGCCGAGGGGCAGGCGACCGCGGCCCCGGCCACGACGAGGTCGAGGCCCTGCTCCTGGAACAAATGAAACAAGCGTTGTAACGGCTCAGGCCGGCACCGGCCCGGTGGACTCCCGCACGACCAGCGTCGTGGACAGCTCCAGGTGCAGGGCTTCGGGCCCGTGGCCGTCGAGGACGCGCATGAGCTGGGTGACCGCGATGCGGCCCATCTCCTGCAACGGCTGCCGGACCGTGGTCAGCGCGGGCCGGGTGGCGCGGCTGAGGTCGAGGTCGTCGAACCCGGCGACGGAGAGGTCTTCCGGCACCCGCAGGCCGCGGTCGTGGGCTGCTTGGAGCGCGCCCACCGCGAGCTTGTCGTTGAAGCAGACGATCGCGGTGGGCCGGTGCGGCTCGTCCAGCAGCTCGACGGCGGCGCGCAGCCCTTCGGCGGTGGTGGGTTCGACGTGGTGCACCCGGTGGCGGGCGGGCAGCACGCCCGCCTGGGCCAGCGCGGCGTGGTGGCCCGCCGTGCGGGCGTCGCCCGCCAGCCACTCCACCGGCCCCGCGATGACGCCGATGTCGCGGTGGCCCAGGCCCACCAGGTGCGCGGTGAGCGCGCGGGCGCCGGCGAGGTGGGCCGCCGACACCGAGGCGATGTCCGGCGGCGGTGCGGTGCGCGGGTCGACCACGACGAACGGGAAGCCGCGCCGGGCCAGCGCGAGGAGCCGGTCGCCGTCCTCGGGCGGCAGGACGAGGATCGCGGCGTCGAGGTCCGGTTCGTCGGGCAACGCCTCCAGCACGTCGGCGTGCTGCGAGGTCACGCCCGCGTCCAGCACCATCCGGACGCCGTGCAGGCGCAGCGTCTCGGCGATCGAGGAGACGATCAGGCCGAAGTAGTCGGTCAGCACGTAGGGGCACCGGACGTGGACCGTGCGCCGGCCGCCGCGCTCGGGCGCGTCGGACCCCTGCCGCGCCATCGCCCGCAGCACGAGCTCACGCGTGCGCGGCGCCACGTTGACGTGGTCGTTGAGCACCCGGGAGACGGTGGCGATCGAGACACCGGCCTCCGCGGCGATGTCCCGCACCCTGGCCCGCCTGTTCACCCCGGCAGCTTAACGGCGTCGTGCACCTTGACTCACTCGACACAGCAGGTGTTCCATCACGAAACACATTTTCCGAGCTTGTTACATTACGGCGCTCGAAGGGGAGCGATGAACAGAACCCGGGCGATCGCCCTGACCGCGACGGTGGCGCTCACGGTCGGCCTGACCGGCGCCGGCCGGGCCGCGGGCCACGACACGACCTCGGCCCGGGTGTGGGTCACGACGGTGGACCGGGGCGAACTGCTGGCCGAGCGCCCGCCCGTGCCGTTCCGCACCGGCACGTCGCCGCACCAGACCATCGTGGTCGACCCGGACGTGACCTACCAGGAGGTCGACGGGTTCGGCGCGTCGATCACCGACTCGTCGGCCGCCGTGCTGTCCCGCCTCTCCCCCGCCGTGCGCGAGGAGACGATGCGCGAACTGTTCGACCCGGTCCGGGGCATCGGCGTGAGCTTCCTGCGCCAGCCGATCGGCTCGTCGGACTTCACCGCCGAGGCCGAGCACTACACCTACGACGACGTGCCACCCGGCCGGACCGACTTCGGGCTGCGCCACTTCACCATCGCCCACGACCAGGCCGAGATCCTGCCGCTGCTGCGCCGCGCGAAGCAGCTCAACCCGGCCCTGAAGGTGATGGCCACGCCGTGGAGCCCGCCGGCGTGGATGAAGACCACGGACTCGCTGGTCGGCGGCCGGTTGAAGGACGACCCCGCGATCTACCAGGCCTACGCGCGCTACCTGGTGGAGTTCGTCCAGGCGTACGCCGCCTCGGGCGTGCCGATCGACTTCCTGTCGTTGCAGAACGAGCCGCAGAACCGCGTCCCCGACGCCTACCCCGGCACGGACATGCCGGTGGCGCAGCAGGTCGAGGTCATCGAGGCGTTGGGGCCGTTGCTGCGCAAGGCGAGCCCGCGCACGAAGATCCTGGCCTACGACCACAACTGGAGCACCCACCCCAACGACGTCGCCACCACCCCGCCCGGCGAGGACCCGGAGACCGACTACCCGTTCCGGATCCTGGAGAGCCCGGCCGCGCGGTGGATCGCGGGCACCGCCTACCACTGCTACTCCGGCGACCCGGCGGCGCAGACCGCGTTGCACGAGGCACATCCCGACAAGGGCGTCTGGTTCACCGAGTGCTCCGGCTCGCACGGCCCGGACGACCCGCCCGCGCAGGTCTTCCGCGAGACGCTCAAGTGGCACGCCCGCAACGTCGTCATCGGCGCCACCCGCAACTGGGCGAGGTCGGCGGTGAACTGGAACATCGCCCTGGACAGCGCGGGCGGCCCGCACAACGGCGGCTGCGGCACGTGCACCGGCCTGGTCACCGCCCACCCGGACGGGACGGTGTCCACCGACGCCGAGTACTACACGATCGGCCACCTGGCGAAGTTCGTGCGGCCGGGCGCGAAACGGATCGCGAGCACCTCGTTCGGCACCACGGGCTGGAACGGCCAGGTCATGGACGTCGCGTTCCGCAACCCCGACGGCTCCACCGCGCTGGTGGTGCACAACCAGAACGACGACCCGCGCACGTTCGCGGTCGCCGTCGGCGAGCGGATCTTCGAGTACACCCTGCCCGGTGGCGCGCTGGCGACCTTCACGTGGCCGCGCGGCAAGGGGTTGGACAGCAAGCTCCACCCCGTCCCCCTCGACGGCGCCACCGCCACCGCCTCGCCGACCGGCGAGAACGCGGCCGCCATCGTGGACGGTGACGCGTCCACCCGGTGGAGCAGCGGCCGGGCGCAGGAACCCGGCGGGCACGTCCAGGTCGACCTGGGCCGCGGCACGGCGTTCCGGCGGGTGGCGATCGACAGCGGCGGCAACCTGGGCGACTACGCGCGCGGCTGGCAGCTGTCGGTCAGCGACGACGGCACGGCCTGGCGGGTGGTGGCCTCGGGCGCGGGCGTCGGCCAGCTGACCACCGTCGACCTGCCGCTCACGCGGGCCCGTCACCTGCGGGTGAGCACCACCGCGTCGGCCGGCAACTGGTGGAGCGTCGCGGACCTGCGCCTGTACCGCTGACCCCGGTCCCCGGTCGGGGTCGATCGACCTCGACCGGGGACCCCGTACCGTGGATCGGGTGAGCACCGCACCGGCAACCGTCACCCTCAGCGACCACTTCGCCCGGACGCTCCCGGAGCTGGCCCTCGCCTGGCAGGCCGAGCCCGCTCCCGCGCCGGCCCTGCTCGTGCTCAACGAAGGCCTGGCCGCCGAACTCGGCCTGGACGCCGACTGGCTGCGCGGTCCGGAGGGCGTCCGCCTGCTCGTCGGCGAGCACGTCCCCGAGGGCGTCACGCCGGTCGCGCAGGCCTACGCCGGGCACCAGTTCGGGCACTACGCGCCGCGGCTCGGCGACGGTCGCGCGCTGCTGCTCGGCGAAGTCGCCCACGCCGACGGTGGCCTGCGCGACCTGCACCTCAAGGGCTCCGGCCGGACGCCGTTCGCCCGCGGCGGCGACGGCCTGGCGGTGGTCGGCCCGATGCTGCGCGAGTACGTCGTCAGCGAGGCGATGCACGCCCTCGGCATCCCCACGACCCGTTCGCTGGCCGTGGTGGCGACCGGGCGGCCGGTGCGGCGCGAGACCGTGCTGCCGGGCGCGGTGCTGGCCAGGGTGGCGAGCAGCCACCTGCGCGTGGGCAGCTTCCAGTACGCCAGGGCCACCGGCGACCTCGACCTGCTGCGCCGGCTGGCCGACCACGCGATCGCCCGCCACCACCCCGAGGCCGGGGGCAGCCACCTCGCGCTGTTCGAGGCGGTGGTGGCGGCGCAGGCGTCGCTGGTCGCGCGGTGGATGCTCGTGGGCTTCATCCACGGCGTCATGAACACCGACAACATGACGATCTCCGGTGAGACGATCGACTACGGGCCGTGCGCGTTCCTGGAGGCGTTCGACCCGGCCACGGTCTACAGCTCGATCGACCACGCCGGGCGTTACGCCTACGGCAACCAGCCGCGGGTGGCCGAGTGGAACCTGGCCCGGCTCGCCGAAGCCCTGCTGCCGCTGTTCGCCGACGACGAGGAACGGGCGGTCGCACTGGCGGTCGAGGCGCTGGGCGGGTTCCGCGCCCGGTACAACGACGCCTGGACGGCGGGCATGGCGGCGAAGCTGGGCCTGGCACACCCCGCGCCCGCGCCGCTGGTGGACGACCTGCTGACCCTGCTCCAGGACAACCGCGTCGACCACACGTCGTTCTACCGCCGCCTGGGCGCGGCGGCCGACGGCGACCCGGAACCCGCGCGCGAGCTGTTCCTCGACCTGGCCGGGATCGACGCCTGGCTGGCCCGCTGGCGCGCCCTCGGACCGGACGCCGAGGCGATGCGCCGGGTCAACCCCGCCTACGTCCCCCGCAACCACCTCGTGGAGGAGGCCCTCGCCGCCGCCACCGGAGGCGACCCGGCCCCGCTCCACCGGCTGCTCGACGCGGTGACGTCCCCCTACGACGAGCGCCCGGGCCTGGAACGCTACGCCGAGCCCGCCCCGGAGCACTTCGCCGCCGGGTACCAGACGTTCTGCGGCACCTGACGCCCCCAGCCGCGTGTGCGAGTCCCCAGGGGCGTCGTCAGCGCCTGGGGACGAAGGCGTAGATGCTGGCCGGCGAGCCGGAGCCGCGGCGGTTGACCGTGCCGCCGACCAGGACGTGCGCGCCCTGCTCGGGCAGCGCCGCCAGGTTCGCCAGGATCTCCAGGCTGATCCGGTGCTCGCGGTAGAGGAGCTTGGACACCCGGTACTCCGCGTCGAGCGCCGACTCGGGGCTGAACGTGTCGGTGCCCAGCGCGCCCCGGCGGCCGAGGCGGCCGGTGTCGACCAGCCACCGCACGGCGGCCAGCGAGAACCCCGGCTGGTGCATCCGGCCGTCGGCGTCGAAGTTGAAGAACGCCGGGGTGCCCCAGCGCTGCTCCCACCCGGTCCACAGGACCACCGCGGCCTCGTCCGGGATGCGGCCGTGCCGCTTCTCCCACCGCTGGAGGTCGGCGACGCTCACCTCGTAGTCCGCGTCACGCGCGGCCTGCTCCCGCACGTCGATCTTCACGGCGGGCAGGAACAGGTCCTCGGCGTCGAGCTCGTCGGCGTGCGGCTGGTCCTCGTTGAAGTGCGCGGGCGCGCCCCAGTGGGTGCCGGTGTGCTCGCCCTGCTGCACGTACTGGAGGTAGTACCCGTGCTCCGGCACCGTCGTGAGGGTGCTCAGGGTGAACGCCGGGTCGCCCGGGTAGACGTTGGTGCGGTCGGGGTCGTTGACGTGGGCCAGGTTCACCAGCCGGTAGTCGGCCAGGCCCAGCCGGGGCGAGGCGCCCGCCGAACCGCCGCCCGCGACCATGCCGCCCACCGCCGTCGCCACACCCGCGAGCATCGACCGTCTGCGCACCGCGGACCACTCCTCTGCCTCACCGTCACCCGATCCGGGCAACCGTACCGGCTGGATGATCACAGCACGACGACCTGCCGGACGGCTTCGCCGGAGGCCAAACGGGCGAATCCCGCGTTGATCTCGTCCAGGGTGAGGCGTCCGGACAGCAGTTCCTGCACCGGCAGCTGCCCGGCCCGGTAGAGGTCGACGAACCGCGGCACGTCCCGCCGCGGCACGCACGAGCCGAGGTAGCTGCCCTTCAACGTCCGCTCCTCGGCGACCAGGCTCAGCGCGGGCAGCCTGACCGTGCGATCGGGGTGCGGCAGGCCGACGGTGACCGTGGTGCCACCCGCGCCGGTGGCCAGGTAGGCCTGCTCCAGCACGGCCGCGACACCGGTCGTGTCGATGACCTTGTCCGCGCCACCGCCCGTCAACGAGCGCACCTCCTCCACCGCGTCGGGACCGCCCGCCACGTCGTGGGTCGCGCCGAGCCCGCGCGCGAGCTCCCGCTTGTGCGCCACCACGTCCACCGCGACGATCTGCGACGCCCCGGCCGCCCGTGCGGCGAGCAGCGCGGCCAGCCCGACGCCGCCGAGGCCGAACACCGCGACCCGGTCACCCGGCACGACGGCCGCGCTGTAGAACGCCGCGCCCGCGCCGGTGAGCACCGCGCAGCCGAACAGGGCGGCGATCTCGAACGGCAGGTCGGCGGGCACCAGCGTGGCCGACTTCTCCGACACCACGGCGTACTCGGCGAACCCGGACACGCCCAGGTGGTGGTGCGGGCGCGTGCCGTCGGGCAGCCGCAGCCGCCGTTCGCCGCCGAGCAGCGTGCCCGCGCGGTTGGCCGCCGCACCCGGCTCGCACAGCGCCTGCCGCCCGGACACGCACCGGCGGCACGACCCGCAGGCGGGCACGAACGACAGCACCACCCGGTCGCCGACGGCGAAGTCCGACGCGCCGGGCCCGGTCTCGACCACCTCGCCCGCCGCCTCGTGGCCGAGCAGCATGGGCAGCGGCCGGACGCGCGAGCCGTCGATCACCGACAGGTCGGAGTGGCACAGCCCGGTGGCGCGCACCTTCACCAGCACCTCCCCCGGGCCCGGCGGGTCCAGCTCCAGGTCGAGCACCTCGAGCGGACCGCCGACCCCGGTCAGCACCGCGCCCCTGGTCCTCACGCCACCACCAGCCCTTCCATCGCGGCGCGCAGACCGGCCGGGATCGCCACCGGCTTGCGGGTCTCGCGGTCGGTGAACACGTGCACGAAATGCCCTTCGGCGACCACGTCGTCCCGTCCCTCGGGGTAGAAGCCGACTTCGTAGCGGACGCTGGAGCGGCCGAGGTGGCCGATCCGCAGGCCGGCGTCGACGGCCTCCGGGAACGCGATGGACGCGCGGTAGTTGCAGTGGGACTCCACGCAGAGCCCGATCGCCTGCCCGTGGTGGATGTCCAGCCCGCCCTCGGTGATCAGCCACGTGTTGATCACCGTGTCCATGAAGGCGTAGTGCACGACGTTGTTCACGTGCCCGTACACGTCGTTGTCGTGCCACCGGGTCGGTATCCGCTGCCAGTGCCGGTAGTCCTGTCGCACCGAACCTCCTGTCTCAGTCGAGCATCCGGGTCAGCTCGACGCGGGACCGCACCTCGAGCCTGGCGAAGATGTTGCGCAGGTGGTGCTCGACGGTGCGGTGGCTCAGGAACAGCCGCGCGGCCACCTCGCGGTTGGTCGCGCCCTCGGCGACCAGGCGGGCGATCTGCGCCTGCTGCGGGGTCAGGCCCGCCGTGGGGTCGACGTCGGAGCGGCCCGCGGCCCGGTTGGCGGCGCGCTCGGCGGTCCGGTCGGCCCGGCTCGGACCCACCGCCTCGCCGGCGGCGCGCAACTCGGCCCTGGCGCGGGCGACCCAGCGGTCGGCCTCGTAGCCCTGGAAGATCTTCACCGCGTCGCGCAGCAGGTCGCGCGCGGCGCGCGGCTTGCGGTCGCGCCGCAGCCGGTGGCCGTAGAACAGCTCGGTCTTGGCCAGCTCCATGGCGGTGCCGCTGGCCCGGTGCAGCCGGATCGCCTCGCGGAAGTGCTCCTCGGCCCGCGGCCCCTCGGCGAGCAGGCCGCGGCAGCGGTGCGACAGCGCCAGCCTGGCCGCGCTGCCGGTGGTGCCCGCCCACTTCTCGTACCGGCGCAGCGCCCGGTCCGCGGTGGCGGGCCTGCCGCAGCCGACGGCGGCCTCCACCACGTGCGGCGCGGCCATCACCTTGATGCCGGTGTGCACGCCGCCCGACCCGGCCGCCATCAGCCGCAGCCGGTCCAGCGCGTCGGCCGGGCGGTCCAGGGCGAGGTCGACGCAGGCGAACGCCCACGCGCCGAACGTGCCGGAGCGGCCGAGCCCGCGTTCGGCGATCTGCTCGGCGGCGGCGTCGATGCGGTGCACCGCGGTGTCGGTGTCGCCGCGCAGGGCGGCGACCAGGGCCAGGACGGTGAGGTGGTCGACCACGGCGTTGTGCTGGCCGATGGCCGTGGCCGCGTGCACGCCCTCGAACGCGGCCGAGAGCGCGACCGAGTGCTGGTCCAGCAGCAGCGCCGACAGCGCCCGGTACACCAGCGCCCACGGCACCAGGGCGGTCAGCCCGTGCTCGTGCGCCGCGGTGACCGCGCTGGTCGCCAGCTCGTGCGCCCGGGAGGCGTCGCCGAGGGTGTAGGCGGCCTGGCCGCCCCAGATCTTGGCCTGCGGGTGCGGCACCCGCTCGGCCAGCTCGACCACCGAGCGCAGCACGGGCAGCGCCTCCTCGTGCCGCCCGGCGAACGTGGCCGCCATGCCCGCGAGGTGGTCCAGGGTGATGCGGGTGTCGTCGGGCTCGTCGGGTCGGCGCAGGCTCGCGGCGAACGCGGCGGTCTCGGCGTAGCGGGCGTGGTCGCCCGCGATGCTGGCCGCCTCGCCGGCGAAGCCGAGCGCGGTGATGGCCAGGGAGCGGTGCGTGCCGACGAGTTCGCCCGCCGCGTGCAGCAGCCGGCGCACGGCCACGTCCGGCAGGCCGTGGCCCAGGTCGATGCCGCCGCGCAGCAGCTCGGCGCGGGCGCGCAGCTCGCCGCTGTCGGTCAGCCGGGCGGCGGTGCGCAGCGCGACGCGGG
>JBFBCZ010000068.1:0-20925 GCA_040689555.1 Actinosynnema sp. NPDC051121 | reverse complement strand
GGCGCGGGCGGCGCGGGCGGCGCGGGCGGCGTCGGCAACTCCGGCACGATCAACGGCGGCGCCGGGGTCGACACCCTCAAGGCCAACGGCGGTCTCGGCGGCGCCGGTGGTGTCGGTGGCAAGGGCGGCAACGGCATCAGCGCCACCCAGCCCGGCGGCGCCGGTGGCGTCGGCGGCGCGGGCGGAGCGGGCGGCGTCGGCAACTCCGGAGCCGTCAACGGCGACCTGGGTGCCGATGTCATCACCGTCACCGGCGGTAACGGCGGCAACGGCGGTGCCGGCGGTAACGGCGGCACCGGGTGCAGCGGTCCCGGCGGCGCCGGCGGACTCGGCGGGGCAGCGGGCGCGGGTGGCCTGGGCAACACCGGCACCGTCGAAGCCGGCACCACCATCGTCAACGGGTCGCCCGGCACCGCCGGCCCCAACGGCGTTGCGGGCGTGAACAACGGCGGAGTCTGCTCCTGCTGACCCGACCTCGGTGACGTGAAACCACCTCGGGGCTCCGGACTTGTGGCTGCACCAGCACAAGACCGGGGCCCCGGCGGCCGCGACGCAGCGAGAAGCACTGTGCCAACAGCGAGGACGTTCGCCCGGCGTCACGCGGCGGTGACGCCTCGCGGAACACGCTGTCCGTCGATATCCGAACACGACACGGAGGTCACAGTGCGAAGTCGACGGTTTTACCCAATCGTGGCTGCGAGCGTCATGGTGATGGGTGGTGTGGCAGGTGCGGGTAGCGCTTCGGCGGCGGTCCCCTGCACGATCGGTCCCGGTGTGACGCAGACGGACACCACCGTGATCGGATCCGGTGGCAACGACACCATCGACTGCACCAGCGCCAATCCGGGCAAGACGATCTACGGCAACGGTGGCAACGACACCATCACCGGCACTTCCTACGCCGACACGATCCACGGCGGCGACGGTGACGACACGCTGACCGGCGGGGTCGGCAACGACACCCTCAACGGCGACCTCGGCACGGACACGCTGAACGGCTCCGCGGGCAACGACAGGCTCAGGGGCCCCGGCACCGACTTCGCCGAGGACACCCTCAACGGCGGCCTCGGCACCGACTCCTGCGGCCCTGTCGGGGTTCCCCCCGACCTCCGCAGCAGCTGCGAGTCGTAGCACCAGGCACCGAGAACGGTCGCTCACATGACGCCGGTTCACGACCCGGCCCCGGAAAGGGGACGGGTCGCGGCGCGTGCGCGGCGCCGTCGTGTTCCGGTTTCGGTCAGCGGGCCCGAAAGGGTGGTTTGAGGCGGTGCCCCACACGCGCGCACGCGTGCCGGATCCGAGTGGCGGGAGGGAATCCCGACAGCCAGCGCCATCCCGCGCGCCCACGCACGTAGCATGACCGACAGCAGGATCGGCCGACGGATCGGGCCGCGGACGGCTCCGGCAACGGGCGTGCGCGGCACGTGCGGGACGGGTCGGACACCTTTGTGATCATCCTCGACGACACCGGTACCAGACTCATGGCCTCACTCGTGACGACGAACGCGCGCTCGCCCCGGGTCCGCCGAGCGGGGTTGCGCGTCGCACTCCTCGACGGCTTCCGGCTCACCGGCGGAGCCGACGTCATCCCGGCTCCCGGAGGTGTGGAGCGCCTGTTGGCGTTCGTGGGGCTGCGCCACCGGGCGGTGGGACGCCTGCTCGTGGCGGGCTCCCTGTGGGCGGAGTCGACCGACGGCCACGCCTACGCGGCCCTGCGGTCGGCCCTGGCCCGGACGAACCGCGTCTGCCCGGACGCACTGCTGGTCACCCCGTCCAGCCTGGAGCTCGCGCCCCATGTGTCGGTCGACCTGCGCGACGCCCAGGCGCTGGCCCATCGCCTGCTGGAAGCCGGTCCGCACGCCGCGGTGGATCTCAGCAGGCAGGCGGTCGCCGTCCTGTCGTCGGAGTTGTTGCCCCACTGGTACGACGACTGGGTCGTCTCCGAGGCCGAGGACTGGCGTCAACTGCGGTTGCACGCGTTGGAGGCGGTGGTGGACGGCCTGGTCGAGGCACGGCGCTTCGGCGACGCCACGGCGGCCGCGAGCGTGCTCGTCCGGGCCGACCCGCTGCGTGAGAGCGCTCAGGCGGCCCTCATCCGCGTCCACCTCGCCGAGGGCAACCAGTCCGAGGCGATACGGGTGTTCGACCGGTTCAGCCACCTGCTGCGCACGGACCTGGGCCTGGTCCCCACTCCAGGGCTCCGGGACCTGGTCGAGAGCCGGGCGAGCCCGCTGCGGGGATGGTCGACCGGCTGACCGGTGGGCTGCGGGCCGTCGACGGTGGCGGTCTCCTCCAGGCGTTGCGGGGCGGGGACCTGCCGGACCCGGCACCGTCGTCGCGGGATTCACCGGCAACACCCGTCCGCACGCTGCCGAGGACGTTCGGCCCAGGAGGCCACGGTGCCCGGAGCGGCCTACTCGGAGCGGCCCGCCCGGAGCACCAGCGGTCAGCCGGCGATCCTGCCGAACAGGTGCGCGGCGGGGGCGTCCGGGTCGTCGCCGTAGAAGAACTCCGCGAGCGCCCGGTGGAACTCGGCGCGATTCAGCCCGCCCGAGCCGTCGAGGTCCAGCGCCTCGAAGACCGCGGCGCAGTCCTCCGAGGACACGTTGCCCGCCAAACCGAAGATCTGCCCGAACTCCGCTTGGTCGATCCTGTCGTCCCCGTCGAGGTCGATCAGGTCGAAGTAGCAGTCGGCCACCGGTCCGACCTGCTGCGGGTACTCGGCGGGATCGGTCAGCGCCCGCCGGAACCCCTCGGTCATCTCCCGCAGGTCGACCCTCCCGTCACGGTCCTGGTCCATCGGCGCGATCACGTTGGCCCAGAACGCGTCCAATCCACCGGTCAGCCGGAGGGCGGTCTCGGACTCCGGCGCGGCGTCACGGGCCGCGATGTAGCGCTCGCCCATCAACCGGACGTCCTCCTGGGTGATCACCCCGTCGCCGTCGACGTCCGCGCCGTTGAACCACTGGCGGCACTTGAGATCCCGAATTGCAGTCATGACCGCGCAACGTAGTCAAGCAGCGACCCGGTGCCCAGTCGGCGCGACCACCGGGAGGACCGGATCACTCGTTCGAGTGTCACGCCGCCGCCGGCCGCGGTGACGTCAGCCGGGCGGGACGAGGTTCGGTGGTGCGAAGGCGACCACATCGGGGAGGGGGCCGTCGTAGGGCTCGACGTCGACCAGGGCGCTGAGGGCGCTCGGTCCTTGCGACAGGCGTGAGCACGGCCGATCCGCGGTGAGGGTGTTCGGGTTGCCGTGCCGGTCCAAGGTACCGCTCGCGCCCGGCTGGACCGGGTCCCACCACGCGCCCGTGGACAGTTGCACGACACCCGGCATGACGTCGTCCGACAGGACCGCGCCCGCCAGGCAGCTGCCCCGGTCGTTGTGGACGCGCACGACCGTGCCGCTCTCGATGCCGCGCGCCGCGGCGTCCGCCGGGTTGATCGTCACGGGCTCACGACCGCGGATCTTCGAGCCGAGGCTGTGGTCACCGTTGTCGTACTGGCTGTGCAGGCGTGAGGCGGGCTGGTTCGAGATCAGGTGCAGCGGGAACCGGCCCGACAGGTCGGCACGGAGCCACTCCACCGGTTCGTACCACTTCGGGTGTCCGGCGCAGTCGTCGTAGCCGAACGAGTCGATCTCCTCCGAGAAGATCTCGATCCGGCCGGACGGCGTCGACAGGGGGAAGCCCTGTGGGTCTGACCGGAGGTCCTCGAAACTCCCGGGGAACGGCCCGGTCGACGCCGGCAGTTCGACGGTGGACCACCGCCAGAAGTCGTCGAAGTCCGGCAGGGCGGTGTCCCCGGCGAGCTTCGCCCTCGTCTGCTCGTAGAGGTGCCGGACCCATTCCGTCTCGGAGCGCGACTCCGTGAACTCGTGTTCGAACCCGAGCCTGGAGGCCAGGTCGGCGAAGATCCGGTGGTCGGTGCGCGACTCGCCCGCCGGCTCGCGGACCTTCGGCATCGCGACGAGGTGGGGGTCGGAGAACCCGGCGGCGAAGTCGTCGCGCTCCAGGCTGGTGGCGACGGGCAGGACGATCTTGGCCGTCGTGTTCCACCAGGCCTCGTGCACCACCACCGTGTCGGGGACCTGCCAGGCGCGGGTCAACCGGTGGAGGTCCTGGTGGTGGTGGAACGGGTTGCCCCCGCACCAGTAGATCAGGTGGAGCTCGGGCAACGTCAGGCGCTCGCCGTCGTAGTCGACGACCTCGCCCGGGTGCAGCAGGGCGTCGGCGATCCTGGCGACGGGGATGAAGTCCCCGACGGGGTTGGCAGGCGCGGGTATCGTCGCCACGAAGGGGCGGTCCGGGGCGACCCCGGTGGCGTCCATCGTCGCGTAACCCGCGCCCCACCCGCACCCGGGCCGACCCATCGACCCCGCCATGGCGGCCAGCACGACGGACATCCAGATCGGTTGTTCGCCGTGGTCCGCCCGTTGCACCGCGTAGTTGACCATGACGAGTGACCGGTGGGTGGCGAGGCGGCGGGCGAGGTCGGTGATCGCGTCGCGGCTGATGCCCGTGATCTTCGCCGCCCAGGCGGCGTCCTTCGGGGTGCCGTCGAGCTCGCCGACCAGGTAGGCGGCGAAGCGGTCGAACCCGACGCAGCACCGACGCAGGAAGTCCTCGTCGTGCCACCCGTTGACCAGCATCGTGTGCGCGATGCCGAGCATCGCGGCGGTGTCGGTGTTGGGGACGACGGGCAGCCACTCGGCGTCGAGGAACCCTGCGACGTCGCTGCGGATGGGGCTGATGTTCACGAACCCCACCCCGGCCTCGCGGCACCGGCGTTGCAGGCCCTGCGTCTGGTGCCTGGCCAGCCCGCCGGGGTTGATCTGGCTGTTCTTGAGGGCCAGCCCTCCGAACGCCACCACGAGTTCGCAGTTCTCGGCTATCTCGTCCCACATCGGCATCCGACTCTGGTAGCTCCACGGATGACCGCCGATCACGTGGGGGAGGATGACCTCCAGAGCCGCGGTGCTGTAGGTGTTGCGAGAGTCGGTGTACCCCCCGCCCAACGCCAGGAACCGGTGCAGTTGTCCCTGCGCGTGGTGGAACCTGCCCGCACTGGCCCAACCGTAGGATCCGCCGAACACCGCGCTGTCCCCGTGCTGTGCACGAACTCGACGGAGTTCATCGCTCACCAGCGTGATCGCATCGTCCCAGCTCACCTCGACGAAGGCGTCCGCGCCCCTGGCCGCGCCGCGGGCGCGGGGCTCGCCGTTCAGCCAGCCCCTGCGCACCGCGGGGCGCCACACGCGAGCACCGTCCTCGGCGGCCGCCACCATCCCGGGACCGATGGGAGACGGAGCGGGGTCGTCCTGCCTCGGCTCGATCCGCACCAACCGGCCGGAATCGACCACGGCGACGAAACTGCCCCAGTGCGTCGCGACCGACATGCGTCGTTCCACGGTGCATCAACTCCGACCCTGAAGTTTCCTCGATCCCGGACAGCGGTTGCCCACGTCGCGGGGGCGATGTGCGGCGAAGGACGCCTGTGGCTCACGTCGGACGACCCGGAGGGAGGAGTCGGTGCCCGGCTGTGCGAGCGGGGAGAGCCCCGCGCGGGGGTCGCTCATCGGCGGAGTCTCCGTCCCCGCCGTCCGGCGGGCCGTGCGGTGCGGCTCGTGGCGGGCGACGTGGCACCCACGCTAGCCCCGATAACCGCCGGGCAGTAGACGCCGTCGGGCTTCGTCCGGCTGCACCCGGCGGTCCTCGCCTGCCTCCGCCACGGGTTGTCGCCCACGGGACCAGCGGCAGTGCCACTCCTCAGACCGCGACCCCCGGGTGGCCGCCAAGGGGTCGCGGTCGGCTCGTCAGAACCGGATGGCGGCGCTCACCCGGTGGACGACCTGCGCAGGGGCGCGCCTGCGTCGTGCAGGTGGCGCAGCACCTGCGCGTAGGAGCGGCGCATGGTGGTCTTGCTGTAGGGGATGCCGTGCCGGGCGCAGAAGTCCTCGACGAGGGGCTGGGCGCGGCGCAGGTTGGGGCGGGGCATGTGCGGGTAGAGGTGGTGCTCGATCTGGTGGTTGAGGCCGCCGAGCAGGGCGTCGACCCACCGGCCGCCGGTGACGTTGCGGGAGGTCAGCACCTGCTTGTGCAGGTGGTCCAGGCGCCGGCCGGCGGCGATGATCGGCATGCCCTTGTGGTTGGGCGCGAACGAGCACCCCAGGTAGACACCCATCAGGCCCTGGTGCACGGCGATGAACACGAGCGCTTTCACCGGGGACAGCACCAGGAACACCGCCACCAGGTACGCCGCCGCCGGCACGAGCTGGAGCGCGGCCTCGCGCCACGGGTTGCGCAGTTCCCGCCGCCACAGCGCCATCAGCCCGGACAGGCGCAGCACGGCGGCCTCGGCCAGCAGCAGGGGGAAGAACAGGAACGCCTGGTACTTGGTGATCCACCGGTGCACGCCCCGCTTCTCCGCAACCTGCGCGCGGCTGAAGGCGATGGCGTGGATCTCGATGTCGGGATCCTCGTCCTCGTGGTTGGGGTTGGCGTGGTGGCGGTTGTGCTTGGCCACCCACCACCCGTAGCTGATGCCGGTGAGGCCGCCGTGCAGGTGCCCGACCAGGTCGTTGTGGCGGCGGCTGCGGAATATCTGCCGGTGCCCGGCGTCGTGGCCGATGAACGCCAGCTGCGTCGACACCACGGCCAGGAACACGGCTGTGGCGACCTGCCACCACGAGTCGCCCAGCACCGCGAACAGCGTCGCGGCGGCGGCGAGCAGCACCGCGTTGACCGCCATCCGCAGGAGGTAGTAGCCGCGCCGCCGGTCCAGCAGACCGGCGGCTTTGATCTCTCTGGTCAGGCGGGCGAAGTCGCTGCCGCGCGGGACTTGGGCCGTGGCGTCCGGGACGGTGTGCGTAGAGGTCATGTACCTGCTCCGGGTCGGTGGTGCGGGGATGTCGCGGCTCGGAGGGCGGGTTTGTCGGTGAAGCGGAACTCGACGGCGGTGGGCAGCTCGTCGAGGTCGAGGGCCTGGCGCAGCCGGGGCAGCCCACGGGTGACCAGCGCGTGCCGGATCGCGCCGGGTTCACCGTCCTGGTCGGTGGTGACGACCAGCGCGAGGCGCGGCTCGTCCCGGATTCCCGCCAGGGTGCCGTGCGCCGCGTGCACGCCGGGATAGGTCTCGATCTCGGCGAGCAGCGGGGCGACGGCGGTGCCCGCGGCCAGCTCGGTCCGACCGCCGGTGGCGCTGCCGCTGGTGTCGCTGCTGCCGCCGGTGTCGGAGCGCCAGGTGCGGGTCTTCGGCGTGCGGTCCGCCTGCGCGGCGAGCCAGCGAACGGCGAGCAGCCCGAGGACCACCGCGCCCGCGGCGACGGCCCACCAGACCCACGTCGGCGGCGGGGCGTCACCGGGGACCAGGGGCGCGTCGGGCGCGAGGAGGTCCAGCAAGGCGAACCGGGTGGCCAGCGCGAAGCCGCCGGCGGCGAGCAGCAGCAGCCCGGTCAGGGCCAACACGGCGCGGTTGAGCCCCGACGGGCGGTCACGGCCGCTCATCGCGCCCTCCGGGCCTTGAGCCGGACGGCCACGGTGGGCCGGGTGGCGGGGCCGAGGCGGTCGAGCCGTCGCCCGACGGCCGTGCGCACGGCGTCGGCGAGCCCGGCGGTGGTCCTGCGGTCGGTGGTGACGGTCGCGGTCACCGCGCGGCGCTTGAGGCCGATCGCGGCGGTGGTCACGCCGTCGACCGAGGACGCGGCGGTGCGCAGGGCGCGGCGCAGGCTCCGGCGCGTCACCCCGGAGTCCACCGCCCGGTCCGTGTCCGGGTCGTCGTCGCGCAGTGGCAGGACGGTGGGCGCGCCGGGGAGCAGCGCGCACAGCAGCAGGACGACGCCGAGCACCACGCAGGTCACGGCGGCGAGGACGGCGACCGGGTCGGTCCAGCGCGTGTCGTGCAGCGCGCCGAACACCGCGCGCGTGTCGATCCACGAGGCCAGTCCGAGGGCCTGTTGCACCGACACGACGGTGACGAGCACGCAGACGGCGAGGACGGCCAGGGCCACGAGGACGGCCGGTGTGCTCCGGCGGGGCAACCGCTTCACCGGAGCCCCCCGGTCGTCACCGCGGGGGCGTGCAGCGCGGTGACGGTGATGTCGACCCGGGACGCGGTCAGACCGGTGAGGTGCCGGACCCGTCGGGTCAAGTGTCGCCGCACCTCCTCGGTGGTGCGGCGCACCGGCATCGGGTAGGTGACCGACAACCGCACGTCGAGCGCGACGAACGCACCGACGACGTGCGCGGTGACCCGGACGTCCTCCTCGGCCTGCTCCGCGCCGAGGGCGATGCCGAGCAGGCGGTACGCCGAGCCGCCGACGCCGTCGACCTCGGCCGCCGCGTGCGCGGCGATCCGCGCCACCGCGGTGTCGCCGATGGTGAGGCGGCCCCGGTCACCCGGGTCCGCCGACGTTTCCGGCGCCGCCGCGCGGAGGTCGGTGGCGGCGCTCGTGTCCGCGGTGCTGGTGTCCAAGGCACTCATGTCCGCCGTGCGCGTGTCCACGGCGCTCATCCCCGGTCGCGGCCGGTCAACGCGGAGATGTCGAGCTTGCCGTCGAGGATCCTGCCGACGACGAGCCCGGCCGCTCCGAGCAGCAGGACGACGACGAAGGCGCTGAAGCCGCCGAACGCCGCGGCGAAGCCGAGCGCGATGCCCGCGAGCATCCCGGTGGTGGTGGAGTTCACGATGACCGCCTCGCTGTTCTGACAGGTGCCGCCGCGCCGGTCCCGGCTCGCTCCGGGAGCCCGCCTGCCGGGGCGCGGTCGGCGGTGGCACCCGGTGGTGGGTGTGTGCCGGGCGCACGGGTGTCGGGGAGCGCGATGTCGCCGATCCATACGTGGAGCGCCGGCACGGCCCGGCCGAGCGCGGCGCGGACGGCTGCTCGGACGGCGACGTCGACCTCGGCGGCGGTGGCCGGGTACCGCGCGACGACCCCCACGGCGATCTCGGTCGGCCGGACGCGGACGCCGTCGACCCTGCGCCCGGGCAGGTGGGTGGCGATCTCGCCGTATCGCCCGCTGTGCGACCCCGCCACTTGCGGCAGGGTGCGCACGGCGGTGGCGATGACCGTCGCCTCGATCTCGGGTGTCATTGCACGCGGCTGGTTTCCGGGGCCTTGTCGCCCTCGTCGTCACCGGGGATGTGGACGTCGGTGACGGCGATGTTGACCTCGACGACCTCCAGGCCGGTCATCTGCTCCACCGCGCCGATGACGTTGCGGCGAACCGAACGGGCCAGGTCGGTGATGGACACGCCGTACTCGACGAGGATGTGCAGGTCGACAGCGGCCTGCCGCTCGCCGACCTCGACCGACACGCCCTGGCCGGCCGAGGCCGTCGCGCCGGGGATGCGCTCGCGCAGCGAGCCGAAGGCACGGGCCGCGCCACCGCCCAGCGCGTACACGCCGGAGACCTCGCGGGTCGCCAGTCCGGCGATCTTCTGGACCACGGTGTCGGCGACGGTGGTCGTCCCCCGCGTCGGTGCCGAGGTGCCCGCCTCGCGGGGGACGACCTCGGCGTTCATGTTCTGGGTGAGCGGCTTTTGCGTGGTGGTGGGGTTGGTCACGGCGGTCTCCTCGACCTTGCGTTCGGTGGTGGGGCGTTCTGCGGGAGCGGCTTCACGCCCGGGGCGGGAGCACCGGGAGCGTCCGCTCGACCGGGCTGCCGCGAGGTGACGCGGGAAGGCGTCATGAGGATGTGGGCAAGCAGACCTCCCGGTGTCCGGCGTCGCCTGGGTCCGGGGCGGCTGCTACCCGATGGGATGCCCGGCTCCGGTGGCGGCCAAACCCGGCGCGGGGAGAGCGACCGAGCCCCGGGCGACGACCTCCCCCGGCGTTCGGGGGTGTACCGTCAGAGGCACCAAAGGCGCGTCGAACGCCGGCGTTCGGGCCGGCGTCGCCTCGGGCGCACGACGAGTCCGGCCGATCGAGCCGGAGGCGGGAACGCCGAGTTGACCTCGAACCAGTCCGGTCTCCCCACCACCTACCCGCCCACCGGGACGCAGGTGGACGCCGCACCGGGACCGCCGACCGACGACACCGCGCTCCACGGACCGCTGTGGCGCAGGCGCGTCCGGGTGAACGTGAGCCGCCGGCGGTCGCGCACCGCTCGACACTGACCGGTACCCGCTCGTGCGCGCAGGACCGCGGGGTGCGGAGTTCCCGACCGGGCGACTTGGCGCACCCACGGCGCGGGAACACCGCCGCCGGTGCGCCGGGTGGGACGATCACGTCCCGCCGATGCGGGAAGGCCCGCGTCGCGTCGCACCGCTCCATGACTGGGAGGTCTCCGGGTGGCCCGGTACACCACCAGTCGGTTGATCCAGGTGAGCCGTTGGATCGCGGAGGAGGCCGCCGAACTCGATGCGCCCGTCTCGGCCCGTGCGCTCTGCCGGGCCGCCGTGACGCGCCTGGGTGTGAGCGGTGCCGTGCTGACCGTGGACACCTCCGGCTGGCCCGAGGTCGGGTGCGCCACGGACGCGCTGGGTGAACGCCTGGCCGAGTTGCAGGTGACGGTGGGCGAAGGCCCGGCCGTGGACGTCTGGCGCGGCGGCGGCCCGACCCTCATCGCCGACCTCGACGCCCCGTCCGGCCAGGCCCGGTGGCCGATGTTCGCGCCGCTGGCCGTCGAGGCCGGTGCGGCGGCCTTGTTCGCCCTGCCGCTGTGCGTCGGCGCGATCCGGGTCGGGGTGCTGTCACTGCACCGGCTCGACGCGGGCCACCTCGACGCCGCCACGCTGATCGACGCGTTGGCGTTCGCGGAACTGGCCCTGCGGCTGCTGCTGGACGAGCACGCGCACCTGGCGGCGGCCGACGGTGACGGCCTCCCGCTGCACAACCCGCAGGTGCACCAGGCCACCGGGATGGTCGCGGCACAGCTGGGACTGGGCATGGCCGACGCCTTCGCGCACCTGCGCGCACGGGCGTTCGCCGAGCAGGTGCCGCTGGGCGCGCTCGCGTCCGACGTCGTGGCCCGCCGACGGCGATTCGACCACGACGGGGGACAACCGTGAGCACGCCCGGAACACGAACGCACTGTGAGCACACCAGCGGAGGTGGCTGCGATGGACGGTGAACGTCTCGTCGAAACGTTCGTCGAGTTGGCCGACACCCTGGTCGACGACTTCGACGTCATCGACTTCCTGCACATGCTCGTGGACCGGTGCGTCGAACTCCTCGACGTCGACGCGGCGGGCCTGCTGCTGGCCGACCAGCGGGGCAGGCTGCAACTGGTCGCGTCGTCGAACGAGCAGGTGCGGCTGCTGGAGCTCTTCCAGCTCCAGAACGACGAAGGCCCCTGCCTGGACGCGTTCGCCGCGGGCGCCAGGGTCAGCCACCCCCACCTGGCCGACGCGGAAGGGCGGTGGCCGAGGTTCACCGCGGCGGCGACCGAGGCGGGGTTCGTCGCCGTGGACGCGGTGCCCATGCGCCTGCGCCGCGAGGTGATCGGCGCGCTCAACCTGTTCCGCACCCGGTCGGGCGAGCTGGACGCGGGCGCGCTGCGCACCGCCACCGCGCTGGTCGACGTCGCCACCATCGGCCTGCTGCAACAACGTTCGATCCACCACCACCAGCTGCTGACCGAACAGCTCCAAGCCGCCCTCAACAGCCGGGTGACGATCGAACAGGCCAAGGGACTGGTCGCCGAACGACTCAAGGTCGACATGGACACCGCGTTCGCCGCGCTGCGCGGCTACGCCCGCGGGCACAACCTCAAGCTGAGCAGCGTCGCCCACGACGTCATCTCCGGCGACATCGACACCCCGCACCTGCTCAAGGCACCCGACGGCGCCAAGCAACTCCGAGGCTGACACCGACCACCTCGCGCCCCTCGGCGCGGGTGTGTGGCGCTGCCGACGCAGTGTCGGTCAAAGTGCCTGCCGCATCCGGGGGTTGTCGGTCAGCGGAATGCTCACGACGCGCCGGTATCTCCGGCGGGCCGCACGTCCCGTCGTGGTCCGCGCAGCGTCGCGCGCAGCTCGCGCGTGGCATCGTCGGCTACTTCGCGCCGCGGCCGCGCGGTGGCGATCCGCCAGCCGGGCTGGGCGGTGGTGCCGGCCCGCTTGCCGGGGACGGGGACGTCGTACCGCCTCAGGATGTCCTCGGCGGTCGCGTCCGTCTCGGCGGCGGCGCGCAGGGCGGCGCGGGCGGCGTCGTCCGGGGTGGACGGCGGGACCACCAGCAGCCGGGTCAGGCGGCGGTGCGGCCCGATCAGGACGACCGTGTGCGGTTCGGCGGTGCGGAAGCCCTCCAGTTCCACCACCGTGTCGCGCACGGTGAGCCGACGCCCACCGGGAGCCCAGGTGCCGAGGTGGAACGACACCCGCAGCACCGGCAGCCCCCGCGCGGACATGGCGGTGATCAACGGCAGGAACTCGGTCGCGGGGTCGGTGGACCGCGGCCACCATCCGCCGTCGAGCAGGCCCTCCGCCACCGGGTCCGGTTTCAGCGCCCACCGGCACTCGTGCCCCGTGCTCGGCTCGGACTGGTCTGAGGTCATCTGCGCGGTCCCGCCTCCGGCCGGTCGAACCCTGCCGGACGTCGTGGTGCGCCCGGGGCGGCGCCGGCTCGGACGTCGGCGCGCGAGCTGCCCGGGGCACACCCCAGACTACGCTGAAAAATCGTCGGGAACCGGTATCGGTCACTTTCCCCACGGCCGCTCGCCGAATCGGTCGAAATTTCTTGGAGATTTCACCCGGGGAGGTTTGGACCGGTCTGGTGCGGTGTTCTCCCCTGGTCCATCCTCAAGGCAGCAGTTCCTCCGCCCGGACCCTGCGGACGCCACCTCCAGGTGAGAGGACCCTCATGGCCGTCCCCGTCCGAAGCCCCGCTCGTTCACCGTCGTCCGGCGTCGTGCTCCCGCGGTCCGGGCCGCCGCCTGCTCGACTGTTCTCGGTCGCCACGCGGGCGTTGTCGTCGTCGACCGTGGTGTGCGCGGTGTCCGGGGAGGTCGACCTCTGGACGGCGCCCCGCCTGCGCGAACGCCTCGCGAAGCAGATCCGCCCGGCCGGCCCGGACCTGGTCGCCGACCTCGGCGAGGTCGTGTTCTTCGGTGCGGCGGGGCTCACCGTGCTGGTGGAGGCCCGGTCGGCGGCCGACGCGTCCGGGGTGCGGTTCTTCCTCGTCGCCCGCACCCGTCCGGTCCTGCGGCCGTTGACGGTCACCGGACTGCACCTCGTGTTCGACGTGCACGCGCACGTCGACGGCGTGCCGGCGCGGGACGGGCCCCCGCATCACCGGCTCTCTCGGTCCTGAAGGCACCCGATGCTTGGCCCCGGACCCGATGTCCACGTCGTCGCCGGCGTCCCGGTGGACGACCATCTCCCCGAGGCGCCGGGACGTGTGGGGGCGGCCGATGTCGTGGCGTTGGAGTCGTGCGTGGGCAGGTTGCGGGCGCACGACCAGCGGCACGGCGGGGGCCGCTGCGTGGACGAGGCCGTCGGGCGGCTGCCGGCGGCCCTCGCGCTGCTGGAGCGCACCGGCACCGCGCGGATCGGCCACTCGCTGCGCACGGCGGTGGCGGACCTGCACAACGCGGCCGGCTGGGTGTGCTTCGACACCGGCCGGACCGGTGAGGCCCTGCGCCACCTCCGCACGGCCTTGACGGTGGCGGGCGACGACGAGGCGCTGGTGTCGAACATCCACTACCGGCTGGGCCGGGTCCACCTGCACCACGACGCGCCGCGGTCGGCCCTGTCGGAGTTCCGGTCCGCCGAACGGGCGGCACGGGCCAGCGGTTCCGCGCTCGCCCTGGCGGTCGTCGTCGCGAACCAGGCGTGGGCGCACGCGAAACTGGGCTCCTCGGGACACGCGGTGGCGCTGCTGGACGAAGCCGCCGACCACCACTCGCGTGCGCGCGGCGAGCCGGTCGCGCCTTGGGCGGCCTTCTTCACCGA
Organism: Actinosynnema sp. NPDC051121; assembly: GCA_040689555.1. GTDB lineage: Bacteria > Actinomycetota > Actinomycetes > Mycobacteriales > Pseudonocardiaceae > Actinosynnema. The sequence continues at coordinate 7,032 of JBFBCZ010000068.1, read as the reverse complement.
CGTCGAACTCGCGGCGATCGGCGGCGTCGTCCGCGCGGAACCGGCGCGCACCGACCCGGCCGAGGCCGGGCGGGCGGTGTCGCTGCTGACCAGTGCGGTCGACGGTTTCGGCCCGGACCGGGCGCGCAGCCGGACCGCCAGCCTGATCTCACTGGCCGTGTGCCACCTGCTGGCCGGCCGGGTGGACACCGGCACGCGGCTGGGCGAGCAGGCGGTGGACCTGTGCCAGACCCTGCAGTCGGCGCGCACGACCGAGCGGTTGGGTCCCTTGCAGTACGCCACGCGGGGGCAACCCGCGCACCGGGGCGCCCTCGCGCTCGCGGTGCGGATCCACCGGTTGCGCGTCGTCGACGCCGTCCACGGGTGGCCCGCCGGGGACATCACGGACTGGTGACCGGCCGGGCACGTCGTGGACCGGTGACCGCGCGCCGGGACGCCGGGCCGGGGTCCAGTCGCGCGTGTGGCCCGTGCCCCCGCCATGCGATCGCGCGAGGTCGTGGGCGAGGGTCGGCGGTTCCCGCAGGACGCGCGGCGCGGAGCCCGGGGTGAGGCCGTACGGGGAGGTGTAGCTGCTGCCGGTCGCCATTGGTGGACCCACTCGTCTGATCGTCCGGGCGGTGGCGGGAGAAACTCGAATTCCACCGTGGCCGGGTAAGTCACGAGTCTACACCCGGTCGAATTTTTCGAGACTTTCGTGTTTTTATTTTTCTCAGCGGTTCCTCAGTGGAAATTGCGCCGAAGCGGCGTAGCGTGGGCTTGGTCGAGCAGTCCGCGTGTCGCGCTCCCTCCGCCACCCCCACCGGCCCACGATGGCCGCCGAGCGGTCTTGACCGAAGTCGGACAAGGCGCTCACCCGGGGCACGTCGGCGGAGCGGGGCGAGCCCGCCCGGAGGACCTCCTCCACCGAACCGCCCACGCCCGTCGGCGTGCGGCGGTTCGGTGCGGCCCGCGAACATCCACGAAGGACTCTTTGGTGCGCGGGGAAGCCGTCGCCGCCCTTCTCATCCCCCGAAAGGCATTGGCATGGCTCGAACCTACGGGTTCCTCAGCACGTTCCCCCCGACGCAGTGTGGCCTGGCCACGTTCACCGCCGCGCTGCTGCACCACCTGGTCGAGGTGACCCCCGGAGCGCGGGGGCGGGTCGTCCGCGTGCTCGCCGACACCGACCGGCCGCGGGGCGCGACGCCGCCCGTGGTGCACGAGATGGCCGCCGGCGGTGTCGAGGCGGCTGCCGAGGCGCTCAACGACTGCGACGTGGTCGTGGTGCAGCACGAGTACGGCATCTACGCCGGCCGGGACGGCGACGACGTGCTCGGCGTCCTCGCCCGGCTGCGCGTGCCGGTGATCGTCGTGCTGCACACCGTCCTCACCGAACCCACAGCGGGCCAACGCCAGGTGCTGGAGGACGTCGTCGGCCGCGCGGACGCGGTGGTCACCATGTCGGTGGCGGCACGGGACCGCCTGCTGGCCGGGTACGCCGTCGCGCGCCCCGAGGACGTGGTGGTCATCCCGCACGGGGCGCTGCCGGTCGACGCACCGCCGTCCGCACCGCGCGCGGGTCGGCCGCTGATCCTCACGTGGGGCCTGCTCGGCCGCGGCAAGGGCGTCGAGTGGGGCATTTCCGCCCTGGGGATGCTGCGGGACCTGAACCCGCGCTACCTGGTGGCCGGTCAGACCCACCCGAAGGTGCTGGCGTCGGAAGGCGAGGCGTACCGCACGCACCTGGGTGAGCGGGCCGCCGCGTTCGGTGTCGCGGACCTGGTCGAGTTCGACGCGACCTACCGGCCGGTGGACGCGCTGGCCGAGCTGGTCGGCCGCGCCGACGTCGTCCTGCTGCCCTACGAGTCCTCCGAGCAGGTGACCTCCGGTGTCCTCATCGAGGCCGTGGGCGCGGGCCGGCCGGTGGTCGCGACGCGGTTCCCGCACGCCGTGGAGCTGCTGGCGGGCGGTGCGGGGCTGGTGGTGCCGCACCGCGACCCGGTGGCCATCGCCGCAGCGCTGCGGCGGGTGCTGACCGATCCGGGGCTGGCCGCCGGGATGGGGGAGCGGGCCAGGCGGCTCGCGCCGAGCGTGAGCTGGCCCGCCGTCGCGCGCAGCTACCGGGGCCTTTCCGAGCACCTCGCGGCCACCCGGGTCGTGACCCCGCTGTGAACGGCCCGAGCTTCGCCCACCTCGTCCGGCTCAGCGACGACGTGGGCCTGCACGAGCACGCCCTGGGCGCGCTGCCGCTGCGCGAGCACGGCTACTGCTTGGACGACGTGGCCCGTGGCCTGGTCGTGCTGTGCCGCGAGCCGGACCCGTCCGCGGAGTTGGTCACGCTGCTGGAGCGCTACCTCGCCTTCACCGCCCACGCGCAGACCGCGGACGGGCGCTTCCACAACAGGCTCGGCCACGACCGGGTGTGGCGCGACGAGCCGGGCCTGGGCGACTGGTGGGGCCGCGCCCTGTGGGGCCTGGGTACCGCCGCGGCCCGCGCGCCGCTGCCGTGGCTGCGCTCGGCGGCCCTGACCTGTTTCGACGCCGGCGCCCACCACCGCCCGCCGTCGGTGCGCGCGATGTGCTTCGCCGCGCTGGGCGCGGCCGAGGTGCTGCGCGTCGAGCCCGACCACGAGCTGTCGCGGAAACTCCTGGCGGACATCCCCGGCGTCGTGGGCGGCCCGGACCGGGCGGTGCCGTGGCCGTGGCCCGAAGCACGCCTGTTCTACGCCAACGCCGCGCTGCCCGAAGCGCTCATCGCCGCCGGTGAGCTGCTGCGCGACCGCGGCGTCCTCGACGACGGTCTGTGGCTGCTGGCCTGGCTGCTGACCGTGGAGTCCCACGGCGACCGGCTCTCGCCCACACCCATGCACGGCTGGCGCGCCGGCGAGCACCGCCCGGCGTTCGACCAGCAGCCACTCGAAGCCGCCGCGCTCGCCGACGCCTGCGCCCGCGCCCACCGGGTGACCGGCGACCGGGCGTGGCTGGCCGGGGTCCGGCGCGCGGTGGCGTGGTTCGGCGGCGACAACGACGCCGGGGTGCCGCTGCTGGACGAGGAGACCGGCGGCGGGTGCGACGGGCTGTCGCGCGACGGGCGCAACCGCAACCAGGGGGCGGAGTCCACGCTGGCGCTGCTCTCGACGCTCCAGCACGCCCGCGCGTTCACCGGGAGCGCCGGGTGAGCGCCCTGGTCACCGGCGGTCGGGTGCGGCTGCGGCCCGACCCGAGCCGGGTGGTGACGAGGCTGTTCGTGCCAGGGGAGGAGAAGCCCGAGCACGAATCACGGTCCGCGGCCGTGATCCGGCGGGTGATGGCGCTGGACGAGGACGCCGTGGAGGCGGCGTTGACCCGCACGGTGAAGCTGTTCGCGCGGCGGCACCGCGACCTGCGCGAGACCTTCGCCGACCACTTCGCGAGCGTCAGCCACCGCCTCGACCCGGGCGTGGAGCTGTCGGAAGCGCGGCGGATGCTGATCGGCGCGTACTTCACCCACGAGTACTCGGTGGAGGGCGCGGCGCTGTGCAACCCGTCGCTGGTCGCGCACCCCGACCAGGACGGCGTGCCGCGCGGCCACCTGCGGTGCGTGCTCAGCGTGCGCGGCATCGGCGAGGGCCACCTGTCGTCGGTGGGGTTCCGCACCGCCGTGATCGCGCCCGACGGCACGCTCACCGTCACCCCGCCCTCCGCGTTCGCCACGGTCGGCGTGCGGCGGGAACCGGTGCACGACAAGGAGCTGTTCCGGGGCAAGCTCGCCGAGTTCGGCCACGACGACGAAGTCTCCGCCGTGCTCAACCGCTACCTGCCCGAGCGCTTCACCGGCCGCGAACTGGACCTGCTGCTGGCCACCCTGCACCCCGGCCTGGTCGCCCGGCAGGAAGCGCACCGCACGGTCGAGCGGATCCGGTGGATCGCTGCGTGCAACTACACCGCCGAGTTCGCCGAGGACACCTCCCTGAGCGAACGGGTGCTGTGGCCCACCGGCCCGTCCGAGCGCCACGGCATGGAAGACGCCCGCTTCGTGCGCTTCACCGACGACGACGGCGAACACACCCACTACGCCACCTACACCGCCTACGACGGTGTGGATGTCGCGCCACAACTGTTGGAAACACAGGACTTCCGCACGTTCCGCGTCACCCAGACCACCGGTCCGGGCGCACGCAACAAGGGTATGGCGCTGTTCCCCCGGCGCATCGGCGGCCGGTACGCGGCCCTGTCCCGCGGCGACGCCGAGAGCACCTTCGTGACCACCTCCGACGACCTGCGCTGCTGGACGACGCCGCAACGCGTGGCGCAACCGTCCCGGGACTGGGAGCTGGTGCAGGTCGGCAACTGCGGCTCGCCCATCGAGACCGCCGAGGGCTGGCTCGTGCTCACCCACGGCGTGGGCCCCATGCGGGTCTACTCGATCGGCGCGATGCTGCTCGACCTCGACCACCCCGAGCGGGTCCTGGCGAGCCTGCCCGACCCGCTGCTGGTCCCCTCCACCGAGGAACGCGACGGGTACGTGCCCAACGTCGTCTACTCGTGCGGCGGGCTGCCGCACGGCGACACACTTGTCATCCCCTACGGCACAAGCGATTCCTCCATCACGGTGTGCACCACGTCGCTATCGGCGCTATTGGCCGCGATGCGGCGTAGGATGCAGTGACCGAGGGTTTGTCGCGTGTCGACGGTCAAGCCGGCTCCGCCTTGGGCGCACGACGACATCCGGCGGGCTTTTCGCGTCTCGTCGGAGACGGGAACCTCCACCATGACCCTCGAACTGCTCACCCCACCCGTCGAGACCGCGGTGCGGTTGTCGATGAAACCCCCTGGCTCCTCCGGCGGCGCGGTCGACGGCGCCTGGTGGCCCCGCTCGGCCGACCCCATGACCGAGTTCCCACCACTGCTCGCGGTGCTGGGCGCGGACGGCCGGGTCCGCCGCGTCACCTACCACCTCGACTCGTGGGAACGAGCCGACCGCAAGCTGGAGGCCGGGGACATCACCGTGCGGATGGAAGGGTTCCACTCCATTCAGCCCGACACCGTCACCCTGGTCAACGCCGACTACACCCGTATCCGGCTGCTCGTGGTCCCGCCGGGCACGCCGGGCGGTGTCGCACGGGCGGTGCTGCGGTCCGCCGCGACCGCGAACGCCGCCGCGACCGTGGAGGACATCCTGTCCTCGAACGGCGCGACACCGCGCACGAACCCCGATCACGCGCCGCGCGCGACGCGGGAAACCATCGACGAGGACCGCTGGGAAGGCGACGGCGGGCACTTCTAGCCGCTCAGCGCCAAGCCGGCGACCAGGAGGAGCGCGCACACCACCGCGCACACCACTTCGGCGGCCGACAGCCGGTGGCGGGCCCAGCGCGTGAAGGTCAGGTTGACCACCGCGTGCGCCGCCACGGTCGCCGGTAGCCACCACGGCCCGTCCGCCAGGAGCAGCGTCGCTCCCAGGTGGAAGGCCGTGGTGGTGGCGCCGCGGAGCAGGACGTGCAGGGGGTGGGTGGCGGCGACCCCGCCCTCTGCGCCCAGCACCTCGGCCGCGCGCGGGCCGAGGGTGCCGGTGAACTGGGACAGGCCCGTGGCGGTGGCGAAGACCAGTTCCGCGACCGCCCAGCCCAGGCCGGCCCACAGCGCCGGGGCGAACCCGGTGACGGCGACCAGTACGAGCAGCAGGCGCACCACTTCGTCGGTGACCGCGGACGCGGCAGCGAGCACCGTCCGCCCACGGCCGGGGTCGTGCAGCCGTCCGGCCGAGGCCACCGCCGGCACCCGCGCCGCGAGCGCGACCAGCCACCCCAACGCGCCCAACAACGCGGTACCGGCCTGCCCCGGCCCGAGCCACGCCGTGAACACCGCCGCGAGCCCCGCCACGACGACCAGCAGCACGGCCGCGCCGGACCGGAGACTCCTGCCCACCCCGGCCGGTCCTGCCCTGTCACGTGACGGTCGCTCGATGCGCCCACCGTACGCCCGGGCACCGACCGCGGCTCGTCGTAATCGGTGCCGGGGCGGCGAGCCGTGTACCGTTGGTGGCAAGCGCGGAAGCCGCTGCCAGACCGGTCGGCACGCCGCTTCCCCGCGCTTTTCCGGCCGTCCGGCCCGCTGTGGTCCGGATGTGCTTCGCGTCGACCCCTTGTCCGCCCAGCCCCCGCTCGGCACCGGGTCGCTCTTCCAGTCAGGTAGTGCACGTCATGACATCATCGACACTCGCCGGACCGAAACCGTTGTTGGCGCAACCCCGCACCCGGACCGAGATGGTCGTCATCCGGGCGTTCCTGGTGATCCCCTTCGCCGCGCTGATCGCCGCCGTTCCGCTGACCTGGGGGTGGGGGCTGAGCTGGCTGGACCTGACGCTCGCGGCGGTGTTCTACACCGTGTCCACCCTGGGCGTCACCATCGGCTACCACCGCTACTTCACCCACGGTGCGTTCAAGGCCAAGCGGGCACTGCGCGTGGCACTGGCCATCGCCGGCGGCTTGGCCGCTCAAGGCCCCGTGATCGGGTGGGTCGCCGACCACCGCCGCCACCACGCGTTCTCCGACCGCGAAGGCGACCCCCACTCGCCGTGGCTGTTCGGCACCTCGCCAATCGCACTGGCACGCGGATTCTGGCACGCGCACATGGGGTGGCTGTTCGGCCGGGACACCACCAACGTGGACCGGTTCGCCCCCGATCTTGTGGCGGACAAGGACATCCATCTGGTCGACCGACTGTTCCCGTTGTGGGTCCTGCTGAGCGTGGCCGTGCCGACGGTGCTGGGCGGTGTGCTCACGCTGTCCTGGTGGGGCGCGTTGACGGCGTTCCTGTGGGCCGGATTGGCCCGGATCTCCTTCCAGCACCACGTGACGTGGTCGGTGAACTCGATCTGCCACATGATCGGCGACCGGCCGTTCGCCGCCCGCGACCGCTCGGCCAACTTCTGGCCGCTGGCGATCCTGTCGATGGGCGAGTCGTGGCACAACTCCCACCACGCCGACCCGACGTGCGCCCGCCACGGCGTCGACCGCGGCCAACTCGACGTGTCCGCCCGCGTCATCTGGGCGTTCGAGAAGCTGGGCTGGG
>JBFBCZ010000067.1:0-24594 GCA_040689555.1 Actinosynnema sp. NPDC051121 | reverse complement strand
GTCGGCTTTTCGCCCGCCGCCGCGCGCCGGCCCCCCCGCCGGCCCCCCCCCCGCACCTGCGTCCGCGGGCGGGGGGGGGGGGGGGGTGGGGGCCCCCCCCCCCCCCCCCCCCGCGCCCGCCCGTGTGGGCGGGCGCCTGAGAACGGTTAGACCCTTCACCCGGGTTAGACGGAGGAAATCCAGTGAGCGAGCCGATCCTCGAACTGCGCGGCGTCAACAAGAGTTTCGGTCCCGTGCACGTGCTGCACGACATCGACTTCGAGGTCCACCCGGGCCAGGTCACCGCGCTGGTCGGCGACAACGGCGCGGGCAAGTCGACGTTGGTCAAGTGCATCGCGGGCATCCACCCGACCGACTCAGGTCAGGTCCTGTTCGACGGCGAGGAGGTGCACATCCACGGCCCGCGTGACGCCGCGCACCTGGGCATCGAGGTCGTGTACCAGGACCTCGCGCTGTGCGACAACCTCGACATCGTGCAGAACATGTTCCTGGGCCGGGAACGCGGCAAGCTGGGCATGCTGGACGAGGCCGACATGGAGCAGGCCGCCCGCAAGACGCTGACCTCGCTGTCGGTGCGCACGGTCAAGTCGGTGCGCACGCAGGTCGCGTCGCTGTCCGGCGGCCAGCGGCAGACCGTGGCGATCGCCAAGGCCGTGCTGTGGAACAGCAAGGTCGTGCTCCTGGACGAGCCGACCGCGGCGCTGGGCGTCGCGCAGACCCGCCAGGTCCTCGACCTGGTGCGCCGGCTCGCCGAGCAGGGCCTGGGCGTCGTGCTGATCAGCCACAACATGAACGACGTGTTCGAGGTCGCGGACCGCATCGCGTGCCTCTACCTGGGACGGATGGCCGCCGAGGTCAACACCAAGGACGTCACCCACGGCCAGATCGTCGAGCTGATCACCGCGGGCCGCTCCGGCGACCTGGGCATCGCCCGCCCCGAGACCGCGACCATCTGATGCCTGCCCGGATGGATGCCGGCACAGCCAAGCTGACCACGACGAGGAACGCAGCATGACCAACACCACCAGCGAGACCGCCCCGGACGCACCCCAGGGCGCGATCTCCGACTTCGGCATCGACACCACTTCCCAGTCCACCGGCGAGGCGGTCCGCGACTACTTCGCCCGTTTGCGCGGCGGCGAGCTGGGCTCCCTGCCCGCGCTGCTCGGCGTGGTCGTGCTGCTGATCGTGTTCAGCTCGCTCGCCGACACCTTCCTGACCCTGGGCAACATCGCGAACCTCCTCCAGCAGGGCGCGAGCATCGTCACCATCGCCATGGGCCTGGTGTTCGTCCTGCTCCTGGGCGAGATCGACCTGTCCGCCGGCACCGCGTCCGGCGTGTGCGCCTCGGTGATGGCGCTGCACCTGATCAAGGGCGGCAACCTGCTCGGCGGCATGGGCGACACCGTCTTCTACCTGTTCTGCGGCCTGCTGGCGCTGGCGGCCGTGCTCGCCGCGCTGATGCGGATCTGGGCGGGCACCGCGCTGTCGGTGGTGGCGCTCGCCATCGCGCTGATCGGCGTGCCGGCCAACCCGTGGGTCGAGATGCTGCTGGCCGTCTGCGTCGGCACCGCGATCGGCTGCATCACCGGCTTCCTGGTCGCCCGCGTCGGCATCCCGTCGTTCGTCGTGACCCTCGCGCTGTTCCTGGCGTGGGGCGGCGTGATCCTCCAGCTCATCGGCCAGGGCGGCACGCTCGGCCTGCGCGACGACGTGATCTTCAGCGTCGCCAACGGCAACCTCAGCACCGCCGGCTCGTGGGCGCTGTTCGTCGTCGGCGCGGGCGGTTACGCCGCCATCGTGCTCGGCCGCCACTTCAGCAGGCTGCGCAAGGGCCTGGTCGCGCTGCCCACCCCGATGGTGCTGGTCAAGGTCGGCGTGGTCGTGGTGCTGGCCGCGGTGGCGACCTACGCGTTGACGCTCAACCGCTCCAAGAGCGACCTCGTGGTGATCACCGGCGTGCCGTTCGTGGTGCCGATCGTGCTCGTCCTGCTGGTCATCGGCACGTTCGTGCTCGAGCGCACCCGCTACGGCCGGCACGTCTACGCCGTCGGCGGCAACAAGGAAGCGGCCCGCCGCGCCGGCATCAACGTGTCGCAGATCCGGATGAGCGTGTTCGTGATCGCGTCCTCCCTGGCGGCCGTCGGCGCGATCATCTACTCGTCGAAGGTCGGATCGGTCGACCCGAACGCCGGTGGCGGCAACACGCTGCTGATGGCGGTCGGCGCGGCCGTGATCGGCGGCACGTCGCTGTTCGGCGGCAAGGGCAAGATGCGTGACGCGGTGATCGGTGGCGCGGTGCTGGCGATCATCCAGAACGGCATGGGCCTGCTCAACCAGCCCGCCGCCGTCGTGTTCATCGTGACCGGCCTGGTGCTGCTGCTCGCCGCGAGCGTCGACGCGCTGTCCCGCCGCCGGGCGGCGTCCGCCGCCCGCTGACGTGAGCACACCCACCGCGGGAGCCCGACCCGACGAGGTGCGAAGGCACAACAGAACGGCGCTGCTGCGCCGCTTGCACGTGGACGGGCCCTCCACCAGGGCGTCGCTCGCGGCTGAGCTGGGCCTCAACCGCAGCACGATCAAAGCCCTGGTGGACGGCCTGGCCGAGTCCGGCGTGGTGGCCGAACGCGTGCCGGCGCAGCGCTCCGGCGCCGGCCGCCCGTCGCTGCTCGTGCTGCCGCAACCGCACGCCGCCGTGGTCATGGCCATCGACATCCGCGTCGAGCAGGTGGCGATGGCCATGGTGGGCCTCGGCGGCGACATCCTCGGCCGGGACTCGTGGAACCTGCACCACCGGTCCCGCGACCCCGGCGAGGTGATCACGCACGTCGCCGACTCGGCCAAGCTCCTGGCCGACGAGCTCGACGTGCAGGCGGTCGGCGTCGGCGTGTCCGTGCCCGGCGTGGTCCGCCGCGCCGACGGGCTCGTGCACGAGGCGCCGAACCTGCACTGGACCGACGTGGCGCTGGGCGAGCGGCTGTCGTCGGTGCTCAAGGTCCCCGTCCAGGTCGGCAACGACGCCGAGCTGGGCGCGTTGGCCGAACACGTCCGCGGCGCGGCCCGCGGTTCGTCGGACGTCGTCTACATCTCCGCCGACGTCGGCATCGGCGGCGGCGTGATCTCCAGCGGCCACCCGCTGCGCGGCGCGGGCGGTTACGTCGGCGAACTGGGGCACATGGTCGTGCGGCCCGGCGGGCGGCGCTGCTACTGCGGCTGCCAGGGCTGCTGGGAAACCGAGGTGGGGGAGGCGGCGCTGTGCCGCGCCCTCGCCCTGCCCGAGGACTCGCCGCGCGGCACCGTGGTGGCCGAGCTGCGGTCGCTGGCCGGTTCGCCGGACAGCGTCGCGCACCGGCTCGGCGAGTTCACCGAGTGGCTGGCCATGGGCCTGATCACGGTGGTCAACATGCTCGGCCCGGAACTGGTGGTGCTGGGCGACCTGTTCACCGCGCTGCCGGAGACGCTGGTGGAGCAGCTGCGACGGACCGTGCAGAAGCGGTCACTGGTCTCGCGCGCCGTCGGCGGGACGCGCATCGTCTCGTCGCCGCTCGGCCGTGACGCCAAGCTCGTCGGCGCCGCCGAGCTCGCCTTCGAGCCCGTCCTCGGCGAGGTCTGAGACCCGTCGGACGCCGTCCGGGTGCATCGGCACATCAGCGCGGCACGCGTGCCGTGACAGCGACGCCAGGCCCCGCTACGGGCCCTTCACGGCGGTGCGGGCCCGGTCGGACGGCCCTGAAAAGATGAGGGGGGCGGGGATCCTCTCGGATCCCCGCCCCGGACGGCTAGGGTGCTACGAGCCCCATGCCGGGACTCGTGGTGTTCAGCCCTGCTGCAACTCGGCAGCGAGCTCACGCAGCTTGGTGCTGTGCTCACGGGCGTGGTGCCCGCAGAACAGCAACTCGCCCCCGGAGGGGAGCACGGCGCGAACCTGGGCAGCAGCCCCGCAGCGGTCGCAGCGGTCGGCAGCGGTCAACGCGGGGCGGGTGAGCGTCGTAGTCATGGAAATCTCCCTCCGTCCCGGCACCGGGGATCGGTGCCCTCACACCTAGCTGCGACCACTTCGCATCTGGCGGGTGCGCCGTGTTCGCTGCTTCCACTCTTGCAGACGCGCGGGCTTAAGTCAGTGTTCCCCGGACCGTGGCGACCCGCGTCACTCGTCATTTACCCGGCGCCGGGGTGCTCGGAACCTGCCTCTTCCACCGGTTCGATCCGGTCCCGCTCACGTTCCGCTGTCGTGGCAACGGTTTTCCGACCTGCGAATACGTCGTTCGACGCACCCCCGATGCTCCAGAAGGTGGGTGTTCCGAAGTCATCGGTGTGACGGGTAACACTTTGGTCAGCCCAGAGCGAACACGGCGGCCCGTTCCACGATCCGGACATGATCCGTCCGGTTCACGAGCCGTTCGGCCACTCGTTCAGATGGTGATGCGACGCCCGTCGAACCGCGTCAGGCCGAACGACGCGTCCTCGTGGTTGACCCGGACGTGGTCGCGCAGCACCCCGATGCCGATCGCCTCGCCGAGCAGCATCGGCTCGGTGAAGTCCGACCGCCAGTGCACGCCCGCCATGTTGCGCGCCGTCGCGATGTTCGCGGCGACCTTGTCCAGCTCGCCGCCCACCGTCAACCGGCCGCCCCCGGTGTAGGGCACCAGGACCGTGCCGTCGGCACTGGCGACCACCGGGTCCGGCAGTTCCCACGACTCGTCGAACCACGCCTTCAGCACCGTGACGCAGGCCCCGGCGACGGTCGCGTGACCCGAGCCGTAGGACGGGTGCGTCGGCGAGCCCTCCGGGAACGCCTGCGGCAGCAGGTACGAGCCGTGCTTCTCGTAGACGAGCTTGACCGCCTCCGAGTCCAGCACCTCGCGGTCGATCATCGGGTAGTCCCGCAGCCCGGACAGGTGCGCGTGCACCCGGCCACCGAACGCCTCCGGCCGCAGCCTGCGGTGCACGAACCACTTCTGGAACCACACCGCCTTCAACGCCCGCGTCGCCACCTCGGTCACCAGCGACAGCAGGTGCGGCGCGCCGTAGGTGCCGAACCCGGCCTGGTTGGCCGAGTGCCGGTACGGGTTGCCCGCGTCGACCGGCGCGCCCAGGTCCAGCAGGATCAGCGCCGCGTTGAGGTAGGCCTCGTACAGCGCGTCGAAGTGCACGTAGTTGGTCACGCCGCGGGCGTCGTGCAGGTACCGGCGCTTCGCGTGGTCGCGCTTGATCGCCGGCGTGCTGCCGCCCTCCTGCACGACCCGCCACGCGTCGAAGTCGGTCAGGTAGTCGCGGTCGGGCCGCACGGTGTCGTGCAGCTGCGGGACGCGCAGCGTGCCGTACTGGACGTCGCGCAGCAGGAACTGCGACAGGAACGGCCCCGGCAGGTCGCCGCGCGTGCCGCCGCGGAAGATCGTGGCGGGCGTGACGCGGCCCTCGACCCTCGGCGCGCGGTAGTCGCTCAACCTCGACAGCTCCGCTGCGGCCTGCGCGATCAGCGGGTGCCCGTCGTACTCGGCGAACGGGACGTCCCTGGTCAGGGCCATCCAGTACAGCTCGACGGCCTCGGCGGAGTTGCGCGCGCTGTCCAGCCGCGGCGCGGGCGGCATCGTGAGCGACTGCGCGTCCGGGCCCTCCAGGTCGAACGCCAGGCCGGACTGCGGGTCGGTCAGCTTCACGCCCCGGCCGAGCGGGACGCGCTCGAAGTCGTCGGAACGGCCCGTTGCCAGCGCCCTCAGCAGCGTGTCGTACGCCTCCGGGCGCACCTCGCCGACGTCGTCGTGCGGCAGGCCCTTGCTGTAGTTGGCGACGTACGGGTAGTCGCCCTCCTCGCCGTTGTTGACGTGCTCCGGCCACGGCAGCCGGTCCAGCGCGTCGGCCGAGGCCAGGCGCGAAAGGCGTGCTTCAGTGCGACGTTCACTCATGGACTTCCCCCTGTTTCGGCGCGCCCTGCGCCGCCCCCCGGCGGCTGCGCCACTTCCAGGACACCACGGAGAGTGATCAACGGCAGCGTCCGAACGGGTGAAGGGTGGGGTAAAGCCAGGGCCCCTCGACCGAACGGTCGAGGGGCCCTGGCCCTGAGTGATCTTCAGCCTGGAGGTCAGTCCAGGTAGTCGCGCAGCACCTGCGACCGCGAGGGGTGCCGGAGCTTCGACATCGTCTTCGACTCGATCTGCCGGATCCGCTCCCGCGTCACGCCGTAGACCTGGCCGATCTCGTCCAGCGTCCGCGGCTGGCCGTCGGTGAGGCCGAACCGCAGCCGCACCACGCCCGCCTCGCGCTCGGACAACGTCGCCAGCACCGACTGCAGCTGGTCCTGCAGCAGCGTGAACGACACCGCGTCCACCGCGACCACGGCCTCGGAGTCCTCGATGAAGTCACCGAGCTGGCTGTCGCCCTCGTCGCCGATCGTCTGGTCCAGCGAGATGGGCTCCCGGGCGTACTGCTGGATCTCCAGCACCTTCTCCGGGGTGATGTCCATTTCCTTGGCGAGCTCCTCCGGGGTGGGCTCGCGACCCAGGTCCTGGAGCAGTTCGCGCTGGATGCGACCCAGCTTGTTGATGACCTCGACCATGTGCACCGGGATGCGGATGGTGCGGGCCTGGTCGGCCATCGCGCGGGTGATCGCCTGGCGGATCCACCACGTCGCGTACGTGGAGAACTTGTAGCCCTTGGTGTAGTCGAACTTCTCCACCGCGCGGATCAGGCCGAGGTTGCCCTCCTGGATCAGGTCCAGGAACGCCATGCCACGACCGGTGTAGCGCTTGGCCAGCGACACCACCAGGCGGAGGTTGGCCTCCAACAGGTGATTCTTGGCCCGCTCGCCGTCCCGCACGATCCACCGCAGGTCGCGGCGCATCTGCGGGGTCAGCTTCTCCTGCTCGTCCTCGGCGCGGCGCACCCGCTCGGCGGCGTAGAGGCCGGCCTCGATGCGCTTGGCGAGTTCGACCTCCTCCTCCGCGTTGAGCAGGGCGACCTTGCCGATCTGCTTGAGGTAGGCGCGGACCGAGTCGGCCGAGGCGGTGAGCTCGGCGTCCTTGCGGGCCTGCCGCAGGGCCTCCGACTCCTCCTCGTCCCAGACGAAGTCGCCCTCGCCGGGCTTGGCCTCCTCCTCGGCGGGCTCCTCCTCGACCGGCTCGTCGATCAGCTCGACGTCGTCGACCAGGTCTTCGGCGTCTGGAGCGCCTTCGAGGTCTTCGGGTTCCTCGCCGTCCTTCTTCACCTTGCCAGGCGCGGCAGCGGCGGCCTTGGCGGCCGTCTTGCGCGGCGCCCGCGTGGCCGTCTTCCCCGCCGCGGCGGTCTTCGCCGCCGGCTTCTTCGCCGGGGCCTTCCTCGCCGAGGTGGCCTTGGGCGTCTCCTCGGCGTCAGCCTGAGCTGCCTGAGTAGTCTTCGCGGCTGCCACGTACGCCCTTTCGCGACTGTCGATCAAGGTCGACCGAAGGGCGCGAACCTCGGTCGCCTGAGTACGGGGGATCCCCCGCCGGATCGTTCGTCAGCGGGGCACCGTTCCATTGTAACGACGAGAATCGCGTGCCGTTGCGCCCCGGCGTCCTCCGAGGTGGTCCGACACGCGTTCTCGCAGGTGGAACGCCCCGTAAATCAGTGCCGGAGACCTTGCGCGGCGGCCACGGCGGCCCCGACGATGCCCGCGTCGTTCTTCAGCGCGGCGGCCACCACCTCGGTGCGCACCTCGAGCAGCGGGAGCCACTTCTCCGCCTTCTTGCTGACCCCGCCGCCCGCGATGACCAGGTCCGGCCAGATCAGGTCCTCCAGGACGTTGATGTACCGGGACACGCGGGGCGTCCACTCGGCCCAGGTCAGGCCCTTGTCCTCCTTCACCGAGGCCGCCGCGCGCTTCTCCGCGTCGTGGCCGTCGACCTCCAGGTGGCCGAACTCGGTGTTGGGCACGAGCTTGCCGTCCAGGAACAGGGCGCTGCCGATGCCGGTGCCGAACGTCAGCAGGACCACCAGTCCGTCCCGGTCCACACCGGAACCGAACCGCATCTCGGCGATGCCGGCGGCGTCGGCGTCGTTGAGGACGACGACCTGGTCGGTCGGCCGACCGAGGCGCTCGGCGAACAGCGCCGCGGCGTCCGTGCCGATCCACGCCTTGTCGACGTTGGCGGCGGAGTGCGCGACGCCGTGCTTGACCACGCACGGCAGGGTGACGCCGACCGGACCGTCCCAGTTGAACTTCTCGACGATCTCGGCGACCACGTCGGCGACCGCGTCCGGGGTCGACGGCTGGGGCGTGGTGATGCGCAGGCGCTCACCGTCCAGCGCCCCCGCTTCGAGGTCCACGAGCCCGCCCTTGATGCCGGAACCGCCGATGTCCACGCCGAACCCGCGGGTCATGCCCATCCCCGTGGCCCTTCCTACTCGATTCAGTAACCGTGGCCGCAGACATTAGCCTGCAGGTCTCCGATAGTCCCGTGAGAGTGACGCAGGAGGAACAGTTGCGTTTCGATCCGCGCTCATTGGTCGACGTCGCCGTGCTCGTGGCCCAGGAGGCCGGCGAGCTGGCCGCCACCATGCGCGAAGCCGCCGTGACCGATGTCGACACCAAGAGCAGCGCCACCGACGTGGTGACCGCCGCCGACCGCGCCGCCGAGCAGTTGGTCCGGCGCAGGCTGGCCGAGCTGCGACCCGGTGAGCCGGTGATCGGGGAGGAGGAGGGCGGCAGCGCCGCGGTCGAGGGCCTGACCTGGGTCGTCGACCCGATCGACGGCACCGTGAACTACCTGTACGGCATCCCGCACTACGCCGTGTCGGTCGCCGCGCAGGTCGACGGGGCGTCCGTGGCGGGTGCGGTCGTGGAGCCCGCGAGCGGCCGGGTGTGGACGGCGGCGCGGGGCGGCGGGGCGTGGCTGGACGGGCGGCGGCTGCGGGTCTCGGACGCCACCCGGTTGGACTTGTCCCTTTTGGGTTACGGCTTCGCCTACCGGGCGGAGCGGCGGCAACGCCAGGCGGACGCGTGGGCCGGGCTGGCCACCAGGGTGCGGGACATGCGGCGGGCCGGTGCGGCGTCGCTGGACCTGTGCGCCGTGGCGGCGGGGCAGTTGGACGCCTACGCCGAGCACGCGCTGAACCGGTGGGACTGGGCCGCCGGCGCGTTGCTGGCCGCCGAGGCGGGCGCGGTCGTCCACCTTCCGGGTGAAGCTCCGGAACTGGGCGCGGACGTCACCTTCGCCGCCGCCCCGGGCATCGCCGACGCCCTCTTCACCGCCCTGGTCGAATCGGGCTTCCCCAAAATCTGACCCGCGTGTCGAACCTTCGCGTCCCGCGTGTCGAACCTCCAGACCCCGCGTGTCGAACGTTCGCGTCCCGCGTGTCGAACGTTCAGGACCGGCGTGTCGAACGTTCAGGACCCGTGTGTCGAACATCCGGAACGTGGAACTCGGGGGTCCTGAGCGTTCGACACGCCCGACCCGAGCGTTCGACACGCGCGACCTGGAGGTTCGACACGCGGGCGCTGAGCGTTCGACACGCGCGGGGTGAGGGGTTAGCAGGTGATGTCGCGGGCGCCCTTGAGGTGGGCGGCGTCCAGGGACAGCGGGGTGGAGCCCTCGGCGGCCTGGCCGCCCTGCTGCTCCGGCTGCTGCGCCTCCCACTCGGCGAGCTGGTCGAGCACCTTGCGGGCGTCGCTGTTCGGCTTCACCTCGCTGAACTCCTGCCCGATCGCCACGTCCACCGTCGCGTCCTGGCGCTCGTCGCGCACCAGCTCCAGGCACGGCTCGATGAGGCTCAACGTCCGCGCCGCACCCGCACCGGGCGCGCCGAACCGGATCTGGCCGCGGCAGTCCATGTCCTGCGCCGGGTACACGGGGTCGTTGCCCGGCTCGGCCGCCTGCTTCATACCCAGCTCGGCCAACGTCGTCGCGACGAACCGCGCCTGGTTGCGCTGCGTGCTCGCGTTGAACACCCGGAACTGCACGTGGCCGACCGGCACCGGGTCGGTCCGGTCCAGCGCGTCGTGCGCCAGCACCGTGCCCAACGCAGGCGGCGCCTCGGCGGCCGGTGCGACGGGCGCGCCGGCCGACGGCGACGGCGCGCCGCCGGGAGGGTTGCACTTGATCGCCGCGTCCACGTCGCCTGCCTCCGACAACACGCGGTTCCACACCACCACCGCCGTCACGGCGAGCACCAAGAACAGGATGAGCGCCGGCAACGGCCGCCGCTTCCGGTACCGCGACGACCCGCTGCTCCCCGAACCGGGTCCCACGTCCGTCGACCTCCCCTGGCCTGGTGCTGACAGTGATCAGGCTATGCCGCGCCCCGCGCGCCCGCGTCTCGGGCCGTGGTGTAGCGCGGCGCAATCACCCGGTCGCGGACGGTCAACGGCCTGGTCGGGCAGCGGAGCACGGGAGCACCGGGTGCGTGATGCGCGTCCCAGCCTATCTGGCCTGCGTGTGAAGGGCCTGTCACCCGTCTGCTCAATTAGGGGGAACCCGCTGCGCGACCCCCCGATCAATGAGCTACCCTCTCGGCGCTCCGCGCACCGCCGGACACCGGAAAGCGTCGATGAACAGGGGGTTGGCGCCCGGCCGCGGGAGCGAGACCTCCGTCACTGGGGACGGGGGGCACAAAAAGGGTCGCTGGTGCGTTAACCAGCGACACGAACAGTCTCCGTTGACCGCAGGGGTGAAAGAAGTATGGCGACCGACTACGACGCACCGCGTCGCAGCGAGGCGGACGAACTCGCTGAGGACTCCCTTGAGGAGCTGAAGGCGCGGCGCAACGAAACGCAGTCCGGGGTCGTCGACATCGACGAGGACGCGACCGCCGAGAACTTCGAGCTGCCGGGCGCCGACCTGTCCGGTGAGGAGCTGACGTTCAAGGTCCTGCCGAAGCAGGCGGACGAGTTCACGTGCTCGAAGTGCTTCCTGGTGCACCACCGCAGCAGGCTGGCCGAGGAAGTCAACGGCCAGTACATCTGCCGCGACTGCGCCTGAGGCACGTCCACCGGGCACGAACCCGCACGACCCGCTCCGCCGAAGACCGAACCAGCTCCTACGACCAGACCTGGGCGCTCACCCCCACCGCCGGGGTGGCGCCCAGTCCCGTTGCCGCCGACCGCCGCCGGCGGATCACCGGGCCCGCAGCAGTGCCGCCAACTCCTCCGCCGAACGCACGCTGAACAGCCAGTACGGCGTCGGGTCCGCCGGGTCCCGCAGCTCGACCCGCACCATCGGCCCCACCCACCCGCGGTGGGTGACGAACGCCATCGGGTCCAGGTGGGGCCCCATCGCCTTCCGCTTGCCCTTCGCGTCGAACACCTCGACCTCGCCGAGCAGCTCCAGCGGCACGTGCGCCGACCCGACCCGCAACTCGCCGCCGGACACCTCGACCTTCGCCGACCCCATCCGCACGATCAGCAGCGCCACCAGCGGCACGGTGATCAGGTAGGGCAGCCACGACCGCACGCCGGGGAACCCCATGTGGATCTCGGCGGCCAGCAGCACGGCGGCTCCCAGCGGCAACGGCCAACCCCACCAGGGCACGTACAACCGCTCGCGGAACGCGATCGGGGCGGTCACAGCAGTCTCGCTCACGCCACCAGGGTAGTCTCGCGCGCCGTGCCCAGCGTCGAGGTCCTGTTGTCCCGGCTCGATCCTGCCGTCCCGCTCCCGGCCTACGCCCGACCGGGTGATGCCGGCGCCGACCTGGTGACCACCACCGACGTGGTGATCGAACCGGGGGAGCGCGCGGTGGTAGGCACTGGTGTCGCGATCGCGTTGCCCGAGGGGTACGCCGGGTTCGTGCACCCGCGTTCCGGCCTGGCCGCGCGCGTCGGCCTGAGCGTGGTCAACACGCCGGGCACGATCGACGCGGGCTACCGGGGCGAGATCAAGGTGTGCCTGGTGAACCACGACCTGCGCGAGCCCGTAGTGCTCACGCGCGGTGACCGGATCGCTCAGCTGGTGGTGCAGAAGGTGGAGCACGCTGTGTTCCGCGAAGTCGAGGAGCTGCCCGAGTCCGTGCGGGGCGCGGGCGGCTACGGCTCTACAGGCGGGCACGACGTGCTCGCCCGGACGGAGGGGTGAAGGCGATGTTCGGAAAGCGCCGCAAGCGCGGTAGGCACTCCGCGAACCGGGGGACGGCGCAACCCGAGGTCGAGTTCGACGGCGTCGAGGGCGCCGATGAGGTCGAGGACGGGCCGTTCGACTCCGCCCACGCCCCGAACGACGGCCTGAACCGGCTGGACCTGGGCTCGATCCGGCTGCCGGTGCCCGAGGGCGCGCAGTTGCAGGTCGAGATGGACCCGTCGGGCGCGGTCCGGGCGGTGCACCTGCTGACGACCGTCGGCCAGCTCACCGTGAGCGCGTTCGCCGCGCCGAAGGCCGAGCGGCTGTGGCCCGAGGTCAGCGGCGAGATGATCACCCAGTTCAAGGCCGACGGCTTCCGGATCCTGCGGGAGAACGGCGACTGGGGCGAGGAGATCACCGCCCGCAACAACGAGGTGCACCTCCGGGTGGTCGGCGTGGACGGCCCGCGGTGGATGCTGCGCGGCATCGCGGCGGCGCCCACGGAGGAGCAGAGCGCCAAGGCGACCGACGCGCTGTACGCGTTGATGCGGGACACGGTCGTGGTGCGCGGCGAGCAGGCGATGCCGGTGCGCACGCCGTTGCCGATCGAGCTGCCCGAGGCGATCGCCCGGCACATCCAGGCGCAGGCCCAGCAGCAGCAGGGCTAGGCCGACGTGGCGAAGTAGGCAGCGAGCGCGGCGCGGCCCAGGGACTCCCGGTCCGCGCCCAGCGCCGCCAACGTCGTCGTGCGCAGAGCGCCACGGGGGAGCGCGTCGACCCACTCCCGGGCGACACCCACCGGGTGGATGGGGTCGTCGGTGCAGGCCGCGACGCCCACCGGCGCGGTGAGCCCGGCCAGCTCCGCCAACGTCGGCGCGGACGACCCGGCCGCCTCCCGCAGCACGTCCGCGAGCCGCGTCCCGTACCGGGGCCACGCCCGCCTCAGCTCGTCGCCGAGCCACCCGTCGACCCCGGCCAGCGCCGCCTCGACGCCCTCGGCCTCCACCACCGCCGCGCTGGCCCGTGCCGCCGACGCCGCCGGCGCGCCCTCCGCAGGTCCGTGCCACGCCGGCAGCGCCACCAGCAGCCCCGCGCACCGCTCGGGGTGCCGCACCGCCCACGCCGCCGCCACGTGCGCGCCCAGCGACACCCCGCCCACGACCAGCGGCGTGCCGTCCCACGCGGCGTCCAGCGCCTCGACGTGCTCCCGGACGGACCGCGACGCGGGCGCGACCAGCGCGAGACCGGCCCCGGCCAGCGGACCGGCGAACACCGCGGAGATGAACACCTCGTCGGACGCGGTGCCCGGCAGCAGAACGGCGCGTGACGACCTCATGACGTCAGATCCTCCCCCAGTCGGATACCCGGTCGGGTGCACCCGGTTACGCTGGCTGTTGGACGGGCTTCGTCGTCGAGGCCCCGCGCATTCCAGGAGTCGGGGATGACTGGTACTGGGGGTGGCTACTGGCGCCGCCTCGTGCGTCGGCTGACCACCGACGTGAGCGAGTTGGACGCCGACGACCTGTCTCGAAAAGCCGAGGCCGTCGGGGCCATCCGCGCGTGCGACTGCAAGTCCGGTCAGGAGGTCACGGTGTTGGGCCGGCTGCGCAGCGTCGAGCTGTGCCCGCGTGACGCCGCGGCCACGCTGGAGGCGGAGTTGTACGACGGCACCGAGGGCGTGACGCTGGTCTGGCTGGGTCGTCGCCGGATCGCGGGCATCGAGCCGGGCCGCACCATCAAAGCCAGAGGGCGGATCGCCGTCCGGGACGGGCGCAAGGTGCTCTACAACCCCTACTACGAGCTGCAGAACGCTTCATGACATCGACGAACGAGGCCGGGGAAGCGACCGAGGCCGAGAAGCAGCCCACCCTGCTCGAGCAGATGGGCGGCGTGAGCGGCCTGCTGTTCTCCTCGTTGCCGGTCGTGGTGTTCGTGCTGGTCAACGCCTTCGCCGGGCTCATGCCCGCGATCTGGAGCGCGTTGGCGTCGGCCGTGGTGATCGGCGTCGTGCTGGCCCTGCGCAAGGGCTCGGTGCAGCCGGCGGTCTCGGCGGTCTTCGGCGTCGGCATCGCCGCGTTCATCGCCTACCGCACCGGTGACGCCAAGGGCTTCTTCCTGTTCGGCATCTGGCAGAGCGTCGTCTACGGCGGCGTGTTCGTGCTGTCGATCCTGGTCAGGTGGCCGCTGGCCGGCGTGATCTGGTCGTTCCTCAACGGCCAGGGCACGGCGTGGCGCAAGGACAAGGCGAACGTCCGCGACTACGACATCGCCACCCTCGTGTGGGCGCTCGTGTTCATCGCGCGGTTCGTGGTGCAGCGGTGGCTGTACGACGAGGCGTCGGTGGGCTGGCTGGCCGCGGCGCGCCTGGCCATGGGCTACCCGCTGATGGCGGTGGCCCTGGTCGCCACGGTCTGGGCGGTGCGCCGCTCCGACAAGCGCCTGAAAGCCGCCCTCGCCCGCGAGGAGGAGGAGAACCGGGAAGCGGAGGAACGCCTCCGCGCCCAAGGCGAGCCGAACATCTACGACAAGATGCTCGACGCCTCCACGGACCAGGTCCTGCACGACCTGGCCGACGAGGACGCCACCTCCCGCCCCGCCCCCGCCCGGGCCGACGAGCGCTAGCAGCGCACGCCGCCGGCCCCGCCGCGGAGGTGCCACTCCCGCGGGACCGGCGGCACGACGGCTCCTCGAGCCCGAGGAACGCGGCGACCTCCGGCCGTCAGTACCCCAGTGCCGACCGGATCTCGCGCTCCACGTCCGCCGCCGCCACGAACAGCAGCTCGTCGCCGCCCTCCAGCGTGTCGTCGGGCGTCGGCACGATGACCCGCCCGCCGCGCAGGATGGTGACCAGCGCGGCGTCCCGGGGCAGCGCCAGCCCGTTCACCGGCGACCCCGCCAGCGGCGTGTCCCCCGGCAGGGTGATCTCCACGAGGTTGGCCTGGCCCTGCCGCAACGTCATCAGCCGCACCACGTCGCCGACCGTCACCGCCTCCTCCACCAGCGCGGACAGGATGCGCGGCGTCGACACGGCGACGTCCACCCCCCACGACTCGGTGAACAGCCACTCGTTGGCCGGGTCGTTCACCCGCGCCACCACGCGCCGCACCGCGAACTCGGTCTTCGCCAGCAGCGACACGACCAGGTTGACCTTGTCGTCACCGGTCGCGGCGATCACCACGTCGCACAGCTGCATCCCGGCGTCTTCCAGCGACGACAGCTCGCACGCGTCGGCCTGCACCCACTCCGCCTGCTCCACGGTGTGCGGCTCGAAGTGCGTCCGGTCACGTTCGATCAGCATCACCTGGTGCCCGTCGGACACCAGCTCGGCCGCGATGGAACGACCCACCGCGCCGGCACCCGCAATCGCGATACGCACGGTCAGCTCTCCTCGGGCGCGTGGGCCGCAGCCGCGGCCACGTCGGTCACGGTGCCGGACAGGGCGGCCACGTACACCTGGTCGTCGGCCTGCAGCACGGTCTTCGAGTCGGGCAGCACACCGGTACCGAACCGCATCACGAACGCCACCCGGCAGCCGGTGGCCTCCTGCAGGTCGCGGACCGTGTGCCCGACCCAGTCCTCGTGCAGCTCCAGCGGCAGCACGGCCACCGTGCCGGACGGGTCGCGCCACGCCGTCGCCGTGCCCTCGGGCAGCAGCATCCGCAGGAACCGGTCGGTGGACCACGGCACGGTCGCCACGGTCGGGATGCCCAGCCGCTCGTACACCGCGGCGCGCTTCTCGTCGTAGATCCGCGCGACCACCGCCTCCACCCCGAACGTCTCCCGCGCCACCCGCGCCGAGATGATGTTGGAGTTGTCGCCGCTGGACACGGCCGCGAACGCGCCCGCCCGCTCGATGCCCGCCTCGATCAGCACCTTCTGGTCGAAGCCGTTGCCGACGACCTGCTGACCGTGGAAGTCCGGGCCGAGCCTGCGGAAGGACTGCGCGTCCTTGTCGATCACCGAGACCTGGTGGTCCAGGCGCTCCAGAGCCTTGGCCAGGGACGATCCCACCCGGCCGCAGCCCATGATCACCACGTGCACGAAAGCCTCCTGAACGACGCCTGGGGAGAACCTACCCACGATTACTCCGACCAGGGGACCTGACCCCTTACGCTTTCGACCCGTGTCCAAGCTCGCAACCGCGGCCAAGCGCCTCCTGGTCGGCAGGCCCTTCCGCAGCGATCGCCTAGCCCACACCCTCCTGCCCAAGCGCATCGCCTTGCCGGTGTTCGCCTCGGACGCGATGTCGAGCGTCGCCTACGCCCCCGAGGAGATCTTCCTCGTGCTGTCGGTGGCGGGTCTCTCGGCCTACGCGCTGGCGCCGTGGGTCGGTGCGGCGGTGGTCGTCGTGATGCTCACGGTCGTGGCGAGCTACCGGCAGAACGTGCACGCCTACCCGTCCGGGGGCGGTGACTACGAGGTCGCCACGGTCAACCTGGGCCGCCGGTCGGGCCTCACAGTGGCGAGCGCGCTGCTGGTCGACTACATCCTCACGGTCGCCGTCTCGATCTCGTCGGCGGCGGCGAACATCGGCTCGGCCATCCCGTTCGTCGCCACCCACAAGGCCGCGTTCGCGGTCGCCGCGATCGTCATCCTCACCGCCATCAACCTGCGCGGCATCCGCGAGTCGGGCAGCGCGTTCGCCGTGCCGACCTACGCGTTCATGATCGGCATCGTCCTCATGATCGGCTACGGCCTGTTCCGCGGCTTCGTCCTCGGCGACGAGATGCGCGCCGAGAGCGCGGGGCTGGAGCTGCGGGCCGAGGACGACCACCTGATGGGCCTGGCGTTCGTGTTCCTCGTGCTGCGGGCCTTCTCGTCCGGCAGCGCGGCGCTGACCGGTGTCGAGGCGATCAGCAACGGCGTGCCGGCGTTCCGCAAGCCGAAGTCGCGCAACGCGGCGACCACGCTGCTCCTGATGGGCGTGATCGCGGTCACGATGCTGATGGGCCTGATCGTGCTGGCCCAGCTCACCGGCGTGAAGATGGCGGAGAACCCGGCCCACCAGCTCGTCAACGCCCCGCCGGGCTACGAGCAGAAGACCATGGTCGCCCAGATCGCGGGCGCGGTGTTCGAGGGCTTCCCGTTCGGGTTCTTCTTCATCACCGTGGTCACCGCCCTGATCCTGGTGCTGGCGGCGAACACCGCGTTCAACGGCTTCCCGGTGCTCGGCTCGATCCTCGCCCAGGACCGCTACCTGCCCCGCCAGCTGCACACCCGCGGCGACCGGCTGGCGTTCAGCAACGGCATCCTGTTCCTCGCGGGTGCGGCGATCGTGCTGGTCATCGCGTTCGACGCGGAGGTCACCCGGCTGCTCCAGCTCTACATCGTGGGCGTGTTCGTGTCGTTCACGATGAGCCAGACCGGCATGGTCCGGCACTGGAACCGGCTGCTCAAGACCGAGGAGGACCCGACCGCGCGCCGCCGGATGCGCCGGTCGCAGTCGATCAACGCGTTCGGCCTGGCGCTGACGGCCTCGGTGCTGGTGGTCGTGCTGATCACGAAGTTCACCAAGGGCGCGTGGATCGCGATCGCCGCCATGGCCGCCCTCTACGCCCTGATGACGGCGATCCGGCGGCACTACGACCGGGTCGCCGAGGAACTGCGCCAGCAGGAGCGGCAGAAGCTGCTGCCCGCCCGCAACCACGCCATGGTGCTGGTCTCCAAGCTCCACATGCCGACCCTGCGGGCCCTGGCGTACGCCAAGGCGACCCGGCCGGACATCCTGGAGGCCGTCACCGTGAACGTGGACGACGACGACACCCGCCGGCTCGTGCGGGAGTGGGAGAAGGAGAACTTCAAGGTGCCGCTGAAGGTGATCGAGTCGCCCTACCGCGAGATCACCAAGCCGGTCCTGGACTACGTCCGGCGGGTCCGCACGGACAACCCGCGCGACGTGGTCACGGTGTTCATCCCGGAGTACGTGGTCGGCCACTGGTGGGAGCAGTTCCTGCACAACCAGAGCGCGCTGCGGCTCAAGGGCAGGCTGCTGTTCCAGCCGGGCGTGATGGTGACGAGCGTGCCGTGGCAGCTGGCCTCATCCTCGAAGGTGACCGACAACGACGACGTGGTCGCGCCCGGCGCGATCCGGCGCGGCCTGGACAAGCGAGGCCGCGACCAGCAGGGGGACGGCAAGTGACGGCGACCTGGAGGCAGCGGTTGATCGAGGTCGAAGTCGGCGCGGTCGCCCACGGCGGGCACTGCGTGGCCCGGCACGAGGGCCGCGTCGTGTTCGTCCGGCACGCGCTGCCCGGCGAGCGGGTCGTCGTGCGGATCACCGAGGACACCGGCGGCTCGTTCTGCCGCGGCGACGCCGTAGAGGTGCTGGAGGCGTCACCGGACCGCGTGCAGGCGCCGTGCCGGTTCGCCGGGCCGGGCCTGTGCGGCGGCTGCGACTGGCAGCACGCGTCCTGGCAGGCCCAGCGCGAGCTGAAGGCCGCCGTGGTCGGCGAGCAGCTGCACCGGCTGGCCAAGCTCGACTGGGAGGTCATCGTCGAGGACCTGCCCGGCGGCCCGGAGGACTGGCGCACCCGGATGCGGATGGCCGTCGGCCCGGACGGCCGTCCCGGCTTCCGCGCCCACCGCAGCCACCAGGTCATCCCGGTGGACGACTGCGTGATCGCCGTCCCCAACGCCCTGGACACCGTGGTCGACCGCACCTGGCCGCCCAAGTCGGAGCTGGTCGTCACCCGTGACGCGGGCGGCCGGACGCACCTGACCGAGATCGGCCCGCCCGTCGTGCGCCGGGGCCGCCCCGTCCCCGGCCCGTCCCACCTGCGCCAGGGCAGCGGCACGGCGACCGAGCTGGCCGCCGGCCGCACCTGGAACCTCCGCGCGGACGGCTTCTGGCAGGTCCACCCGGCCGCCGCGGACACCTTCGCCAAGGTCGTCGGCGACTGGGCCGACTGCCGCCCCGGCGACCGCGCGTGGGACCTCTACGGCGGCGTCGGCCTGTTCGCCTCGGTGCTCGCCGAGCAGGTCGGCCACCGCGGCTCCGTCGCCGTGGTCGAGTCCTCGCACGGCGCCGTCGCCGACGGCAGGCTCAACCTCTCCGACCAGCCGCAGATCAGCTGGCACGCGGGCCGCACGGAGACCGTGCTCGAATCACCCGAGTTCACCGACCTGCCGCCCGACGTCGTCGTGCTCGACCCGCCACGCAAGGGCGCGGGCAAGGTCGTGGTGACCGCCATCGCCCGCAGCCGACCCGCCCGTGTGGTGTACGTCGCGTGCGACCCGGCCGCACTGGCCCGCGACATCGCCTCGTTCGCCCAGCAGGGCTACGAGTTGACCCAGCTCAGGGCGTTCGACGCGTTCCCGATGACTCACCACGTCGAGTGCATCGCCCTCTTGGAGCCCGCTCGCTGACAGGCGTCTCAGCCCGTGGTCCGTAGACTGACCGGACGAATCGGGGACCCGAACCACAGGGCGAGGTGGAGCGAGTGACGCTGCTGGAATCCGTGCACGGACCGGCGGATCTGAAACGGCTGGGACAGGACGAGCTGGTCGCGCTCGCGGAGGAGATCCGGCGTTTCCTGGTCGACAAGGTCTCCCGGACCGGCGGGCACCTCGGGCCGAACCTCGGCGTGGTCGAGCTGACCATGGCGGTGCACCGGGTCTTCGACTCGCCGCACGACTCGGTCGTCTTCGACACCGGGCACCAGAGCTACGTGCACAAGATCCTCACCGGCCGCCGCGACGGCTTCGACACGCTGCGCCAGAAGGGCGGCCTGTCCGGCTACCCGTCGCGGTCCGAGAGCGAGCACGACGTCGAGGAGAACAGCCACGCCTCGACCGCCCTGTCCTACGCCGACGGCCTGGCCAAGGCCTACCAGCTCGGCGGCCAGCGGCGGCACGTCGTGGCGGTCGTCGGCGACGGCGCGCTGACCGGCGGCATGTGCTGGGAGGCGTTGAACAACATCGCCTCCGGCACCGACCGCCCCGTCGTCATCGTGGTCAACGACAACGGCCGCTCCTACTCGCCCACCATCGGCGGCCTGGCCGACCACCTGTCGTCGCTGCGCCTCCAGCCCGGCTACGAGCGCGCCCTGGAACGCGGCAAGAACGCCCTCCAGGGCACCCCGTTCGTCGGCAAGCCCGTCTACGCGGCCCTGCACGCGGCCAAGCGCGGCATCAAGGACGCCCTCAGCCCGCAGGCCATGTTCGAAGACCTCGGCCTGAAGTACATCGGCCCCGTCGACGGCCACGACCACGCGGTCCTGGAGTCGGCGCTGCGCCGCGCCAAGTCGTTCGGCGGGCCGGTCATCGTGCACACCGTCACCCGCAAGGGCAACGGCTTCGCGCCCGCCGAGAACCACGAGGCCGACCAGATGCACGCCACCGGCGTCATCGACCCCATCACCGGCGAGAACATCGGTCCGTCCAAGCGCACCTGGACCCACGTGTTCGCCGACGAGCTCGCCACCCTCGGCGGCGAGCGCCCCGACCTGGTCGCCATCACCGCCGCCATGCGCGGGCCGACAGGCCTGGACAAGTTCGCGGGCCTGTACCCGGAGCGCTGCTTCGACGTCGGCATCGCCGAGCAGCACGCCATGACTTCCGCCGCCGGCCTGGCCATGGGCGGCATGCACCCGGTCGTGGCGATCTACGCCACCTTCCTCAACCGCGCGTTCGACCAGCTCCTGCTCGACGTCGCCATGCACAAGCAGGGCGTCACCGTCGTGCTCGACCGGGCGGGCATCACGGGCCCGGACGGCGCCTCCCACCACGGCATGTGGGACCTGTCCATCTGCGGCCTCGTCCCCGGCATCCACGTGGCCGCCCCGCGTGACGCCGCCTCGCTGCGCGAAGAGCTGCGTGAAGCGGTCCGGATCTCCGACGCCCCGTCCGTGGTCCGCTACCCGAAGGCGTCGGTGGGCCCCGACCTGCCCGCCCTCGAACGCGTCGGCACGGTCGACGTCCTGCACCGCTCCGGCTCCGACGTCCTGCTGGTCACCGTGGGCGCGTTCGGCGAGCTGGGCCTGGCCGCCGCGCAACGGCTGGCCGACCAGGGCATCGGCGTCACCGTGGTCGACCCGCGCTGGGTCTTCCCGGTGTCCCCGGACCTGGTCGCGATGGCCGCCGACCACCGCCTCGTCGTCACCGTCGAGGACAACGGCCGGCACGGCGGCTTCGGCTGGGCACTGGCCGCCGCGCTGCGCGACGCCGGGGTGGACGTCCCGCTGAGGGACCTCGGCATCCCCCAGGAGTTCCAGGAGCACGGCGAACGCGTCGAGGTCCTGGCCGACATCGGCCTGACCGCCCAGGACGTCTCCCGACGCATCACCGAGTGGGTCGTCGCCTCCGAGCTCGCCCAGGTGGGCGCGGCGGCCGAGAAGTAGCGGGCACCCCTCCCGCGACCCCGGCCTGCCGCTGCACGGCCGGGGTCGCGGTGACGCGCGGGACGCCGCTCAGCAGACCCACACGCCGTCGGTGGCGTAGACCGAGGTGGCGTCGTACACCTCTTCCGAGGCCGTCGACCGGCCCAGTTCGACCCAGGTCGCGCCGTCCCACTGCATGAAGATCGACACCGTGCCGGTGGACTGCAGGTTCCGGTAGGACCGCACGCGGTCGCTCCACCCCTCCAAGCCGATGTTGTAGAAGCCGCACCGCGACTTCATCCACAGCTGACCGGTGTAGCCGATGCCGCTGTACAGGCACAGGTAGCCACCCCGGCACTCCTCTGGATCCGCCGAAGCGGTGGCCGGCGCCGCCGTGGCACCCCCTACGCCCACGACCGCCGCGGACGCCAGTACGGCACGAACCGCCCTGTTCATGTCGAGCCCTCCTCGCGTGGAAATCCGGACGGAAACTGTGTACCTCGATGGGGTTGTTCACGGAGCGTTCCTGGACCTTGAACGACAACCCCTGAACAATCACCGCGGGGGGTAGAAACCATGCCGAGGAAAGAACGCGAACTCGACGACTCCGACGACCCGCTGGTGGTGTTCGCGCGGGACCTCCGGGAACTCCGCGAAGGCGCCGGCCGCCCGCCCTACCGGGAACTGGCCAGGCGGGCGCACTTCTCCGCCGCGGCCCTGTGCGACGCGGCTGGGGGCAGGCGCCTGCCGACCCTGCCCGTGACCACGGCATACGTCCGCGCCTGCGGCGGCCGGGTCGAGGACTGGGAACAGCGCTGGCACCGCCTCGACGCCGAACTCCGCGCGGCCGACCCGATCCACCGGGCACCGCCGCCCTCCGTCGTCCGGCTGTTCACGGGCGTCGTCGGCAGCCTGCTCGTGCGAGTCGGCGCGGCAATGATGAAACCGGCTCAGGTCCGACGGCCGGAAATGGCCGAGCGCAATTCACCGGGCACCTGACCGCCGAACGCGAATGAATTCGCGTCACCCCGACGACCGGCTCCGGTCGGCACCCGCACCCCGACGCCTCCCACCGACCCGCGGCACGCCCGGCGGGCCGGCAGCGTCACGCTAAGCACCTTCTCAGGGAGGTGTGGCACCTTTGTGGTGTGCGGATCCTGGTAGTCGAGGACGAGGTGCCGTTGGCCGACGCGATCGCGCGTGGCCTGCGGCGCGAGGGTATGGCCGTCGACGTCGCCTACGACGGCGAGACCGGCCATGAGAAGTCGACCGTGACCCGGTACGACGTGGTCGTCCTCGACCGCGACCTGCCCGGCATGTCCGGCGACGAGCTGTGCAAGGAGATCCTCAGCTCGGGAGCCCTGACCAGGGTCATGATGCTCACCGCGAGCGCCGGCGTGGACGACCGCGTCGCCGGCCTGTCCCTCGGCGCGGACGACTACCTGGCCAAGCCGTTCGCGTTCCCCGAGCTGGTCGCCCGCGTCCGCGCGCTGGCCCGCCGCGCCACCCCGGCCACCCCGCCGCTGCTCGTCGCGCGTGACGTCGAACTCGACCCCGCCCGCCGCACGGTGCGCCGCGCAGGCCAGCCCGTCGAGCTGACCCGCAAGGAGTTCGGCGTGCTGGAGGTGCTGCTGGCCGCCAAGGGCTCGGTGGTCTCCAGCGAGGAGCTGCTGGAACGCGTGTGGGACGAGAACGCCGACCCGTTCACCACGACCGTCCGCGTCACCGTCATGACCTTGCGCAAGAAGCTCGGCGAACCCGGCATCATCGACACGGTGGTCGGCTCCGGCTACCGCGTGCCCACGGCAGGTTCCGCTGAACTCTGAGCTGGCCCGCAGGCGCGGACCCGGGCTGCGGACGCGGCTCACCCTCCTCGCGACCGGCCTGGTCGCGTTCGTCAGCGGCCTGCTGCTCCTGCTCGGCTGGCTGCTCGTCGGCCGGGTCATCGCCTCCTCGCCCCGCTTCGCCGACGGCAGCACCGTCATCGTGGACGGCCGCGAGGTGGACGCCGGCGCGTTGATGGACCTGCTCGGCGAACAAGCCAGGGACGACGTGCTGCGGTCCGGCTCCATCGCGTTCCTCTGCGTGGTCGCGGCGGCGGCCCTGCTCGCCTGGACCATCACCGGCCGGGTGCTCCAACCCGTGCACGACGTCACCGACGCCGCCCGCCGGCTCTCCGCCGAGTCACTGGGGGAGCGGCTGCGCCTGGACGGCCCGCGCGACGAGGTCGCCGAGCTGGCCGACACGTTCGACGAGATGCTCGACCGGTTGCAGGCGGCGTTCGAGTCGCAACGGCGGTTCGTCGCCAACGCCTCCCACGAGCTGCGCACCCCTCTCGCCGTGATCCGGACCGAGCTGGACGTGACGCTCGCCGATCCCGAGGCCGACGCCGCCGAGCTGCGCCGGATGGCCGGGGTGGTGCGTGCCGCCACCGAGCGGGCCGAGCAACTGGTCAGCGCGCTGCTCCTCCTCGCCCGCACGGACGGGCTCGGTCTGGCCGTGCGGGAGCCGGTGGACCTCAACGCCGTCGTGGACTCCGCCTGGCGTGCCGCTCGGGCCGAGGCCGAGGAGCGCCAGCTCCGGGTGTCGTTCCTGACCGCCCCGGCACCCGCCGTCGGCGACCCGGCGCTGCTGGAGCGGATCGCGGGCAACCTGCTGGAGAACGCCGTCCGGCACAACCTGCCCGGTGGGTGGATCGAGGTGCGCACCGAGGGCGGCCCGGAGTGGACGTTGCTGCGGGTGTCGTCGTCGGGGGCCGTCGTCGCGCCGGACCGGGTCGAGGAGCTGTTCGAGCCGTTCCGCCGGGGAGGCACCGACCGGACCGCGCGCACGGGGACCGGGCTCGGGCTGTCCATCGTGCGGGCCGCCGTCGCAGCTCACGAGGGTCAGGTGCACGCCACGGCGGTACCCGGCGGAGGGCTGTCGGTGGCCGTGCACCTGCCGTCCACGCCGCACGGAAAACTCGTCTGAGTGGCCCCGATCACACATGATCCGGTTTGAGGACCGCCGCAGGGGGTACTACCTGCGCAGACGTGCCTCTGGACCCCCGATTTGTCTCCGCGTTGGGCGGGGTGTAACTTTCTCTCTGCCAGCGCGGAACGGGCCGGAGAGAGACCGGAACGGAGCGCGGCGGACATCAAGCCCCTGATCGAATCACCACCGGTGATGAGTGACGGTGAGCGCGTGTTCTTTGAGAACTCAACAGCGTGCCGAATAGCCAGTAAATTTATGAACCTCGTCAAGAGGTTTCCTTTGAGATTGTTACTGGA
>JBFBCZ010000066.1:0-24989 GCA_040689555.1 Actinosynnema sp. NPDC051121 | reverse complement strand
CGCACGTGGCCGGTGTGCTGTCGCTGCCCGACGCCGCCGCGCTGGTCGCCGCGCGCGGCCGGCTGATGGGGTCGCTGCCCGCCGGCGGCGCGATGCTCGCCGTGGAGGCGGAGGAGGCACGGGTCCGCGAGGTGCTCGCCGGCCACGACCCCGCCGCGGTGGACGTCGCCGCGGTCAACGGTCCGTCCTCGGTCGTCGTCTCCGGGGCGGCCGAGGTGGTGGACGCGCTCGCCGCCGAGTTCGACGCGCTGGGCGTGCGCACCCGCCGCCTGCGCGTCAGCCACGCCTTCCACTCCCCGCTGGTCGACCCCGTGCTGGAGGAGTTCCGCGCCGTCGTCGCCGGGGTCACCCTGGCGGAGCCGCGGCTGCCGGTGATCTCCGACATCACCGGGCGGCTCGCCGCGCCCGGCGAGCTGACCGACCCGGAGTACTGGGTGCGCCACGTCCGCCGCACCGTCCGGTTCGCCGACGGCGTGGGTGCGGCGGCGGCCCTCGGCGCCACCCGCTTCCTGGAGGTCGGGCCGGGCGCGGTGCTCACCGCGATGGCCCGCGCCGCGCTCGGGGACGACCGCCCCGGCACGGCCTTCGCGCCCCTGTTGAGGCCCGGGTCCGACGAGACGCGCTCGGTGGCCGCCGCGCTGGCGGCCGTGCACGTCGCGGGCGAGTCCGTCGACTGGGCGGCGTTCGCCGGAGCCCCCACGAGTCGGGTCGAGCTGCCGACCTACCCGTTCCAGCACGTCCGCTACTGGCCGACGAGGCGTCCGGGCGGTGACCCGGCCGACGAGGCGTTCTGGGCGGCGGTCGCCGGCGGTGACGCCGACGCGCTGGTCCGCGAGCTGGACCTGCCCGCCGAGGTCGACCGCTCGGCGCTGAGCGCTGTCCTGCCCGCCCTGGCCGACTGGCGTCGTGCGCGCACCCCGGCTGCGGACCGGTTCTACGGCGTCGAGTGGCACCCCGTCGAACCTGGTCCGGGCCCGCGAGGGCACTGGCTGGTGCTCGGCGACCCGGCCGAGTCCGGCCCGCTGCGCGAGGCCCTGACCGCTCGCGGCGTGCGGGTCGGCACCGATGCCGCCGCGGG
Source organism: Actinosynnema sp. NPDC051121 (assembly GCA_040689555.1). Lineage (GTDB taxonomy): Bacteria > Actinomycetota > Actinomycetes > Mycobacteriales > Pseudonocardiaceae > Actinosynnema. Next base: position 23,911 of record JBFBCZ010000066.1, on the reverse strand, counting down.
CGGGCGCTTCGACGGCGTGGTCGCGCTGTCGGTGGCCGACGAGGCGCACGTCCTGGCCCTGCTGCGGTCGGGCGTCGAAGGTCCGCTGTGGTGCGTGACCGGGGAAGCGGACGGCGACCGGGCCGCCGGCGTCCAGGCCCTGGGCCGGGTCGCGGCGCTGGAGCAGCCGCACCGGTGGGGCGGGGTCGTCACCCTGGCCGGGACGCCGGACTGGGACGCGGTGTGCGCGGTCCTGGGCGGCTCCGAGGACCAGGTCACCGTGTCCGGTGACGGGGTGTCGGCCCGCCGGCTGGTGCGCGTCGCGCCCGGTCACGAGGTGTGGCGACCGCGCGGGACCGTGCTCGTCACCGGCGGCACCGGCGCGCTCGGCGGCCACGTCGCGCGCAAGCTGGCCGCCGAGGGGGCCGAACACCTGCTGCTGGTCGGCAGGCGCGGACCCGGGGCGCCGGGCGCCGACCGGCTGCGCGCCGACCTGGTGGAGCTGGGCGCGCGGGTGACCGTGGTCGCGTGCGACGTCACCGACCGGGACGCCCTGGCCGCGGTGCTGGCCGAGCACCCGGTGGACGCCGTCGTGCACGCCGCGGGCATCGCCCGGCTCGCACCCCTGGCGGACCTCTCCGACGAGGAGCTGGCCGACGTGCTGCACGCCAAGGTGACCGGCGCGGTGCTGCTGGACGAGCTGCTGGGTGACCGGGAACTCGACGCGTTCGTGCTGTTCTCCTCCATCGCCGGCGTCTGGGGCAGCGGCGAGCACGGCGCCTACGCCGCCGCCAACGCCCGGCTCGACGCGCTGGCGCTGCGGCGGGCCCGCGCCGGGAAGCCCGCCACCGCCATCTCCTGGGGCCCGTGGGCCGGCGGCGGGATGGCGGGCTCCGCGGAGGTGGCCGACGGGCTGCGCCGGCGCGGCCTGACCCCGCTGGACCCGGCCGGCGCGGTCGCGGCGATGCTGCGCGCGGTCGCCGGCGGCCGGACCTGCGTCACGGTCGCGGACGTCGAGTGGCCGGTGTTCGCGCCACCGTTCACCGCGGCCCGCCCCAGCCCGCTGCTCACCGCGTTCCTGCCCGCGGCCGAACCCGCCGCGGAACGGGACGACGAGCGGGAACGCCTGCTCGAACGGCTGGCCGCGATGGACGGCGCCGACCGCAAGCGGGCCCTGCTCGACATCGTGCGCGCCGAGGCCGCGGCGGTCCTCGGGCACGCGTCGGTGGCCGCGGTGCAGAGCCGGCGCGGCTTCCTGGAGCTCGGCTTCGACTCGCTGACCGCGGTCGAGTTCCGCGCGGCGCTGGCGGCGCGCACCGGGTTGGCGCTGCCGCTGACGCTGGTGTTCGACCACCCCACCCCCGACGCGCTCGCCGAGCACCTCGCGGGCGAGGTCGGCGGCGGGGACGAGGACCCGCTCGTCGAGCTCGCGCGCCTGGAAGCGGGCCTGTCGCGGGTGCCCGACGCGGTCGGGTTCGCGGCCCGGCTGCGCGAGTTGGCCGACCGCCTCGCGCCCGCGCCGGTCCGATCCGCCCCGGCGGACGGTCCGGAGCTGGACGAGGTCGACGCCGACCAGCTGTTCGACCTGATCCAGACCGAGTTCGGCAAGTCCTGACGATGCGGGCACACGGCGAGATCGAGGGTGGTGCTAGGTGAGCGAGCGCTCAGGCAACGAGCAGAAGCTGCTGGACCACCTCAAGTGGATGACCGGCGAGCTGCGCACGGCCAAGCGGCGCATCCAGGAGGCCGAGGACCGCGACCGGGAGCCGATCGCGATCGTCGGCATCGGGTGCAGGCTGCCGGGCGGCGTGGACTCGCCCGAGGCGCTGTGGGACCTGCTGTCGGAGGGCCGTGACGCCATCGGGCCGCTGCCCACCGACCGGGGCTGGGACCTGGAGTCGTTGTACCACCCCGACCCCGACCACCCCGGCACCTTCTACGCGGCGGGCGGCGGGTTCCTCGACGACGTCGCCGGGTTCGACGCCGACCTGTTCGGCATCAGCCCGCGCGAGGCGTTGGCGATGGACCCGCAGCAGCGGCTGCTGCTGGAGACCGCGCACGAGGCGCTGGAGCGCGCCGGGTTGACCCGCGACGCGGTGCACGGCACCCGGACCGGCGTGTTCGTCGGCACCAGCAACCAGGGCTACGGCTCGCTGCTGGGCGACCGGGACGGCGTGGAGGGCCACGGGCTCACCGGCACCGCGATCAGCGTCGCGTCCGGCAGGCTGGCGTTCACCTTCGGCCTGCGCGGTCCCGCCGTCACCGTGGACACCGCGTGCTCGTCGTCGCTGGTCGCGCTGCACCTGGCGGCGCGCGCCCTGCGTCGCGGCGAGTGCGACGCGGCCCTGGTGGGCGGCGCCACGGTCATGCCGACCCCCGGTGTGTTCGTCGAGTTCTCCCGGCAGCGCGGCCTGTCCCCGGACGGGCGCTGCAAGGCGTTCGGCGCGGGCGCCGACGGCACCGGCTGGTCCGAGGGCGCCGCGGTGCTCGTGGTGCAGCGGCTGTCCGACGCGGTGGCGCAGGGCAGGCCCGTGCTGGCCGTGCTGCGCGGCAGCGCGGTCAACTCCGACGGCGCGAGCAGCGGTCTCACCGCGCCCAACGGCCCGGCGCAGCAGCAGGTGATCAGGGACGCCCTGGCCGACGCCGGCCTGGAACCGTCCGACGTGGACGCGGTCGAGGCGCACGGCACCGGCACCACCCTGGGCGACCCGATCGAGGCCCAGGCGCTGATGGCCACCTACGGGCGCGGCAGGCCGCACGACCGGCCGGTGCTGCTCGGTTCGCTGAAGTCCAACATCGGCCACACCCAGGCCGCCGCCGGTGTCGCGGGCGTGGTCAAGGCCGTGCTGGCGCTGCGCCACCGCACGCTGCCGCGCACCCTGCACGCCGACACCCCCACCCCGCACGTCGAGTGGTCGGCGGGCGGGATGGCGCTGTCGGCCGGGAACACCCCGATCCCCGAGACCGGGCGGCCCGCCCGCATCGCGGTGTCCGCGTTCGGCATGAGCGGCACCAACGCCCACGTCGTGCTGGAGAGCGCACCCGAGCCCGCCCCCGGACCTGTCGCCGAGCCCGCCGTCGGACCCGTTGCCGAGCCCGCCGCCGGGCACGCGCCGGGGGCCTCGGTCCCGCTGTTGTGGACGGTGTCCGGTCGTGGCCGTGACGCCCTGCGCGACCAGGCGTCCGCGCTCGCCGAGGCCGTGCGCGAGCACCCCGGCGTGTCACCCGCCGCGTTCGCCCGGTCCCTGGCGACCACCCGCACCGCCTTCGACCACCGCGCGGCGCTGGTCGGCCGCACCACCGACGACCTGCTGGCGGGGTTGGCCGAGGTCGCGGCCGGGGCGGAGCCCGCGCTGGGCGCGCGTGGCGTGGCCACCGAGGACCGCCGGGTGGCCCTGGTCTTCCCCGGTCAAGGCGCGCAGTGGACCGGTATGGCGGTCGACCTGCTCGACACCGACGAGGTCTTCGCCGGGCGCATGGCCGAGTGCGCCGGCGCGTTGGCCCCGCACTGCGGCTTCGACGTGCGCGACGTGCTGCGCTCCGCGCCCGGCGCGCCGGGGCTGGACCGCGTCGAGGTGGTGCAGCCCGTCCTGTTCGCGGTGATGGTGTCGCTGGCCGACACGTGGCGGTCCAGGGGGCTGCGGCCGGTCGCCGTGATCGGCCATTCGCAGGGTGAGATCGCGGCGGCCTGTGTCGCGGGCGCACTGTCGCTCGAGGATGCGGCTCGGGTTGTTGCGTTGCGGTCGCAGGTGTTGCGGCGGCTGGCCGGCCGTGGCGGCATGGTGTCGATCGCCGCGTCCGAGGCCGAGGTCCGGACCCGGATCGCACCGTTCGGCGAGCGGATCTCCGTGGCCGCCGTGAACGGCCCGTCGGCCGTCGTGGTCTCCGGTGAGCCGGACGCGTTGGACGAGCTCGTCTCGGCCTGTGACGCGGAGGGCGTGCGCGCCAAGCGGATCGCGGTGGACTACGCGTCGCACTCCGCCCAGGTCGAGGAGTTGCGCGAGGAACTGGCCGAGGTGCTCGCCCCGATCCGCCCGCGCCGGGGATCGGTGCCGATCTGCTCCACGGTCACCGGCCGCGTCGAGGACGGCTCCGGCTACGACGCGGGCTACTGGTTCGACAACCTGCGCGGCACGGTGGCCTTCCACGACGCCGTGCGGACCCTGCTCGACGACGGCGTGGACACCTTCGTCGAGGTCAGCCCCCACCCCGTGCTCACGGTGGGCCTGGAGGAGACCGCGGCAGGCGCCGACGTGCTGGTCACCGGCACGCTGCGCCGCGACGAGGACGGGCCGCTCGAACTGCTCCGCGCCGCCGCCCGCCTGCACGTGCGCGGCGTCCCCCTCGACCTCCCGGCGCTGCTGCCCGAGGCGGGCCGGGTCGACCTGCCCACCTACGCCTTGCAACACCGGCGGTTCTGGCCGAGCGGCGACGCCGTCGCGAGCGGTGACCCGGGAGCGCTGGGCCTCACCGGCACCGGGCACGCGCTGCTGGGCGCGGGCGTCGTCCTCGCCACCGGCGACGGGGCGCTGCTGACCGGCCGCGTGTCGATCGGAGCCCACCCGTGGCTGGCCGACCACGTGGTCGGCGGCCGGGTCGTGGTGCCCGGGACGGCCCTGCTCGACCTCGCCCTGCGCGCCGCCGACCAGGTGGGCGCACCCGCGGTGCTCGACCTGACCCTGGAAGCGCCCCTCGTGCTGCCCGAGCGGGGCGGCGCGCACCTGCAGGTGTCGGTCGGCGCTCACGACGCGGGCGGCGCCAGGCCGGTGGCCGTGCACTCCCGCCCCGACACCGCGGCCGACGACGAGCCCTGGACCCGGCACGCCACCGGCGCGCTGGGCGAGGCCGGGGCCGACCACGGCACCGACCTCACCCAGTGGCCGCCTCCCGGCGCGCACGAGATCCCGATCGGTGACCTCCACGCGGACCTCGCGGACCGGGGCGTGGTCTACGGCCCCGCGTTCGGCGGCCTGCGCCGCGTGTGGCGGCGTGGTGACGAGGTGTTCGCGGAAGCGGCGCTGGACGACGTCCTGCGCGGTGAGGTCGACGGCTTCGCGGTGCACCCGGCCCTGCTCGACGCCGCCCTGCACGCCACCGGGTTCGGCGCGTTCGTCGCCGACCCGGACACCGGCTGGCTGCCGTTCTCCTGGCAGCACGTCACCCGCCACGCCGTCGGCGCCGACGCCCTGCGGGTCCGACTGGCGCCCGCCGGGACGGACGCCGTGTCGGTGACCGCCGCCGACGCGACGGGCGGCCCCGTGCTGTCGGTCGGCGCGCTGGCCTTCCGCCCGCTCTCCGCGCAGCTCCCGGTCGCTCCCCGGCCGGGCGGGCTGTTCCGACTGGACTGGGTGCCCACCGAAGTCGACGAGACCAAGTCGGCCACGGAGCCCCTGGACGCGGACGATGTCGCCGACGCGCTGTCCTCCACCTCGGGTGACGTGATCTGGCGGGTTTCACCGGGCCCGGACGCCCTGGAGACCGCGCTCCGGCTCGTCCGGCACGCGTTGTCCCGGCAGGACGTCCGGCTGGTCGCCCTCCTCGACGGTGACGACCCGGTGGGTGCCGCGGTGGCCGGCCTGCTGCGCTCGGCCGGTTCGGAGCACCCCGGCCGGTTCGCCGTGGTCGACGGGACCGCTGCCGTGCCGGTGGGTGACGAACCGTGGTTGCGGGTACGTGACGGCCTCGTCACCGCGCCCCGGTTGGTCCGGCACACCGACGACGTCCCCGCGCGCGAGCCGTTCCCTGCCGGTTCGCGGGTGTTGATCACCGGTGGTACGGGGACGTTGGGCGTGCTGTTGGCTCGGCACCTGGTGGTTGCGCATGGTGTGCGGGACCTGGTGTTGGTCGGGCGGCGTGGTGGTGAGGTGCCCGAACTCGCCGACTCGGGTGCGCGGGTTGCCGTGGTGGCGTGTGATGTGACGGACCGTGCCGCGGTGACCCGGTTGTTGGCCGAGCACCCGGTGACCGCTGTGGTCCACGCGGCCGGTGTGCTGGACGACGGTGTGGTGACGTCGTTGACGGCGGAGCGCGTGGCCGGGGTGATGGCTCCGAAGCTGGGTGCGGCGTTGCTGTTGGACGAGTTGACGCGTGGGCTGGATCTGTCGGCTTTCGTGGTGTTCTCGGCTGCTGCCGGTTTGTTCGGCAACGCGGGTCAGGGCGCGTATGCGGCGGCGAACGCGGCGGTGGACGCGTTGTGCGCTCAGCGTCGGGCGGAAGGGCTGCCGGCGTTGTCGTTGGCCTGGGGGTTGTGGGACCGGGCCAGCGGGATGACCGGTCACCTCGGTGAGCACGACCTCGCGCGGATGAGCCGCGCAGGGGTGCGCCCGCTGACCGACGAACGCGGTCTCGCCCTGTTCGACGCGGCGCTCGACGCGGACGAGCCGCTGCTCGTGCCCCTCGACCTCGACCTCGCCGCAGTCCGTGCGGCGGGCCGGGTCCACCCGCTGCTGCGCGCACTCGTGCGGCCCGCGCCGCGCCGCGCGGCCGTCGACCCCACCGGCGGCTCCGACGCGGTGGCGCTGCCGCCCGCGCAGCGCCGGGAAGCCCTTTTGCGGATCGTGCGCACGCAGGTCGCGGCCGTCCTCGGTCACGCCTCCGTCGAGGCGGTCGAACCGGACCGCGCGTTCAAGGACCTCGGCTTCGACTCGCTGACCGCGGTGGAGCTGCGCAACCGGCTGGCCGCCGCCACCGGCGAGCGCCTGCCCGCCACCGTCGTGTTCGACCACCCGACCCCGCTCGCGCTCGCCGACCTCCTCGTGGCGCGGTTGTCGCCGGCCGACGGCGGGAGCACCACCCGCGCCGCGTCCGCCGCCCCGTCCGACGAGCCGATCGCGATCGTCGCGATGGCCTGCCGCTACCCCGGCGGGGTCCGGTCGCCGGAAGACCTGTGGGACCTGGTGTCCGCCGGCGGGGACGCGACCTCCGGGTTCCCCACCGACCGGGGCTGGGACCTGCTCGGCGGGTTCGACCCGGCGAACGAACGCCCCGGCTCGTTCTCCACCCGCGAGGGCGCGTTCCTGCACGACGCGGCGGAGTTCGACGCGGAGTTGTTCGGCATCTCGCCGCGTGAGGCGTTGGCGATGGACCCGCAGCAGCGGTTGCTGCTGGAGGCCGCCTGGGAGACCTTCGAACGCGCGGGTGTCGACCCGCACGGGCTGCGCGGCACCCGCACCGGCGTGTTCGCGGGTGTGATGTACCACGACCACGCCACCCGCCTGCGCCACGTCCCCGCCGACCTGGAGGGCTTCCTCGGCACCGGTGGTTCCGGCAGCGTCGCGTCCGGCCGCGTCGCCTACACCTTCGGCCTGGAGGGGCCGGCGATCACGGTGGACACGGCGTGTTCGTCGTCGTTGGTGGCGTTGCACCTGGCTGCTCAGGCGTTGCGCTCGGGTGAGTGCGACTTGGCGTTGGCCGGTGGTGTGACGGTGATGTCGACGCCCGGGTTGTTCGTGGAGTTCTCGCGGCAGCGGGGGCTGGCACCGGACGGGCGCTGCAAGTCGTTCGCGGCGGCGGCCGACGGCACCGGCTTCGGCGAGGGCGTCGGCCTGCTGCTGGTGGAGAAGCTGTCGGACGCGCGTCGCAACGGACATCCGGTGTTGGCGGTGCTGCGCGGTAGCGCGGTGAACCAGGACGGCGCGTCGAACGGGTTGACGGCTCCGAACGGTCCGTCGCAGGAGCGGGTGATTCGCCAGGCCCTGGCCAACGCGGGTCTGCGTCCGTCCGATGTGGATGTCGTGGAGGCGCACGGCACCGGCACGACGTTGGGTGACCCGATCGAGGCGCAGGCGTTGTTGGCGACCTACGGTCAGGGTCGGGGCGAGCCGGTGTTGTTGGGTTCGGTGAAGTCGAACATCGGACACACCCAGGCGGCGGCGGGTGTGGCCGGTGTGATCAAGATGGTGCAGGCGATGCGGTACGGTGTCGCGCCGCGCACCCTGCACGTGGACGAGCCGTCACCGCACGTCGACTGGACCTCGGGAGCGGTGGACCTGCTCACCGAAGCGCGTCCGTGGCCGGAGGTGGGCCGCCCGCGCCGGACCGCCGTGTCGTCGTTCGGGGTCAGTGGCACCAACGCGCACGTCGTGCTGGAACAGGCACCCGACAGCCCTCCGGTGGCCGCCCGCCCGGCGCTCCCCGGGCCGGTCGCGTGGGTGCTGTCCGGACAGTCCGAGGCCGCGCTGAAGGCCCAGGCCGCCCGGCTCGCGGAGGTCCCCGAGGGCGACACCGCCGACATCGGCCTGGCGTTGGCGACGACGCGGGCGGCACTGCCGCACCGCGCGGCCATCGTCGGCCGGAGCCACGACGAGCTGGTGACGGGGCTGCGCGCGTTGGCGGTGGACGGCGGCGGAACGGTCGCCGTGCACGGCGAGACGGCGTTCCTGTTCACGGGTCAGGGTTCGCAGCGGGTGGGGATGGGTCGTGGTCTGGCTGCGTCGTTCCCGGTGTTCGCTGAGGCGTGGGATGAGGTGTTGTCGCACTTCCCGGTGTCGGTGCGGGAGGTTCTCTCTTCGGACGATGCCCGGATCGATGAGACGCAGTTCGCTCAGCCTGGTTTGTTCGCGGTTGAGGTGGCGTTGTCGCGATTGTTCGCTTCCTGGGGTGTCACGCCTGATGTCGTCGTAGGCCACTCGGTCGGGGAGATCGCTGCCGCGCACATCGCCGGCGTGTTCTCGCTTGAGGACGCGTGCCGTGTGGTGGTGGCGCGTGGTGCGTTGATGCAGGCGTTGCCGCCTGGCGGTGCGATGGTGGCGGTGGAGGCGGCCGAGGACGAGATCGCGCTGGTCGAGGGTGTGTCGTTGGCGGCGGTGAACGGTCCTCGTTCGATTGTGTTGTCGGGTGATGAGGGTCCGGTGCTTGCGCTGGCGGAGGGTCGGCGGAGCAAGCGACTCGCGGTGAGTCATGCGTTCCACTCGACTCGCATGGACGCGATGTTGGATGACTTCCGGGCTGTGGTGTCGTCGGTGTCGTTCGCCGAGCCTGAGATCACTTTTGTGTCCACTGTGGATGATGGGTCGGTTGCGGATCCCGAGTACTGGGTGCGCAACGTGCGGCACACGGTCCGGTTCGCGGATGCGGTCGCGAAGTTGCAGGGTGTGGCGCGGTGCGTGGAGATCGGGCCCGACGCCGTGCTGACCGCGCTGACCGGTGACCTGCCGTGCTCTCCGGCGCTGCGTGCCGACCGGGACGAGGCGACGACCGTCGTCACCGCCCTGGGTGCCGTGCACGCCACCGGTGGCGTGGTGGACTGGGCTGCGGTCTTCCCGGGCGCACGCCCTGTCGCGCTGCCCACGTACGCCTTCCAGCGCACGCGCTACTGGCTCGACGCGGGCGAAGCCCCCGGTCGGCGGTCGTCGCCCCTGGACGAGGTCTGCTACCAGGTCGACTGGGCGCCGTTGACGGCGGACGCGGCGAAGGCCGTTCAGGGGGACTGGGTCCACCTGAACGGTGCCGGCACCGATGACCTGATCGGCAGGGGCGTCCGCCCGGGGGAGATCGGTCCTCACCTGACCGACGCGGACGGGCTGCTGCTGGTCACCCCGACCACGGCCGAACTGGTCTCCGCGGTCCGCCGCCTGGCCGCCGCTGACGTCCGGACGCCGCTGTGGGTCGTCACCCGCGACGCGGTGGCCGTGCACCCCGACACCCCGGTCGACCCCGGCCAGGCGGCGGTGTGGGGCGCGGGCCGGGTGATCGCGCTGGAGCACCCCGAGCTGTGGGGCGGGCTGGTCGACCTGTCCGGTGATCGCGCGGTGGACCGGCTCCCCGGTGTCCTGGGCGGGGCCGAAGACCAGGTCGCCGTTCGCGATTCGGGAGCGTGGGCCCGCAGGCTCGCCCCCGCTCCTGTCGCGGGGGAAGACTGGGAGCCCCGCGGCACGGTGTTGATCACCGGCGGCACGGGGGCGCTGGGCTCGCACGTCGCGCGCTGGGCCGCCGAGCGGGGCGCGGAGCGGTTGGTGCTGGTCAGCAGGCGTGGCCTGGACGCGCCCGGCGCGGCGGACCTGGTCGCCGAACTGGCCGGTGTCGAGGTGCAGGTGGTGGCCGCCGACGTCACCGATCGCGAGGCGGTGGCCGTGCTGGTCGCCGAGTGGGAGCCGGACGCCGTGGTGCACACCGCGGGTGTCTCGACGACCGGGTCGGTGCTCGACGCGACCGCCGAGGAGCTGGCCGAGGTCGCCGCCGCCAAGGTGTCCGGTGCGAGGGTGCTGGACGAGGTCACCCGTGATCGCCGGTTGGACGCGTTCGTGGTGTTCTCGTCCGTCGCCGGGGTCTGGGGCAGCGGCGGCCAGGTCGCCTATGCCGCCGCGAACGCCGAGGTGGACGCGATCGTGCAGAACCGCCGCGCGGCGGGTCTGCCCGGCACGTCCATCGCCTGGGGACCGTGGGCGGGTGACGGCATGGGCGCGGGCCGGGTCGGAGCCGAGCTGGCCGTGCTCGGGCTGCGCTCGCTCCAGCCGGACCGCGTGCTGGCGGCGCTGGCCCGCACCGCGCACCCGCTGCTCGTCGTGGCGGACGTGGACTGGTCGCGGTTCGCCGCCACCTTCACCGCCCGCCGCCCCAGCCCGCTGCTGGACCGGCTCGCCCCCGCGCCGACCCCCGACGCGGCGCGCACCGACCTCGCCCGCGACCTGCTCGCGCTGCCCGCGGCCGACCGCCTCGCCGCCCTGGTCGACCTGGTCCGCGCCCGCACCGCCACCGTCCTCGGCCACGACGGGGTCACCGCCGTGCCCGCCGACCGGGCCTTCCGGGACCTCGGGGTGGACTCGCTCACCGCCGTCGAGGTGCGCGACGCGCTGGGCGTCGCCACCGGGCTCAAGCTCCCGGCGGCCGTGGTGTTCGACCACCCCACACCCCGTGACCTGGCCCGCAAGCTCGACGAAGACCTGACCGGACGCGCGGCGGACAGCACGGCCGTGGCCGCGACGACCACCGACGAACCCATCGCGATCGTGGGCATGGCCTGCCGGTTCCCCGGCGGCCTGGACAGCCCGGACCAGCTGTGGGAGGCGTTCGCCGACGGCCGCGACGTGATCGGGCCGTTCCCCGCCGACCGGGGCTGGGACACCGAGGCGCTGCGCACCGGGTCGACGACTCGCTCCGGCGGGTTCCTCGACGCGGCGGCCTTCGACGCGGACTTCTTCGGCGTCAGCCCGCGTGAAGCCCTGGCCATGGACCCCCAGCAGCGGCTGCTCCTGCAGGTGTCCTGGGAAGCCCTGGAGCACGCGGGCATCGACCCGCACGGGCTGCGGGGCAGCGCGGGCGGCGTGTTCGTCGGCGTCAGCAGCCAGGACTACGTGTCGCTGCTCGGCAACGCCTCCGAGGACGTCAGCGGGCACGTAGCCACCGGCAACGCGATCAGCGTGGTGTCCGGCCGCGTCGCCTACACCCTCGGCCTGGAAGGCCCCGCCGTGTCCGTCGACACGGCGTGCTCGTCGTCGTTGGTGGCGTTGCACTGGGCCGCGCAGGCGCTGCGCTCCGGTGAGTGCGACCTCGCCCTCGCGGGCGGCGTGACGGTCATGCCCACCCCCGGCACGTTCGTCGAGTTCTCCCGGCAGGGCGGACTGTCCCCGGACGGCCGCTGCAAGGCGTTCTCCGACGCCGCCGACGGCACCGGCTGGTCGGAGGGCGCGGGGGTGCTGGTCGTGGAGCGGCTGTCCGACGCCCGCAGGCGCGGCCACCGCGTGCTCGCCGTGCTGCGGGGCAGCGCGACCAACCAGGACGGCGCGTCCAACGGGCTCACCGCGCCCAACGGACCTTCGCAGCGCCGCGTCATCCAGCAGGCGCTGGCCAACGCCCGCCTGTCGCCGTCCGACGTGGACGTCGTGGAGGCGCACGGCACGGGCACAGTGCTGGGCGACCCCATCGAGGCACAGGCGCTCGTGGACACCTACGGGGCGGACCGCGACCCCCGCCGGCCGCTGTGGTTGGGATCGGCCAAGTCGAACATCGGCCACACCCAGGCCGCCGCCGGGGTGGCCGGCGTGATGAAGGTCGTGCTGGCCATGCGGCACGGCGTGCTGCCGAGGACCCTGCACGTCGACCGGCCGTCCTCGCACGTCGACTGGTCCGGTGGCGGCGTCCGGCTGCTCACCGACGAACGGCCGTGGCCCGGGGGCGACCGGCCGCGCCGCGCCGGGGTCTCGTCGTTCGGGATGAGCGGCACCAACGCGCACGTCGTGCTGGAGGAGCCGCCCGCCGGGGAACCGGTGTCCCGCCCCGCTCCCTCGCCTGCGCTGCCGTGGGTGCTGTCCGGCCGGTCCGCCGCCGCGCTGCGCGACCAGGCCGCCCGCCTGCTGGCCGCGGTGGACGGGAACGAACCGGCGGACGTGGCGTTCTCGCTGGCCACCACGCGTGCGGCGTTCGAACGCCGTGCCGTGGTGGTCGGCGTGGACCAGGCGGAGCTGACCGCCGGGCTGCGCGCGTTGGCCGACGGTGTGGAGCATCCCGCGGTGGTGACCGGGACGGCCGCGGACACGGGTCGGGTGGTGTTCGTGTTCCCGGGTCAGGGTTCGCAGTGGGTCGGCATGGCTCTGGAGCTGGCCCGCCAGTCGCCGGTGTTCGCGGAGCGGCTCAACGAGTGTGCTGCCGCGTTGGACCCGTTCTGCGACTGGTCTTTGCACGGGGCTTTGCGTGGTGAGGTGTCGCTGGACCGGGTGGATGTGGTCCAGCCGGTGTTGTTCGCGGTGATGGTGTCGTTGGCCGCTCTGTGGCGTTCCTGGGGGATCGAGCCCGCTGCGGTGGTGGGTCACTCGCAGGGTGAGATCGCGGCTGCTTGTGTCGCGGGCGCACTGTCGCTTGAGGATGCGGCGCGGGTTGTGGCGTTGCGGTCGCAGGTGTTGCGGCGGTTGGCGGGTCGCGGCGGGATGGTGTCGATCGCCGCTTCCGAGGCGGATGTGCGTGCGTTGATCGAGCCGTTCGGTGAGCGGATCTCGATCGCGGCGGTGAACGGGCCGTCCGCGGTGGTGGTGTCGGGTGAGCCGGACGCGTTGGACGAACTGGTCGTGGACGGTCTGCGCACCAAGCGGATCGCGGTGGACTACGCCTCGCATTCCGCGCAGGTGGAGGAGTTGCGCGAGGAGTTGGCCGAGGTGCTGGCTCCGATCCGGCCGCGTGTCGGCGAGGTTCCGTTGTACTCGACGCTCACCGGTGAGGTGGAGGACGGGTCGGCGTTGGACGCCGATTACTGGTTCCGCAACCTGCGCTCGACCGTGGAGTTCTCCGCAGCGGTGGAAAAGCTGGCGGGGGATGGCTTCGGGGTGTTCGTGGAGTGCTCGCCGCACCCGCTGCTGACGATGGCGGTGCAGGAGCAAGCCGACGTGGTGGCCGTGGGCTCGTTGCGGCGCGACGACGGCGGCCTGGACCGGGTCCTGTCGTCCCTGGGCGAGGCCGTCGTGCGCGGTGTCACTCCGAAGTGGACGGACGTCATCCCCGGTGGTCGGCGGATCGACCTGCCCACCTACGCCTTCCAGTCGACCCGCCACTGGCCCTCGCCGAAGCCGGTCTCCGGCGACGTCACGGCGGCCGGCCTCGCCGCGCCGGACCACCCGATGCTCGGAGCGGTCGCCGTCCTCGCCGGTGACCGGGGCGCGTTGATCACCGGTCGACTGGCGCTGGACACCCACCCGTGGCTGGCCGACCACGTCGTGTCCGGTCGGGTCGTCGTGCCCGGCACGGCGCTGCTCGACATCGCGCTGCACGCCGCCGGGAAGGTGCGCGTCCCGGCGCTGGCCGAACTGACGTTCAACACGCCGCTGGTGCTGCCCGAGCACGGCGCGGTGCACGTCCAGGTCTCCGTCGACCAGGACGGCTCCCTGCGGCTCCACTCCCGTGCGGCGGACGTCGCGGACGGCACGCCGTGGACCCTCCACGCGACCGGTTCCCTCGATGACCGGTCCGACACCGTGACCGACGACCTCGCGGTCTGGCCGCCGGCGGACGCCGAGGAACTGCCGCTGGACTCGCTGCACGACGACCTGGCCCGCGCCGGGCTGGTGTACGGGCCCGCGTTCCGAGGGCTGCGCCGGGCCTGGCGGCGCGGTGACGAGGTGTTCGCCGAAGCCGGGCTTCCCGTCGAGGCGGACGCCTTCGGCCTGCACCCCGCGCTGCTCGACGCCGCGCTGCACGCGGCGGGCCTCGGTGCGTTCGTGCCCACCGGGGAGGGCGCGTGGCTGCCGTTCTCGTGGCAGCGGGTGACGCTGCGCGCCACGGGAGCCGACCGGCTCCGGGTGCGGCTGGCACCCGCCGGGGACCACGCCTTCAGCGTGCTGGCGGTCGGCGAGGACGGCACGCCGGTGCTGGTCGCCGAGTCGCTGGCGCTGCGCCCGCTGGGCGTGCTGCCGGTGGCCGCCCCGGATCCGCTGTTCCGCCTCGACTGGGTACCGGCGCCGCGGCGCGCACCGGTGCGCTCCTTCACCACGGCCGACCTCGGTGAGGCGATCAGCGGGGAAACGGTCGTGGTGCGGTGCCCCGCCGAGGACGACGCGGTCGCCCGCGTGGCCGGACTGCTGGCCGACCGGCTCGCCACCGACACGCGCCTGGTCCTGCTGGTCGACGCGACCACCGAGGCGGGCGCCGCCGTGGCGGGCCTCGCCCGGTCCGCCGCCGCCGAGCACCCGGGTCGCGTCTCGGTCGTGGACGCCGGAGCGCTCGACGACGACGTGGTGGGACCGGCGCTCGCGGCGGACGAGCCGTGGGTGCGGGTCCGTGACGGCGTGGTCGAGCTGCCCCGGCTCGCGGTGCACCCCGAGGACGGGGCGCGGCAGGTGTTCTCCGCGCGGGACCGCGTGCTGATCACCGGTGGCACCGGGACCCTCGGCGCCGCGCTGGCCCGGCACCTGGTGACCGCGCACGGCGTGCGGGAGCTGGTGCTCCCCAGCCGCCGGGGTCCGGCGGCGCCGGGTGCGGGCGAGCTGGTCGCCGAGCTGGCCGGGCACGGAGCCACGGCGCACGTGCTCGCGTGCGACGTGGCCGACCGCGACGCGGTGGCGGGGCTGCTCCGCGAGCACCCGGTGACGGCCGTCGTGCACGCGGCGGGCGTCCTGGACGACGGTGTCGTCACCGCCCTCACCCCCGAGCGCATCGCGGCCGTGTGGGCGCCGAAGGTCGAGGCCGCACGCCACCTGGACGAGCTGACCCGCGACCACGACCTGTCGGCGTTCGTGGTGTTCTCCGCCGCGGCGGGCCTGTTCGGCAACGCGGGGCAGGGCGCGTACGCCGCCGCCAACTCCGCGCTGGACGCGCTGGTTGCGCGCCGGCACGCGGCCGGACTGCCCGGCCTGTCGCTGGCCTGGGGCCTGTGGGAGTCGGCCAGCGGCATGACCGGCCACCTCTCCGACCGCGACCGGCGCAGGCTCGCCGGGTCCGGGGTGCGGCCGGTGCCGACCGAGGTCGCCCTCGACCTGTTCGACCGCGCCCTGGCCGGCGACGAACCCCTGCTGGCACCCGTGGGTTTGGACTTGGCGGTCATCCGCGCGTCGGCGCGGGCGGAGGGCGTGCACCCGCTGCTGCGGGGCCTGGTCCCACCTCCGCCGCCCCGCGTCGCGACCGGTCCGTCCACCCCGTCCGACGGGCGCGACCTGCTCGACCTCGTGCGGCAGCACACCGCCGCCGTCCTCGGCCACGCCTCGGTCGACGCGGTGGACGACGACCGCGCGTTCAAGGACCTGGGGTTCGACTCGCTGACGGCGGTGGAGCTGCGCAACCGGCTCGGCGCGGCCACCGGGCTGCGGCTGCCCGCGACCCTGGTCTTCGACCACCCGACCCCGCGGGCGCTGGCGGACCTGCTGGCCACCGGGCTCACGGGCCCGGCACCCGCCCCCGCGCCGGTCCACTCGTCCGAGCCGATCGCCATCGTCGCCATGTCCTGCCGCTACCCCGGCGGGGTGGACGACCCCGAGCAGCTGTGGCGGCTCGTGGCCGACGGCACCGACGCGCTGTCCGGGTTCCCCGCCGACCGGGGCTGGCAGGTGCGCGGCGACTACGCGCCCGTCGGCGGCTTCCTGCGGGACGGCACCGGGTTCGACGCCGAGCTGTTCGGCATCAGCCCCCGCGAGGCGCTGGCGATGGACCCGCAGCAGCGCGTCCTGCTGGAGATCGCGTGGGAGGCGTTCGAACGGGCCGGGATGGACCCCCGGTCGCTGCGCGGCAGCCGCACCGGTGTGTTCGCCGGCGTGATGTACTCCGACTACGCCTCCAGGCTGACCGAGGTGCCCGAGGAACTCGCCGGGTACCTCGCCACCGGCAGCTCGCCCAGCGTCGTGTCCGGCCGCCTGGCCTACGCCTTCGGCCTGGAGGGGCCGACAGTCACCGTGGACACCGCGTGCTCGTCGTCGCTGGTCGCGCTGCACCTGGCCGCGCAGGCGCTGCGCGCGGGGGAGTGCGACCTGGCCCTGGCGGGCGGCGCGACCGTGCTGTCCACCCCGCAGGTGTTCGAGGAGTTCGCGCGCCAGCGGGGGCTCGCGGGCGACGGGCGGTGCAAGTCGTTCGCCGCCGCCGCCGACGGCACCGGGTTCGGCGAGGGCGCCGGGCTGCTGGTGCTGGAGCGGCTGTCCGAGGCGCGGCGGCTCGGGCACCCCGTGCTCGCCGTCGTGCGCGGCTCCGCGATCAACTCCGACGGCGCGTCCAACGGCCTCACCGCCCCGAACGGTCCCTCGCAGCAGAGGGTGATCATGGCGGCCCTGTCGGCCGCGGGTCTGCGTCCGTCCGATGTGGATGTGGTGGAAGCGCACGGCACCGGTACGACGCTGGGTGATCCGATCGAGGCCCAGGCGTTGTTGGCCACCTACGGCCAAGACCGGGACGAGCCGGTGTTGTTGGGCTCGGTGAAGTCGAACATCGGTCACACGCAGGCTGCTGCGGGTGTGGCCGGCGTGATCAAGATGGTGCAGGCGATGCGGTACGGGACCGCGCCGCGCACGCTGCACGTGGACGAGCCGTCACCGCACGTCGACTGGACCGCCGGGGCCGTGCGGCTGCTCGCGGAGACGACACCCTGGCCGGAGGTGGACCGGCCGCGCCGGGCGGGCGTGTCGTCGTTCGGCATCAGCGGCACCAACGCGCACGTGGTCCTGGAGCAGGCTCCGGTCCTCGCCGTCCCGCCGGGCAACGCCGAGGTGCCGGTCCTGGCGTGGCCGGTGTCCGGTCGCACCGAGGGCGCGGTGCGCGACCAGGCCGCCCGGCTCGCCGACTTCGCCGCCGAGGCCCCGGACCTGGTCGACGTCGGGTTCTCCCTGGCCACCACCAGGGCCGCGCTGGAGCACCGGGTCGTGGTGACCGCGCCGGACCGCGAGGCGCTGGTCGCGGCGCTGCGCCGGGTGGCCGACGGCGGCCCGGTGGTCGAGGCGACCACCGGCCGGACCGCGTTCCTGTTCACGGGTCAGGGTTCGCAGCGGGTGGGGATGGGCCGCGGGTTGGCCGGTGCGTTCCCGGTGTTCGCCGAGGCGTGGGACGAGGTGCTGTCGCACTTCCCGGCCGAGGTTCGGGAGGTCTTGTCGTCGGATGACGCCAGGATCGACGAGACGGAGTTCGCCCAGCCCGGTCTCTTCGCCGTCGAAGTCGCGCTGGCCCGGTTGTTCGCGTCGTGGGGCGTCACCCCGGACGTCGTGGTGGGCCACTCGATCGGTGAGGTGGCCGCAGCGCACATCGCGGGTGTGTTCTCGTTGGAGGACGCGTGCCGGTTGGTGGTGGCGCGGGGTGCGTTGATGCAGGCGTTGCCGACCGGTGGGGCGATGGTCGCGGTGGAGGCGGCCGAGGACGAGATCACGCTGACCGAGGGTGTGTCGTTGGCGGCGGTGAACGGTCCCCGTTCGGTCGTGCTGTCCGGTGACGAGGAGCCGGTGCTCGACCTGGCGGCTGCGTTCGCCGCCCGGGGACGCAAGACGAAGCGGCTGACGGTGAGTCACGCGTTCCACTCAGCTCGCATGGACGCGATGCTGGACGAGTTCCGGGCCGTGGTGGCGTCGGTGTCGTTCGCCGAGCCCGAGATCACTTTCGTGTCCACTGTGGATGATGGTTCGGTCGCGGATCCGGAGTACTGGGTGCGCAACGTGCGGCAGACGGTCCGGTTCGCGGATGCCGTGGCGCGGTTGCAGGGCGTGGCGCGGTGCGTGGAGATCGGGCCGGACGGCGTGCTGACCGCCATGGTCAGGACCGCCGCGGACCTGGCCTGCGTCGCGGCCCTGCGCGCCGACCGGGACGAGGCGACGACCGCCGTCACCGCCCTGGGCGCGGTCCACGCCGGCGGCGGCTCGGTGGACTGGCACGCCTTCTACGCCGGCGCGCGGACCGTCGCACTGCCCACCTACGCGTTCCAGCACACCCGCTACTGGCTCGACGCCACCCCGACCGCGCGCCGCACCGACTGGCGGCACGCGATCACCTGGCTGCCCGTGGACCTGCCCGCCGGCCCGGCGGACCTCGGGCACGTGGTCGTCCTCGGCACGCCCCGGGCGGCCGAAGCCCTGGCGGCGCGCGGCGCACGCGTGGTGGACCCGGTCGGGGAACACGCGCTGGCCGACGAGCTGGCCAAGGCCGACGCGGACGGGCGGACCGCGGTGCTGGCCGCGCTGGACCGCCCGGCCGCCGTCGCGGGCCTGCTGCGGGCCCACCGCGCCGTCGACGCCGCGGCGAAGGTCTGGGTGCTGACCAGCGGCGCCGTCGCGGTGGACGCGACCGAACGACCCGACCCGGCGGGAGCCGCGGTGTGGGGCGCGGGCCGTGCCGCCGCGCTGGAGCACCCCGACGCCTGGGGCGGGCTGGTGGACCTGTCCGCCGACACCGCCGACCTGCCCGCCTCGGTCTTCACCTGCGGCGAGGACCAGGTCGCCGTCCGGGCGTCCGGGGTGTTCGCCCGTCGCCTGGTCCGGACCGCCGACCAGGGCGCGGTGTGGCGGCCGAGGGGGACCGTGCTGGTGACCGGCGGCACCGGTGCCCTCGGCGCGCAGGTCGCCCGCTGGGCCGCGACGTCAGGCGCCCGACGGCTGGTGCTGACCGGACGGCGCGGCCTGGACGCCCCCGGCGCGGTCGCCCTGCGCGACGAGCTG
This sequence comes from Actinosynnema sp. NPDC051121, assembly GCA_040689555.1. Classification (GTDB taxonomy): domain Bacteria; phylum Actinomycetota; class Actinomycetes; order Mycobacteriales; family Pseudonocardiaceae; genus Actinosynnema. The sequence goes on along the minus strand of JBFBCZ010000066.1, from coordinate 4,895 downwards.
GCGGGTGCCGGGACCGAGGTCGTCGTGGTGGCGGTGGACGTCGCCGACCGGTCCGCGATGGCGGACCTGGTCGAGAGCTACCCGCCGGACGCCGTCGTGCACACCGCGGGCGCGGCGGCACGCCTGCCGCTGCTGGACGCCGATCCCGCGCACTTCGACGAACTGCGCCGCGCGAAGGTGGAGGGGGCCCACGTGCTCGACCAGGTGACCAGGGGACGCGACCTCGACGCCTTCGTGCTGTTCTCGTCGGTCTCGGGGGTGTGGGGCAGCGGCGGTCAGGCCGCCTACGCCGCCGCGAACGCCGAGCTCGACGCGCTGGCCGAGCGGCGTCGCGGTGACGGGCTGCCCGCCGTATCGATCGCCTGGGGACCGTGGGCCGGCGCGGGCATGGCCGGTGGTGACGCCGGGGCGGACCTGGCCCGCCGCGGCCTGCGCCCCATGCCGGCGACCGACGCGATCTCGGCGTTGGCCACGACCGCCACCGCCCGCGGCACCGTCGTGGTCGCCGACGTGGACTGGGCGAGGTTCTCGGCCACGTTCACCACCGGCCGACCCAGCCCGCTGCTGGACGGCCTGGTCCCGGCGGCGGACGAGCCCGTCGAGGGGACCGGGGTGGCGCTCGCCGACCAGCTCGCCGACCGGCTCACCGCGCTGCCCGCCGCCGAACGGCAACCACACCTGGTGCGGCTGGTGCGCGGCCTGGCCGCCGAGGTGCTCGGGCACGCGTCGTCCGACGCGGTGCCGGCCGGGCGTTCCTTCCGCGACCTTGGCTTCGACTCCCTGAGCGCGGTGGAGCTGCGCGACCGGCTCGGCCGCGCCACCGGGCTGGCGCTGCCCGCGACGATCGTCTTCGACCACCCCACGGCGACCGCCCTGGCCGCCCGGTTGCTCGCCGACCTGCTCCCCGACGACGTCCCGGACGACGGGGAAGCCCTGCTGCACCGCGCGATCGCCGCCATCCCGCTGGACCGGCTGCGCGAGGCCGGCCTGCTGGACACCCTGCTCGACCTGGCGGGCCACCGGCGACCCGACCCCGACCCCGACGACGACGTGGACCCGGACTCCATCGACGAGATGGACGCGGACCGGCTCATCCAGCTCGCGCTGGACCACTCCGACTCCTGACACCGCCCGGACTCCTGGAGCACACGATGACCACGTCGAACGACAAGCTCGTAGAGGCGCTGCGGTCCTCCGTCAAGGAGACCGAGCGACTGCGCAAGCACAACCGCGCGTTGCAGGCCAAGGCGTCCGAACCGGTGGCGATCGTGGCGATGGCCTGCCGCTTCCCCGGCGGTGTGTCCTCGCCGGAAGACCTCTGGGAGCTGCTGAGCAGCGGCGGCGACGCGGTGTCGGCGTTCCCGACCGACCGCGGCTGGGACCTCGGCGCGCTGTACGACCCGGATCCGGACCACCCGGGCACCTCCTACGCGCGCAGCGGCGCCTTCCTGGACGACGTGGCGGGGTTCGACGCGGACCTGTTCGGCATCAACCCGCGCGAGGCGCTGGCGATGGACCCCCAGCACCGCCTGCTGCTGGAGACCTCGTGGGAGGTGTTCGAACGCGCCGGGCTCGACGCGGAGGCGCTGCGCGGCAGCCGCACGGGCGTCTACGTCGGCACCAACGTGAACGACTACCCGGAGGTGCTGCGCGGCACCCCCGAAGACCTCGGCGGCTACATCGCCACCGGCAACGCGGCGAGCGTGGTGTCCGGCCGGCTGGCCTACACGTTCGGGCTGGAGGGCCCGGCCGTCTCGGTGGACACGGCCTGCTCGGCCTCGCTGGTGGCCCTGCACCTGGCGGTGCAGGCGCTGCGGTCGGGCGAGTGCGACCTGGCGTTGGCCGGCGGCGTCACGGTGATGTCCAGCCCGGCCGCGTTCGTGGAGTTCTCCCGGCAGCGCGGGCTGGCCGCCGACGGCCGGTGCAAGCCGTTCGCCGCCGGCGCGGACGGCACCGGCTGGGGTGAGGGCGTCGGCCTGCTGCTGGTGGAGCGGCTGTCGGACGCGGTCCGCAACGGCCACCGGGTGCTGGCCGTGGTGCGCGGCTCCGCGGTGAACCAGGACGGCGCGTCCAACGGCCTCACCGCGCCCAACGGCCCGGCGCAGCAGCGGGTCATCCGCGCCGCGCTGGCCAACGCGCGCCTGAGCCCGGCCGACGTCGACGTGGTCGAGGCGCACGGCACCGGCACCACCCTGGGCGACCCGATCGAGGCCCAGGCGCTGATCGCCACCTACGGGCAGGACCGCGAGCGGCCGTTGCTGCTGGGCGCGGTGAAGTCCAACATCGGTCACACCCAGGCCGCCGCGGGCGTCGCGGGCGTGATCAAGGCCGTGCTGGCGATGCGGCACGGCGTGCTGCCCAAGACCCTGCACGCGCACGAGCCCAGCCCGCGCGTCGAGTGGTCGGCGGGCGCGGTGGAGCTGGTCACCGACACCACGCCGTGGCCGGAGTCCGGGCGCGAGCGCCGCGCCGGCGTGTCGTCGTTCGGGATGAGCGGCACCAACGCGCACGTGATCCTCGAACAGGCACCCGAAGTCGCCGACGAACCCGGGTCCGACGAGGCCGGGCCCGCCCTGCCGTGGTTCCTCTCCGCCGCCACCCCCGAAGCGCTGCGCGCGCGGGCCGCCGACCTGCTCGCCGCGGACGGTGGATCGCCGGTCGCCGTCGCCCGCTCGCTCGCCACCACGCGCACCGCCCTGCGTTCCCGCGCCGTCGTCGTGGGACGGGACGGGAACGCGCTGCGCGACGCCCTCGCCGCCCTGGCTGCCGGTGTCGACCACCCCGCTGTGGCGACCGGGACGGCGGGGGACACCGGTCGGGTGGTGTTCGTGTTCCCGGGTCAGGGTTCGCAGTGGGTCGGGATGGCTCTGGAACTGGCGGAGCAGTCGCCGGTGTTCGCGGCGCGGTTGGACGAGTGCGCTGCCGCGTTGGAACCGTTCTGTGATTGGTCCTTGCACGCGGCGTTGCGTGGTGGGGTGTCGCTGGACCGGGTCGATGTGGTCCAGCCTGTGCTGTTCGCCGTGATGGTGTCGCTTGCCGCGTTGTGGCGCTCCTGGGGTGTCGAGCCTGCTGCGGTGGTGGGCCATTCGCAGGGTGAGATCGCGGCTGCTTGTGTCGCGGGTGCGTTGTCGCTTGAGGACGCGGCGCGTGTGGTGGCGTTGCGTTCTCAGGTGTTGCGCCGGTTGGCGGGTCGTGGCGGGATGGTGTCGGTCGCTGCCTCCGAAGCTGATGTGCGCGCCCGGATCGCGTCGTTCGGTGAGCGGATCTCGGTCGCGGCGGTCAACGGTCCGTCGGCTGTCGTGGTGTCGGGTGAGCCGGACGCGCTGGACGAGCTGGTCGCGGCCTGTGACGCGGACGGTGTGCGGGCGAAGCGGATCGCGGTGGACTACGCCTCGCACTCGGCCCAGGTGGAGGAGCTGCGCGACGAGTTGGCGGAGGTGTTGGCACCGATCACGCCTCGCACGGGCGCCATCGCGCTGTACTCGACGTTGACGGGCCGGGTAGAGGACGGGTCGGCGTTGGACGCCGACTACTGGTTCCGCAACCTGCGCTCCACCGTCGGGTTCGCCGGCGCCGTGGAAAGCCTGGTGGCCGACGAGTTCGACGTGTTCGTGGAGTGCTCCCCGCACCCGATCCTGACGATGGCGGTGCAGGAGCAGGCCGAGGACGTGATCGCGGTCGGTTCGCTGCGCCGTGACGACGGCGGCCTGGACCGGATGCTGCTGTCGCTCGGCGAAGCCGTCGTCCGCGGCGTGACCCCCCGCTGGACGGACGTGATCCCCGCGGGCCGGCGGGTCGACCTGCCCACCTACCCGTTCCAACGCCGCCGGTTCTGGCCCGCCCGCGGTCGCGTCACCGGCGACCTCGCGGCGGCCGGCCTGGTCGGCACCGGCCACCCGCTGCTCACCGCCGCGATCACCGTCGCGGCCGACGACGGGCTGTTGCTCACCGGCAGGCTGTCCGTCGCGGACGCGCCCTGGCTGTCCGACCACGTGCTGGCCGGGCAGGCGGTGCTGCCCGGCACCGCCTGGCTGGACCTGGTGCTGCGCGCCGGTCTGGAAGCGGGCCACCCCCGGGTGGAGGACCTGACCTTGCACGCCCCGCTGGTCCTGCCCGCGGACCGGGCCGTCGCGGTGCAGGTCTCCGTGACCGCGCCCCGGCACGGCACCCGCCGGGTGGAAGTGTTCGCCCGGCCCGCCGACAGCGACGAGCCGTGGACGCGCCACGCCACCGGCGTGCTGGCGGAGGACACCGCCCCCGCGCCGGACGGACCGGGGGAGTGGCCGCCCGCCGACGCCGAGGAGATCGCCCTCGACGGCCTCCACGAGCGGTTCGCCCGCGCGGGCGTCGAGTACGGGGCCGCCTTCCGCGGCCTGCGCCGGGCCTGGCGCCGAGGCGACGAGACCTGGGTCGAATCGACCTTCGAGGACGAGGTGGCGGGGTTCGGCGTGCACCCCGCGTTGCTGGACGCCGTGCTGCACGCCGTCGCCGCCGGCGACCGGGCCGCCGACGCCGGGCCGTCGATGCCCTTCGACTGGCAGGGCGTGACCCTGCACGCGACCGGCGCCCGTCGCGTGCGGGCCAGGATCACCCCGGCGGGGCAGGACGCCGTCGCGGTGGCCGTGACCGCCGACGACGGCACCCCCGTGGTGACCGTCGAGCGCTTGGCCTTCCGCGCGCCGACCGCGCCCGCGGCACCGTTGCACCGGCTCGACTGGTCGCCGGTCGAGGCCACCACCGGAGTCGTGCTCGACCCCGCCGACGCGCTCGCGTCGACCGGTCCCGGCGGGGGGGGGGGGGGGGGGCCCGCCCGCGCCACCACCCCCCCGCGGGGGGGGGGCTGGGGGGGGCCGGACGAGGGGCGGGGTGTGGGGGGGGGCGGCAGGTGCGCCCCC
>JBFBCZ010000065.1:0-25740 GCA_040689555.1 Actinosynnema sp. NPDC051121 | reverse complement strand
CGGGTCCGCAGCCGGTCCTGCCGCCGGTCGTGCCGCTGAAGGACGACGGGTGGTCGCCGTTCCAGGGGCGCACCGTCGACCCGCCCGCCGCCACACCGCCCGCCACCCCGGCGTCACCGCCGCGGCGGAACTCGACCTGGTTCGGCGGCGCACCCGTGCCGCCCGGACCGGCGGAACCGGCGCGGCACCGCGCCGCGGACATCCACGCGCGCGGGGAGGCGCCCGTGAACGACAAGCCCGTGAACGACATTCCGGCGGAACTGCCCAAGAGGCAGCCGCGGACCAACCTGGTGGCCGAACGGCCGAGTGCGCCCGATGCGGTGGCACCCGTACGGAGGGATCCGCAGGCGACACGCGGCTTCCTCGCCAGCTACCAGACCGGGATCCGGCAAGGTGTGCGGGGATCCGGAGAGAACCGAGCTGGGCAGGAGAGCGGATGAGCACGCAGAAGTCGCGACAGGTCGACCAGTTCGGCTGGCTGGTGAGCAACTTCGCCGATCGCGTGCCCGGGGTGGCCCACGCCGTGGTGATCTCGGTGGACGGCCTGCTGCTGACCGCGTCCAGCGGCCTGCCCGACGACCGGGCCGACCAGCTGGCCGCGATCGCGGCGGGCGTGGCGAGCCTGACCGAGTCGGCGGCGAGGTGCTTCGACGGCGGCGGCGTGTTGCGCTCGGTGATCGAGATGCAGTACGGGATCATGCTGCTGATGTCCATCAGGGACGGCTCGTGCCTCGCCGTGCTCGCCGCCCCGGACGCCGATGTCGGCCAGGTCGCCTACGAGATGACCGTGGTCGTGGACCAGGTCGGCCAGCTCCTGACCCCCGAGCTGCGCGCCCAGCTCCACGGTGCGAAGCGGATGATGGCCCGCCCGTCTGCGTGAGGTGGTCATGGACCGGAACGAGGAGCCAGGGGCGTCGGACGAGACGTTCGCCGCCCTGCTCAACGGGTTCAGCCTCGACTCCTCCCGCCGTCGCAAGCAGGAGAAGCCGAAACCCGAGCGACCCGCGACCGGCGACACCGGGGACACCAAGCCCCACCGCCCGGTCTTCGACGACGACGAGGACGATGTCGAGTACCCGCGCGAGGAGGCGGCGTCGATCGTCCGCGCCTACTCGTGGACCGGCGGCCGCACCACGTCGTCGTTCCAGTTGGAGCTCGAGACGCTGGTGTCGGCGGTGGACTGGGACTACCCGGGAGCCATGAAGTCCGAGTACCACGAGGTGATCAACCTGGTGGCCAGGCCGCGGTCGGTGGCGGAGATCGCCGCTCTGCTGCGCCTGCCGCTGGGCGTGGCCAAGGTGCTGCTGGGCGACATGGCCGAACGCGGCCTGATCGACGTCCACGGCACCGCGTCCACCGACGGCGCCCAACCGGACCTGGGCCTGATGGAACGCGTCCTGGCAGGCCTCCGCCGCCTCTGACCCCGCGTGTCGAACCTCCAGGTCCCGCGTGTCCCACGTTCGGAACGACCGTGTCCTACGTCCAGGACCCCCGAATTCAACGCTCGGGTTCGGCGCGCCGCCTTTGCGTGATGATCAGCACACGACCTATCGTCACTTCAGTGCCGACCGAAGTGTCGGCGGTGGAGCCGAGGGGGTCGGATGAGCGTCGGACGGGAAACGCGGCTGTCGGCGTGGATCGAGCGGTTCGCGGCGCACTTCGCCGAGGAGGGCATCCCGCTGATCGGCGGGCGCATCCTGGGCTACCTGCTGGTGTGCCAGCCGACGGAGCGGACCGCCGCGGAGCTGTCGCAGGAGCTGGAGGCCAGCAGCGGCTCGATCAGCACGAACCTGAAGTTCCTGGTCAACGCCGGTCTGGTGACGAAGCGCACGCGACGCGGCAGGCAGGCGGCGCAGTACCGGATCAACGAGAAGCGGTGGGTCGACCTGATCCAGCGCAAGCTGGACGCGCTGGTGAGCGTGCGCGAGCTGACCGAGTCCGGGATGCGGCTGATGAGCGGCGACCCGGAACGCGCGATGCGGCTGCGGACCGTGGACGACCTCTACACGTGGCTGGCGACCGAACTGCCCGCGGTCTGGGACCGCAGGCCCCCGTCCTCGCGCTGAGGCCGTTCGCGGGTCGACACCCACAGGGCGGCGGTGGCCACCACCACCGCACCCGCGCCCAGCACGTGCAGCGAGACGAGCACCTCGGGCACGCCGGTCCAGTACTGGACCATGCCCAGCGCACCCTGCCCGAGCACCACGGCGACCAGCGCGTAGTACGGCCGCCGCGGCACGGGGTGCCCGCGCAACGCGAAGCCCAGCGCGATCAGCATGCCGAGGAACAGGAACAGCAGGTCGGCGTGCAGCTGCGACAACGTGTCCACCGGCACGTCCAGGCGCGGGGTGGCCGCGTCACCGGCGTGCGGCCCGGCGGCGGTCACGAACGTCCCGGCCATCAGCAGGAACCCCAGCGTCACCGCCTGCACGACCTGCAACCGCAGCAACGCCCGCGGCACGCGCGGCCGGGCGGGCTCGTCACCCTCGCCCAGCGCCGCGACCAGCAGCACGGCGAACCAGACCAGCCCCATCGACACCAGGAAGTGCACGCTCACCGTCCACCACAGCAACCCGGTGAGCACGGTGAACCCGCCGATCACGGCCTGCAGCACGACCCCGCCGAACTGCACCAGCGCCAGCACCACGACCCGCTTGCGCCGCGGCCGGTGCAACCACGCCGCCAGCACGCACAGCCCCGCGATCACGCCGACCACGCCGGTCAGCGTCCGGTTGCCGAACTCGACCCACTGGTGCAGCGACGCCACCTCGGGGTGCTCGACCGGCACGAGGCTGCCTTCGAAGCACTGCGGCCAGGTGGGGCAGCCGAGGCCCGACCCGGTCACCCGCACGATCGACCCGGTGACCGCGATGCCGCCTTGGGCGATCACGACGGCGATGGCGAACGCGCGCTGGAACGCGCTCAGGAAGGTGGTGAACCAGGATGGGGCGGACACGACCCGATGGTAGGTACCACTGGCTGAGAACCGCCGGCCGGGGGTGTCAGCCGAGCTTGGTGGTCCGCGTCGCCAGCGCGCCGGCGGCCACGCCCCAGACCACCAGCACGACGACGTGACCGGGGGCAGGTGCGACGCCCTCGACCACGGCGTCGTGCAGGGCGAGCGCCAGCGCCGCGGACGGCAGGGCGTCCACGACGGTCGCCAGCCACGTCGGCAGGGTGTCCACGCCGAGCGCGACACCGCCGATGAGCAGCAGCACGAACCACACGATGTTGGCCAGCGCGAGCACGATCTCCGCCCGCAGCGCCCCGCCGAGCAGCACGCCGAGCGCGCCGAACGACAGCGTGCCCAGCACGATCAGCACGGCCGCCCACAGCACACCGGTCGCGGACGGTAGCCGCCAGCCCAGCAGCAGGGCGATCACGGCGATGATGGCGACCTGCACGGCGACCACGGCCAGTGCCGCGACGACCCGTCCGGCGACGAGCAGCCAGCGGGGGAGCGCGGTCGCGGCGAGCCGCTTGAGCACGCCGTAACGCCGGTCGAAGCCCAGCGCAATCGCTTGCCCGGTGAACGCGGACGAGATCACGGCCAGCGCGAGGATCCGGGCGGTGGCCGAGCCGACGCGCGGGTCGGGCACCGGGATGACGTCCATGAGGCTCATCGCGACCAGCAGCGCCACCGGGATGAGCACGGTCAGCAGGATCTGCTCGCCGTTGCGCAGCGTGAGCACGGTCTCGGTGCGGGCCTGGGCGAGCAGCATCCGGCCGAGCTTCCCGCGGCCGGGCGCGGGCGTGAACGTGCCCGGTGCGAAGGGTTCGGTCACGAGCGCAGCTCCCTGCCGGTCAGCTCCAGGAACACGTCCTCCAGGCTGCGCCTGGCCACGGTCAGCTCCTCGGCCAGCACGCCCTGCTGGGCGCACCACGACGTGACCGTGGACAGGACCTGCGGGTCGATGGCGCCGTGCACGAGGTAGGTGCCGCGGCTGGCCTCGCGCACCTGCAGGCCCTCCGGCAGGGCGGCGCGCAACAGCGTCAGCTCCAGGCCCGGTCGGGCGCGGAAGCGGAGCTGCCGGTCGTCGGCGTGGTGCTCGGTGAGCTCGGCCGGGCTGCCCTGGGCGACCACGCGACCGGCGTCCACGATGACGACGTGGTCGGCGAGCGCCTCGGCCTCGTCCATCAGGTGCGTGGTGAGCAGCACGCTCACGCCGTCCGAGCGCAGCGCCGACACCAGCTCCCACACCAGGCGGCGGGCCTGGGGGTCCATGCCGGCGGTCGGCTCGTCCAGGAACACCAGCTCGGGCCGTCCGACCAGGGCGCACGCCAGCGACAGGCGCTGCTGCTGCCCGCCGGACAACCTCTTGTACGGGGTGCGGACCGACGACGACAGGCCCAGCACGTCGAGCAGCCACGCGGGGTCGAGGGGGTTGGCGGCGCACGCGGCCACGAGGCGCAGCATCTCGTCGGCCCGCACGCCGGGGTAGCCGCCGCCGCCCTGCGGCATCACGCCGATGCGGGGCCGCAGCCGGTCGCCGTCGCGCTTCGGGTCGAGCCCGAGGACGCGGACCTCGCCGCCGTCGGCCGCCCGGAACCCCTCGCACACCTCGACGGTCGTCGTTTTCCCGGCGCCGTTGGGGCCGAGGAGCGCGAGGACCGTGCCGGTGTCCAGGGTGAGGTCGAGTCCGTTCACCGCGACGGTCGAGCCGTAGCGCTTGACCAGCCCCGACACTTCCACGGCAGGGTGCTGGGGGTGCGGGCTCACGACGGGGAAGCCTAGGGCGTGGCCCGCCCCACCCCGGTGGTGGGGTCAACCCCACCAGGGTTCTCCGGGTGGCTTCAGGGTCGTCTCGGGGGTGTTCCCGATATCTTCGGTCATCATTCCGGACGAGGATTTTCCTCGTGGTGGAGATCCGGGGGAAAAGTCGGACGGCGGTGTTGCCGCCGACCGTCGTGGGGCTCGTCCTGTCGTTGTTCCCGATTGTTTACCTGCACGTGGCGTCGGTCGGCGAACTCAGCCCGATCGCCCACACGATCAGCGATTACATCTTCGTGGACAACGGCGCCGGGCTGCTCGCCGTGACCTCGCTGACGCTGGCGGCGGCGTCGCTCGGCCTGCTCGTCGCCCTGATCCGGGCCGGTTTGCCCAGGCGGGGGCCGGTGGCGGTGCTGATGGGGCTGTGGTCTGCGGGGTTGGCGGTGGCGGCGGTGTTCCCGACCGACCCGACCGGGACGCCGACGACGTTCTCCGGCGCGGTGCACCGGTACGCGGGCGCGGTGATGTTCGCGTGCCTGCCGCTGGCCGGGTGGCTGATTTCCCGGACGTTCATCTCCAGTACCGCTCTGCGTCGTATTTCCATCGCCGCCGGCATCACCTCGGTGGCATTCATGCTCAGTCACGTCTCGGCGGCGCACCCGGGCGGCGTGGTCGTGCTCGGCCTTTTCGAGCGCGTTTTGTTCGCCTTGCTCTACGGCCTGCTGTTCGCCCTGGCCTCCGCCGTCCTGCGCCGCGAGGAGGCGTCATGACGTGGTTCGCGGTCCTGCTCGCGGTGCTCGGCGCCGTGTTCTTCGCCTTCGCCGCGCGGTTGCAGCACGACGCCGTGCGGGCCAGTGAAGGCGCGTTGCGGGTCCTGGAGCTGCTGCGCAGGCCGCGGTGGCTGCTGGGCCTGGTGCTGCTCGTCGTCGGCGCCGGCGTGCACGCGGCGGCGCTGGGGATGGCGCCGTTGAGCGTGGTGCAGCCGGTCGGCGTGGTGGCCATCGGCATCACCGCGGTGCTCGACGGTCGCCGGCGTGAGCTGCCCGCGGTCGCGTGGACCACGTTCGGCGTGGGGGCGTTCGTGCTCCTGGCCGCGGGCAGCGCCACGTCCACCGCGGTCGTGCCGGAGGCCGAGGTGAAGGCCGCGCTGCTGGCGCTCGGCCTGATCGCGGTCCCGGGCCTGGTCGGCGTGCTGTCGACCCGACCCGCGGTGCGCGCCCTCGGCTTCGGCGCGGCCGGCGGCGTCGCCTACGGCTTCGTGTCCGTGCTCATGCGGTCGGTGTCGCAGGACGTCCAGCAGGGCGGCCTGGCGTGGTCGACCGCGTTCTCGGCGGCGGGCATCGCCGCCGCCCTCGTCGTCGGCGGCTGGTTCATCCAGCACGCCTACGCCAGCGGACCGCCGCACGTGGCGGTCGCCTGCCTCACCGTGGTGGACCCGCTCGTGGCCGTCGGCATCGGCGCGGGCCTGCTCGGCGAGGCGACCCGGACCAGCGTGCTCGTCGGCGCGGCCGAACTCGCCTGCGCGGCCGTCGCCGTCGGCGGCGTCGTCGCGCTGGCCCGCACCCGCACCCTTCCTGCAGTTCCCACCAGATCGGAGACGACAGTGACCAACGGACGCGCCATGCGGATCGTGATTGCCGCGGAGACGTTCCCCCCGGACGTCAACGGCGCGGCCCGCTTCGCCCACCGCCTCGCCACCGGCCTCGCCGGCCGTGACCACGACGTGCACGTGATCTGCGTGTCGCCGGACGGCGCGGCCCGCACCGAGCGCGTGGACGGGATCACCGTGCACCGGGTGCGGTCGCACCGCACGCCGTTCCACCGCACGTTCCGCATCGGGCTGCCGTGGCAGGTGCGCGGGGAGGTCGGCGCGCTGCTGGAGGAGCTGCGGCCGGACCTGGTGCACGTGCAGGCGCACTTCGTGGTGGGGCGGTACGTGCTGCGGCAGGCGGCGGCGCTGGGCGTCCCGACGGTGGCGACGAACCACTTCATGCCGGAGAACCTGTTCGGGCACGCCCACGTGCCGGCGTGGTTGCAGGGGATGGCGTCGCGGTGGGCGTGGCGCGACCTGGGCCGGGTGTTCGGCCTCGCGGACGTGGTGACCGCGCCGACGCCGCGGGCCGTGCAGCTGCTGCACGACAACGGGTTCCCGGCGCGGGCCGTGCCGGTGTCGTGCGGGATCGACATCGACCGGTACCGGGGGCGGCGTCCCGTGCGGCACACCGACGCGCCGACCGTGCTGTTCGTGGGCCGGCTGGACGAGGAGAAGCGGGTGGACGAGCTGCTGCGGGCGTTGGCGTTGGTGCCGCGCCTGCACGCCGAGATCGTGGGCGACGGCTCGTGCCGCGCCGAGTGGGAGCTGCTGGCCCGTGACCTGGGCATCACCGACCGCGTCCGGTTCCGCGGCTTCGTGAGCGAGTCCGAGCTGCTGGACGCCTACGCCGCCGCCGACGTGTTCTGCATGCCGGGCATCGCCGAGTTGCAGAGCCTGGCGACGATGGAGGCGATGGCCGCCGGCAAGCCGGTGGTGGTGGCGGACGCGATGGCGTTGCCGCACCTGTGCAAGCCGGGCCGCAACGGCTGGCTGTTCACGCCGGGCGACGTCCGCGGCCTGGCCGACCGCCTGCACGCCGTCACCGCCGACCCGACCGTGACCGCCCGCATGGGCGCCGCGAGCAGCGACCTGATCGCCGCCCACGCGATCGACACCACCCTGGAAACCTTCGAGGCCCTCTACGCCCGCGCCCTCGGCCTCCCCACCGTCCACCGAACCCCGGCCCTCGCCGCCTGACCCCCACCCGAGAGTCCTACGTTCAGGTCGCGAGAGTCCTACGTTCAGAACACCCGAGTTCAACGCTCAGAACGCGAGCCCCGGACCGCAGCCCGTGTTGAGCGTTGAATTCACGGGTCCTGGACGTAGGACTCTCGCCGCGCGAACGTAGGACTCTCGCGGTCAGTCGCGGTCGGTGCCGGTGGTGGAGCGGTGGGCGGCGCGGTAGGCCACGCGGAGGCCGGTCGGGGTCAGGCGGGGGTGGCCGGAGTCGTCCAGCCCGGTGAGGAACTTGAACAGCATCCCGTGGCCCTCCAAGCGCTTCAGCAGCACCCGGGCCACGTCGTCGGGGTCGAAGTCCACGATGGACAGCTGCTCCACCAGCGACGTGGCGATGGTCCGCCTGGCCCGCAGCGGCACCCACCACGTCGTCACCAGCAGCAGCACCAGGCCGAACGCCAACGCCGTCCCCAGCACGGCCTCCCACCCGGTGAACCGCAGGGAGAACACCTGCACCACCGCGGCCACGATCAGCAGCACCGACCCGTACACCGCGGCCCACCCGGCGGTCGCGGACGCGGGCGGCTCGGCGGCCTCCGTGTCCCACGCCCCGTCGACCTGCCGCCACCGCCGCAGCGAGCTGCCCAGCACGTACGACGTGACGCCGCCGAACACGATCGCGACCACCGTCCCGATCACCACCAGCGCCGGGCTCAGGTCGTACAGCCGGTACCGCACCACGGCCCACACGCCGACCACGATCGCCGCCGCCACCAGCACCCGCACCAGCAGCCGCGGCTTCAACCGGATCTTGCCCAGCACGGCCAGCGGCGTGCCCACCGGCGCGGGCAGGCTGCCGATGATCAGCAACCCCACCACGACCAGCAGCACGCCACCCACCGCCACCATGCCCGTCACGGCCTGGTCTCCGGTCTCGCCGGACGCCAGCGCGTGCCGCGTCCGGTCGATCGCCACCGTCACCAGCGGGATCACCGGCGACAGCAGCACCAGCCCGTGCAGCAGCGTGCCGGACCGCAGCGCCGCGTAGCCGAACGCGGCCAGCAGCGTGCCGCCGCCGAACGCCGCCGCCGGACCGACCGCCCACGGCGGCAGCAGGTCGAACAACGACAGCACCAGCAACGCGCCGCCCAGCGCGAACCCGAGCAGCCCCAGGAACTGCGCCAACCGGCCACCCCTGGTCAGCCCCGTGATCGTCCAGTACGGCAGCAGCGCCGCCCCGCGCAACGTCCTGGTCAGCGGTTTCGCCGTGCCCAACCCGGAGTTGTCGCTGTCGGCCACGGTGATCGCCACCGCCGCGGCCGTCGCCGCCGTCCGGATCACCTGGTCGCTGCTCGCCTCCTGCACCAGCGGCTCGCGCCCGATCCCCGCCCGGTCGAACGCGGCCAGCCCCCGCAGACCCACCTCCACCCGCTCCGCGTCCGTGCGCACGGGCAGCCGGGCCAGCAGCGCGGCCTGCTCCTCCAGGAACAGCTCGCCGCGCGACCGCCGGTCCGCGCCCTCGTTCCGGTCGGCCAGGATCGCCGCGCGCAACGCGGGCAACTCCTCGCAGATGATCCGGACGTGCAGGCCCCACGCGGCCAGCTCGGCCAGCGCCGCGCACGTCGGCGGGTGGTCGCCCTCCGGGTTCGCGTAGATCTCGCCCAACGCCGTCTTCGCCCGCTCGACGTACGGCGCCAGCTCGTCCGGCACGCCGTCCCCGAACAGCTTCGCCACCAGCTCGTCGACCTTGGCCGCGGCCCGGTCGACGGGGTCACCGCCACTGCCGGTCAGCCGGTCCACCCGCAGCAGCCGCTTCGGGTCGAACACCACCTTGCACAGCATCGACGCGCCGTCGAGCCTGCCCCAGATCCAGTCGTTGACCCGCCAGGACCGCTTGAGGAACCCGGAGAACCGGTGCAGCGACGCGCCACCCGCCTTGTCCTCGGCGGTGACGCTGTACTCGGCGAACGCGTTGCGCGTCTGCAGGCTGATCTGCACCAGCTCCACGGCCTGGTCGAGGCCGCCGCGGGTGTCGTCGGCCAGGCACGTCGTCGCGACCTCCAGCGCGAGCACCCGGGACAGCCACAGCTCGCCCGCCACCAGCCCCGCCTCGGCCTCGGCGTCGGTGCGAGGCTCGGTCAGCAGCCGGTGCCACGACCGCAGCTCGCCCACGCGCAGCTGCTCCTCCTCGACCTGGCAGAGGATGTCGTGCGCGTCACCGAGGACGTCCGCGATCCGCCGCACCTGCTCCCGCACCCGCTGCCCGACGCCGTCCGGCTCGTCCAGCATCTTCTCCGCGAACTGGCGCACCCGCCGTTCCCAGTACTCCTGGTCCAGCTCCTCCGCGTCACCGGTGGTCCAGTGGCCGTCCAGCTCGACCCGGGCGGCGCGCAGCTTCGCCCGCACGTCGAACAGGTTCGTGCGGGCCGGCGCGAGCCGCTGGGCGTCCGGGATCACCCACACCAGGCGCTTGAGCACGTCCATCGCGGCGGACGCGAGCCGTTCGGCCATCGTGATGCCCCACGGCCAGCCGTGCCCGGGCAACGCGGCCGGCTGCGGTGTCGTCGGGACGTACGGCAGCTTGCCGGTCTCGGCGAGGTAGGCGCGCTGTGCCGCCTCGGCCGCCGCGCGGACCCGTTCGAACGTCCACCCGGCGGCGTTCGCGCCCGGCACCTCGAACTGGCGGGTCGTGACGTCGCGGGCGGCGTGCCGGATGCGCACGTCCTCGTAGTGGTCGTGCAGGGTCCCGGCCAGCGCGTACAGCTTCGCGGTGAGCGAGTCGCCGGACGCCAGCCGGTCCAGCAGGGCGTTGCGCCCGCCGCGGCGCGAGGCGGCGTTGCGGTTGTGCTCCTCGATGCGGTCGACGTAGGTGCGACCGCTCTGGCTGGTCAGCGCGCCGAGCAGCTTCGCGCCGGTGGCGATGGTGCTGGGCAGCGCGCCGTCCACGGGGGCCGCCGGTTCCACGACCGCCTCGGGCGCGTGCGGGTACACCAGGAGCATCAACCGCCGCACCGGGCCCTCGGCGGGCATCCGGTCGATGGCCTCCAACGCCTCCTTGGTGGGCGTGTTGACCAGGACGCCGCCGTCGACGGCGTAGCGGGACCGGTTGTCGGTGTCGTTGGCCCAGGACGCGACCTCGGCCATGTTGGGCTTGTCGCCGTCGGGCGCGCCGGGTGCGACGGGGATGAACGACGGCTCGAACGCGAACGGGAACGACGCGGAGGAACGCGCGGCCAGCGCCATCCGGTCGACCAGCGTCGGGAGCTTGTCGGGGGTGAAGTCGTCCCGGCCGCCGCCCGGGTCGCGGCGGAACGAGAAGCTGCCCTGGTGCGTGGACTGCACCATGGCCTGACCGAGGTCGTCGTGGGTCACGGTGGGCACGCCCGCGAGCAACGTCGTGGTGATCCGCAGGTCGACCGGGCGGTCCTCCTGCGGGGTGAAGTCCGTGGTCAGGCGACCCAACGCCTCCTGGAGCCTGGGCAGGAAGAACTCGTCGCCGCGGAGCAGGGAGACCGGCTCGCCGCGGAACGGCGTGCGTAGGAGCTGCTCCATCCGACCTTGCTCGGCCCACAGGTCACGCAGCCGTTCCAGCCGGGCGTTGCCGTTGACCTGCGACAACGCCAGGGCGGCACCGTTGATGCCACCTGCCGACGTGCCCGTGATGACGTCCGCGCGCGCCGTGCTGCCGACCATGTCCAGCAGGTCGGCGTACGGCCCGTCACCCCTGGTCAGCCGGTCGAGCTCCAGCACCACCCCGCCCATCCACACGGCGAGGCTCACACCCCCGTTGAGCACGACCGCGAACCGGATCTGCTCCCTCGGCACGTCCACCACGACGCCCTCCTCCCCACCGGCGCCCTGATCCTCCCGCACCTCTTACCTCGCCCCCCACCCCCACCCGTTACACCCACCAGCGCGAGAGTCCTACACCCAGCGCGCGAGAGTCCTACGTTCGCGAGCGGTGAATTCAACGCTCAGCACACGCTCGATCGCAGCCGGTTGCGCCTGAGCGTTGAATTCAGGGGTTCTGGACGTAGGACTCTCGCGACCTGGAGGTTGGACTCTCGCGGAGGGTGAGGGTCAGGCGGAGCCGGGGAGTGGGTCGCGTTTGATCAGGGGGATCACCTGTTTGCGGGCGACGAAGAGGCACACGGCGAACGCGACCACGGCCGCCGTCACGGCCTGCGGCACGATGTAGGCGCGGCCGTCGAACGCCGAGCCCGTCGGCGGCAGGATGACCGCGATCACGGCGCTGGCGGTGGTCGCGAAGACCCGGAAGCGGCGCGCCAGCACGGCCGTGGCCAGCGGCAACGCGGCCCACAGCACGTACCACGGCTGAAGCACGGGCCCGAGCACGAGCACCGCACCGAGGCCCGCGCCCAGCCCGTTCATGGCCTTGATCCGCCCCCGGAACGCCTTCCACAGCAGCGTCGCCACGATCACCACCGACACGGCCTGCGTCACGAGCCGCATCAGCACGACCATCGACTCGGTGTGGTTGCCGAGCCCGAGCAGCAGCCCCAACCCACCGCCCATGAACCCCATCGCGGTCGGCGGGGACATCCAGCTCTTCACCGTGCTGGCGACGTTGAGCGTGTCCACCCAGCCGAACCCGAGCCCGGTGCCGACGCACGTCCCCACCATCACCACACCCGAGATGACCAGCAACAACAACGCCGACCGCACCAGGTCGGAGAACCGCCCGCCCCACCGCCGCGCGATCATCACGCCCAGGAACCCGAGCGCCAGCGCGGCCGGGATCTTCACCGCCGCACCCATCGTGATCATGGTCGCCCCGAGCACGATCCACAGCAGCTCTTCACGCGTCGTCGGCGCGCCCGGGACCAGGGGCATCTTCCGCAACGCCAGCTCCAGCCCCACCAGCATCAGGCCGATCGCCAAACCCTCGTTGTGCACGCCCACGACCAGGTGGAACAGCACCAGCGGGTTCGCCGCGCCCAGCCACAGCGCGCTCACCGGCGGCACGCCGAACCGCCGTGCCAGCCGCGGCAGCGCCCACACGATCATCGCGAGCCCCAGCAGCCCCAGCAGCCGGTGCAGGAAGATGCCCGGCAGCACGCTGTCGCCGGTCACCATCGAGATGACCCGCCCGGCGGCCAGGAACAGCGGCCCGTACGGCGCGGGCGTCTCGCGCCAGATGTTCGGCACGTTCTTCGTCAGGTCGTGCTCCACGCCCAGCGCCGTGGCCGGGCCCAGCTCGTACGGGTCCTGCCCGTTGGCCGCGATCTGCGACTGCGCCAGGTAGCTGTACACGTCACGGCTGAACATGGGCAGCACGAACACCAGCGGCGTGATCCACATCAGCAGCGTGCGGTCGAGCTGGCTGCGCGACATCAGCCGGGGACGGCCCGGCCGGGCGAACCGGCCCAGCCACAGCCACGCCGACACGATCAGGAACACACCGGTCCAGGCCACCGCCATCGCGGCGCTCGGCATCCGGGGGAACAACCCGAGCAGCGGCGTGCCGGGCAGCGGGCTGAACACGGGGGCCGCGCCCGCGCCGAGGGACCCGACGGCCAGCAGCAGCGCGCCGACCGTCCCCCACCTGCGGATCACGTCGAGCTGTCGCCGTTCGGGGGCGTCGAGGGGTGCTGCCTCGCCGATCTCGCTCCGGTTCGCCATCACCATTCCGCCCGCCGCCACGTCCGAAGGGTAGCGACCGGCCGGATCGCGTGACTCGGGTCACCCGACACAGGCCGATCTTTGCGACCGCCCGCGAAATACGCAACACTGGTGTTGTGAAAAACGCCGGGATCGAAACGACCGCTGTGCCGTCCGGGCACGACGGCCGTACCCGGCACGCCGTCGCACGGCTCCTCCTGGAGCAGGGCCC
Source organism: Actinosynnema sp. NPDC051121 (assembly GCA_040689555.1). Taxonomy (GTDB): domain Bacteria; phylum Actinomycetota; class Actinomycetes; order Mycobacteriales; family Pseudonocardiaceae; genus Actinosynnema. The sequence continues at coordinate 12,405 of JBFBCZ010000065.1, read as the reverse complement.
GGTGACCGCGGCCTCGGTCGCGGAACAGCTGGGCCTGAGCCCCACGGCGGTGCGTCGGCACATCGACGCGCTGGTGGCCGACGGCGAGGCGACCAGCAGGGAGGCCCCGCGCCGGGGTCAGCGCGGCCGGGGTCGCCCGGCCAAGCTCTTCCTGCTGACCGAGCAGGGGCGGGCCCGCTTCGGGCACGCCTACGACGACCTCGCCGTGGCCGCGCTGCGGTTCCTCGCCGAACAGGGCGGGGAGGAGGCGGTACGAACCTTCGCCGAACGACGGGTGTCCGCATTCGTCGACCGGCACCGCGCGGCCATCGTGGCCCAGCCCGACGCCGCGGACCGGGCCAAGGCCCTCGCGATGGCGTTGACCAGGGAGGGCTACGCTGCCTCGGCGCGCCACGTGGGGGCGGGCGAGCAGCTCTGCCAGCACCTGTGCCCGGTGGCGCACGTCGCGGCGGAGTTCCCGCAGCTGTGCGAGACCGAGACGGCGGCGTTCGCCGACCTGCTCGGCACGCACGTCCAGCGCCTGGCCACCATCGCCCGCGGCGATGCCGTGTGCACGACGCACATCCCGAACACACCCCGGATCACGGTCGGCGAAGCCGACGATCAGACTTCAGATGGAGGGGAGCCCGCATGACTGCCGCTGCCGAGCAGCGCACCACCACAGCCCCGCTCACCCAGGAAGAGACCCTGGCGAGCATCGGCAACTACGAGTTCGGCTGGTCCGACTCGGACGTGGCAGGCGCGAGCGCTCGCCGGGGCCTGAACGAGGACGTCGTTCGGGACATCTCGGCGAAGAAGAACGAGCCCGAGTGGATGCTGGAGTTCCGGCTCAAGGCGCTGCGGTTGTTCGACCGCAAGCCCATGCCGACCTGGGGCTCCGACCTGTCGGGCATCGACTTCGACAACATCAAGTACTTCGTCCGGTCGACCGAGAAGCAGGCGGCGACCTGGGACGACCTGCCCGACGAGATCAAGAACACCTACGACCGCCTCGGCATCCCGGAGGCGGAGAAGCAGCGCCTGGTGTCCGGCGTCGCGGCCCAGTACGAGTCCGAGGTCGTCTACCACAAGATCCGCGAGGACCTCGAGCAGCAGGGCGTCATCTTCCTGGACACCGACACCGCTCTCAAGGAGCACCCGGAGCTGTTCAAGGAGTACTTCGGCTCCGTCATCCCGTCGGGTGACAACAAGTTCTCCGCGCTGAACTCCGCGGTGTGGTCGGGCGGCTCGTTCATCTACGTGCCGAAGGGTGTCCACGTCGACATCCCGCTGCAGGCCTACTTCCGGATCAACACCGAGAACATGGGCCAGTTCGAGCGCACGCTGATCATCGTCGACGAGGGCGCGTACGTGCACTACGTCGAGGGCTGCACCGCGCCGATCTACTCGTCGGACTCGCTGCACTCCGCCGTCGTGGAGATCATCGTCAAGAAGGGTGGTCGGTGCCGCTACACGACCATCCAGAACTGGTCGAACAACGTCTACAACCTGGTCACCAAGCGCGCCAAGGCCGAAGAGGGCGCGACCATGGAGTGGATCGACGGCAACATCGGCTCCAAGGTCACCATGAAGTACCCGGCCGTGTTCCTGATGGGCGAGCACGCCAAGGGCGAGGTCCTCTCGATCGCGTTCGCGGGCGAGGGCCAGCACCAGGACGCGGGCGCGAAGATGGTCCACATGGCGCCGCACACGTCGTCCACGATCGTGTCGAAGTCGGTGGCGCGCGGCGGCGGCCGCACCTCCTACCGCGGCCTCGTGCAGGTCAACAAGCGGGCGCACCACTCGAAGTCCACGGTCAAGTGCGACGCGCTGCTGGTGGACAACATCAGCCGCTCGGACACCTACCCGTACGTCGACGTCCGCGAGGACGACGTGTCGATGGGCCACGAGGCCACCGTCTCGAAGGTCTCCGAGGACCAGCTGTTCTACCTGATGTCCCGCGGTCTCAACGAGGACGAGGCCATGGCGATGATCGTGCGCGGGTTCGTCGAGCCCATCGCGCGCGAGCTGCCGATGGAGTACGCCCTCGAGCTGAACCGCCTGATCGAGCTGCAGATGGAAGGGGCCGTCGGCTGACATGGCCGTCACCACCGAACAAGCACAACACGGCCTGACGGCCCACTCGCACGGTGCGGGTGCCCCGGTCTCCTCGCGCGCGGACCACTTCACGTCGTTCGACGTGAACGCGTTCGAGGTGCCCGGCGGTCGCGAGGAGATCTGGCGCTTCACCCCCCTGAAGCGGCTGGCGAACCTGCACAACGGCGCCGAGGCGACGGGCACGGCGAACGTCGAGGTCGCCGCCGCCGAGGGCGTCACGGTCGAGACCGCGGCGCGCGGCGACGAGCGGCTGGGCGTCGCGGGCACCCCCGGTGACCGCGTCGCCGCCCAGGCCTGGTCGTCGTTCACCGAGGCCACCGTCGTCACCCTCCCCGGTGACGCCAAGTCCGAGCCGACCACCATCACGGTGACCGGTCCGGGCGAGGGCCAGGTCGCCTACGGCCACCTGCACGTGCACGCCAAGCCGTTCGCCGAGGCCCTCGTCATCATCGACCACCGCGGCTCCGGCGCGTACGCCGACAACGTCGAGTTCGTCGTCGGCGACGGCGCGCACCTGACCGTGGTCGCCATCCAGGACTGGGCCGACGACGCGGTGCACGTCTCCGCGCACCACGCCAAGCTGGGCCGTGACGCCACGTTCAAGCACACCGTCATCACCCTGGGCGGCAACGTGGTCCGCCTCACCCCGGTGGTCACCTACACCGGGCGCGGCGGCGACGCCGAGCTGCTCGGCCTGTACTTCGCCGACGCGGGCCAGCACCTGGAGCACCGCACCTTCATCGACCACGCGGTGTCCAACTGCCGCAGCAACGTGGTCTACAAGGGCGCGCTGCAGGGCGAGGACGCGCACACGGTGTGGATCGGCGACGTGCTGATCCGCGCCGCCGCCGAGGGCACCGAGACGTTCGAGCTGAACCGCAACCTGGTGCTGACCGACGGCGCGCGCGCCGACTCGGTGCCGAACCTGGAGATCGAGACCGGCGAGATCGAGGGCGCGGGCCACGCCAGCGCCACCGGCCGGTTCGACGACGAGCAGCTGTTCTACCTCCAGGCCAGGGGCATCCCGGAGGACCAGGCACGCCGGCTGGTCGTGCGCGGGTTCTTCCACGAGATCCTGCTCAAGATCGCCGTCCCCGAGGTGCGCGAGCGCCTGGAAGCCGCCATCGAGGCGGAGCTGGAAGCGGTGGGCGCGTGATCAGGGTGTGCTCGGTGACGGACCTGGACGACGGCAAGCCCGCCGCGTTCGAGGTCGGCGACGAGTACACCCCGGTCCTGCTCGTCCGCGACGGCGAGGCCGTGCACGCGCTGCGCGACCTGTGCTCGCACGCCGAGGTCGCGCTCAGCGAGGGCGAGGTGACGCGCAAGGGCGTGGAGTGCTGGCTGCACGGGTCGTGCTTCGACCTGCGCACCGGCCGCCCGTCCTCGCCGCCCGCCACCGAGCCGGTCGACGTGTTCGCCGTCGAACTCCGCGGCGGTGACGTCTACGTGGACGTCACCGCGGCCGCCAACTGACTTTGGCTACGAACTGACTTTCGCTCGCAACACCAGGAGAACGAAGCACCGATGGCCACTCTCGAGATCAAGGACCTGCACGTCTCGGTCAACACCGACGAGGGCTCCAAGGAGATCCTCAAAGGCGTCGACCTGACCATCAAGGCAGGCGAGACCCACGCGATCATGGGCCCCAACGGCTCGGGCAAGTCCACCTTGTCCTACGCCATCGCGGGCCACCCCAAGTACGAGATCACCTCCGGCAGCGTGCTGCTGGACGGCGAGGACGTGCTGGAGATGACCGTGGACGAGCGCGCCCGCGCAGGCCTCTTCCTCGCCATGCAGTACCCGGTCGAGGTGCCCGGCGTCTCGATGTCGAACTTCCTGCGCACCGCCGCCACCGCCGTGCGCGGCGAGGCCCCGAAGCTGCGCCACTGGGTCAAGGAGGTCAAGGAGGCGATGTCCGACCTGGACATCGACCCGGCCTTCGCCGAGCGCTCGGTCAACGAGGGCTTCTCCGGCGGCGAGAAGAAGCGCCACGAGATCCTCCAGCTCGGGCTGCTCAAGCCGAAGATCGCGATCCTGGACGAGACCGACTCCGGCCTGGACGTCGACGCGCTGCGCGTCGTGTCCGAGGGCGTGAACCGGTACAAGCAGTCCGGTGAGGTCGGCGTCATGCTGATCACGCACTACACCCGGATCCTGAAGTACATCTCGCCCGACTTCGTGCACGTCTTCGCGGCCGGCCGCATCGTCGAGTCCGGCGGTCCCGAGCTGGCCGACCAGCTCGAGTCCGAGGGTTACGTGAAGTACATCGGGAAGCAGGAAGCCGCCAGCATCGGCTGACGTTGCACCTGTTCGTGAACACGTATCGAGAGGAGGCGTCGGGGCAGTGACCACCACCGCTACTCCACTGGACGTCGTAGCCGTCCGGGCGGACTTCCCGATCCTGGACCGCACTGTGCGGGAGGGCAAGCGGCTGGTCTACCTGGACTCCGGCGCCACCTCGCAACGCCCGAGGCAGGTCCTCGACGCCGAGCGCGCCTTCCTGGAGACCGCCAACGCCGCGGTGCACCGCGGCGCGCACCAACTGGCCGAAGAGGCCACCGACGCCTACGAGGGCGCGCGGCAGAAGATCGCCGACTTCGTGGGCGTGAAGTACGGCGAGATCGTGTTCACCAAGAACGCGACCGAGGGCATCAACCTGGTCGCGTACGCGATGGGCAACGCCGCCACCGCCGGCCCCGAGGCCGAGCGGTTCCGGATCGGGCCCGGCGACGAGATCGTCGTGACCGAGATGGAGCACCACGCGAACCTCGTGCCGTGGCAGCAGCTGGCCGCCCGCACGGGCGCCACGCTGCGCTGGTTCGGCGTCACCGACGAGGGCCGCCTCGACCTGTCGAACCTGGACGAGCTGGTCACCGAGCGCACCAAGGTCGTCGCGTTCACCCACCAGTCGAACGTGCTCGGCACCGTCAACCCGGTGCGCGTGCTCGCGGACGCGGCCCGCGCGGTGGGCGCGCTCAGCGTGCTCGACGCGTGCCAGTCCGTGCCGCACGGCCCGGTGGACTTCAAGGCGCTCGGCGTGGACTTCGCGGTGTTCAGCGGCCACAAGATGCTCGGCCCGTCCGGCATCGGCGTGCTCTACGGCCGCCGCGAGCTGCTGGAGGCCCTGCCGCCGTTCCTCACCGGCGGGTCGATGATCGAGATGGTGCACATGGCGCAGTCGACCTTCGCGCCGCCGCCCGCGCGGTTCGAGGCCGGTGTGCCGATGACGTCGCAGGCCGTGGCGCTGGGCGCGGCGGTCGACTACCTCAACGCCCTCGGCATGGACCGCGTCGCCGCGCACGAGCACCAGCTCACCGAGCTGGCGCTGCGCGGCCTCGCCGAGATCCCGGGCGTGCGGATCGTCGGGCCGCTCGACACCGTCGACCGCGGCGGCGCGGTGTCGTTCGTGGTCGAGGGCATCCACGCGCACGACGCCGGCCAGGTGCTCGACAGCCTCGGCGTCGCGGTGCGCGTCGGCCACCACTGCGCGTGGCCCCTGCACCGGCGGATGGACGCCGCCGCCACCGTGCGGGCCAGCTTCTACCTGTACAACACGCCGGACGAGGTGACCGCCCTGGTCGACGCCGTCCGCGAGGCGCAGAAGTTCTTCGGGGTGGCGTGATGCAGCTGCAGCAGATGTACCAGGAGATCATCCTGGACCACTACAAGAACCCGCACGGCCGCGGCCTGCGCGACCCGTTCGACGCCGAGTCGCACCAGATCAACCCCACCTGCGGCGACGAGGTGACGCTGCGCGTCTCGCTCGACGGCGACACCGTGCGCGACGTCTCCTACGACGGCCAGGGCTGCTCGATCAGCCAGGCGTCCACCTCGGTGCTGACCGATCTCGTGGTGGGCAGGCCGTTGGACGAGGCGTTCGAGAAGATGGACGCGTTCGTGGAGCTCATGCAGGGCCGCGGCCAGGTTGAGCCCGACGAGGACGTCCTGGAGGACGGCATCGCGTTCGCGGGCGTGGCGAAGTACCCGGCGCGCGTGAAGTGCGCGCTGCTGGGCTGGATGGCTTTCAAGGACGCGGTGGCACGCAGCGAGGGAGCAAAGGCATGACCGCCGAAGAGGACGTGGTGCGCGGCATCGAGGGCATGCCCGAACCGCCCGCGCCGAAAGCAGACGTGGCCGCGATCGACGACGTCGAAGAGGCCATGCGCGACGTCGTGGACCCGGAACTGGGCATCAACGTCGTGGACCTCGGCCTGGTCTACGACATCCGCGTGGACGAGGAGAACGTCGCGCTCATCGACATGACCCTGACCTCCGCCGCGTGCCCGCTGACCGACGTCATCGAGGACCAGACGCGGTCGGCGCTGGTCGGCGGGGGCGCGGGCGGCATCGTCAACGACTTCCGCATCAACTGGGTGTGGATGCCGCCATGGGGCCCGGAGAAGATCACCGACGACGGCCGCGAGCAACTGCGCGCCCTCGGCTTCACCGTCTGACCACGAGAGCCAAGCCAACCGAAGCCCTCCCTTGCCGAAGGGAGGGCTTCGGTGTCGCAAGGGGCAGAGCCAGGGGTGGCGTCAGCGGGCGTAGACGCGTTCGACGAACTCGGCGATTTGCGACTCGTCCAGGTGTCGGGCGAGGTCCGCCTCGGACACCATTCCGACCAGCCGGTGCTGCTCGATCACCGGGAGCCGGCGGATCTGGTTCTCTTCCATCGTCCGCAGCACGTGCGAAAGGTCGTCGTCCGCTTCGACCCAGTGCAGGTGCCCGGACATGTCGCCGGCCCTCATGGAGGAGGGGTCGCGGCCCTCGGCCACGCAGCGCAGCACGATGTCGCGATCGGTGATGATGCCGTGCAGCCGGTCGTCCTTGCCGCAGATCGGCAACGAGCCGACGCCCATGTCGCGCATCATCCGCGCCGCGTCGAGCAGGCTCTGGTCCTCCTTGATGCACTGGACACCGGCGTTCATGATCTCCCGTGCGGTGGTCATGCCGAACCTCCTTCTTCGCGTAGACCCAGCATGCGCCGGCCCGGCACGACCGGCACCTCGGCGGCTAGGTCTGCGCCACCAGCATCTGGACCACGTCCGCGAGGGAACCCCGCCGGCGGAACGCCCGCCGCTGCCGCACCGCGCCCGTGCCGTCGAGCAGCACCCGGTCGATGCCGTCGACCACCAAGTCCTCGTCACCCGCCGCACGCAGCGCGGGGCGCGTCCAGTCCACCAACGCCCGCACCATGTCCGCCGCCGGCACCAGCCGACCGCCGATCGGCTCGATGCCCGCGCCGTCCAGCCCGTCCCGCGCCGCCCGCCACAACGCCGTGCGCAACGCCAGGTCCGGCACGCGCTGCGCGGGCACCCCGGCCAACGCCGTCACCGCGATCGCCCGCACCAGGGCCGCCAGCACCACGGCCTCGTCCACGGTCGCCGCCACGTCGCACACCCGCAACTCCACCGTGGGGTGCGACGCCGACAGCCGCACGTCCCAGTAGACCATCGCCGGGTCCAGCGCGGCCCCGCCCGACCGCAGCACCCGCGTGCCCCGGTGGTAGTCCTCCGCCGACTCGAACCACGGCGGCGCGCCCGCCGACGGCCACGGGCTCCACGCCAGGTAGCGCCAGCTCGCGTACCCCGAGTCGCGGCCGTCCGAGAACGGCGAGTTCGCGCTGATCGCCAGCAGCACCGGCAGCCACTGCCGCAGGTGGTTGCTGATCGCCACACCGGCGTCCTCGTCCGGGATCCCGATGTGCACGTGGCACCCGCAGATGGTCAGCCCGTCGACCAACGACCCGTACTCGGCGGCCATGGTGCGGTAGCGGGGGGACTCGGTCAGCGGCGGCGGCCGGACGCCCCCGAGCACCGGCGTCCCGGTCGCCACGATCCGCGCCCCGTGCGCACCGGCCAACTCCGCCAGCGCACGCCGCGAAGCCAGCAGTTCCGCGCGCACCTCGGCCATGCTCCGGCACACCCGAGTGGCGCTCTCCACCTGGTACAGCGTCATCTCGGTCTGCAGGCCCAGCCCCGGCCGCGCGTCGTCCAGGACCGCGCCCGCCAACGGCACCAGCGCCCCGGTCTCGGCGTCGACCAGCAGGAACTCCTCCTCGACCCCCACCGACAGCGGGAGGTCCGAGACGACTCGCGGAAGCGGTAGGGCGGTGACCTCGCTCACCAGGGACCTCCGGACGCTCGGTAGTCCGCCTGATGCTATGAGTAACCGAACGAGTCGCACATGCAGCTTTGCGGTGAACTTCCCCTAACTCACGGCGAGATGGGGCCCGCCGCGCAGGACGTCCACGTGGTCGCTCCCCGGCCGCCCCAGCACCCAGCTCGTGCCGCGCAACGACTTCGCGTGCTCCTTCAACGGCGCCAGCAACCGGGACACCTCCCGGTACGACCCCACCGACCCTGCCGCGCAGATCAACGTCGCCAGCGACAACGTCACCCCGCGCCCCTCCGCCTCGAACGGCACGTCCAGCACGCCGGCGGAGAACGGCACGATCTCGTTCAGCCCCGCCACCACCAGGAAGTCGTCCCCGCCGACGTGACCCACCTGCACGCCCGGGTACGCCGCCGCGCCGTCGGTCAGCGCCCGCCCTATCGCCCGGATCAGGTCGTCACCCGCCGCGAACCCCACCGAGTCGTTGACCCGCTTGAACGCGTCCACGTCCAGCCACCCCACCGCGAACAGCTCGCCGCCCAGGATGCGCCGGTCCACCTCGCGCGCGATCGAGTCGCTGCCCGGCAACCGGGTCAGCGGGCTCAACGCCGCCGCCTGCTCCACCTTCATCTCCGCCACACCGCGCACCACGTCCGCCACCCGCACCACCCCCAGGCAGCGGTCGTCGTCGTCCACGACCACCAGGTCGTCGTTGGTGCGCTCGCGGTGCGCGTGCGCGACCACGTCCAGCAGCTCCAACGCGCTCGACTCCGCGCCGATCAGCTTCGGCCGGTCCGCCAGCCGCGCCGCCTCCCGCTTGGCGTGCAGGGCGTGCCCGAACGGCCCCGTCACCGCCAGCAGGAACCGGTTGCGGTCCACCGTCCACCGCGGCCTGCCGTCGTCGTCCACCAGCACCACGCCGCTGACCGTCGGCTGGTTCGCGAGCACGTCGCGCACCTCCTCGGACGTCGCCGAGTCGGGCAGCGTGGTCGCCGGGTGCAGGAAATCGGTGACCTTCGGCCCGGCCTTGCGCCGCAACGGCGCGGTCATCGTGCTCGTGACCGCCTCCGGATCGTTCACCTCGCTCAACACCGCCGCGATCGTCGCGTCCACCTTGGGCCGGCGCTGCGGGCTCGCCAGCAGGTTGCCCTGCGCCAGCCGCACCCCGAGCCGGCGCAGCGCGGCCAGTTGCGCCTCCGTCTCCACGCCCTCGGCCACGACCAGCGACCCCGTGTGCTCGCACAGGTGCTGCAACGCCTGCACCATCGCGTACCGGGCGGCGTCGGCGGGCAGCGCCACCACCACCTCGCGGTCCAGCTTGATCACGTCGGGCTGCACCTCGGCCAGCAGCGACAGCGGCGAGTCACCCTCGCCCACCCCGTCCAGGCCGATCCGGAACCCGTCCTGCCGCAGCCGTTCGATGCCCTTGACCAGCAGTCGGCGCGGCGCGCGCGAGTACGGCGTGCCCACCTCCACCACCAGGTCGGCCGGGGTCCGCCCGACCTCGCGCAGCGCGCCGTACAGCGGTGCCATGAGCTCGGGCTTGTCCGCGATCGTCAGCGCGAGCAGGTTGACGTGCAGCGGCACGCCGAGGCCGTGGTCGGCCGCGTGCCGGACCGCGCGGCACGCGAGCGCCACGTCGGTGTTGGCCAGGTACCCGGCGCGGAACGCCATCCGCAGCAGGTCCTGCACGGTGCCGTCGTGCGGTCGGGCCAGCGCTTCAACCGCCACGACCCCTCCGGTGTGGAGGTTGAACAACGGCTGGAAGGCGAACCGGACGTCATCCAGCAAGGCGGGCACGGCCCGATCGTGCCCGGTCGATCTTCTTTTGCCGAGACCGTTAACCGGGTGTTCTCGCACTTTTGGCCGATTGCACAGGGAATGCCAACCGAGCGCGCATAGCCCACGACGCCGAGTCGAACAGCCGGAGCATCGCCCGGGCGGTCCCGCGCAGGTCATCGTGCCCGCCGAGGTAGTCGCGTTGAAGACTGCCGGACAATTCGAAAAAGCTGTTGAAGAATTCCGGGACCTCGTCAGGACGCAGCGCCAGCAACGCCGCCAGACCCCTCAACCGCAACGCGCGCACCGCCCGTTCCCCCGGCGAACGCCGCACCTCGCGCCCCGCCGCGATCGCCTCCGCCACCACGGGCGCCCGCCGCAACGCCACCGCCACGCTGTACCCCGTCGCCGGGTGGATCCACCCCGCCGCCGCGCCGAACGCCCCGTCCCGCGCCCGCCCGTCCAACCGGATGCGCACCCGCTCCTCGTCCTCCGGCACCGCGATCCCGTGCGCCGCCAGCCGCGCATGCAGCCGCAACCGCAGCTCGCGCAACGGCAGACCCGGACGGCGCGCCAACGACGTCTCCTCCAACAGCACCTCGTCCGCCGACACCGGGACCGCGTACAGGAACGTCGGATCGGCCGTCGTCGCCGCAGGAGGCTTGCGCCAGTCCATGACCAGCGCCTCGTCCGACCCCACGAACGGCGCGGCCGACACCGCCGGCACCACCACGCCGACCGCCGTCTGCGCCGCGCGACCACCCACCGCGCCGCTCGCGTCGACCACCCGCCCCGCCAGCACCGTCCCGTCGGCCAACGTCGCCGTCGTGCCCGTCCGGCCCACGACCCGACCCGTGACCACCCGCACCTCGCCCGGCAACCACCGCAACCACTCGTTGTCCAGCACCGCGTAACCCCGCGCGATCACGTGCTCCGCCGTCGTCACCGCACGGGCTCTCGACGTGCTGACCGCCACCGGCGCGTCGACCGGCAACTCGTCCACCCAAGCCGCGTACGTCTCCCGCCACAACCGCTGCGGGTTCGGGTCGACCACCGTCGTCCGAAGACCCCTCGCCGCGCACGCCCGCGCCAACGCCCGACCCGCCGGCCCGCCGCCCACCACGATCACGTCCACTCAGCGCTTCTCCCGCGGCTTGGGCGGCAGCAGGTCGCCCAGCACCGGCGGCTGGTACCGCGCCACCACCTCCGCGAGCTGCGTCACCGTCCGCTCGATCGCCTCCCGCGCCGCGTTGCGCTCCGCGATCACCGCCGACAGCATCAGCGCCGTCAACACCGCCGTGCCGTTGAACGCCTGCAACGTCACCATCCGCACCACCAGGTCCAGGTCCGCGAACGGACCCGTGCTGCGAGCCGCTCCCCGTGCCGCCAGGGTGGTCGCGATCAGCGTGCACGGCGCCGTGCCCAGGTGCTGGAAGCGCAGCGCCGCCCAGATCAGGAACGGGAACACCAGGTACATCAGCCGCAGGTCGTGCGTGCTCGCCACCGCCATGACCACCGCCGTGCTCACCAGCAGCGCGACGGCCTCCACCCACCGCCGCACCGGGTGGCCGCGCAGGCGCAGCGAGCGGAACGCCAGGACGATCGGCACGAACACCAGCACGCCCAGCGCGTCGCCGGTCCACCACACCGTCCACGTCGACCAGAACAGCGAACCGTCGATCACTCCCGTCACCAGCAACGTGCCCGAGCCGATCGTGGCGCTGACCACCATGCCCGCGAACCCGCCCAACAACACCAGGGCGAGCGCATCACGCGTGCGATCCAGCTCGCGCCGGAAGCCCACCCTCTTGAGCAACAGGTAGGCGACGACCGGGGCGAGCGTGTTGCCCGCCGTGATGAGGAGCGTCGCGCCCACGTCGGTGAACACCGAGTTGGTCACGAACGCGCCCAGCGCGATGCCCGGCCATAGTCTCAGCCCACCCAGCAGCAGTGCGAGCACCGCGACACCGGTCGGCGGCCACAACGGCGTCACCTGGTCGTTGACCAAGGCTTGGAGGAGGCCGACCCGGGCGCCGATGTAGTAGCAAGCCGCCACCAGGACGAGGTGGAGCGCGTACCGGCCGAGCCGAGGGGAGAGCTGCACCGGCACAGCATCCACCCTTCCCGGAGGGCGCACCACGCCTAGCTGCGGAGACGCGGCAATCGACCCCCCGATTTGTCTCCGCGTGGGCCGGGGTGTAACTTTCTCTCTGCCAGCGCGGAACGGGCCGGAGAGAGACCGGAACGGAGCGCGGCGAACAAGCCCCCGGATCGAATCAGCGGCACAGCGTGCTGCCTCGGCCCGGACGGTAGGACAAAGTGAATGCAAAGCGAGTTCATCGCGGAGCCGAGAAGCCGAAACCGGCCGATTTGACACCGCGAAAACGAACGAGCTAAGCTTCAACCAGAACGAAA
>JBFBCZ010000064.1:0-27343 GCA_040689555.1 Actinosynnema sp. NPDC051121 | reverse complement strand
AACGGCTCCTGGACCCCGCAGGCCGCCACCGAGAGCAACCCGTTCGCGGGCAAGGCCAACAGCGGCGCGACCTGGACCAACGACATCAGCCACGGTGACCTCATCCGCACCAACCCGGACCAGACCAAGACCATCGACCCGTGCAACCTGCAGCTGCTCTACCAGGGCCGTGATCCCCGCTCGAACGGCGTGGACTACGGCCTGCTGCCCTACCGCCCGGGCGTGCTCACCCTGCAACGCTGATCGTCTGGCACAGCTCCACCTCCAGCGGCCGGCACCCCCACCCCTCACTGGGTGGGGGTGCCGGCCTCTTCACGTCCGGGGGTGGTCTCACCGGTCCGCGGTGCGGGCGGTGATCCAGCGGGCCAGTGCGTCGAGGTAGCCGGGCGCCGGGTCGCCGTCGACCAGGACGCGGTGGTCGGCGTTCGGGAACACCTCCACGGTCAGGGTCGCGCGCGGGTCGCGGTCGGGGTGGGTGGCGGCGGCGGTGAACAGCTCGACGCTCTCGGCCACCGGGACCAGCTCGTCCGCGCCGCCGAAGACAGCCAGTTGCGGGCAGCGCAGGCGCAGCGCGTCCGGGATCGGGTCGTGGTCCAGCTTGCGCTTGACGAACTCCCAGAGGCGTTCGTCCACGTCGGTCCAGAAGTCGGCGAACCCGGGTGGTGTCGGGGCGGCCTCGTACTGCCGGTTCGCCTCGGCGAGGTCGGCGTCGCGTCGACCGGCCTCGACTATGCGGTCGTACGCGGCCAAGGCGGCTTCGACACCCTCGGCGTCGACACCGTCGCGGCTCAGCCAGGTCGCCACCGCGTAGCGGTCCTGGGCGGCGTAGACCATGCCCGGAGTGGCGTTGGTGACCACCCACGGCACGTCGTCGCGCAGGGTGGTCGCGCGCAGGACCACCCCGCCGCCCTCGCTGTGGCCGAACAACCCGGTGACCTCGGCGCGCACCTCGGGCTGGTCGCGCAGGAAGTCCAGTGCCGCGGCGGCGTCGGCGGCCAGGTCGTCCATCGTCGAGTCGCGCCAGTCACCGGACGAGCCGCCGACACCGCGCTTGTCGTAGGACAGCACGGCCAACCCGGCGTCCACGAGGTGCGCGCGGATGGCCGGGAAGTGCGTGCCGTTGTGCCGGTCCGACGGCCCCGAACCGCCGACCATGACCACGCCGGGTGCCGCCGTCCCGGTTCCGGGCACGGTCAGCGAACCTGCCAACGTGACCCCTGCGCCGGCGAAGGTGATGTCGCGAGAGTGCCCCATGGGGTCGGAGTATCACCGACCGGGGCGGCGCACGCGCGGGGTTTTCGCTCCGACCACCGCCCACGGACCGCGCCGGTCCGCCACGTCCACAGGCCGAAGCTCCCGGCTCCCGGGCGTCCGGTCCGGCCGCTGCCCCACAGTGGGTTCCCTCAGGGAACTGACAGTGCTACCGTCCTCGGTGTCCCAGGGGAACCACGAAAGGGAGCCATGACGTTCATCAGGCGCTTCGACCACGTCGGCATCACGGTCGCCGACATCGACGCCGCCACGGCGTTCTTCGTCGGCCTCGGCCTGGAGGCCGATCCGAAGATGGCCGTCGAAGGCGAGTTCCTCGACACGGTGATCGGCCTGGACGGCGCCCGCACCGAGATCGTCATGCTGCGAGCGCCCGGTGGGGGCACGACGCTGGAGCTGTCGAGCTTCACGCGGCCGGACCACCTGCCCGGGTCGCCCGCCGCGCCGGCCAACGAGCTGGGCCTGCGCAACGTCGCCTTCGAGGTGCACGACCTCCAGGCCGCGGTCGACCACGCGGCGGCCGGCGGTCACGGGCTGGTGGGAGGCATCGGCGAGTACGAGGGCGTGTGGCGAATGGCGTACGTCCGCGGGCCCGAGGGGATCATCGTGTCGCTGGCCGAGCGCGTCGGGAAGTGAGGGGACACCATGAGCGTGACGGACGAGCAGATCCGGGCACTGGCCGCGACGGCGAGGCCCTACAGCCTGGCGCTGCTCCACTGGGGGCCGGAGCGGGGCATGGCCGGCGCGGACGCGGTCGAGCTCGAACACCAGCGGCGCATGGTGTCGCTGCGCGCCGACGGGGTGATCGCGGTCCTGTGCCCGGTCGCCTCCGACACCGTGGCCGGCGTGGCGATCATGACCGTGCCGGCCGAGGACGCTGCCCGGATCATGGCCGAGGACCCCTGCGTGCGCGCCGGGATGATGCGCTGCGAGGTCCACCCGTGCCACGGCTTCCCCGGTGACGCCCTGCCCGCGTGACCGCGTTTCTCCAGCTCAGGTGCTGCCGCCGAGCACCAGCAGCTCCAGGGTCTCGTCCGACGCGCCCTCGACCTGGCGGAGGCAGTGGGTGACCAGTTCGCGGGAGATGCGCTCGACCGGGATGCGAGCGCTCGTCAGCACCGGTTCCGTCACCAGGCCGAGCGCGCCGCCGTCGAAGCCGGTGACGACGACGTCCTCGCCGACCGTCAACCCCAGCGACTGGACGAAGTGCAGCGTGAAGCCCTGCACGCTCGTCGCGTACGCCGGACGACCCGTGCGCCTTACCGCCACAACTGTACGTGGGACGGCTTCCGGGCCGAGACCTCGCCGCTCGACCTGACCACGTCGTCCGGCGACCTCACGTTCGGCAACGCCGACGGCTGGGCACCGAACGTCGACTGGATCCGGGTCTCCCCGCTGCTCGCCACGAAATCCGTGACGTCCGCGAGCTGACCGCTTCGCCCTGACGACGGTCCCGCGGGGGTCAGTGCCCGCACGGCGATCTCGTCGTTCGTGGTCCGGACCGGTAAGCGGCGGCTTGGGTTTCGTACATGTCGTGGTACAGGCCGGCGCGGTCCATCAGCTCGTCGTGCGTGCCCTGTTCGGCGATGCGGCCCCCGGCGAGGACGACGATGCGGTCGGCGTGCCGGACGTTGGCGAGTCGGTGGGTCACGAGGATGGTGGTGCGGGTGGTGCCGGACGGGCCGGTGCTCGCGTCGCGCAGCGCCGCGAACACCCTTGCCTCCGCTTTGGCGTCCAGTGCGGCGGTCGGTTCGTCGGCGACGAGGATCGGGGCGTCGCGGTAGATCCCGCGGGCGATGCCCAGGCGTTGCCACTGCCCGCCGGACAGGTCCCGGCCGTTCTCGAACCTGCGCGACAGCAGCGTGTCGGGGCCGTCCGGGAGAGCGCGGAGCACGTCGTCGGCGCCGGACAGCTCCACGGCCCGCCGCCACCGGGCGCCGTCCCGGTCGTCGTGCTCCACCCTGCCGAGGCGGACGGCGAGGTCGGCGGTCACCGGCCACTCGACGGGGGTCTGGGCGATGACGGCGATCCGGTCGTGGACGCTGCGGGGGTCGGCGGTGGAGAGGTCCACGCCCTCCCACGACACGGTTCCCGCGCTCGGCGGGTACAGGCCGGTGACGAGCTTGCCCAGGGTCGTCTTGCCCGAGCCGTTCTCGCCGACCAGCGCCACGACCTCGCCCCGGCGGAGGGTGAGGTCGACGTCCTTCACCGCCGGGTGCTCCTGGCCGGGGTAGGTGAACGACACACCGGACAACCGGATCGTCTCCGGGTCGGCGGGCGCGGTGACGGTTCCGGCGCGCTCACGGCGGAGCGCGGCCTCGGCCACGAACCGCCGGTACAGCTCCAGGTGGTGGGAACCCTCGTGCAGGACGTTGACCGTGCGCAGGCACTCGGTCAGCGCGGAGGAGGCGACGCGCATCGTCAGCACCGCCGTGCCCGCGAGGGCCAAGGGCATCTGTCCCGTCCACAGCAGCAAGGCCAGCAGGCCGTAGGCCGCCGCCGTCCCGACGCCCGCGATCGACCGGCCGAGGAGTCGTACCAGGGCGCTGCGCCGCGCCAGCCGCACCTCGGCGCCCGCCAACTCCCCGGTGACGCGCGCGTGTTCGTCGAGCAGCCGGTCCCGCAGGACGAAGGCGTGGCGTTCGAGCGCGAACGCCCGCGAGGTCGCGGTCTCCGCGACGACGCCCTTCACCATCTGCCGCGTCACGGTGTCGAGGAAGTGCCTGCGGTTGAGGCGGCTGATCCGGTGGGCCGCCCACCCGTCGGCGCTCGCGGCGGCGGCCGGCACGACGGCGAGCCACGGGTTCAGCACGACCGCCGTCGTCAGGGCCGCCGCCATCGACACCAGGGCCGCGGTCAGGCCGGCCACCTGCCGCACCCCGTCGCCGACGGACTCGACACCGTCACCCGCGGCTCGCCTGGCCAGCTCCTGGAAGTCGGCGTCCTCGAAGGAGATCAGCGACACCCCGGCGGCGGACGTCGCCACCTCCGACTCGGCGGCGCGGGTGACCAGGGGGCGGAGCGAGCCCTCGACGGCCGCGACGGCGGTGTCCAGCAACGCCTTGCCCGCGAGGGAAGCGACGACCAGGAGCACGGCGGGCAACGAGGCCGCGAGCCGCTGGGCCGCCGGGCCCTCCCGCAACAGGGCCGTGAACACCTCCGCGGTGGTCAGGAGCCCGAACGCGGCGACGCAGCCCGCGGCCACCTGCACCACGGCCGCCCGCACGGTCAGCCGGCGTGACGCTCGCCAGGCGAGGCGCACGACCAGTGCCACGACGCCGGGCACGGCGCCCGCCGAACGCCGGAAGCTCGTCGTCGCGATCTCCTCACCCAGCGCCGCCCAGCCGGGCACGGCGAGGCGGTGCACTTCCAGCAACGGCTTTCGGCCGGTGTCACGATCCATTCCGCCGGTCCTTCCCGGGAAGCGGTGGGAAGCGACGAGACTAATGCGCTGGAACGCAGGATAAATAACCTTTGCACGGCGAGTGCTCGTCAGGCGAAAATGAATGCAGCGACGCTCGATTAATAGGTCGCGCCCGAGGTCGAGGTGGGCCGTGCCGAGGTTGTCCCAGCCGAGCCGTGGCCCGGGGCCCGCGCCGCCTCAGTCCTCCATAAGCTCTTGATCGTCCGGGACACGATGTTGCGGATGCCTGGGTTGGTGGGGTGTGGCAATCAGTCCTCTGCCGTTGGGATGGCTCTCGACGAGTGGCCGCCCTGCCGACCTGGACGCCTCGGCCTCTGATTGGGACTTGTGCGCGCGGTCGCTGTTTATGGAGGTGCCGGCGGGGTCGTCCACGGGCCTGAGCTGCGAACACGGAAGGAACAGGCCGCGTGGCGGTTCGCGAACGGATCTGGGTGGGCATCGACGTGGGCAAGACCGCCCACCACGCCTGCGCCGTGGACGAGACCGGGAAGGTCGTGTTCTCCCAACGGGTCGACAACGGCCAGAGCGCGATCGAGCAGCTCATCGCCCGTGCCGGCAAAGCGGCTGTCGAGGTGCGGTGGGCGCTGGACCTGACCTCGGGCGCGGCAGGGCTGCCGGTCGTGCTGCTGCTGTCCACCGGACAGCCGGTGGCGTATGTGTCCGGGCAGACGGTCAACCGCATGGCCGGTGCCTTCGACGGCGAGGGCAAAACCGACGCCAAGGACGCCCGGGTCATCGCCCAGACCTGCAGAATGCGTGGCGACCTGCCCCGATTGTCGGTCCCGGACCAGGTCGTGACCGACCTGGCGGTGCTCACCGCGCGACGCGCCGACCTGGTCAACGACTGGGTACGCGACGTCAACCGGCTGCGGGAACTGCTGTCCTCGATCTTCCCCGCCTTGGAGAAGGCGCTGGACCGCACCACCCGCGCCGCACTGTCCCTGCTGACCGGGTTCCAGACACCGGCGGCGATCCGCGCCGCGGGCGAACCCGGCCTGACCCGCCACCTGCACGACCTCGGCGTTCGCCCCGGCGCCGCGCGCTCGGTGATCGTCAAGGCCCTGGCCGCCGCGGCGGAACAGACCGTCGCCCTGCCCGCCGAGGCCGTCACCGCGCCGTTGATCGCGCGCCTGGCCCGGCAACTGCTCGACCTGGACCGCGAGGCCAAGGACCTCACCAAACTGATCGGCGACACCTTCCGCGCCCACCCCCAGGCCTCGATCATCGAAAGCCTGCCCGGCCTGGGGCCGGTGCCGGGTGCGGAGTTCCTGGTCGGCACCGGCGGCGACCCGACCGCCTTCCGCGGCCCCGACAAACTCGCCGCCTTCGCCGGCCTGGCCCCGATGCCCCGCGACTCCGGCCGGATCAACGGCAACCTGCGCAAACCCCGCCGCTACCACCGGGGCCTGCGCCGGGTGTTCTACATGGCTGCCCTGTGCTCCACCATGCGCGAAGGACCTTCACGAACCTTCTACCAGCGCAAACGAGCAGAAGGGAAACACCATATCCAAGCCCTGATCGCCCTGGCCCGCCGTCTGGTCGACGTGCTGTGGGCACTGCTGCGCGACAACCGGCCATTCACAACGACAAGTTCCGCCACACCAGCGCCCACAGCCGCTTGACACGGTCATTAAGACTCGTCGTCCCGGTCGGCGTAGATCTCGTCCAGCAATCCCGCGGCCCAGCTGTCGCCCTCGTTGGCGAGTCGTCGGGCGAGCGCCTTCTTGTTCTCCGCCCTCACGGTCCGCCGGCGCTCTCGCCAGTGCTCGACCTCCGCCTGGTCGCCGCGACGCCGTGCCGCTTCCAGCACGCGGTCCAGGGCGGCGGGGTGGCCGGCTTCGGCGGCGGCGCGGTAGCGGGCCTCGGCGGTGAGGTGGTCGCCGCGCTGCTCGGCCAGGTCGGCGTAGTTGTACAGCGCTTGCACCTCGCCCGCATCACCCGCGCGGGCGCACCAGTCCTCGGCGGCGGCCAGGTCGCGGTGCAGGTAGGCGAGCTTGGCCAGTTCGAACATCGCGCCGGACTCACCGTGCCCGGCGGCCTCGGTCCACCACCGCCGTGCCTCGGCGACCTCGCCGCGCCCGTAGTGCAGCACGCCCAGTTCCGTCATCGACGGCGCGTACCCGGCTTGTGCCGCGGCACGCCACCACCGCTCGGCCTCCGCGCGCTGGTTCAGGTAGGTGTGGCTGAGGCCGAGGTTGTGCATGGAGTACGGATCGCCGCCGTCCGCCGCCGTCCTCCACATCGCGAGGGCCTGCGCCACCAGCCGTGCGTCCCCGGTCTGGCGTCCGGCGACGAAGTACGCGTGACCCGCGGCGATCAGGGCGGCCGGGTTGTGGCTCTCGATCGCGCGCCGGATCACGGCGGCGGCTTCGGGCCGGCCTTCGCGCAAGGCCGCCATCGCGACCTCGAACACCCACGGATCGGTCTCCGGGCCGTCGAGCAACGTGCGCCAGGTGGTGTCCGGGATCGGGGCGCGGTCCGGATCGGCCTGCGTCCGGTCAACCAGGTAGTCGAACGCGGAGAAGTTGCCGTCCGCCTCGGGCTGGAGGCAGGAACTCGCGCCACGCACCGGGGTCGTCGCCCAGTCGAACGCCTCGTCGAGGTCCGGTCGGCGGAGGCGGTTGCGGGTGCGCGGGTCGAGGTAGCTCGGGTACAACGCCTCCAGCCACGCGCGCGGCACGGGTGCGACGTAGCCGGCGCGTCGGCAGTCGACCGCCGCCGAGACCAGCGCGGCGCCCACTTCGTGCAGGCCGTCACGGCCGGCGTGCCAGCGGACGAGCGCTTCCGGTGCGGCGGCCAGGTGCTCGGCCAGCCCGGCACCGGTGCGGTCGGCGAGCGCGGCGGCGATCCGCGGGTCTCCCCGGTGCACGCGGGCCGCCTGCCGTTCCTCCTGGTCGAGGTCGCGGGCCAGCCGGGTGGTGCGCGCGGTGGCCAGCAGGTGCTGCGCCGAGCGGGCCACCTGCGGGTACCGGTCGTCGCCGCCGAGCTGGTGCCGCGTCTCCGAGCGGAGCGTCGCGAGCAGCAGGACGTCCGTGCGGCCCGGCGGGCACAGGGCGGCCACCATCCCCGGGTCGAGGCCGTCCGCGGTGAGGTAGCGCTCCAGGTCGTCCAGCCACACGACGACGTCCCGGACCGGCTCGCCGGACTCGACCAGCAGCCGCAGCGCGGCGCCGTCCCTCGGCACCAGCACGGACCGCCAGCCGCGTGACGCGGCGTTGCGGCGGACCGCTTCCCAGGCGGTCCGGGTCTTGCCCGCGGCCGAGTTGCCCTCCACCACGACCAGCCCGCCGCCCGCCACCGCCCGGTCCAGGTCGGCATCCGCAGTGCGCGGCACGTACGGGGGTAACAGGGGGACGTCCGCGGCCTGGGTCGGCCGGTGCACGCCCAGGTCGCGGATCGGGTCGCAGCCGTCGATCGGCCGGTCCAGGATCCCGCCGGTGCGGCGCAACTTCTCGACGGCGACCTCCGGCGGGGGACCGCCGAAGTGCACGCCGCCGAACACGACACCGGCCTGGACGGCGTGACCGCCCACGTGCCCGGTGATCTCGTTGTGGACCAACGGGCCGGACCGGTCACCGGTCGACGCGGCGCGGTCCAGCTCGTACAGCGCTTGCAGCACCGCCGACTCCACCGCGGCCACGTACGACCGCCCGGGGGGAAGCCGCCGCAACTCCGAGGTGTGACTGACGAACACCCGTCGCGGCGCTCCGCCCCACCGACCTCCGGACACCTGACCACCACCCGGTCGCCCTACAGCACGTCCACCCATACTCCCGATTCCACCGGGTGTCGTGCCACCGGGATCGATCAACGGCCGGCCGAGCGCCGTCGGCCGGGACCGCTCACGGCTGGTCGGCGACCTTGATCCTGCCCTCGATGATCTGGGCCTTGAAGCCTTCGAGGATGCCCTGGAGCGTCGCGTCGATCCTGCCGCCC
Organism: Actinosynnema sp. NPDC051121; assembly: GCA_040689555.1. Classification (GTDB taxonomy): domain Bacteria; phylum Actinomycetota; class Actinomycetes; order Mycobacteriales; family Pseudonocardiaceae; genus Actinosynnema. Next base: position 18,714 of record JBFBCZ010000064.1, on the reverse strand, counting down.
GACGTGGCGTAACCGATGCCGTCCACCTTGAGGTCGAAGACCTTCGGCAGCGAGGCCAGGTCGTTCCCCGCGGCGGCCCGGATGAAGTCGTACACGGCCACGTCGACGCGCTTGAGGCTCGACGCGACGATGACGTCCCTGCTGTCCGCGAGCGTCGGCTGGTTGTACTGGTCGGCGTCGCACCCGATCGCCAGCACACCAGCCTGCTTCACCGCCGAGAACACGCCGATGCCGGACGCGCCCGCGGCCGGGTAGAGGACGTCCGCGCCCTTGTCGATGAGGCCCTTCGCGGCCTCCGAGCCCTTCGCCGGGTCCTGGAAGCCGGTGAAGTCGGTCGCCGGGGTGAGGTACTTCTTCTCCACCACGATGTTCGGCGCGGCGGCCTTGGCGCCCTGGACGTAACCGGCCTCGAACTTGCGGATCAGCGGGATCTCCACACCGCCGATGAAGCCGACGTGGCACTTCTTGCTCTGGTACGCGGCCACGACGCCGGCCAGGAACGCGCCCTCCTGCTCGGCGAAGACCAGCGGCGTGACGTTGGCCGCGCCCTCCACGGCCGAGTCGACCAGGCCGAACCGCACGTCCGGGAACTCCGGCGCGACGACCTTCAACGCCTCGGTGTAGGCGAAGCCGACGCCGACGATCGGGTTGAAGCCCTCCCGCGCGAGCTGGCGCAGCCGGCCCTGCTTCACCGACTCGTCCTCGTTCGGCGAGGCGGACAGCTCGCGGGTGTTCTCCTTCGCGACCCCCATGTCCTTGATCGCCCGGTCGAACCCGGCGGCGGCGAGGTCGTTGAACGACGCGTCACCACGACCGCCGATGTCGTACGCCAGGCCGATCTTCAGCGCGCTCCCGTCGACCTTTCGCCCCTCGTCCTCGGTGGCACGGGTGCCGGAGGTGGCGGGCGAGCTCGGTGGCGTCGCCAACTCGCACGCGGCACGGGCGGCGTCGGTCGACCCGGCGGCGCCGCCACCGGAGTCCTTCGCGCAGGCGCTCAGCACCATGAGGGCGGTCAGCGCGATCGCGGCGACAGCGGTGCCACGGACAGGACGGCGCACGGCTCGTCTCCTCCCAGCTCGTCGAGCAGGAACATCCCCCCGATGGCGGTACCGGGGCCTGCGCGACGGACCGTACCTCCCGATCGCGACCGTCCGAGCGTGCGTTCATCTGCTGGGAACGCCGTTCGGCCCGATGTACCACCGCCGGTCCGGCAGATGGGGGAGACCCGGGCCACATCCGCACCACGGCGTCCGCCCCACCAGTCCACAGTGGACTGTCGCTGGCGCGGTGGGTCGTCGGCGCGGGTCAGTCGGCGTTGATCAGGTCGAGGGTGCGGCGCAGCTCCTCGCGCAGGACCTCGCCCGCGGTGTCGGCGTCGCCCGCGACGACGGCGGCGACCAGCTCGGCGTGGCCGCGGTGGCCGTGGTCGGGGTCGCCCGCGCGCAGGTCGAACAGCGCTACCAGGTCGACCAGGCCCTTGTGCAGCACCGGGACGAACTCGGCGAACAGGTCGTCCAGCACGGCGTTGTGCGCGGCGGCGACCACGGCGGAGTGCAGGGTGATGTCGGCGCGCACGAACTCGACGTCGTCCGCCCCGCCCGCCGCCCGGCGCGCCTCCAGGGCGGCCTCGATCGCGGTGATGTCGTCGTCGGTGCGCCGGACGGCGGCCAGCCGGACCGCCTCCACCTCGATCATCATGCGCACCTCGTAGACGTCGGCGATCGCCGAGCGGCTCAGCCGGGTGGACCAGTCCTCCGCTGCCTCGGTGGAGATGACGAACACGCCCGCGCCCTGCCTGGCCTGCACCAGCCCGGCGCCCGCCAGCGCGCGCAGCGCCTCCCGGACCGTGGAGCGGCCGACGCCGAGGGCGGTGGCCAGCGCGGTCTCGCCGGGCAGCTTGGTGCCGACACCCCACTCGCCGCCGACGATCTGGGCGCGCAGCCGTTCGGCGGCCTGCTCCACGAGGGGCGCGGGCCGCAGGGCATCGAGTGGCATCGACCCCGACCTTTCAGGTTGTCCGCTTGTCTGATGAGTTCGCTTGTGGGTACTGTACCGGCCGTGCGGATGATCGCCCTCCTCCTCGGGTGCCGCTGCGGGGTCTGACCGGACCGGCCCCTCGCAGCGGGGTTCGAGGCTGCGCCGGTCACCTCGACGGTCGACGGAGAGCACCGACGATGTCCGCAGTCTTCCCCACTGTCCGCACCCCCTCCGGAGTGGTTCCGGCCGACGCGCCCGCGTGGAACCCGCAACGCCCGAGCTCCATGCCGAGCCACCGCTACCGACCGGCGCACGAGCGCGTGCCGCTGCCGCTGACCGACCGCACGTGGCCCTCCCGCCGCATCGAGCGCGCACCCCTGTGGGTGCCGGTCGACCTGCGCGACGGCAACCAGGCGCTGGCCGAGCCGATGGACACCGCACGCAAGCGCCGCATGTTCGACCTCCAGGTCGCCATGGGCTACAAGGAGATCGAGGTCGGCTACCCGTCGGCCAGCCAGACCGACTTCGACTTCGTGCGGCACCTCGCCGAGCGCGACGACCTGCCCGACGACGTCACCGTCTCGGTGTTCACCGCCGCCCGCTCGGACCTGATCGACCGGACCGCGGAGTCGATCGAGGGCCTGCCGCGCGCGCTCGTCCACCTGTACACCGCCACCGCACCGGTCTGGCGCGACGTCGTGCTGGGCCGCTCGCGGGCCGAGGTGCTCCGGCTCGTCCTGGACGCGGCCGGGTACCTGCTGCGGCGCGTCGGCGACCGGCCGGGGGTGCGGTTCGAGTTCTCCCCGGAGGTCTTCAACCTCACCGAGCCGGACTTCGTGCTGGAGGTGTGCGACCGCGTCACCGAGCTGTGGGACGCGAGCCCCGACCGGCCCGTGGTGCACAACCTGCCCGCCACCGTGGAGATCGCCACGCCGAACGTCTACGCGGACCAGATCGAGCACATGGACCGGCACCTGGCCCGCCGCGACTCGGTGATCCTGTCCGTGCACCCGCACAACGACCGCGGCACCGGCGTGGCGTGCGCCGAGCTCGCCGTGCTGGCGGGCGCGCAGCGGGTGGAGGGCTGCCTGTTCGGCAACGGCGAGCGCACCGGCAACGTCGACCTGGTCACCCTGGCGCTGAACCTGCACTCCCAGGGCGTGGACCCGATGGTCGACTTCTCCGACATCGACACCGTCCGCGAGGTGGTCGAGCACTGCAACCGGCTGCCCGTGCACCCGCGCCACCCCTACGTCGGCGACCTCGTGCACACCGCGTTCTCCGGCACGCACCAGGACGCGATCGCCAAGGGCATGGCGCACCACGCCAAGACGGCCGCCGAACTGGGCGTCCCGCCCGGGCAAGCGCCGTGGGCGGTGCCGTACCTGCCGATCGACCCCGGCGACATCGGCCGCACCTACGAGGAGGTCATCCGGATCAACTCGCAGTCCGGCAAGGGCGGCATCGCGCACCTGCTGCACACCCACCACGGGCTGGACCTGCCGCAGGCCCTGCGGCCGGACTTCGCCCGCGCGGTGCAGCGGGTCACCGACGCCACCGGGCGCGAGCTGACCCACGAGGAGCTGTGGGAGCTGTTCCGCGCCACCTACGTCGACCCCGGCCTGGGCGGCTGGGTCACCGTCGAGTCCTGGTCGACCGCCGAGAACTCGCCCGGCGTGCACGACTTCACCTGCCGGCTGAGCGTCGACGGGGTGGAGCGCTCGTGCGGGGGCACTGGCAACGGGCCGCTGTCGGCGCTGACCGACACCCTGCGCGGGATCGGCGTGGCGGTGGACATCCTGGACTACAGCGAGCACTCCACCACCACCGGCCCGGGCAGCCACGCCGCCGCGTACGCGCGGTGCGAAGTGGACGGTGTGCTGTCGTGGGGCTGCGGGTGGGACACCTCCGTGCTCACCGCGTCGGTCAACGCCGTCGTCGCCGCCGTCAACCGGGGCAAGGGCACGCGGTCGTGACGGAACTGCTCCGGGTGTCCGATGTGGACTTTCTCCGCGACGGCAACCCGATCCTGCAGGAGATCTCGCTGACGGTCCGGGCGGGCGAGCACTGGGCGCTGCTGGGCGCGAACGGCGCCGGCAAGAGCACCCTGCTGCGCCTGCTCGGCGCGGTGTCGCACCCGACGCGGGGCAGCGTCGAAGTGCTCGGGCAGCGGCTGGGCCGGGTCGACGTGCGGGCACTGCGCGCCCACGTGGGCCACGTGGACCCGCGCGGTGGTCCGCGCTCGCCGCTGACCGTGCGCGAGGTCGTCCTCACCGGGCTGACCAACACCGCGGAGTGGGTGCCGCGGTGGTCGCCGACGGCGGCGGAGGTCGAGCGGGCCGACGGCCTGATCGCGTTGCTGGGCCTCGACGCCCGACGCGGCGCCGCGTGGCCGACCCTGTCCCAGGGCGAGCGCGGGCGCACCCTCATCGCCCGCGCGCTCATGCCCGACCCCCGGCTCCTGCTGCTCGACGAACCGGCCACCGGTCTCGACGTGGCCGGCCGCGAGCAGCTGCTCGAACGCCTCGACGCGCTCCGGCGCACCTACCCGGAACTGGCGTCGGTGCTCGTCACCCACCACCTGGAGGAGCTGCCGCCGGGCACCACCCACGCCGTGCTGCTGCGGGAGGGCCGCGTCCTGGCGGCGGGACCGGCGGACGAGGTGCTGACCGGCGACCAGGTGAGCAAGTGCTTCGACCACCCCGTCCGGCTCAGTCGGGTGGAGGGGCGGTGGAGCGTGCGGGCCGACCGGCACCCCGGCTCGGACCGGGCGTGAGCGGTGGTCGCGGGCACCTCGTCCGTCGTGGTGGGCGGACCCGGCGTCGGCTTCGGGACCGCCGAACGGCTGCCGCGGGTGCTCGGCAGCCGGTTCGTCCACTGTGGACTGGAGGGGTGTGGCGGTTCGTGAGGGCCGCCGACCGACTGGAGCCGGCCCGGCGCGCGGTGGCGCGGTGTCAGTCGATCGCCTGGTACACGGTCGTCCAGAAGTCGTGGGCGAGCCGGGCCGGGTCCGGGACCGACATCCCGACCTGGGTGAGCAGGATGCCGGTGAGCCGGTGGTGCGGGTCGGCGTAGGTCGAGGTGCCGCTCCCGCCGTCCCAGCCGAACTGGCCGACGGGCGCGTAATCGCCGCGGTAGGTGCGCACCGCCATCCCGAAGCCCCAGCCGCCGTGCTGCCCCTGCCCGTACGAGACGTGCACGTTGTCGGTGGCCATGGCGTTGCGGGCGGCGTTCTGCGTCGCGGTGAGGCGGTTGGTGGTCATGAGCTCGACGGCCGGTCGGGACAGGATCCGCTCGCCGCCGTGCATCCCGTGGTTGAGCAGCATCCGGAAGTAGGCGTGGTAGTCGTCGGCGGTGGAGACCAGGCCACCGCCGCCACCCTGGAACGCCGGCGGCTCGCTGTGGCGTCCCCCTTCGGCCGGGTCCCACACGGTGAACTCGCCGGTGCCCGGGTCGGGGGCGTAGAGGGGCGGCAACCGGTCGATCTTGTCGGCCGGCACGTGGAAACCGGTGTCCTCCATGCCGAGCGGGTCGAGGATGCGCTCCCGGAGGAACGCCTCGAACGACTGGCCGGTGACCCTGGCGACGAGCACGCCCAGCAGGTCGTTGCCGATGTGGTACTGCCAGCGCTCGCCGGGCTGGTGCATCAGCGGCAGTTCGCCGAGGCGGCGCAACCACTCGTCCGGCTCGGGCATCGGCGTCGGCAGGTTGGGCGTGAGCCCCCGCTCGAAGACGGCGTTCATGATCGGCGTGCCCAGCGCGGTCATGTCCATGCCGAGCCCGAACGTCGAGGTGAGCACGTCGCGCACGGTGATCGGCCGGCGGGCAGGCACGGTGTCGTCCAGCGGGCCGTCGACCCGGGTGAGCACGCGCCGGTCGGCGAGTTCGGGCAGCCACTCCTGCACCAGGTCGTCCAGCCGAAGCCGGCAGTCGTCCAGCAGGGCCATCGCCGCCGCCACCGAGACCGGCTTGGACGTGGAGGCCATCCGGAAGATCGTGTCCCGGCGCATCGGCGGGCCGCCGTCGTGCCGCATCGTCCCGACCGCTTCGACGTGCGTCCGACCGCCCCGGCTGATCAGGGCGACGAGTCCGGGGATCCGCCCCGACTCCACGTACCGGGCCAGCACGTCGTGGACCTTGCGCAGTCCCGCCTCGGAGAAGCCGTTGTCGTGGTCGGGCAGGGTGGTGGTCATGGTCGTGCGCTCCTCTGGTCGTCGGGGGGTGTCAGAGACTGCGGGCGGTGATGTCGCCGTACGCGGTGGTGGCGTGGATGTTCAGGGCGGCGGCGCCGTCGGTGTTCTTGAGGGCGTTGTGGATCCGGCCGTGGGACGTGCCGGCGTCCAGCGAGGCCGAGACCCCGGCGGCGGCGGTGACCGAGAGCTTGCCCGCGTCGGCGCGCAGCACGACGGTGCCGCTCACGGCCTCGGCGATGCTGATGTCGCCCTTGCTGGTGGTGATCTCGGCGGAGCCGTCCAGGCGGCCGACGGAGACGTCACCGGCGAGCAGGGTGAGGTGGGCGCTCGCGGCCCGGTCCAGGTCGACCGAGCCGTGCGCGCCGTCGAAGGCGACGTCGCCGAGCCGTCCGGTGGTCCGGAACTCGGCGCCGGCCGCCTTCGCCTCGACCCGGGAGCCGATGGGCAGGTGGACCGTCACGTCGACGGCTCCGGAAGCGCCGAGGAACTGGTTCTTCGCCGTGGCCTTGATCCGCAGGACACCGTCGCCGTACGCGACAGTGGTGCTCTCGGCGACCTTCACGTCGCGGCCCTTCGAGGCGTCCGCGGGCAGCACCTCGACCGCGGTGTCGGCCCGGTCCTCGGCGATGATCCGGACGCGCCCGGCGGGGATGTCCAGGACGGCGGCGATCGGGGTGGGGGTGTTGAACTCCGGCATGGCGTTCTCCTGTGGTCCGTGACCGTCCGCGCTGGTGGGGACGTGTGCGGTGGATGTCGGTGCGATCGGTGACCTGATCACGGGAACTACGATCGCCCGCCGTCCTGACACGGCACGGCCACCGCGCTGACACGGCCGCTGACACGCGCCTGACACGACGTCAGCGCGGGAGAACGGCAGCTCAGCGGCCGATCACGGGGTCAGTCGCCGGTGCGCGGGTCCTCGGCGGGGAACAGGATCGGGCTCAGCAGGTAGCGCGAGCGGTCCGGCGTGGCGGGGTTCGCCAGGCGGGGCGCGATGGCCGCGCGCAGTTCGCCGATGAGGTCGAGCAGCTCGTCCCGGCTGAGCCAGATCCCGTGCTGCCGGAAGCCGACGAGGTCGGCGGTCGGGTCCGCGCCGTCCCGGTCGAGGTAGGCGGTGAACTCGGCCTGGAGGGCGGCCATCGCGACGGCGAACACACGCCGGTAGTCGTCGGGCGACATCGACGCGGTGGTCTCGGCGTCGATCACCGCCCGGTCCTGGCGCAGCCGGTACCGGCGTTCCACCGCGCCGCGCACCCGCCGTTCGTCGGCCACTTCCAGGACGCCGCCGGAGGCGAGCAGGTCGACGTGCCGGTAGACGGTGGCCTTCGAGACGTCCGGCATCAGGGCGCACAGCTCGGCGGTCGTGAGCGCCCGGCCGCCGCGCATCGCGTGCACGACGCGCAGGCGCACCGGGTGTGCCAGGAGTTCGCCCGCGTCCACGCACTGACGATCTCACATCTGCTACCTTTCGCAAAACTGAGAAAGGTGGGGAGATGACGGGATCGGATCCGGGGATGACCGGTGTCGCGGTGGTCGAGCTGGCGCGAGCCGGGCGCTTCGCCGAGATCGAGGAGCTGTTCGCGCCGCCGCTGCGGGCGCTGGTCGACGCGGAGGCGGTGCGCGTCGCGTGGGCGGCCACGATCGGTGCGGTGTCCGCCGTCGGTGAGCCGGTGACCGAACCGGCCGGGGGTGGGCTGGTCAAGGTCGGCGTCCCGGTCGACGGCGAGCACGGCGCGCTCGCGGTGGTGATGGCGATCGACGACGCGGGCAGGCTGCACGGTCTGCGGCTCGCGCCGGTGACCACCGCGCCGTGGGCGCCACCGTCCTACGTCGACCCGGGAGCGTTCGAAGAGCACGAGGTCGCGATCGGGTCCGGTCCGCTGGCCGTTTCCGGCACGGTGAGCGTTCCCCGGGGTGACGGCCCGTGGCCCGGTGTCGTGCTGCTCGCCGGTGGCGGGCCGTTCGACCGCGACGCGACCACCGGGCCCAACAAGCCGCTCAAGGACCTGGCCTGGGGCCTGGCCGCGCGTGGCGTGGCGGTGGTGCGGTTCGACAAGGTCACGCACACCCACGGCGCGCGGGTGGCGGGCGCGCCGGACTTCACGATGACCGACGAGTACGTGCCGCACGCGGTCGCCGCCGTCCACGAGCTCCAAGGCCAGGCGACCGTGGATCCCGCACGCGTCTTCGTCGTGGGCCACAGCATGGGAGGCAAGGTCGCACCGCGGGTGGCGGCATCCGAGCCGTCCGTCGCCGGACTGGTGATCCTCGCCGGTGACGCCCAGCCGATGCACCACGCCGCCGTCCGCGTCCTGCGCCACCTCGCCTCGCTGAACCCCGGCCCGGCCGCGGACGCCGCCGTCGAGGCGATCACGCGACAGGCCGAGGCGGTCGACAGCCCCGACCTGTCACCCTCCACCCCGGCCGACGCGCTGCCGTTCGGGCTGAGCGGCGCGTACTGGACGGACCTGCGCGGCTACGACCCGGTGTCGGCCGCCGCGGCGCTCGACCGGCCGATGCTCATCCTCCAGGGTGGCCGCGACTACCAGGTGACGGTCGAGGACGACCTGGCCCGCTGGCGGACCGGCCTCGCGCACCGACCTGACGTCACGATCCGCGTCCACGCCGCGGACGACCACCTGTTCTTCTCCGGCGCCGGCCCTTCGACGCCCGCCGACTACCAGGCGGCCCACCACGTGGACCCGGCCGTCGTCGCGGACATCGCCGACTGGATCGGGGGCCGCGCCGGCGCAAACGCCACCTGATGCCATTTGTGGGGCGCTCCGACGCGTTTCCGTTCATACCTGTGAATCATTCCTGGGTTGATCTCCGACTGGGTATCGCGCACGTTCGCAAGCGCGCCCGCCGTTGTTCATGATTGTGAATTTTGTTGCCTGTCGCGCAACCTTGCGCAATGCTCCCGTTGGGAGCGCTCCCGGACAGTCCTGCTCGCAAGGAGGCGACGCACGAGTCTGCGCACGGGCCCACGCACAAAGGCTGGACCACTGGTTTTGCCGCGACCCTCGGGCGCCGGGCGTACTGCGCCGTGACCGATCGGCAGGGTGTTTTCGGAGCCGAAGAAGATCGGTGAGGGGTGCGCGAGAAGTGCGTGCCCCCATCCCGGAACTCCGGCAAGCCGCAGTCATTTCCGTCGCCCGGATAAGAGAAGCGGAGCTTTCATGAGCACGTCGGATCGACTTTCACCACCGGCATCGCGTCCACGTGGCACGCGATGGCGGTCGAGCCTGGCGGTCGCGGTCGCCGGCCTGCTGGTCGCGGGCACCCTCGCCGCCTGGGCGACCGGGTCGCCGGCGAGCGCGGCGGTGGGCGCGGGGACCTACACCGTGACGAACGGGGGCAGTGGGCAGTGCCTGGAGGTGCCCGGGGCGAGCACGTCGGCGGGCGTGCAGCTGCGGCAGGCGGCGTGCAACGCCTCCGACAGCCAGCGGTGGACCTTGACCGCGGTCGGCAGCGGCTTCCGGATCGCGTCGGCGGCCTCCGGCCTGTGCGTCGGGGTGCAGGACGACTCGACCAGCGCGGGCAAGGCGGTCCAGCAGCAGGCGTGCGGCGGCTCGGCGAGCCAGACCTGGACGTTGACCGCGAGCGGCGCGAACTACCGCGTGGTCAACGCCAACGGCGGCAAGTGCCTGAACATCAAGGACAACTCCACCGCCGCGGGTGCGCTGGTGCAGACCAACTCCTGCGACGGCGCGGCCACCAAGCAGTGGGCGTTCACGCCCACCAACGGGGGACCGACCTCCACCACGACGTCCACCAGCACCACCACGTCCACGACGACAACGACCACGACGACCACGAACCCGCCTGCGGGCACGTTGTACGCGGCGCCGAACGGTCGTGACGGCGCGTCGGGCACCCTGGCCGACCCGACCACGCTCACCTCGGCGATCTCCCGGGTGACGCAGGGCGGCACGATCTTCCTGCGTGGCGGCACCTACTCGTTCGCCCAGACGGTGACGATCCCGCAGGGCAACAACGGCAGCTCCGGCGCGCTGAAGAAGCTGTACGCGCAGCCGGGCGAGACCCCGGTGCTGAACTTCTCGGCGCAGGCGGAGGACCCGGCCAACCGGGGGCTGGCGGTGAACGGCAACTACTGGCACGTGCGCGGCATCGTCGTGGAGCGCGCCGGTGACAACGGGATCTTCATCGGTGGCAGCAACAACATCTTCGAACGCACGGTCACCCGTTTCAACCGCGACACCGGCCTCCAGTTGTCGCGAATGCTCTCCACCACGCCGAAGGACCAGTGGCCGGCCAACAACCTGATCCTCAGCGCCGAATCCCACGACAACGCCGACTCCGACGGCGAGGACGCCGACGGGTTCGCCGCCAAGCTCACCGTCGGCCCCGGCAACGTCTTCCGCTACGCCGTGTCGCACAACAACATCGACGACGGCTGGGACCTCTACACCAAGACCGACACCGGCCCCATCGGCGTCGTGACCATCGAGGACTCCCTGGCCTACGAGAACGGCACCCTGAGCAACGGCGGCCAGGCAGGCAACGGCGACCGCAACGGCTACAAGCTCGGCGGCGAGGACATCGGCGTCAACCACGTCATCCGCCGCAACATCGCCTACGACAACGGCAAGCACGGCTTCACCTACAACCGCAACCTCGGCACCATGACCATCTCGAACAACGTCTCCATCGACAACGCCGAGCGCAACTTCAACTTCGACGGCGGCTCCTCGGTGTTCCGCAACAACACCTCCTGCCGCAGCGGCAGCGGCACCAACGACAAGACCGTCGGCGACGTCGACGCCTCCAACCAGTTCTGGACCGGCGCGAACGGCTCCCGCTGCGCCTCCTACACCGGCGCGCTGGGCTGGTCCTACGCCTCCGACGGCCGCCTCGCCGTCACCTTCGGCGGCAAGCCCGTCACGCCGTAGCCGCTCGGCTCGCAGCACCACCCATCCTTCGAAGACGCAGGAGACGAAGTGAAACGATCAGTCGCATGGCGGGTTCCCGCGGTCGTGGCCGCCTTGGCCGTCGCGATCTCGACCGGAGCGGTCCTGGCGGTGTCGCCGGCATCGGCGGCGGCCGGGGCGGCGACCGGCTACGCGTCCCAGAACGGCGGGACGACCGGTGGGCAGGGCGGGGTGACGGTGCGGGCGAGCACCGGGACCGGGATCCACCAGGCCCTGTGCGGCCGGGCCGCGGCCAGCACGCCGATCATCATCGAGGTCGAGGGCACCATCAACCACGGCAACACCGCCAAGGTCTCCGGCGACAGCTGCGAGACGGCGGCGGGGGTGATCGAGCTCAAGCGGATCAGCAACGTCACGATCATCGGCGTCGGCAGCGGCGCGGTGTTCGACCAACTGGGCATCCACATCCGCGAGTCCCGCAACATCGTCATCCGGAACGTGACCATCCGCAACGTCAAGAAGTCGGGCTCGCCGACCTCCAACGGCGGTGACGCGATCGGGATGGAGAAGAACGTCCGCAACGTCTGGGTCGACCACGTCAACCTGCTGGCGTCGGGCGGTGAGTCGGAGGGCTACGACGGCCTGTTCGACATGAAGGACAACACCCAGTACGTGACCCTGTCCTACAGCACCCTGCGCAACTCCGGCCGCGGCGGGCTGGTCGGGTCGAGCGAGAGCGACCGCACGAACGGGTTCGTCACCTACCACCACAACCTGTACGAGAACATCGACTCGCGGGCGCCCCTGCTGCGCGGCGGCATCGGCCACATGTACAACAACCACTACGTGAGCCTCAACGAGTCCGGCATCAACTCCCGGGCCGGCGCCAGGGCGCGGGTGGACAACAACTACTTCCGCAACTCGCGTGACGTCCTCGGCACGTTCTACACCTCCGAGGCCGGGTACTGGCAGACCAGCGGCAACATCCTCGACAACGTGACGTGGTCCGCCCGCGACAGCGAGACCAACCCCGCGGGGCCGGACCTCAAGTCCACCACCACGGTCGGCATCCCCTACAGCTTCACGCTCGACCAGGCGACCTGCGTGCCGAACGTCGTCGCCCGCACGGCCGGCGCCAACACGGGCCTGAGGGAGTCGGACGGGAGCTGCTAGCACGGCCGCGGGACTCCTGGCGGGCGGCGTCGTCGAAATGCCGCTCCGCCAGGAGTTCCGCCGTGTGAAATGCGATCGGTTCGCCGTGCCGCGTCCCGTACGCTGAGCGCGGGTCGGGGGACCTTTCGAGTGGAGATTCCGTGTTCCGATCCGTGCGCGGCCTTGGGGTCGCGTTCTCCGTGCTGGTCGCGTTGACCGCCCTGTCCGACCTGATCATGGCCGGGTGGGCGTGGCGCGTCCACGGCGTGTTGCAGGACTACATCGACGGCTTGGTCGGGGATGCCGAGTTCGAGCGCACGCTCGCCGTGACCGACCTGCTCGACCTGGCCGGCCTCGCGGTCTACGTCGCGGCCGGCGTGGTGTTCGTGGTGTGGATGTGGCGGGTCCGCTCCAACGCCGACCTGATCGCGCCGCACGCCCACCACCTCGCCAAGCGCTGGGCCGTCTGGGGCTGGCTGCCGATCATCAGCTTCTGGTACCCGCGCCGGTTCCTGGTGGACGTCTGGCGGGTCAGCACGCCCCGGCACGAGCAGGGTCGCGGCCACGCCGAGCTCAACTGGTGGTGGGGCCTGTTCATCGCCTACCAGGTGATCGACCGGATCACGGACCGGATGCTGTCCGCCGGCACGACCGCGGACGACTTCGGCAACGGCGCGGTGATGCTCGTGGTGGTGGCCGCGCTCTCGGTGGCCGCCGCGGCACTGGCCGTGAACGTCGTGCGGCGGATCGGCGCGTGGCAGTCCGTGCCCGGCTTCTTCACGCCGCACGACTTCGTCTCGCCCCCGTCCGTCGGGTTCGCACCGGTCGACGTGCCGCCGCCGGCCGCCGGCCCGGTCGCGCCGCCCGCCCACGACCCGCGGTGGGGTCGCCCGGAGTAGCGGCCCGACGGTCGCGTCACGCGATGGCGGTCCCCTCCAACTCGACCACGAGGGTGGGGATCGCCAGCCGGGTCACGCCGAGCATCGTGGTGGTCGGCGCGACCCCGGCCGCGCCCAGCCGCGACGCCAGCACGCCGTAGTGCTGGAACAGCAGGTCGACGTCGGTGGTGTAGACGCCGAGCCGGACGAGGTTCGCCAGCGACATGCCGGCCTCGCCGAGCACGGCCTCCAGGTTGTCCAGGCTCAGCGCCAACTGCGCCGCCATGTCACCGGCGTGCAGTGGCTCGCCGTCACCGCTCATCGCCGTCTGCCCGGAGCAGTACAGGGTCCGGGTCTGCCCGGAGACGACCTCGCCCTGGTTGTACCCCAACCGCACCGACCACTCCCACGGGTTGACCGCCGTACGCTCCACAGCCACTTCAGCTCCATTCGACTCGTTGCGGGACACGTGCGTCGACCGCGTCGATCGCCGCCCGTCCGGTGAAGAGCCTCCCAACGAATCACGACATCCTGTGTCGTGTATTTCCCGTAGATTTCCGGCATGCGTGCCGACCGGTTGGTGTCGCTGGTCCTGCTGCTGCGCCAGCGCGGCCGGCTGTCCGCGACCGCGCTGGCCCGCGAGCTGGAGGTGTCCACGCGCACCGTGCTGCGCGACATCGAGGCGCTGTCCGCCGCCGGCGTCCCGGTCTACGCCGAACGCGGCCGGCACGGCGGTTTCGCGTTGCAGCCCGGTTTCCGCTCCGAGCTCACGGGGCTGAACCACGACGAGGCCATCGCCCTGCTGGTCGCGGGGTCACGGCGCGGCGCGCAGGCGTTCGGCCTCGGCTCGGCGCTCGCCTCGGCCATGCTCAAGGTGGTCGACGCGCTGCCCGAGAGCCATCGGGACGCCGCGGCGGGCGTGGCCGAGCGACTGCTGATCGACCCCGAGACCGACCTCCTGTCACGTCGGCAGGTCGCCGAGGAGGTGCCCGACCCCGTCGCCGCCGAGGTCCGGCGCGCGGTGTTCGCCGGGCGGAAGCTGCGCATCCACTACGAGGCCGCGGGCCAGGACCCGAAGTGGCGCACGGTGGACCCGATCGGCCTGGTCACCGTGCGGGACCAGGGTTACCTGCTGGCCACGAGGTCCGGCGCGGACCGCACCTACCGGCTGTCCCGGGTCCTGGCCGCCGAGGAACTCGCCGAACCCGCGCAGCGGCCCGACCGGGTCGACCTGGACCGCGCCTGGCAGGAGCGCAGTACGCGGTTCCGGGCCGGTGACGACCAGGTCGCCGTCCTGGTGCGGGTGCACCCGGCGAGACGGGAGGACCTGGTGGGCACCGCGCTCGCCGTCCTCGCCGAGGAAACCGACGCCGACGGCCGGCTGCGGCTGGAGGTGACCTTCCAGGACGCGAGGCACGCGGAGTGGGCGCTGTGGCAGCTCTCCACGAACGCGGAAGCCCTGGCGCCGCAGTGGTTGCGCGCCTCGCTGCGCGACCGCGCCGCCGCGGTCGTCACCCGTTACGGAGCGCCGACCTGAGCGTGGAAGGCGGCGCGCAGCGCGGCGCCCGCCTCCTCGACGGCGTCCCGCGCGCTGTCGAACGGGTGCCGGCAGAACTCGTGGATCATCCCGTCGTACCTGCTGGTGGTCGCCGCCACGCCCGCCGCCCGCAGCCGGGCGCCGTACTGCTCGCCCTCGTCGCGCAGGGCGTCGTACTCGGCGGTGACGACCAGCGCAGGCGGCAGGCCGGTGAGGTCGTCCTCCAGCAGCGGTGAGACGCGCGGGTCCCGTCGTTGCGACTCGTCGGCGAGGTACAGGTCCATGAACCAGAACTGCGTCTCCCGGCTGATGTTGCCGTACCGGCCCGCCAGTTCCGTGATCGAGCGGTTCTCCCGGCGGAAGTCCAGGTCGGGGTAGATCAGCAGTTGGAAGGCGAGGTCCGGTCCGCCCTCGTCACGCGCTCGCAGCGCGACCACGGCGGCGAGGTTCCCGCCGGCGCTGTCACCCGCGACGGCGACGCGGGAGGGGTCGCCACCGAAGTCGGCGGCGTGCCGTGCCACCCACGCCGTGGCGTCGAACGCGGCGTCGGGGGCGGCCGGGTAGCGGTGTTCCGGCGCGAGCGGGTAGTCGACGGACACCACGATGCCGCCGGAGGCGTTCGCGATCGCCCTGGCGAGGCCGTCGTGGGTGTCGATGCCGCCGAGCGCGAAACCACCGCCGTGGAAGAAGACGACGACCGGCAGCGCGCCGGTCCCTTCCGGGCGGTAGACGCGCACCGGCACGTCACCCGCCCTGGTCGGGACGGTCCGGTCGGTGACCGCGGCGACCGGTTCGACGGCGGTCCCGGTGGCTGCGGCGAGGCGGCGCATCCCGGCCCTGGCCTGCTCGGGCGTGAACGTGTGCAGGGCGGGGAAGCCGGTCGCCGAGAGGCGCCGCAAATACTCTTCGACCTGCGGGTGCAGAGGCATGGTTGGGGTTTCCGTCCGTCTGTGGATCCGACGTGCGCCAGCCTGTAACTTGAACCGCGGTTCAAGTCAAGGTGAGGTGGCGCGGTGACGGCGGACACGACCGAACTGGACATCGGCGAGGTCGCGCGGCGGTCCGGCCTGGCCGCGTCGGCGCTGCGCTTCTACGAGCGGCGTGGCCTGATCGCCTCCAGCGGCCGCAACGGGCTGCGGCGCACCTTCGACCCGGACGTGGTCGAACGGCTCGTGTTCATCAACTGCGCCCGCGCCGCCGGGTTCACGCTCGCCGAGATCGAGCGCGTCCTCGGCGCCACGCCGGACGACACCGGGCTTCGCGGGCGCATGACGCGCAAGGCCGAGTCCCTCGACGAGGAGATCGCGCGGCTGACCCGGATGCGTGACGGGCTGCGCCACGCCGGCACGTGCACCCACTCTCCGTTGGTCGAGTGCCCCGAGTTCAAGGCGATCCTCCGCGACTGAACCACGCGCCGCACGGCGCGTCGGCTACCAGACCCGTCCTTCCGGCAGGGCGTCGAGCTCCGGTGTGGACAGGTGCAGCACCTCGTAGCGCTCGGTGCCCGGGTCGTCGGCCGCGACGACGTCCCGCCACAGCACGAACCGCAGCAGTTGCCAGTGGTGGGGGTCGATGGCCAGGGCCGCCGTGTGGACGTCGTCACGGCCGGCGAGCACGCGCAGGTCGGCGACTTCCCGTTCGACGAACTCGGCCAGGCCGAGACCGGTGCCGTCGCGGTCGGGGTCGGCGGGGATCGGGGTGAGGCGGCGTGAGGCGGTGCCGGGGGACGCCGTGTGGGCGGGCCCGGCGTGGCAGGCGACACCGGTCCAGTGCCGGACGGTGGGGCGGCCGAAGTCGCGGATGATGTTCTGGAAACCGCCGCCGCCCACCAGGAACCGGGCCATCGCGCCGGTGTCGTGCCACAGGTAGAAGGGCGCGTACTGGTTGACCGGCGAGCCGTCCACCCCGCGCTCGCGGACGAGGTAGGCCTTCAGCGCCAGCCCGGCGCGGTCGTCCAGGACGTGACCGCCGTCGGCCACGCGTTTGCGGATGATCCCCATGTCGTAGTCGGCGGGCAGGGTGATCTCGTACTGCTTGGCGTACAAGGGTCGTCCCCCTTCGAGGTCGGTCGGCGGGTCACTTGCGGACGGCGTGCGCGGCGAGCATGGCCAGCAGGCCGTCGACCGCCTGCTCGAACGGCGTCGCGGAGCCGGCGGCGCGGGCCAGGACGTAACCGCCCTGCAGCACCGCGACGATGGCGGCGGCGGACGCCCGCGGGTCCAGCGAGGTGTCCAGTTCGCCGCGCTCGCGTCCCTCGTCCAGCACCCCGGCGAGCCGTTCCCGCAACCAGGCCAGGGTTTCCTCGACCGGCGCGCGCAGCGTGGGGTCGGCCATCACGTCCGGGTCCTGGGTGAGACGCCCGATCGGGCATCCTTTGAGGACGTCACGCTCCCGGCGCAGGTACTCGGTGACGCGTGCCAAGGCGGTGCCGGGCGCGGTGAACCGGGCCTCGGCCTTGGCGCGCAGCTCCCGCGCGGTCCGGTCGATCGCGGCGAGCGCCAGCTCCGGCTTGCCGGCGAAGTGGTGGTACATGCTGCCCTGGCCCGCGCCGGCCCGCTGCTGGATGGCTTTGGGGCTGGTGCCGACGTACCCGCGTTCCCACAGCAGTTCCCGGGTGCTCTCGATCAGGCGCTCCGCGGTGCTCATGCCCGCAGTGTACATACTAGTAGGTACAGTCGGTGCGCGTCGACGTCGACCGGGACCGCGAGGTGGGTGCTAGGAGGCGGCTTCCAGCGACAGGTCGTTGCCGCGCCACGTCGCGGCCAGCTCGTGCAGCGGCAGGTCGAGCGCTTCGCTGAGGCAGACGATGGTGCCGAAACCGGGGGACGGCAGCCGGCCGGTCTCGATCTTGCGCAGGGTTTCCGGCGAGATGCCGGCCGCGTGCGCGACGTCCGCCAGGTCGCGTTCCGCGCGCGCGTGGCGCAGCAGCGTGCCCAGGCGTCGGCCGGCTTCGACCTGCTCGGGTGTCAGCGGTTGGCGGACCATGCGCCCAGGATAGGGTTGGTATTACTATCCCGGCAAGTGCTAGGGTGGCGGTATAACTATACCTACCTGTGACGCGAGGTTGGCGTGATCGAGCTGAAGACGCCTGCGGAGATCCGCCGCATGCACGTGGCCGGGAGATTCGTCGCGGAGGTGCTCTCCGAGGTCGGCCGGCTCGCCGACGTGGGCGTCAACCTGCTGGACCTGGAGCACCACGTGCGCGGCATGATCGAGCGGCGCGGTGCGGAGTCGTGCTACTGGGACTACGCGCCGTCCTTCGGGCGCGGCCCGTTCCGCAACGTCATCTGCCTGTCGGTCAACGACGCCGTGCTGCACGGCCTGCCCCACGACTACGTGCTGCGCGACGGGGACGTGCTCAGCGCGGACCTCGCGGTCGGCATCGACGGCTGGGTGGCCGACTCGGCGCGCACGGTCGTCGTCGGCACCCCCGCCGACGAGGACCTGCGGATCATCCGCGCCACCGAGGAAGCGCTGGAGGCGGCGATCGCGGTGGCGCGCCCGGGCAACCGCCTGGGCGACATCTCGGCCGCCATCTGGGCGGTGGCGCGCGACTACGGCTACCCGGTCAACACCGAGTTCGGCGGGCACGGCATCGGCCGCACGATGCACGAGGACCTGCACGTGTCCAACAAGGGCCGGGCGGGTCGCGGCCTGGTGCTGCGGCCGGGGCTGACGCTCGCGCTCGAACCCTGGTTCACGCGCACGACCGACCGGATCGTCTACGACGACGACGGCTGGACGATCCGGTCGGCCGACGGCTCGCGCACGGCCCACTCCGAGCACACGATCGCGATCACCGAGGACGAGCCCCTGGTGCTCACCCGCCGTGACGCGGACTGACCGCACGGCCGGGGTGCCGTCGGCGAACGAGCGCGCCGTGGTGCGGTCCGAACTCGGCGGCGCGCGCCGGCCGCGCCCTGACCGGTTCGACGACCTCGCCCGAGGATCGACGAGCGCGCCGGCCCGCGGTCTCCCGGTCGGGGGGCGCTAGCTGTACTGATTCGTGACGTTGTTGACGTCTAGGCGGTCAGTCGGGTGATGGGTGGCTGGCCGCCGAGGGCGCTGTGTGCTCGGTGGGTGTT
>JBFBCZ010000063.1:0-28253 GCA_040689555.1 Actinosynnema sp. NPDC051121 | reverse complement strand
CCGCCCGCCGGGCGCACCGGCCCGCCGCGCCGCCGCCCGCCCACGCGCCCCACGTCCGGCGGCGCGATCTTCGGCCGCTCGCTGCTCGCGCTGTTCTCGGTCGCCGTGCTGGTCGGCACCGGCTACGCGTGGGCGAACCTCAGCTCGCTGCTGGGCAACATCACCACCGCGGACGTGATCAGCGACAAGGGCGGCGGCGAGAAGCCCGCGGACGGCTCGGTCGACATCCTCATGGTCGGCATGGACAGCCGCACGGACTCCAAGGGCAACCCGCTGCCCCAGGAGATCCTCAACGAGCTGCACGCGGGCGACGAGAACGACGGCGGCCTGAACACCGACACGCTGATCCTGATGCACGTGCCCAACGACGGCGGCAAGGCGGTCGCGGTGTCGTTCCCGCGCGACTCCTACGTGCGGATCGCGGGGAACAAGGGCCGCCACAAGATCAACTCTGCGTACGGGTACGGCAAGAACGACGCGATCGCGCGCTTGCAGCGCGAGGGCGTCTCGGACCCCGTCCGGCTCGACGTCGACTCCCGCAACGACGCCGCGAAGAGCCTCATCACCACCATCGAGGACCTGACCGGCGTCACCATCGACCACTACGCCGAGGTCAACCTGGTCGGGTTCTACGACATCACCAAGGCCGTCGGCGGCGTGGACGTGTGCCTCAACCAGGCCACCCGCGACGACATGTCCGGCGCGAACTTCGCCGCCGGACAGCAGCGGATCCAGGGCCGCGAGGCGCTGGCGTTCGTCCGGCAGCGCTACGGCCTGCTGCGCGGCGACCTCGACCGCATCGTGCGCCAGCAGGTGTTCATGGCGGGCCTGGCGAAGCAGATCCTGTCCGCGGGCACGCTGTCGGACCCCGGCAAGCTCCGCGCCCTGATCGACGCCGTCACCAAGTCGATCGTGCTGGACCCGGACTGGGACGTGCTGCGGTTCGCCAACCAGATGAAGGACCTGACCGGCGGCAACCTCAAGTTCGAGACGATCCCGACCGGCAACCCGGAGCTGGAGACGCCCGAGGACGGCATGGCGGTCGAGATCAACGAGCGCGACGTGAAGCGGTTCTTCAAGGAGCTCAACGGCAAGCCCGAGACGACCGGCACCACCGGGCCGACCGTCGACAACGCGTCGGTGACCGTCGAGGTCCGCAACGCCTCCGGCACGCCCGGGCTGGCCGGTCGGGTGCTCCAGGCGCTCGTGGCCGAGAAGTTCGTCGACGGCGGCGCGGACAACGCCGCACCCATGGACACGTCGGTGGTCCGCCACGGCGTGGGCGGAGAGGCGAGCGCGGAAGCCGTGGCGGAGGCCCTCGGCGGCCTCGACGTCGAAGAGGACGCCGGCATCCCGGCCGGTCACGTCCGCGTGTTCGTGGGCGCGGACTACGCCGGGCCCGGTACTCAGAACCTCGCCGGCGGGCCGCTGGTCGGCCTGGACGGCGCGCGGCAGCAGCAGCCGGACACCACCACGACCGAGCCGCCCATCACGGCGGACGGGGTGCGCTGCGTCAACTGATCGTCGGACTCGGGGGTAGCGGTCGTGGGGGACTTCGTCAGGCGCGTCCGCTGGAAGCGGGTGCTGATCGCGCTCGGCCTGCTCGCCGTGCTCGCGGCCACGCCGTGGGTGTGGGTGCAGAGCAGCAGCGCCGCGTACCGGCACGACGCGGCCGACGTGCCGGAGGCGCCGGTGGCGCTGGTCCTCGGCGCGGGCCTGACCAGGTCGGGCACGCCGTCGGAGTTCCTGGCGGGCCGGCTGGACGTGGCCGCGGACCTGTACCGGCGCGGCAAGGTCGAGGTGCTGCTGGTCAGCGGTGACAACGGCACGACCGACTACGACGAGCCGACCGCGATGCGCACGTACCTGATCGGCCGGGGCGTGCCGGCGGACGCCGTCGTGGCCGACTACGCGGGCCTGGACACGTGGGACTCCTGCACGCGGGCCAAGCGGATCTTCGGCGTCGAGCGGGCGACCGTGGTGACCCAGGAGTTCCACCTGCCCCGGGCGGTGGCGCTGTGCCGTTCGGCGGGCATCGAGGCGTTCGGTGTGGGGCACGACACGTCCGACCGGGCCACGACGACCGCCTACGGGTACTTCCGGGAGGTGTTCGCGTCCGGCAAGGCGATGTGGGACGGCCTCGTGGCCAAGCCCGACCCGCGGTTCCTCGGCCCCCGGGAGACGGGTGTCACCAGCGCGTTGAGGCGTTGAAACGCTACTTTCGGTACGACTTGGTTAGCCCGATCGGGCGATATATCGGACAACTCGCGTAAGCGATCGTGCTGTCGCGCTTTCCATCTGCGTGGGGTCTGTCGGGGCCCCGGCGGACTGGAGGATCGACGGTGCAGATCGACACAGCGGCGTACCAGCGCGTGCTCGGTGATGAGCTCCGCAGCCTTCGCAAGCAGCGCGGATGGACCCGCAAGGAGCTCAACCGCCGACTGCAGAGCGACATCTCGCTGCAAACGCTGGCCACGTACGAACTGGGCACCCGCCAGTGCTCGGTGGTCCGGTTGGTGGAGATCTGCGTCGCGCTGGGCGTGCCCGCGCACCAGGTCCTCGCCCGGGTGCACGAACGCGTGTTCGGCGACGCGCCCGCCGGGCACCTCTCGGTCGACCTGGCCACGGTCGTCGCCGACACGCGACCGCAACTGATGCCGCTGCGGCGCTGGGCGCAGGGCAGGCTCGCCCACCTGGTGCCCGGCCAGCCGCCCGAGGTGCACCTCGACCTGCCCGCGCTGGAGTACATGGCCCAGTTGTGCCAGCTCAGCACGGTGGACCTGATCCGGACCCTGCGGGAACTGGACCACCAAGGTCCCCGGTAGCATCGGGGGATCCCCCTCCCCTGACAGATCCGGGAAGTCGGTTTGCCGAACACTCCAGGTGCAGACCCAGCCCGACTGCCGCTGCGGACCGCGGCGGCCGTGCGGCTGGGCAACATGAGTTCCAAGCTGTCGCAGAAGATGGGCCTGGGCGCGGGCGGCATGATCGGCGGCCGGGTCGCGCTGAGGCTCGACCCGCAGGCGCTGGCGCACTTGACGTCCGGCCGCTCGGTCGCCCTGGTGACGGGCACCAACGGCAAGACCACCAGCACGATGATGCTCAGCCGGGCCGTGTCGTTCCTGGGCGAGGTCGCCACCAACCACGGTGGCGCGAACATGCCCGACGGGCACGTGACCGCGCTGTCCAAGCAGCCCGACGCGCCCTACGCGGTGCTGGAGGTCGACGAGGGGTACTTCCCCGAGGTCGTGCGGGCCGCGTCACCCGCGGTGGCCGTGCTGCTCAACCTCAGCCGCGACCAGCTCGACCGGGTCGGCGAGGTGCGCACCATCGAGAAGTCGCTGCGCACCGCGCTGGGCTCGGTGACCGGCGTCGTGGTGGCCAACTGCGACGACATCATGGTGACGTCGGCGGCCCGTGACTCGGCGAACGTGGTGTGGGTCTCGACCGGGACGGGCTGGCACAACGACGCGGCCTCGTGCCCGCGCTGCGGCGACCCGATCCGCTGGGAGGGCGAGCACTGGCACTGCACCGGGTGCGACCTGGCCCGGCCGCGTCCCCAGTGGGTGACCGGCGACGGCTACCTGGTGACGCCCAACGGCGTGAAGGTGGAGCTGTCGCTGCGGCTGCCCGGCAAGTTCAACCAGGCCAACGCCGTGATGGCGACGGCCGCCGCGGCGGCGCTGGGCGTGCCCGTGGAGGAGGCCGTGCAGCGGTTGCGCGCGGTGTCCAACGTGGCCGGCCGGTACCGGACGATCCAGCGGTCCGGGCACCGGGCGCGGCTGCTGCTGTCGAAGAACCCGGCCGGGTGGAGCGAGACGCTGACCGTCGTGCGGGAGGCGGACCACCCCGCGGTGCTCGTGATCAACGCGCACGAGGCCGACGGGCGCGACCTGTCGTGGCTGTGGGACGTGCCGTTCGAGCGGCTGCGCGGGCGTCAGGTGATCGCGTCCGGCGAGCGGGCGACGGACCTGGCCGTGCGGCTGACCTACGCCGAGGTCGAGCACACGATCGTGCCGGACCCGCTGCTGGCGATCGACGCCATGCCGCCGGGACCGGTCGAGGTGATCGCCAACTACACCGCATTCCGCGACCTGAACGCGAGGGCCGCCCAGTGAGCACCAGCAAGGTCCAGATCGCGCTCGTGCTGCCCGACCTGCTGGGCACGTACGGCGACTTCGGCAACGCGGTCGTGCTGGAGAAGCGGATGACGTGGCGGGGCATCTCCGCCGAGATCGTCAACATCCGGTTCGGCGAGCCGGTGCCGGAGTCGTGCGACATCTACGTGGTCGGCGGCGGTGAGGACACGGCGCAGACGCTGGCCGTGCGGCACCTGCGCGAGCACCCGGGGATGCAGCGGGCGGCGGCGCGCGGCGCGGTGATCCTGGGCGTGTGCGCGGGGATCCAGATCTTCGGCGAGTCGTTCACCCGGGCCGACCAGGTGACCCACGCCGGTCTCGGGTTGATCGACTCCACGTCGCACGCGGGCGGCAGCCGTGCCATCGGCGAGGTCGTGGCGACGCCCGCGGACGGCCTGTTCGAGGGCATGCTGACCGGGTTCGAGAACCACCAGGGCCGCACCGTCCTCGGCCCGTCCGCCCGTCCGCTGGCGCACGTCAAGGTGGGCACGGGCAACGACGGCTCGGTGGAGGGCGCGGTCCAGGGCCGGATCCTGTGCACCTACCTGCACGGTCCCGTGCTGCCGCGCAACCCGCAGCTCGCCGACCTGCTGATCGAGTGGGCCACGGGCGCGAAGCTCGGCCCCCTCGACCTGCCCGACGTCACCCGCCTGCGCACCGAACGCGCCAAGGCCGCCGGCGTCCCCCTGTCCTGAACGCAGAACTCACCCCACCTGGACGTAGGACACGCGCGTTCCGAACGTAGGACACGCGCGTGAGTCCTACGTCCAGGTCGCGCGTGTCCTACGTTCGGAACAGGCGAGTTCAACGCTCGGGTCAGGCGGGGACGCGGGTGCGGCGCGCGCGGGTCAGGGTGTAGTCCTCGGCGCGGACGGTCTTGGTGCGCATCCAGTAGCGCCAGGTGAACCCAGGCCAGACGGTGCGGTTGACGCCCTGCGCGTCGAGGTACCAGCTCTTGCAGCCGCCCTCGGTCCACACCCCCTTGGACAGCTTGCGCTGCAACTGCCGGTTGAACCGCGCCTGCACGTCCGGCCGCACGTCCAGCTCGTCGGCCTGGTGGCGGTCCAGCAGCTCCAGGCACTGCCGGACGTACCGGATCTGCGACTCGATCATGAACACCACCGAGTTGTGCCCCAGGCCGGTGTTCGGGCCGAGCAGGAAGAAGAAGTTCGGGAAGCCCGAGACCGTGATGCCGTAGTAGGTCTCGATGCCGCGCTCGCGCCACTGCTTGGCCAGGTCGACGCCGCCCTTGCCGGTGATGTCCAGGTAGTCGAACGAGTCGACCACGTGGAACCCGGTGCCGTAGATGATCACGTCGACCTCGTGCTCGACGCCCGCGCGGTCGACGATGCCGTTGGCCCGCACCTCGGCGATGCCGTCGGTCACGAGGTCCACGTTCGGCCTGGTCAGCGCCGGGTAGTAGTCGTTGCTGATCAGCACCCGCTTGCAGCCCATGGTGTAGTCGGGCGTCAGCTTCGCCCGCAACGCCTCGTCGGGCACCTGACCGCGCATGTGCCGCTTGGCGATGTTCTGCGCGAACTCCATGATCTTCGGGTTCACGGCGAACCCGAGCGCGGTCGACTCCCGCGCCCAGTACACGAAGTCGCGGTACAGGCGCTGGGTGAACGGCAGCGCCCGGAACAGCTTCTGCTCCCACGTGTTGACGGCCCGGTCGGCCTTCGGCATCACCCACGGCGGCGTGCGCTGGAACACCGTCAGCCGGTCGACCTGGTCCACGATCCGCGGCACGAACTGGATCGCGCTCGCGCCCGTGCCGACGACGGCGACCTTCTTGCCGCGCAGGTCGTAGTCGTGGTCCCACTCGGCCGAGTGGAACGCCTTGCCGGCGAAGTCCTCGATGCCCGGCAGCGCCGGGACGTTCGGGATGTGCAACGCGCCGACGCCCGCGACCACCGCCTTGGCCGTGTAGGTGTCGCCGTTCTCGGTGGTGACGTGCCAGACCTTGTCGTCTGCGTCCCACCGCGCGCCGCTGACCTTGGTGTTGAACCGGATGTGCTCGCGCAGCCGGTACTTCTCGGCCACCCGCTTGAGGTAGTCCCAGATCTCCGGCTGCCGGGCGAACATCCGCGACCAGCGCGGGTTCAGCTCGAACGAGAACGAGTACATGTGGGACGGCACGTCGCACGCGCAGCCGGGGTAGGAGTTGTCCCGCCACGTGCCACCGAGGTCGGCTGCCTTCTCCAGCACGACGAAGTCGCGCTCGCCGGCGCGCTTGAGCTCGATCGCCATGCCCAGGCCGGAGAAGCCCGTGCCGATGACCAGGACTCTGACCTCTCGGTGCATGCCCGTCTCCTCACACGTTCGCGTACATACTGCCCAGTAGGTTACTCGAAGTAAGTTACCTCCGGTAGTCTCGAGTTCGTGACCACCACCGAGCCGCGCCGCCGGCGGATGCCCAAGGCCCAGCGCAAGGCGCAGATGCTCGACATCGCCGAGGGCGTGTTCGCCGAGCGCGGTTACCTGGCGGCGTCGATGGACGAGATCGCCGAACGGGTCGGGGTGTCCAAGCCGATGCTCTACGAGTACTTCGGCTCCAAGGAGGGCCTGCTCATCGGCTGCATCCACCGGGCGCGCACGGAACTGCTCGACCGCACGCAGCAGGCGATCACCGGCGCGGACGGGCCCGAGGAGGTCCTGCGGCTCGGCCTGATGGCGTTCTTCGAGTTCATCGCCGAGCACAAGCAGTCGTGGGCGTTGCTGCGGCAGGAGGCGGCGATCACCGTGCCGTCGGCCGTGGAGGAGGTCGAGGGCATCCGGCGGCAGCAGACCGACCTGATCGCGGCCGTGATCGGCAGCTTCGACTCCGACGTGGACGCGGTGGAGGCCGAGGCGTTCGCGGAGATCGTGGTGGGCTCGACCGAGCGGCTCGCGCTGTGGTGCGAGCGCAGGCCCGAGGTGGGACCCGCGCTCGCGACCTCCTACGTGATGGACGTCGTGTGGCGCGGCGTGGCGAGCCGGCTCACGACGTGAACCCGGTCAGGCCCGGCGACGGCGGCCGAACAGCAGCAGCACCGCGCCGGCGAGCAGCGTGACCAGACCGCCCACGCCCGTCCACAGGGGCGCGGTGCCCGTCCTCGCCAACGCCTGACCCGCCGACGCCGACATCACGCGCGGCGGCACGGTGGCGGTCGCGCCCCGGGCGGTGGTGGTCGTCGCCCGGACGACCTCGCCCGCGACGGACGTCGTGGTGGAGGGCGCGGTCGTGGTGCCGGCGACCGCCGTCGTGGTGGTCGTGGTCGTGGTCGACGTCGCGGACGTGCCGGACACGGCGGTCGTCGTCGTGGTCACGCCGGTGGACCAGCCGCCGGTCGACGTCGTCGTGGGGTTGGCGGTGGTGGTGTGGCACGGCGGCTCGCCACGCTGCCCGCACACGTCACCCCGGGCCTGGTCGCCCCACCCGTCCGGCACCTGCCAGGGCTGGTCGGCCAACGCCACGCCCGGCGCGACCGCCAAACCCAGCGCCAGGCACCCCACAACGACCACTCGACGACTCATGACGACCTCTCAGACCAAAGGGTTTACTCCAAATGGCCTATCGACCACCGATGGCCGCCCGTTACCGCTCATGCACGGTCCGTACAGGTTTTTCGAGTACACGATCGGGTGCCGGCCGGGGGCGTCGAGGCCTCAGGTCCACCGCGCACTCGATAGAAGGGGACATCGCGCGTTCACACCAACGCCGGTCAGAGGGCACCAGACCGACGGAAGGCCAGGCATGTCCACACTCCCCATCACCGCGAACTACCGGCGCACCGGCGACGACTGGGCGGTCACCGTGCGCGCCGCCGGCAAGGAGCTCGACGCGACCGCGCCGGGCCTCATCGCGGCCAGGCTCGCGGCCGACCAACTCGTGGAGGAGATCGCGATCGGGCGCTCCGCGCGAGCCGTCGTGCACCTGCTGGACGGCGACGCGCTCGCGTTCTCCGTGGCGTACCTGCACACCCGCGCGGGCCTCGTGCCACCGACGGCGGGGTGAACCCGAAGCCGTGCGGCGACCGGCCGGATGATCGAAGCCTGAATCCGGCGCACCAGGCCTAGGATGTCCGGCCAAAGGCGACAGGAGCGCGAAATGGCCACACCGGTGTACAGCGGGGCTACTCGGACCCCGCAGCGGGGCAGACCGAGAGACGCCAGCCGGGACGACGCGTTGCGGCAGGCCGCGCTGGAGGTGATGGCCGAAGTGGGGTACCGCGCGCTGACGATGGACGCCGTCGCGGCGCGCGCCCGTGCGGGCAAGGCGACCATCTACCGGCGGTGGGAGTCCAAGCTCGACCTCGTGATCGACACGTGCACGCAGCTCGCGCAGCAGAACCTGGCCGAGCCGGACACCGGTTCGCTCGCCGGCGACCTGCGGGAGTTCCTGAGCGCGTTCGCCGCGTTCCTGTCCGGCCCGGTCGGCAAGGCGGCGCAGGCGCTGGTCGGCGAGCTGCCGCACGAGCCGGAGCTCGCCTCGGCGTTCCGCGGGACGTTCCTGACCGCGCAGCGTGACGTGCTGCGGCGCATCCTGGAGCGCGCCGAAGAGCGCGGCGAACTGTGCCAGGACGCGCCGCGAGGGTTGGCGGTCGAGATCGCGGGCGCGGCCCTGATCTACCGGCTGATGCTCACCGGTGACCCGCTCGACCTGCCGTTCGTCGACCGCGTGGTGGACCAGGTGCTGCTGCCCCTCGTCGCCAAGGGGCAGTAGGCCACTACCGGCGGTCAGCGGAACTTCAGCGGAACAGCTTGCGCAGCAAGGCGAACCCGACGAGCACGGCCACCGCGATCAGCGAGTACCGGATCTTGGGTTCGTCGAGCTTCGCGCGCACGCTCTCCTTGCCGGACTCGACGAAGCGCTGGGGATTAGCCCTCGTCCCCAGTTCGTCGAGGGTCACGGCCAGCGCGTCACGAGCCTGCTCGATCTCGCGCTGGATGGTGTCGGGATCGCGGGCCACATCTCCTCCTAGCTGCTGCTCCTTGAGCCCAACCGTAGTTGAGGCGCGGGTGCCGCGTTGACCTGACCGGCCGACGAGTGCCGCCGTAACGCTGTTTTCACCCAGCCGGCCCTCCGGATCCATCGGCTCGGGCCTGCCGATAAGCTTGCGGCGACGGGCTCGTAGCCCAATTGGCAGAGGCACACGGTTTAGGTCCGTGCCAGTGAGAGTTCGAGTCTCTCCGAGCCCACGTCACGCGGCGGTCCTCGGCGCTCTGCGCCGGGGGCATCCCGCTCACGCCGTGTAGCGCAGGACTTCCAGCATCGACTGCGGGTCCACCGCGCCCGTCACCTCGCAGGCGGCCAGCTCCGCGCGGATCGCGGCGACGTCCAGGCCGGTGCCGATGAGCACGAGCTCGGTGCGCCGCGGGCCGGGCCACGCCGACCGCTCGAACCGCAGGAACGCGCCGACGGTGTGCAGGCCGAACCGCTGCCGGTGGCCCGGCACGTCGAACCGCACGAAGCCCTTGATCCGGTACAGGCCCTCGGGGCGCGCGTCGAGGAACGCCATGAGCCGCAACGGGTCCATCGCGCCGCCGGTGAACTCCACGCTGTCGTAGCGCACGTGGTCGTGCTCTTCGTCCAGCAGGTCCTCGAAGGACAGTTGGCCGAACCGCTCGCGCGGGCGTGGGTCGAACAGCAGGGCCGGGTCCACGCGGCCGAACGACGACCGCACCACCGGCACGCCCGGCTTGAGGCGGTCGATCTCGGCCACCAGCGGGGAGGGGTCCGTGACGCGGTCGACCTTGTTGAGCACCACGAGGTCGGCCACGCGCAGGTGCCTGGCCAGGTCGTCGGGGAACTCGGCGGCGTCCACCAGCAGCACCAGGCCGCCGTAGGTGAGGCGGGGGTTCTCGCTGGCGAGCACCATCCGCGCCATGGCCTGCGGCTCGGCCAGGCCGCTCGCCTCGATCACGATCACGTCGACCAGCGAGTCCAGCTTGGCCAGCATCGCGTCGAGCTCGCTGACGTCGACCGCGCAGCACAGGCACCCGTTGCTCAGCGAGACGGTGGAGTCGACCTGACCGGCCACGCTCATCGCGTCGATGCCGATGGCGCCGAAGTCGTTGACCACGACCCCGATCCGCGTGCCGCGGCTGCCGCCGAGCAGGTGGTTGAGCAACGTCGTCTTGCCGGCCCCGAGGAACCCCGCGACCACGACCACCGGGATCCGCTTCACGCCACCGAATCCTACTTCCCCCCGAGAGTCCTACGTTCGCAGCGCGAGAGTCCAACCTCCAGCCCGTGAGAGTCCAACGTTCGCGCACCCCGAGTTCAACACTCGACCGACCGCCTGGTCTGCCGAGTGTTGAACTCAGGTGCTCTGAGCGTTGGACTCTCGAGGGCTGGAGGTTGGACTCACGTGGTGGTCAGGGTGATGAACTCGTCCATGGCGGCGTTGACGGCAGGCAGGTCGTCGGTGGCGATCAGGTCGAGCAGGAGGCCGCGGGCGACGGCGAGGCCCAGGCGGGCGCGGGCGGTGGCGACGGCCGGTGGGTGGCCCAGGGCGCGGTGGATGGCGGCCACCGGTTCCAGCCAGTCGGTGACGATGCCGTCCAGCAGGGGCGTGGTGCCGGGGCGGCCCTGGGCGGCTTGGGCGTAGAGCTCGAAGAACAGGCGTTCGTGGGCGCGCAGGGCCGGGTCGGTGAGCGTGCGCCAGAACGCGCGGGCGGCTTCGGCCGGGTCGTCGGCGGGCAGGGACGCGAGGACGGCGCGCTGCTTGGCCTCCACCGCGCGCACGACCTCGACCAGCAGGCCCTCCATCGAGCCGAAGTGGTAGATCAGCATCCGGTGGCTCGTGCCGACGGCCTCGGCGAGCCGGCGCAGGCTCACGTCGCCCAAGCCGTGCCCGGCCAGGTGCTCGACCACGGCGGCGAGCAGGCGTTCGCGCGCCGGCCCTTGTTCCGTCATGTACCGGATGGTACATGTACCGCATGGTACAGAGAGTGGACGTGAGGGTGCGCAGCGCCGCGCCGCCGGAGCGGGTCTACCGGCTGGCGGCGGACAGCTCGACGTGGCCCGAGTGGTCGCCGGTCCTGCGGTACGAGCGGGAACGGGCGGGTGACGCGAGTGGCGTCGGCGAAGTGCGGGTATTCCACAACAAAGGCCGCAAGGTGCCGACCAGGGAGGAGGTCGTCGAACTGACGCCGAACCGGCGGGTGGGCTACACCCTGCTGTCGGGTCTCGCCATTCGCGACTACCGGGCGTTCATCGACCTCTCGCCGGACGGCGACGGGACGGCGATCCGCTGGCACTCGTCGTTCGAGCCCAAGGCACGCGGCACGGGGTGGTTCTACCGCCTGGTGCTCCAGGCCGTGATCTCGCGGTACGCCACGGCACTGGCCGCCCGCGCCGCCCGGCAGGACTGAGGTTTTCCCCACCCCGGTGTGGGGTGCGCTTCATGGTGGCGGCATCGGCGCGTTCGTAACTTGGGATCATGGACGTCGTCTCGTGGGTCACCGACCTGATGGAAACGCTCGGCGCGCCCGGTGCCGGGATCGCGATCGCGCTGGAGAACCTGTTCCCGCCCCTGCCCAGTGAGCTGTTCCTGCCACTGGCCGGCTTCACCGCGAGCCAGGGCAGGATGAACCTGCTCGCCGCGATCCTGTGGACCACCGGCGGGTCGGTCGCCGGCGCGCTCGTGCTCTACTACCTCGGCGCGCTGCTGGGCCGTGACCGGATCAGGGCGATCGCGCGGCGCCTGCCGCTGGTGAAGGTGTCCGACGTGGACCGCACCGAGGAGTGGTTCGCCCGGCACGGCAGGGCGACGGTGTTCTTCGGCCGGATGGTGCCGATCTTCCGCAGCCTCATCTCCATCCCGGCGGGCGTGGAGCGGATGCCGCTGCCGGGCTTCCTGCTGCTCACGGCGGCGGGCAGCCTGATCTGGAACTCCGCGCTCATCGTCGCCGGGTACGCGCTGGGCGCGAACTACCACCTGGTCGACCAGTACGTGGGGATCGTGTCGAAGGTCGTGCTCGGACTGGTCGTGGTGGCCGTCGGGTGGTTCGTGGTGTCACGCCTGACCCGGCAGAAGAAGGAAGATCACGCCCGCAGGTAGCGCAGGATCGCCAGCACCCGCCGGCTGTAACCGTCCACACCGGACAGGCCGAGCTTGTCGAAGATCGAGTTGATGTGCTTCTCCACCGCGCTGCGCGACACGTGCAGGCGGGACGCGATCGCGTTGTTCGTGTGCCCCTCGGCCATGTGCGCCAGCACCTGCCGCTCCCGCTCCGTCAACACGTCCAGCGGGTGGCTCGTGCGGGCCAGCAGCCGCCGCACCACCTCCGGGTCGAACGCCACGTCACCCGCGCCGACCCGGCGCAGCGCGTCCAGGAACTCCTCCACCTGGACCACGCGGTCCTTGAGCAGGTAGCCCACGCCGTCGGCGTGCTCGGTGAGCAGGTCGACGGCGTAGCGCTGCTCGACGTACTGCGACAGCACCAGCACGCCGACGCCCGGGAACCGCCTGCGGATCTCCAGCGCGGCCTTGAGGCCCTCGTCGGTGTTCGTCGGCGGCATCCGCACGTCGGTCACCACGACGTCCGGCACGTGCGCGGCCACCGCGCCGACCAGCGCTTCCGCGTCACCGACGGCGGCGAGCACGTCGTGCCCCTCCTCGACCAGCAGCCGCACCAGCCCTTCGCGCAGCAACGTCGAGTCCTCGGCCAGGATCACCCGCACGGGACCTCCGCGGTGATCACGGTGGGGCCGCCGGCCGGGCTGGTCACGGCGAACGCGCCGTCCAGCGCGAGCACCCGCCGGGAGAGGCCGGCCAGCCCGCCGCCGGTCGGGTCCGCTCCCCCGACGCCGTCGTCCGCGACCCGCACGCGCACCACGCCCGCCTCCTCGGTGATGTCCACGCCGATCATGGTCGCACCCGAGTGCTTGGCCGCGTTCGTCACCGCCTCGCACACCACGAAGTACACGGCCGTCTCCACCTGCGGCGCCGCCGCCAAGGGCGCGCACCGGATCCGCACCGGGATCGCGGACCGGTCCGCCACCGCCTCCAGCGCGTCGACCAGGCCCAACGTGTCCAGCGCCGCCGGGTAGACCCGCCACGCCACCTCGCGCAGGTCCTCCAGCACGTGCCGGGACTCCTCGTGCGCCTGGGCCAGCAGGGCGTCGGCGTGGTCGGGGTTGCGGCGGGCGCGGCCGAGCAGCATCCCCAGCGCGACCAGCCGCTGCTGCACGCCGTCGTGCAGGTCGCGTTCGATGCGCCGCCGTTCGGCGTCCACGGCCGCCACGATGCCGGCGCGGCTCTCGGCCAGCTCGTCGATGCGCAGGCGCAGCAGCTCGGCCTCGCTGGGGCCCAGCCACTGCCGGGCGACCTTCGCCTCCAGCGCGACCACGCCGATGATGCCCTGGACCTCGATGTAGAGCAGGACCAGACCGATCAGGCCCGTCCAGAGGAAGTCCGTCCAGTTGTCGGAGAGGTCCAGACCGCTGCTCGGACCGCCCGCGACCAGCCGGTACGCCACGATCCCGCCCATCGCGAGGCCGTAGAACAGCCAGGCGAGCACGAACCCGCCGAACAGGCCGACGGGCGCCCGCACGGCCAGGTAGCGCAGGGCCTGCGCCCGGGTCGGCTCCGCGCTGTCGATCCCGAGGAACGCCCGCAGCCGCCGTCGTTCGAGCCCCGCGACCGGGACGGCCGCGTCGCGGGCGAACACGACGACGAGCAGGTCCAGCAGCGCCGAGCCGAAGCCGAGCAGCAGTCCGGCAACGGCGCGCAACCCCCTGTGCACCTGATCGAGGTTAGTCGACCCGATCGTGCTATTGGCGGAACGCACAGCCGCTGTCAAGGATCGGTAGCGTGCGCACAATCGCGGTCATCGGTGCAGGTCAAGCGGGTCTGTTGTTGTCGGCGGCGCTCTTGCGCGCCGGATGGAGGGTGTCGCTCTACTCCGATCGGACGGCGGAGGACCACCTCTGCGACCGCGGCCGGCCGACCGCCTGCCTGTTCGGCGACCAGGTCGAGTACGAGGCTGAGCTGGGGCTGGACTTCTGGCCCGAGGCGCCCCGGATGCGGCGCATCCACCTCGACCTGTTCACGGACGACCGCTCGCTCGCCTTCTCCGTCGACGCGCCGCTGCGCAAGCCCGCGCTGGCCGTGGACCAGCGGCTGAAGTTCTCCGCCGGGCTGCGGGAGGTGCGGCGGCGTGGCGCGAAGGTGGTGATCGGGCCGGTCGACGTGGACGACCTGGACCGGCTGGCCGCGTCACACGACCTGGTCGTCGTCACGGCGGGCAACAACTCGCTGGCCGGCCTGTTCGAGCGCGACCAGGTGCGGTCGGTGCACTCCGAGCCGCAGCGCAGCCTGTTCATGATGAACGTCCACGGCTACGACATGGCCGCGCGGCCCGAGCACCGGGAGGGCGTGTTCTCGTTCCTGCCGGGCACGCTGGAGATGTTCTGGGTGCCGTTCCACGACAAGGACGTCGGCGAGTCGCGCAGCCTCGTGGTCGAGGCGACGCCGGGTGGCCGCGCCGACCGGTTCGGCGACGTGACGTCGGCCGACGAGGGCCTGGAGGTGCTCAAGGCCGTGGTGGACGAGCTGTTCCCGCACGAGTCGGCGTTCCTGCGGCCCGCCCGCCCGACCAGCCCGGTCACCTGGATCAAGGGCCAGGTGGTGCCGGTGGTGCGCAGGCCGGTGGCCGTGCTGCCGTCCGGGCGGCACGTGCTCGGCCTCGGCGACGCCGTCGTGCTCAACGACCCGCTGGCGGGCCAGGGCGCGAACAACGCCACCCGGATGGCCCGGTTCTTCGCCGAGGAGCTGGCCGGGCACGACGGCCCGTTCACCGCGCCGTGGCTGGCCGAGCGGTTCGACGAGTGGTGGGAGCACGGCCGCTACACCAACGACTTCTCCAACGGGCTGCTCGCGCCGCTGACCGAGGAGCAGCGGACCGTGATGCTCGCCGCGTCACGCCGGGAGGACATCGGCGAGCAGCTGTGGGAGGGGTTCAACGACCCGTCGTCGCTGTTCCCGTGGTTCTTCGACGCGGCGGCGACCCGGGATTTCCTGGCCCGGCGCAACGTCGGCAGGCTGGACGTGCTGCGGTACAAGCTGGGCGTCGGCGCGAACCTGCTGACGCAGAAGGCGTCGCGCCTGGTCAAGCGGCCTGTCGGAGGGACAGCAACGCCTTGATCTCCCGCACCGCCGCCCGGCCCGCCCGCGTCGCGCCGACCGTGCTGGCCGACGGCCCGTAGCCCACGAGGTGCACGCGCGGGTCGGCGACGACCCTCGTGCCGTCGAGCCGGATGCCGCCGCCGGGTCCGCGCAGGCGCAGCGGGGCGAGGTGGTCGAGGGCGGGGCGGAACCCGGTCGCCCACAGGATGGCGTCGACCCGCTCGTGCGTGCCGTCGGGCCAGACCACGCCGTTCTCGGTGATCCGCTCGAACACCGGCCGACGGGCCAGCACACCGGTCGCGAGGCCCTCCCGGACGGCCGGGGTGAGGTTCAGGCCGGTCACGCTGACCACGCTGCGGGGCGGCAGCCCCTGGCGGACGCGTTCCTCGACCTTCGCGACCACGGCACGGCCCAGCTCCGGCGTGAAGGGCTCGTCGAAGAACTCCGGTTCACGGCGCGTCGCCCAGGTCGTGCTCGCGGCGTGCCGGTCGATCTCCAGCAGTTGCTGGACGGCCGACGTGCCGCCGCCGACCACGACCACGCGCTGCCCGGCGAACTCCTCCGGACCCCGGTACTGCGAGGAGTGCAGCTGACGGCCCCGGAACAGCTCCTGGCCGGGGTAGCGGGGCCAGAACGGCCGGTTCCACGTGCCCGTGGCGTTGACCAGCGCGCGGGCCTCCCAGACGCCGTGGTCGGTCTCCACGCGCAGCAGGCCGTCGTGGTCGCGCACGGCGTGCACGCGCACCGGCCGCCGCACCTCGATGCCGTTGCGGCGCTCGAAGTCGGCGAAGTAGGCGGGCAGCACCTCGTTGGCGGGCGCGGCCGGGTCCGGCTCGGCGAACGGCATGCCGGGCAGGTCGTGGATGCCGTGCACGGTCGCCATCCGCAGGGTCGGCCAGCGGTGCCGCCACGCGCCGCCCGGGCCCTCGTCGGCGTCGAGCACGACGTGGTCCAGGTTCGCGCGCTCGAGGAAGTAGGCCGCCGACAAGCCAGCCTGACCAGCACCGATGACCACCACGTCCATACCTCGCACAACGCGGGCGCGTGGTCGGCCGCTTCCCGGTGTCGTGACCGTCACACCAGGAAGGCTTTCGGGGTCTTCGGCGTTGGTCGAAGGCATGAGCCGACTTCGCGACGTGCCGCTGTCCGCCCTCGACCTCGCCACGGTCACCACGGCGACGGACACGCGCACGGCGCTGAGGCACACGCGCGAGCTGGCCCAGCACGTCGAACGGCTCGGCTTCACCCGGTTCTGGCTGGCCGAGCACCACAACATGCCCGGCATCGCCAGCTCCTCCCCCGCGATCCTCATCGGGCACGTCGCCGACGCCACCACCACGCTGCGGGTCGGCTCGGGCGGCGTGATGCTGCCCAACCACCCGCCGCTGGTCGTGGCCGAGCAGTTCGGCACGCTGTCCGCCCTGCACCCCGGCCGCATCGACCTCGGCATCGGCCGCGCGCCCGGCACCGACCAGCGGACCGCGCAGGCGTTGCGCCGGACCACGGGCCCGCTCTCGGTGGACGACTTCCCGCAGCAGCTCAACGAGCTGACCGGCTACTTCGACGGCACCGAGCAGCTCAAGGCGATGCCCGCCGAGGGCAACAAGCCCGACGTGTTCCTGCTCGGGTCGAGCGGGTACAGCGCGCAGGTCGCGGGCCTGCTCGGGCTGCCGTTCGCGTTCGCCCACCACTTCAGCGCCGAGAACACGCTGCCCGCGCTGGCCCTGTACCGCGAGCGGTTCCGGCCCTCCGAGCGGCTGGCCGAGCCGTACGCCCTGGTCTGCGCGTCGGTCATCGTGGCCGACACCGACGAGGAGGCCCTGCGGATCGCCGGTCCCGGTGCGCTCGCGTTCGTCAAGCTGCGCAGCGGGCGGCCCGGCCCGCTGGCCACCGACCAGGAGGCCGCCGACTACCCGTACACCGACTTCGAGCGGCTGATCTTCGAGGACCGGATCGCGTCGCAGGTCATCGGCTCGCCGCAGACCGTCGAGGCGGGGCTGGAGCGGCTGCTGGAGGACACCCGGGCCGATGAGCTGATGGTGACGACGATGGTCGCCGAGCAGTCGAACCGGCTCCGGTCTTACGAGCTGCTGGCCGAGCTGGCGGGACGTTCGCCCGTCCAGGGCTCGTCCGAACGGGTGAAGACTGAAGTAGAGGTGTAGCGGTTCCGCCACAGCGCGCGATGATCGTAGTGGAGCGCGCACGCCCCCCGACGCGCTCCCCAACTTCCGGGCGACCCGCTCGCCCGACGCTCGACCGCTCGACCCGCCCGACCGCTTGAGGCTCGACCGCCGTCGACCCGCGTGGGCCCCCGCCAGGTGTGGCGCCGCCCACGCGGGCGGCCGTGCGTCATCACGGCTTGGCCACAGGCATGCACCAGGTGCGAATCAAGGGCCTCGTTCGGTCACCGGGCACCTCCCGACACCGTCATGGTGGTGGCAGTCGCAGTCAAGCCCACCGCCGGGGCGGGAAGGGGAGGTTCGTGAAGTTCGCCAGACTGGCCGTCGGCGTGTGCCTCGGCCTGGCAATGGCGGGATGTGCGGACCCCTCCTCCGACATTTCCGCGCCCCCGGGACCGTCCGCGGTGGCCGAGCAGCGCGGTGACGCGCCGTCGTCGTCCACGTTCACCGCCTTCGGGACCCAGCGCGTGTGGAGCAACGGCATGGCGGTCACCGTGTCGGCGCCCACGTCGCTCAAGCCGAGCGACACGTCGTTCCCGAAGTCGCCGCGCACCGCCGTGTTCACCCTGACCGCGGTCAACGGCACCAAGACCGCGTACCGCACCAGCCAGCTGTCCGTGCGGGCGTTCGTCGACGGCGCGCCGGTGGCCGAGGTGCGCGACTCCGTGCAGGGCCTCAACGGTGTCGGCGCCGGGGTCAACGAGGTGGCGGCCGGTGCGGAGACCGTGCTGACGGTCGCGTTCGCCGTGCCCGCCGAGCCCGTGCGGCTGCGGTTGGTGGTCGAGCCGAACGGCGCCAACCAGGAGCCGAGCGCGACGTTCGAGGGCGTGGCCTGACCTTGTAGCGTCTGGGGCCATGACCGAGCAGAAGCGCCTGTCCCCGGGCGACCAGGCCCCGGCGTTCACGCTGCCCGACAGCGAGGGCAAGCCCGTCTCGCTTTCCGACTACCTCGGCCGCTCCGTGGTCGTCTACTTCTACCCGGCCGCGGGCACGCCGGGCTGCACCAAGCAGGCGTGCGACTTCCGCGACAGCATCGGCGACCTCGCGTCGTCGGGCTACGAGGTCGTCGGCATCTCGCCGGACAAGCCGGAGAAGCTGGCGAAGTTCGCCGCCGCGGAGGGCCTGAACTTCCCCCTGCTGTCCGACGTCGACCGCAAGGTGCTGGCCGAGTGGGGCGCGTTCGGGGAGAAGCAGAACTACGGCAAGACCGTCATGGGCGTGATCCGCTCGACGTTCCTGGTCGACCCCGAGGGCAAGGTCGAGAAGGCGATGTACAACGTCCGCGCGACCGGCCACGTGGCCAAGCTGCTGCGCGAACTGCCCGCCTGATCACCCGTCCGACCGATTGCCGGGCGTCCTCCCCTGCTCGAACCTGGCGACGGGGAGCACGGGGAGGGCACCATCGCCATTCTGGAGGCGGCGGCCGGCAAGATCGGTGAGGCCGTGGCGCAGCACGCCGCGAAGTCCTGGCTGGAACGGCGGCGCAAGTCGCGTGACCGCACGGCGTCGTTGGCCTCGCTGGCCGCGCAGGAGCTGTCGTCGCGCCGCCACCGTGACCGGCTGGATCACCTGATCGCGGGAATCGGCCACCAGGTGGGTGACCAGCTCGAACCGTTGCTGACGGCCAAGTTCGGGTCGTTGCCCGCAGGCGAGGTCTCGGCGGCGATGGACGCCGTGGTCGACGCCCTGGACGAGCTGGACCTGTCCGACGAGGCGTTGCTGGCGGCCGACGCCGACCCCGAGCTGCTGGCCCGCCGGGTGCGCGCGACGCTCGCCCGTGACGCCGGGCTGTCCGAGCAGGCGACCCGCCTGTACGAGATCGCGCTGGACCAGGCGTGCCGGTACCTCGTCCAGGTGATCCGGCACCTGCCCGCGTTCCAGCCCCGGGTGCTGGCCGAGGTGCTCGGGCGCGCCTCGCAGCAGACGGCGCTGCTGGAGGACGTGCTGTCCCGGCTGCCGCGCACCAGCCTGCACGCGCCGACCGGCACGGACACCGACGAGGAGTTCCGCGACGAGTACCTGCGCTACGTCGGCAACACCCTGGACCGGCTCGAGCTGCTGGGCCTGACCATGCGGCACCGGCCGAAGCTGGCGTTGAGCGTGGCCTACCTGAGCCTGAGCGTCACCGACCAGGACCGCCGCGGCTCGCGCTCCGAGTTCGACCGCTGGTTCGGCGCGGACGTCGACCACGGGCACGGCTCGCTGCGGGTGGAGGCGGCCATCGGCAACGCCGACCGGACGTTGGTGCGCGGTGAGGCGGGGTCGGGCAAGACGACGTTGCTGGACTGGCTGGCCGTGACGGCGGCACGTGAGGCGTTCACCGACCGGTTGGCGTCGTGGAACGGCCTGGTGCCGCTGGTCGTGCGGCTGCGCCGGTACGCGGACTCGCCGCTGCCCCGGCCCGAGCAGTTCCTCGACCACGCGGCGGGGTGGCTGGCCGGGCTCATGCCCACCGGTTGGGTGCACCGCGTGCTGCGGGCCGGTCAGGGGTTGGTCCTGGTCGACGGGGTGGACGAGGTGCCGGCCGGCAAGCGGCGGCTGGTGCGCGACTGGCTGCGGGAGCTGGTGACGGCGTTCCCGCGGGCCCGGGTGGTCGTGACGTCACGGCCGGCGGCGGCCGACCAGCGGTGGCTGCACGACGAGGGCTTCGGCTCGGTGTTGTTGGAGCGGATGAGCCCGGCCGACGTGCGGGTGTTCCTGCAACGCTGGCACGAGGCGGCCCGTGACGCCGAGTCGCTGCCGTGCGCGCCGGAGGACCTGCCGGTCGCGGAACGGCGGCTGCTGCGGCAGTTGGACAACCGGCCGCACCTGCGGGCGCTGGCGGCGTCGCCGTTGCTGTGCGCGATGTTGTGCGCGCTGAACCTGGGGCGGACCTCGGAGCTGCCGCAGAGCCGGATGGAGCTGTACCAGGCGGCGTTGACCATGCTGCTGGACCTGCGTGACGCGGAGCGTCAGATCGCGGGGATGTTGAGCGGGATCGAGAAGACCGTGCTGCTGCGGGATCTGGCGTGGCGGCTGATCCAGGCCGGACGGAGTGAACTGCCACTCGATCGGGCGATCTCTTTCGTGTCACTGAAGTTGGCTTCGATGCCCACTGTCGACTCCTCCCCCGAGGTGGTGCTGGCCCACCTGCTGGAGCGCAGCGGGGTGCTGCGCGAGCCGGTGGCGGGCCGGGTCGACTTCGTGCACCGGACGTTCCAGGAGTACCTGGCGGCGAGTGAGGCGACCGAGCAGGAGCACATCGAGACCCTGGCCCGGAACGCCCATCTGGACACGTGGCGCGAGACCGTGGTGATGGCGTGCGGGCATGGCAAGCGTTCGCAGACCCGCGCCCTGCTGACCGCGATCCTGGACCGTGCCGACGCCGAACCACGCCGCGCCCGCCGGTTGCGCCTGCTGGCAGCCGCGTGCCTGGAAACCGTCACGGATGTGGACGCGGAGGTGCACCAGCGGATCGACCAGGTGACCCGCGACCACCTCGTGCCACCGCGGAGCGTGAAGGAGACCCGCTCGCTCGCGTCCATCGGCCACCGCCTGCTGCGGTACCTGCCGGAGACGTTGGACGGGCTGTCGGAAGCCGCCGCCGCGGCCACCACCCGTGCCGTCGCGCTGACCGGCGGCGCGGACGCGATCCCCAGGCTGGCCCGTTACGCCCAGGACCCCAACCCCGCCGTGCAGCGGGAAGTGGCTCAAGCCTGGGAGTACTTCGACCCCGAGCGGTACGCGCAGGAGGTGCTGGCCGACGCCCCTCTCCACGACGGCTACCTCCGGGTGACCGCGGCCCGGTTGCTGAAGCACCTGGTCCTGCTGCGGAACCTCTCGTGGACCAGCGTGTACCTGCGCGGCGCGACACCCGACAGGTTCGCCGTCCTTCGAGGGGTGCCGCACCTGAAGCAACTGGTCCAGGACGACGTCACCGGTGAGGTCGACCTCTCCACGCTCGCGGAGCACTCCGGACTCGAACAGCTCTTCATCGACGGCTCGCACAGCTACCTCAACCTGCGGTCGCTCGAACGGCTACCGGCGCTGCGCGCCCTCGAGTTGGGCGCGCTGACCGAACTCGACGCGTTGGAGCGGCTGGAAGGACTCGACTACCTCGCCGTCCAGCTTCCCGACCGGGAAACGACGCTGGCACCTTTGCGTCAGCTCCCGGCACTCCGGACGCTCTGCCTGAAGTGGGATACCGCGCCAGAGGTTGTCGACGGCATCCGGAACCACCTGCCGGACCTCACTGCGCTGTGGCTGCAAGGAAGTTCCGCTCATACCCTCGACGCCGTGGCCGGTCTGGAGAACCTGCGCACGCTGAAGCTGAGGACGCGTACCTCCAGCCCGATCGATCTGAGGCCTCTTCGGGGGAAGACGCTCGACCTCGAACTGCCGAGTTCGGGCGTCTACACCGGGGTGGACGAACTCGGTCCCAGGGTGAAGATCAGCTATCGCGACTGAGCCAGTCCCCGCAGGTGCGGGAGGAGCAGGCGGAGGGCGCGGCCGCGGTGGGAGATTTCGTCCTTCTGGTCCGGGGTCAGCTCGGCGGAGGTGACGTCGTGGCCTTCCGGGCGGAAGATCGGGTCGTAGCCGAAGCCGTTCTCGCCGGCCGGCTCGCGGGTGATCGTGCCGCGCCACTCGCCGCGCACGACGGTCTCGACGTCCGGGCCCGCCACGAACGCGGCCGTGCAGACGAAGGCCGCTCCCCGGCGCTCGTCCGGGACGTCGCGGAGCTGGCCGAGCACCAGGTCCAGGTTGGCCTGGTCGTCACCGTGCCGGCCGGACCAGCGGGCCGACAGGACGCCCGGCATGCCGTTCAGCGCGTCGATGGCGATGCCCGAGTCGTCCGCGACGGACGGCAGGCCGGTGGCGTTGAACGCGTCACGGGCCTTGGCCAGGGCGTTGCCCTCGAACGTCGGGTCGGTCTCCGGCGCTTCCGGGAACGGCGGCACGTCGTCCAGCCCGAGCACCTCGATCCCGGCCAGCCCCTCGGCCAGCAGGATGCGGCGCAGTTCGCCGAGCTTCTTCTTGTTCCGCGAGGCCAGGAGCAGCTTCACTTCTTCTTCGCCTTCGGTTCGGGCAGGACACCGGGGTACGGCAGGGCCAGCGCCTCGGCCTGGATGCGGTTGAGCTCGGCGCAGCCGGCCAGGGCCAGGTCGAGCATCTTGTCCAGCGTCGACCGGGCGAACGTCGCGCCCTCGCCGGTGCCCTGGACCTCGATCAGCGTGCCGGCGTCCGTGGCGACGACGTTCATGTCGACCTCGGCGCGCGAGTCCTCCTCGTAGGGCAGGTCGAGGCGCACGCGGCCGTCCACGACGCCGACCGACACCGCCGACACGGCGCACGAGAGCGGCTGGGGGTCGGCCAGGCGGCCCGCCGCACCCAACCAGGTGATGGCGTCGGCCAGGGCGACGTACGCGCCGGTGATGGCGGCGGTGCGGGTGCCGCCGTCG
This sequence comes from Actinosynnema sp. NPDC051121, assembly GCA_040689555.1. Lineage (GTDB taxonomy): Bacteria > Actinomycetota > Actinomycetes > Mycobacteriales > Pseudonocardiaceae > Actinosynnema. The sequence goes on along the minus strand of JBFBCZ010000063.1, from coordinate 5,379 downwards.
GCCTGGATCACGTCGCAGTCGATAACGATGGTGTTCTCGCCGAGCGCGGCCAGGTCGATGCACGCGCGCAGGGACCGTCCGATCAGGCGGCTGATCTCGTGCGTGCGTCCCCCGATCCGGCCTTTCACCGACTCGCGGTCACTGCGGGTATGCGTTGCGGAGGGCAGCATCGCGTATTCGGCGGTCACCCAGCCGAGGCCCGAGCCGGACCGCCACCGCGGCACGCCCTCGGTCACGCTGGCCGCGCACAACACCCGCGTGTTGCCGAACTCGATCAGCACCGACCCGGCGGGCCACTGCTGGAAGCCGCGGGTGATCCGGATGTCGCGCAGTACGTCGTCGTTCCTGCCATCGGTCCTCAGCACGGCACTACCCTATGTCGCTGAACCCGGGAGCGACCCACCGGCGTAGGGAGAGACATGGCACTCGCAGACGACCTGGTGACGATCTTCGGTCTTCCCGCGCACCCGCTGCTGGTCCACGCGGTGGTGGTGCTGCTCCCGTTGGCGGCGGTGGGTGCCGCCGCGCTGGCCGTGGTGCCGCGGTGGCGGCAGCGGTACGCGTGGCCGCTGCTGGGCGTGACGCTGCTCGGGGTCGGGTCGGTGCCGTTGGCGCAGTGGGCGGGCGACCAGCTGTACGCGAAGCTGTCCACGCTGGACAACCCGTTGATCCACCGGCACGCCGACCTGGGCAACGACCTGCTGCCGTTCGCGCTGGGGTTCGGCGTGGTCGTCGTGGCGCTCCTGGTCGCCGGCCGCCTGGCCGACCGCGAACGTGCCGCCGCGGCCGACGACCCGGCCGTGCCGAGGACGTGGCGCCGCATCGCCGTGGTCGTCGCCGTCCTGGTGATCGCCGCGGGTGCCGCCGCCACCGTCCAGACCGTCCGCATCGGCCACAGCGGCTCCACCGCCGTCTGGGACGGCGTCGCCACCACCTGACCCCCGCGCGTGTCGAACCCTCAGGTCCCGCGTGTCGAACGCTCAGGTCGGGCGTGTCGAACGCTCAGGACCCTCGAATTCAACGCTCAGGTCACGGCTCGCGGTCCTGAGTGTTGAACTCGGGGTACCTGAAGGTTCGACACGCCCGACCTGAAGGTTCGACACGCGGGGCCTGAGCGTTCGACACGCGCGTTCTGAACGTAGGACACGCGCGGGGGTCAGGTGGGGAGGGTCAGCGGGGTTGGTGGGGCGGCTTTCAGGGTGCGGGTGACGGTGCACAGTTGGTCGATCGCGCGCAGGACGGCGGATTCCAGGGCGGCGCGCTGGGCGTCGTCGAGCTGGGAGATGTCGTAGTCCAGCGACACGGGCACGGCGGTCAGGGAGTTGCCGTCCGGGGAGCGCACGTCGTCCGCGCGGGCCACCAGGTCGCCGTCCACGCGGCGGGTGATCAGCGTCTCCGCCGTCACCACCGCACAGCCCGCCGCCGCCGCGAGCAGCAGCTCCACCGGCGTGAACGCCCCCTCGGCACCCTTGCGGCCGACGCGCACGGACGCGCCCCGGTCGTTCGTGGCCACGAAATCGTGCTGACCGACCCGACGCACCTCGACGTTCGACACGGGATCGACGTTAGTCGATCCGGTCCTCCGTGGCTGCCGCGATCTTGCGCACGTAGCCGATGTCACCGCAGTCGTCGTCCAGCCTGCTCTGCCGGATCTCGACGAACAGCCGGCCCAGCTCCTCCCGCCGCTCGTCGGACACCTCCTGCCGCGCGTCGTTGAGGATCGTGCGCTCCTCTTCGTCCACGTGGTGGTTGAGCGCCTGCACCAGTTCCTCGAGCTTGGTCTCCCACTCCTCGGAACCGGTGTCCTCGACCTCCATCAACGCCAGCAGCGCCTGGTGGCCCTCGGCGTGCTCCTCCGCGCCGTGGTCGACCTCCTCGTTGTCGACCTCCTTGTACCGCTTGAGCGCCGGGTACACCTCGGACTCCTCGGCCTCGGCGTGCGCCACGAGCAGCGCCGCCAGCTCGCTCAACGCCATCGCACGGTCGGACTCGCGGTCGCGCAGCGTGCGGAACAGCTCTTCGAACCTGCGGTGGTCGGCCAGGATCAGCTCGACGACATCAGTTGCCATGGCCGCCGATTACCCGCACCCTCGGCGCGTCAACCGCGTACGTGTCGCCCTGGCTCACCACCTCCACCGGCCCGGGGAACGCACCGCGCGCCTCGGCCAGCACGGCGTCGCGATCGGTCCACGGCGCGACGTGCGTGAGCAGCAGCCGCCCGACGCCCGCCTCCGCCGCCACCCGCCCCGCCTGCACGCCCGACAGGTGCTTGCCCGGCGGCCGGTCGTCGGAGTGCGTCCACGTCGCCTCCGACAGCAGCACGTCCACGCCCCGAGCCAAGCCGTGCAGCGCCTCGCACGGACCCGTGTCGCCGGTATAGGCCAACGTCGCGGTCTCGGTGGCGATGCGGAACCCGTACGCCTCGGTCGGGTGGTCGACCCGGACGGCGGTGATCTCGAACGGCCCGATGCGCGTCGCCACCTCCTCGGTGAGGGCGTGGAACTCGAACACGTCGCTCAGGTCGGTGGTGAGCAGTTCGTCGGCGGTCTCCGCGTACGCGCGGGCGAACCGGTCGGCGGTCTCGGACGGCCCGTGCACGGGCAGCCGGCGTTTCCGCGTGTCGTGCGGCGGGTGGGTGTGGTAGCGGCGGATGACGGCCAGGGTGGTGAAGTCGGCGCAGTGGTCCGGGTGCAGGTGGGAGAACAGCAGGGCGTCCAACGAGAACGCGTCGTGACGCGCCTGCAACGCCGCCAGCACACCGCTGCCCAGTTCGATCGCGAGTCGGCAGCCATCCGCCTCGACGAGGTAGCCGGATGCGGGCCCGTGCGGGCCCGGCAGGCTGCCCGAGCAGCCGAGGATGGTCAACAGCACCCGTGGAGCGTGCCAGGTCAGCCGTGGGCTTGGAAGGACGCTCTTTCCAACCCGGGCAGGAATCGCCGCGCCAACCTGGCGAACGGCTCCACCGGCCCCGTGCAGCTGAACCGCTGGTCGGGCTCGCCGGCGCGGAACAGGTCGCGCTCGGTGAGCACCCGCACGACGTCCTTCACGGTCTCCTCGGCGCTGGAGACGAGCGTCACGCCGTCGCCCATCACGATCTGGAGCACGCCGGTCAGCAGCGGGTAGTGGGTACAGCCGAGCACCAGCGTGTCGACCTCCGCGCGCTGCAACGGTTCCAGGTAGGCCTGGGCCAGGCCGAGGACCTGGCGGCCGGAGGTGATGCCGCGTTCCACGAAGTCCACGAACCTCGGGCACGCGACCGCCGTGACCTCGATGTCCCGTGCGGCGGCGAACGCGTCCTGGTACGCGCCGGACCCGACCGTGCCCGCCGTGCCGATCACGCCGACGCGGCCCGTCCGGGTGGTGGCGACGGCCCGCCGCACGGCCGGCAGCACGACCTCGATCACCGGGATGTCGTAACGCTCCCGGGCGTCGCGCAGGCAGGCCGCCGACGCCGTGTTGCACGCGATGACCAGCAGCTTCGCGCCGTCGGCGACCAGCCGGTCCATCACCTCGAGGGCGTACTTGCGGGCGTCGGCGATGGGCAGCGGGCCGTACGGGCAATGAGCCGTGTCACCCACGTAGCGGATCCGCTCGCCCGGCAACTGGTCCATGATCGCCCGCGCCACGGTCAACCCGCCGACGCCGGAGTCGAAGATCGCGATGGGCGAATCGCCGGTGACGGTCACACGTCGAGCGTAGTCCGCGCGCTCCTCGCGGCATCCCGGGCGACGCCCCACGCGGCCAGGACGCCCCCGAGCGCACCGAACAGGTGACCCTCCCACGAGATGCCGGGCTGCCCGGGCAGCACGCCCCACAGCGCCGCGCCGTAGATCGCGAAGACGACCACGGCCAGCACGATCTGGAGCGGGCTGCGCGCGAAGATGCCGCGCACCAGCAGGAACACCAGGAAGCCGAACACCAGGCCGGACGCGCCGATGTGGCTGCCGTAGGAGCCGAAGATCCACACGCCGAGCCCGCTGGTCAGCCAGATGACGGCGGTGACCTGGAGGAACTGCTTGATGCCGCCGGAAGTGGCCAGGTAGCCCAGCACGAGCAGCGGCACGGCGTTGCCGGTCAGGTGCGCCCAGCCGCCGTGCAGCAGGGGGAACCAGAGGATGTTGTCCCACTGGCTGAAATCCCGCGGGATCACGCCGTCGTCGTCGAGCCGGCCACCCAGCACCGTGTCGATCGCCTCGACCGCGTAGAGCAGGCCGACGAAGCCCAGCACCACGACGGCCGACAGCACGGGCCTGGGCGGCACGACGCGCTTCGCCAACGGCTTGGCCGGTCTCGGCGCGGCGAGCACCGGCTCGGGCGTCGGCGGCGTGAAGGGTCCGGTGGGATCCACCACACCAGGCTACGCGTGGATCCGGCCGGTCAGCGGTGAGTTCTCCGTCTTCGCCGTGGGCCGGTGGGTCGTGACCGTAGGCTGTGCCGGTGTCGATCGAAGTGGCGGTGCGGGCCGAAGCCGAACTGGGCGAGGGCCCCACGTGGGACCACGCCAGCGGAACGCTGCTCTGGGTGGACGTGCTCGGCAGCGAGGTGCACCGGTACGACCCGTCCCGCGACGACGACGCCGTCCTCGAAGTGCCGCAGCACGTCGGCGCGGCCAAGCCCCGCTCCCGCGGCGGACTGGTGCTGAACCTGCGCGACGGCGTGGCGCTGGTCGACCGGGACGGGGTCAAGACGTGGCTCGTCTACTGGGCGCGTGACGGCGTGCGGGGCAACGACGCCGCGGTCGACCCGGCGGGACGGCTGTGGGCGGGCACGATGCGGTACGACGAGGAGCCGGGCGGCTGGCTGGCCCGGGTGGACCCCACCGGTGACGCGAAGGTCGTGCTGGACAAGGTGAGCGTCAGCAACGGCATCGGCTGGAGCCCGGACGCCACGCTGATGTACTACGTCGACTCGGCGGAGCGGCGGATCGACGTGCTGGACTACGACCGCGAGACCGGTGAGGCGACCAACCGCCGCCCGCTGGCCGAGGTGCCGCGCGGGCTGCCCGACGGCCTCACCGTGGACGCGTCCGGCGCGGTCTGGGTCGCGCTGTGGGGCGGGGCGGCGCTGCACCGGTACACGCCGGACGGCGCGCTGGACCGCGAGATCGAGCTGCCGGTCGGCCAGCCGACGGCGTGCTGCTTCGGCGGCGTGGACTTCACCGACCTCTACGTCACGACCGCACGGGTCGGGTTGGGCGAGGGCGCGTCGAGCGAGCTGGCCGGTTCGGTGCTCGTGCTGCCGGGTGTCGGCGAGGGCCTGCCGTCCACCGCGTTCGCGGGCTAGATGTACTGATTCGTGACGTTGTTGACGTCTAGGCGGTCAGTCGGGTGATGGGTGGCTGGCCGCCGAGGGCGCTGTGTGCTCGGTGGGTGTTGTAGT
>JBFBCZ010000062.1:0-28421 GCA_040689555.1 Actinosynnema sp. NPDC051121 | reverse complement strand
CGACCGCGGTGGCCGCGATCGCCCGACCGGGCCGGACCTGGGCGGACCGACTGGGCGCCGTCGCCGGGGTCGCCGCGTACGCCGCCACGGTGGGGCGCGCGCAACTGGCCGCCGTGCGCGATCCCGGTGCGGGCGCGGTCCGCTCGGCGACGAAGACCGGCATCCACGGCATGGTGCCGTTGCAGTGCGCGCTGGTGGCCAGAGGTGGCGCGCCGCGTGTCGCCGCCGCGCTCGCGCTGGTCCTGCCGGTCGCCCGGGCGATGAGCCGGAAGGTGGGGCCGACATGACGTTCCACCTGGGCTACGGCACGAACGGCTTCGCCAACCACCGCCTGGACGACGCGCTCGTCGTGATCGCGGACCTCGGTTACACCGGGGTGGCGCTCACCCTCGACCACGACCACCTCGACCCGTTCGCGCCCGATGTCGCGCGGCGGGTCGAGAAGGTGGCCGCGCGGCTGGACCGGCTCGGGCTCGGGGTGGTGGTGGAGACCGGCGCGCGCTACCTGCTCGACCCGTTGCGCAAGCACCACCCGACGCTGGTCAGCGACGGTCAGGAGGTCCGGGTCGACTTCCTGCTGCGTGCCGTGGAGATCGCGGCGGCCCTCGGCGCCGACTGCGTGTCGTTCTGGTCCGGCGTGGTGCCCGCCGGCGTGGGGCACGACGAGGCGTGGCAGCGGATGCTGTCCGGTGTCACGGCGGTGCTGGACGGCGCGGCGCGCCACGGCGTGCCGCTCGCGCTCGAACCCGAGCCCGGCATGCTGGTGGAGCGGCTCGACCAGGCCCTGCGGCTGCGCGCCGAGCTCGGCTCGCCCGCCGCGCTCGGGATCACCCTGGACGTGGGCCACTGCGTCGCGGTCGAACCCCGGGACGCGGCCGAGTGCGTCCGCCGTGCCGGCGACCTGCTGCTCAACGTGCAGCTGGACGACATGCTGCCCGGCGTGCACGAGCACCTGGAGTTCGGCGAGGGCTCGCTGGACCTGCCCGCCACCCTGGCCGCGCTGGACGAGATCGGCTACACCGGGCTGGCCGCGGTCGAACTGCCCCGCCACAGCCACGCCGCACCGGATGTGGCACGCCGGGCCATGACCGCGCTGCGCGCGGCTCTGCCGAGGCCGGAGGATCACTTGAGGGCAGGATCCGGGGGTGCTGTGGTGAACGATTCGTCACCGGAGGAGTCGGGGGTCGAGCGGGCGGTGCGGAGGGGGTCTCCGGCGGGTTCGGAACACCCCTGGTTGGCGGACGCCGAGCGGACCGTCCGGACCGATCCCGCGTCGATCCGGACGTTCTTCCCCGCGGTCGGGCGAGTGGTCGGCAGACAGGCGTTGCGCGGCGGGTCGGACCCGCTCGGCGTGGTCCACGGCACCGTGGACGACCTGGCCCGCACCAGGCTGCTCGTCGCGCTGGCCGCGGCGACCGGCCCCGAGGCGCTGGCGACCGAGCTGACCTCGCTCTACCGCTTCGGCGACGACGCCGAGCGCCGCGGTGTCCTGCGCGCGCTCGCCGCCGTGGGCGACAAAGCCCCGGAGGCCGGCGTCGACCTGGTCAAGGACGCGTTGCGCACCAACGACACCAGGCTCGTCGCGGCGGCGCTCGGGCCGTTCGCCGCCGACCACCTCGACGCGCACACGTGGCGTCACGGCGTGCTGAAGTGCCTGTTCCTGGACATCCCCCTGACCGCCGTGGCCGGGCTGGACCGGCGCGCGGACGCGGAACTGCGGCGGATGGTCGGCGCGTTCGCCGACGAACGCCGGGCCGCGGGACGCGTGGTGCCCGACGACGCGCTCGACCTGCTGAGGAGCCACCCCTGATGCGCATCTTCGACCCGCACATCCACATGACCTCACGCACGACCGACGACTACGAGGCGATGCGCGCCGCCGGTGTGCAGGCGTTGGTCGAGCCCGCGTTCTGGCTGGGCCAGCCGCGCACGAACGTCGGCTCGTTCACCGACTACTTCGACGCCCTGATCGGCTGGGAGAGGTTCCGGGCGGCGCAGTTCGGCATCGCGCACCACTGCGCCATCGCGCTCAACCCCAAGGAGGCCAACGACCCGCGCTGCACGGGCGTGCTCGACGTGCTGCCCCGCTACCTCGAGAAGGACGGCGTGGTCGCGGTCGGCGAGGTCGGCTACGACTCGATGACCCCGGAGGAGGACGAGGCGTTCGCGCGGCAGCTCGAACTGGCGGTGCAACACCGGCTGCCGGCACTCGTGCACACGCCCCACCGGGACAAGGCCGCCGGCACCGCGCGCACGCTCGACGTCGTCCGCGAATCCGGGCTGCCACCGGAACGGGTGGCCGTCGATCACCTGAACGAGACGACCGTGCGCGCGGTGGCGGATTCCGGGTGTTGGATGGGTTTCTCGATCTACCCGGACACGAAGATGGACGAGGCGCGGATGGTGGCGATCCTGCGCGAGTACGGCACCGGGCGGGTGCTGGTGAACTCCGCCGCCGACTGGGGCCGGTCCGATCCGCTCAAGACGCACAAGACCGGTCTCGCCATGCTGGAAGCCGGGTTCGACGAGTCGGACGTGCACCAGGTGCTGTGGCGCAACCCGGTCGAGTTCTACGGCCAGAGCGGCCGGCTGGTCCTGGACGACGCCACGACGGCGGAGACGTTCGCCGGCAACTCCGTGCTGCGGGGCGAGCGCCCGTGACCTCCATCGCGTACTGCACCAACGTCCACCCGGCCGAGGACCTGGCCGGGGTGGTCGCGCAACTGGACCGCTACGCCGTGCCGGTGCGGGAGGAGCTGGGCGCGGACACCCTCGCGCTCGGGCTGTGGCTGGCCGAACCGGTCGCCCGCGGCCTCGCCGAGGACGGTGCGGCCCGACGCCGGCTGGCGGCCGACCTGCGGGCCAGGGGCCTGGAGGTGAGCACCCTCAACGCCTTCCCGTACGGCGGGTTCCACCACGAGGTGGTCAAGCACTCCGTCTACCACCCGACCTGGACCGACCCTCGCCGCACCACGTACACCCTCGCGTGCGCCACCGTGCTCGCGGACCTGCTGCCCGATTCGGCGTCCTACGGCAGCATCTCCACGCTGCCGCTGGCCTGGCGCGAGCCGTGGACCTCCGACGACAACGTGCGCGCCCAGGCGTCGTTCGACACCGTCGCCCGCTTCCTGCGCGCCGAGGCGGCCCGGCACGGCAGGCCGATCCGGCTGGCCGTCGAACCGGAGCCGGGCTGCGTGCTCGACACCGTCGCCGACGCGGTCTCCTGGCTGGCCGACCGCGTCGACCACGAGCACATCGGGATCTGCCTGGACACCTGCCACCTCGCGGTGTCCTTCGCCGACCCGGCGGACGCGGTCGCGTCGATCCGCCGCACCGGGCTGTCGGTGGTCAAGGTCCAGGCCTCGGCGGCGCTGGAGGTCGCCGAGCCGGGCACGGCCGAGGGGCGTGACGCCATCGCCGCGTTCGTCGAGCCCCGCTACCTGCACCAGGTCCGGGAGAACGCGCCCGGCGGCGTGCTCGCGGCGGACGACCTGCCGGAGGCGCTGGACGACCTGCCCGCCGCGCACCCGTGGCGGGTGCACTTCCACGTGCCGCTGCACGCCCGGCCCACCGCCCCGCTCACCGCCACGACCGACGTGCTGCTGACGGCGGTCGAGGCGGTCCGGTCCGGCTCGGACGCGATGCCGCACGTCGAGGTCGAGACCTACACCTGGACCGTCCTGCCCGGCGCGGGCCCCGACCTGGCCTCGGGCATCGCCGCCGAACTGCGCTGGGCGTCCGACCACCTCGCGAACGGAGCCTGACATGAACCCCCTGGTGGTCATCGACGTCGTCGGCCTGACGCCCGCCCTGCTGCCGCACATGCCGAACCTCGCCCGGCTCGGCCGTCGGGGCTGGCAGGCCGAGCTGGGCACGGTGCTGCCCGCCGTGACGTGCAGCGCCCAGTCCACGCTGCTGACCGGGCTCACCCCGGCCGAGCACGGGATCGTGGGCAACGGCTGGTACTTCCGCGACCTCGGCGAGGTCCACCTGTGGCGCCAGCACAACCGGCTGGTCGGCGGCGAGAAGGTGTGGGAGACCGCGCGCCGCGCCCGCCCCGGCTACACCGCCGCGAACATCTGCTGGTGGTACGCGATGGGCGCCTCGACCGACGTCACGGTCACGCCCCGCCCGATCTACCACGCCGACGGCCGCAAGTCGCCCGACGCCTACGTCCGGCCGCCCGCGCTGCACGACGAGCTCGTCGCCGAGCTGGGCGAGTTCCCCCTGTTCCAGTACTGGGGGCCGACCGCGGCGCTGAAGTCCAGCGAGTGGATCGTCGGCGCGGCCCGTCGCGTGCTGGCGGCGCAGCGACCCGACCTGCTGCTCGTCTACGTACCCCACCTCGACTACGACCTCCAGCGGTTCGGACCCTCCGGCCCGGAGGCGGTCCGGGCGGCGGCCGAGGTGGACGGCGCGCTCGCACCGCTGCTCGCCGACGCCGAGGCCGCCGGCGCGACCGTCGTGGCGTTGTCGGAGTACGGCATCACGGCGGCGCGCAGGCCGGTCGACGTCAACCGGGCGCTGCGGCGGGCCGGGCTGCTGGAGGTCTACACCCAGGCCGGCATGGAACTGCTGGACCCGTGGACCTCGCGCGCCTTCGCGGTGGCCGACCACCAGATCGCCCACGTCTACGTCGCCGATCCCGCCGACGTGCCCCGCACCCGTGCGGTGCTGGCCGAACTGCCCGGCGTGGACGTGGTGCTCGACCGCGCCGGCCAGGCGGGCGTCCACCTCGACCACGAACGGTCCGGCGAGCTGGTCGCGGTTGCCGAGCCGGACGCCTGGTTCACCTACTACTACTGGACCGACGACGACCGCGCCCCGGACTTCGCCCGCGGCGTGGAGATCCACCGCAAGCCCGGCTACGACCCGGCCGAGCTGTTCTTCGACCCCGCCGACCGGCTCGCCAAGGCCAAGGCCGGGCTCAACCTGGCCCGCAAGAAGCTCGGCCTGCGCTACGCGATGAACGTCGTGCCGCTCGACCCGACCTGGGTGCGCGGCACCCACGGCAGGCTGCCCGACCATGCCGCCGACGGCCCGGTCCTGCTGTGCTCCGACCCGGCCGCGCCGGACGCGGTCGAGCGGACGGGCCGGCTCGCCGCGACCGACGTCCGCGACCTCCTGCTCGACCTGCAAGGGATCTCGACACCCGTGAAGGAGACCACTCGATGAGCCGACCGGTCACGTTGTTCACCGGGCAGTGGGCGGACCTGCCGTTCGAGGAGGTGTGCCGGCTCGCGTCCGGCTGGGGTTACGACGGGCTGGAGATCGCCTGCGGCGGCGACCACTTCGAGGTGGACAAGGCGTTGGCGGACGACGACTACGTGCCCGCGAAGCGCGCGATGCTCGAGCGGCACGGGCTGGACGTGTTCGCGATCTCCAACCACCTGGTGGGCCAGGCGGTGTGCGACGACCCGATCGATTTCCGGCACCGGGCGATCCTGCCCGCCCGGATCTGGGGCGACGGCTCGCCGGAGGGCGTGCGGCAGCGTGCCGCGGCGGAGATGGCGGACACGGCGCGTGCCGCGGCGCGGTTGGGCGTGGACACCGTGGTCGGGTTCACCGGGTCCTCGATCTGGAAGTACGTGGCGATGTTCCCGCCCGTGTCGCAAGCCGTGATCGACGAGGGGTACGCGGACTTCGCGCGGCGGTGGAACCCGATCCTGGACGTGTTCGACGAGGTGGGGGTGCGGTTCGCGCACGAGGTGCACCCGTCGGAGATCGCGTACGACTACTGGACCACGCGCAAGGCGTTGGACGCGGTCGGCAACCGGCCCGCGTTCGGGCTGAACTGGGACCCGTCGCACTTCGTGTGGCAGGACCTGGACCCGGTGGGGTTCATCCTGGACTTCGCGGAGCGGATCTACCACGTGGACTGCAAGGACACGAAGAAGCGGTTCGACGGGCGCAACGGCCGGTTGGGCTCGCACCTGGCGTGGGCCGACCCACGCCGGGGCTGGGACTTCGTGTCGACGGGGCACGGCGACGTGCCGTGGGAGGAGTCGTTCCGGGCGTTGAACGCGATCGGGTACCGCGGTCCGATCTCGGTCGAGTGGGAGGACGCGGGGATGGACCGGTTGCGGGGTGCGGAGGAGGCGGTCGGGTTCATCCGGCGGCACCTGTTCGACCCGCCGGCCGCGTCGTTCGACGCCGCGTTCGGCACCGACAACCCGGCGGTCGGCTAGGGTGGGGGCCATGTCGAGCCCCGAGGCGGACACGGTGGGGGCTTTCGGTCACGCCGTCAGCCCCCTGAACCCCTGAGTTCCTGACGTCCCGCCGCGTGGCGCGGCCGGACGGGTGTGCCCATCGGGGCGCTGACCGCGGTGACGAGATGCCTCTGCTCGCTTCTCCCACCCCGGAGCCCTCTCGTGCCCCTCCCGCTGTACCTGCTCGCCCTGGCCGTCTTCGCCATGGGCACCTCGGAGTTCATGCTCGCCGGCCTGCTGCCGGACATCGCCTCGGACCTCGGCGTCACGGTCGGGACCGCCGGCCTGCTCACCTCGGCGTTCGCGATCGGCATGGTCGTCGGCGCGCCGCTGGTGGCCGCGCTCGCCCGCAACCGGCCCGGCCGGCTCAGCCTCCTCGCCTTCGTGCTCGCGTTCCTCGCCGCCCACGTCGTGGGCGCCGCTACCACCAGCTTCCCGGTCCTGGTCGCGACCAGGGTGGTCGCGGCGCTGGCGAACGCGGGGTTTCTCGCCGTGGCGCTGACGACCGCCACCGCCCTGGTCCGTCCCGACCTGAAGGGACGCGCGCTCGCCGTCCTGCTGTCGGGGACGACGGTGGCCACGGTCGCCGGCGTTCCCGGAGGGGCGGTGCTCGGCACGCTGCTCGGGTGGCGTGCCACGTTCTGGGCCGTCGCCGCTCTCTGCCTGCCCGCGGCCCTCGGCATCCTGACCGGGATCCCGCGGCGCACCGCCGGGGCAGGCCCGGCCGACGGCCCGGCGCTGCGATCGGAACTCGGGCAGCTGGGGCGTCCGCGCCTGGTGCTCGCCATGGTGCTCGGCGCGCTGGTGAACGCGGCCACCTTCGCCACCTTCACCTTCCTGGCCCCGGTCGTGACCGGCGCGGCCGGGTCGGGCGAGCTGTGGATCCCCGTCGCCCTGGTGCTGTTCGGCGCGGGTTCGTTCGTCGGCGTCACGGTCGCGGGCCGGTTGGCCGACCGCCGCCCCGGCCTGGTCGTCGCGGTCGGCGGCCCCTTGCTGCTCGTCGGCTGGATCGCGCTGGCCGCGCTGGCCCACGAACCGGTCACCCTGCTCGTCCTCGTGTTCGTGCAGGGCGTGCTGTCGTTCGCGCTGGGCGGCACGCTGATCACCCGCGTGCTGTACGAGGCGGCCGGAGCGCCCACCATGGCGGGCTCGTACGCGACCGCAGCGCTCAACGTGGGCGCGACCGCGGGACCGCTTGTCGCCGCGACCACTCTCGGCACGGCGGCCGGCGACCTCGGGCCGGTGTGGACGAGCGCGGTCCTGGTCGCGGTCGCCCTCCTGATCGCGCGGCCGGCCCTGGCCCGCGCCGGTCGAACGGGTCGAGGCGGGTGAGCGGGAGTTCCCCGATGTCGAGGCGGGGCACCGCCGCCGCGTGCGGCAACGAGGAAGCCGTCGGCCGGGCGAGGGCGATCGGGGTGTCCGACTTCCACCCCGACCGGCTGGTCGACCTGATCGGGCACAACGACATCACCCCGCGGTGAACCAGATCGAGACGAACCCGTTCTTCCAGCGCACCGCCGACCAGGACGTCATGCGCGAACGCGGTGTGCGGCCCGAGTCGTGGGGACCGTTCGCCGAGGGCAGGAACAACCTGTTCGCCCACCCCGATCACCGAGGCGCACGGCAGGTCCGTGGCCCAGGTCGTGCTACGCACGGCTCGTGCAGCGGGCCCCGGTCATGGCGAGCCGGTCGGGCTCGGTGCGCCTCGAAGACTGACCGCACTCCCGGGAACCTCGGTCCAGTGCGGAATTCGGTGGCGGCGGTGAGAACGTTTGTCTCAGCGTTCTGGAGGCTGGGGCACCGCCTCTGCGCCGATAGACAGCCTTGAGGCGGCAAACGGTTCACCTCGCGGTGGCGTGCCGGTCGTCGGCCGTGAAATGCGGAAAGCCCACAGTGTGCACATGCGGCGAGATGGGTGTCACTCGATCGTGTCTCTAGTGCGGCCGTGCAACGGAGAGTGGACTTGGTGTCACCGGCAGCGAAGGGGCCAGCACATGATCGACACCGCAGCGGTGGAAGCGTTGAAGTTCCGCGGGGACCCGCTCGCCGACGGGGTGGTGGCCGAGCTGGTCGCCACCGGCCGGGTCGGCGAGGTCAACCGCGTGCTGCGGCACTTCCGCGCCAACGACCAGCCCATCCCGGACGACCTGCCCGCCGTGGTGCGGGACTTCCTGGTCGCCACGGACGACCCGCCGGCCTGGGCCGACCCGGAGCGGGTGACGCGGGCGTACGACTTCTTCGTGGACGACGGCGTGCACGTGGCGTCCGTGCTGACCTTCGGCGCCATGGTGAACTGCTACGCCCAGCCGCGACCCGCGCGGGTGCTGACCCTGACCCACGGCCTCAACCAGCCGCACCGCAGGCTCTCGGAGACCTCGCAGTTCGTGATGAACCTGATGGGCTGCGACGCGTTCGGCTCGGGCGGGGCGTTCGTGCCCACCGTCCAGAAGACCCGGCTGATCCACGCCGCCGTCCGCCACTTCCTCACCGCCTCCGGCCGGTGGGACGTCGAAGCCGACGGCGTCCCGATCTGCCAGCAGGACATGGTCGGCGCGCTGATGATCTTCTCCGTGCAGGTGATCGAGGGGATGCGGCGCATCGGCATCTCCGTCACCGAGCAGGAGGCCGCCGACTACTACTACGTCTGGCGGGTCACGGGCGACATGCTCGGCATCCCCCTCGAAGCCATCCCCGAATCCCTCGACGACGCCCGCGAGCTGAGCGCCACCATGGTCGAAGCGGCCTACGGCCCGTCCCCCGAAGGCGTGACGCTGACCCGCCACCTGCTCGCCACGTACGAGCGACTGGTCCCCGGCAAGCTGTTCGACGGCGCGGTCGCCGCGATGGTCCGCCAGGTCGTGAACCCCGAGGTGGCCGACTGGATGGAGGTGCCGCGCTCCCGCGCCTGGACCGGCGTCGTGCGCACCGGCACCCGCCTGGTCCGCGCCCTGGAGCGGTCGGAGGACACCAGCGCCCTGGCGACCACCATCCTCGACAAGGCGGGCGCGCTCCTGCTCGGCGGCAGCGTCCGCACGCTCACCAACGGCCAGTCCACCGCTCTCGACATCCCGGCCGACCTGCGCGAGAGGTGGGCGGCGGCCGGGACGTGCCCGGTCGTCGCGCCCGCGGAACCGGTCTGACGACCCGCCGGCCGCCGGCGGCCCGCTCTGCCCCGGCGGGATCGGTCACCGGTCACAAGGGAAATCCGTATTTCCGGAGTCCCCGCGTTGGTGGAGTCCCGGCATTCGGCTGATGACCCGGGACGAAATCTGCGGATTCCCGGGACCGGGCAGCCACGGAAAGTATCGCCGGCATTTCCCCCGTTCGGCGTGGCGCGCCGGGGCTACAGTGGCGATCCGTTCCCATTCCGCACGAGGAGGAGTGTTCCGATGAGGGCCGGTGGAATCGGAGAACTGTTATCCGGGGTCCGGAGAGCCGTCGCGGGCGTCGTCGTCGCGGTGGTGGTCGCGGCCGGGGCGGCGGCCCTCGCGCCCGCCGCCCGAGCCGCGGACACCGAGCTGCTGTCCTGCACGGGCACCGGCGCCAACACCTACCAGCCCGGCGTGATCACGCAGCCCAGGACCGTGGCCATCAGCTCCGTCGCGGAGTACTCGTCGTGCGTGTCCAGCGGGTCGCCGACGATCACCTCCGGCGGGTACTCGGCAGCCGCGAACGGCCTGGTGTCCTGCCTGGCCGGAGGTGTCTCCATCACGGTGACGATCACCTGGAACACCGGTGAGACGACCACCGTCGCCGCGGTCGGGCTCGTGGTGCTGCGCCCGGCCAACGAGGTGGTCGTCGTGTACCAGGGCACGGTGACCGCGGGCAGGTTCACGGGTGCCTCGGTCGTCATGACGGCGGCCCTGGTCAACACCACTCCGGCGCAGTGCCTGACCCCCGAAGGCGTCACCAGCACCAGCGGTCCCGCCGCCATCGTCATCACGCAGCTCGCCTCGTGATCGCCGATCGCGGCGGCCGGGTGTTCCGGTGTGGATTCGGCTGATCCGCGCACCGGTGGTCGGTGGAACGGCCGGGAACGCGTCCCCGGCCGTTCCGCCCGCGCCTCTGCCCGGACGACGCCCGGTCACGGCGCGACCGCCAGGAGTCCTCCGGCGATCCGTCGGTCAGCCCAGTGGTGCGGTCACGGTGAAGGACGCGTCGCCGGCGTACGTGGCGTCCGTCGCGCGCGGGTCCAGGCGCATCTCGTAGTTGTAGTGGCGCAGGTAGCGGCCGGGGAAGTTGAAGGACTCGAACGAGGTGGTGCCGCCGCCTGCGAGCCCGGTCCGGCCGCAGAACGTCGCGTCGGCGCGGAACACCGCCGAGCCGTCGTTGGCGTTGAGCACCAGGCGCATGTTGTTGTGGCGCAGGTAGCGGCCCGGGAAGTTGACCGACTCGAAGGAGTAGCAGTTGCCGTTGGCCAACCCGGCCACCACGGTGAAGGTGGCGTCGGCGCGGTCGGTGGCGGTGCTGATCGGCTCGACGTAGGCGAGGTTGTCGCGGTGCCGCACGTAGCGGTCCGCGACGTTGGCGGAGCGCAGCGAGCGCCTGCCGGTGGCGACCGAGGTGCTGTCGCCGACGTTCTCCCGCAGCACGGTGAAGTGCCGTGCGGTGCCGGACAGGCCGGGCAGCTCCACCTTGGCGCCGAACGTGGTCAGGTTCGAGCTGTCGGCGTAGTAGTAGCGGTGCGCGCCGTACTGGTCGAAGTAGATGCGCCACCGCCCGTCCGGGAGCTGGACGAGGGCGGGACCTTCGAGCCCGGAGCCCCAGCCGGCCCAGTTGCCGGTGCCGACGAACTGCCACGGGCCGTTGAGGGAGGTGGCGGTGGCGTGCTCGATGTACTTGGTGGTCTCGTTCTTGAGGAAGTTGTGGTACGTCCCGCCGACCTTGACGACGTGGCTGTCGATGTAGTTGGCCGGGATGCCCAGCGCGACCGGCGAGGTCCACGCGGACAGGGCGTTGTCGGTGGCGGTGATGCGGTAGGGCCGGAACTGGCCGGCGGTGCCGGTGGTGGACGCCGAGAAGATGACGTGCACGCTGCCGTCGCTGTCCTTGAACCACTCCGGGGCCCAGGTGCTGCCGGTGGAGCCGTTGAGGCCGACGGTGACGTTGCGCAGGAACGTCCACGTGGTGTAGTCCGCGCTGCGGGCGAACCCGATGGTGTTCCCGGTCCACCCGGTCGTGTAGACGATGTAGTAGTAGCCGTCGGTGTGCCGGATGACGCTCGGGTCGCGGATCAGGCCGGAAGGCGGCGTGTAGGCGTTGGACCGGACGAGGCTGAAGTCGGTGGCGTTCGACGAGTCGTACACGTACATGTTCGACTCGCTGCTGTTGGTGAACGCCGTCATCAGGTAGTGCGGCACCGGGCCCGCGGCCTGGGCGGCGGGTTGGTGCACCAGCAGGGAAGCGGCCACTGCGGTCAGCACGAACGCCACCGCGGCGGCGAGCCTCGAGCGGGAGGAGGACATGGGCGGGCTCCAGGTTCGGTGGAGTGCGGCAGGGACCGGTTCGGGGCGTGCGGAACCGGGGACGTCGCCAGGTCGCGGCTGAACCCGTGCCGTGGCGCGGTCACCCGGGAGTGTGACCGCCGCCACGCTCGACGTGTGAACGCTAACAGGAGGCGGCGCGGCCGTTCAAGGGTCAACTTCAGGTGAGCCATCGATAGCGGTACCGATCTCCTTGATACGCCCCACGGTTGTCTCGGAAACGGGTCTTGGGATCGGCCTGGGTGGCTGTTAGCGTTCACAGCCCCAACGATGATCGCGAGGTACCCCATGGCGTCGCCCCGTCGAAGATCCGCGCGCCGGCGTCTGGTCGCGGCGGTGGTGGTGGTCGGCGCGCTGCTCGCCGGCTGCGGCGGCGACGAGGGCGCGGCGTCGTCGGACTCCGTGGTGCGGCTGTCGTTCTGGAGCGGCTACGCCGGCCCGAACGCGTCGGCGCTGGAGTCGATCGTGGACGAGTTCAACGCGGCCAACCCCGGTATTCGGGTCGAGATGAACTTCATGCCGTGGGACGTCTTCTTCCGCAACCTGCTGCCCGCCTACTCCTCCGAAGGCGGGCCCGACCTCGCCGCGTTCGACAGCACCCGCCTCGCGCAGTACGCGAAGAAGGGCGTGCTGGCGCCGGTGGACGACTGGTTCGCGGCCGACCCCGCGTCGAACGTGCTCGTCACGGCCGCCACCGAAGCGGTGACGTACGACGGCCACAAGTACGCCGTGCCGATGACGTTCACCAGCCTGAAGCTGCACTACAACCGGACGCTGTTCGCCGAGGCCGGTCTGGACCCCGACCAGCCGCCGACCACCTGGGACGGTTGGCGGCACGTGATGGCGGAGTTGACCGAGGACCGCGACCGCGACGGCACGCCCGAGCGCTACGGCCTGGCGCTGCCCGACCACGACACCACGCCGACGTGGCCGATCGCGCTCTGGGGCGGCGGTGGCGACCTGCTGGAACCCGACGGCGCGAGGTCCGCCCTCACCCGGCCCGAGTCGGTCGCCGCGGTGCGGACCTGGGTCGAACTGCTGCGGGAGGACCACATCTCGCCGGTGGGGCTCACCGGCGAGGCGGCCGAGGCGTTGTTCCGCGAGGGCAAGGCCGCCATGATGATCACCGGGCCGTGGGCGACCACCGGCTTCCAGTCCGCCGGGATCGACTTCGACGTGGCGCCGGTGCCGCCCGGCCCGGTCCGCCAGGTCACGTTCGGCGCGACGACGTCGCTGGCGCTCAACGCGCGGCTCACGCCGGCCAAGAAGCAGGCGGCGCACGAGTTCCTGTCGTTCTGGGTCAGCGAACACGCGCAGGAGGCCTGGATGGCGGGGTCGGGCTACCCGTCGATCCGGCTCGACCAGTACTCGTTGGCGGGCAACCCGTTCGTGGCCGAGTTCGCCGACGACGCGCGCATCGCCCGACCGCTGATGCCGGGGACGGTGGAGTTCGCCAAGATCTACGAGGACGTGTTCGAGCCGGCCATCCGGGACGTCGTGGCGGGCGAGGTCGACGTCGAGGACGGTCTGGGCGCCGCCGCGCGCCGCATCGACGAGATCCTGGCCGAGTCGTCCCGGTGACGACCCTCGCCGACCGTCCTACCTGGACGGTGGGTCGGCCTGGACGAGGGGGCGCACCGAGTCGTGGACGGCGATGTGGGTGCCGAGCATGACGTGCTCGGGCGCTCCCGACTTGTCGCGGGCGCGTTGCAGCGTCATGCGCACGGCGGTGCGGCCGAGTTCCTCGTGCGGCACGTGGACGGTGGTGAGGTCGATGTCGGCGGCAGGTCGTCGAAGCCGACCAGGGGGACCGTCGAGGACACGCAGCCCGTGTTCGCGCAACGCCTGGCGCGCGCTCAGGCGATGAGGTCGTTGCCGGCGAAACGGCGGTGCCGGCCTGGGTGGCCGCCGTCAGCCGGTCGGCGTGCTCCACCGCTGGTTCGGGCCCCCGACGCAGTCCCAGACCTGCAAGGGGCGGCCGTTGGCCGCGTTGCCCGCGTCGAGGTCCAGGCAGCGCTTCGACCACGCGTTCTGGTACTGGTCGGCGCCGATCCGGATCCACCGCTGGTTGTCGCCGCCCCAGCACGGGTGGGTCTTGAGCTTCGCGCCGTTGCCGATGGTCTCGCCCGGCTGGTCGAGGCACTGGTCGCCGATCTTGATCTTCCCGGCGGCGGTGAACGTCCAGCGCTGGTTGCCGCCGTTCCAGCAGTCCCAGATGTCGACCAGGGCGGTGGCGTTGTCGCGGTCCACGCACTTGCCCGTGCCGTTCCACTTGATCATGCCGACGCCCTGGTCCGGTCCGCTGGGCGCGTTCGTCCACGCCTTGCCCAGCCGCCGGAACGCCAGCGACTCGATGCGCACGGTGCCGTTGTTGGCGTACGCGCGGATCCCGAGGCTGCCGCTGGACGAGTCGAAGGCGACGTTGTCGGTGACCGAGACCTTCCCGTCGTTGCCGAAGGTCTCCAACTGGCCGCGGTCGACCAGGACGCGCAGCTTGACGCGGTTGTCGACCGGTGGCATGGGTGCGTCGGCGAGGGTCTGCCGGACCCGGTCGTAGCCGATCGCGGCGTCACGGGTGCCGTCGGCGCGGCGGTGCAGCTCGAACCCGAAGTCGGTGGCCGTGGCCCCCGCGAGGTCGTAGGTCGCCTCGATCTCGTAGGTGTCGGCGCCGATCCCGTTGAACGGGTTGGTGGCGAGGTCGTTGGAGATCGTCAGGTTGCTCCAGGTCTGCGCGGCCTGGCGCACGGACGAGATCTCGCCGACGGGGTTGCGGGTCACCCGGATGCCCTCCGGGAACGTCCGCAGGCCGAGCTGCGCCGGGAACGAGGCGTTCCCGGTCCAGGACGAGCCCTTGTTGCCGGGCTGCCAGAACATCTGCACCACCCGGTTGGTCGGCGTGTTCGTGAAAGTCAGACCGGCGTAGGCGGTCCCGCCGAACTCGGTCCGCCCCGCGTCCATCCGCTGCGGTCGTGACCAGCCGGCGTCCGGCACGAAGACGCCGGAGCCGTTCAGCGCGCCGACGACGTACTCGCCACTGGCGTCCTGCAACACCCACTTCTGGTTGCCGGTGTCCCCGTCGACGGGGAGCTGGTAGAGGTCGGGGCACTCGAACAGCCAGTCGGCGCGGAACTCGCCGCGGTAGGTCCAGTTCAGCAGGTTGGTGGAGCTGTAGAACTTGGCGGCGTTGCCGCCGTCGTCGCCCCAGAACACCATGCCCCACCGGTTGCGCGCCGCGTCCCGGAACACCTTCGGGTCGCGCGACTCGAACGGGGTGGAGATCACCTTGGCACCGCCGTCGTACATCCGGAACGTCCGCGCGCCGTCCGTGCTGTAGGCGATCGAGACGCCGTTGGTGTTGGTGAACAGCAGGATCGGCGCGTCGGCGCCGGTCTTGAGACCGGTGACGTTGTTCGCGTCCACCCAACCGCCGCCGGAGAACAGCGTGGCGTCGTGCAGGCCCGGTTCCAGCGCGATCGGCTGCTGCGTCCAGTGCACCAGGTCGCGGCTGGTCGCGTGGCCCCAGTGCATGGTGTCCCATTGCAGGCCGTGCGGGTTGTGCTGGTAGAACAGGTGGTAGACGCCGTTGTAGTACAGCGGCGCGTTCACGTCGTTCATCCAGCCGCCCTGCGAGCTGAAGTGGAACTGGCCGCGGAACGGCTCGTCGTAATCGGTCGCGTCGTAGGGGTACTCCGGGTAGGCGGCGGCCTGCGCCGCCGGTGCGGCGAGCACCGAGGTCGCGACCAGGATCGCCACCGCCGTCACGGTGGTGGTGCGACGGCGCGACCATCGTTCGAAGGTGAATCTGCGCATGCCGGCCTCACTTCACGTCTGTGGGAAGGGGGGAGCTCGCTCGGTCTCGCGGGTGGGGTGCGCGGTCAGAAGGTCGCGGGGCGTGCTTCGGCGCCGAGAAGTTCGTCGAACCACGGCGGGTCGGCGCCGGGGCGGGTGCACGTGATGGCGGCGATGCGCTGGGCGTAGGCGAGGATGCCGGTCAGCTCGGCGTGGGTCAGGGTCGCCAGGTCGGTCCGGGTGAGCAGGTCGTCGCGGTCGAGCGCGGCCAGGAGACCGGCCATGAAGGCGTCCCCCGCGCCGACGGTGTCGGTGATGTCGACCAGCACGGCGGGGAGGTCGACCTCGCCCGAAGGCCCCGAGGCGTACACGCCGTCCGCCCCGCGGGTGACGACGACGAGGCTCGGGCCCAGCTCGTGCCACTCCGCCACGACCTCGGCGAGCGGGCGGTCGGGTGCGATCCACCGCAGGTCGTCGGCGCTGACCTTGAGCACGTCGGTCATGCCCAGCCAACGTCGCAACCGGGCGCGCGCGGTGGTGTCGTCACGGATCAGGGACGGCCGGATGTTGGGGTCGAAGGTGACCACGCGGTGCGGGTGCTCGCGGGACAGCAGGGTCTCGAACGTGGCGGCCATGGGATCGACGGCGAGGGCGAAGGAACCGCCCACGTGCAGTGCCGCGTCGGGCGGCAGGGACGCGGGCAGGTCGGCGGGCCGCCAGCCGCCGTCGGCGCAGCCGTCGATGTAGAACGAGTAGTCGGCCACCCCGTCCCGGTCGAGGTCCACCACGGCGAGCGTCGTCGGCGCGGCTGACCTGATCGCGAGACCCAGTTCGACGTTGGAGGTCTCCAGGTGGGCGCGCAGCAGCGCGCCCAGGCGATCGTCGGCCAGCCGGGCCAGCAGCGAGGTCTGCGTGCCGAGCCTGCCCAGCCCGACGGCGGTGTTGGCCGGGCTGCCGCCGGGCAGGGGGCGGTAGCCGCCGGCGTGGTCGGGGACCAGGTCGATGAGGGCTTCGCCGCCAACGATGATCATGTCGTGTTCCTTGTCGGGGGAGTGGCGGTGGCTCCGGGAGGACCGGTCACCTCGCCGTTGACGGCGGTCGAGAGGCTGACAGGACGTCGTCGTCTCACGACAGCTCCGCGCAGGCGCCCGGTCCCCGCAACGCCCGGCGAAGGGCGTTGCGGGACACCGGGAACCTCGTCGGGTCAGGCGGTCGGGTCGGGTGGCTCCATGGCCCCGGTCATGATGGCGACCGCGTCGGACATGGAGACGGTCTTCGGGTCGACCACCGCCTTGCGCCTGCCGAGCCGCTGGATGTGGATGCGGTCGGCGACCTCGAAGACGTGCGGCATGTTGTGGCTGATCAGGATCACCGGCAGGCCCCGGTCGCGGACCTGGAGGATGAGGTCCAGCACGGCGCGGGACTCGCGCACGCCCAGTGCCGCCGTCGGCTCGTCCATGATGACGACCCGGCTGCCGAACGCGGCGGCGCGGGCGACGGCGACGGCCTGCCGCTGGCCGCCGGACAGGGTTTCCACCGCCTGACCGGGGTTCTGGATGGTCATGATGCCCAGGGCGTCGAGCTGCCGCCGCGCCTCCTCGCGCATCCCGTTGCGGTCGAGCATCCGGAACACCGAGCCGAGCACGCCCTTGCGACGGCGTTCGCGGCCGAGGAACAGGTTGCTCGCGATGTCCAGCGACGGCGACACCGCCAGCGACTGGTGCACCGTCTCGATGCCCGCGTCCCGCGCGTCGAGGGGCGTGCCGAACGACACCGGCCTGCCGTCCACCAGGATCTCGCCCTCGTCCGGCACGACCGCCCCGGACAGGGCCTTGATCAGGCTGGACTTGCCGGCGCCGTTGTCGCCGATGACGGCCAGGATCTCCCCGGGCAGCAGCTCCAGGTCGGCGCCGGCCAGGGCGGTGACCCGGCCGTAGCGCTTGACCAGGCCGCGCGCCTGGAGCACGGGGGCGGTCATGGCTTCACCTTCCTGATCCACTGGTCCAGCGAGACCGCGACGATGATGAGCACGCCGACGGCCATGGTCTGCCACAGCACGTCCACGCCGGCCAGCGCGAGGCCGTTGCGGAACACGCCGACGATCAGCGCGCCGATCAGCGAGCCGACGATCGCGCCGCGCCCGCCGAACAGGCTCGTCCCGCCGATCACCACGGCCGTGATCGAGTCCAGGTTCTCCAGCTGCCCCGCCTGGGGACTGGCCGACGCGATGCGGCCGATCAGGATCCAGGCGCTCAACGCGTACACCGCGCCCGCCGTCGCGTACACGCTCAGCAGCACCCGTGCGGTGCGGATGCCCGACAGCCGCGAGGCCTCGGCGTCGTCACCGGTGGCGTAGACGTGGCGGCCCCACGCGGTGTTCTTCAGCGCGAACGCCATAGCGGCCACGAGCAGCACCATCATGATCGAGCCGTAGGTGATGCGGGTGCCGCCGATGGTGATCGTCTGACCGGTCCACAGCAGCAGCGACGGCATGTCGGTGCCGCGGATGGTGGCGCTCGCGGAGTACCAGAGGTTGAGCGCGAAGAACACGTTGAGCGTGCCGAGCGTGACGATGAACGGCGGCAGCTTCAGCCGCGTCACCAGCAGCCCGTTGAGCAGGCCGCACAGCGTGCCGACCAGGAAGCCGAGCAGCAGCGCGGGCAGGCCGGGCAGCCCCGTGTCGGCGGCGACCTTGGCCATCACGATCGAGGTCAGCACCATGATCGCGCCGCAGGACAGGTCGATGCCCGCGGTCAGGATGACGATGGTCTGGCCGATGGCGAGGGTGCCGACGACCGCGACCTGCTGCACGATCAGCGAGATGTTGCCGGGGGTCAGGAACCGCTCGGACAGCAGGGCGAACACCACGACCGAGGCCAGCAGCACCACGGCCGGGCCGATGGTCGCCTGGGCGTGCAGCAGGTGCTGGAGCCGGGTCAGGGGCGAGCGCTTCGCGTCGTCCCCGCCGAGGGGGTTGCCGCCGGGGGAGTGGCTGGTGGACAGCGTGGTCGACATGGCTCAGCCCCAGCAGTTCTGCAGGCCCCAGGCGGCGTCCTTCGACTCCACGCCGGTGGCGGGCTGGTCGGTGATCAGCGTGACGCCGGTGTCCACGAAGCCCTTGCCCGCGGTGTTCTGCGGCTTGGTGCCGTCCTTGGCGAACTTCGCGATGGCCTCCACGCCCAGCTGCGCCATCTTCAGCGGGTACTGCTGGGAGGTGGCGCCGATGATGCCCGCCTTGACGTTCTGCACGCCGGGGCAGCCGCCGTCGACGGAGACGATGGTGACGTCCTTCTCCTTGCCCGCGGCCTTGAGCGCCTCGTACGC
Source organism: Actinosynnema sp. NPDC051121 (assembly GCA_040689555.1). Classification (GTDB taxonomy): domain Bacteria; phylum Actinomycetota; class Actinomycetes; order Mycobacteriales; family Pseudonocardiaceae; genus Actinosynnema. The sequence continues at coordinate 9,616 of JBFBCZ010000062.1, read as the reverse complement.
GCCCGCCGCCGCCGGCTCGTTGATCGTGTAGACGAGGTTCACGCCGGGGTCCTTCTGGAGCAGGTTCTCCATCGCCGTCCGGCCGCCCTCGGGGGCGCCGTCGGTCACGTCGTGGCCCACGATCCGCGGGTCGCTCTCGTCGCCGATGCGGGCCTTGTCCTTCACGTCGACGCCGAAGCCCTGCAGGAAGCCCTGGTCGCGCTGCACGTCCACGGACACCTGGTTGGGGTTGAGGTCAAGCAGCGCGATCTTCGCCTGCTTGCCCTCGGCCTCGAACTTCGCCTTGGCCCACTGCCCGATGAGCAGCCCGGCCTGGAAGTTGTCGGTGGCGAAGGTCGCGTCGGCGGCGTCGGCGGGTTCGAGCTGGGTGTCCAGGGCGATGACCAGCAGGCCGGCCTGGCGGGCCTTGTCCACCGAGGGCACGATCGCCTTGGAGTCGTTGGGCGTGATCAGGATGCCCTTCGCGCCCGCGCCGATCAGGTTCTCGATCGCGTCGACCTGCGACTGGTTGTCGCCGTCCTGCTTGCCGGCGAAGGACTGCACCTTCGCGCCGGTCGAGCTCGCGGCGGCCTGCGCGCCTTCCTTCATCTTCACGAAGAACGGGTTGGTGTCGGTCTTGGTCACCAACCCGACCAGCGTGTCGCCGCCCGCCGAGCCACCGCCGTCCCCGCATCCGGTGACCAGCGCCAGTACCGACGCCGACACCAGGGCCGTGAGCTTGACGCCAGTACGCGCCCGTCCGGTCATGTCTTCTCCTACGTCAACGTTGACGTAACCGGCCCGTCGAGCGCGGGGAAGTCCACATCGAGTGGCTGGTCACGTGAGATCAAGTCGAATACGCGCACTTCCGGTCCCGTCAGGACGGTCTGAGGAAGTACGGCCTTTCGATAAGTCATCGTTGACGCTAGCTTCGTGGTGCAAGTCACGACAAGTCGGCGTTACGTAAGCGTTACCCAAGGGGGTAGAGGGTCATGGACTCACGGGGAGTGCGGCGGGAGCCGACCATGCGGGACGTCGCGGCGCTCGCGAAGGTCAGCACGAAGACGGTGTCGCGGGTGATCAACGACCTCCCCGGCGCGGGCCCTGAAGTGGTCGAACGGGTCCGCGAGGCCGCGCGCACGCTGGGCTACCGGCCCAACCTGACCGCGAGCAGCCTGCGCCGCTCCGACCGGCGCAGCGCTACCCTCGGCGTGCTGTTCGAGGACCTGTCGAACCCCTTCGACGCGGCCCTGCTGCGCGCGGTCGAGGACCGGGCGCGGCAGCACGGCGTGCTGGTGCTGGCCGGCAGCAGCGAGGACGACCCGGACCTCCAGCGCGAACTGCTCATGTCGCTGGCCACCCGGCGCGTCGACGGCATGGTCGTCATGGCCGCCGGCGGGCACCAGGACGCCTTGCAGCAGGAGCGGGAACGCGGCACACCGATGGTGCTGGTCGACCGCCCGCCCACGTTCGGCGGCACGGACAGCGTCACCACCACCAACCGCGAGAGCTCGCGCGAGGCCGTGCTGCACCTGGCCGGCCTCGGCCACCGGCGCATCGCCTTCCTCGGCGACCGGCAGACGCTGTGGACCAGCCACGAGCGCTACACCGGCTACCTGGAGGGGCTCGCCCACACCGGCCTCACCCTGCACGGCGAACTGGTCCGCACCGACCTGCACGGCCCCGACGCCGCCGAACTCGCCACCGCGACCCTGCTCGACCTGGACGAGCCGCCGACCGCGCTGTTCACCGCGCAGAACCTCGTGACCGTCGGCGCGATGCGGGCCCTGCGCGACCGCGACCTGCACCGCCGGGTCGCGCTGATCGGGTTCGACGACTTCCCCCTGGCCGACATGCTCGAACCGGGTGTCACCGTGCTGCGCCAGGACGTCCCGGCGCTCGGCCGCAAGGCCGCGGAGCTGATCTTCGCCCGGATCGACGGCGACCGGTCCGCGCCGACGCACGCCGTGGTCCCGGCCACCCTCATCCGCCGGGGCTCGGGCGAGATCCCGCCGCCGTCCGGCCAGGACGGATCCCGGCCGAATGCTCTCGCGCAAAGACCGCGATAACGCACGCGCCGCGTTTCGAGGGCATATTTCACTCGAATGGATCGGGTATTCCACGCGCCGGGATTGCGGCGGTCGTCCGCAAATGTGCGGGCTACCTTGGTGGCGGCGTCCGGAATGATGATCGGGCAGCTGTTCGGGGGAGGGGAGCGCGATGACGGCGCACGAAGATCTTTCACGCCGGGAGGTGCTGGCGCGCACGGGCCGGCTCGCGGTCGCGTTGAGCGCCGCGAACGCGCTGGTCGCGGCGCCGGGCGCGCGGGCGGACGAGGATCCGGCCGGCGACGACCGGGCCGGCTCGGCCGTGCTGCGGGAGGGCACGAACATCGCGGTCGCCCTGTCACCGGACGGCCGGTGGCTGGCGATGGACCTGGTGACCGCGATCTGGGTGCTGCCGGCGAGCGGCGGCACGGCCCGCAGGCTGACCGGCGACCTCCAGGACGCCACGCTGCCGTCGTGGTCGCCGGACGGCCGGTCGATCGCCTTCCAGTCCTACCGCGACGGCAACTTCCACCTCTACGTCGTCGACGTCGACGGGGGCGAGCCGCGGCAGCTCACCCGCGGTCGGTTCGACCACCGCGAGCCCGCGTTCTCCCCGGACGGCAGGCGGATCGCGTTCACCAGCGACCGCGGCGGGTCCTACGGCGTCTGGCTGCTCGACCTCGCCTCCGGTGACGTCACCGCGCTCACCGGACCGCCGGACGAGGCCGCCGCGCCCCGCTGGTCGCCCGACGGCGAGCGGATCGTCTTCGCCGTCAACGACACCGCCGTGGACGTGATCACCCTCGCCACCCACGACCGCGTCCGCGTCGTGACCGCCCCGGCGGACGGGCGCGTCCACGGCGCGACCTTCGGACCGGACGGCGTGCCCGGCTACACCCTGGTGCGCGGCGCGCGGGCCGACCTCGTCCTCGGCGACCGGCAGATCACCACCGGCGAGGACGTCTTCGGCTTCGCCGCCACCTGGGTCGGGCAGTCGGTCCTCTACACCGCCGACGGCCGGATCCGCCGCCGCGAACCGGACGGCACCGTGCGGGACATCCCGTTCGAGGCGACCGTGCCGGTCGCCCGCCGCGGGCCCCGCCGCCCGGCGCGGGAGGTCGACGGCGGACCGGTGCGCGGCATCGCGAGCCCCGTCGTGTCGCGGGACGGGCGGCAGATCGCGTTCCGGGCGCTCAACGCCGTGCACGTCGTCCCGATCACGGGAGGCAAACCGCGCAAGCTCACCGGTGGGGGGTTCTTCGACTCCGACCCCGACTTCGCGCCGGACGGCCGGTCCGTCGTTTACTCCAGCGACCGGCAGGGCGTCCCGGCGTTGTGGTCGCACGACCTGGCGACCGGTGCCGACACCCGGGTGGGCGGCGCGGTCGCGGGGGCGCAGACGCTGCCGCGGTTCTCGCCGGACGGCAAGCGGATCGCCTACGTGGACCAGGACGGCGCGGTGTGGGTGCTCGACCTCGCCGCGGGCACCCACACGCAGGTCACCCCCGCGTTGTTCAGCCCCGGCAGGCCCACGTGGTCGGCCGACGGCACGGTGCTCGCGCTGGCCGCGGTGAAGCCGTTCTCGCGTCGCTTCCGGGAAGGCACGAGCCAGGTCCTCACGGTGGACCTGCGCAGCGGCGAGCTGCGCTACACCGAGCCCATGCCGTTCCGCTCGATCTCGACCCGCGGCGACGACGGGCCGGTGTGGTCGCCCGACGGCAGGCACCTGGCGTTCGTCGTGGAGAGCGTCGCGTGGGTGGTCGCGGTCGACGCGGCCGGCCGGTTCCTCGGCGAACCCCGCCAGGTGACCCGCGAGGTGACCGACTCGCTGGCGTGGTGCGGTCCGGACGCCCTGGTCCACCTGTGCAACGGGGTGCTGCGCCGGGTGCGGCTGGACGGCGGGTCGTCGCCGCGCACCATCCGCCTGGACTTCTCCTGGCGCAGGCCGGCGCCGCCGCACCGCACCGTGATCCACGCGGGCGCGGTGTGGGACGGGGAGCGCGACGACCTCCGCCACGACGTCGACATCGTGGTCGAGCACGGTCGCGTGCAGGAGATCCGGCCGCACCGCTCGGCGGCGGGGGACCGGGTGGTGGACGCGCGGGACCTCGTGGCGATGCCCGGCCTGGTGGACGCGCACAACCACTGGCACCTGCGCGGCCGGCAGTGGGGCGCGCGGCAGGGCCGGGTGTGGCTGGCCTACGGCATCACCACCACCCGCTCGCCCGGCGACCCGGTGTACCAGTTCCTGGAGACCAAGGAGGCGCTGGCGACGGGCGACCTGGTCGGGCCGCGGCTGTTCGGCACCGGCGAGGCGATCGACGGCTCGCGCGTCTACTACAACTTCATGCGTCCCACGCTGTCGCGCGCGCAGCTCGACCTGGAGCTCAAGCGGGCGCTCGAACTCGACTACGACATGATCAAGACCTACGTGCGGCTGCCCGTGGAGCTCCAGCGCGAGACCGTGCGGGCCGCGCACCGCGCCGGCGTGCCGCTGTCGTCGCACTACCTGTACCCGGCGGCCTCCATCGGCATGGACGGCATGGAACACGTCGGCGCGACGAACCGGCTCGGCTACTCGCACACGATCAGCCGCACGGGTCGGGCCTACCAGGACGTGGTGGAGCTGTTCGTGCGCTCCGGGATGTCGGTGACGCCGACGCTGTTCCAGTCACGCGCCCTGTACGCCGAGGACACGTCGCTGGTGACCGACGAACGCACCCGCGTGCTGTTCCCGCCGTGGGAGTACCAGCGCTACGTCGCCGACGCCGCAGCCGCCGGCACACCCGGGTCACCGTGGTCGCGCGAGATCCTCGCGGGCTGGGTGGACGCCGTGCTGCGGGTGCACCGCGCCGGCGGCCTGGTCATCTGCGGCACGGACGCCCCGCTGGACACGGTGGCCACCGCGACGCACCAGAACCTGCGCGCGATGGTGGCGTTCGGCTTCACCCCGCTGGAGGCGCTGACCACGGCGACGCGCAACCCGGCGGCGTGGCTGGGGCTGTCCGGGCAGGTGGGCACCCTGCGGCCGGGCGCGCACGCCGACATCGCGCTCGTGGCGGGCAACCCGCTGGCCGACATCCGGGCCGCCGCGGCGGTGCGCCAGGTCGTGGTCGGCGGGGTCGTGCACCGGACCGAGGACCTGCTCGCCCCGTTCCGGACGCCGCAACCCGCCCCTGCCGTGCAGCCGCGGACGCACGTGGGGCACGACCCGGAGCACTGGTGGCACGAACCCGAGTGGGCCGCCCACGTGTGCTGCGGCCGGCCCTGAGTTCAGCCGGTCTCGCGCTCCCGGAAGTCGACGACCGCCCCGCCGTGGTCCCGGGACCAGTCGGTGAGCACCTTGATCGGCTCGACCAGGGTGCTCCCGAGTTCGGTCAGGCTGTACTCGACGCGCGGCGGCGCTTCGGCGTACGCGCGGCGTTCGACCAGGCCGTAGGACTGGAGCCGGCGCAGCGTCTGGGTGAGGACCTTCCGCGAGACGCCGCCGATGAGCTCGGCCAGGTCGCCGGGCCGGCGCGGTTCGAGGCTGAGCGCGAACAGCACGACCACCGACCACTTCTCGGCGATGATCTCGACCGCCAGGCGGGTGGGGCAGTCGGCGAGGAACACCTGTCCGGGGGCATTGTGCACGAGGTCGAAGTTACCTGTGGGTGCCAATCGGCTCCGTAGCGTTCTTCCCGAGCCCCTGGGAGGAGCCAGTCATGCCACGAGTAGTCGTGTTCGACGAGGTCGGCGGTCCGGAAGTGCTGCGCGTCGTGGACGAGCCGGTCGTCGAGCCCGCGGCGGGGGAGGTGCGCGTCCGCGTCGAGGCCTTCGCCGTCAACCCGCTCGACCGCTTGGTCCGCGCCGGTCGGGCGCCGCGGCCGGTGCGGTTGCCGCACGCCCGGCTGGGCGTCGAGGGGACCGGCGTGATCGACGCGCTCGGCTCCGGCGTCACCGGCCTGGAGGTCGGCGACCCGGTCGTCCTCGCCGCCCTGCCCGATTTCGAGACCAGGGGCGCGTACGCCGAGTACACCACGGTGCCGGCGAGCCGGGTGGTGCCACGACCCGCCGGCCTGGACGTCCTCGGCGCGGCCGCGTTCTGGGTGGCGCACTCCACCGCCTACGGCGCGCTGGTCGGGAAGTCCGGGATGCGTCCCGGCGACCACGTGCTGATCACGGCGGCGTCGGGCGGTGTCGGCCGTGCCGCGATCCAGATCGCCAACCAGCTCGGCGCCGTGCCCATCGCGGTCACCCGGCACACCGCGAAAGCGGAGGGCCTGCTGGCCGCCGGCGCCGCCGCCGTGATCGCCACCGACCGCGAGGACGTGGCCGAAGCCACCCGGCGGCACACCGGCGGTGCGGGCGCCGACATCATCCTGGACGCCGTCATGGGCCCCGGCCTGGCCGAGCTGTCCCTGGCCGCCAAGCTCGGCGGCACCCTGGCCGTCGTGGGGTGGCAGGACCCGCGCCCCGCGTCGTTCCCGGCGAACCCGTCGCTGACCGTCCACCGCTACATGGCCTTCGCCGACATGGTCGACCCGGCCACCACCGCGCGCGTCGCCGCCTTCCTGGCCGCCGGCGTCCGCACCGGCGTGCTGCGGCCGACGATCGACCGGGTGTTCGGGTTGGAGGACGTCGTCGAAGCCCACCGCTACCTGGAAGGGGGGACGCAGGTGGGCAAGATCGTCGTGACGACCTGAACGACGTCGGGCGCAGCGGTCAGCCGGCGTGGGTGACGGGAACCCGCGCATCGGCCGATTGCCGGGCCGGAGCACCGCCGTTAGCGTGCTGATCAGGTTCACGTCGGGAACACCGATGAGGAGGTCCGACTTGACCGTCCGCTCCCTGGCCGCGACGGCGGTGCTCGCCCTGTCCGCCGGCCTGCTGGTCGTCACGCCCGCGCAGGCGGCGACCTCCGTCACCTTCACGCCGCGGACGATCCTGGCGCCCAGGCTCCCCTCACCGTACGAGGTCGACCAGAACGTCACCCCCGTGGGCTCCGTCTCGCTGGACATGACCGCCACGCAGACCGCGTACGTGGTCTCGAAGATGCGGGTCAACGGCGCCACCATCCGCAGCCTCTTCGACAACGAGGTCGTCTGCCGGGGCCCGGGCGGCTGGAGCGGGAACACGGTGATCGGGCAGAACGTGTACGACGTGAACTCGGGTTTCCCGTTGCAGGACGTGACGCTCTACACCCGATTCCTGGTCCACCCCGGCGTCGCGGGCACGGTCACCTGCACCGCGAACGTGCGCGGCAACTCCCTCAACGCCGACGACGCCACCTACCGGCTGGTCAGCGGGTACCTCACGGTCGCCGACACCTCGGTCACCAACGCCACCGACGGGCGACCGGTGCAGTCCGGCGTGAGCTCGGGGACGCGCACCCTCGACGCCGCCGTCCCGGTGGTGCGGCTGCCCGCGCTCGACCACTTCGAGCTGCCCTCGACCGTGCAGGGCCTCAACGTGGTCGGCGACGTGGAGGTGGAGGTCTGCCGGCCCGAGTCGCCGTGCGACCCCTACGGGACGGCGCTGGTGAAGTTCACCCTCTTCGTGAACCAGTGGAAGTCGGACGGCACGCTGTGCCGGACGGACAGCAGCGTCGAGGTCACGCACGACGTGCCGTACTGGGTGCACCACAAGTACGTGCCGCTCAACAAGGCGGACTTCGCCGTGAGCAGGGAGCCGGGCTGCGTCCCCCGGTTCAACGCCTACGTCAAGGCCGAGTGGCTGGGCGGCCAGGCCGCCGGCATCCAGGGGACGGCCGACCGGCTGGTCGACTCGCGCGGCTCGACCACCACCCACAGCTCCGACATGAGCCACGCGTTCGTCCTGCCGTACTGATCCTTTCGGGACTGGTCCCGCGGACGGGCGGGCACGCTGGATCCATGTCGCGTCTCCGGTCACGAACGAGGATCCCGATGGCACGGGCTCACCGGGTGCTCCTGGTGGGTTCGCTCGCGTTGAGCGTCACCGCGGTGTCCCCGCCGATCACGTCCTGGGCGAGCGGCGTCGACCGCACGGTCCACGTCACCGACTCGGACCGGTTGCGGCACGCGCTGGCCGACGCCCGTGCCGGTGACCGGATCGTGGTCGCCGACGGCCGGTACGCGATCGGCGGCATGACCGGCCGGAACGGCACCGCGGCCAAGCCCATCACGGTCGTGGCGGCCCACCGGGGGCGGGCGGTAGTCGAGGACGGGCAGTTGGAGGTGGCGAACTCCTCGCACGTGACCTTCGAGGGCCTGGAGTGGACCAACCGGTCGACCCTGAAGATCACCGGCTCGAACCACGTGCGGCTGACCCGCAACCACTTCCGGCTCACCGAGGAGGCGCAGCTGAGCTGGGTGCTCGTCCAGGGCGGGAACAGCCACCACAACCGGATCGACCACAACCTGTTCGAGCACAAGCGCCAACTGGGCAACTTCATCACCATCGAGGGATCGGAGACCCGGCAGTCGCAGCACGACCTCGTCGACCACAACCACTTCCGCGACATCGGCCCGCGCGCGGACAACGAGATGGAGGCCATCCGGGTCGGCCGCAGCACGATCTCCCGGTCCAGCGGATTCACCGTCGTCCAGTCCAACCTGTTCGAGAACTGCGACGGCGACCCGGAGATCGTCTCCGTGAAGAGCAACGACAACACCGTGCGCTACAACACGTTCCGGGCCTCGCAGGGGACGTTGTCGCACCGCCACGGCAATCGCGGTTCGTTCCACGGCAACTTCTTCCTCGGCGAGGGGAAGGCGGGCACCGGCGGGATCCGGCTCTACGGCGAGGACCACAAGGTCTACAACAACCACTTCGAGGGCTTGACGGGGTCCGGCTACGACGCCGCGCTCCAGATCGACGGCGGCGACGTGGACGTCTCGGGGGCGTTGAACGCGCACTGGCGCGTCTACCGCGCGACCGTCGTGAACAACACCTTCGTGGACAACACGTCGAACATCGAGGTCGGGGCCAACTACACGTTCCCGCCGGTCGACTCCACCATCGCCGACAACGTCGTGACCGGTGGTCGGGGCAAGCTGTTCAACGAGCTCAAGACGCCGGTGGACTCGACCTACGCCGGCAACCTCGCGTGGCCGACCGGGACCGCGACCGTCGGCCTCACCGCGCCCTCCGAGGCCGTCCGCACGGCCGACCCGCTGCTCATCCGGGTGGGACCGGTGCACCGGCTCGGCGCGGGCAGCCCGGCGATCGACGCCGGCACCGGCCACCACCCGTTCGTCACCGACGACATGGACGGCCAGCCGCGCGTCGGCCTCACCGATGTCGGCGCGGACGAGTGGTCGACGGCCGCGGTCGTCCGGGGACCGCTGCGCGCGAGCGACGTCGGCCCGAACGCCCGCTAGGCGAGTGCGTGAGTCGGTCAGTGGTCGTGGGCGGGGCACCGGTCGGCTTCGGCGGCCTGCCCGGACAGGGCCTGCCGGCCAGGTGGTCGTCGATTGTGGCGTAGAGCGCGGTCACGAGGGTGTTCAGGTCGGTCGTCACGAACCCACTTCCCGACATCTTGGGGGAACCCGACGCGGCGCAGACCCGCACGGCGCGGCGGGAACGCGGCCGGCGGGGCCGGCAGGGGCGCGGCGGGCGGGCCGGTG
>JBFBCZ010000061.1:0-32704 GCA_040689555.1 Actinosynnema sp. NPDC051121 | reverse complement strand
CATCGAGTCGACCATCTGCTTGATCAACGACTCGTTGATGTTGCAGCCGAACGTGTTCCACGAGTTCCAGCCCATCGGCGGCGTGCGCGCCACGCTGTTCTCCAACGCCTGCGCGGATGACGGGTGCAGTACCGCCGTCACCGCGGACAGCAGCAGCATGCCTGCCGCCACCAGCGCTGCCGCCCCGCGGGGACGGGGAAGTCGTGTTGCTGTCACCTGGTTTCACTCCTCGGTGCGTACGACGTTCCGGCTGCCACCCGCACTGCCGGACGGTCGGGCGAAGCGTCGCCCGATGCTCCGGAACTCCGGGTTGGACAGGTCCGCCGGAGGGCTGTGACGGGGCGGCGTCCGTCAGTGGCGCCCGGCTTCGACCGAGACAGTGTGGCATCCGTTGTTCACGTTCACAAGGCTCCGCGGAAAGGAGTGTTCGTCGTTAGTCGCGGCGAGGCGCCCATTCGAGACGGCATGGTCGTGGACGGCCGTAAAGCCGCCGCCACCCGCGACTATGCGATTTCGGGGCCTATGTTGTTCGACGACATTCGACGACGCCAGGAGTAGGTGAGCGCTAACAATTTAGCTGAGGTGGTGCGTTGGCTCCCGGTCGCCCAGCGGCGGCACCGGTCGGGCTCACGTCCCGGGCCCGCCGCCGGAACCGCTGCCGGAAGCCGACTCCGCGGCGAAGTGCCGGCGGGCGCGGGAGATTACTCCTGAGTGCCTTGAGCGAGGGTCAGCGCGCTGGTGTAGGTGGCGAGCCCGGCAGCGGTCTGTTGGACGTGCGCGACGAGCAGGCTCAGGCTGCGCTCGAGGAACGCGCCGGCTTGTTGCGCCCAGTCCGCGTCCACCGCTTGGACCACCGCGTCGTCGGTCAACTCGGGGTAGGTGGCCGCGACGCCGTAGACCATCGCTCCGAGGAAGGTTTCCAGCACCAATTCCGACGGCAGCGGATCCGGTCCGGTGTCGGTGGTGGTGAGCCACGGGTCGATCTGCGAGCCCAGCGTGTTCCAGAACCCGGGGAAAATCCTGCCCAGCCCTTCCCGGCCCGCCCACAGGCGGAAGATCGCATCCGGGTACGCCATCAGCGCCGAGTGGCCGATCATCCGGAGGTGCTCCAACGACAGCCCTTCCGGGTTGTCGTAGAACTCCGTGCGCAGGCCCATGCCGACCTGGTGGTGCCAACGGACCGCCCACAACGCCCGCCACCACAGCTCCCGCTGCCCGGTGGGAGGCGCGACCCACGAGGCGATGTTGCGGAAGTAGACCTTGATCCTCTCGTAGGCCCACCGGCCTTCCGCGGAGGCGGAGAAGCCCTTGCGCTTCTCCGGGTTCTTGTTGACCCGGTCGCCGAGCAGGTTGATGTCGAAGAAGTGGTGCCAGGTGGCGTCGACCACGACCCGGCCGACCTCCTGCAGGTGGCCGTCGTAGGCGCCGACCGCGCCGAACGTCGTGGCGTCCAGGATCCCTTTCTCGTCGCGTTCGGCCGGACGGCTCCCGCTGCTCGACCAGGCGACGATCTCCGGCACCGTCCGCGGCTGCGTGCGGGCCGGGTACTCGTGGTGCTCGACCTCGCCGATCCGGAACTTCCGGTCGAGGTTCTTCGGGACGTAGCACTCGCCCTCGTGCGGGTGGTCCGGGAACGTCGTGATGATCCCGCTGCCGATGGACAGCAGCGGGTGCACCACGGACCTGCCCCCGATCGCGTAATAGCGCGGCGAGATCACCTGCGGTATGTCGTCGGACTGGTCGTCCAGGGCGAACCTGATGCCGTCCTCGTGCCGGCGCTGCATCGTGTCGTGGCGGTTGCGGTCCTTCTCCGGTGGGGCGTACGGGTCGTCCGGGTTCTCCGCCGGGCGGTTGGGGCCGGGTTCGGCCCAGCTCCACTTGCGCATGCTCCGCACCCTGGGCAACCGACCGCACAGCGCCCAGCCCATGTTCTCGTGGTCGCCGGTGGCGAAAACCCCTCCGCCGTTCTGCATGAACTCCGAGATCACCTGCACTTCGAGGTCGGCCAGCGCCGACTTGGTGCGGTCGACGCCGAACAACCAGAGCTCGTCGTAGTCGGCGACGAGGTCGACGTCCTCGGAGTCGAACCGGAAGCTCTTGATGTCGGCGCCGTTCGCGTACCTGTCGGCGCCGCGATGCGCTTTCTTCACCCTGAACTCGGCCTCGTCCGTTCCCTCCCGCAGCACCCGGACCAGCTCGTTGAGCGAGAACGGGAACTGGGGGTCGTAGCTGCCGCGGTCGTCGGTGACCATCAGGATCCGGATGACGGCCCGGGGCAGCAGGACCGGGTTCGCCGCAACGGACGTGAGCTCGTCGTCGGGCATGGCGTCGACCACCTCCAGGGCAACGTGCGGCACCGCACCGCGTCTTCGGCAGAGTGCCACGACCGTTCACCACTCGCCGCTTCCGTTGTGCGACAAGCACCTCGTCGCACCTGGTCGGGTGACGGGCCGTGCACACCATCGGGTCGAGCAGCGCCGGAGGGAGCGCCGGGCGCCGGTCAGCGTGGCACGCTCGGACACACCACCGAACCCTTGTCGAGGAGCGTGCGTGCCATGACGGCGGTCACCGGTCCGGACCACAGGACGGTCGTCGAGCTCATGTCCGTGGCCGACGACCAAGTCGACCTCGCCTGGCTCAAGTCCGCGTTGCAGAACGCGCTGATGGTGGAGCTGGCGACCATCCCTCCGTACTCGTGCGGCCTGTGGTCCATCATCGCCCCGCCGCGAGCCCGCACCGTGCACCGGACCATCCGGGAGATCATCTTCGACGAGATGTCGCACCTGGGTCTGGTCGGCAACATGCTCTCGGCCATCGGCGGCACCCCGGTGCTCACCTCGCCACCGACCTACCCCGGTCACCTGCCGGGTGGTGTGCGACCGGAGTTGACCGTGTCGCTGTCGGGGCTGACCGAGCAGACGCTGGGCATGTACGCCGACATCGAGGCGCCCGAGCACCTCCAGATCCCGACCCAGGTGGAAGCCGCGAAGGCCGAGCAGTACCCCTCGATCGGCGCGTTCTACCGCCGGATCAGCCTGTCCTTCGAGCGGCTCGACCCCGAACTGGGCCTCGGGCCGCAGATCGAGTTCGGCCTGTCGGCGCGGCACGGCACCGGCAACGACATCGTGGTGATGAAAGACCTCGACACCGTGCTGGACAGCCTGGACATCGTGATGGAGCAGGGTGAGGGCACCAACGCCACGCCCGGCAACCCGTACCCCGGCCACGAGGGCGAACTGGCCCACTACTACTCGTTCCGCGAGCTTCAGGTGGGTCGCAAGCTGATCCTCCGGGACGGCAAGTGGGTGTTCGAGGGGGCTCCGATCGCGAAGCCGGAGGCCTACCCGGCTGCCGAGGTGCCCGCAGGCGGGTGGGCGCAGGATCCCGCGAACGATCCGACCGGCACGACGGTCGGCCGGTACCTCACGTGGTTCAACGAGGCGTACAGCACGATGTTGGACCGGTTGCAGCGAGCGTGGGCCGAACCGGACGCCAAGCGGCGGGCCGCCTTGGTCAGCCGGGCGATCGTGGCCATGGGCGACCTGCGCGAGTACGCCCGCCTGATCATGCCGACCCCGCTGAAGAGCGGCGCCGGCACCTACTGCCCCGAGTTCCGCTACACCACCCCCGAACCGGTCTCCGCCGACGGCGGCGCATGAGGGTGACCACGGAAGGACGTGCACAGATGTCAGCTCGACGCGTCATCACGCGAGCCGTCACGACGGCGGTCGCCGCGATCGCCGCGGTCTCGGCCCTTCTCGTCCCGGCCGCGAGCGCCCGGCCCGCCGACCGGTCGACGGCCCGGCAGGAGACCGTCGTCAACGGCCTGTACCGGATCGCGGACCCCGCCGGCAGCAGGTTCCTCGCCGTCTGGTCGGCCGAACCACGCGCGCGGGTCACCGTCGTGGAATCCCCCACCGGGGTCGTCGACAGTGGCGCGCTGTGGCGGGTCGAGTGCCAAGACCTCCTCGGGTGCACGTTCCGCAACGAGCGCACCGGCACCTACCTGGCGCTCACCGGTGTCCCGGTGGACGGCAAACCGGTCATCACCAAGGTCACCCCCTACCGGTGGCTGCTCACCGCGGCCTCGGGGATGAACACGTTCTTCATCTCCCGCTTCGCGGGCACCGAGGAGTTCCGCGTCACCAGGTCCCCGCACTTCGTCCACCCACCTCTGGTGGACCTGACGCGACCCGGCGGCCCGGAGCAGGAGTGGGCGCTGACGTCCCCGCGACCCGACGCGCGGTAGCACCGCAGCGGCAGGGCGCAGGGTTCGCGGGGTGGGGCCGGTACACCAAGTCCGTCCCTTTTCGACGCAACTCCTGGCAGAACGGGGTCTCGAGGACGTCCGATCCACCAAGAGTTCCGTCTCGCCCAACGCCTGCTCATGCCCGGGTGCGCGGACAAGGGCCCGTCAGGCGCTGATGCGCACCAGCTTCGCTTCCGAGGGGACACCGTTGCCGTCCACCACGACGAGCATGTAGTCCCCGGGCGGTGCCGCGGCCCCGTTGTCCGGCGTTGTCACGTGGAGGGTCGCCTTGCCGTCGGCCTGGTCGCGGACCGAGGTCTCGAGCCACACGTAGCGCTGTTCCATGTTGTTGCCGTGCGTGGCGGCGCCGAGGCGGATGAGAGCGGCCTTCGAGTCGGCGTCCAGGCTCGATCCCGTGGCGATGACCGTGATCTCCTGGCCGTGACGCACGGTACGGGTGCCTGCGGTGGGTGAGGGCGGCAGGACTTCGTCGATCACTGGTCGCGGTCCGCGCCACAGGTAGGGCGGCAGGTAGCGCTCGCCGGTGCTCTGGCTGCGGAAATACGCCTGGGACTGGCCCTCCACCCCCTTCGGTCCGCCGAAACCGCCGTTGCTGCCGGCTTTGAGCACGGTGCCGTCGGGCAGGAGCAGGGCGACCGAGTGGTAGCGGCGCTCGGTTTCGGCGGTGGCCGCGGCCCGGAAGGTCTTCGCCTCCGGGTCGAAGAGCTCGGCTTGGTTGACCGGTCCCTCGTTGTGGTTGGCCCAGCCCTGCCTCGCTCCGCCGCTGACGAGGACCGTGCCGTCGGCCAGCAGGGTGGCGTCGTTGAGGAACCGCGCTTGGCTGGTGGGCAGGGACTTCCAGCAGCCCGTCTCCGCCAGCGGTTCGCTGACGTCGAACTCCAGGAGTTGGGCGGTGCGCGCGGTGCCCTCCTCCGCCACGCCCTCCGCCTCGGGCCCCGTGCAGCCCTCCCCCACCACGTCGGTGTAGTCGGTGTTGCTCTCCCGTGTGCCACCGACGGCGAGGATGGCCCTGGCCGACCGGCAGGGGTGCAGCGGCAATAGCACCATGGAGCCGTACCAGGGGTAGCTGCGTGATCCGGGTGAGGTCATGCAGCGGGGGCCGCCGGCCCGCTCCAACGCCTTGCCTGCGGAGTCGTAGCGGTACAGCCAGGCGCGGTGGGTCTCCACCACGGCGACGACCGGGTCACCGCCGTCGCCGGGCAGGACGAACACACCGGGGTAGGTCGCCAACGGCGGGTAGAGCCCGCCGTCCACTTCGACCAGCGTCTTCTCGTCACCGATCTCGTGGCCGTCGTAGATGACGTAGCTGTTCTGGATGGAGCAGAAGTACTCCCTGTCGCTGTACCAGAGCCCTTCGCCGCTGCCGCTCGAGATGAGCATCCGGCCGTCCGGCAGCGGTGTCACCGTGGGGTAGCACCGCGTTTCCTTCAACTGGGCAGGCAGCTTGACCCAGCGGTGTTCCCGGCCTTCGGGGTCGTAGAGGTGCAGGGTCCTGCCGTTGTCGACCTGCGGGTCCTCGTGGTCGCTGCAACCTCGGACGTGCTCGTGCACGTGCCCTCCGACGACCAGCAGCCGACCGTCGGGCATGTGGCTCGCACCGCTGCAGAAGATGTTGTTGTGGACGTCCGGGTCGTGCCAGGGGTTGACGTCCGTGGTGGTCCAGTTCTCCAGCTCCAGCGTCCTGGCCTCCGGCGGACCCATCTCGTCGGCGTTCCAGTACCACTGATCGACCTGGTCCGGGGCGTCGGTGACGAGGTTCCCGTGGGGGTCGCGCTCCCTCGGCGTGGAGTACATCACCACTTCGGGGCAATCGTTCGGCCCGCGCACCAGTGCGGCGTGGATGGCGACGATGTCGAGTTCGAGCAGCGTCCCGTCGGGCCGTTGCGTGGTCCACTGCCCGCCGGTGGGCTCGATCCACACCTCGACCCGCACGCTGTCGTGGCCGTCGCTGACGGTGATCCAGTCGCCGGGCTCGGAATGCGGCCCGACCTTGTGCGGCACCACCCAGACCGTGACCGGGGCGTCCGTTTTCACCTGCACGTCGACGCCGCGCTCGCGCACGGCGTCCTGCCGGTTCAGGCCCACCGTGGTGTTCGCCGTCTCGCTGGTGATCCTCAGGTCGCTTCTCCGCGAGGAGGTCGTGCTGATGAGCAGTGGCACCGCTTCGCCGGGCGCGGGTGGGCTCACCGTGTTGTCGATCTTCAGCAGGAGCCGTTCGGGTCGGACGGTCAACGACGGGCTGGTCGTGTCGGGGCGCGGCCGGTCGGTCGGACGGTCGGTGGAAGCGACGGCAGCCCGTGCGGTGACCAGGCCGGCCCCGGCGACCACGGCACCGGTGAACACGGTGCGGCGGCCGAGGGGGGCGGTCCGGTTCTCCCGCGGTGGGGGCAGGTGGGGCCGGGGCGATGGATTCGGGCACGCGGTTCTCCAGTGAGCTGGGGTTGTCGGTGGATCGTCCGGAGCTTCACCGCTGCCGCCAGGCGACTCTTGCGTGCAGTCACCACCTTTCCGCCGTTCAGGACATCGGCATCCCCCAAAGAGAGATCCATTGAGGACATACACTCTCCACTCACCCCAGACCGCCACTCCACGGCACGCGCGGATGACCCCACCGGTGGAACCCGGAGCGGAAGCGGTCGTGGTTGTCTCCACTGTGGACTCCCCTGGTCTTCACCTGCCCACCGTCACGGATCTTCACCTGGGCCGGGAGACTCCGAGCACCGAGGCGTGAGCGCTCTCGGAGCCACCCGAGGCCCCCTTGCCGAGCGGCACACTGGCGACAGCCGGGCAGGTCCGGGTGAGTGCCGAGGGAGTCGACATGGGCATCACCGTGGAAATCGTTGCCGGCAAGGACGAGAGCGAGACGAAGGTCTCCGCGAGCGGGTCGGTGCAGGACATCGTGTCCGACGAGGAGAGGAAGTCGTTCGGGCTCGACGACGCATCGCTCAAGAAAGCGGTGGGCGCGTACTTCGGGCGCCGAAGCCACCGCCTCGCAGGAGCCGGCGCGGGCGGAGTCGGTGTCGACGGGGCCGGTACGTCACTTCTACTACGTCATCGGCGACAACACCGCCCGCGACGGCGACGACCGAGGTATCGGCGGCCTGTTCGACGTCGCGTGCGGTGTCGTCCAGCGCTGGTCAGAGGATGTGGACGCGGTCGGTCAGTGACGCGGTCCGGGCGAGGTCTCCGGGGGTGACGAAGTTCGGGTCGGCGGCGTAGGCGCGGATCGCCTCCAGGCCGTCGCGCGGCCGGTCGCCTGCGGAGGTGCCGGTGGCCGCACCCAGTGCCGAGCCGAAGCCGACCAGGCTGCGCAGCAGGTCCTCGTCGTCGGCGGGAGCGCCCGAGCCGGTGGAGGGCCGCAGCGGTGCGGCGGGGAGTCCGAGGCCGCTGTCCGCGGCGTACTCGGCGACCAGGGGACCCAGGTCGACCGGGTTCCCTCGCGGAGGCACCACGGACGGGAGGGTGTCGCGGTCCAGCGCCCAGTCCAGCACCGACCCGTCGTCGGGTTCCCGGCCGCCGACGTCGAGCACGTACGGGGCGGCGGGACGGGCTTCGTGGTGGCAGCGGTAGACGAACTCGGAGCAGATCATCAGCGTGCGCCCGTGTTCCAGCATCGTGTTGAGGGCTCCGGCGGCCTGGTCGAGCACGGCGCGCAGCAACCGCCGCCCGCTGGCAGGCAGGGGCGCGCGGCGGGTGCCGGCCAGCACGGCGAGAAGCACGATCTGCTGGTAGGCGTAGTCGCCGCCCGCGTCGAGGTAGCGTCGTGCGACGTCGGCCACCGGCGTGGTGTCAGCCTCCGCGCTCAGCCGGCGCGCGACCATCCGCTCATGCTCGGCGGCGGAGGCGGTGATCGAGCAGCGACGCAGACCTCCGTCGGTGGCCTCGGCCAACTGCCCCTCACCCAGTGCGAGCGCGGCATGGCTGACCTCGCCGCCGTCGAACAGTGCGATCGCTCGTGACAGCGGCCCGCTGCCCAGGGAGAGCAGGACGTCCCCGAGGCGGACCTCGGCCGCCCGCTTGCTCGTGTCCTCGTCTTGCCGGGCGGTGGGGATGGCGTCGGGGCCGAGGCCGGTGACTGCCTTCACCCGGTTGGTGGTCTGGCGGTTCGTCATCGGTGATCCTTTCTCGTGGCGGGGAGCCTCGGGGTCGGGTCGGTCATGTCACCTGCACCCGGAGATCACCTTGCAGGGCTTGAGGAGTGCTTCCCGAGCGTCATGCGCCCCCACCGCCAGCCTTGCGACCCCATCGCCGTCCTGCCAGACCGGACCCGCGACGTCCACCGGTGACGCACGTCGTTCACCCCGGGCGGCGAACGCCGGTGGCCCTCCGTGGATCACGAGCCCGCGCAAGGAACCTAAGCAGGGAGGGATCGGTAATCCGCTCGGACACGGGGAGAACCGATTTGATCCGAAGCCAGGACTGCCCGAACCTGGACCGCTACGTTGAGGTCTGAGCGCACGGAGGGGCGGTGGCGATCAGGCTTGGTGGTGCAGGGGACTCGGCGCTTCATTCCGACGTGCCGCACTGGTGCCCCGCCGCTCGTGGAATCCGCGCCTGCGGTCTTGGTCGTCCCCGGTCCCGAGGCTCGGACGGCTTCGCCACCACGCTCCTCCGCCGGCCGAGCCCTGCTCCACCGCGCCTCGTGCCGGTGTCGGTGGTCCCGAGAACGGCGATGACCGACAACGCCGTCACCGCTCACGGCACGAGCGAGGCGCGCTGATCACGGCGTACCGAACCACCGCGAAAGGAGTTCACCATGTCCCGATTACCCCGTGCCGCAGGCGCGGTGCTGCTCGCCGCACTGCTCGCAGCCGGCACGTCGGCCGGCCCCGCGTTCGGCGAGGAAACCCCGACCGCGCCGTCGAGCACGACGGCGCCCGCCACGACGACCGACCCGCCGCCCGCGACGACGACCGACGCGCCGCCGGCCACGACGGAACCGACCGCTCCGATCACCGAACCGTTCCCGGTCGAGTCCCCGCCGTCGCAACGGGCCGCGCCCGAACAGGTGACCGACCTGAAGGTCTCCGCGTCGTTCGACCGCCCGGCCTACGCGGCGCACGAACCCGTCAACGCGCGTGCCTCGGTGACCAACGCAGGTGACACGGCCGTGACGTTCCGGCTGACCTCCACGGGCAACCTCACCAACCACTCGTGGAGGCCGGAAGGACAGCGCGACCTGCGGGTCGAGCCTGGCCAGACCCTGGACGCCGTGCTCAACGCGTTCGTCCAGGACGTGGACCAGGAGGTGCTCACCGTCGTCGTCACCGTCGAACCCGTCGAGTTCCCCGACGCCGACCCGACCGACAACACCGCCACGATCAGCGTGCCGGTCACGAGGGTGTACGGCAGCTACCGCGGAACCGTCTACGGCGACCTCGACGGCGACGGCGTGCTCGACCCGGGCGAGGAGCTGGCCGGTCATACCGTGTACGTCTTCGGCGGTCGGCCGTGGCTGGAGTACACGATGACGACCGACGTGGCCGGTCGCTTCGCCTTCACCGACCTCCCGGCCGGGGAGTACTCGATCAGCGTGGGGTATCTGTCACCGTGGTACTTCGAACGGTCAGGCTCCGTGGTGGTGGATGGCGTCGACGACCCGGACATCGTGTTCCGCGGTGTCGGCCGCGTCCGCGACGCGGTGTCGGCGACCCTGGCGTTCGACCGGCAGGACTACCACGAGGGTGACACGGCGCGGCTCACCACGACGTTCGTCAACAACGGGCCGGTGCCGATCCACGGCCTCACCGGCGCCTTCCAGACCTACGACGGGTCCACCACCATCGACCCCGGAGAACTCGGGACAGGCATCTCGCTGCCGGCGGGTGCGACGCGCACCGTCACCGTGTCGTTCCCGATCGGTCATGAGGCCTGGGTACAAGGCTACGTCTCGGTGTACCTGCGCTTCGGAGCACCGCCGTTGGAGAACGGGATCACCTCCGTGACGGCGCTCGCGCGCGTGTCCGGCGGCCGTGCCCCGCTGGTCGCCGGTTACCTGGCCAAGTTCGTCCAGGGGTGCCCTTGGTGTCCCGGCGTCGGGCCGCGGATGCCCGACACGGTGATCTTCCTCCGCGACCACTTCACCGGGGCACTGGTCGCGCGCACGACCACCGGTCCGGACGGCGACTTCACGTTCACCGACCTGCCTGCGGGCCCCTACGACGTCTTCGTGGTGGGTCCGTGGCAGTACCGCGGCGACTGGTCGACCTTCGTGGTGACCGCCGGCGAGAACGGCACACCGCTGCACGTGGTCCTCGTCCTGCCCGGCCCGGACCAACCCGACCCGGGCCCGGTCCCGACTCCTCCGACCGATCCCGCACCCGCACAGGGCGCCGCACCGCAACCCGCCACACCCGTACTGGCCTCCACCGGTGTCGGCCCCGGCATCGCGTGGCTGGCGCTCGGAGGCCTGCTCCTGCTGACCACCGGCACAGCCCTGCTCCTGCACCCGAGGCTCGTACGCACCCGCCGATGAACTGAGAGAGGCGTCCCGCACACGCGAAACGGGCGGGTCCACCCAGACCCGCCCGTTTCGCCGATCGCTTCGAGGTCAGCGAGGAAGGTCTCGGGAAGAGTTGCCGATCCGGGCGGCGAGGGAGTCCCCCGCCCGGATTCGCCGTGCGGCCGGTCGACCGAGGGCCGCAGATCACCGCCCTCGATGAGCGACACGTCGCGGACCGTTGAGGAACGATCGTTCTTGACTGATCGTTCCTCAACGGTCTACGGTTCAGCACATGGGTCGACCCAGGGGATTCGACGAAGCCGAGGTGGTGCGGGCGGCAGCGGTGCTGTTCGCGGGGCGGGTGTACGACGGGGTGTCCGTCGACGACCTGGTCACCCACTTGGGCGTGCACCGCAACAGCCTCTACAAGACCTTCGGCAGCAAACGCGGGCTGTACCTGGCGGCACTGCGCTGGTACGTGGAGCACGAGGTCGGTGTCCTCGCCGCGACGCTGAGGCGCGCCGGTGACTTCGAGGAGGCCGCGCGCCGGGCGTCGGACAGCGGAACGGGACTGGACTTCCTGCTGCTGGCGGCGGTCGAACGCGCTCCCGTGGACGACGAGGTCGCCGCGGAGGTGGACCGGGCGCTCAACGCCATCGACGAGGCGCTCGGCACCGTCACGGCCGTTCCACAGGCCACTGCGGCGCTGCTCGGACTGCGCCTGCGCGCCAAGGCCCTGCCGGACCGGGAGGACGTCACCCCCGACTCCTCCCCTCGACGATGACGACAAGGAGCACGACATGGCGAAGGTCCACATCGACGGCGACGACCTGGTCGTGACGATCGAAGGGCTGAACAAGCTCTGGGCGCTCAAGAGCACCCTGACCATCCCCCTGGCCAACGTCCGGGGCGCCACCGCCGACCCCGGGATCGCCAAGGAGCCCAAAGGCATCCGCGCCCCCGGCGCCCACGTGCCCGGTGTGATCACCGCGGGCACCTTCCACCTCGACGGCGACCGCGTGTTCTGGGACGTGCGCGACCCCGCCAAAGCCGTCGTCATCGAGCTGGCCGACGAGCGCTACGCCCGCCTGGTGCTGCAGGTCGACGATCCCCGCACCACCGTCGAACTGGTCGAAGGCGTCGCGCGCCACCCCTGACCGCCGATTCGCCACGTGCCCCGGAAGGCGTCACCCGTGTTCCTGCACCGAACAGCGCTCACCGCGCTGCTGACAACGACCGCGCTCCTCGTCTCGACCGCCGCCGAAGCGGCTCCACGGCCGATCCCTGCCCTCGACCGCGAGGTCGTGTTCACCGTCGAGGGCACGAGGACCTACGGCACGCTCCACGTCCCCGCCCACCGCCGGGGACAACGGCTCCCCGCCGCGCTCCTGCTGCCCGGCAGCGGCCCGACCGACCGCGACGGGAACCAGCCGCCGGCGATCACACCCCACACCCTGTCCCGCCTCGCCGCCGCACTGGACCGGCAGGGGGTCGTCACCCTGCGCTTCGACAAGTACGGCAGCGGTCGCACCGGCCTGGGCGCCTACGAGGGCCGTCCCGAGGACATCGACCACCCGGCGTTCGTCCGCCAGGCCGCAGCCGCCTACGGGCTGCTGCGCGCCGAACCCGTCACCGACCCGCGTGCCCTGTTCATCGCGGGCCACAGCGAAGGAGCGCTCACCGGGCTCCTGCTGGCCGACGAGGTCCGCCCGCGCCCGGCCGGCCTGGTACTGCTGCAACCGCAGGCGATCCGACTGCTGGACCTGATCGCGCTGCAACTGCACGCCCAACTGGCCGCCGCCGCGGAAGGCGGGCAGATCACCCCGGAACAACGACAGGTCAACGACGAGGGCGTGGACCGCGCCACCAGCGCCCTGCGCGCGAACGAACCGCTCGACCCCACCGGTCTCCTGCCCGCCATCGTCCAGTTCTTCCAAGCGCTGTTCGACGGCCCCGGTCGGCGTTTCGTCCTCAGCAACGACCAGGTCGACCCGCCGACCGCCGCCGGTCGACTGCGCGCCGGCACCCGGGTCCTGCTGACCTGTGGCACCAACGACGTCCAGGTGCCCTGTGCCACCACCGAAGCCCTCGCCGAAGCCCTGCGCCGGGCCGGCACCACGGGCCCGGGGCGCACGGTGCTGACCGGCGTGGACCACAACCTGCGCGACACCGACCCGAACGCCCTGGCCCCCGCTGTCGTGGACGCCCTGCGCGCCTTCACCGACGGCCTGCGCTGAACGCTGGACGAGACCCGGGCGGTCGGCGGCACGCCGCTCGCGGCCGTCGTCGAGCGCCGAAGGCCGCTGGAGCCGGGATCCCGTCGGGTGTGGCTGGTCGCGGTCCACACCCGACCGGGCGACGTCAGGCCGCGATCGGGCCGAAGATCCAGTTTCCCCTGGCGTTCTCCTCCGGGCTGCGGAAGAACTGCTCGTTGGCGGCGTGCAGTTCGGCGCGGTCGAGCGAGCCGTTGCCGTCCAGGTCGAGCTTGTCGAACGCGGTGTTGCCCGCCTCCTCGGACAGCCGGAAGGCGCTGGCCGCCATGCGGACGTACTCGGTCCTGGTGATCCGGCCGTCGCCGTCGACGTCCATCAGGTCGTAGAACGCGTCGGCGACCGGTGCGATGTGGGTGCGGTAGCCCTCCTCGGACGCGGCCACGAACCGGTCCATGCCCGACGAGTACTCCTCGACGTCGACGCGCTCGTCACCGTCGGTGTCCATCGGGAGGGTGACCGCCTCCCACAACGTGTTGTAGCGCTCTCGGACGCGTTCGCTCTCGGGCGAGCCGGGCGCATAGCCGAATGCGGTGACGAGCCGGTCCGCGGAGGCCGTGTAGTCCATCCTGTCGATGGTGCCGTCGTCATCCAGGTCCAGCAGGGCGAAGAGGTGCGCGAGTTTCCGTTTCATCAGGTCGTTGAGCATGGCATTGCCGCTCTTTCTCCCAGGGGCGTTACCCTGGCGATGCTAACGCCGCTGTGCGCCACGGGGCCACGGGAAGGTGACGCCATGGCCAACCACGTGGTGGACGGTGCCAACGGGTTTGTGGCCTCACATCTCATCGGCGCGCTCGTGGCACGCGGCGACACCGTGATCGCATTGGCGCGCGCCAGTGGGGAAGTCGTCAGGAGGAGGGTTTCCGACGCCTTGGCCACGCTGCACCTCGACCCGGCCATGGTGGAGAAGGTGCAGGTCAGGCCGTTCTCACTGGCCGAACCGGGGCTGGGGGTGTCCCCGTCCGACGTGTTCGCCGAACCGTGCACGTATTGGCACAGCGCCGCGCTCATCACGTTCTTCCCCCGGCGCGAGGCCGAGTTGCACGCCGTCAACGTGGCCGGCTCGGCGAACACCGCCGCCGCGTTCATCGAGCACGCGAAGCCCGGATCCCGGTACGTCCACGTCAGCACCGCCTATCAACACGGGACTACTCACGGTAGAGCGTTTGAGCAATGGCCTGAATACGGTCACCCATCCGAGTTCAGAAATGATTATGAGCACTCCAAAAGACTGGCCGAAGTAGCCCTCTCGCAGACCGAATTAGCACAGGGAGGTGACGTCCTAGTCGCCCGATTGGGTGTCATGGTCGGCCACTCGGGGACCGGTCGGGCGCTGACCGACTTCGGCATGTACGACTTCCTCCGGGTCATCGCGCTGTTCGCCAGGCGCACCCCCGGCGAACGCGTCCGCTTCGTCTGCCACCCGAGGGCCGCACTGCACCTGACACCCGTCGACGGCACCGTGGACCGGATGCTGGCGCTGGCGGACGGCCCACTGGACCGGCCGGTGCGGCACCTCGTGCCCCCGGTCGCGGTGCGGGTGACCGACCTGTTCGCCGCGATCTCCGCGCACCTGCCCGTCGAACTCGTCGCGGTCACCGCCGCGGACGTCGAGGCCGAGCCCTTCGGCAGGTTCGAGGCGATCGTCAACATGCGGTGCAAGTTCACCTCCCCCTACCTGCGGTACGAGTACGAGTTCGAGTCCCACCCGGACGCCGAGCCGCCGCCCGTCACACCTCGGATCCTCGACCTCCTGGTCTCCTGGTACGTCCGCGAAGGGCTCCCCGAATGACGGATTTCGTCACCCGCTTCCGCGCCCGCCCGAGTCCCGACCGGACGGTCGCCCACCTCCCCGACGGGCGTCCGGCGATCGCGTCGACCCATCGCGACCTGGACCGGCGAGCCAGGGCGGTGGCGTCATGGCTGACCGGATCCGGGATGGCGGGCAGGCCGGTGCTGCTGCTCTACCCCGCCGGACTGGACTTCCTGGTCGCGTTCCTCGGCTGCCTCTACGCGGGTGCCGTGGCGGTTCCCGCGCCCCTGCCGCTGGCGGGAACCTCACGGGTGGACCGGGTGGACCGCCTGGTCGAGGACTCGGGCGCGCGCGTGGTGCTCACCGACGAGGCGCACGTCTCCGCGCTGGGCGACCTGTCGGCGCGGACCTTCGACGAGACCGCCGATCCCGACTCCTGGGAGCCGCCGCGGGTGGACACCGGTGCCGTCGCCTACCTCCAGTACACGTCCGGGTCGACCAGCAGGCCGCGTGGCGTCGAGGTCACCCACGGCAGCCTCACGCACAACCTGGAGATGTTCCGGAAGCTCAGCGGCGACGTCCCGGTCCGGCGGATCGGGGGCTGGCTGCCGCACCACCACGACATGGGACTCGTCGGGCTCCAGTTGCAGGCCCTGCACGCCGGAGCCGACCTGGTCCTGCTCTCGCCGGAGGCGGTGGTCGCCCGTCCGATCCGCTGGCTGCGCGCGATCAGCGACCACCGGGTGGACTGGACCGTGGCCCCCGACTTCGGTTACGCGTGGGCGACCCGCCGGATCGGCGACGAGGAGCTCGACGGGCTCGACCTGTCCTGCCTGACGATGGCCGTCAGCGGGGCCGAGCCGATCCGGATCGCCACGCTGGACGCGTTCGCCGACAGGTTCGCGCGGGTCGGGTTCCGGCGCACCGCGCTGAACCCGGGATACGGGCTCGCCGAGTCCACCCTGGTGGTCACCTGCACGTCGCGTGGCCGCGGCCCGACCGTCCGCCGGTTCACCGCGGAGTCGCTGGCGGCCGGCCGGGTCGTGCTCGCGTCGGACGACGACGGCGTGCCGCTGGTCGGGTGCGGCGAGCCGGGCGAGATGGAGGTGCGCGTCGTCGACCCGGCCACGGGCGCCGAGGTGGCCGACGGCACGATCGGCGAGATCAGGGTGGCCGGGCCCAGCCTGGCCGCGGGCTACCACGGCGACCCCGCCGCGACCCGCGCCACGTTCGTCACCGGACCGGACGGCCGGTGGCTGCGGACCGGTGACCTGGGCTTCCTGCTCGACCGGCAGCTGTACGTCACCGGGCGGCTGAAGGAGCTCATCATCGTCCGCGGCCGGAACCTGTACCCGCACGACATCGAGTTCTCGGCGCGGGAGGCGCACCCGGACGCGGGCAGGGGCGCGGCCTTCGGCGTGCGGGATGCCGACTCGGGGGAGCACGTCGTGCTGGTGCAGGAGGTGCGGCGGGCTTCGCGGGCCGACCCCGGCGAGTTCGCCGATGCCGTGCTCGACGCCGTGACCGGGCAGTTCGGCGTGTCCGTGAGCATCGTGGTCGTCGGGCCGAGCACGATCCGCCACACCACGAGCGGCAAGGTGAGGCGAGCGCACATGCGTGAGCTGTTCCTCGACGGCGGGCTGCCGGCGTTGCACAGCGAGCTGTCCCCGGCCGTCGCCGCCATCGTCGCCGCATCGAGGGGGAGCCGTGTCTGAGGAGTCGTTGCGGGCCTGGCTCGTGGACACCGTGGCCGGCTACCTGGAACTGCCGCCGTCGCAGGTCGGCACGGACGTGGCGCTGCGGTCGCTCGGCTTCGACTCCGTGCACGCCATGGGGCTGTGCGTCGACATCGAACAACGCTGGGGAATCCTCGTGGATCCCACGCTGGCCTGGGACTTCCCGACCATCGACACCATCGTGGCCCACCTCGGCGCCCAGCTCGACCCCGCTCGGGACACTCGCGTGCACCGGCCGGACCAGAGGTGACAGTCTCACGGTCGTGCTCGGTGTGCGCATGAACGACCTGGCGGTGGAAGCTCTGGGGGGTGCCGTGCCGGCGGCGGAGTTGGCTCCGGGGCTGCGCGCGCTGGTGGCCGCTGGTCTGGCCCGGCGCGGCGAGGGTCTGGTGTTCGCCGACCGGGACGACGCGGTGCCGCGGGATGGCGCCGACCTGACCGGGTGGGAGTGCTCGGTGAACGCGTTCCACTTGGACGCCGTGGTTCCGGTCCGGGTCGGTCGGTCGGCGGACGGCGAGCCGGTGATCGGTGAGGCGGACCAGGTGCTGATGCTGCGTCACGGGTGGGGTTTCGCCCTGGAGGTCGTCAGGCTGGTCCGTGAGCTGGCCGGTCCGGTCCCGGTGCGGTGCATCGTCGGTGCGAACAGCACGAACGGGACGTTCCGGTTCCACCGCGTCCGGCCGGGCGAGTCGTGGCTCGGCCCTGACCTCGACGCCTACTCGTCGGAGAAGCTGATCGTGGTCGACCACGGATCGCCGCGGCTCCGGTGAGAGCCGTTCCGCCGACCACGGCATTCCGCGGGTCGCGCGGACGGGAACGTGATCGAATGCGCCGGTGGACGACGACTGGGATCGGCAGCGTGAGGAGAGGGACGAGGCGCGGCGCGCGGAGGTGATGGCGCTGCCCGCGGTCCGGGCACGTTCCCACGCACGACTCATGCCACCGCAGCAGGACGACGTGCGGGTGTCCGCGTCGGTCGGGCCGGCCGGCGAGGTGGTGGCGTTGTGGTCGGCGGCCGAGGACCTGGCGGCGTTGACCTCGACGACGACGCAGCCGGGATGGGCCACGTTCCCCGACTCGCAGGCCGCGCGACCGGCCGCGGCACGAGTGACCGTGCACGCACCGGAGATGGCGATCGCCGCTCGGATCCCGGGCCTTCCCCTGGCGTTCCCCTCGGTGCAGCCGCTGCCCGACGGCCAGGTCCTGCTCGTCGGCGCCCGGTGCCGGTGGCGACCGAACGCTCCGGACCGCAACGCGATGGTGTACGACTCCGCCGGGAACGTGGTGGCCGAACAGACCTTCGGCGACGGCATCGAGCACGTGCAGGCCACGCGGCGAGGCGAGGTCTGGGTGGGCTACTTCGACGAAGGGGTCTACGGCAACTACGGCTGGGGCGATGCGGACAGCGAGCCGCCCCTGGGCGCGTGTGGGCTGACCCGGTTCTCCGCCGCCCTCACCCAGGAATGGCGCTACCCCTCGCACGTCGACAACCCGTGGGGCGGGATCAGCGACTGCTACGCGCTCAACGTCGACGGCGACACGGCGTGGACCTGCTACTACACCGACTTCCCCGTCGTGCGGATCCACAACGGCGCCGTGAGCGGGTGGCACAACGACGTCCGTGGAGCCAAGGCGCTCGCCGTGGGCGGGTCGCGCATCGCGCTGTACGGCGGTTACGGGCCGGACCACGACAGGCTCGTCGTCGGTGTCCTGGGCGACGACCGGCTCCACGTGACCGGCGAGTACCGGCTCGTCCAACCCGACGGGCAGCCGCTGCCGCCGACGACGCACGTCGTCGGGAGAGGCGCTGACCTGCACCTCCTCGTGGACGACAACTGGTGGCGCCTCGACCTCGAGGACATCGGACGGCCGGGCTGACCCGGACCGGGGCGCCCGGCCGACCGCCGTCCCCTGGCCGCGTCGATCGGTGGACGGGTCAGGAGCCGAGGGCGGTGGTCGCGCGGTGGGCGTCGGCGGTGCGGTGTTGGGCGGTGAAGAGCGAGATGGCCCGGTGTCGGGCGGCGGTGGCGCGGTCGTGGTGGCCGGCGGCGGCGTGGCTGTCGGCGAGGCGTTCCAGGGTGTCAGCGTAGTCGTAGGAGGCGCCGACCTCGTCGAAGCCGGCGAGGGCCCGCTCGTAGCGGGCCACGGCCTGGTCGTGGTCGCCGGCCAGGTGGGCGATGTAGCCGAGGCTGTCCAGGGTGCGCGCCTCGGCGTCGACGTCGCCGTGGCGGCGGGCCAGCTCGAGCGCGGCTTCGCAGTGCGCACGTGCCCGAGGCAGGTCGTGGAGCTTCGCGGCGTACCACCCGGCTTGGTTGAGGGCGTGCGCCTCGCGCATCGGGACGCCGAGGGTGCGCAGGATCGTCAACGCGTCCGTGGCGTGCTGCGAGGCGGACGTGTCGTCGCCGCGTTGCTCGTGCACCCACGCGAGGGCCTGGTGCGCGTTGGCCTGGCCGGACAGGTCGTCCGACTCGCGGCCGGCTTCGAGGGCCTGGTGGAGGTGGCGGGACGCTGCCACGAGGTCGGCGGCGCGGGCGAGTGCCGCGCCCAGTCGCCAGGAGGTGAGGGCACGGGCTCGTGGATCGCCCGCGCGGTCGGCGGCGGCCATCGCAGCACGCCACACGGCGAGTTGGTCGTCGATGAGGCCTTGCCGCCGCTGGAAGGTGTCCAGTGCCCACGCGAGCTCCCACACGAGCGGATCCCACCCACGTCGCACGGCCAGGTCCTGCGCGGCCACCAGGGACTGGTACTCCGAGGCCAGCCACGTCAACGCGGCGGCCTCGTCGGTGAACACGGGGTCGGACCGCGCCGGTTCGCCCAGGGCCGGCGGATCCTCGTACGGGTAGAGCACGCCTTCCGCGGCACGCCCGGTGCGGGCGTAGTGCGTGACGGCCCTGCGCAACGCCGGCTCCAGTTCGGCCCGGTGGTCGGCGTGGGCCCGTTCGGCGGCGTAGACGCGGACCAGGTCGTGCATCCGGTACCGGCCCGGCGTGTGCTGCCGCAGCAGGTGGCCGGTTTCCAGGTGTGCCAGCAGTCGGCGGGTGTGCGGTGGCGGCCGGTCGAGGAGCGCGGCGGCGGCGGACAGGGGGATGTCCGGGCCCGGTGCGGCGCCCAGCAACGCGAACGCCTCGGCGACCGGCGGCGGCAGCACCCGGTACGACGCGGTGAACACCGCGTGCAGGCTGGTGCTCAGTTCGGTCGCGCCGGCGTGGTCCAGGCCGTCGGCCTCGTGCAGCTCCTCCACCAGCGCTTCCAGCGGGAAGTCCGGGTACGCGGCGGCACGCGCGCCGACGATGCCCACCGCCAGCGGCAGTCCCGCGCACCACCCCAGCAGCTCGGCGACGGCGCCGGGTTCCTCGTGCATCCGCCGTGCGCCGAGGTGACCGGCCAGCAGCTCGCGGGCCTCCGCGTCGGACAGCACGTCCAGCTCCACCATCGGCACACCGCGTGCGGCGGCCAAGCCGGTCAGGCGGTGCCGGCTGGTGATCAGCACGGTGCACGTGGGGCTGCCGGGCAGCAGCGGGAGGACCTGGTCGGTGTCACGGGCGTTGTCGAGCACGACCAGCAGCCGGCGTCCCGCCACCACGCTGCGGTACAGCGCCGCCTGCTCCTCGACATCGGCCGGGACGGACGCCGGGAGCACGCCCAGCGCACCCAGGAACCTGCGCATCACCGCCGACGGGGACGCCGGTGGTCCGGCGGGGTCGAACCCGCGCAGGTCGGCGTGCAGCTGACCGTCGGGGAACCGGTCGACGGCGCGGTGCGCCCAGTGCAGGGCGAGCGTCGTCTTGCCCGTGCCCGCCGGGCCCACGACGGCCAGCGTCGGCGACACGCCGGCGGCGGGCGTCAACGCCTTGTCGATCCGCGAGAGCTGGTCGGCACGCCCGACGACCAGCCTCGGCACGGCAGGCAGCTGGTGCGGCGTGGGCGTGGCGGCGGCCCGTTCCTCCCGGACCACCGGCTCCCCCGCGAGCACCCGCTGGTGCAACCGCTGCAACTGGGGCCCCGGATCGGCACCGAGTTCCTCGGCCAGTCGTCGGCGCACGGTTTGGTAGTGGTTCAGCGCGTCCGCCTGCCGCCCGGACCGGTGCAGCGCGACGATCAGCTGACCCGCCAGCCGCTCGTCCAGCGGGTCCTGCTCCGCGAGCGAGGGCAGCTCCGCCACCAGGTCGGCGTGCCGCCCCAACCGCAGGGCGATGTCGTTGCGGTGCAGCACGGCCTGCCGGCGCTCCTGCTCGAGCGTCCGCCGCACGGCCTCCGCCCACTCACCGTCCAGCCCGCTCAACGCCGGGCCGCGCCACAGGCCCAACGCCTCCCCCACCGATTCCACGGCCACCTGGTCCTGCTCGTCGTGCGACCGCCGCACCGAATCCCGGAACCGGTGCAGGTCCACCGCGCCCTCGTCCACGCGCAGCGCGTAACCGGCCTGCGTGCGGTCGATCACCACCCCCGTGACGTCCGCGAACGCCCGGCGCAACCGGTACAGGTAGCCGTACAGGGTGTTCCGCGCCTGCCGGGGCGGCCGATCGCCCCACACCCGGTCCACCAGGACGTCCAGGCCGTGCGGCCGATTCGGCTCCACCACCAGCGCCGCCAGCACGCACCGCTGCCGCGCGTGCCCCAACCCCACCTCGACGCCACCCACCCGCGCACGGACCTCACCGAGCAGCTCGAACTCGACCGACATCCGCACCCCCTGTCACAGGCGTAGCGCCCCTCGCGGGTGCGGACAAGGAAGATTCGAGAACTTCCCCAGATCGCCCTAGGACAATGCGCCGCCCGTGTGACAGCCATACGCCCCAAGGGGATCCGCACAAGAGCTTCCCCACGACGACCGGTCGCGCTGGTCGTCGCCGTGGCGGGAGAGCCGCGGCGACCACGCCTGCCCACGCGGCGGGGAACCCGCCAGAGGTGACGTGGTCACGGCCCGGGTAGCGGCTGCGGTCGATGGCGCTCGGGTGCAGGCCGAGGATGCCGGTCACCGCGGAATCGGGTCCTTCCGGTCGGAGGAGCCGAAGATCGGGCCGGTGGCGGGGTGCGGCTGGTAGGCTCGCCGCGATGGTTACCCACTCGAGCAGATCGGGGGTTCCGTTCGCGCAAGGTGAGTGCTGATGCGCCCCTTGACCGCGAATGAGGACTTCCGCCTCCTTTTCTGGACGCGCGTGCGCGAGTTCGCCGTGCCGCCGTCGATGATCGAGTCAGCGACCGCCCGCCGAGCCGTGGGCGACTGGGCCGGGGCTTGTGCCGCCGCGCGCGTCGACGTCGACCTGGACCTGCGAGCCGTGGGCCGTTCGCACGGCCGGTCGTCGGCGGCACGGGTTCGGGCCGATCTGCGGCACCTGGCTCCCGACCTGCTGCGCTGGCACTTCCCCCGGGTCGGTCCGGACGGGCTGTTGCGGGCCGGGCTCACCGTGTCCCTGGCCCGGTACCCACCCGCGGCCGACGGTGGCGGCGACCTGCACCTGGTGGCTCGCACGCCGCCTGCCTGGGCCGAGGGCGGTCAGCGGATCAGCCTCGCGTTGTGGGACTCGGCCCGGCCCGGGGACGACGTGGGCCCGCACCCCCATCCCCGGCCGGACCGGCGGTTCCGGCTTGACCTGCACCGCCACCTGTGGGACGTGCGCAGGGCCGGTGAACTGGGGGAACGGTCCGGTGCCCGGCGATGGCCCCCAGGTCACGACGGGACGGGCGGCCTCGCCGTGCACCGTTGGGTGGCGGAGGCGGCGCTGCTGCTGCGTGCCGAGGGACGTGCGGACGGTGTCGTCGCCGTGCGGGTCGCCACCCGGCGGCGGTTGGCGGTGGACCTCAGCGGGACGCCGAGGATCACGATGGCACCCCGCCGAGAGCGTGGGTGGCCGGTGCTGCCCCACGCCGCGACCTGGGTGCCGCCCGACCTGGAGTTGCTCCGCGCCGGGTTGATCGACGGCGACCGGCTGCACCCGCTCGTCGCGTCGGCACTCCTCCCGGACCACCGCCCGACCGGTCGGCCACGGGGTCCGGACGGCTCAGGGGGCGTGCGCCTCGTCGAGTGCCGTGGCGCCACGCACCGGATCGGCGTGGTGGACGGGGTGCTGGTCCCGCTGGACCACGATCCCGACGAGATCCGCCGGGAAGAGCTGCTGGTCGCGTTGGGCGGCCCCGGACTGCCCTGCCTGCAAGCGATCGACGAGGCGCACCGGCACCCGGAGTCCCTTGTGGACGTTCGCGCCCGGCTGGACCACGGCGACACCGCCGGCGCCCTCTCCGTCGTCGAAAGCCTGCTCGGACCCGATGTCCTGCTGCGCGGCGGGGTGTTGCGCGACGAGTTGGAGGCGGCCGTGCGTCGCCGGGTGGCGCACGGGCTGTTCCGGGCCGGGCTCGTCGGGCTCGGCCCGGTTCAGGCCGCCCGGGACGGCCGTCCCCGTGATCTCCGGGCCCACCCCCGCCACGCGATTCGTCGCTGACACCCGTACTCCGCTCACCCGCCTGGCCGACGCACGGCCTCCGACTCGACCCCATGGTGACCCGACATGCCTGCTGTTGTGGACATTCCCTCTGAAACGACTCACGTGCGGCCGATGGACGTCGCCGCCGACCTGCTCGCCCTGCTGCACGACACGACCACCGAGCCGCGTGCCGACGCGCAGCTGGAAGCCTTGACGCTGGCCGTGTCCGCCGACCTGCCGGTGCTGCTGTGGGGCGAGCCGGGTATCGGCAAGACCGCGGCCCTGAACCAGCTTGCGGACTCCCTCGAACTGCCGCTGACCACGGTGATCGCCAGCGTGCACGAGCCGTCCGACTTCTCCGGCCTGCCGGTGGTCGGCGACGACCCGGCGGTGCAGGGTGTGCCGATGGCGCCACCGGACTGGGCCGTGCGCCTGGTCCGGGCCGGCCGGGGGCTCATGTTCCTCGACGAGCTGTCCACCGCGCCGCCTGCCGTCCAGGCCGCGCTGCTGCGCGTCGTGCTCGAACGCAGGATCGGCGCGTTGCGGCTCCCGGCCGGGGTCCGGATCGTGGCCGCCGCCAATCCGCGGTCCTCCGCGGCCGACGGCTGGGAGCTGAGCCCGCCGCTGGCCAACCGGTTCGTGCACCTGCGGTGGAGCCACGACCACGAGGTCGTGGTGCGCGGGCTCGGTGGGACGTGGCCGAGGGCGGAGCTGCCGCGGCTGGACCCGGGACGGCTGCACGACGCCGTGGCGTTCGCCCGTCGCGCGGTGTGCGGGCTCCTGGCCGCCCGTCCCGGGCTCGTGCACCGACTGCCGAAGAACGAAGCGGGCCGCGGCGGTCCTTGGCCCTCGCCGCGCAGTTGGGAGATGGCACTGCGGCTGGTCGCTTTCGCCACCGCGGCGGGCGCGTCCCGGGAGGTGCTGTCGGTGCTTGTGCGGGGCACCGTCGGCGACGGGCCGGGGCTGGAGTTGGCGGCGAGCCTGGACCGGGTGGACCTGCCCGACCCCGAGGTGCTGCTGGCGGATCCGGCGGCGGCCGTCCTGCCGGAGCGCGGCGACCTGCGCCAGACGGTGCTCGACGGCGTGGTGGAGGCGGTGCGGAGGCGGCCGGACGAATCACGCTGGAACGCGGCGTGGTCGGTGCTGGTGCTGGCGCTGGAGACCGGCGCGCCGGACCTGGTCGTCGTGCCGGCGGCCACGCTCGCCGCGCAGCGCCGTGACGACTGGCAGGTGCCGGCGGCGATCGAGCGGCTGGCGGGGGCGGTGTCGCTGTCGCGGCGAGCGGACCGGGCGGACGGAGCGGACCAGGCGGGCGGAGCGGTCGGTGTCGGTGCCCGCCGGTGAACCTGGACGAGGAGAAGCTTTTCGCCGCCCGGTTGCACGCGGTCCGGTGCCGGCCGTACCTGGCGACGGCGTTGTTCGCGTTGCACACCGTGGAGTCGCGGCGGGTGCCGACGATGGCGGTGGACCGGCACTGGCGCTGCTACGTCTCGCCCGCGTTCGTGGCTCGCACGCCGTTGGAGGAGCTGGCCGGGGTCTGGGTGCACGAGGTCTCGCACCTGCTGCGCGATCACCACGGGCGCGGCGACCGGTTCGCGGCGGAGCACGGGCTGACCGAGCCCGGAGAACGGCTGCGGATGAACATCGCCGCGGACTGCGAGATCAACGACGACGTGTTCGGCGAGGGGTTGGCCGAACCCGGGGGCGCGGTCCGGCCGGCCATGCTCCGGTTGGACCCAGGGCAGTTGATGGAGGACTACCTGCGGCAGTTCCGGCTCGGCCGGCACACCGACGCGTACGCCTGGCTGGACTGCGGCAGCGGCGCGGACGGGCTGGAGCGGGACTGGGACCTGGGGCCGGACGGCGCCCACGGGCTCAGCGCGCAGGAACGGGATGCCGTCCGGTTCCGGGTGGCGCAAGGCCTCAACGCTCATCCGGGGGACGCGCCGAAGGGCTGGCGGCGGTGGGCGCAGGAGGCGTTCCAACCGCCACAGCCGTGGCGTGAGCTGCTGGGTGCGGCGGTCCGGTCGGCGGTGTCCGGCCCGGGGGTGGGTGAGGACTACACCTACGGTCGGCCCTCGCGCCGATCGGCAAGCCTGCCCGGTGTCGTGCTGCCGAGCCTGCGCCGCCGGACGCCCCGGGTCTGCGTCGTCGTCGACACCTCGGGGTCGGTGAGCGACGCCGAGTTGGGCAGCGCGATCGTCGAGATCGCCGCGATCGGCCGCGCGGTGGGCGGAAGGCGTGATCTCGTCTCGGTGGTGTCGTGCGACGCCGCCGCCCACGTCACCCATCCCCTGTGCCGTGCCGAGGGGATCCCGCTGGTGGGCGGTGGCGGCACGGATCTGCGCGCCGGATTCGCCAGGGCCTTGCGCGGCAGCCCCCGCCCGGACGTCGTCGTCGCCTTGACCGACGGACAGACGGCGTGGCCCGAGGCACGCCCACCCTGCCGGACGGTCGTGGGCCTGTTCCCCCGCGAGCGCCGAGTGGACGAGGGGAATCCGCACTACGTGCCGGACGCGCCACCGGAATGGGCCCGGGTGGTCACCATCGGCTGATCTTGGAGGAGGGCGGGCGGGGGCGGTTCACCCGCGCAGTCGTCCCCGGCCCGTCAACAGGCTCCACTCCTCCACCGCGGCG
The DNA here is from genome assembly GCA_040689555.1 of Actinosynnema sp. NPDC051121. Classification (GTDB taxonomy): domain Bacteria; phylum Actinomycetota; class Actinomycetes; order Mycobacteriales; family Pseudonocardiaceae; genus Actinosynnema. The sequence continues at coordinate 7,174 of JBFBCZ010000061.1, read as the reverse complement.
GCGGGATCGTCCGCCGCGGCCACCATCTCGACGTACAGCGGCGTCGTGGCGGCTCGAAGCCTGCCTTCCTTCGTGTAGCCCAGGACGACGCACGGCAGCCGTCGACCCACTGCGGGCCACGGCTCGCCGGGCTCGTCCGTGATGTGCGAGCTGTCCACGTACCCGCGCTCGCCGTCCTCCGACTCGACGAGGAGCCCGTACCCGGCGTGGCCGACCACCGAGCAGTGGACGACCTCGTACCTGCGCCGCGCGTGTGCCTCCACTCGACCTCCCGCTCCATCCTCCACCACCGCCGACAGCGAAAGATGACGATTGCTAAACAACCCCGCTAATTTTAGCAGTGAAGACCCGCCGAACGCCGAAATTTGCGAATATAGTTTCGAATTTTTGCGAAACAATGACCCGCGAGACCCCGGGTTACGACCTGATGACCGAAGCTCCGAAACAGGCGGTTCACCTGGCGTTTCAGTCGAGGTTCAAGATCACACTTAATCGATTGATCGGTGTTCATGCATGTAAACCCGACCGCATGGACGGCCACAGACGGGCCTTGAACGGGCAAAGTGTTTCGGCTAATACTGCTTAACGTTTCGAACTCCCACTCATCCCCACCCGCCTGTCGCGGGTGCTCCTCAGAAAGCGCCGAACATGACGCTGACAGCGAAGTCAGTCGCACGGGCCGCACTCGTGTCGACCCTGGTCGCCGCAGCCGCGGGCGCCGCGGTCCTCGTGGCGTCACCCGCGAGCGGCGCCGGGTCGACGCTCGCGGCAGCGGCCCAGCAGAGCGGCCGCTACTTCGGCACCGCGGTGGCCGCGAACAAGCTGGGCGACTCGACCTACGTCGGGATCCTCAACCGCGAGTTCGACATGGTGACGGCCGAGAACGAGATGAAGATGGACGCCACCGAGCCCAACCAGGGCCAGTTCAGCTTCAGCAACGGCGACCGGATCGTCAACCACGCGCGCAACCAGGGCAAGCGGGTGCGCGGCCACGCCCTGGCCTGGCACTCGCAGCAGCCGGGCTGGATGCAGAACATGAGCGGCTCGGCGCTGCGCCAGGCCATGCTCAACCACGTCACCCAGGTCGCCACCTACTACCGCGGCAAGATCTACGCCTGGGACGTCGTCAACGAGGCCTACGCCGACGGCAGCAGCGGCGGACGTCGTGACTCGAACCTCCAGCGCACGGGCAACGACTGGATCGAGGCCGCGTTCCGCGCCGCGCGGGCGGCCGACCCGAACGCCAAGCTCTGCTACAACGACTACAACACCGACAACTGGTCGCACGCCAAGACCCAGGGCGTGTACCGGATGGTGCAGGACTTCAAGTCCCGCGGCGTGCCGATCGACTGCGTCGGCTTCCAGGCGCACTTCAACAGCGGCAACCCGGTGCCGTCGAACTACCACACCACGCTCCAGAACTTCGCCGATCTCGGCGTGGACGTGCAGATCACCGAGCTCGACATCGAGGGCTCCGGCAGCAGCCAGGCCCAGCAGTACCAGGGCGTCGTCCAGGCCTGCCTCGCGGTGACGCGCTGCGCCGGCATCACCGTCTGGGGCATCCGCGACAGCGACTCGTGGCGCTCCTCCGGCACCCCGCTGCTGTTCGACGGCTCGGGCAACAAGAAGGCCGCCTACACGTCGGTCCTCAACGCCCTCAACGCGGCGACCCCGACGAGCCCGACCACGACCAGCACCACCAGCACCACCGGCACCACGCCGACCGACCCGACCACGACCACGCCGAACCCCGGCGGCTGCACCGCGACCTACTCCGAGGGCCAGAAGTGGAGTGACCGCTTCAACGGCCAGGTCACCGTCTCGGGCACGGACAACTGGGTCGTCACGGTGACGGTCAGCTCGCCGCAGCGGATCATCGCCACCTGGAACACCAGCCCGACGTGGGAATCGGCGAACGTGATGACCGCGCGCCCCAACGGCAACGGCAACACGTTCGGCTTCACCATCATGCACGGCGGCAACTGGAGCTGGCCCAGCCTCTCCTGCCGGGTCGGCTGAACCGGTGCGGGCGGGCCCGGCCACCTGCCGGGCCCGCCCGCGCCCGATCGTGCGACGCCCTCGGAGTGGAAGGAGCAATCCCGTGCGCAGCAACGACGCCCGCGCGGCGCGGATCGCCGCGTTGGCGGCCGCAGCGGCACTCGTCGCGACGAGTGCCGCCTTGATCGGATCGCAGTCCGCGGCGGCAGCCGCCGGGTGCCGGGTCGACTACTCGGTCGGCTCCCAGTGGCCGGGCGGCTTCACCGCCGCCGTGGCCGTGACGAACCTCGGCGACCCCGTGAACGGGTGGCGGCTGTCGTGGACGTTCCCCGGTGACGAGCGGATCACGCAGTCGTGGAACGGGACGCACACCCAGTCGGGCGCGCAGGTCACGGCCGCCAACGCGACGTGGAACGGCGCCATCGCCACCGGCGCGACGGTGACGTTCGGCTTCAACGCCACGACCGGCGCCCGCCCGGCGGCCCCGGCGGTGTTCACCCTCAACGGCACCGCGTGCACCGGCTCGACCACGACGACAACAACGAGCACCACCACCACGACGACGAGCACCACGACCACGACGACGCCCCAGCCCAGCCGACCCATGATCGAGAACAACTTCTCCGTCACCCGGGAAGGCGCCTACGGCGACAAGCGCTTCACCGTGTTCCGCCCGTCCGACCCGCAGGTGGTCGAGCGCCCGTTCCCCGTCCTGGCCTTCGGCAACGGCGCGTGCGCGCACACGGACAACAGCGAGGTCACGCGAATCCTGACGTTCATCGCGTCGAAGGGCTTCGTGGTGGTCGACACCGGCTCGGCGGACGGCTCGGCCAACGGCGTGCCCAGCGGATCGCCCATCCCGTCCCTGCTGACGGACGCCATCAGCTGGGCCGAACGGGAGCAGAACCGCTCGGGGGCGGCGCTGCGCCAGCGCCTCGACCTGACCAGGGTCGCCACCGCCGGCCACTCGTGCGGCGGCTTGGAGGCCCTGGTCGCCGCCCAGGACCGCCGCGTGTCCGGTGTCGTCTCGTTGAACAGCGGGTTCTTCGCCGACGGCTCGTTCGGCTACCCGCGCTCCGAACTCGGCAAGCTGCACACGCCCGCCCTGTTCATGGACGGTGGCTCGTCCGACATCGCCTACGCCAACAACCAGGCCAACTACGACCTGGCCACGGTCCCCGCCGTGCTGGCCCGGCACCCGCAGGCCGGGCACACCGGGTTCATCACCGGCAGCCAGCTGACCGACGGCATGACGACGGTGGTGCAGTTCCTCGACATGGTGCTCAACGCCAACGAGACCGCCCGCGCCTACATCCTCAGCCCCTCCGGGCTGGCGGCCAAGGCACCGTGGGTGGTGGCCACGAAGAACTTCTGATTTCCGCACTGCGAATGAAGGCCGTCACCGGCACGCGCGTGGTCCAGCGCGTGCCGGTGACGGCCTTCTGGCATGCCCACCAAACCAATGCACGCGCTAAAATGTTAGCGCTAACTTGAGCAACATCAACTGTCCGTTTCGCGCGGCTAGGCCACCCAAACGGGTTTCAAGTGCCAATTGGGAACGTTCCCCGATTTCTCTACGCCGAATAGCGCAATCTCCGGAGCAACTGCGGGACGCGCTCTTGTGAGCGTGAACATTCCCCTGCCAGACTCCGGCTCGGCACCTTCCCGACCGGGGTTCCACCCCGTTCCACCGCCACGGGGTGCGCCACGCGAACGCCGCCTTCGCTCGACCTCGCCGGGTGTCGTCCGATCGTCCTGCCCAACACCCGGGCACCCCGGGTGACCTCCCGAAAGGGTGGAGCATGAACCTGACAGCGAAGTCAGCGTCACGAGCCGCGCTCGTGACGACCGCCGTGGCGGCCTCGCTCAGCGCGACGTTGATCATGGCGTCCTCGGCGAGCGCCGCGACCACGCTCGGCGCCGCGGCCGCGCAGACGGGCCGGTACTTCGGCGCCGCCATCGCGGCCGGCAAGCTCGGGGACAGCACGTACGTGAACATCTTGAACCGCGAGTTCAACATGGTCACCCCCGAGAACGAGATGAAGTGGGACGCCACCGAGCCCAACCGCGGCCAGTTCAACTACAGCGGCGGTGACCGCATCCTCAACCAGGCGCTGAGCACCGGCAAGCAGGTGCGCGGCCACGCCCTGCTGTGGTACCAGCAGCAACCGGGCTGGGCCCAGGGGTTGAGCGGTTCCGACCTGCGCCAGGCCATGATGAACCACGTCACGCAGGTCGCGACCCACTACCGCGGCAAGATCTACGCCTGGGACGTGGTGAACGAGGCGTTCGCCGACGGCACCAGCGGTGCGCGTCGCGACTCGAACCTCCAGCGGACGGGCAACGACTGGATCGAAGCGGCGTTCCGCGCCGCGCGCGCCGCCGACCCGAACGCCAAGCTCTGCTACAACGACTACAACACCGACGGCGTCAACGCGAAGTCCACCGGCATCTACAACATGGTGCGCGACTTCAAGTCCCGCGGCGTGCCCATCGACTGCGTCGGCTTCCAGTCGCACCTGTCGAACTCGGTCCCGTCGGACTACCAGGCGAACCTCCAGCGCTTCGCGAACCTCGGCGTCGACGTGCAGATCACCGAGCTGGACATCTCCGGCTCGAACCAGGCGTCCGTCTACGGCAGCGTCACCCGGTCCTGCCTCGCCGTGTCGCGGTGCACGGGCATCACCGTGTGGGGCATCCGCGACAGCGACTCGTGGCGCACCGGCCAGAACCCGCTGCTGTTCGACAACAGCGGCAACAAGAAGGCCGCCTACACCGCCGTGCTGGACGCCCTCAACGCCGGCGGCACCACGGTCACCGGCACCACGACGGCGACCAGCACCACCACCAGCACCACCACGTCGACCACGTCGACCACGACCAGCACGACGACGACCACGACGACCACGAGCACGACCAACGGTCCGCTCCCGACCAGCTGCACCGCGTCGGTGTCGTTGAACACGTGGACCGGCGGTTTCGTGGCCACCGTCAAGGTCACCGCCGGGTCCCTCGCGCTGCGCGGCTGGAGGGTCACCACCGCGCTGCCGTCGGGCACGACCGTCACCAACGCCTGGAGCGCCAACCGCACCGGCGACAGCGGCACCGTGAACTGGACCAACGTCGACTACAACGGCGCCGTCGCGGCCGGCCAGTCGGTGGAGTTCGGCTTCCAGGGCACCGGGAGCGCCGCCAACCTCAGCCCGACCTGCGTCGGTAGCTGAGCCGTCGTCGACGCACGCCGCCACCGCGCTCAACGCCGGCGCGGTGGCGGCGTGACCCGCGGAACCCATCGACTGGAGAACTCATGAGCAGCACGACGAAGCGGCTCGGGGCGGTGGCGGCCGCGCTGGCGTCCGTCACCGCGCTGACCGTCATCCTGTCCCCGGCGGCCTCGGCCGCCTCGCCCCTGCGCGACCTCGCCGCGGCCAAGGGCCGGTACTTCGGCAACGCCATGACCGCGGGCGACTTCAACGACTCGGCCTACCGGGCGCTGAACGCGCGGGAGGCCGGTGTCGTGACCCCCGGCAACGAGATGAAGTGGGACGCCACCGAGCCGAACCGCGGCCAGTTCAGCTTCACCCGCGGCGACCAGGTGGTGGCCGGTGCGGTCGCGGCGAACCAGAAGGTCCGCGGCCACACGCTGGTCTGGCACAGCCAGACACCGGCGTGGGTGCAGAGCCTGTCGGCGACCGACCTGCGCTCGGCGATGGTCAACCACATCAACACCGTGATGGGGCACTACAAGGGCAAGCTGTTCGCCTGGGACGTGGTCAACGAGGCGTTCGCCGAGGACGGCACGCGGCGGCAGTCGTTCTGGCAGCAGAAGCTCGGGGACGGCTTCATCGCGGAGGCGTTCCGCGCCGCCCGCGCCGCCGACCCCGGCGCGAAGCTGTACTACAACGACTACAACACCGACGGCATCGGCGCCAAGAGCGACGGCGTCTACAACATGGTCAAGGCGTTCAAGCAGCAGGGCGTGCCGATCGACGGCGTCGGGTTCCAGGCGCACATGATCGTCGGCCAGGTGCCGTCCAGCCTGCGGCAGAACCTCCAGCGGTTCGCCGACCTGGGCGTCGACGTGGCGATCACCGAGCTGGACATCCGGATGAAGACGCCGCCGGACAGCGCCAAGCTGGCCCAGCAGGCGCGGGACTACGGCGCGGTCGTGACCGCGTGCCAGGCGGTCGCCAGGTGCGTCGGCATCACGACCTGGGGGTTGAGCGACAACCACTCCTGGATCCCCGGCGTGTTCCCCGGTGAGGGCGCGGCGCTGCCGTTCGACGGCAACCTCCAGCCCAAGCCCGCCTACAACGCCATGGTCGCGGCCTACGGCGACACGGACCCGACGCCGCCCACGACGACCACTACCACCACCACGACGACGACAACGACCACTACCACCACGACGTCGTCGGATCCCGGTGGCGCGGCCTGCCGGGTCACCGACACCATCAACGCCTGGAACACCGGCCTGACGTCCAGCATCACCGTCACCAACACCGGCTCCGCCCCGATCAGCGGCTGGTCGCTGACCTTCGCGCTGCCCGGCGGGCAGACCATCACGTCCGGCTGGAACGCCTCGTTCTCCCCCGCGTCCGGCCAGGTGACCGCCAGGAACGTCTCCTACAACGCCGACCTCGCGCCGAACGCCTCGGTCAGCATCGGCTTCCAGGCCAACCACACCGGCAACACCTCGGCACCGACGTCGTTCACCCTCAACGGCGCCACCTGCTCGACCGCCTGACGGCACCGGGCTGCCGCCGGGACCACCGGCGGCAGCCCCGCCCCCTGAACGCGATCCGAGACCACCCACGCTGCCTCCGGCACCGACGTCCCGGGCAGCCGATGACAGGAGTGCCATGTCGTCCTCACCGTTGAGCCGACGCAGACTGCTGCAGGCCGCCGGGGTCGCCGCCGTCGCGACCACCGCGCCGTCCCTGTTCACCGGAACGGCGCACGCGGCCTCCGTGCCGCCGGTCCGCGGCGACATCGGCGTGTCGGCGCAGCCGTTCGACCTGGGCCAGGTCCGCCTGACCACGGGTCGTTGGCAGGAGAACCAGAACCGCACGTTGTCCTATCTGCGGTTCGTGGACGTGGAGCGGTTGCTCTACAACTTCCGGATGAACCACCGGCTGTCCACGAACGGCGCGGCGGCGCTGGGCGGGTGGGAGGC
>JBFBCZ010000060.1:3414-33764 GCA_040689555.1 Actinosynnema sp. NPDC051121 | reverse complement strand
GCGGCACCGCCGACGCTCGCGCCACCGCCCGCGAGGAGGCGGGTCCACGGCACGCCGCCACGCGAGTCCGTCGTGGGGGTGCTCGCGATGGGGGCCGGCCGCACCCCTCCGGCGGCCGGGCCGTTCACCGGTGTCGTGCGGGAGGCGGGCGGGATCGCGCCGCGCGCGCCGTCGATCAGCTTGCCGCCCCCGACGAGGCTCGATTCGTAAGTCTGCATGGCGCGGACGGCCTCGGCCTTCTGCTGGTCCGCGGTGGCCGCGCCGAAGTAGAAGCTGAACCCCGCGCCGCCGACCGCGCCGAACGCCGTGCTCATGCCGGACGTGCCGGTCGGGGTGAACATCGTGGCGAACGACGACGGCGACAGCGTCGGGACCGACGGCAGGGTGGTCGGGAAGGCCGGTGCGCTCGGGAAGGCCGGCAGTGACGGTGGCGTGAAGCCGAACGAGCCGGGCGAGCCGGGCGAGCCGGGCGACGGCGGCGCGAAGGAGGACAGCGCGGTCGTGCCCTGGTCAGCGGGCGGTGGCGGCATCATGGCCCGCGCCCTGGCCAGGGCGTCCGCGGCCTCCTGGGCGGCCACCTGGCCCGCGTGCGCCAGTTCGGCGATCTTCTCCACCCGGGCGGCCAGCGCCGCGAGCCGGTCCGCCGCTTCCTCCGCCGCCGGACCGTGCCAGCCGTCCGGCAACGCGACCCGCTGCTCGCGCAACACCTCGGCGTGCGCGTCCAGCGCGACGCGGTGCTGCGCCCACTCCGCGGCGACCGTGCCGACGTCGGCGACGTCGGCGTCCTGCCACAGCATCCGGTACAGCTCCTCGTGGCTGTACGACTCCCAGTTCACCGCGCCCGCCGTCGGCGCGGATTCCTCTCCAGGCACCCGTGATCCCCCTCCCGCAGCCGGCTCGTCACCGACGCCGCCCATGCTCACGGCAAGGAGGCGGCCAGGGACAGGCCGTACACCGGCCATGTATGGCCGGTACGCCCGAACTGCGGAAACAGATCAGTCGAGGTCGTGGTGGCCCTCGGTCAGGTGATCTTGCAGGCGGGCGTGGCGGAACTGGTAGACCGCGCCCGCGCGGCGCAGCACGCCCCGCCGGTAGGCGTCGTCGAGGAACGCGCGCACGGCCCAGGGCAATCGGCCGGTCAGCGGCAGCCAGAAGCGGGCGAACACGACCCACTGGCCCCACGCGGTCATGCTGACGAGGTAGCCGAAACCGCCGCCGAACCCGCCCACGAGGCCGAGCACCAACCCCGCCAGGCCCGGCCAGACGATCGTCAACCCGAACGGCCCGCCGCCCGGGAACGCCCTCAGCGCCACGGCGATGAGCCAGGTCGTGGCCGAGAAGAACACCGCGAACAGCGGCCCGAACAACGCCAGCTGCACGAGCACGGTCCTGCGGTTCGCGTCCAGCAGGCCGGCCGGGCTCGCCGCCGAGCGGATGTCCTGCGGCGACTCCCCCGCCGCGATCAGGCCGAAGGCCAGCGCCGCGCCGGAGGCGAACACCGCGGTGAACACGCCGGCGTCGACCACGAGCATCGCCGGTGTCACGGGGCCGGCCGCGACGAGCCACTTCCCCAGGAACATCAGCACCCCGTAGGAGCAGCCGACCAGCGCGCCGAACAGCAGGCCCATCCGGGCCCGGACCAGGATCCGCCGCCACTTCGCCCCGGACCGCGCCCGCAGCCGCAGCCGGAACCGGACCGGTTCGAGCGGCTGGACGCGCGCCAGGTGCCCGTGCACCAACCCGAACGACACCCCGGCGAGCAGCCCGACCACCGCGCCGAGGCCGACCACCGACGCGCTCACCTCCCCGAGCAGCGTGCCCTCGACCACGATGTCGCCCAGCCAGACACCGGCGAACACGAACAGCGCCACCACCAGCACCCTGGTGCGCCGGCGCATCGAGGTGCCGAGCTGCCACCACGCGAGGTCGTGCGTGCCGAGTCGGCTCAGGTGCTCGGCGAGGTGGCCGAGCCACCGCCCGACGTGGTCGATGTCGTAGGTCCGCACGCCGGGTCGTTGCTGGTAGACCGCCGGCACGAAACCGCCGAGCAGGTGCCGTTCGATCGCCTCGCGGGCGCCGAACCGGTCGGCGTCGACCAGTTCCGCCGGGTCGTGGCCGGGGGTGTCGCTGTAGATGCGGCGGGCGAGCGCCACCATCAGCGGTGTGGTGAGCACGGCGGCGAGGGCGCTGTCCGGGTGGTCCCGCACGTGGTCGAGGACCGGTCGCCACACGTCGCCCGCCTGGCCGGTGGTGCGCGGCAGGTAGTCGGCGACGTCGTCCGGGGCGAGGTCCGCGAGCTCGACCGCGCCGGCCGCCCGCAGCACGCCGGTGGCCGCGACCGCCGCCCGGTACTCGTCCACCCGGCTGGTCAGCAGCAGCGGCAGGGTGGTGGCGTTCAACGCGGCCAGCGCCGTCCGGTGCAGCCCGCCCGCCACCTCGTCGAACCCGTCCAGCACGGGCAGGATCCGGTGGGCGTCCACGAGCGCGGCGGCCAGCGTCGACCCGCCGGGGCCGGGCGCGGCGAGGCCGGGGTGGTCGCGCACCAACTGGTCGGCCAGCCAGTCGCGCAGCTCGGTGCGGACCGGGTTCCACGAGCCGAGTCCGAAGATCACCGGCACCGGGTCGGCGGGTGCCCGGACGGCCAGCAGGTCGAGCACGAACCGCGTGGTGAGGATCGTCTTGCCCGCGCCCGCCCGGCCCAGCACGATCAGCCGCGCCGACGGGATCCGCCGGTAGACCTCCACCACCTGGTCGAGCCGCCCGCCCAGGTCGAGCGGGCGCGCGGGGTCGCCCGGCCGGGTCGACCGGATGTTGGCCCAGCTGTCCCGCAACGCCTCGGGCGCCGGTCGCCAGCGCACCGGCAGCGGCACCGGGTCGTGGACCTGCTGCTGCTCCTCTTCGCGCAGCCACCGCGCGTACACCGAGGACGCGAGCGCGTCCGTCGCCTCGGCCAGCGGATCGCCGCCCAGCGTCGGGCCGGGTGAGGGTCGGCGGTGGGCGGGGCCGGACCCGACCCGCCGGTGCTCGTCCTCATCGGGGTCGGCGGGCTCGGCGTGCCCCGCGGCGGTGAACAGCTCGGCCCGCTCGGCGCCGTCCAGGCCCAGCGCGTCCGCCAGCAGCCGCACGGTGCGCACCTGCGGGTTGCCCCGCTGCCCGGTCTCCAGGCCGCGGACGGTGCGGACGCCGAGCCCGGCGCGCTCGGCCAGGTCGTCCTGGCTCAACCCGGCCCGCTGCCGCCATCGCCGCAGCAGGGCGCCGAACCGGCTCGTCACACCCAACCCCCACCGTCACCCGGACACCGGCCGTCACGTGATCGACACGGCCGGCCCTCAAGTTACCGGTGGTACCGGGGGCCGGGTCGTGGTGGCGGCGTTCCGGGCCGTGCCGCGTTTCGTCAGCGGCGCGCACGGTCGTCGGCGCGGGTCGGTCAGCCGGCGCCGGACCGCCTGACCACCGTGCCGGGCGCGACCTGCCGCTCGCAGCAGTCGCAGACCATCCGCGTGTGGACCACCCCGCCGCAGCCCGCGTGCTCGGCCACGCTCGGCGGGCCGGTCGGCGTCGGCACGTACTCGTCGCCCCACGCCATCAGCGCCAGGACCACCGGCGTCAGCTCGCGTCCCTTGGCGGTGAGCCGGTACTCGTGGCGCGGCGGCCGGTCCTGGTAGCGCACGCGTTCCAGGACGCCGTGCTCGACCAGGCCGTTGAGCCGGTCGCTGAGCACGTTGCGCGCGATGGGCATCCGGTGCAGGAAACCGTCGAACCGGGTGACGCCCGACAGCGCGTCGCGCACGATCAACAGCGTCCAGCGCTCGCCGACGACCTCGAGCGCGCGGGCGATCGAGCAGATCTGGCCGTCGTACGTGCGTCGGAGCATCCGCGCATGATAACCACGGCTTTTGTCAGGAAACCCGTCGTCGGACGACGGATCGCGGCGCGTCGGCGCACCGGGTCGGGCGAAGTCGCCGGGAACCCCAACGTCACCGTGCTGGGAACGTTCTCACCCCTCGGGGACGGGAAACCCGGCCGGCTGCGGCATACCGATGCCGCGGCCGGCCGGGTGCTCAGGCCTCGTCCGCCTGGCGCGGCGGCTCCGCGTCCGGCACCGGATCCGGCTCGTCCGGCCGGTCCGGGACGGCGAGCCGCGGCACGGATCGCCGGTCGATGACCTCGCCCAGGTACCGCAGCACGACCGCGGCCGCGGCCACGACCGGCACGGCGAGGAACGCGCCCGCGATGCCGTAGAGGGTGCTGCCCGCCGTCACGGCGAGCAGGACGACGGCGGCGTGCAGGCGCAGGCTGCGGGACTGGAGCACGGGCTGGAGGACGTTGCCCTCCACCTGCTGCACCACCACGACGACCACCAGCATGATCAGCGCTGCCGTCGGGCCGTTGCTGACCAGCGCGACCAGCACCGCCAGCGCGCCCGCGACGAACGCGCCCACGATCGGCACGAAACCGCCGAGGAACGTCAACGCCGCCAACGGCACGGCCAGCGGCACGCCCAGCACCACCAGGCCGAGGCCGATCAGCACCGCGTCCACCAGGCTCACGATCGCCTGGGTGCGGATGAAGTCGCCCAGCGTCGTCCAGACCCGCTCCAGCACGACGGTCACGTGCCCGCCGGCGCGCTCGCCGATCACACCGCGCAGCCACGGCGTGAACCGCGGCCCGTCCTTGACGAACAGGAACGCCAGCAGCAGCGCGACGACGCCGGTGACGACGCCGGAGGTCACCGTGCCGACCCCGGTGATGAGGCTGTTCGCGATCGACCCGACGCTGGACCGCAACTGGTCGATGCCCTGCTGGAGCAACTGGTCGAGCTGGCCCTCGCCGATGTTGAGCGGCGGGCCGGCCGCCCAGTCGAGGGCCTGTTGCAGGGCGCGGGTCGCGCTGTCGGCGATCTCGGGCACGCCGGACGCGATCGACGTGGAGATCAGCGTGACCACGCCGCCGAGCACGACCAGGCCGCCGAGCACCACGAGCGACGCGGCCAGCGCGGCGGGCACACCGCGCGAGCGCAGCCACCGGGCGGGCGGCCACAGCACGGTCGTGATCAGCAGGCCCAGCAGGACCGGCATCACCACCACCCACAGCCTGCCGATCAACGTCCACAGCAACCAGAAGCCGATCGCGACCAGCGCCAGGCGCGCGCTCCACCGCGCCAGCCACGTCACCCCGTGCCCGATGGCCTGACCGCGATCGGTCCAGCGGCGGTCTTCAGCGCTCACGTCTCCCCGTCCCCTCCACCGCGGCGCGCCGTGCGGCGCCCGTGCGGCAGCCTGCCAGAGCCTGCCACCGGTGCGGCGGGGACGTAGGCTCCTGGGCGTGAGCGACACTTCGGCGGCTGCGGACCTCGAGAACCCCGAGCACCGGCGGGGTGGGACGTACTCGGTCAAGGGCAAGGAGTACACCCGCGACACGCGGTACATCACGACCCGGATCACGGCGGACGGACGGGACGGGTTCCCGGTCGAGGCCGGTCGGTACCGGCTGGTGGCGGCCAGGGCCTGTCCCTGGGCCAACCGGTCGATCATCGTGCGGCGGCTGCTGGGGCTGGAGGACGCCCTGTCGCTCGGGCTGCCCGGTCCCACGCACGACGAGCGGTCGTGGACGTTCGACCTCGACCCGGACGGGCGCGACCCCGTGCTGGGGATCGAGCGGTTGCAGGAGGCGTACTTCAAGCGCGACCCCGAGTACCCGCGCGGGATCACGGTGCCGGCGATCGTGGACACCACGACCGGCGCGGTGGTGACCAACGACTTCGCGCAGATCACGCTGGACCTGTCCACCGAGTGGCGCGACCACCACCGCGACGGCGCGCCGGACCTGCTGCCCGAGCGGCACCGCGACGAGATCGAGGCGGTCAACCGGCGGGTCTTCACCGAGGTCAACAACGGCGTCTACCGGTGCGGGTTCGCGGGCACGCAGGAGGCGTACGACGACGCGTACGGCCGGCTGTGGACCGCGCTGGACTGGCTGGAGGACCGGCTGAGCGGCCGGCGCTACCTGGTGGGCGACACGATCACCGAAGCCGACGTGCGGCTGTTCACGACGCTGGTGCGGTTCGACCCGGTGTACCACGGCCACTTCAAGTGCAACCGGAACAAGCTGGCCGAGATGCCGGCGCTGTGGGCTTATGCCCGCGACCTGTTCCAGACGCCCGGTTTCGGCGACACGGTCGACTTCGCGCAGATCAAGCGGCACTACTACGTGGTGCACAAGGACATCAACCCGAGCGGGATCGTGCCCGCGGGGCCGGACCTGTCCGGGTGGGTGACGCCGCACGGGCGGGAGGCGCTCGGCGGGCGGCCGTTCGGCGACGGCACGCCACCCGGTCCGGTGCGCGACGGTGAACGCGTGGACCCGGCGCACACCCCTCTGCGGTGAGGTGCACGTGACGCGTCCTGAGCGTTCGACACGCCGGGTCTGAGCGTTCGACACGCCGGGCCTGAGCGTTCGACACGCCGGGCCTGAGCGTTCGACACGCCGGGCCTGAGCGTTCGACACGCCGGGCCTGAAGGTTCGACACGCGGTGGTCAGGGGGAGCGTGGTGGGCAGGTGCTGGAACGGACCACCAGTTCCGTGGCGAGGTCTATGCGGTCGTTCGGCGGGCGCTGGCCGCGGGCCAGGCTGAACACCATCTGCGCCGCCGTGGTCGCCATCTCGCGCAACGGCTGGCGCACCGTGGTCAGCGGCGGCCCTATCCACTCGGTGACCGACAGGTCGTCGTAGCCGACCACGGACAGGTCGTCCGGAATGGACAGTCCCAGCTCGCGGGCCGCCCGCATCACGCCGAGCGCCTGGAAGTCCGACCCGGCGAAGATCGCGGTCGGCCGGTCGGGGCGGCTGAGCAGTTCCAGGCCGTGGCTGTAGCCGCCCTGGACGTAGAAGTCGCCGTAGCGCACGTAGTCCGGGTTGACGACGACGTCGGCGTCCTCCAGCGCGCTGCGGTACCCGTCCACGCGGGCGCGGCTGCACAGTATGGTCGTCGGCCCGGAGATCACCGCGATCCGGCGGTGCCCGAGCGCGAGCAGGTGCCGGGTCGCGGCCAGGCCACCCGCCCAGTTCGCCGAGCCCACCGTCGGCACGCCCGGCGGCGGCTCGCCCGCGGTGTCCACGAACACGAACGGGATGTTGCGAGTGGTGAGCTGACGGCGCTGCTCGTCGTCCAGGCCGGCCAGCACGAGGATCACGCCCAGCGGGCGGCGGGCGAGCAGGTCGTCGAACCACTCGCGGCGTGGCCGGTGCTCACCGCCCAGTTCGGACAGCACCACGGCGGCGCGCTCGTTGGCGGCGGCCAGTTCCACGCCCCGGATGATCTCGGTCGACCAGGCCGAGTGCATCTCGTGGAACACCAGGTCGATGAGCGCCGGGCGGGACGACTGCCGCGCCCGCCGTCGTCGGTACCGGTGCTGCTCGATGATGCTCTCCACCCGGGCGCGCGTGTCCGGGGCGACGTCCGGCCGTCCGTTGAGGACCTTCGAGACGGTCGGGATGGACACTCCCGCCTCGGCCGCGATGGACGAGATGGACGCCGCGCCCTTCACCGTCTTCTCCGGCACCGCCCCGGCGGCGTCCCGATCGGTCGACGAACTCATGCTGCCCCCTGTCCGCGTCACGGTCCGCGCCCCGCACACCGGATCTAAAGTTTCGACGGCCGAGCGTAAAGGTTCGACCTTCCGATCACCAGCATGACAGCTCCAGGCAGCGATTCTCTGACGTAATCGGTCCAGGAAAACAGCTCGCAATTCCGCGTCGGTTCATACCTGTGAACTGCGGAGACACGGGAAGGACACGGACTGTTGACGTCTTGCGGAGATCCTCCTACGGTCTCCCCACCAGATCGGCATGTCGGAAAGTACTTCGATACTTTCGGTCTTCACGAGGACGTGAGCGGGGGTACCTGGTCGATGATGAACAGGACGACGGAGGTCGCGACGACGCCGGTGGGCGACGCCGTCCCGACTGCCGCCGACCGGCCGGACGCGGTGTGGCGGGACGTCACCCGGCCCGTCGACGAACGGGTCGACGCGCTCGTCGGTGCGATGGCGCTGGAGGAGAAGCTCGCGCAGCTCGTCGGCGTCTGGGTCGGCGCCGACCCCTCCGGCGCCGGTGTCGCACCGCACCAGCACGACATGACGAGCGACCCGGTGGTGTGGGAAGAGGTCATCGCGTCCGGTCTCGGGCAGCTCACCCGCCCGTTCGGCACCCGGCCGGTCGACCCGGTGGCGGGCGCCCGTTCGCTCGCCGCGTCGCAGCGGCAGGTGGCCGACGCCAACCGGTTCGGCATCCCGGCCCTGGTGCACGAGGAGTGCCTCACCGGGTTCGCCGCGTGGCGCGCCACCGCCTACCCCGCGCCGCTCGCCTGGGGCGCGTCGTTCGACCCGGAGCTGGTGGCCGAGATGTCCGGCCTGATCGGCGGCTCGATGCGCGCCGCGGGCGTGCACCAGGGGCTCGCGCCGGTCCTGGACGTCACCCGCGACTACCGCTGGGGCCGCACCGAGGAGACGATCGGCGAGGACCCGTACCTCGTCGGCACGGTCGGCACCGCGTACGTGCGCGGCCTGGAGCGGTCCGGGATCGTCGCCACGCTCAAGCACTTCGCCGGGTACTCCGCCTCCCGCGCCGGGCGCAACCTCGCGCCCGTGGCCATCGGCCCGCGCGAGTTCGCCGACGTGGTCCTGCCGCCGTTCGAGATGGCCGTGCGCGACGGCGGCGTGCGGTCGGTCATGCAGTCCTACACCGAGATCGACGGCCTGCCGTCGGCCGCCGACGCCGACCTGCTCACCACGCTGCTGCGCGACACCTGGGGCTTCGACGGCACGGTCGTCGCCGACTACTTCGCGATCAAGTTCCTGCAGACCCTGCACGGCGTCGCCGAGGACGAGGCGCACGCCGCCGCGCTGGCCCTGTCGGCGGGGGTGGACGTGGAGCTGCCGACCGTGCGCTGCTACGGCTCCCCGCTGCGCGAAGCGGTCGAGCGCGGCGACGTGGACGAACGCCTGGTCGACCGGGCGTTGCGCCGCGTGCTGCGCCAGAAGGTCGAACTGGGCCTGCTCGACCCGGACTGGTCGCCCCTGCCCGACGACGTCGACGACCTGCGGCTGGACTCGCCGCACGCGCAGGACGTCGCGCTGCGCCTGGCCCGCGAATCCGTGGTCCTGCTGGCCAACGACGGCGTGCTGCCGCTGCGGCCGGACGTGCGGCTCGCCGTGGTCGGCCCGCTGGCGGACGACCCGATGGCGATGCTGGGCTGCTACTCCTTCCCCGCGCACATCGGCGTGCACCACCCGGACGCGGGGCTCGGCCTGGAGATCCCGACCGTGCTGTCGGCGCTGCGTGACGCCGCGGGCGGCGACCTCGCCCACGCGAAGGGCTGCGAGGTCTCCGCCGAGCCCGACGCCGACGACATCGCCGCGGCGGTCGCGGCGGCACGGGACGCGGACGTGTGCGTCGTCGCCGTCGGCGACCTGGCGGGACTGTTCGGGCGCGGCACGTCGGGCGAGGGGTGCGACGCGACCGACCTGCGGCTGCCGGGCGCCCAGGCGGACCTGGTCCGCGCGGTCCTGGCCACCGGCACCCCGGTCGTGCTGCTGCTCATCACCGGGCGGCCGTACGCGATCGGCGACCTGGCCGACGGCGCGGCGGCGGTCGTGCAGGCCTTCTTCCCCGGGCAGCTCGGCGGCCGGGCCGTCGCGGACGTCCTGACCGGCGTGGTGTCCCCCTCGGGGCGGCTGCCGGTCGGCATCCCCGGCGACCCCTCGGGCCAACCGGGCACCTACCTGTCGGCCCCGCTCGGACGGCAATCCGAAGTGTCGAACGTGGACCCGACGCACGCCTTCCCGTTCGGCCACGGCCTCGGCTACGACACGTTCGCCTGGTCGCCCGTGCGGGTGGCGGGGGACGGCACGTGGGCCACCGACGGCGAGGTCGAGCTGGAGCTGGACGTGCGCAACCCCGGCACGCGCCCCGGCGCGGACGTGGTGCAGCTGTACCTGCACGATCCCGTCGCGCAGGTGACCCGGCCGGTCGTGCGGCTCGTCGGCTACGCGCGGCTGGAACTGGCGGCCGGCGCGTCGGCCCGCGTCACGTTCCGCGTGCCCGCCGACGTCACGTCGTTCACCGGCCTGGGCGGGCGGCGCGTGGTGGAACCGGGCGCGGTGCAGCTGCGCGTGTCCCGGTCGAGCGCGGACGTGCACGAAGCGGTGGACCTCGCGCTCGTGGGACCGCTGCGCGAAGTCGACCACACTCGGCGGTGGCTCACCGCCGTGTCGGTCACCCACGAGGAGGTGGAACGGGCATGACCACCCAGATCAGCGAACCGGCGACGGATTCCGCGCCGGACCGGCCCCCGAAACCGCCGAAGGCGGCCAAGTCGCCCCGGTACAGGACCACCTGGCGCAAGGCGTTCAAGCGCGACTGGCAGCTCTACACGCTCGTCATCGTGCCGCTGCTGTTCTTCCTGGTCTTCCGCTACGCGCCGATGCTCGGCAACGTGATCGCGTTCCGCAAGTTCGTGCCGGGCGGCAGCATCTACGGCGAGACGTGGGTCGGCCTGCGCTACGTCAAGCTGTTCATCAGCGACCCGAACTTCTGGGAGGTCTTCGGCAACACGATGGCGCTCGGCGCCCTGTCGCTGGTCTTCACGTTCCCGCTGCCGATCGTGCTCGCGCTGCTGCTCAACGAGGTCCGCTCGCGCTACTTCAAGCGGTTCGTGCAGACGGTGTCGTACCTGCCGCACTTCCTGTCGATCGTGATCGTGGCCGGCATGGTCATGCAGCTGGTGTCGCTGGAGGGCTCGGTCAACCAGGTCGTGCGCGCCCTGGGCGGCGAGGCGGTCTCCTTCATCCAGGACCCGAGCTGGTTCCGCACGATCTACGTCTCCTCCGAGGTGTGGCAGACCGTCGGCTGGGGCACGATCCTCTACCTGGCCGCGCTGACCACGATCGACGCGCAGCTCTACGAGGCGGCCCGGATCGACGGCGCGAACCGCTGGCAGCAGACCTGGCACGTGACGCTGCCCGGCATCCGGCCGACGATGATCACGTTGCTGATCCTCAACATCGGCACGTTCATGGCCGTCGGGTTCGAGAAGGTCCTGCTGCTGTACAACCCGCTGACCTACCCCACCGCGGACGTCGTCTCGACCTACCTCTACCGGGTCGGCCTGGTGTCCAACAACTTCAGCTACGCCGCCGCGATCGGCCTGTTCGAATCGATCATCGGCCTCACGCTGATCCTGTCCGCCAATGCGATCTCGCGCCGAGCAGTGGGGACGAGCCTGTGGTGACCACCGACCCGACCCGCCTCATGGAGCGGATCGACAAGCCCGCCGGCCCCCGCCGCACGTCGCTGGACGACACCCGCGGCTACCGGATCTTCCGCGTGGTCAACACGATCGTGCTGCTCGGCGTGGTCGCGGTGACGCTGTACCCGTTCGTCAACATCGTGGCGCAGTCGTTCAGCAGCGAGATCTACATCCGCACCGGCCAGGTCAACCTGGTGCCGCGCGGGTTCAACCTCGACACCTACAAGCTGGTCGCGTCCGACCCGGCGTTCTGGAACAGCTACCTCAACACCGTCGTCTACACCGTGACGGCGACCGCCATCTCCATCGTGCTCACCACGATCTACGCCTACGTGCTGTCCAAGCACCGGCTCAAGGGCCGGGGCCTGCTGGTCGGCATCGCGGTGTTCACGATGTTCTTCAACGGCGGCCTGATCCCGAACTACGTGCTGGTGAACGGCCTCGGGATGACCAACACGATCTGGGCGATCGTGCTGCCGAACGCGATCAGCGTGTTCAACCTGCTGGTGATGAAGGCGTTCTTCGAGAGCCTGCCCTCGGAGCTGGAGGAGGCCGCCGCGATCGACGGCCTGAACACCTACGGCATCCTGCTGCGGATCGTGCTGCCGCTGTCGAAGGCCGTGCTCGCCACCATGATCCTGTTCTACGCGGTGGCGAACTGGAACTCCTGGTTCCAGGCGTTCCTCTACCTCGACCGGGCGGACATGTTCCCGGTCACCGTGTACCTGCGGAACATGATCGCCGGCGCCACCTCGGCGACGTCGGTCGGCGCCGTCGAGACCAACGCGGTCGCCATCTCCGCGAACATCAAAGCCGTAACGATGGTGCTCACCGTGCTGCCCATCGTGGCTGTTTATCCCTTCATCCAGCGCTATTTCGTGTCGGGCGTGATGCTCGGCGCGGTCAAGCAGTAGCGCGTCCGCTTCAGTTGACGACGGTGTCCAACACCTGAGGAGAGAGCACGATGCGAACGAAATGGAAGCGCACGCTTCTGACTCTCGTGGCCGGCAGCCTCGTGGTCGGCGTGGCGGCGTGCAGCGACGACGGGGCGGACGCGGGTAGCGCCCTCAACCTCGACGGCAAGAAGACCGCCTCGATGGCCGACTACAAGGCGGGCACGCAGTTCAAGGCGACCGAGCCGCTGGACGTGAGCCTGCTCTTCCTCGACCAGTCCCACTACCCGCTCAAGGAGGACTGGCTGCTCTGGAAGGAGATCAGCCAGCGGACCAACATCACGGTCAAGCCGACCGTCGTGCCCTACAGCGACTACGAGCAGAAGCGCGGCCTGCTGATCAGCTCGGGCGACGCGCCGACGATCATCTCCAAGACCTACCCGGGCCAGGAGGAGCCGTTCGTCTCCTCCGGCGCGATCCTCCCCGTCAGCGACTACCTCGACCTGATGCCGAACTTCAAGGACAAGGTCGAGAAGTGGAAGCTCCAGCCGGAGCTGAACACGCTGCGCCAGGAGGACGGCAAGTTCTACGTGCTGCCCGGCCTGCACGAGAAGGTGCAGCAGGACTACACGCTGGCGTTCCGCACCGACGAGCTCCAGCGCCTCAACCTTCAGACGCCGAAGAACTGGGACGACGTCTACAAGGTCCTCAAGGCGATCAAGGCCGCGCACCCGGACAGCTACCCGCTGTCGGACCGCTTCGAGGGCAAGTCGATCCTCAACCTCGTGGCGCAGACCTACGGCGCGCAGGCCGGCTGGGGCTACGTCAAGAACTCCATCTGGAACGACCAGGCGCAGAAGTTCGAGTTCGCCGGCGCGACGGCGGAGTACAAGGAAGTCGTCGGGTACTTCCACAAGCTCGTCTCCGAGGGCCTGATGGACCCGGAGAGCTTCACGCAGAAGGATGACGCGGCGATCCAGAAGTTCGCCGCCGGCAAGTCGTACGCGATCAGCAGCAACGCGCAGAACATCGTCAACGACTACCGGCCGAACGTGTCCAAGATCCCCGGCGCGACGGTGGCGAAGATCCCGGTCCCCGCGGGACCGAAGGGCGACGTGCTGCGCGGGTCGCGGCTGGAGAACGGCCTGATGATCTCGGCGAAGCTGGCCCAGAGCGACAAGTTCGTCGCCACGATGCAGTTCATCGACTGGCTGTGGTACGCCGACGAGGCCCAGGAGTTCACCAAGTGGGGCGTCAAGGGCACCACCTACGACAAGGACTCGTCGGGCAAGCGGACCCTCAAGCCCGAGATCGCCTTCGGCGGCATCAACGTCGGCGCGCCCAAGAACCTCCAGCGTGACTTCGGCTTCCAGGGCGGTGTGTTCAGCTACGGCGGGCCCACCGAGCTGGTGCAGTCGATGTTCACCGAGGAGGAGCTCGGCTTCCAGAAGACGCTGGCGGACAAGAAGCAGCTCCCGCTCGCCCCGCCGGCGCCGCTCAGCGAGGAGGAGCGCGAGCGCGTGGGCCTCTCGGAGACCCCGCTCAAGGACCTCGTCACCCAGTCCACGCTCCAGTTCATCCTCGGCCAGCGCGACCTCTCGACGTGGGACGCCTACGTCAAGGAGCTCGAGGCCAAGGGCATGAACGACTACATCGAGCTCGTGAACAGCGCGTACAAGCGCTACAAGGAAAAGAACGGCTGACAGTCCCGGGTACGGCCACGGGCGCGCCCGTGGCCGTACCCGTCCCGTCCTGGAGGGCACGTGAACCGCCTCACCGTCCCCGGCGAGCCGATCGGCCGCCTCTCCGAGTCGTGGCGCCACTGCGTGGGCACCGGCAGGCTCAACCTCGCGCTGCGCGCCGACTACCAGGAGTCCCTGGCCCGGGTGCAGCGCGACATCGGCTTCCGCTACCTGCGCGGCCACGGGCTGCTGTCCGACGACATGGGCGTGCACCGCCGGTCCGGCGACGGGGTCACCCGGTACTCGTTCACGTACGTGGACCAGGTGTTCGACCGGTTCCTGGAGCTGGGCATCCGGCCGTTCCTCGAACTGGGGTTCATGCCGACCGCGCTGGCCTCCGGCGACGACGCGGTGTTCTGGTGGAAGGGCAACATCACCCCTCCGAAGGACTGGGACGAGTGGGCCGCGCTGGTGCGCGCCGTCGTCCGGCACCTCGTCGACCGCTACGGCCTGGCCGAGGTGCGCACCTGGCCGATCGAGGTGTGGAACGAGCCGAACCTGGTCAACTTCTGGAAGGACGCCGACCAGGCCGCCTACTTCCGCCTCTACGAGCTCACCGCGCGGACCGTCAAGGAGGTCGACGCCGAGCTCCAGGTGGGCGGTCCGGCGATCTCGCCCGGCTCGGACGACTGGTGGGAGCCGTTCGCCGAGTTCGTCACGCGCCACGACGTGCCGATCGACTTCGTCAGCAGGCACGCCTACTCCTCCGGCCCGGCGGAGCACGTCCCGTTCGGCACCTACCAGACGCTGACCGCGCCGGAACGGCTGCTGGACCAGTTCGACGCGCCGCGCAAGCACCTGGCGGGCACCGCGCTGGCCGGGCTGCCGGTGCACATCACCGAGTACAACAGCTCCTACCGGCCGGACAACCCGATCCACGACACGGCCTACCACGCCGCCTACCTGGCCCCGGTGCTCACCGGCGGCACGGAGCTCGTGGACTCGTACTCCTACTGGACGTTCTGCGACGTCTTCGAGGAGGAGAACGTGCCGACCTCGCTGTTCCACGGCGGGTTCGGCCTGCTCACGCACCGGCAGCTGCCGAAGCCGACGTACCACCTGTACGCGTTCATGGCCAGGATGGGCTCGCGGGTGCTGGCGCGCGGCGAGGACCACCTGGTGTGCCGGACCGACGACGGCCGCGTCACCGTGCTGGCCTGGCAGCCCGTCGGCGGCACGGACGGCCCCGACGCGCCCGAGCGGCATGACCTGCGGCTCTCGGTCCCGCTGACGGGTCCGCGCGCGTTCGTCCGGCGGGAACGGGTCAACGAGCACGACGGCAACGCGTTCGGCGCGTGGCGCGAGCTGGGCCGTCCGCGTTCCCCCGACCCGCGCACGCTCGACGTCCTGCGCGACTGCGCCCGCCCCGCCCTCGAACACCGGTCCGTCCCCGTCGTCGACGGACGGGTCGACCTCGACCTCGTCCTCGCCCGGCACGAGGTCACCTTCGTCGAACTCGGCCCCGTCCGCGCCGAGGAGCACGAGGGCCTGGACGACCGGCGGCTGCTCGGCGCGTCCGACGAGCGGCTCGTGGCGCCGCACGAGAGGCCGTGACGGTGTCCGCCGAACGACGGGGTGATCCCGCCGCCGAGATCGGGGCGGGCGTCCTGTCGCGCATCGCGTCGGTCGTCTACTGGTTCGTCGTCATCGAGGCCATGATCGTGCTGACGACGGCCCCCGGGCTGCTCGCGCTGCTGTTCCTGGACCGCAGCGCGGGCAACGCCCCCCTCGTGAGCCTCTGCTTCGCCCCGGTGGGCCCGGCGTTGTCGGCCGCCGTCTAC
Organism: Actinosynnema sp. NPDC051121; assembly: GCA_040689555.1. Lineage (GTDB taxonomy): Bacteria > Actinomycetota > Actinomycetes > Mycobacteriales > Pseudonocardiaceae > Actinosynnema. The sequence continues at coordinate 18,040 of JBFBCZ010000060.1, read as the reverse complement.
GCCTGGCGGGTGTTCCTGCACGACCGCGACCTCTCCCCCGCCCGGCACTTCCGCCGCGGCTACCGGCTCAACTGGCTCGACGTGCTGCGCTGGTGGCTGCCCGCGCTGGCCGTGCTCACCGTGATCGGGTTCAGCCTGGCGAACCTGGAGCTGGCCGGCGTGCCCGCCGGGTACGGCCTCGTGCTGGTCGTGATCGCGGTGGCCGTCCTGCTCTGGTCCACCCAGGCGCTCGTGCTGTCGTCCACGCTCTCGCTGCGCACCCGTGACACCGCGCGGCTCGCGTCCTACTACCTGGCCGCACGGCCCGCGAGCGCGCTGGGCGCGTTCTCACTGCTCATCGCGGCCGGCGGGCTCGTCGTGCTCACCTCGGACTGGGTCCTCGCCCTGCTCGCCTCCCCGTTCACCCTCCTGCTCCTGCGCAACGCCGACCCGGTGCTGCGCGACGCGACCGAGAGGTTCACCGCGTGACCCCGCGGATCGGCTACGGCGGCGACTACAACCCCGAGCAGTGGCCGCGTGAGGTCTGGGACGCCGACTACGCCGCGTTCACGCTCGCCGGCGTCAACACGGTCACGCTGGGGGTGTTCGCGTGGGCCCACCTCCAGCCCGCCGAGGACCGCTACGACTTCTCGACGCTGGACGCCATCGTGGAGCGGGCGACGGCCGAGGGCATGCGGATCGTGCTCGCCACCCCCAGCGGCGCGATGCCGCCGTGGCTCGCGCGGAAGTACCCGGACGCGTGCCGGGTCGACTTCGAGGGGCGGCGGCACGTCTACGGGCAGCGCCACAACGCCTGCCCGTCCTCGCCCGACTTCCGCAGGCTCTCGGTCGCGCTGGCGGCACGGCTCGCCGAGCGGTACGGCGACAACCCGGCGATCGTGGCGTGGCACATCGGCAACGAGTACGGCGGCGCGTGCTGGTGCCCGGCGTGCGGCGAGGCGTTCCGCGGGTGGCTGCGCGAGCGCTACGGCTCGCTCGACCGGCTCAACGCCGCCTGGAACACCACGTTCTGGTCGCACACGTTCACCGACTGGGCGGAGATCCAGCCGCCGAACGCGTTGTCCGAGCACTGGCGCGGGCCAGACCACACCGCGTTCCAGGGCATCACGCTGGACTACAAGCGGTTCATGTCCGACGCGCTCCTGAACACCTTCGTGGCCGAGAAGACCGCCATCCGCGAGCACTCGCCGCACACACCCGTGACGACGAACATGATGGGCCTCTACCAACCCGTCGACTACCACCGCTGGGCGCCGCACCTCGACTTCGCGTCCTGGGACAACTACCCGCCCGAAGACCGTTCGTCGACCCGCACGGCCGCCCGGATGGCGTTGGCGCACCGCCTGATGCGCGGCCTGCGCGACGGCGACCCGTTCTGGGTGATGGAGCAGACCCCCTCGGTCACGGCCTCGCGCGACGTGAACCCCGTCAAGCGACCCGGCGTGCTGCGCCTGTGGTCCTGGCAGTCGGTCGCCAACGGCGCGGACGCGATGCTCTACTTCCAACTGCGGCAGTCACGCGGCGCGTGCGAGAAGTACCACGGCGCCGTCCTCGACCACGCGGGCCGCACGGACACCCGGATGTTCCGGGAAGTCGCCGACCTGGGAGCCGAGTTCACCCGTGTGGGTGACGCCCTCCTCGGTGCCCGCACCCCGGCCCGTGCCGCGCTCCTGGTCGACTGGGAGAGCTGGTGGGCCGTCGAGATGTCCGACGGCCCCAACCGCAACGTCCGCTACCTGGACGTGCTCACCACCTACCACCGCGCCCTGTGGCAGGCCAACGTGCCGCTCGACGTAGTCCCGGTCACAGCCGACCTCTCCGAGTACGACGTCGTCGTCGCGCCCCTGCTGCACATGGTGAAAGGCGACCTCGCCGACCGCGTGACCACCCTCGTCGAGCGCGGCGGCACGTTCATCACCACCACCCTCTCCGGCCGCGTGGACGAGGACGACAACGCCTTCCTCACCGACGCCCCCGGCCCGTTCGCCTCCCTGCTGGGCCTCCGGGTCGAGGAAACCGACGCACAACAGCCGGACATCGTGAACCCGGTGACCCTCTTCGGCAACGAGTACGACGCCCGACACGTGTTCGAGATCGTCGTCCCGAGCGACGCCGAGGTCATGGGCACCTACGGCAGCGACTTCTACGCCGGCACACCGGCCGTGACGCGTGCCGCACGCGGCCAAGGCCACGCCTGGTACGTCGCCACCCTCCTGGACGACCAAGGCGTCACCGCCATCATCCGAAAGGCCTTGTCCAAGCACAACCTGATAGGCCCCCTCGCCGACGCCCCGGACGTCGAGGTAACCGAACGCGTCACCCCAACCGGCACCCGCTACCTCTTCATCCTGAACCACGGCCCCGCTCAAACCGTCCCCACCCCAACCGCCGGCACCGACCTGCTGACAGGCCGGCAACTACACCCCGGCGACCCTCTACCGCTCCCCCCAACCACCGTCCTCGTCATCCGCTGCCAACCTGAACGTTGAATTCAGGGGTCCTGAACGTAGGACACACCGGACCTGAACGTAGGACACGCGCGACCTGAACGTACGACACGCGCGTTCTGAACGTACGACACGCGCGTTCTGAACGTAGGACACGCGCGTGAACTGGAACGATGCCTAGCCACAACGGACCCGCCACATCCCCACCGAGGCCCGATTTGACATGGGTTCGGGTGCCTTAGGCTGGACGAAGCCGGGCAGGCTTGGCGGACGCTCTTCCCGCCATGCCTGCCCGGCTTTGGCCTGCCTGGGGTGCCCGTAAGGGCCCCATGTCAAATCGAGCCGGACTCAACCCCGCCACTCCCACCAATCCCAACCCCACCCCAGCTAGAAGATCGTGCGACCGTGCTCGTCCGGCACACCCGACTTCCGCCAGAAATACGTGTTCACCTGATCCCGCCACTCCGTCGCACACCTCAACTGCTCCTCCAACAACCCCGCCACCCGGTCGAACACCTCCGACCGCACCAGCCCTTCCACCCCCGCCCACACCTCGACCATCCGACCCACCTCCTCGCACCCGGCGAAGTGGGTGTCGTAGATGTGCTGGATCACCGTCTTCCCCGACCGCAGGACATGGCCGTACGGCACGTGGTGGAAGAACAACAACAGCTCGTCCGGGCAAGTCGCCGTCGACTCGTACACGTCACGCCACGGCGCCGAGAACTGTCCGGTGAAGCCGGTACCCGTGGCCCGCGTCCGGTCCACTCCCACGCCGTCACGGTCGGCGAAGTGGTACGTGCCCCAGGACGAGTACTCGTAGCCGTCCACACTCGGCCCGTAGTGGTCGCCCGGCCGCACCATGAAGCCGACACCCAACGGCGCCGTGTACCGCTCATAGGTCGACCACGACCCGTCCATCATCTCGTGCAACGCCTCCCTCACAGCCCGGGCGTCGCCGAACGTGAGGCCGATCCACTCGTCCAACACCGCCTCCGCCCCGAGCCGGTCGTCCCACGCCACCCTGCCGAAGCCGTACAGGTTGGCCTGCGCCAACGGGTGCCCGGTCCAGAACGGGTCGTCACCGACGTTCGACACCGCCACCACCCCACCGGCCGACGCGTCGGCCCGCCCACCGGCGACGTCCGCGACCGTCGACCCACCTCCGCGCCCATCCCCGCCCCACGGCTGGAACCCCAGCATCTCCCGCCACTGCGGCACGAGGTGGCACACGTGCTTCTGCTGCCCGGTGTACTCCTGCGTGACCTGCAACTCGACCGCGAGCCGGGTGCGGGGCATGGCCGCGATCACCGGGGACACCGGCTCCCGCACCTGGAAGTCCAGCGGGCCCGCCTTCACCTGCAGCACCACGTTCGGGTCGAACGCGCCGTCCAGCGGGGCGAAGTGGTCGTGGGCGGCACGGGCGCGGTCGGTCGTGCGGTCGCGCCAGTCCTGGCGGTGGTTGTAGACGAACGCTCGCCAGAACACCGTGCCGCCGAACGGCTCCAGGGCTCGGGCCAGCGCGTTCGCACCGTCGGCGTGGTCGCGGCCGTAGGCGAACGGGCCGGGTTGGCCCTCGGAGTCGGCCTTGACGACGTACCCGCCGAAGTCCGGGATCGCCGCGTACACGTCGGCCGTCGTGCGCGCCCACCAGTCGCGCACGGCGGGGTCGAGCGGGTCGGCGGTGGGCAGGCCGCCGAGCGTGATCGGCGCGGCGAAGCTCACCGACAGGTGCACCCTGATCCCGTGCGGCCGGAACACCTCCGCCAGCCGCACCACGTCCGGCAGCAGGTCGGTCAGCAGCCGTGCCTCGGTGCGGCCCACGTTGACGTTGTTGAGGCTGACCCGGTTGACGCCGATCGAGCCGAGCAGCCGCGCATAGGCACGGACCCGGGACAGGTCGGCGCGGACCTCGCCGTCGGCGTAGAAGATCGAGCCGCCCGCGTACCCGCGTTCGACCTGGCCCATCACCGGGTGCACGTCGACGTTGTCCCAGTGGTCGAGCATCCGGACCGGCTGGCGTGGCGCGTGCCGTCGCGGCTCGGCCGGGTCCGTGAACGCCGACTCGCCCTGCCGGACCACGTGGTGGAAGCCGTAGAGCAGCCCGGCCCCGTCGATCGCGCGGACCACCGTCGTGGTCCCCGCGCGTCCCACCACGAACGCCTCGGGATCGGTCTCGCCGTCGTCGGGCGCGCACACCAGTTCCAGGTCCGCCGGACCGTCCTCGACCAGCGCGCCGCCGTGCTCGGCCACCGCCGTCCCGACCTCGGCGCGCACCGTCGCGACGACCGGCCCGTCACCGGTGACGCGGACCCGCCGCGAGCCGATCGACCGGAACGCGGAGGACGGGAGCCACGCCGGGTGCACGTCGATCATGGACAGGTTCCTCCCGCTGCGGGGCCGGTGATACCGACAGTGACACCAAACCTATGTCCGTCCCGCTTTCCGGGGCAAGGAAATCAGACGTCCACTTTCGACATTCACAACCTCGAACAAACTGCGAAACTTTTGCGCGCCAACACATCCCGTTACTCACCCACCGCCCACTACGGCCGCTCGAACAACTCCAGCGGCACGGCGTCCGCGAGCGCCTGGTAACCGGCCGGGGTCAGGTGCAGGTGGTCACCGTCGTCGTACGCCGCCACCAGCCGTGAGGGCTCGTCCGGAGCACGGACCGCCGCGTCGAAGTCCAGCACCGCGTCGAACACCCCGCTACCCCGGATCCACCCGTTGACCGCCTGACGCGACGCCTCCCGGTGACCGCCCGGGTCGTCGTACGCCTCGTTCCCGCCCAGCGGCGCCAGCGTCGCCCCGAACACCTCGATGCCGTGCGCATGGGCACGCACCACGATCTGCTCGTAACCCGCACGAAGATCGTGCACGAGCTGCTCCTGCACGTCGGCCGTGGCGTCGGCGGTGCAGATGTCGTTGATGCCCTCGAACAGCACCAGCCACCGCACCCCGCTCTGGGCCAGCACGTCGCGGTCGAACCGGGCCAACGCGCTCGGCCCGATCCCCTCGCTGAGCACGCGGTTCCCGCCGGTGCCCTGGTTGAGCACGGCGACCGACGCGGTGGCCGGGTGCGCCCGCAGCCGGGCCGACAGGCGGTCGGGCCAGCGGTCGTTGCCGTTGGTCGTGGAGCCCCGGCCGTCGGTCAGGGAGTCGCCCAGCGTGACGACGGCCGAGCCGCCCCGCTCCGACCACACCTCGATGCCGCTGAGGAAGTACCAGTGGTCGGTGGTCGTCGCGCCGGGCAGGTCGTCGGCCTCGACGTGGTCACCCGCCAGTAGGTAGGACGTGGTCCGGGAGCCGGGGTGCGAGGTGATGGTCCCCGACGCCTGCCCCTCGGCCAGGAACACCGTCACGGTCAGGTTCGCCTCCGGCTCGACCGGGAAGTCCAGCGGGTCCGACACCACCTGCGCCCCGACCGGCACGACGACGTCCGCACGACCGTGGAACGTGACCGGGCGGACCGATCCCGGCTCGATCGCGGCCACCCCGGCCCGGTTGCCGACCGGCCGGGCCACGGTCACCGCCGTGATGGGCAGCGCCGCGCCGCCGAACGCGTTGGAGAACCGCAGCCGCAGCCGGTCGCCGCCGACCGTGACGCGCGCCGTCTGCCGCAACGTCGCGTCGGCCAGCACGAGGTCGTCACGGGTGAACGGCGCGGGCGGCATGTTGTCCGGCTCGGTCGTCTGCGGTGCCGACACCCACGTGTGGATCCACCGGCCGACGGGTGCTGCGCTGGGACTCATGGGTGGGCCGACCTCCCGGGCTCGGTGGCGTGACGCGCCGATTCTGGTGCAGCGCCCCGTCCGGGCCTGCGCTGGGTACCCACCGCCGCCCACCGCACCCAACGCGCCTTCCCCGCCACCGCGCCCGCCGCGTGCCAACGCGCCTTCAGTGCCACCGCGCCCACAGCCCCCACAGCGCCTTCCGCGCGCCTTCCTCCAACCGGGCGACCCTGGTGTGACGGGGCCTCCCAGCGGGAACCGTCCCGGTGACGTCCTCGGCGACTTCCTCCGTGACGTCGAAGGCGAGGAGGCGGCATGCGGGGGCTCCTGGTCGACATCACGCCGGTCACCGCCGCCCTGGCCGCGGTGGTGCTGGTCGCCGGCTGCGGCGGGCTGGGCGCCGACACGTCCGACGCGCTCGTCACCATGGGCTTCGGGCTGCCGGACGAGCACGCGACCGCACGCGTGGCCCTGTTCCGCGCCGCCAACCCCGACGTCGACCTGCGGATCAACGAAGGCGCGTTCGACGAGCAGCAGTTCCTGTCCGCCGTGGCCGCGGGCGAGCCGCCCGACCTGGTGTACGCGGAGCGGCGCAAGCTCGGCGGTTACGCGGCCCGCGGCGCGGTGCAGAGCCTGGACGCCTGCGTGCGCGAGCACGGCGTGGACCTCGGCCGGTTCCGGGAGGCGGCCCTGCGCCAGGTCACCTACGAGGGCGTGGTGTACGGGCTGCCGGAGTTCTCCAGCGTCCGCCTGATGATCGTCAACAACCCGGTGGTGCGGGCGGCGGGCCTGGACCCGGCGGCGTTGTCCACCTCGGACTGGGCCGGGATGGGCGCGCTGGCCGACCGGCTGGCCGAGGTCGGCGACGGGCGGGTGGAGCGCATCGGGTTCGACCCGAAGGTGCCCGAGTTCCTGCCGCTGTGGGCCAAGGCGAACGGGGCCGAGCTGATCGGGCCCGACGCCCGGCTGGACGACCCGCGGGTGGTCGAGGCGGTCCGGCACACCACCGACCTGGTGGCCAGGCAGGGCGGCTGGGCGTCGTTCAAGGCGTTCCGCGACACGTTCGACCAGTTCGGCGCGAACAACCAGTACGTGACCGGGCAGTTGGCCGCGATGCCCATGGACTCCTGGTACGTCAACACCCTGGCGACCAACTCCCCCACCGCCGACGTGACGATCACGCCGTTCACGGACCGGCACGGGCAGGTGCTGACCGAGTCCGGCGGGCAGGCGTGGGCCATCCCGAAGGGCGCCCGGCACCCTGACCTCGCCTGCCGCTTCCTGGTCACGATGACCGACACGCAGACCTGGGTCACGGCGGCGATCGCCCGGCGGGACGCGCTGGCCAAGGCCGGGCGGCCCTACGGCGGCACGTTCACCGCCGACCGGGAGGCCGACGAGCGGATCTTCCGCGAGGTGTTCGACCCGAAGGGCAACCCGATCCTGGAAAAGGGCGTGCCGGTGGTGCTGTCGTTGCAGGACAAGGCGTTCGCGCTGCCGCCGAGCCCGGCCGCGAGCGAGCTGGTGCGGGCCTGGGAGGGCGCGGTGAACCGGGTGCTGGTCGGGCAGCAGGACCCGACGGCGGCGATGGCGCAGGCGCAGCGCGAGGCGGAACGGGCGCTCAAGCGGGTCGGCGGGAGGTAGTGCCGTGACGGTGAGCGGACGCGAGGCGCGGGCCGGGTTGTTGTTCCTGCTGCCGTGGGTGATCGGGTTCCTGGCGTTCACCGCCGGGCCGATGCTGTTCAGCCTCTGGCTGTCGCTGACGCACTACGACATGCTCAAGCCGCCGGTGTTCGTCGGCCTGGAGAACTACCGCGAGGCGGTGAGCGACGAGCGCGTCGGCACGGCGTTGTGGAACACGGTGTTCTTCACCGCGCTGCACGTGCCCGCGCAGATCGTGGCGGCGCTGGGCCTGGCGAGCCTGCTGCGCCGGGCGGGACGCGGCAGCGGCTTCTTCCGCACGGTGCTGTACCTGCCGGTGATGACGCCGCCGGTCGCGTTGGCGGCCATGTTCCTGCTGCTGCTCAACGGGCAGCACGGCGCGGTGAACGGGTTCCTGGGCTGGTTCGGCTTCCAGGGCCCGAACTGGACCACCGACCCGGCGTGGATCAAGCCGGGCCTGGTGGTGATGAGCCTGTGGACGGTCGGCAGCACGGCGGTGCTGTACCTGGCGGCGCTGACCCGCGTGCCGGTGGAGCGGTACGAGGCGGCGCGGCTGGACGGCGCGAGCCCGTGGCGGCAGTTCTGGCACGTCACGCTGCCGGGTATCAGCGGTACGGTGTACTTCACCGCGGTCGTCAACACGATCGGGTCGTTGCAGGTGTTCACCGAGGCGTACGCGATGTTCTTCGGTGCTCGGGCGAAAGCCTCCGCCGAGGGCGACGCGGCGCTGTTCTACGTGATCCACCTGTTCCAGGAGGCGTTCGGGTCGCTGCGGATGGGGTACGCGTCGGCGCTGGCGTGGGGCCTGTTCGCGGTGATCGCGGTCATCACGGCCGTGCAGGTGCGGTTGTCGCGCCGGTACGTGCACTACGAGGGTGACCGGTCGTGAAGCGCGGCACGGGACCGGTCGTGCAGCGCGTCGGGCTGTGGGCGGCCCTGCTGGTCGTCACGACGGCGTTCGGCTACCCGTTCTGGTGGCTGGTCAGCGCGTCGCTGAAGGACCGCGCGCACGTGTTCGACAACGCCCTGCTGCCCCGCCCGTTCTCGCCGGGCAACTACGTCGAGGTCTGGCAGGCGGTGCCGCTGCTGACGTGGGTCGGCAACAGCGTCGCGGTCGGCCTGGCGGCAGCGGCGTCGGCCACGGTCGCGAGCGCGCTCGTGGCGTTCGGGTTCGCGATGTTCCGCTTCCCCGGCCGCGACCTGCTGTTCGGCGTGGTGCTGGCGACGATGATGCTGCCGGCCGCCGTGACCATGGTGCCGGTCTACCTGGAGTGGCACGCGCTGGGCCTGGCGACCACGCAGATCCCGCTGTGGGCGCAGAACCTGTTCGGCTCGGCGTTCTACATCTTCCTGCTGCGCCAGTTCTTCCTCGGCCTGCCGCGCGAGGTGTTCGACGCGGCGAAGGTCGACGGCGCGGGCGCGTGGCGGCTGTTCACCTCGATGGCGCTGCCGCTGGCGAAGCCCGGGCTGGTCGTGGTGTTCGTGTTCGAGCTGAAGGCGGCGTGGACGGACCTGGTCAAGCCGCTGATCTACCTGCGCGATCCGCAGCTGTACACGGTGCCGCGCGGGTTGAAGGCGGTGCTGGACCGGTTCGGGGAGGGCGGCGAGGAGCAGTGGGAGCTGGTGCTGGCCGCGAGCGTCGTCGCGACCGTGCCGATGGTCCTGCTGTTCCTGGTGGCGCAGCGGCACTTCGTGCGCGGCACCGTCACCCAGCACGTCGAGTGACGAGCGGGTCCACCACCAGGCCGAGGACGTTCGCGGCGGTCGCGCTGGACGGGGCGATGCCCCAGCCGACCGGCCCGAGCGGGCGTGCAGCCGGAGGACCGGCTGACACCGGGCGACCAGCCTCTTGGCGACGCCGCCTGCCGCCCCGCACGGGGTCGATGCCGAGGGTTCCACCGTGCCTGTCTTCCCGATCGGGCGGGCGTGCGCCACGATCGGGCGGTGGTCAGTCCCGGAAGAGCAGTTCCGCCCACACCGTGGTGAAGGTCGCCTGGGTCAGCACGCCCCAGCGCGCGGACAGCGCGTCGACCAGCAGCAACCCCGCCGCCGACCGCCACGGCGCGGACCGGCGGACGGCGCGGTCGCGCACGCTCACCACCAGGGCCTCGCGCCACCGGTCCAGCACGAGTTCGAGCACGTACGGCGGCGAACCGTGCCGCCGGGCGTTGTCGTACAGCTCGCCGACCACCTGGCCGATCAGCAGCACGTCGAAGTCGGGCCAGCCCTCCAGGTGCTCGCGCAGCCATCGGGCCACCTCGTCGGGCGAGGTCGAGTCGCCGTCCTGGACGACGAGGACGACCGTGTCGTGGCCGGCGGTCACGCCGACGAGCGTCCCACCACGCAGCCGTCCCGCACCTGACGACTGCCTTGCGATCGGCGAGCGGTTCGCCCCGCTTCGACGCGTTCCCGCGGTTCGACGGGGACCACCGCGCTGCGCCCCCGCCCACTCGCGGCGGACGTGGCCGAACCCGGGACGTATCCGCCCGATGCCTGAACGTCACCGGTTGCCCTGGGGCTGACCTCGAAAAACGAGAGGTTGATAACATCGTGTCACGGCCATCGCGCGCCGTCCGCTCGACAAGGATGGCACCGTGACCAAGGCACAGAGAATCGCAGCGGCCTGGGCGAACCTGCCCGCGCCGGAGTTGACCGACCAGGTCCGCCTCCTGGTCAAGGCCCGTGACGCCGCCGCGCGCGCGGTCTGGTCGGCCGTGCGTGAGGACAACGTGATCGCCGCCCGCGTGCGTGGCGCGCTGGCGGGCTTGAAGGCCGAGTACCGCGGTCACCGCGACGAGGCCATGTGGTTGATGTGGATCGGCCAGGTCCAGCAGCAGCTCGCCGTGCAGGCCACCGCCGCGCCGGTCGTGGCGACCGTGGTCGAGGACGTCACGCCGGAGCTGGAGCCGGTGGTCGAGGAGTGGACGCCCCGGCAGGACCCGACGCCGCCGCGCCCGGCCAGCGACGCCCCGCCCGTGCTGTTCCAGGAACCGGCCTCCTCCGCGAAGTAACCCGCGACCGGACCGGTCCGCGGCACCGGCCTGCCACCGGCACTCGCCACGGGCAGCGATCGAAGACCTTCCCGGATGCCGACCGCCGGAAGTGACCTGGGGCACACACCGGTACGGGTCTCGCGGACGGCCCGGGTGGGCGCGATGATGCGGGGTGGGCCGGACGGGCGTGCCGGCGGAAGCGGGGACGCGTGGTGGAGTCGACCCGGCGGGTGGTGAGCCAGGACCAGGTGCTGCGCGGGGCCTGCCGGTTCTTCCTGCGGCACGGCCGGGTCGAGATGGACGAGCTGGCGAGCAGCCTGGCCATCAGCCGCGCCACGCTGTACCGGGTCGTGCACAGCCGGGACGGGCTGCTGGCCGACGTGCTGTGGGCGCTGGCCGACCGACTGCTGGCGCGGGCCCGCCAGGAGCGCACGAACGGCGGCGTGGAGGGCGTGCTGGAGGTGACGCGGCGGTTCGTCGCGGAACTGCGCGCGGCCGGGCCGTTCCGGGCGTTCCTGCGCGGTGAGCCGGAGACGGCGGCGCGGGTGCTGTTCAACGGCTCCGGCGGCGTGCACCGGCGGGCGGTGTCGGCGCAGAAGGAGATCCTGCTCGAGGTCGACGGCGGGCCTTGGTCGACCGCCGCCCTGGACCAGGTGGCGTTCCTGTACGTGCGGATCGTCGAGTCCGCGCTCTACGCCGAACTGCTCACCGGCGCGCCGCTGGACCCCCACCTGGCCGAAACGGCCGCCCGCACGGTCCTGCTGCAACCACGCTGACCCCACGGGCACCCCCGTTGCCCCTGCGACACCCCGCTACCCCACCCGCCGACCCACAGCATCCCGCCGATCCCGCGGCACCCCGCTACCCACCCGCCGACCCCACAGCATCCCGCCGATCCCGCAGCACCTGCTGCGACAGCGGTCTCACGATGGGCCCGCGTCCTGGTGCGCGCCGTGCGCGGCCGGCTACCGTCGGCGACGATCCCATCCCCCATCGCTGTGGGAGCCGGTATGTCCCCCTTCCCCTGGCACCGCCTCGGCTCGGCTGCGGTCGTGCTCGGTCTGCTCCTCCCGGTGCCCGTCCCCGCCTCGGCCTCCCCCGCCCCCGTCCCCCGCGTCGTCGGCCCGCTGCCCGGCACCGTGCCGGGTGACCGGCTGGCCGACCGCGTCGAGGACACCTACCCGTTCTTCTCCACGCCGGACGACCTCGCCGCCGCCGGGTACGTCGAAGAGGAGTTCCACCTCTCCGGCACGGCCGACGGGTGGGCCGTCGACGGCACGAAGGTCGCCACCGGGGTGCCGTACACGACCCGCGTCATCGTCCGCCGCCCCGCGCACGCGGGGAAGTTCTCCGGCACCACGCTGGTCGAGTGGCAGAACGTCACCGCCGGGTACGACCTGGACGCCCTGTGGAACGCCGGGTCCGCCGTCCGCGCGGGCCACGCCTGGGTGGGCGTGTCGGCGCAGCGGGTCGGGGTCGACCAGCTCAAGGCCTGGAGCCCGGCCCGGTACGGCACGCTCGACGTGACCGGTAGCGGCCGGTTCACCGCCGACGAGCTGTCCTACGACGTGTTCACGCAGGCCGGCCGCGCAATCGATGCGGGCGCGGTCATGGGCGGGCTGCGGACGAAGACGCTGCTGGCCATCGGCGCTTCGCAGTCCGCGGCCCGGATGACCGTGCTGTACGACCGGGTCCTGCCGCAGCAGCAGCCGGTGTTCGACGGCTACGGCTTCATCGTCGGCACGGCCCCGACCAGGGTCGGCGCGGAACCCGTCTTCCAGGTGCTGTCGGAGACCGACGTGCGGACCGCGCAACGGCCGGCCGACACCGACCGCTTCCGCCGCTGGGAGGTCGCGGGCGCGGCGCACTCCGGCCACGAGGGCCAGGCCTACCGCGCGCCGATCTCCGAGCGCGACCTCGGCGGCGCACCGCAGTACACCTGCGACCGGCCCCCGTTCAGCCGGATCCCGCTGCACCACGTCACCGCCGCCGCCTACGACCACCTGCGCCGCTGGGTCGAGCGCGGCACGCCTCCGCCGACCGCCCGGCCGCTGGAGTTCGAACCGGACGGCGTCACCAAGAAGCGGGACGCGCTCGGCCTCGCCCTGGGAGGCATCCGGTTGTCGCAGCTGGCCGCGCCCCGCGCGCTGAACACCGGCGACAACTCCGGCGAGACGTTCTGCCAGCTGTTCGGCACGCACGTGCCGTTCGACGCGGCGACGCTGGCCCGGCTCTACCCCGAGCGGGGCGACTACGTGCGGCAGGTCGTGACCGCCGACGTCGCCAACGTGCACGCCGGCTACCTCCAGCCCGCCGACGCGCGGCAGAACCTGGCGGACGCGGTGGCCACCGGAGGAGCGCGATGAGGGTCCCGTTCGCGGCGTTGGTCGTCGCGCTGGTGACGACCGTTCCGCTGGTGTCGACCGCGGCGCCCGCCCGCGCCGACGCGCCCACCCCCATCGTCTTCGTGCACGGCCAGCAGGGCTCGGCCCAGCAGTGGCAGTCCAACGCCAAGCGGTTCTCCGGCAACGGCTACCCCGACGCGCTGCTGCACGCCTTCGAGTACGACACGAGCATCCCGACCAACGACCACGCCGTCACCGGCCTGCAAGCGTTCATCGAGGGCGTCAAGGCGCGGACCGGTGCGTCCACGGTGGACGTCATCGCGCACTCGCGCGGCACGACCGTCATGCACGCCTACCTGTCCTCCCCCGAACGGGCCGCGTCGGTGCGGAGGTACGTCAACGTGGACGGGCGTTCCAGCGCCACCCCGCCCGGTGGCGTGCCGACGCTGGCGTTGTGGGGCAGCCTCCAGCCCAACGGCTCCATCGGCGGCGCCACGAACGTCTACCTCACCACGTTGGGCCACACCGAGACGACCACGTCGGCCGACGGTTTCGCCCACATGCACCGGTTCCTGCGCGGCCGGCCGGCGTCGACGACCCGCGTGGTGCCCGAACCGCCCGGGCTGGTCCGGATCGCGGGCCGGGCGACCTACTACCCGCAGAACGAGGGCGTCGACGGCCTCTTGCAGGTCTGGGAAGTGGACAGCCGCACCGGCGCGCGACTCGGGCACGCACCCCGGCACAGCGCCCGGACCGGCGCGGACGGCTCGTTCGGCCCGCTGCCCGTCCACGGCCGCAAGCACTACGAGCTCGTGGTGCTGCGCGACGGCCAACTGCCGTACCACTTCTACTTCGAGCCGTTCGAGCGCAGCGACCGGTTCGTGCGGCTCCAGCTCTCGCGGCCCGGTGGCATCGCCGACAACATCGACCGCTGCCCCACGCACAGCGCGCTCACCATCACCCGCAACCGCGAGTGGTGGTCCGACCAACCCGACAGCGACCGGCTGGAGATCGACGGCGTCAACGTGCTCGAACCGGCCGTCTCGCCACGGCTGCGGCAGGTCATCGCCGCGTTCGCGTTCGACGACAACTGCGACCGCACGTCCACGCCGGGGGTCGCGCTGCCGCCGTTCGCCACGCTGCCGTTCCTGACCGGCGTCGACGCCTACCTGCCCGCGCGGGCCGACGGCGGCGGCACGATCCGCGTCACCCAGGCCGCGCGCGGCAGCGACGGCCGGAGCCGCACGATCGCGGTGCCGAACTGGCCGTCGGACGCGCACTCGGTCACCGTGCAGTTCAAGGACTACCTCGACCGCACCACGGGAACCCGCGCAACGGCCCCCTGAGCGTCAAGGGGGCGCGACGGTCGGACGTGCGAGGTGGTGGCGGTCCCCAGTGGTGGACCGCCACCCCCCCGGGGTCGCGCCCCACAGGCCCCGTCCCTG
>JBFBCZ010000060.1:0-3404 GCA_040689555.1 Actinosynnema sp. NPDC051121 | reverse complement strand
ACGCCCCCCCGCCCCCGCGCCAGGCGCGCGTCGGGGGGGGTCCGCGGCTGCGGGGGGGGGGTGGGGCCGGCGCCGGGGCCCGCCCCCCCACCACCCGGTGATCGCGCGCCTCAGGCGGCGTCCGTGTCGGCGTGGCGCATCCGCCGGAGCTGCGATTCCGGCAGGTCCAGCGCCCGCGCGTACTCGCGCAGCAGTCCGGGCACCGCGAACCGGTCGCCCGCCCGTTTGACCACGAGGTGCGCGTCGGCCAAGCGGCGCAACGCCGACCGCGCGGCGTCCGGTGCCAGCTCCGCCGTCATCGCCACGAGTGGCGCGGAGAGCTCGCCGGCGGTGGCCAGCCGGCGGAACACCCGCCGCTCGACCTCGCCCAGCGCGTCGTAGGAGTACCCGAACGACACGTCCAGCCGGGCGTGCGGATCGTCGTGCACGGCGAGCGCGGCCAACGCGCCGTCCGCGCGCATCTCCGCGACCAGGTCCGCGATCGGGGTCCGCGCGTCGCGGTCGAGGGCGCTCGCGGCGATCCGCAACGCCAGCGGCAGGCCGTCGCACAGGTCGGCCACCACACCGGCGGCGGTCAGCTCCTGCGCCACCAGCCGCTCCCCCGCCGACCGCGCCAGCACCCGCACCGCGTGACCGCGCTCCAGCGGGCCCACGTCGACCACCCGGCCACCGTCGCGCACGGTGAGTCCCGCGAGCCGGTCCCGGCTCGTCACGACCGTGCACGAGCCGTGCCCGCCCGGTCTGAGCAGCCGCACCTGGTCCGCCGACGCGACGTCGTCCAGCAGCAGCACGACCCGGCGGTCCGCCACCACCGACCGGAACAGCGCGGCGGCCTGCTCGTCGTCCGGCGGGACCGCGTCCGCCGGCACGCCGAGCCCGGCCAGCAGTCGCCCGAGCGCGGCACCCGCGCTCAGCGGCCCGCCCGGCCCGTGCCCGCGCAGGTCCACGTACAGCTGACCACCCGGGAACCGGCTCGCGGACCGGTGCGCCCAGTGCACCGCCAACGCGGTCTTCCCCGCACCGGGCCCACCGGTCACCACGACCAGCCCGTCGGCCGCCTGGTCCAGCTCGGCCAGTTCCCGGCCGCGCCCGACCAGTCCCGCGACACCCGGCGGGAGCTGGCGTGGCGGCACCGGCAGGCACGGCCCGGCCGGCGGCGGACCGGCCGGGTGCGGATCGCGGGCGGTGATCCGGGCCCGTGCCGCCAACCACGCGGCCACCTCCGCGTCGTCACCACCGCACGCCCGCACGTAGGCCGTCACCAGGTCGATCCTCGGGAGGCTGGTCCGCCCCAACATGGTGGCCACCGTGCTCGGCGGCAACGCCTCACCGCGCTGCTTCGCCCGGCGGTCCAACTGCCTGTACGACAACCCGGTGACCTCCCTGCGGCGCCTGAGCAGCAGCACGTACTCGGTGCTGCTGCGGGCGCCGGCCGGATCCACTGCCGTCACGATCGCTTCCCCCCCGTTCCCGCCACCCCGCCGCCCGGCCCGACTCCCGACCGACGCGTCACAGCAGAAGACCGCGCCCAGACAAGCCGCTGAACGCCCGCTGAACACGGTCGACCGGCAGGACCGAGGACCGCTGCGGTCAGCCGACAAGTCCCCGCCGCGCGGCGCACCACGATCAATCGACAGCGGGAGCGCCCGACACCACCAGCCCGCAGCCGGCGACGCCGGCACCGCGCACACCATCGCCGGCGAGCCCTGCACCTGCCACCATCAGCCGGCGGCCAGCGAGGCGAGCGCCGCGTGTGCCATGGCCCGCACGCCCACCGGCAAGGCGCGTTCGTCCGCGTGGAAGGTCGGCTGGTGCAGGTCGCCCTGCGGCCCTTCGCCCGACCAGATGCCCAGTCGCGCGTACGAGCCCCGCACGTGGTCCAGGTACCAGCCGAAGTCCTCGCCGCCGGTGGACTGGGTGGTCGACGTGACGGCCTGCGGCCCGAGCGCGGCGGCGATCGCCCGTTGCAGCACGGCGGTGCTCTCGGGGTCGTTCTCGACCACCGGCACGGCCCGGACGTGCTCGAGGGCGAACCGCACGCCGATCGGCCGCAGCAGCGAGCCGACGATCTCCTCCACCAACAAGGGCAGCCGGCCGTTCACGACCGGGTCGCCGGTGCGCAGCGTGCCGCGCAGGACGCCTTCGCGCGGCACGCCGACGGGCGTCTCCGGCGCGTCCATCAGGCCCCACGCCAGCACCGTCCCGGAACGCGGGTCGACGCGGCGGCCCAGCATCGCGGGCAGCCCGGTCGCGACCACGCCGAGCGCGTGCACCACGTCGGAGCTGAGCTCGTTGCGCCGTCCCGTCCCGCACGCGCCGACCCGCAGTTCGAGCATGTCGCACGCCGACGTGACCGGCCCGACCCTGGTGCCGATCCGGCCCACCAGCACCTTCGGGTCGCAGTGCAGGCCGAAGATCCGCTCCACGCCCTCGACCCCACCCGCCGCGATCACGTCGTGCGCGCCGCCCGGCTCCTCCTCGGCGGGCTGGAACAGCAGCCGCACCCGGCCCGGCAGCGACGGCGCGGACGCCAGTGCCGCCGCCGCGCCGAGCAGGATCGCGGTGTGCACGTCGTGGCCGCACGCGTGCGAGGCGCCCGGCACGCGTGACGCCCACGGCTCACCCGTGGTCTCCGGCACGGCCAGCGCGTCGATGTCCGCGCGCAGGGCGACGCCACGCGGCCCGCTGCCGATCTCGCAGATCACGCCGGTCCCGATCGGCAGCACGCGCGGCTCCAGCCCGAGCGACCGCAGGACCTGCGCGATCGTCGCCGTGGTGCGGAACTCCCGGCGCTTCAGCTCGGGGTTCGCGTGCAGGGTCCGCCGCCACGACACCACCCGGGCGAGGTTCGCGGCGAGCCACTCGTCCAGCCATCGCGGCCCGCGGCCCGCGCCGGGGTCGGCCACCGGCGTCGGATCACCGTCGACCTCGCCGAACGGGAGGGCTTCGGCGTCGCCGGTCGACGGGCACAGCGGGCCGTTCGCAACAGAAGTCATGGTGACTTGCCGTTCGTGCCAGGGCGTCGGGCCGCCTCGGGGAGTGACACGGTGCTCGTGTCGGGCACATCCTCGCCCACTCCTCGTGCAAGATCCACTGCTCCGCGTCGCAATCGCCCGTTCGGGTGGACGGTCCCGGTGATCACACCGCCCCACGGCCTGTTATCGCTAACACCCATCACCTGCACACGCGAGGATCGAGGGTTGAGCCCGACAGCCAGCGGATGTTAGCGTTAACAGAGACCTGCGTCACTTCGTGCGGATGTCCGAGGAGCGGCGACGATGCCCACCCGACCGCGCTCGTGGCGCTAGATGTAGTGACTAATGAGGTTGTTGACGGCGTGTCGGGTTGAACGCAGGGAGGACCTCCGGGCGGAGTGGATGTGTCTGACGCACCCGTTCCAGCAC
>JBFBCZ010000059.1:0-36610 GCA_040689555.1 Actinosynnema sp. NPDC051121 | reverse complement strand
ACCTGCGCAACATGGACTCCGCCACGTCGACGATCCTGAAGAACGCCAACCTCATCGCCATCAACCAGGACCCCCTCGGACTGCAGGCCGTGCAGATCTCCAACGACGGCACCCGCCGCGTCCTGGCCAAGCGGCTGGCCAACGGCAACGTCGCGGTCGCCCTGTTCAACCAGGGTGGCGGCACGACCACCGTCTCGACCACGGCGAGCGCGATCGGCCTGTCGGGCAGCTCGTTCACGCTGCGCGACGCCTGGACCAACGGCACGACGACCACTTCCGGCACCATCTCGGCCAGCGTCCCGGCGCACGGCACGACGGTGTACGTCGTCAGCGGTGGCGGGGGTCCCGCGCCCACGTCGTTCTCCTTGGTGAGCCAGAGCTCCGGGCGCTGCCTGGACATCCCCGGCAGTATGCCGACCAATGGCGCCCTGGCCCAGATCTGGGACTGCAATGGTCAGACCAACCAGCGCTTCACCACCACCGCGGCCGGTGAGTTGCGCGCCTACGACGGCGCGAAGTGCCTGGACGTCTACAACCAGGGCACGGCCAACGGCACCGCCGTGACGTTGTGGGACTGCAACGGCCAGAGCAACCAGCAGTTCCGCCTCAACTCCGACGGCAGCGTGACGGCCGTGGCGTCGGGCAGGTGCCTGGACGTCAACGGCGGCGCCACCGCCAACGGGACGAAGGTCATCATCTGGGACTGCCACGGCGCCACCAACCAGAAGTGGACCCGCACCTGACCCTCGGTCCTCGGGTTCAACCGCCGACCGGAACGACCCTCAACGCCTCACCCATCCGGTCCACCCTCAACGGCCAGGCCTGCACGGCGCCCTGAACCGGCGGGCCGGTCGCGGCGGTGCGGTGGCATCACGCTCCCGCACCGCCGCGACACCCGCACCGAGCACGTCCCCCGGCACCACCGCAGGACCAACCTCGACCGCGACCCCCTGCCGCCCGTCGACGGCGGGCGCCTCGCGTTCTCGTCGCGACCGCCGCCTTCATCGGCGCGACCACCTCGGCCATTCCGCCCACCGCGGCGGTGGTGGACACGAACACCTCTACGTGCCGGTCAACCGGCATAGCGGCAAGCCGAGTTCCGCCGCACTCCACGGACTCGTCGGGGTGCTTCTCCGGCGGTGCCGCGGGCGGGTGTGGGCGTGGATGAGGTGTGTGCGTGATCCGGTGTTCACCTCTGTCGCGTCGAGAAAGTAATTTTGCGGATACAACCGGTCCGCCCTTCGATACGTTGGGTCTTCGGTCGTGATTCTCGTCGGGGGTGTGAGGTGGCAGACCGGTTCGGCTCGTTGCTGCGCCAGTTTCGCCGGAAGGCCGGGTTGACGCAGGACGAGTTGGCCGTGCGGTCGGGGGTCGCGGTGCGCACTGTCCGGAGGTTCGAGACCGAGGCGCGGTCGAACCCGCAGTCGAGCACGGTGCGGCAGTTGGCGCAGGCGTTGGCGCTGTCCCCTTCGGAGCACGCGACGCTGTTGGCCACGGTGGGTCGGGCCGCGCCACCCGACGAACCATCCACATCGGACGCGGGGGTGGTGCTCGCTGAAGCGGTTCCCGCCGAGCCCGGGCGGTACCTGACGGCGAGTGAACGCGAGCTGATCGAAGCGGCCGATGAACTCGCCGACGTGGTGCGGGCGCGGTGGCAGCAGGAGGAGATCTGGCGGGGGATCCACGACCCCGGCCCGTTGCCGCTGCGCTGGCGCTCAGCCGGTGCGGAGTTGACCGATCCCGACGCGCCGACCGACCTCGCCGGCACGCTGGACGGGATCGTGTCCTGCTACCGGCGTGTTCCGTCCGGGCGGCTCGTCGTGCTCGGCCAGGCGGGTGCGGGGAAGAGCATGCTCGCCGTGCGGCTCGTGCTGGACCTGCTCAACCCGTCGACCGCGGCCGGCGCGGTCCCGGTCGTCCTCGGCATCGGCTCGTGGCACCCGGTCAAGGAGTCCTTCCACGAGTGGTTGGTCGCCGAGTTGACCCGGCACTACCCCGGCCTCGCGAGGCCGAGCCGCAGCGGCTCGACGCTCGCCGCCAGGCTGATCGAGAGCGGTCGGATCCTCCCGGTGCTCGACGGCTTCGACGAGATCGCCGACGGGCTGCACCGGTCGGCCCTCGTCGCCCTCAGCCAGATCGTCCTGCCGCTGGTGCTGACCAGCAGGCCGGACGAGTACCGGGACGCGGTCACGGCCTTCCGGGCGCTGCGCGGCGCGGCCGTCGTCGAGCTGACCGACCTCACCGTCGCGGACCTCGCCGACTACCTGCCGCGCACCGCGCGCCGGACCGCGGGCGACGTCGCGACGGTCTGGGATCCGGTGCTGCGCGAACTCACCGAACGGCCGGACCACGCGCCGGCTGCCGCGTTCACCACTCCGCTCATGGTCGGTCTCGCGCGCGCCAACTACAGCGACACGACGGGCCGTGACCCGGCCGAGCTGCTGGACGCCGAGCGGTTCCCGACCGCGGAGAGCATCGCCGACCACCTGCTGGCCGGTTTCGTGCCGACCGCGTACCTGCGCCAGCCGCTCGACCACGCCGTGGGCCTGGACCGGCGTTGGTCGGTCGAAGAGGCCACGCGGTGGTTGCGCTTCCTGGCCACGCACCTGAGCAGGCGGCGCACCACCGACCTCGCCTGGTGGGAGTTCGGCACCGCGTTGGGCCGCCGGCAGCGGACCCTGGTGCTCGGGCTGTTCGCGGGCGTCACGGCCGGCGTGGTCGACTGGCTGGTGGAAGGGGTCGCGAGCGCGTTCGGTGTGCGGATCGGCTCCAGTTCCTGGTTCCTCTCGGGTCTGCTGATCGGTTTCCTGGGCGCGGTGCTCATGGTGATCAGCTACGCGGCAACAGTCGGCCGCGAGGTGCCGGCACCGTTGTACCTCCGGATCAGCCTGTGGGGTGGCCGACGGCGGCCGAACGCGGACACGAGGGGTCGGCTGCGGTTGGGCGTCCTGTGCGGCTTCGCGTTCGGCGTGTGCCTGGGCACGGCGCACCGGCTGCTCGACGTGGCGACCACCCGCTCCGCTGCCGCGCTCGGCCCCTGGCTCTTCGACGCGGCGGCGTTCGGGGTCGTCTACGCGGTCGGCGTCGGGCTGGTGTTCCGGGTCCTCGGCATGATCGAGACCCCGGTGGACCTCACCTCGGCAGGCAGGCCCGCCGACCTGATCCGGGCCAACCGCGCGCTGCCGGCCGGACCGGCGCTCGTGCTCGCGCCGTTGTTCGCCTGCTTCATCGTGGCGGCGTCCGAGGCGGTGGACGCGCTGGACGTCGGACGTCCGTTCGGGGTGGACCTCGACTGGGAGCCGTCACTGGTGGTGGCGGCCGGCCTGGTCAGCGCGATCGCGGGCGCCGCCGGTTACGTGCTCGGCATGACCCCGTGGGGGCACTGGCTGGTGTTCGCCCGGATCTGGCTGCCGCTCACCGGCCGACTGCCCTGGGCTGTCGTCGCGTTCCTGGAGGACGCGTGCCGGCGGGGCGTGCTGCGCCAGTCCGGCCCCTACTACCAGTTCCGCCACGCCCGCCTGCAAGCCCACCTCGCCGACCCGGTCGTCACCGACCGGGCCGCCCGGGAGGCGTCGGCAGGTCGAGAGGGGCGCTGATCGGCAGAACACCCTGGTAGTGCTTGACCTCCGATGATCCGTACATGGTGAACTCCTTCGCCAGCCCCGCCGTGTGCAGACCTCCCAGCTCCCGGTCGGTGAAGGTCATCCCGGCTATCGTGGTCTTCTTGTCGCCGTCCCAGTTGTAGCGGTCGAACAGGTGACTGCGGCAATCGAGGGTGATGTGGGGTGTCGCGCCCTCCGGATTCGGGGCGTGCACCGTGACCACCCCGGTCGCCGACGCGTGCACAGCGCCTATGGCCAGGAACCAGTCCGTGTTGGCGAACGTGTATCCGTACCACTCCGACTGGAACGGGATCGGTGCGTCGTAGCCGCCGTTCGAGGCCGCGCCACCGGCGATCCTCCGGACGACATCGCTGACCAAGCGGTCGACCAGCGCCTTCAACCCCGGCTCGTCGCCCAGGATCTCGTCCGGGTCGAGCGTCAGGTCTTCACCCGTGTTGCTCAGGTAGTGGGACAGGTGACGGCTGGCGTTGGGCAGGCCACCGGCCGCCGCGGCGATCTTCATCTTCACCGCGGTGTCCAGGAAGGCCAAGTCGTCACCGCGGCTGTACCACGGCTGCGAACCGTGCGGACCCTGTCCGGCGTCCACCGGCGGCGGTGGCGGCATCGCGGGGATCTGCGGGGACATGGCGGCCCTCTCTCATCTCACTGGTACGGCTTGCTCGGTCACGTCCGCGACTCACCTGGCGAAGTCGATCCCCTCCTCCCACCAGGTGCTGTCGCCGAACCCGTACCTGCGCACACCCGGATCAGCCGCGACCCTGTCCGCGATCGGGAAGTCGTCCTCGGCCGGCGACGACGGGGCGCGTCCGGGCAGGCACTCCAGGACTTGGGCGATCCTTCGCACCACGGCGGTCATCGCACCGCGCCGCGACTCCGCCGCCTCCTCCAGGGCATCGGCCGCGGAGAGGATCTCCGACCGCATCACCTGGTCGATCGGCTTGTGGATGTACGGCACCCACGCACCGAGCGGGAAGGTGGCCCCGAAGTAGGTCATCGGGTGCAGGACCGCGCTGGTCAGCCCCACCGCCTGGTTGTAGACCAGGCGTTCGAGGCAGGCGCCACCGCTCTCCACGACCTTCGCCGCGCGGTCGAGCGAGTCGCCCCGCTCGGCGATCGACCGCCCGAGGTCCTCCGCGCTCTCCCCGAACGCCTGCGACGCGCTGCCGGACCACCCGCTCCGCAACCACGTGGTGCCGTTGACGAGGTTCTCCGCGGTGATGTGGTCGTTGACTCCGAGGAGGCCGATCCGCTTGCCGACGGCTTGCAGCGCCTCCCAGTCCGCCACCAAGCCGGACAGGTGGTCCGCGACGGGCTTGACGCCGATCGCCTCGTCGAACCGTTCGTCGTAGACCGCGATCTGGTCGATGGCGGCCTCGACCACCCGGCGGACCGTGCACGGGCTCTCCGGCACCTCCGGCAGGCTGGGCAGCTGCAAGCCGCCGAACCGGTCGGCGCCGTGCGCGGCCGAGCCGGACGACTTCGAGCCGGACGACTCCGAGCCGCCGAGCGCGGTGGCCCACGCCGCCGAGACCGTTCTCGCCGACGTGTCGTCCGCCGACCGGTACGTGGTCCCCGTCGAGTCGAGGTCCGCGCCGAGGTTGCCGATGGCGGTGCGATCGGTCAGCCCGGCCTCGGACACCGATGCCCGGACCCTGTCGAACGACGGTGCGAGGGTGGCCATGAGCCCTGTCGTTCCCCCGGGGAGGCACACACCCGACAGCAGGCGCGAGGCGTTCCCCGAGAAGTTCGTCCCGAGGTCCTGGAGATCCGACCCGAATCCGGCAAGCCGGTCCGGGTCGACCGTGAACTCGTTCAAGATTCCTCCGCCCTGGTGGGGGCTCGGTCCCGTCGGCGCCTTGGGGCGGGCGGGCTACCGGTCCGGCGTGAACTGGGATTCCAGCGTGGGCAGGTTGTTCCCCTGCTCGTCCAACGAGTCGACTTCGGGCGGGGCCGGGAACACGAACAGGGAGTTGGTCTCCGGATTCCTCAACCCCTCGCCGAGGTGGTTGATCGCGGCGACGATCTCCTGCTCCTGGTCGTGGTACCACTTGGCCGCCTCACCGAGGACGGCCTTCATGTCGGAGTCGGCCTGGTTCGGGCTGTCGTGGCTGATGACCCGGGGCACCTGCGGGCTCACCCGGACGTTGTTCAACGCGGCCACCACCGACGCGATGTCCTTCGCCGAGGTGGCGGCCAGCCCGGACGCCGCCACACCGCCCCAGACGGTCCAGGCGGTGCCCGCGGCGATGCCGACGAGCAGGACGACCTGGGCGGCGTCGCCGGGGCTGATCCTCGCCACCTTGTCGAACGCCTCGATCGACTTCCGGCCGACGTTCCAGACGTCCTCGTTGAGCTTCTTCCGCAGGTGCATGTGCATCGACAGGGACGCCGCCAGCAGGTTGACCGCCGTGACCTGGTTGTCGACCTTCTCCCCGAACTTCGTGAGGACCTTCTCCTGGAAGGCGTCCCTGGCGTGGCCGTGCCATCCCCGGATCCTGTAGTCCACGTTCTGCGAGATCTGCATCGGCGTGTCCTTGCCGGCCAGGCCGCCGATACCGCCGCTGATGTCCGGCACCGGAACCTCGGTCCCTCCCGGGTCCAGGGCCGGGAACTCGTGCTTGAGCGCGAACGACATGCCGCCGAGCGTGTTCAGGGCGCGCCGCATCCCCTTCGGGTCCGGGGTGGCGAAGCTCTCGTACAGGTCCGGGTAGGACAGGTAGAACTCGTCGTCGGGGAACAGGTCGATGTCGAAGGGATTCCCGACATCGAGACCGAGCAGCTTGAGCTCACGCTCGCGCGAAACGGCGGCACGCGCCGCGTCGGCGACGTCCTTGCCGAGCTTGCGCAGCTCGTCCTGCGTGTGGAACGTCATGGTCGATCGACTCCTGGTGGTCTGCCGCGGGCTCTGCCGTGCCCGGTCAGGCAGGGGTGTGGTTCAGCGATTCGGTCTGGCTCGCCATCGCGTCCGCGATCCGGGCGTCGGTGGCGGCGTAGGTGTCGACCACGTGCGACATGGCGTTCCCGATCTTGACCGCGTTGCCCGCGCAGGCGTCCAGGACCTTCACGACCTCCTCGCGCAGACCGGCCCAGCTCCGCGCGAAGGCGCCGCCGTCACGGCTCACCGGTGGGTCGGCGGCCATGTCGCCGTCGGCCAAATTGGTGTTGCGCGCGTCATCGGCCAGCACGGCATAGGTGTAGGACAGGTCCCGGAGGTCCTTCCGGGCGACGTTGTTGAGCGCTTCGAGGTTGGTCTGGAACGACATGCGCTGCTCCTCCTTGGCCCGGACGGGTCACCGGTCTTTGCGCGGCTCGGACACCGGCGTCGCCTCGAGCGCGCCGTTCTCGCCCAACTTCCACACCACCTTGGCCGGACGCGCCTCGCTCTCCGGCGGCGCGGGCGGGACGGGTGTCACCTGGCCGGGCCACTCGTCGGCCTCCGGTGCGGAAGGCGCGCCGATGACGCCGGCGTCGCCGACCACGCCCCCGTCACCGGCCGCGAACGTGTCACCGTCGGCGTTGACCTCGTAGCGGCGCTGGTGATCGGTGTCGTCGGCGCCCTGACCCCGGGCGGCGAGGGGCGCGGACATCGGCATGATCGGCATCCCGTTCGACGAGGTGCCGCCGCCGGTGGCGGTCGCGGGCGGGTGGTCCGCGGTCGGCTCCTTCGGCGCGCCCACGGACGTGGAGCGGCCAGCGGCCAGGCGGTTCGGCGTGCGGGCGCCCGACGTGCCGGTGTTCGACCAGGCGGCCATCGGGGCCACGCCGCCGAGCGGCGTCGTGCCCGTGGAGCCGGGGGAGTGCGTTCCGGTGGACGGCAGGCCCGAGCCGGGCGTGCCGAGCGCGGACGGCGCGCCGACGGCGGTCGTGGTGCCGGCCGGGCGCGAAGCGGCCCGGTCCGGGTCGCCGGTCGTGCCGGCGGTCGTGCCGGTCGGGTCGGTTCCGGTCGGGTCTGCTCCGGCGGACCTCGCCGCCTGAGCGGCTTCGGTGGACGTGGGGGCGCCTTCGGTCGCGGAGTCGTCGGCACCGGCGGGTCCGCCCTCGTCGGCGGCCGTGTCCTCGCCGGTTCCAGGGGATTCCGGTGAGCCGGCTCCGGTGGCCGGCGTGTCGCCGCCGCTGCCCTGGGCGAGCTTGGCCAGCTTCTGCAGGAGCTGGACGACCGCGTCCGCGATCGTCAGCACCATCGTGACGAGCTTCATCAGGTTCGCGGCGTTGGCCAGCAGGTCGGCCATGACCTTCGCGATCTCCGCGCCGCACTCGTTGGCGATGACGACGCACTTCGCGATCGCCTCCGGGATGCTCGCGCCCATCGTCAACGGGGCGCGGGCGATCCCGTCCGCCATCACCGGGACCATCCTGCCGACCGCCTCGCCGATGAGCCGGACGATCTCGGCGAGCGCCTTGACCACTTCCTCGCCGGCGCCCGAGATCGCGCCGGAGATCGTCTTCGCCGCCTCGGAGATCGCCGTGACGCCCTCGGCGAACTGGGCGCTGGTGGCCCGGTGCTCGTCCGCGGCCTCGCCGGTCCACCCGCTGGTCTCGGTGGTCCCGGTCTGGCGGAGGGCGTCGGCGAGCGCGCGGATGTCCGTGGCCGCGGTCGCCAGGCCCCGCACCGGCGTGCTCACCGCGCCCGAGTCGCCGCGGAACTGGTCCAGCGGCTTGGCCAGGAACGACACGTGCGGCGTCAGCATGCCCACACCCGAGCTGCTCAACGTGGCCAGCGGGTTCGGCGACGAGATCAGCGCGCCGAAGTCGGCCGGTGCGGGCAGGCCGGCCAACCGGCCGGTGGACCACCGCGAGTCGCGCACCGCGGTGGACACCTCGGCGAGCTCGGCCAGCAGCTGGGTCGTCGTCTTGTCGTCGCTCATCGGTCGTACTCCCGGACGAGGTGGTCGGCGGAGTTCTCGTCGGTGCGCTGGTAGCCGTCGGCGGTGCGGCGGATCCCGGCGCTCATCGCGTCCACCGCGGCGGACACGGCGCCGATCGCGGCGTTGGTCTGCCCGACCGCGCCGGACAACCCGGCGGTGAGGGACTGGACGAAGCTGCCGAGCGCGCCGTCGGCCACGCGGTCGGGCGCGCGACCGGACACCCCGGACAGCTGGTCTGCGATGCCGGCGACCGTGGTGGCGTGCCACCGCAGCTGCTCGACATCGACGTCGAAACCGCTCATTCTCCTCGTACCTCCGGGTTCTCGAAGTAGTCGTCCTCGTCCGCGGACCGGCGGGGACGGCGGCCGCCGGTGTTCGTGGTCTCGACCGGCAGGTGCGCCTTGACCAGGTCCAGCGCCGCGCTCGGACCCACGAAATCGGTCATGATCTCGGTGATCTGCCCGGCCGCCGACCGCTGTGCCGCCTTGGCCGTCGCCACGATCAGGTCGGCCAGCACATCGGGTTCGAGCGTCCGGGCGCGCGCCGTCAGCCGCAGGCGCTCCAACGCGCCGCCCACGCCGACCCACGCCTCGACCTCGCCGCGTGGCGCGATGGCGTGCCCGCCGACCTGGCGCAGCCGGGCGTTCGCCCTCGTCGCGCCGTCCACCGCGCCGGCCAACTCCCGCTGGAAGTCGGTCAGCCACTGCTCTGCGCTCACTGTCGTTCCTCTCCTGTTCCCGGATCCGCCCCACCGCCGGTGAGCCGGTGGATGAAGCGGTGGATGTCCTTGGGGTGCAGCGGGTTCACGCTCACCCACCCGTCGCCGCCGCGGTCGACCCGAACCCGTCCGGACGGGCCGTCCAGCCAGGAGAGCTCGTCGGTGCGCCGGCCGGAGCTGGTCGCGCCGAGCTGCCCCCGGCTCGTCACCGTCGGCAGCAGGTTCGCGAGCCGGTCCAGCTCGTCCGGGTCACCGCCCGCGGCCGCGGTCACCGCGCGCAGCCCGTCCCGCGTGACCCCCGTCGACCTGCCCGCCGCCGCCACGGCACCCGCGTCCAGCGAAATCGGCACCACGAGCGCCCCGGGCAGCCTGGGCACGTCCCGGTACACCGCGTCGGCCAGCTCGTCCCGGGCCAGGCGGGTGACCGTCACCACGTTGGCGCGCTCGCGGGTCAACACCTGTCGGCACACCAGCGCAACCGGCCCGTGCCGCAGCCCCAGCACGCCGACCGGGCCGCCGTCGACCCCGGTCACGACCAGGTCGACGGTGCGTTGTCGGGCTCGCAGCGCGGTCACCAGCTCGGCCGCCAGGCCGACCGGCCCGTTCTCGTCGGCCAGGCCGCGCGCGGCCAGCGTCGCGCCCGCCATGGCCAGCACCGCGGCGCGTTCGGCACCCGTCCGCCCGTAGCACGGCACCCGCACCGGGTACGGCATCCGCACGCCGGCGTGCGTGGTGAGCAGGTCGAGCTCGGCGAGCCCGAGGTGAACGGTGCGGGCCCGGTCGACGGCTTCGCCGACCGGGTGGTCGGTGGCGATCACGGGAGGAGCCCTCCCGCCACGTGCGCGGCGGTGTCGAGCACCGTCGTGGCGGCACCCAGCGTGGCCGACACGGTCTCATCGAGCTCGACGTAGCCGGACAGCGCCGAGACCAGCGACCGGTGGTAGTCCCGCAGGTGGCGCTCCGCGACGCCCAGCTCGCCGGTCAGCCCGACCTCGCCCGCGGTGGCGCGCAGCCGCTCGGCCAGCACCAGCGCGAACGGCGAGGTGCCCAGCAGCGGCGGCAACTGCCCGAGCCGCTCGGCGGAGGCCAGCAGCTCCCGGACCGCGTCCGTGACTTCGCCCAGCGTCTTGACCAGCGCGTTCAGTTCCTCGGGCGCGACCACGTAGCCACGTCCGGTTTTCTCGTCCGGCATGTCGTCTCCCCTGTCGGTGCGTGCGCTTGCCCGGTCATTCGCCGATGACCGGTTTGCTGGGGATCCGGTCGTCGTCGAACAGGCCGCGGACGACGTTCGGCTGCTGCCGTTTGTGGTCCTTGTCGCCCTCCGACCTCGCCACCGGGGCCATGAGAGGCGCGAACCCCGCGCCACCTGTGCCGCCCGTGCCGCCCGGCACGCGCCCGGATGCCTGGAGGTTCCTCACGGCGTTGTGCAGCACCGACGTGCCGGCACCGGGCGGGAGGGCGATCCGACCGGTCGCGCCGCCGTGGTCGGGGACTCCGCCGTGGGTGAGCTGGGACCACGGCACGCCGCTGCCGGCCCCACCGCCACCGCCGGGCACTCCCGCAACGGCGGCACCCGGCGTGAAGCCGGCCGTGGTCGTCAAGCCGCCCAGGTCCGTGTCGCCCACCGCGGCCTGGACGGGCGGCGTGATCAGCGCGTCGCTGCCGTGCAGGCTCGACTCGTAACCGCGCAGCACCTCCTCGGCCCGTGACTTGGCTGTGCCGGAGAGGAAGTCGGCGTCGAACATGCTCGTGCCGCCGGTGAACACCGCCCCGACCGCGAACACCACGCCGTCGCTCCCGTTCCCGCCGGCGGCCGGCCGCTCGACGTCGGGGCCGTCGCTCGTCGCGGTGAGCGGTGGCCGTCCGGGTGGAGGGGGCACGGTGTTCCTGGCCAGCGCGAGCGCGTCCGCCGAGTCCTGCGCCGCCTGCCGGACCCGGCGGGCCCGCGCGCCGATGGCGCCGACCAGCTCGGCCAGCTCGTCTATCCGCTCGGCCGCCCGTTCGGCGGCCTCCCCCTGCCAGCTCGCGGTGAGCGCCGCGCGTTGCTCGCGCAACGTGTCGGCGTGCCCGGTCAGGGCGTCGGCGTGGCGGCCCCACTCGGCGGCGATCTCGCTGACGCCACCGACGTCCGCCTGCTCGCGCAGCATCAGGTACAGCTCCTCGTGGCTGTACGCCGCCCAGTTGGTCGGTTCCGGCGGGGCCGCCTCGGCCACGCCGGCCGGGTACCGGGCACCTGTCAGCGCGGCGTTCAACGCGGCGACGACGGTCTGCCCGGCGACGTCCATCTCCGTGAGCACCGCCGTGATGGCGTCGGCCATCTCCGCCACCCCCGCGGAGATCGCGCCCGCCATCGCCGCGACCGGGTCGTCGATCATTCGTGCTCCCACCAGTTCGTCAGGGCCTGTGGCGACTGATGCTCGGCCCGACAGAGCGGCCATCACCAGGCCACCACCCGGCCATCCATGTCCGGTGGGTCTGACCTGCGCAAACCGAACGTCTTGGCCGGTGTCGCACCACCGTGCGCTGCTCAGCCGGCCATCCGCCGCGAGGGCCTGGCGGATCGGATGGGCCAGACCGCGGGGCCCGCCGTCGCGCGGATCGCCGCTCCGCTGTCCGGGTGAGGCGCCGTTCCACCCCGCGTCCAAGCGGATCGGGTCGAGGGCGGTGGCGGTGAAGACAGGGGTGAGTCGGGTCCTGGGCAGAGCCCGGTGCGGCGGCGGACCCACCGACGCGGTACGGGGTTACGCCGACAATCGCACAACGAGGTCGTTCCCGTCGGCGCTCCAGCGGCCGTTCTGCGCAGCCAACAACAGATCGCGCTCCGAGGGGTTGACCGCGGGCGCGGCCAGCCTGGACGCGCACACGGCCGTGACGAGGGCATGCGCGAACGGCTCCACACCGATCCGTTCGGGCGGCGTGCCGTCGGCGTTGACGCGGGCAAGGGGTTCGAGGTCGACGACGAGAACCGGGAACGACATCACGGTCAACCGCACTGCGCGCTCCTTGACCCCGCCGAGCAAGCCCTTCCTGCGGCGTCTTTCGATCGCGTCGATCGCGGGGAAAGGAATGTCCAGCAGCAGCAAACGCCCCCGGTCGGCGTCGACCGAGCCGTTCCAGGTCGTTCCGACCATCACCGACACGATCAAGCGGCGATCGGTCACCAGCACCTCGCCGCCGCCCTCGCACGCCTCGAGCAGCGAGCCGGACGTCTCGCCGGCCTCAATGGGACGATTGTGGTCGTTGAAGGTCGACAGGGCACGCAGGTAGCCGATGAGGAAGCGCCCCGTCTCGGTCTCGCCCTCGACCGGAATCGGCGCGAGAGACGTGCCGTTGGGCCCTCGTCGTCCGGCTACTCGGGCGACGACGTCGGTAGCGTGGGGCGCCGGTCCGGCCGGCCGGTTGAAGAGCGACATCTTTACTCCCACGTCCATCACGGACCTCCAGGGTTGTGTTCTCAGGCGATGCCGGCGGAAAAGCTGTGCGGCTATCTCGACGTCCGCAGACGATGCTCATGTCCCCGTCAATTCCAGGCAGTACACCGCATCGTCCGGCTCGTGCTGCAACTCGATGCCGCCGAAAGACTTGCCGATCGGGCAGTGTGTCCCGAAGTCGAGCACCTGGTCGATCCGGTAGATCGGATCGGTCAGCGACCCGAGGGTGAAGTGTGATTTCGTCGGGCAGCCGACGGTGACGATATCGGTCCCGCCCGGCGTTTCACGAGTGCGTACGCATTCGCCCACCTCGTGCTTGCCTCCGAAGACGCCGCAGCCGCCGAGAGCGGCGAGGAGCACCGCGGCGGCCATCACTGCCGGACTCTTCATGGTGTTGTTCCTCCGTTCATTTCCCAACTGCGCGGTGTAGCCACTTCCGGCCATTGCCGCCGCGAGCGCGCCTCGCTACCGTGATCTACTGGCGCGAACACTCGCCTCGAAGCGTTGAGCAGGTGCTTCGCAAGGCTTCACGAACCGAGCGCCGCGATCCCGGGCTCCTCCGCCACCTGCTTCGGCATCACCGCACGCCCGTCCCGCGCTTGCGCTTGACGACCTGGTAGATCATGTATCCCACGGTGGCGAACGGGATGAAGAAAATGACTCGCGGGAAGTAGTGGGCGCCGCTGAGGCCGAGGAAGATGAAGAAGAGGCCGCCGACCGCGGCCCAGGCCCGATTCCGGCCATCCGCCTCACGATCCACCACCGCGAGGATCAACATCGCGATCCCGCTCAGGATCGAGAAGACTTCGTATGTGCTCCAGTGCATGATGTTCTCCACGACATCCGCACAGGGGTCCAGTTGGCGGAGGCGGCTGGAGCGCCTGTGGAAACCGAAGAATTCCGGAGCCGGCGATCATCTGGTGATGGCCGGTGTGGCCTCCGCTCCACCACCCCAGTCTGGGCGGCCACTCCGGGCCGTGCGTCGGTCGTTCACCCGACAGCCACGACTGCGCCGGCAGCGTCGAAGTGGACGGTCGCGGTGGTGGGTGGTCGGGATGCTTGACGGCGAGCTCCAGCGAAGCTTTCGCGCCCGGGGCACCGGTATGCCGTGCCGGGGAAGGCGGCCATCATCCTCGCCGCCGCAGGTCCGGTGTGCCGTGGTAGCGGCCTGCGGTTCTCAGTTTTCCGGTGCGGTGGTGCGCACTCCTCCGAGGAGCGCGGTCAGGTAGCGGTGGGCGGTGGTGACCCGGTCGGCGGTGGTACCGCTGTGCATCCGTGCGGCGTAGGCGATGCCGCACATCAGGGGGACCACGTCGGCGGCTGCCAGGTCCGGGCGGACCTGCCCGGCTTCGCGGGCCCGCTCCAGCAGGGTTGCGCCGATCGACCAGAGCGACCGCTTGAGCTCCGTGGTGCGCGGCAGGGTGTCGGCGGGGGCGGCGGCGACCGGAGGCAGGGACGCGTCGGTGACCTGTGCTTCGACGGTGTGGAAGAGGAAGTCCTCCAGTGCGCGTCGGGGGTCGGGGTCGGCCAAGGCGTGCTCGCCGTGCGCGACGAGGGTTTCCAGGCAGGTGGTGGCAACGGTCTCCAGCAGCGCTTCGGCGGTCGGGAAGTGCCGGTAGACGGTGCCGACACCGAGTCCGGCACGGCGAGCGACGTCGTTGAGTTGTAGCGGCGTGCCCGCGTCAACCAGCCCTCTGGCCACCGAGACGATCCGGTCCCAGTTACGGGCGGCGTCCTTGCGCAGCGGCGTGGTCGTCATGGGAACAGCGTAATCGGATAGCAAATCCGGATCTGTGGCGGGGAAGTCGCCGGTCGCGTCACGCGGTGGTGAGGGGCGCGTGCCGTTCGCTGAGCCGGCGCACTGCCTCTGCGATGCGGTGGTCGGTCGCCCGGCGGAACGGCGTCACCGGACGCGCCTCGGGGCCGATGACGAGGCCGGTTCGGCCCGCCAGTCCTTCGTCGGTGGCGGCGACGATCGAAGGCTTGGCCGCCACCGACGCCGGGCCCGAGGTCGAGCGTGCGAACTTGCGGCGCACCAGTGGCCACAGCAACCGCAGGCCGGGTGAGACGATCTTCGGGTCCGTCATGGTGCCGGCCGTCATGTCGGTGGCCGCGCCTCCGGGGTCCGCGGCGAACACCGTGACGCCCGTGCCGTCCAGCCGCGCGGCCAGGTCGAGCGTGTAGGCGAGGTTCGCGAGCTTGGCGCGCCCGTACCAGTGGAAGCCGTAGTAGCCGCCGGGCGGCTCGACGGCGTCGAACACCCGCTTCGCGAGGGCGACCGCGCCCGAGGTCACGTTCACGATCCGGCTCGGCGCGCTCGCGACCAGGGTGGGTCGCAGCAGTTCGGTGAGCAGGTACGGCGAGAGGTGGTTGACGACGAACGAGGCCTCGATGCCGTCGTGCTCGTGCGGGTCGGCGAACATCGCCCCGACGTTGTTGACCAGCACCGTCAGCGGCTCACCCGAGGCGGCGTGCTCGGTGGCGATCCGGTCGGCGAGTGACCGGACTTCGGCGAGCGACGAGAGGTCCGCGCGCAGGAACCGGGCGGGGTGCGCCGGTCCTGTCGCACCGATCCGGGCGACCGCGCGTGCACCGCGATCGACGTTGCGCCCGACCACCGTGACCGCGAACCCGGCGGCGGCGAGGCCCAGCGCCGTCTCCAGCCCGATACCCGCCGTACCGGCCGTCACCACGGCTGTCCGCTTCATGATCCGCCCACTCCGACCCTGATCCGGATAGTTCATCCGCTTGATGCCACCGTAGCACGGTACCGGATTGACTATCCACTTAGTGGTAGCTCCGGGCCCGACGAACCGACCACGATCACAGCCGGCGTCCCGGCTCCACTCGACCGGAGCGTCGGTAGCCCCTCCACGCATCCTCACCAGCGGCCGTCTGGATCGAGGGGCTACCGACCCGGGTCTGCGTCGATCAGGAGCTCGGGCCCGCCATGACGGGGAAGTTGCTGCGGAACACGCCACGGGGGTCGCGGTCTCGCTTGATCGTCCGCAGCCGGGCGAGGGCGTCCGAGGTGAACGCGGCTGAGGCGGTTTCGCCGGGCGCGAGGTAGGTGAAGGGTTTGCGGCCGCTGAGGTGCGGGGCGAAGGCCGTGCTCAGCTCGTCCTGCCGCGCGCGGATGGCGGTCGCGGTGGCCGGTGTGCCGGGCACGCCGAACAGGTAGAGAGCGTAGGGCTCGGTCAGTGGCCCGTGCGGACTGTTGGACGGTCCTGCCAGGGCGCCGCCGAGGTGCCGGAGCTGGACGGTGAGCAGAGGCTCGATCGGGTCGGCCAGCAGGGTTTTGGCGGTGACGTCGGTGAGTTCGGTGAGCAGCTCTCCGCGGGCGAGCCCGGGGCCGGGGTCGGTCGGCTCGGCGGTGATGGCGCCCAGTTCGGCGATCGGCATGGTGGCGCGGCTGTCTGAGATCGGCGTTCCGACATCGTCCAGCGGACCCAGCAGTGCTCGCGCCTCAGCCGGGTGGCCGAGGTAGGTGGCGTCCACCGCGATCAGCGGGGCGGCGCCGGGGAAGTGCAGCAGGTCGGCCCAGACCGTCAGCTCGTGCGGCGCGCCGGTGGTGATGGTGCGGAACGCCGCGAGCACGTCGGGCGCGCGGTCGGCGGGCCAGAGCACGCGGCCGCCGTACAGCTCGGGGGCGGGGTGCAGGGTGAACTCGAGCGCGGTGACGATCGCGAAGTCGCCACCGCCGCCCCGCAGGGCCCAGAACAGCTCGGGGTCGGACTCGCCGGTCACCCGCGCGCGGCGTCCGTCGGAGTCGACGGTGTCGAAGGCGGTGACGCTGTCGGCGGCCCACCCGTGCTTGCGGCCGAACCAGCTCAGCCCGCCGCCGAGGGCGTAGCCGACCACGCTGACGACGGGGGAACTGCCCGGGAGACCGGTGAGGCCGTGCCGGCCGGCGACGGCCTGGACTCGGCCCCAGTCGACGCCGGCGCCGACGCGTGCGGTGCGGGCGGCGGGGTCGACGTGTAGTTCGTTCAGCCATCCGGTGCGGAGCAGGATCACTCCGTCGACGTCACCGGTGGCGCCGTGGCCGTGGGGTTGCGTGGCGATCGTCAACCGGTGGTCGCGGGCGTAGCGGACCAGCGCGGCCACGTCGTCGGCGTCGGCGGCGTCGACGACGGCGGCCACCGGCTGGTCGACGGCGAGGTTCCAGGGCTTCGCGGCCGGGGTGAAATCGTCGTCACCGGGCAGCAGCACCCGGCCTCGGACGGCGGAGCGGAGGTTCGTCATGAGTGCTGTCCTTCGGGGATGGGTGAGATCGGGCCCGCCTGCTTGCGGGCCGGGGTGAAGCCGAGGGCGGCGACGGCGGCGGCCACGATTCCGGCTGCGGCGGCGAACAGGGCGGCACGCAGGCCCTCGACGGTGGCGGCGGTTCCGCCGATGTCGGCGACAGCGACGAGGACGGCCAAGCCGATGGCGCCGCCGATCTGCTGGGTGGTGGAGGCCAGGCCGGACGCGACGCCCTGGTCCTGGGTGTCGATGGCGGCGGTGGCGGCGCCGAACATCACGGTGTACCCGGCGCCCTGCCCCAGGCCGAGGATCACCAGACCGGGTACCAGGCCGAGGTAGCCGGCGGAGGCGCTCAGGCACAGGCCCACCGTGATCGTGCCGGCGCCGCCGACGAGCAGGCTCGCCACCACGGCGGCCCGCATGCCGTGGCGGGTGGCGAACCAGCCGGCGGCCTGCGACCCGGCGGCGATGGCCACCATCGGAACCAGGAACGCCAGCCCGGTCGCCAGGGGGGTGTAGCCGTGCGCGGCCTGGAAGTAGAGGGTGAGGAAATACAGCAGCGTGCCGAAAGTGCCCATGTAGAGGAATGTGATGGCGATGCCGGTCCGCAGGTCGCGGTCGCGGAGCAACCGCATCGGCAGCAACGGGTCGGCGCTGCGCCGTTCGATCACGACGAACGCGGTCAGCAGCGCCACGCCCGCGGCGGCGGGGGCGAGCACCGCCGGGGCGGACCACCCCGAACCGGGGGCCTGCACCAGCGTGAACACGATCAGGGTGACCCCGGCGGTGGCCGACAACGCGCCGGGCAGGTCGAACCGCCGGCCCGCGCGCCGGTTCCCGCGGGGAACGAGCAGGAGCGCCGCGACCGCGGCAACCGACGCCAACGGCACGTTGACCAGGAGCACGGCGGCCCAGCCGAACGCGTCGGTGAGCACTCCGCCCAGCAGCGACCCCAGGATCATGCCGCTGCCGCCCGCGGTGCCCCAGACGGCGAACGCGCGGTTGCGTTCCCGTCCGGCGGCGAACCCCGTGCTGATCAGGGTCAACGTCGCGGGGAACAGCAACGCGCCCCCCAGTCCCTGCGCCGCCCGCGCGGCGATCAACGTTCCCGGCCCGGTCGCCAACCCCCCGGCCAGCGAGGACACCGCGTAGAGCACCAGCCCCAGCACGAACGTCCGGCGCGGTCCGGCCACGTCGCAGGCCCGGCCGCCCAGCAGCAGGAAACCACCGAAGGCGACCGCGTAGGCGCTGACCACCCACTGCAGAGTCCGCGCCGAGAAGCCGAGGGCATCGCTGATCTCCGGCAGCGCGACGTACACGATGTTGTAGTCGACAGCGATGATCAGCTGCGCGAACGCCAGCAGCGCCAACGCCGCCGCCGGCCGCCGGAACCGGTCAGTCATCGTCGACCGCCTCGAGCACGATCTTCCCCGGAACACCGCTCTGCTTGGCGAGAAACGCCTGCCGGGTGTCCGGCAGGGCGTAGGTGGCTCCGACGAACGGGCGGAGCCGCCCGGTCCGGACGCGGTCGGCGAGCTCGGTCAACTGCGTGCGGTCGGGCTCGACGATGAAGTACACCGCCCGTCCACCGGACACCGCCGGAGGCGGCGCGGAGATCGACACGAGCGTCCCGCCGGGCCGCACGACGGCGGCCGAGCGGGCGAGCACGTCACCGCCGACCGTGTCGAAGACCAGGTCGGCCTGGCCTTCGACCCACTGCCGGTCGAGGTCGACGAACGCGTGCACGCCCGCTTCGATCGCCGCCTCCCGGTGGGTGCCACGGCCGGTGCCGATCACGTGCGCGCCGGCGTCCCGCGCGAGCTGGACGGCCAGGGTCCCGACCCCGCCGCCCGCGCCGTGGACGAGCACGGACTGCCCGGGCCTCAGCTGCCCGTGGGTGAACAGCGCCTGCCACGCGGTCAGCCCCGGCATCGCCAGCGCCGCCGCGGCCACGTGGGTCACCGTGTCGGGCAGGACCGCCAGGTCGCGGGCCTCGGCGGAGAGGTACTCGGCCGCCGCCCCGTCGCGGTGCCGGTCGGTCAGCCCGTACACGCGGTCGCCGACCCGCAGCCCGGTGGTGCCGTAGCCGACCGCGGTGACCACTCCCGACACTTCGTGCGCCGGCACGACCGGTGTCCGGTCCCGGCCACCACGATCCACCCAGGTCACCGGCCAGTCCAGCTCGCCCGGGGTGAAGGAGGCCGCGTGCACCCGCACGACCACGTCACCGACGCCCGCGTAGGGCTCCGGCGCGTCCTCGTGCACAAGCCCTTCCGGCCCGCCCGGCTGGTGGATTCTGACGGCTTTCATGTGTTCTTCCTCTGTTGTCCGGAGTTCGGAGGGGGTCAGCCGGCGAAGATCGCGGCCGGGTCGCCGGTGAACCAGGCGTTGTCGATCCGCATGCGGTGGATCAGCCAGCGCCGGCCGTCCCGGACCAGTTCGACGTCGTAGGGGTTCTTCAACAGCGCGAACACCCCGTGATCGGCGGTCAGCAGGTGCTGGGCCTCGACGAGCGCGGTCAGCCGCGCGGTGTCGTTCCCGACGACGACTCGCGGGTTGGCGACCTGGTGCGTGGTGTCCACCCGGCCGGTGAACAGGCCGAGGATGGTGGTGACGATCGTGTCCCGGCCCGCCATCAGCGGTGGCCGCGCGCCCCACTTCGCGGCGGCCGGTCGGAAGTCGAGCTCGGCGTCCGCGGTGAAGGCCGACGCGAACAGCGCCTCGTCCTTCAGGTCCTGGCCGAGGGCGAAGCGGTGGAGCGCGTCGACGATCTCGACCCGGTCCCGCAGCTCCTGCACGACTGCCGCGCCGCTCTCGGCGTCCAGCGCGTGGTCATCGGTGACGTACATCCCGCTCCTTTGTGGACTGGTTTCCGACATCTCCAATCTCCGGTGGCCCAGCCGCCGGAACAACGTCGATGTGTGCCACGATCGTGAAGTCACGCTTAACGATGCGAGGAGGGGCATGCTGGAGCGGCACGAACTGGAGGCGTTCCTGACCCTGGCCGAGGAACTGCACTTCGGCCGCACGGCGGAGCGGTTGCGGGTGTCCACCGCCCGGATCAGCCAGACGATCCGCAAGCTGGAACGCCGGGTCGGGGTCCCGCTGTTCACCCGGACCAGCCGCCGGGTGGAGCTGTCCCCCGTGGGCCGCCGGCTCTACGACGAGCTCAACCCGGCGTGGACCACGATCACAGCGGCACTGGCCAGGGCGATCGAGAACGGCCGCGGGTTCACCGGGACCCTGCGGGTCTGCTTCACCGGCGCGGCCGCCGGCCAGCTGCTGGTCGGCGCCACCGAGCGTTTCGGGGAGCGCCACCCGGACTGCGAGGTCCGGATCCGCGAAGCCCAGCTGGGGGAGCTGATGCCCTGGCTGCAGGGCGGGGAGGTCGACCTCGCACTGGCGACCTTCCCCGTGCGCGAACCAGGCATCGACAGCGGTCCCGTGCTGGTGTCCGAAGCCCGCTTCCTCGCCGTCCCCACCGGCCACCCCTTTGCCGGGCGCGACTCCGTCTCCGTCGAAGACCTGGCCACGGTCACCATGCTGCAGCTACCGGACACCCTGCCCGAATCCCTGCGCGCCGACCGCACTCCGGCGACCACCCCGGCCGGTCACCCGATCTGCACCGGCCGATCCGCCGCCACGTTCCAGGAAATGCTCACCCTCGTCGGCGCCGGACACGGCGTCTTCCCGGTCGGCGCCAACGTCCGGCGCTACTACGCCCGCCCCGACGTCGCCTACGTCCACCTCCACGACGCCCCACCCCTGCAGTGGGGACTGCTCTGGCGCACCGACAACGCCACCGCCCGCGTCCGTGCCTTCAGCGCCGCCGCCCACGACCTCATCTCCACCCACCGCTGACCGTGTGGCGTACCAGACGTCGGCTACATGGCTTGACCTGCGGTTACGCGACTGGGCGTTCGTGCTCGTCGATCAAACCGTCGAGGACTGGTCGACGGTAGCCCGATGACTTGTCGAGTGGTGCTGCACAACTCGGGGTGAGTCGACTCGATAGTTTCAGTGTTGACTAAATTATACTGTTATTACCCTGTACCGCGACGGTAAATCTTCTTGTCGGGCGGTGGTCAGCCGAGGTCTTCGAGCCATGGGACGCGTTCGACGAGAATGCGTTTTCTGTTGTTCGAGGATGACGTAGACGAATGAGGTCGTTGCCGAACCCGTAGACGAGTCGGCGCGGTGGTATGGCTGGCCGTGCCAGGGTTCGTGGGTCAGCAGGGTCCTGGCCTCGGGCAGTGGTTCGTCGGCCTCCGCTGGCAGCGCGTGGATCTGGTCCTAGAGCTGGCGGGGAGTTAGATCTGATAGGTCAACTATCGGCCGCCGTGCTCCGTCCGCAGTTCGTCCTACGTGCGCAGCTGTCCTGGGGTCTGGGGTGTCCCTCTGGTTCTTGTCAACCATGAAGCTGGTCAGCTCTGCTCGGTGAGTCGGTGGGTGAGATCGTCCAGGCAGGTGCTGAGTTCCTCCGGGGCTGACCTGCGCGAACCGGAAGTCGTCGGCGCGATCAGCCAGGTCCACCAGCAGGGTTGCGGGCCTGCTGGTGGACCACGCCCCGTCGGGGTTGGTGGTGGTGCCGAGGATGTTGACGTCACCAGGTCCGGGAGTCGTGCGGCGTTGGGTCCGCGTCGGATCAGATCGCCGATGCGAGCGCGCCGTCCTTGGTCGTCGCGACGGCGGCGTTCAAGCCGGGAATCACGGCCACGACCTGTGGTTTGCCTGAAGGCTGTGGCTCTGCCGCAGGTGGGGTTTCCTTGAGCTCGCTGAGGATGTCCTTCAGCGCCCGCTCAAGGCTTTGCTGGTCGTCGAGGGAGGTGTTGATCTCCGGGGCGACGACCCCCGCCTTGACCCAGACATCGGTGTGCTGATCGAGCAGCGTGACCTTGAAGACGACGTGGTCGAGGGTGTCGTCCGGCACCTCCACAGTGGACAGATCGATGGCGATGCGTGGATCGTCGGGGCCCTCGCCGCCCAGGCCCAGCGCCATCTTGTCGAGGTTGAACGGTGGTTTTCCCCCGCCGCCCGCCGTGCGCGCCGCAGTTGCCGCCCGGGCGATGACGACGGTGGCGTAAGCCAATTGGGCCTTGGCCTTGAACCAGTTCTGCTGGCTGGACGGGGGCGGCTTGCGGCGTCCGTCCAGGATCGCGCCGAGGGCGCCGGTCGAATCGACCGACCGTCCTTCCACCTTGCGGTGGAACGCCTCGGGGGACAGGCTGCCGTTCGCCCACTCCAGTGACAGGTTCGACGGCGAGACGATGGCGTAGGACATGTCCCTCCGGCCGAGGGACTCCGCGACGTCGGTGGAGTGGGCGGCGCCGATGTTCATGGCGATCGGGGCGCAGCCTGCTTGCTCCGCGGCGATGGCCGCCGTGTTGGCGGTCATCGTCCCGCTCCGCTGCGCGCCCGCGTCGAAGAACTCCCGGGACCTGCGGAGGCCTTCCCGGTACTCGGTGACGTCGGCGTCCACCTGCCGGGCCTTCTCGTCGAGTTCGGCGCCGAGCCTCTGCATCTCAGCGCTGGTGACGATTGGCGTCTTCCGCCCGAGCAGTCGGTTCCGTTCGCTTGTCCACGGGTTCGTGCCGATGATGAACTGGATACCTTCCTCGTGCTTGCCCTGGTCGAGGAGCGCGGTGGCCTGCGTGATCTGGTCGGAGGTCATCGTGGTCAGGGCGATAGCCGTCAAGTACCCGGTGTAGGCTCTCTGGTCCTCGCTCGACAGACCGATCTGGTACTCCCTCTCGTGCTCGATCGCGTGCAGCCGGAAGTCGGGCAGCACCATCGCCGCGAACTCCGCGGCACTGACCTCGCCCTCCTTCAGCAGTTGCAGCGCCACGGCGCGCCGGACGCCTACGTCGGGCAAGGACGTGAACCAGTCGAGGTTCGGTTGCGGCTTCTCGACCACGCTCCCCTCCAGCGCGAGGTGGCGCAGGTCGGCGCTGTGGTAGAGGCGGTTGAGCATGATGGCCAGCTCCACCTGCCCGGTGCGTGACGCGTGCTGCTCGGCGAGGACTACCACGGAGGTCTTGCCCGTGTTCTTGGTGTCCGTGAGCTCCCCGACATCCGCGTAGATATCGGTGCCCAGCGAGAACGGCGCACACGTCGCCGCGCTCGGTTCCGGCTCCGAAGAAGTGCAGCCGGCAGTGCTGTACCCGACGAGTGCTACCGCCAGCACGGCGGACGTGGCCCACAACGGCCGACGCCGACTTCTCACGGGCGTTCCTCCCTGGTGACGGCGGTCAGAGTTCAAGCGCTTCCCGGATCAAGAGCTGTTCGATGTCGTGCCTCGGGTTCAAGGACCGCAGGGCTTCCCTTGCCGCCGCGGTGCCCAACCTCGCCAATTCCCAGACGACCCGGCAGCGCACCTCGTGGTCGGTACTTGCCTCGAAGTCCTCCACCAGGCGCGGCACCGAATCACTCGACGGGGTGGGTGTCCAGCCCGGAAACCGCGTCAGCCGTGCGAGGTAGGAGGGTGGTGCCACGTGGTGCTGCGCGAGGTAGGCGCCGACCTGGTCGATCGCCGACGGCTGCCAGCCCAGTTCCGCGCACAGGGTTCGCGCGCCGGTCAGGTCGGCCTCCGGCCACTCACGCCGTACCACCCGGCACAGCAACTCCACCATCTCGTCCTGCGGCAACGCGCCCACTGCCACAGTCGCCATGCCACGCCAACCACCCACCCGGGAGGTGATCACAACGGTCCCGGTCCGCACCCGCCCCAACAAGCGCATCGCGTCATCCGGGTCGGCCAGGTCGTCCAGCACGAGCAACCACCCGTCGTGGGACGCCAGCCAGCGCACGCTCGACTCGACTCGCTGCTCCGTCGTCGGACCCGCGGCCTGGGGCGCCAGGGCCAGCGCGAACTCCGCTAGGCCCGCGTGGAGCGCGCCGGCCGAGTTCGCGGTGATCCACCACACCGGGGCGAACCGGCCGGCGTGCAGCTCCGTGAACCGTGCCACCAAGGCGCTCTTGCCCACCCCACCCGGGCCGTGTACCGCTACGACAGCAGTGCGGTCGCCCGCTCCGGCCACTGCGGCGTCCAGCCGTTCGAGTTCGGCGTCCCGGCCGACGAACACACCTGACGTCACCGGCCTCCGGCCGACTCCCGGCGGGAGTGGGACCGACTCCATCGACTGTGCCACTGGCACCTGCCGCATGGCCATCACGTGACCCTGGATCGTGACGTCCCTACCGGCCTGGATCACGGTCGAACCGCCGAACGCATTGCCGGTCTGGCTCACCACGTCCGGCGACGTCTCATCACCAGAGCCGGTCAACGCACACTCCCACCAACGACGAACCGACGGTCGGACCACCTCGACAACCAAAACTCATCCGACTGCCCGTCACAACGCAAATCTGCGGACAGCTTCGACGCATTACTCGTCGACAGGTGACAAACGACAAAATGTGCTTTTGGTTGCGGTGTTGTTCAGGTTCACCCATTCGTGATTTGGACCCGGAGTCGTGCGACGGTGAGGAGGACCGGTTCCTCGGCTGGAGTGCCAGGCACGGAAAGTCGCTGTTCCCCATCGGGGAACTTGACGGGACCTTCTTCCTCGGCGTCGATCAGGACGGGGTGATCTACCTCGTGGTCGACCGGGTCGCGCGGATCGGTGTGTTGGAGGAGGGGGTGGAGGCGCTGATTCGTGGGGTGATGGTCGAGCAGTCGTCGCGCTTGTCCGCATGACCGAGGACGCCT
The DNA here is from genome assembly GCA_040689555.1 of Actinosynnema sp. NPDC051121. GTDB lineage: Bacteria > Actinomycetota > Actinomycetes > Mycobacteriales > Pseudonocardiaceae > Actinosynnema. Next base: position 12,020 of record JBFBCZ010000059.1, on the reverse strand, counting down.
CGTTCGCCGGTGGCGCGGGCTCGGCGAGGGCCGCCGAGCCCGCGCCACCGGCCGTGCGTGCACCGGAAGCACGGCTCCGGCTCGTGTCGACAGGCTTGCGGTCACCACCAACTCTGCGAGGTGGAGGTGTCGCACTGGGTGGCGCGCAGCGCGAAGTAGTTGTCCATGCAGCGCCCGGTGGCCTGATTCTTGAACTCGGTGGTGCCGTCGGGCCAGTTGTGCCAGTACCAGCTCTGGTACTTCGACTTGTTGCAGTCGAAGGTCCGCAGGCCGTACTCGACGCTGTCGTCGATGCACCGGCCGGTGGAGACGCTGCGCATCTCGTGGGTCTGGTCGGCCCAGTCGGTGATCTGCCACTTCTGGAAGTTGCTGCCGTTGTACGGGTAGGTGCGCAGCCCGAACTCGAAGCTGTCGTCCAGCCACAGACCGGTATCCTGGTTCTTGAACAGCCTGCAACACCACGGGTTGGCCTGGGTGGTCAGCTCGCCGGACGCGACGACCTTCTCCACGGGCGCGGCGGAGGCGGCGGTGGGCGTGCCCACGACCACCAGGCTCGCCAAGAGGCAGGCGACGAACGCCCCCCACAGGACTTTTCGCATGGTTCTCCTCGATCCTGGAATGGGGTCTTCCCCCGGGGCGAACTGTGCGCGGCCAGCGTTGAGGAAACGTTGAGCACTCGTTGTTCCCGCCCGCTAAGCCCCTGACCAGGCACTCAACGTCACCTCAACGCTTCCGCATCGGGTGCGGGGCATGGTGGCGCCGGTCGGATCGGCCGACCGGTGTTCCCAGGAGGTCACGTGAGAAGACGACTTCGACGCCGATGGCTGTGCGTGGCCGCGGCGGTGGCGGTGATGGGCACGATCGGCGCGGGTGGCGCGCGCGCCACGCCCGATGACCAGGTGAAGCTCGACGTCGCCGCGCGCGCGGCCGACGACGTGCCGGTGGACCGGCGGGCCGATGTGCTCGGCCAGGGGTGGGAGCGGTCGGGCGACCGGGCGTGGACCACCAGCGGCGACGCGGACGGCCTGCACGTGCTGGTCGCCGACGGGGCGCAGGGCTACCGGTGGCGAACCGCCGCCACGCTGGCCGAACCCGGCGTGGAGACCGACCAGTGGATCGGCAACGCGTGCGTCACGGGCTCCGGCGATCGAGCCGTGGTCGTGTACGCGCCGAGGGCGTTCACCAACAAGGCCGAACTGGCGGGCCGCGGCGGATTCACCGCCGTGGTGGACCTGCGGAACGGGGCGGTGCGCAAGCTGTCGGTGCGCTCCAGCCTGGCGTACTTCACCCCGGCGTGCGGGCCGGACGAGTCCGTCGTGCTGACCCAGGAGGGCAACGACGACCTCGGCGCCACCCGGCTGCTCCGGCTCGACGCGGCGACGGGGGCCGTGGCCGCGCCGATCGAGGTGCCGGGCCAGCTGACCTCGGCCGTGCCCACCAAGGACGGGATCGTCGCGGCCGAGCCGGGCGGGCTCGTGCGCGTCGCCGACGACGGAAAGCGCAATCTGCTGGCGCCCGCCGCGGGCGTGCCGTTCGAGGTGGCAGCCGATGCCGACGGCGGTGTCGTGTTCCTGCAACAAGAGCAGGAGCGCGCCGTCGTGAAGCGGGTGGCCGCCGGGCGCACCACCACGCTGGCCGACGGGCGGCTGACCGAGGTCGGCGTCACGTCCGGTCGCGGTGGGCGGGTGTTCGTCACCGGTGCCAAGCAGGCCAAGGAGTCCGCGCCCGCGAGCGTATCGCTCGTGGACGTCCCCAAGGACGCCGTGCTGTCGTCCGAGGGCGCCGTCGCGGTGACCTCGGTCCGCAAGACGAGGCAGGCCGATCCTCGGCTGCCCGCCGAGGACCCGACCGCGCCGCAGCCGGTGAACATCGGTGTGAAGTCCCTGCGCACCGGCAAGTCCGTCGACCTCGCGGCCACGCCGAGCCCGGCCGCGGCCGACGTGGCCGGCGAGCAGGTGGCCGCCGCGGCGGCGGTGGCCGACAACCCGGCGGACCTCGCCGAACGGGTGTGCTCGGTACCGCGCAACGACCCGGCGAACCAGGCCATGCAGCCCAAGCCCCGCCAGGTGGAGTGGGCGGTGGACCAGGCCGTGCGCGGCGCGCTGACGGTGTCGCGGCCCGCGAACTGGAAGAACCTCGGGATGCCCGCCTACACGCCGCAGGGCCTGTTCCCGTCGATCCCGCTCGACGGCGGCGGGTTCGTGCCCGCGCAGGTGATGCTCGGCATCGCCGCCCAGGAGTCGAACCTGTGGCAGGCGGCGAAGGTCGCCGTGCCCGGCGTGACGGCGAACCCGTTGATCGGCAACTACTACGGCATCGACTACTACAACGGCACCGAGGCCGACGACTGGACGATCCGCTGGGACAAGGCCGACTGCGGCTACGGGATCACCCAGATCACCGACCACATGCGGTTGGCGGGCAAGGAGAAGGGGCCTGACGACATCGCCTGGCCCTACCAGCAGCAGCGCGCGGTCGCGCTGGACTTCGCGACCAACGTCGCGGCCGGGCTGCGCACGCTCCAGGCGAAGTGGAACCAGCTGCGCCAAGCGGGCATGACGCTCAACAACGGCAAGCCGGAGAAGATCGAGAACTGGTTCCTCGCCGCGTGGGCGTACAACTCGGGACTGCACCCCGACGCGCACGACGGACAGGCGTGGGGGCTGGGCTGGCTCAACAACCCGGCGAACCCGCGGTACCCGGCCAACCGCGCCCCGTTCCTGGAGACCTCCTACGAGGACGCCGCCCACCCCGGCCAGTGGCCGTACCCGGAGAAGGTGCTCGGGTGGGCGGGACACCCGATCGAGGCGCTCGAGTCGCCCGGCACGCTCGTGTCCGGGTACCGGGCCGCGTGGTGGAACGGCGACGCGGAGACCGGGCCGCTGCACCGGCGCGGGGTCAAGCCGCCGGTGAACCAGTTCTGCGGTCCGGGCAACTCCTGCTTCCCCGACCGGCCGAAGGTCACGCCGAACGCGCCGGACGTCGTGGGCGAGCCCGCCGGCCCCTGCTACCACACCGACAGCGCGGGCCGGTACGACCTGAAGTGCTGGTTCCACGGTTCGACGCTGTGGAAGGAGGACTGCGACCTCACCTGCGGCAACGAACTGCTGCGGTTCGACCCCGGCTACGCCTACCAGGACGACGCCACCAGCTACCCGCCGTCGTGCACCCTGGCGGGCTTGCCCGCGGGCGCGCTGGTCGTGGACGACGTGCCGGACTCGGCGCCGTCGGTGCGGCCCGGCTGCGGGCACCCGTGGACCAACGCCGGAACGTTCACCTTCTCCTACCGCGACGACGGGACCGGGCACTTCCCCGGCAAGGTGGACACCCACCAGATCGGTGGCGGTTTCGGCGGGCACTTCTGGTTCACCCACACCCGCACCGCGACCGCCGAGGGCGGCAGGCTGGAGGTGCGCGGCACGTGGCGGCTCGGCCAAGCCCGGACGGGGCCGATGAAGGTGCTCGTGGCGCTGCCGGACCACGGCGCGCAGACCGACCTGGCGTCCTACCGGGTCAACGCCGCGGGCGGCGGGCGCGAGCAGGTGCTGCGGCAGTCCGGTGACGGCAACCGGTGGCTCTCGCTGGGCACGTACATGTTCGACGGCGTCGTTCCGGAGGTGACGCTCAGCTCGGTCGCGGAAGACGGTGACGGGACGAAGGACATCGCGTTCGACGCGGTGGCGTTCGTGCCGATCGCGGGCACCTACCACGAGGAGACCGTCGAGGCGGTCGCGGTGTTCGACGAGAACCAGAACATCGACACGCCCGCGCCGGGTTCCTGGCTCGGTGGCCCGCTGGCGGGCAGGCAGGCGCTGTTCGACTGGGGCTTCGACACCACGACCTCGATCAACGCCCTGCCGGACTGCCCGCCCGGCGTCACCGGCGGGGCGTGTCTGTCGCCCGCGCTGCGGACGTTCGACGACCGGTGGCGCGACCAGGTGCTGCGGTCGGGCACGGATCCGGTGAACCACCCGCCGGGGCTGAGCGAGGCCAGGTGGATCGGGTTCGCCAACCCCTACACCGACCGGCCGACCGGTGACGCGCGCCCCGCGTCGTTCGACGACGACGGCCGGTACAAGCACAAGATCAAGTCAACGGTGTCGTTCGTCGCCGACCCGGCGGGCAAGGTCGTGCCGGGCAGCGAGGCGGCGCACTACGAGAGCAGGACCGGCAACACGCACCTTCCCGGCTTCTTCCTGGAGCTGGTGTCCGCGCTGCGGCAGGATTACGGCATCGCGGCTCCCGACCTGCGCTACTCGATGCCCGACCTGAACGCGCACGACGGCGTGTGGCGCACGGCCGACCCCATGGTGACCGGTGTGCTGCCCGGCCGCGAGTACAAGAACGCGGGCATGGCGCCGACGGTGTTCGATCCTGACCCGGCCGCGGGCAACGGCAGCGAGTGCGTGCGGACGGTGAACACGGCGGGCGGCACCATCGGTTACCGGCCGATGCTCAGCCAGTCGGGGCCCACCGGAGCGGTCCGGGACTGGCAGGCTCGGGTGGCGGACCACCCGGCCGTGCCGCAGGAGGTGAAGACGCTGAGCGCCGACCTGCTGAAGATGTTCTTCAGCACCGGCGCGGTTCCCGGCGTGGACGCCGGCATCTTCGGCCAGGCCCCGCCGATCTGGCAGGAGCTGAACTTCGCGGCCTGCTCGGACGGGACCGTGCGGCCCAGCGGGACGCTCGCCCCGGTGCTCACCGCGAGCTACATGCCGGACGAGTACCTGTACCACAACGGGAAGGCCATCAACCGCGACGGCCGCTACAGCGGGTCCGCCACACCGGTGATGAAGGGAGACTTCCTGACGTTCTCCCAACTCCCCGCCGCGGGGATCGAGAACGCGTACGACGACTGCGGACCCGACCGCAAGGAGCGGTACGGCAACCCGTGGCACGTCTCCGTCCCGTCCGATCCCGGCATCGACCCCACGAGCGCCCACTTCTGCCGGGCGTTCGTGACCGACAAGCCCGACCCGCTGTACTCGGGTTCGCACTGACCGACACCGGGGTCCACCGTCCACACCGGACAGTGGGCCCCGGCCCACCGGCCTACTCCACGGTCGCGAGCAGTTCCAGCACGTCCGCCGCCCGGGGGTTCCCGGTGCCGCGGAACACCTCCAGGGCCCGGTCCAACGCCCGCCGCGCCGCTGCGGGCTCCTCCAGGCCGAGGTGGATGCGACCCTTGACGAACAGGGCCTCCGGCAGGGCGATCTGGTCCGCGATCGGGTCCAGCAGCGCGATGGCGGCGTCGACGTGCTCCAGCGCGTCCGACACCTCACCCAGGTCCAGCTCAGCCTCGGCCATGTTGCCCAGGACGAAACCCTCGTAGTACGGCGTGCAGATCTCCCGATACAGCTCCAGCGCCTCCTGGCTGCACGCGAACGACTCGGCCGGGTTGCCGGACATCCCCTCCAGCGCGGCAAGGTTGAGCAGCACGTGCGCGACCTGCACCGCGCTGCCCGACCTGCGGGCCGTCGCCAGCGCCCGGCGCAGCCACTCGCCCGACTCCGCCACCCGCCCGGTGTAGAGCAGCGTCAGCCCGAAGGTGACCATCGCGATCGAGGCCATCGCGTCGTCGCCCACGCGTTCGCTGATCGCGAGCGACTCCCGCTGCCACGCCCTGGCCTCCTCGTAGCGGCCCAGGCTGCTCAACGCGGAGCCCTGGAGGTGGGTCGCGTGGATCATCGCCGTGTCGTCATCCGTGCGCCGGGCGCAGAGCAGCCCCAGTTCCGCCGCGCGCACCAAGTCGTCGAAGTGCCGCTCGGGCTCGTAGAAGGCTTGCAGCAGGTAGGCCAGCTGCCAGCCGTGCTCGTCGAAGCCCTGTTCGGCGGCGTGCTCGAGCACCGCGAGCAGCGTGGTCCGGTGGCCGCGGTACCACGACTTCGCCGCGTGGGCGTCGGCGAAGTCCGGCGGGCGCGGGACGTCCTCGGCCAAGGGGCGGACGCTGACGGTGGTGGGGGTGAACGCGACGGTCTTCGCCTGGAGCACGGCGTGCAGGTACCAGTCGAGGACGCGCCGGGTCGCGGCGGTCCGGTCGGCGGGATCCTCCTGCGCGGCGGCCTGTTCCGCCGCGTAGACCTGGAGCAGGTCGTGGAACCGGTAGCGGCCGAGCCGGTCTCGTTCCAGCAGGTGCACCGAGACCAGCTGCTCCAGCAGCCGACGGGTGGCGGTGGGCCCGGCGCGCAGCAGGGCCGACGCCGCGGTCAGCCCGATCTCCGGCGCCGGGTGCAGGCCGAGGTAGCGGAAGGCGCACGCGACCTCGGCGGGCAAGGCCTGGTAGGACCAGGAGAACACCACGCGTGGGTCGATCGCCGGATCGTCCGGGGTGGACAGCAGGTCCAAGCGGTCGTGCCGCGCGTGCAAGTCGACCACGAGGTCGGCCAACGGCGTCGTGGCGAGGGCGGCGGCCTGCTGAGCGGCGACGACGAGCGCCAACGGCAGCCGCCCGCACAGCTCGACCAGTTCCGCCACCGCCTCCGGCGCGGCCTCCACCCGGTCGCCGCCGACGATCCGGGCGACCAGCGCCACCGCCTCGGCCTGGTCGAGCACGCCGAGGTCGAGCCTGCGCGCCCCGTCGCTGACCGCGAGGCCGCGCAGCTCGTTGCGGCTGGTCACCAGCACCGCGCACCCCGTGCCGGGCAACAGCGGACGCACCTGCCCCGCGTCGTGGGCGTTGTCCAGGAACAGCAGCACCCGACGACCCGTCAGCGTCGTGCGCAGCAGGGCCGACCGCTCGTCCACGGCGCGCGGGATCCGGGCCGCGGGCACACCCACCGCCCGCAGCACGATGTCCAGTGCCAGCGCGGGCTCCATCGGCTCGCCCGGACCGAAGCCCCGCAGGTCGAGGTGGACGTGCCCGTCGGGGAAGCGACCGCTGACGCGGTGCGCCCAGTGCAGGGCCAAGGTCGTCTTGCCGGCGCCACCGGGCCCGTGCACCGCGACGATCAACGGCGGCCCGCTCGGGTCGCAGGCGTCCAGCGCCGAGTCCAGCACCGCGAGCTGCGCGGCCCGACCGGTGAACGCGCTGGTGGCCTGCGGGAGCTGGCGCGGTCCCTCGTCCGCGGCCAGTACGCGCTGGTGGAGGTGGCGCAGCGCGGTGCCGGGGTCGGCTCCCAACTCGTCGGCCAGCTCCCTCCGCACCCGCTCGTAGTGGCCCAGCGCGTCCGCCTGCCGCCCGCTGCCGTGCAGCGCGGTGATCAGTTGCCCGGCGATCCGCTCGTCCAACGGGTGCTCCGCGGCCAGCTCGGTCAACGGCCCGACCGCCTCGATGTGCCTGCCCAGCCGCAGCAGGACGTCGTGGTGGTCCAGGACGGCCGCGCGCCGCTCCGCGAGCAGCGCCTCCCTGGCGTCGAGCAGCCACGGCGTCTCCACCCCGGCGAACGGGTCGCCCTTCCACAACCCGAACGCCAGCCGGTAGAGCTCGGCGGCCGACTTGTCGTCCGCCTCCCTCGCCTCGCGGACCAGCCGGCGGAACCTGCCCAGGTCGACCTGGTCGGCGTCCACGTCGAGCACGTACCCGGCGGCCCCCCGCCGGATGGCGAACCCGTCGCCTCCCGGCAACGCGGTCCGCAGCTTCGACAGGTAGCTGCGCAACGTCCCCGGCGCCCCGGCGGGCGCGGCGGCGCCCCAGACCCGCTCGGCCATCCGGTCCAGCGGCACCGGCTGCCCGGTCCGGAACAGCAACACCGCCAGCACGCACCGCTGGCGTGCGGGTCCCAGGTCGATCACCTGGTCCCCGACACCTGCCTCGACACCGCCGAGCAGCCTGAACCAGACCCCCATGAGGCTCCCCACCACCGGAACGACCGATACCGAGGGAGTGTCGCATCCGACGCGCCAACGGGCGAGGCGTGTCCGGTTCCGGTGAATCGTCGCCAATCGGTGGTTCGCGCCGATCGTGACGTCACTTCGCGCTTGCCGCAAGGCGTGGTGATCCCGCACGACGGCAAGGTGTGCAAGGCCAATCCCCGTTGCCCTACTGAGCTGCGTTTCAACGCCGTCACATCATTCGGATCGGGCGCGGTGACCGGTCCGGTGATGCGCCCGAACGGGACGGAGTACCACCCGCGCCTGATGGCGGGGACCTCGTTGCCGGACGTGACCGCGTTGCGGCGGTTGCGCGACGCCGGGGTCGCCGCGCTGCTGTAGGTGCAACGCCGGGCGGCCACCCTGCGCGCATGACGAGAAGATGGGGGAGGAGGGCCGCGCTGTGCGCGCTGGCCCTTACCGCGATAGCGCCGGCCGCGCCCGCGCACGCCGACGAGCGCACCGAGCTGCTCGGCGGCGGCTGGCAGCAGTCGGGCGACCGGATGGTCACCACCAGCGGTGACGCCACCGGGCTGCACCTGCTCGTGGCCGACGCCCGCACGGGCTACACCTGGCGCACCGCCGCCACGCTCGACGTGCCGGGCGTCGAGGCCGACCAGTGGATCGGCAACGTGTGCGTCACCGGGTCCGGCAAGCGCGCGGTCGCCGTGTACGCACCGCGCACGTTCACCAACAACCAGCAGCTCGCCAACCGAGGCGGGTTCACCGCGGTCGTCGACCTCGACTCCGGAGCGGTGACGCGTCTGGCGGTGCGCACGTCGCTGGCGTACTTCAACCCCGGCTGCGGCAAGGGGGAGACGGCGGCGTTGACGCAGGAGGGCGACGAGGACCTCGGCAAGACCGGCGTCCTGGTGGTCGACGCGGTGAACGGGCACGTCAGCCCGCGCACCGAGCTGAGCGCCCAGGTCACCTCCGCGACCCCCGTCGACGACGGGTTCGTGGTCGCCGACGCCGCCGGCCTGATCCAGGTCAGGGCCGACGGCACGAAGGACCGGCTCGTGCGCGGCACCAGCGGTGTGCCGTTCAACGTCGCCGTGGACGCCGACGGCGGCGTGGTGTTCATGGACCACGACAAGGACCTGATGCGCGTGCGCCGCGCGGTGCCCGGCGAGGACGCCGTCACGCTCGCCACCGGCCGCGACGTCGGCGTCCAGCGCGGCGCGGGCGGTCGCGTGTTCCTCACCGGCACGGCGGACCGGACCGAGTCGCTGCCGAAGTCCGTGTCGAAGATCGACGTTCCCCCGTCGTCCGTCGTGTCCACCACGGGCGAGGCCGCGGTGACCGAGGTGAACCCGAAGGCCGACGCCGATCCGCGCGTTACGCGGCCGGTGCAGATCAGGGGCAAGAGCCTCAAGACAGGCCGGGCGCTCAGCTACGACCTCACCCCTCAAGCCGCCCAACCTGCTGCGGCACGGTCACTTCAGGCCGCGTCCGCGGATTCGGTCCCGTCGGAGGACCCGCTCGACGCGAACCGGGTGTGCGCCGTGCCGCGCAACGACTTCCGCGTCGAGGTGATGCAGCCCAAGCCGCGTCAGGTCGAGTGGGCGGCGAACATGGCCGTGCGCGACCACCTGCACAACACCAGGCCCGCGAACTGGCACGGCAACGGCATCAGCTCGTACACGCCGCAGGGCATGTTCCCGCTGCCGTCGTTGAGCGGAGCGCCGAACGCGCACGTGCCGATCCAGATCCTGCTCGGCATCCTCGGTCAGGAGTCGAACCTGTGGGAAGCCGACCGCTACACCCTGCCCGGTGAGTACGGCAACCCGTTGATCGGCAACTATTACGGCCTCAATGTCGCCGATCCATCCGACTGGAACATCAAGTGGGACAAGGCGGACTGCGGTTACGGCGTCTCGCAGATGACCGACGGCATGCGCCTTCCCGGCCACGCCAAGCCGGGGGAGGTCCTGAAGACCCACGAGCAGCAGGTGGCGATCGGCACGGACTACGCGGCGAACGTCGCCGCGGGACTCCAGCTCTTGATCGGCAAGTGGAACCAGATGCAGGCCAAGGGCATGACGTTGAACAACAACGACCCCTTGCGCATCGAGAACTGGTTCTACGCGGTGTGGGCCTACAACTCCGGCTACCACGAGCAGGGCGAGGCCGGGTCGAACGGCGCGTACGGCCTCGGCTGGCTGAACAACCCGATCAACCCGCGCTACCAGGCGGGCCGCGCGCCGTTCGGCAAGGACCCGCACGACTTCGCGCACCCGCAGGCCTGGCCGTACCCCGAGAAGGTGCTCGGCTTCGCCGCGAACCCGCCGTCGGGCTACGAGGCACCCGGTCAGTCGGTTCCGTTCTTCCGCGCGGCGAGCTGGAACGGCACCACCGACTCCGAGACGACCCCGGGTTCGGCGACCTACAACCGCGCCCACGCGTGGCCGACCCACGAGCTGTTCTGCGTCGCCGCCGAGCAGTGCTACACCGGCGGCCAGTTCCCGCCGAACGCCCCGGAGGTGAAGGGTGAGCCCGTCGGGCCGTGCGGCCACACCGACTCGGCTGGTCTGTACGACCTCAAGTGCTGGGTGCACCACCCCGCCACGTGGAAACCGGACTGCAACGCGACGTGCGGTCTGGAGTTCGAGCGCTTCCCGTACCCGGCCTACGGCGACGAGCAGGCCGACGGCACGTCGTACCCGCCGATGTGCACCAACTCGGGTGTCGACAACACGATGCTGGTGATCGACGACCGCCCGGACAACGAGGCGCCGATCCGCACCCCGTCGTGCAAGGTCGACATCCGGGGCAACTCCGGCTCGTTCGGCCTCACGTTCGGCAAGGACGACAGCGGGCGTTCGACCGGGCAGATCGACCTGCACCAGATCAGCGGCGGCTTCGGCGGCCACTTCTGGTCCGGGCACAACACCGTGAACAGCGACGTGGGGCGCAAGCTCCAGATCACGGGCACGTGGGAGTTCGACAACGTCGTCGACGGCCTCGGTCAGGTGATGGTGCACCTGCCGGCACACCTCGATCCGAAGACGACCCAGGTCGCCTTCGCCAACTACACGGTCTACACGTCGAACGGGCCCGTGAAGAAGAAGCTCGACCAGCTCGGGGCCTACGACCGGTGGGTCGTGCTGGGCGAGTTCCCGTTCTACGGCAAGCCGAAGGTGTCGCTCACGAACCTGATGGACGGCCCGGAGGCGCCGACCGACGTCGTGTGGGACGCCGTCGCGATCCGGCCGCTGGGTGGCCACGACATCGCGTCGCCGTTCATGCCGCAGATCGGCAGCGTCGCCGTGTACAAGACGTGCATGCAGCCGGTGCAGAACTCGAGCGCCGGTCGCATCGAGCTCCGGCCGTGCTCGCTGTGGACGGCGAACACGTGGATCGTCAAGAAGGTGGGCTCGGTCGGCACCACCCCGACCTACAGCATCCAGGACCGGGCGACCGGCCTGTGCCTGGAGCCGGAGAACGGCAGCACCGACGACAACGTGCCGATGCGCCTCGCCACGTGCAACGCCGAGGCCAACAACCTCCAGCAGTGGTTCGGCTTCGTCGACCACAGCCCCGGCACCCCGGACGGCCAGGGTGAGGCGAAGATCGAGAACCTGCGCAGCCAGAGGTGCCTCGAGCCGCAACGCGACGGCGAGGGCGACGGCATCCACAGGCTGGTCAAGCAGACGACCTGCTGGGCCGACGACGGCTCGTGGCCGGACTGGGCGTTCGAGATGAGCTGATCCGCGTCCGGGCTCGCGGCCGACGGTCGCAAGCCCGGCGCAGCTCGGGTCGCTCGTCGACTCCGGCCGCCACAGCGGCAGGTGCACCGCGCCGGAGTCGACGAGCGGCTCCGCCGCGGAAGACGCAGGGACCTCGACCGGTCGGCGTGGGTGCGCGGATGAGCGGCCTCAGTCGCCGGGCCTTCCTCGGCGCCGGACTCGTGACGGGCATCGGCCTGGGCGTCGGAATCCCGTTCGCCCTGGGCGCCGGTGGCTTCACCTCGACCGGCAACCTCCTGCGTGGGCGGCTGCGGCTGCCACCCGCCTTCACCCGTCCGCTCCCGATCCCCCCGGTGCTGTCGCCGGTGCGCAGTGACGCCGACGCCGACTACTACGAGATCACCCAGGCCCCGGCCGTGATGTCCCTGGCGCCGACGCCCCGGTCGAATCCGACGCCGTGGCCACCCGCACGGTGCACTTCGCCTCCGGCGGTGTCGGCGACCGGATGGGCTGGCTCGTCAA
>JBFBCZ010000058.1:0-41275 GCA_040689555.1 Actinosynnema sp. NPDC051121 | reverse complement strand
AACACCCGGTCCCATTCCGAACCCGGTAGTTAAGCCTTCCAGCGCCGATGGTACTGCACTCGTGAGGGTGTGGGAGAGTAGGACGCCGCCGAACATTCTTCCCTGAAAGGGCTTGTGGTGGGGGCACATTGATTTGTGCTCCAAACCGCAAGCCCTTTCGGCGTGTCCACAGTAGGAGGAAGTTAGTGTCCAGGTTCGGGGATCGACCCGGCGACCGTCAGCGTGGCCAGGGAGACCGACCGCGCCGATCCGACGACGGTGGCCGTGCCCAGGGAAGCCGCAAGCCGAGCAGTGGTGGTGGCCGCGATACCCGTGGCACGGGTGAGCGGTCGAGCGGCGGCTATCCGCGCCGGGACGACCGGCCGAGCTACGACAAGCCTCGTGGCGCCGACCGGCGTGACGACAACCGAGGCGAGCGTCCTCGCTACGACAAGCCCCGTGACGACCGCGGCGCTGCTCCACGACGGGATGACAACCGGGGTGGCGGCTTCCGCCGGGATTCCGGTGACCGACCCAGCTACCCGCGCCGCGATGACCGCGGTGGCGCACCTCGTCGCGACGACCGCACCGGTGACCGGGGCGGGTTCCGGCGCGACGACAACAGGCGTGATGACAGCCGCGGTGAGCGTCCCCGTTACGACCGGCGGGACGACCGCGGTTCCGATCGCGGGTCGGACCGGGGCGAGCGCCCCAGCTACCCGCGTCGCGACGACCGGCCCAGTGGCGACCGCGGCGGCTACCCGCGTCGGGACGACCGGGGCGGTGACCGCGGTGGTTACCAGCGTCGCGACGACCGTTCCGGCGGTGACCGCCCGAGCTACCCGCGTCGCGACGACCGTTCGAGCAGCGACCGGCCCAGTGGCGGCTACCAGCGGCGTGATGACCGCGGTGGCAGTGACAGGCCCAGCTACCCCCGTCGGGACGACCGGCCCAGTGGCGATCGCGGTGGTTACCAGCGGCGGGACGACCGGCCGAGTGGCGACCGCGGCGGCTACCAGCGGCGGGACGACCGTTCCGGCAGCGATCGCCCGAACTACCCGCGTCGGGACGATCGGCCCAGCGGTGACCGCGGTGGTTACCAGCGGCGTGATGACCGTTCGAGCAGTGACCGTCCGAGCTACCCCCGTCGCGACGACCGCTCGAGCAGTGACCGTCCGAGCTATCCGCGCCGCGACGACCGCTCGGGCAGCGATCGCCCGAGCTACCCCCGTCGGGACGACCGGCCCAGTGGCGACCGTGGTGGTTACCAGCGTCGGGACGAGCGGGCCGGCAGCGATCGGTCCGGTGGCGATCGGCCGAGTTACCCGCGTCGGGACGACCGGTCCGGCGGCGGTCGGCCCAGCGGTGACCGTGGCGGGTACCAGCGGCGCGACGACCGGCCCCGGTACGACAAGCCCGGCCATGACAAGGCGCGGCACGACAAGGCCGGCCATCCCAAGCAGGCGCACGACAAGCCGACCAACGACCGGCGGGACGAGCGCAGCCGTGAGCGGGCCGCGCGGTTCCAGGAGCGGGTTTCCCAGCCCGAGGACCAGCAGGTCGCCGAGGACGCCGTCGCCGAGGGCGCTGCGGCCGAGGTCGACACGGTCGAAGCCGTCGAGGTGGTGCTAGAGGTCGAGGTCGTGCCGGTGGGCGCGGAGGCCGAAGGCGAAGCCGAGCCGGCCGACGACGAGGACGCCGAGGCGGTGGCGGACGAGGCCGGGGAACCGGTCGAGGACGCGGACGCCGGTGAGGCGGTCGCGGCCGTCGAGGGTGAGGCCGACGAGCGGGCGTTCGTCCGGGCCCGCACGCCCGAGCTGCCCGAGGACGCCGACATCTCCATCCTCGACCCCGAGGTGAAGCAGGAGCTGCGCGGGCTGCCCAAGGGCCTGGCCGAGATCGTGGGACGGCACCTGGCGGCGGCGGGCATGCTGATCGACAGCGAGCCGGAGCTGGCGCTGGAGCACGCCCGGTACGCGCGGTCGAAGGCGGCGCGGGTCGCGGTGGTCCGGGAGGCCGCCGGGCTGGCCGCCTACCACGCCGGCGAATGGGCCGAGGCGCTGTCCGAGCTGCGGGCCGCGCGGCGCATGTCGCACGGTACCGGGCACGTCGCGGTGATGGCCGACTGCGAGCGGGCGCTGGGGCGTCCCGATCGGGCCATCGAGCTGGCGCGCGAGGCGCAGGTGTCGCTGCTGTCCCCGGACGAGGCGGTGGAGCTGCGGATCGTCGCGGCGGGCGCCCGGCGGGACATGGGGCAGCTGGACGCGGCCGTGGTGGCGTTGCAGGGCGACGACTTGGACGAGAAGCGGCGCGACCCGTGGAGCGCCCGACTGTTCTACGCCTACGCCGACAACCTGGAAGCCGCCGGCCGCACCGAGGAAGCCGTGAAGTGGTTCCTCAACGCCGCCCAGGCCGACGACGACAACGAGACCGACGCCGCCGAGCGCGCGTTCGACCTCAGCCCGCAGGACTGAGACACCGAAGTCACACCTGAAGGCTCGGCACCACCCGGTGCCGAGCCTTCAGACTGTTCGAAGACCGGAAGACTCCCGAACGGAGAAGCCTGTGCTGCTGGACCGTTACGACGCCCTGCTGCTGGACCTCGACGGCACGGTCTACCGGGGGCAGGAAGCCGTGCCGGGCGCGGTCGAGGCGGTCGCCGCCGCCCGCGAGCACGGCACCGGCATCCGGTTCGTCACCAACAACGCGTCCCGGTCGCCGGAGGCCGTGGCCGAACACCTGACCGAGCTGGGCTTCCACGCCGCGCTGGACGAGGTCAGCACGAGCGCCCAGGCGGGGGCGCAGATGCTGCTGGACCTGGTGCCGCAGGGCGCGCACGTGCTGGTCCTCGGCACGGACGCGCTGGCCGAGCAGGTCCGGCTGCGCGGGTACCGGCCGACCGACCGCGCCGAGGACGCCCGAGCGGTCGTCCAGGGCCTCTCGCAGGAGCTGGGCTGGCGCGAGCTGGCCGAGGCGTGCGTCGCGATCCGCCAGGGCGGCGCGCACTGGATCGCCTGCAACGTCGACGCCACCCTGCCCACCGAACGCGGCCTGCTGCCCGGCAACGGCTCGCTGGTCGCGGCGCTGCGGACGGCGACCGGCGCGGAGCCGCTGGTCGCGGGCAAGCCGGCCACGCCGCTGCTGGAGCAGGCGGCGAAGTCGGCGGGCGCGCAACGGCCGCTGGTCGTGGGCGACCGGCTGGACACCGACATCGCGGGCGCGGTCAACGCGGGCATGGACTCGCTGCTGGTGCTCACCGGCGTGTCGACGGAGGCGGAGGCGGACGCGTTGCCCGACGACCGCCGCCCGACCTACATCGCCGCCGACTTGTCCGTGCTGCATCGGCTACCTTGAATCCTGTGAGCTTCGAGGTTCCCCTCCCCGGCCCGCCGCGTGATCCCGTGGCCGGGATCGACGACGCCCTGGCCGGTCTCGACGGACTGGACGGGGTGGACGTGGTCGAGCACGTGGCCCGGTTCGACGACGCCCACACGGCGTTGACGGCCGCGCTCTCCACCATCGACAAGGTCTGACCGGTGCCTCGCAGGGCTCGGCTGGACGCCGAACTGGTCCGCCGCGGGCTGGCCAGGTCACGGGAGCACGCGAGCCAACTCGTCGCCGAGGGCCGGGTGACCGTGCGCGGCACCGTGGCCGCGAAACCCGCCACCGCCGTCGAGCTGGACACCGCGCTGGTGGTCCGCGACACCGACGACCCGAACTACGCCTCGCGGGGCGCGCACAAGCTCGTCGGCGCGCTGGAGGCGTTCGACGGGGTGGACGTCGAGGGCAGGCGCTGCCTGGACGCGGGCGCGTCCACCGGCGGGTTCACCGACGTGCTGCTGCGCGCGGGGGCGCGGCAGGTCGTCGCGGCCGACGTCGGCCGGGGCCTGCTGGACTGGCGGTTGCGCACCGACGACCGGGTCGTGGTCAAGGACAAGACCAACGTGCGGTCGTTGACGCCCGAGGACATCGGCGGCCCGGTTGAACTGGTCGTGGCCGACCTGTCGTTCATCTCGTTGAGGCTGGTGCTGCCCGCGCTGGCCGCGTGCCTCGACGAGGAGGGCGACTTGCTGCCGATGGTGAAACCCCAGTTCGAGGTCGGGAAGGAACGCCTCGGGTCGGGCGGTGTGGTGCGCGACCCGGACCTGCGGGCCGAGGCGGTGCTGGACGTCGTCGCGTCCGCCGCCGGGCTGGGTTTGCGCCTGCACGGCGTCACCGCGAGCCCGCTGCCGGGCCCGTCGGGCAACGTCGAGTTCTTCGTCTGGTTGCGCCGGGGCGAGCCCCTCGACGTCGCCGACGCCACCGCGCTCGTGCGCGCCGCCGTAGCGGAAGGACCGCAGTGACGAGGGAGATCCTGCTGGTCGTCCACACCGGACGGCGCAGCAACGTGCTGGTGGCGCAGGAGGTCGCGGCGCGGTTCGCGGCGGGCGGGGTGAAGCTGCGGGTGCTGGAGGACGAGGCGCCCGACCTGGACCCGTCCTGCTTCACGCAGGTCGTGATCGCCGACGAGAAGGCCGCCGAGGGCACCGAGCTGGTGTTCGTGCTGGGCGGTGACGGCACGCTGCTGCGCGCGGCGGAGCTGGCGCGGTCGGCGGGCGTGCCGGTGCTCGGGGTGAACCTGGGCCGGGTCGGGTTCCTGGCCGAGGCCGACTCCGACGCGCTGTACGAGGCGATCGCGCACGTCATCGACCGGGACTACGAGGTCGAGGAGCGGATGACGCTCGACGTCACCGCGTCGGTCGACGGCGAGGTGCTGGAAGGCACGTGGGCGCTCAACGAGGCCAGCGTGGAGAAGAGCACCCGGGAGCGGATCCTGGACGTCGTGGTGGAGGTGGACGGGCGGCCGGTGTCGGCGTTCGGCTGCGACGGCGTGCTGGTGGCCACCCCGACGGGGTCGACGGCGTACGCGTTCTCCGCGGGCGGGCCGGTGGTGTGGCCGGACGTGCAGGCGCTGCTGGTGGTGCCGAGCAACGCGCACGCCCTGTTCGCCCGGCCGCTGGTCGTGTCGCCGGCGTCCGTGGTGGCGCTGGAGGTCGACCCGGAGGGGCACCCGGCGGTGCTGTGCGCGGACGGCCGCCGCACGGTGAACCTGCCGCCGGGCGCGCGGGTCGAGGTCGTCGGCGGCAGCACGCCGTTGCGGCTGGTCCGGTTGCGGCCCGGTCCGTTCACCGACCGGCTGGTGGAGAAGTTCGAGCTGCCGGTGCAGGGGTGGCGCGGTCCGTCGGCGGGCTGAGGTGTAGATCAACAGGGGAACACCCTCCCCCGAGCACACGCTTTGTCTGCGTCGCCCAGTAGTGTTCCCTGCGTGCTGGCCGAGATGCGCATCCAGGGCCTCGGTGTGATCGACGAGGCCACCCTTGAGCTCGACGCCGGTTTCACCGTGGTGACGGGTGAGACCGGTGCGGGCAAGACCATGGTCGTCACCGGTCTCCACCTGTTGGGCGGTGGCCGGGCCGAGGCGTCCCGCGTGCGCAACGGCGCGGACAAGGCGGTGGTCGAGGGGCGGTTCCAGGCGCCCGCGGGCAGCCCGGCGGCGAAGGTCGCCGAGGAGGTCGGCGGCGAGCCCGACGACGACGGCAGCGTGATCGCGATCCGCACCGTCGGCGCGGACGGGCGGTCCCGGGCCCACCTGGGCGGCCGGTCCGTGCCGGTCGGCGTGCTGGCCGAGCTGGCCGAGCAGCTGCTCGCGGTGCACGGCCAGAACGACCAGCTGCGGCTGCTGCGGCCCGCCGAGCAGCGGGCGGTGCTCGACCGGTTCGCCGGTGACGAGGTCGCCGAGCCGCTGCGGTCCTACCGCAAGGTCCGCGACGAGTGGCTGCGGGTGGCGACCGAGCTGGCCGAGCGCACCGCGCGGTCGCACGAGCTGGCGCGCGAGGCCGAGATGCTGCGGCACGGCCTGGCCGAGATCACCGCGGTCGACCCGAAGCCCGGCGAGGACGAGGAGCTGGTCGCCGAGGCGCGCCGGCTCGCCGACGCCGACCAGTTGCGCGAGGCCGCGTCCGGCGCGCAGTACGCGGTGTCGGGTTCGCCGGACGGCGACCCGGACGTGCCCGGCGCGCTGGGGTTGATCGGCGAGGCGCGGCGGCGGCTGACGGCGTCGGACGACCCGAAGCTGCGCGACCTGGAGCCCCGGCTGGTGGAGGCGGAGACGCTGCTGGCCGACGTGGGCGCCGAGATCGCGTCCTACCTGGAGCACCTGGACGCGGACCCGGCCCGGCTGGAGCAGGTGCTGGCCCGCCAGGCCGAGCTGAAGTCGTTGACCCGCAAGTACGCCGCCGACGTGGACGGCGTGATCGCGTGGGCGCAGGACGCGTCGTCGCGGCTGTCCGGGCTCGACACCTCCGACGAGGCGCTGGCGGCGCTGGCCGCGCGGCGCGACGAGCTGGCCGTCGAGCTGGCCACGTACGCGCAGCGGGTGACGGCCGAGCGGGTCGCGGCGGCCGAGGAGCTGGGGCGGGCGGTGTCGGACGAGCTGACCGGCCTGGCCATGCCGCACGCCACGGTGGAGGTCGCGGTCCGGCCGCGGGTGGCCGAGCAGGGCGACGCGCAGGCGTTGAAGGTCGGCGGGCAGCTGCTGCACGCCGGCGCGAGCGGTGTGGACGACGTGGAGCTGCGCCTGATCGCGCACCCCGGCGCGCCCGCGCTGCCGGTGCACAAGGGCGCGTCCGGCGGTGAGCTGTCGCGGGTGATGCTGGCGCTGGAGGTCGTGCTGTCGCACTCCGACCCGGTGCCCACGCTGGTGTTCGACGAGGTCGACGCGGGCGTCGGCGGCCGGGCGGCGGTCGAGGTCGGCCGCAGGCTGGCCCGGCTGGCGCGCAGCCACCAGGTCATCGTGGTCACGCACCTGCCGCAGGTCGCCGCGTTCGCCGACCGGCACCTGGTGGTGGACAAGACCGCGGACGGCGTGCTGACCCGCAGCGGCGTGCGGCGGCTGGACGAGTCGCAGCGCGTGGTCGAGCTGGCCCGGATGCTCGCGGGCATGGACTCCACCGACACCGGCCGCGCGCACGCCGAGGAGCTGCTGGCGGCGGCGAAGGCCGACAAGGAGAGCGTGCCCGTGGTGCGGCGCAAGGCGAAGAAGAAGTGAGCAGACGGCTGCTCGGCGCGGCCCTGCTCGTGGTGGCCGCCGTCGCGGCCGTGGTCGGCACGTTCCTGCCGTTGTTCTCGCAGGGCGGCGACTCGCCGGGCTCGCTGCCGCTGATCACCTCGACCTCGTGGGAGTACGTCTTCTCCGACGTGCCGGACGGCCTGGACTTCGGTGATCTGCGGAGCCCCCAGTTCGGGGTGCCGATCGTCGTGGCGGCACTGCTGCTGGGTGTCGCGGCGGCCCTGGTGGCCCTGCCGGAGTCGCAACGCCTGGCCTCCCGCTACCTGGCGATCGGCGGCACGGGTTTGCTCGCCGGAGGGGTGTGGGGGGCGGCGGCGACCGTCGCGTCCACGGTCGGCAACGCGGCGCGGAACGGGTCCGGCGGCTTCGGCGCGCGGGTCGGCGAGGGCATCGTGCTGCTGGGCGCGTCGGTGGTGGTCGCGGTGGTGGGCGTGGTGCTGCTGCACGGGCGGCGGTCGCGGCCGCGCCCCGAAGGGCCGGTGGTGTACCGGGTGGACGCGGACGGGACCGACGACGACACGGCCACGCCGCCGTTCGGGTTCCCGGTGCCGGAGGTCGAGGTCGCGCGGCTCCCCGAGTCGGAGCACGACCGGCGGCCCCCCGACGCCTGAGGGCAGCGCGGCCGGCAACCGCACCCGGTCGGCCGATGGCGGCGGGACCCGGCACGGCTTTGCTGGTAGGTGCCGGCCGGTCGGCGAGCACGGAGGGGGAGCCCACATGACCCGGCGCGCGATCGCCGTCCTCACCATCGGCGCGGGGGCGCTCCTGGTGGTGCTCGGCTCGTTGTTCCCGCTCTACGGGGTCGAGACGGCCCTGCGCCCCTCGGTGGGCGGCGGCGTGCCGCAGCCCGGGATGCGCCGGCTGGTCGCGCTCACCGGGTGGGAGTACGTGCAGGACCCGCCGGTGGCAGGCCCGGGCGGGGGCGGGTTCGACTACCCCGTCTACGGGTACGGCCTGGTGCTCGCCGCCGTCGTGGCAGGTGTCGGCGCGGTGGTGCAGCTGCGCTCGGCGCTGGTCGCGGCGATCGGCCGGTTCGCCGTGCTGGCGGCGTTCGGGGTGGTCGTGGGCACGCTGTGGACGGCGCTGGAGACGTTGCGGACGCTGTTCGGCAACGGCACGACGACGGCCACGCTCAGCACCGAGGAGTTCGTCGGCGCGGGCACGTGGCTGGTGGGCGCCGCGGCGTTGGCGCTGCTCGTGGGCGCGGCGGTGGCGCACGACTGGCCGGCGCGCGTGCCGCGGCCCACCGGCCTGTCGGTGTACCAGGTGGACGACGACGACACGCCGCCGTTCGGCATCGCCATCCCGGTGGGCGAGCTGGACGTGCCGCCGGTCGCCGAGCTGCCGCCCGTGGTGGAGCTGCCCGGCATGCCGCGCCCGGTCGACGAACGACGTCACCCGACCGGGGGTAATCCGTCCACTGTGGATTAGTGGTGTCACTGACCAGCCCGGATCGGCTCGGCGTGTTGGCCGCCGAGCGCGTGCGACGTGAGTCACCATCGGTTCATGAAGCTCTCCGGGTTGCTCGGCCGCTCGCACCGGGAACTGCCAGGCGTCACCGGTGTGGCGCGCGTCGACCGCCGCTCGGGCGACCTGCTGCGCCGGCTGGCTCCAGGTGACGTCGCGGTCCTCGACCACGTCGACATCGACCGCCGCACCGCCGAGGCGCTGGTGCACGCCGGGGTCGCGGGCGTGGTCAACGCCTCGCCGTCCATCTCCGGCCGCTTCCCCAACCTCGGGCCGGAGGTGCTGATCGAGGCGGGGGTCCCGCTGATCGACGGCGTCGGCACGGCGGTGCTGCGCGAGCTCAAGGACGGCACGAAGCTGCGGCTGCACGACGGCGCGGTGTTCGTCGGCGGCAAGGAGGTCGCGCGCGGCGTCGAGCAGAACGCCGAGTCGATCGCCGACGCGATGATCGAGGCCAAGGCCGGCATGGCGGCGCAGCTGGAGGCGTTCTCCGCGAACACCATCGAGTTCCTGCGCCGGGAGCGGGCGCTGCTGCTGGACGGCGTCGGCGTGCCCGAGCTGCTCGTGCCGATCCGCGACCGGCAGGTGCTGGTCGTCGCGGGCGGTCCCCGGCACGCCGAGGAGCTGCGGGCGCTGCGCAAGTACATCCGCGAGCACCGGCCCGTGCTGATCGGCGTGGACGCGGGCGCGGACACCCTGCACGACGCCGGGTACGCCCCGGACGTGATCGTCGGAGACCCGGACGGGATCGGCACCGAGACGTTGCGGTCGGGCTCGGAGGTCGTGGTGCCCGCGCAGGTCGACGGCCACGCGCCCGGCCTGGAACGCATCCAGGACCTCGGCATCGGCGCGGTGACGTTCCCCGCGACCGGCAACGCCGAGGACCTGGCGCTGCTGCTGGCCGAGGCGCACGGCGCGACGCTGGTGGTGACCGTGGGGCTGCAGGCGGGCCTGCGGGAGTTCCTGGACCGGGGCAACGCCGGGTCCACCCCGTCGACGTTCCTCACCCGGCTCAAGCTCGGCGACAAGCTGGTGGACTCCCACGCCGTGGCGACCCTGCACCGCGGCCGGGTGTCGCCGGGGCTGGTGGTCCTGCTGGTGCTGGCCGCCGTGGTGGCGATGGCGGCCGCGGTCGCGGTGTCCGGCGTCGGCCAGGCCTACGTCGACCTGGCGGCCGACGCGTTCCGATCCGTCGTCGACTGGTTCAGGGGGTTGTTCGGGTGATCTCGCTGCGCTACCACATCGTCTCCATCACCGCGGTGTTCCTGGCGCTGGCCGTCGGGGTGGTGCTGGGCTCGACCGCGATCAGCGGCAGGCTGCTGTCCGGCCTCAACGACGACAACGGCGCGCTGGGCCGGCAGGTCGCCGCGTTGCAGGCCGAGCGCAACGGCCTGGACGCCCGGCTCGCCGACGCGGACCGGTTCGCGGGCACCGTCGGCCCGCTGGCCGTGGAGGGGCAGCTCGCGGACCGGACCGTCGTGCTGGTCACCACCGCCGACGCCGTGCCCGACGACCGGGACGCGGTGACCGCGCTGCTGCGCTCGGCGGGCGCGACCGTGACCGGGGAGCTGCAGCTCACCGAGTCGTTCACCGACCCGGACAAGGCCGACCAGCTGCTCGACCTGGTCGCCCGGCTCCAGCCCGCGGGCACCCGGCTGCCCACCGGCGCGGACCCGGGCACCCGGGCGGGCGGCCTGTTCGGCGCGGTGCTGCTGCTCGACAAGGACACCAACCAGCCGCGGGCCACGCCCGACGAGCTGGCGTCGGCGCTGGGCGGGCTGTCCAGCGCCGGTTTCGTCAAGGCCGGGCCGGGGTTGCAGCCCGCCCAGCTCGCGGTGGTGCTGACCGGCGGCGCGCTCAAGGGCGACGCGGCGGCCGACCGGGCGGCCGTGGTCGCGCGGTTCGCCGCCCAGCTCGACCGGTCCGGCGCGGGCGCGGTGCTGGCGGGCGGCGACGGGTCGGCCGACGGCACCGGCCCGGTGGGCGTGGTGCGGGCCGACACGGCGGCCACGTCCGTGCTGTCCACCGTGGACCACGCGGGCACGGCGGCCGGGCGGGTGGTGGTGGTGCTCGCGCTGCGCGAGCAGCTGGAGGGCAAGGCCGGCCGGTACGGGGTGGCGGGCAACGCCGAGGGTCCCGCGCCGGGTGCGTCCGGCTGAGCGGGGGTCCGCGCAGCGGGAGGTGTGGTCCACGTGCCGGGAAGCCGGGTTTCCCCGCCGGCAACCGGGCGTTTCCCGGCCGGTCGGCGTGCCCCTGGTCGCCTGTTCGAACAGTCGTAGGCCATCCGAGTGACACGCTCGGGTGCCCGCCGGCGCGCTGGGTGACCGGCGGCGTGTTAGCGTTAGGGCCCGTGGACAGGGCGCTGAGCTGTGCGGAACCACCGCAGCCGGCCCCTAGCGGACATCCAGACCACGGGGAGCCTCCTTGGTGCAGCAGGCACGTACGACCAAGCACGTTTTCGTCACCGGGGGTGTGGCGTCGTCCCTCGGCAAGGGGTTGACCGCGTCCAGCCTCGGTCAGCTGCTCACCTCTCGCGGTCTCCGCGTGACCATGCAGAAGCTCGACCCCTACCTCAACGTCGACCCGGGCACGATGAACCCGTTCCAGCACGGCGAGGTGTTCGTCACCGACGACGGCGCGGAGACCGACCTCGACATCGGCCACTACGAGCGGTTCCTGGCCCGTGACCTGTCCGGCGACGCGAACGTCACCACCGGGCAGGTGTACTCCGAGGTCATCGCCAAGGAGCGGCGCGGCGAGTACCTGGGCGACACCGTCCAGGTGATCCCGCACATCACCGACGAGATCAAGCGGCGCATCCGGGCCATGGCCGAGCCGGGCCCCGACGGCGCGATCCCCGACGTGGTCATCACCGAGGTCGGCGGCACGGTCGGCGACATCGAGTCGCTGCCGTTCCTGGAGGCGTGCCGGCAGGTGCGCCACGACGTGGGCCGGGACAACGTGTTCTTCCTGCACGTGTCGCTGGTGCCCTACCTCGCGCCGTCCGGTGAGCTGAAGACCAAGCCGACGCAGCACTCCGTGGCCGCGCTGCGCAACATCGGCATCCAGCCCGACGCCATCGTGTGCCGGGCCGACCGGGAGATCCCGGACGCGTTGAAGCGCAAGATCGGCCTGATGTGCGACGTGGACACCGAGGCCGTGGTGGCGGCGGTGGACGCGCGGTCCATCTACGACATCCCCAAGGTGCTGCACGGCGAGGGCCTGGACGCGTACGTGGTGCGGCGGCTGGACCTGCCGTTCCGCGACGTCGACTGGACCGTGTGGGGCGACCTGCTCGACCGCGTGCACAACCCGTCCGAGAAGGTCCGCATCGGGTTGGTCGGCAAGTACGTCGACCTGCCCGACGCGTACCTGTCGGTGACCGAGGCGCTGCGCGCGGGCGGGTTCGCGCACCGCACCAAGGTCGAGATCGTGTGGGTGCCGTCCGACGAGTGCCAGACGCCGTCCGGCGCGGCGCACGCCCTGGGCGGGCTCGACGCGATCCTCATCCCCGGCGGGTTCGGGGTGCGCGGCATCGAGGGCAAGATCGGCGCGATCACCTACGCGCGGACCCGCGGCATCCCGCTGCTGGGCCTGTGCCTGGGGTTGCAGTGCCTGGTCATCGAGGCGGCGCGGAACCTGGCGGGCATCGCCGACGCGAACTCCTCGGAGTTCGAGGACACCGGGTCGCCGGTGATCAGCACCATGGCCGACCAGGAGGACGTCGTCTCCGGGCAGCGGGACATGGGCGGCACGATGCGGCTCGGCGCGTACCCCGCGTCGTTGCTGCCGGGGTCGCAGGTGGCGTCGGCGTACGGGTCGCTGGAGGTCTCCGAGCGGCACCGGCACCGGTACGAGGTCAACAACGCGTTCCGGGAGCGGCTGGCGTCGGCCGGGTTGGTGTTCTCCGGGACGTCGCCGGACGGGCGGCTGGTGGAGTTCGTCGAGCTGCCGGCCGACGTGCACCCGTTCTTCGTGGCCACGCAGGCGCACCCGGAGCTGAAGTCCCGTCCGACCCGCCCGCACCCGCTGTTCGCGGCGTTCGTGAAGGCGGCGTTGGACTACCGGCTGGCCGACCGGCTGCCGCTGCCCGAGCCCGCGGGGGCCGCGCAGTGACTCCTCGGCACGAGTTCGGAACTGTTTCGTCGCGGGACGTGCACGTCGGGCGCGTCGTCGCGTTGCGGGTGGACGAGGTCGCCATGCCTGGTGGCGGTACGGCATCGCGCGAGGTGGTGGAACACCTCGGCGCGGTGGCGGTGGTGGCCTTGGACGATGCCGGTGCGGTGGTCCTCATCGACCAGTACCGGCACCCGCTCGGCAGGCGGCTCTGGGAGCTGCCCGCCGGGCTGTTGGACTCGGGTGACGAGACGCCGCTGGCCGCCGCACGGCGGGAACTGGCCGAAGAGGTCGGGCTGGCGGCGTCGGACTGGGTGACGTTGGTGGACGTCGCCGTGTCACCGGGGTTCACCGACGAGGTGGTGCGGGTGTTCCTGGCACGCGGGCTCACCGAGGTGGATCGCGACGTGCAGGGCGAGGAGGAGGCCGACCTGGAGGCGAAGCGCTTCCCGTTGGCCGAGGCGGTGGACATGGTGATGGCCGGGGAGATCGTCAACGGTCCCGCCGTGTCCGGCCTGCTCGCCGCGCACGCCGTGGTCACCGGCGGCGGAACGGGGCGCCCCTCCGACGCCCCGTTCACCGACCGCCCGACCCGCTTCGCGGCCCGCCAGTCCTGACCTGCCCCGACCTGCCCTGAGCGTTCGACACGCGCGCTCTGAGCGTTCGACACGCGCGCTCTGAGCGTTCGACACGCGCGCTCTGAGCGTTCGACACGCGCGACCTGAACGTAGGACTCACGCGAGAGTCCTACGTTCAGAACGTGCGTGTCGAACGTTCGGGTCGGGTGTGTCCTACGTTCAGGAACGGTGAGTTCTGCGTTCGGGGGCGGTCGGCACTGCGTGAGAGGTCGGCGGATGATGGGGTCGTGGGTGTGAGAGGTCCGTTGGCGGTGGCCGCGGCGGCGGTGGGCGGGTGCGGGGTGTTGCTGTTCGTGGACCCCAACCAGCCCGGGTCGCTGTTGCCGCCGTGCCCGCTCTACGCGTTGACCGGCATCCAGTGCCCGGCGTGCGGGTCGACGCGGATGGTGCACGCCCTCCTGCACGGCGACCTCACCGGAGCGTGGCACTTCAACGCCGTGATGCTGCTGGTCGGGCTGCCGCTGCTGGTCTGGCTGTGGACGCGGTGGTTCCGGGCGGCCAGGCGGGGACGGCCGACGCCCCCGGTGTCGCGGAAGGTCGGCGTGCCCGTGGTGGTGCTGGCCGTGACGTGGATGGTCGCGCGGAACCTAGTCGCGTAGCTTGCGGCCCTGGCTGTCCGTGCCGCCGTTGACCAGCAGGATGATCCCGTCGATCAACGACCAGATGCCGCACCCGCCGCAGGTCAGCAGCTGTGCGATGCCGATCGCGGTATCGCCGATGTAGAACCGGCCGATGCCGAACGGCAGCGCGAGCTGGAGCACGCCCGCCGCGATGCGCGACTTGTCCGACAGCGGCTGCCCGGTCAACGGGTCCACGCCGTACGGCGCGTTCGGGTTGAACCCGGGCGGCGGGTAGCCGTACCCCGTGCCGTAGCCCTGGGACGGGTCCGCGTAGCCCGGGGGCGGGTAGCCGGGGATGCCGTGGCCGGGCGTGGGGGCGTAACCGGGAGGCGGCGGCGCGGGCGGTGGGTAGGTGGCGGTCGGCGGATAGCCGGGCGGCAGGAACACGGGGTGCGGTTGCGGCAGGTCGTGGAACAGCGAGGCCAGCTCCTGCGCGGTCTGCGCCGCGGACGCGTAGGCGACGCGCTGCTCGTACTCGCCGATCTCCAGGCGACCGCTCGCGAAGTGGTCGTTCAGCGCGCTGATCGCCTCTTCGCGCTGCTGGTCGCCGATGCGCACCTGGTGTGGTTCCGACACGGGGGGAACGCTAACAGCCGGCCGCCGCTGATCGCGCCCGATCGTGCCGATGGCGCCCGATGGCGCCGGACCCGTTGGTGGACCTGCGCTCGGACCCATGCGTCTACCGACGTTCAAAAGCTTGAAAAGCATGTCCTCGCCGGACGGGCAGATCAGCAGGATGACGGGGTTGGGTGGTCAGGCTGCGGGTCCGTCGTGGTCCGGGGTACGTGCCATCCCACCGACCTCCACAAGGGCTACCACACGCATCAAGGGGGGCGCAGACAACAGTCACCAACCAGGCAAAGGACCCACAGCGCCCCCCTTGACCCGTGCGGTAGGGCTGCGCCAGGTCGGCGGGATGACACGAACCCCTCCATTTGGGAGAAAAGCACATGTCAGCCGACCAGCAGGGGGCCGGCGGGGTCATGTGGGTCGGGAGGTCACTATGCGATCAGTGCAGGCTCTTCCCCCAACATGAGGGGTTCGTGTCATCCCGCCGACCTGGCTTTGCCCTACCGCGCGGGTCAAGGGGGCGTAGTCCACTGTTGGCTGATCGTGGGCTGTTGTCGCCCCCTTGACGCGTGTGGTAGCCCGGAGGGAGGTCGGTGGGATGACACGAAGCCCGGACCACAACGGACCCGCAGCATGACCGCCTTCCCCGTCATCCTGCTGATCTGCCCGTCCGGCGAGGACATGCTTTTCAGGCTCTTCGCGCTTTTCAAGCAGCCTTCACGGGCGTCCGATGAATCTCAGGGAGAGCTTCGATGAGCGTCACAGACCCTGCCGAAGCCCAGCCCCAGGACGGGCAGGACGGGCAGGACAGGCCACCGTCACCTGCGGCGCGCGCCATGCGTGCCTACCTGGACCACCTGGCCGTCGAACGCGGCACGGCGCGCAACACGCTCGACTCCTACGGCCGTGACCTGCGCCGCTACGCCGAGCACCTGACGACCAAAGGCGTGGACGACCTGGCCGACGTCACCGAAGCCCTGGTCGGCGACTTCCTCGCCGTGCTGCGTGAATCCGGCCTGGCACCGTCCTCCGCCGCGCGCACCCTGGTCGCCGTGCGCGGCCTGCACCGGTTCGCGCACCTCGAAGGCATCACGGCGCACGACCCGGCCCGTGCCGTCCGCCCGCCGACCCCGCCCCGCCGGCTGCCCAAGGCACTGCCCGTCGACACCGTGCTGAAGCTGCTCGACGGCCCCGCCGAGACCCCCGCCCAGCTGCGCGACCGCGCCCTGCTGGAACTGCTGTACTCGACTGGCGCGCGGATCTCCGAGGTGGTCGGGCTGGACGTGGACGACGTCGACGCGGCCGAGCGCACGGTGCTGCTCGACGGCAAGGGGGGCAAGCAGCGGATCGTGCCCGTCGGCCGGCCGGCGCTCGAAGCGCTGGACGCCTACCTGGTGCGCGCCCGCCCCACCCTGGTCAAGCGCGGCACGCCCGCGCTGTTCCTCAACGCCCGCGGCGGGCGGCTGTCCCGGCAGACGGCCTGGCACGTGCTGAAGGCGGCGGCCGAACGAGCGGGGGTCGAAGCCGAAGTCTCGCCGCACACGCTGCGGCACTCGTTCGCCACGCACCTGCTCGAAGGGGGCGCGGACGTGCGGGTCGTGCAGGAGCTGCTGGGCCACGCCTCGGTGACGACGACGCAGGTCTACACGCTGGTCACCGTCAACACCTTGCGCGAGGTCTACGCGACCGCTCATCCTCGCGCATCGGGTGGAACATGAGCTGCCCACGGGTACCGTGCCCGACCGGGGCCCACCCACGAGCCCGACGAGCTGGAGGTCCGACCCGGTGCCGAACCTGGACGAGCCCGAGCGCACGGCGATCGAGCTGGGCGCGGTGCTGCACGCGTTGAGCGACCCGACCCGGCTGGCGGTGGTGCGGCAGATCGAAGCCGACGGCGAGCGGCTGTGCGGTGCGCTGATGGTGGAGGTCGCCAAGTCCACGTTGTCCCAGCACCTGCGCGTGCTGCGGGAGGCGGGCATCACCCGCACCAGGGCCCGCGGCAACCAGCGGTGGGTGTCGCTGCGGCGTGACGACCTGGACGAGCTGTTCCCCGGTCTGCTCGACGTCGTGCTCCGCGCGGCCGAGCGGAGCACCGCCGGTGAGCGGGCGGGCGCCGCGCGCTGAGCCTCGCCGGTGACACGCGCCGAGAACGATCGACCGCGCTACGGCGGGGCGCGTTGCTGGTGGACCTCGGTGTGCTTAGGCTGCGCCCAGGCAGAGGACTAGGAATCGGGAAGGCGATGTCGACACCGGAGCACGCGGGCCAGCCGTGGGGCGCACCCCCACCACCCCCGCCACCGTCCGGTGTGCCGCGCGCCTCGGTCGAGCTGAGCCTCGCCCCGCACGCCGCACCCGCGGACGAAGACGCGACCGAGCAGGTCGCGGGCGACATCGGGCCGACCGGCCGCCCGTTGCGCTACATCGCCGACCCACCGCTGATCGCCCGGCACGGCCCGGCGAAGATCCTCGCGGTGTGCAACCAGAAGGGCGGGGTCGGCAAGACCACGTCCACGATCAACCTCGGCGCGGCCCTGACCGAGTACGGCAGGCGGGTGCTGCTGGTCGACTTCGACCCGCAGGGCGCGCTGTCGGTGGGCCTGGGCGTGCACCCCCACCAGCTCGACCAGACCATCTACAACGTGATCATGGAGCGGGACGTCGGCGTCGGCGACGTGATCATGCGCACCCCGGTCGAGGGCATGGACCTGCTGCCCAGCAACATCGACCTGTCCGCCGCGGAGATCCAGCTCGTGTCCGAGGTGGGCCGGGAGCACACGCTGGTCCGCACGCTGCGCCCGGTCATCGAGCACTACGACTACGTGCTGGTGGACTGCCAGCCGTCGCTGGGCCTGCTCACGGTCAACGCCCTCGCGGCGGCCGACGGCGTCCTCATCCCGCTGGAGTGCGAGTTCTTCAGCCTGCGCGGGGTCGCCCTGTTGATAGACACCATCGAGAAGGTCAGGGAGCGGTTGAACCCGAAGCTGGAGATCACCGGGATCCTCGCCACCATGTACGACCCGCGCACGCTGCACTCCCGCGAGGTGATGGCGCGCGTGGTCGAGGCGTTCGGCGACGTCGTGTTCGACACGGTGATCAACCGCACGGTCCGGTTCCCGGAGACGACCGTCGCCG
This sequence comes from Actinosynnema sp. NPDC051121, assembly GCA_040689555.1. GTDB lineage: Bacteria > Actinomycetota > Actinomycetes > Mycobacteriales > Pseudonocardiaceae > Actinosynnema. The sequence continues at coordinate 23,645 of JBFBCZ010000058.1, read as the reverse complement.
GCGAGCCGATCACCCGCTGGGCGCCGCGCTCGGCGGGCGCGAAGGCGTACCGCGCGCTGGCGCGCGAGGTGATCGCCCGGTGACCCGACGCCCATCGCTGCCGGGCGCGTCCGAGCTGTTCCGCCTCACCACCGGCGCCGCCGCCGACGTGCCCGCCCAGGAGCCGTCGACGCAGCGGCGGGGCACCGGGCGGCAGAAGCACTCGACCAAGATCACCGTGTACGTGTCCGACGAGGAGCTGCTGGCGCTGGAGCACGCGCGGTTGGCGCTGCGCGGCGAGCACGGGCTGGCGGTGGACCGCGGTCGCGTGGTGCGCGAGGCCATCGCGATCGTGCTGGACGACCTCGAGGGGCACGGCGAGGACTCGCTGCTGGTGCGTAGGTTGCGCGAGCAGTGAGCGGTGACGCACCCCGGACCGGACCCGAGGTGGCCGCGCCGGTCGAGGTGGTCGACGTGGTCGAGGCGGTCGAGCCGGAGACGCCCGACGACGGCCGGTTCAAGGTCAAGCTCACCAACTTCGAGGGACCGTTCGACCTGCTGCTCCAGCTGATCTCGCAGCACACGCTGGACGTGACCGAGGTGGCGCTGCACACCGTCACCGACGACTTCATCGCCTACATCCGGGCGCTGGGCGACCGGTGGGACCTCGACGAGACGACCGAGTTCCTGGTCATCGCGGCGACGCTGCTCGACCTCAAGGCGGCCCGGCTGCTGCCCGCCGGCGACGTCGAGGACGAGGAGGACCTGGCGCTGCTGGAGGCGCGGGACCTGCTGTTCGCGCGGCTGTTGCAGTACCGGGCCTACAAGCAGGTCGCGGCGTTGTTCGCGGAGCTGGAGCGGGGCGCGTACCGGCGCTACCCGCGGTCGGTGGCGCTGGAGGAGCGGTACGAGGGGCTGTTGCCCGAGGTGATGCTGGGCGTGGACGCCCGGCGGTTCGCCGAGATCGCCGCGGTCGTGTTCCGGCCCAAGCCGCCGCCGACGGTGTCGACGTCGCACATCCACCAGCACCGGGTGTCGGTGCGCGAGCACGCCGACATGCTGCGCGCGCGGCTGGCCGAGCTGGGCACGGCGACGTTCGCCGAGCTGATCGCCGAGTGCACGGAGACCATGGAGGTCGTCGCGCGGTTCCTGGCGCTGCTGGAGCTGTACCGGGAGCAGGCGCTGGCCTTCGAGCAGCCCGACCCGCTGGGCGAGCTGCGCATCACGTGGGTCGGCGGGACGGTCGAGCAGGCGCAGGCGCAGGCCCGCGACGAGGACGAGGAGTACGGGTGAGCGACCACGGAGCAACCGGGTCGGGCGAGGCGGTGGAAGCGGTCGCGGCGGGATCGGAGCAGGTCGCCGGGCCTGCCGCCGAGCCGGGGTCGGAGCAGGTCGCCGGGCCTGCCGCCGAGCCGGGGTCGGAGCAGGTCGCCGGGCCTGCCGCCGAGCCGACGCCGGTGCCCCTGTCGTTGCCGTCGTCCGTGGAACCGGAGCCGGAACCCGACGACGAGACCGAGGCCGGTGGCCTGCCCGACCTGTCCGACGACGCCGAGTTCGAGGGCGCGTTGGAGTCGATCCTCCTGGTCGTGGACAGCCCGATCGCCGAGGAGCAGCTCGCGGGCGTGCTCGACCAGTCCGTGAAGCGCGTCACCGCCGCCCTGCGCCGGCTGGCCGCCCGGTACACCGAGCAGGGCAGTGGCATCGACCTGCGTAGAATCGGGGACGGCTGGCGGTTCTACACGCGGGACCGCTTCGCGCCATTCGTGGAGAAGCTGCTGCTCGACGGGCAGCGCGCCAAGCTCACCCGGGCCGCGTTGGAGACACTCGCGGTCATCGCCTACCGGCAGCCCGTGACCAGGGCCCGGATCGCGGCGGTGCGAGGGGTGAACGTCGACGGCGTCATCCGCACGCTCGTCGCGCGCGGCCTGATCGCCGAGACGGGCACGGACTCCGACACGGGTGGCATCCTTTACCGCACGACCGAACTGTTCCTGGAGCGGTTGGGGCTGTCGTCGCTGGGCGACCTGCCGCCGATCGCTCCCCTCCTGCCCGAAGTGGATGCGATCGACGATGTCTGACCAGGACCACAACCCCGAGGGGATCCGGCTCCAGAAGGTGCTCGCCAAGGCGGGCATCGCCTCGCGGCGCGTCGCCGAGGAGCTGATCGACCTCGGCCGCGTCCAGGTCGACGGCGAGGTGGTCCGCGAGCAGGGCCGCCGGATCGACCCGGACACGGCCGTCGTGCACGTCGACGGCGTGCGCGTGGTGCTCAAGGAGGACGTGGTCACCCTCGCGTTCAACAAGCCGCGCGGTGTGCTGTCCACCATGCACGACGACGCGCACCGCCCGTGCGTCGGCGACTACCTGCACAACCGCAAGGAACGCCTGTTCCACGTCGGCAGGCTGGACGCCGACACCGAGGGCCTGCTGCTGCTGACCAACGACGGCGACCTCGCGCACCGGCTGATGCACCCGTCCTACGAGATCACCAAGACCTACCTCGCCGAGGTGCCCGGCCCGATCCCGAAGGACCTGGGCAAGCGCCTGCGCGCGGGGGTCGAGCTGGAGGACGGCCCGATCGCGGTCGACTCGTTCAAGCTGATCTCGTCGATGCCGGGCAAGGCGCTGGTCGAGGTGGTCCTGCACGAGGGCCGCAAGCACATCGTGCGCCGCCTGCTCGACCACGTCGGCCACCCCGTGGAGCACCTGGTCCGCACCGCCGTCGGCGAGGTGCGCCTGGGCAACCAGCGGCCCGGTTCGATGCGGGTGCTCAACCGGCAGGAAGTCGGCTCGCTCTACAAGGCCGTCGGGCTGTAGCAGGGGCAGGCGCTTGGTGGAGTCCCCCTTCACCACCAAGCGCCCCTCCCCCCTCGCGGAACCCCTACCGGTTCCACCGCCATTCCTACGGCAGACGGGTTGTTCAGTGTCAGCGCGTGGACGCTGAACAGGCTTTTCTGAACAATCGCCGTCGTCGAAGGGGAGGGCGACGATGGCCAGACGGGAGGGCCCGTTACGGGCCGACAGCGGTGACTTGGGGGAGTTCGCCGCCGACCTGAGGGCGTTGCGGGAACGGGCGGGCAGCCCCACCTACCGGCGGTTGGCCCACGACGCGCACTACTCCGCGGCGGCCCTGTCGGAGGCGGCCAACGGGCGGCGGCTGCCGAGCCTCGCGGTGACGCTGGCGTACGTGCGGGCCTGCGGCGGTGACGTGGCGGCGTGGGAGGCGCGCTGGCGCGAGCTCGCCGGACGGGTGGCCGACGCCAACCCGCGCACCCCGCCGAAGGACACCGAGCCCCCGTACACGGGGTTGGCGGCGTTCCAGGTGCGGGACGCGGACCGGTTCTTCGGCCGGGACCGGGTGGTGCGCGAGCTGGTGGGGCTGGTCGCGCAACGCCGGTTCGCGGGTGTGTTCGGGGCGTCCGGGTCGGGCAAGTCGTCGGTGCTGCGCGCGGGCCTGGTGGCCACGTGGGACCGACCGGCGCTCGTGCTCACGCCCGGGGCGCGGCCGGTGGAGGAGCTGGCGGTGCGGGTCGCCGCGTGCACCGGCCGGGACGCCGCCGCGCTGGCCGCCGAGTTCACCGCCTACCCGGAGAACCTGCACCTGCGGGTGCGCCAGGCCCTCGTGGGCGGGGACGACGAGCTGCTGATCGTGGTCGACCAGTTCGAAGAGGTCTTCACGCTGTGCCAGGAGCCCGCCGAGCGGGCCGCGTTCATCGCCGCGCTGACCACCGCCTCCGCCTCGCCGACCAGCCGCACGCGGGTCGTGCTGGGCGTGCGCGCCGACTTCCTCGGCCACTGCGGGCAGTACCCGGAGCTGGTGGAGGCGTTGCGCGGCGGGCACGTGCTGGTCGGCCCGATGTCGGCGGACGAGCTGCGCGAGGCGATCGTGGCGCCGGCCGTCGCGGTCGGCTGCAAGGTGGAGACGGCGCTGGTCACGCGCCTGGTCGCGGACGCGGCGGGCCAGCCCGGGGTGCTGCCGCTGGTGTCGCACGCGTTGCTGGAGACGTGGCGCAGGCGGCGCGGTGTCGCGTTGACCCTCGCGGGCTACGAGGAGGTCGGCGGGATCGAGCACTCGATCGCGCGCAGCGCCGAGCACGTCTACACGGGCATGAGCCCGGCGGGCCGGCTGGCGGCCAAGCAGGTGTTCCTGCGGCTGATCGCGGTCGGCGAGGGCACCGAGGACACCAAGCGCCGGGTGGCGCGCGCCGAGGTGGACCACCACCCCAGGGGTGACGGCCGCGAGGTGCTGGCCGCGTTGGCGCAGGCACGGCTGGTGGTGCTGGACCGGGACACGGTGGAGCTGGCGCACGAGGCGCTGATCCGCAACTGGCCGCGGCTGCGGGACTGGATCGCCGAGGACCGGGCGGGCCTGCGGGTGCAGCGGATGCTGACCGAGGCCGCGCACACGTGGGAGTCGCTGGACCGGGACCCGGGCGCGCTGTACCGGGGCACCCGGCTGGCGCTGGTGCGGGAGTGGGTCGACGGGACCCGCGGGCCGCGGCTCACACCGGGCGAGATCCGGTTCCTGGAGGCGAGCATCGCCGCGGACCACGCGGTGCGCGCCATCGAGCACCGCCGGACCCGCCGGCTGCGGCAGCTCGTGTCGGTGATGGCGGTGCTGCTGCTGTTGGCGGGCGGCGCGATCGTGCACGCGTTCCGCGCCGAGCGGTCCGCGACCGAGCAGCGCAACATGGCGTTGGCGCTCAAGGTGATCACCCAGGCCGCCGCGCTGCGCGACACCGATCCGGCGCTGTCGTTGCAGCTGACCCTGGCGGCGCACCGGCTCGCGCCGCTGCCCGGGACGCGGGACGCGCTGTACGGCGCGTTCACCGAGCCCTACGCGACCCGGATCGGCGCCGTGCGCACGATGGCGGTCAGCCAGGCCGCCTCGCTGCTCGCCCTCGCCGACGACACCAGCGTCCAGGACGTGCGGCTGGTGGACATCTCCGACCCGCGCCACCCCGAGCACCTCGGCCCGCTGACGGGGCTGGTCGACCCGTGGCTGCTGGAGTTCAGCGAGGACGGCGAGTGGCTCGCCGGGGCGGCGGGCGGTGACGTCGTGGTGTGGCGGGTGAGCGACCCGCGCCACCCGGTGGTGGCGCACCGGTTGGCCGGCTTGCCGGTGGAGCCGCTGTCCGGCCTGGCGTTCTCGCCCGACGCCCGCTACCTCGTGGCGGGTTTCTCCGGTGCGCCGCCGCGGGCGTGGGACCTGGCCGCCGGTGGCCGGGTGGTGCCGCTGCCGGCGCCCGGCGCGTCGTCCAGCGGGGTGGCCTTCCTCTCCGGGCACGTGGTGGCGGTGGTGTCCGGCGACCGGGTGCACGCGGTCGACCTGGACACCGGCGCGTCCCGCGTCCTGGTGAGCGAGGTCGGCGTGGTCACCGCGCTGGCGGTCGGCGGCGACGGCCGGGTGATGGCGACGGCGGGGGAGGACCGGGTGGTGCGGCTGTGGGAGGTCGCCGACGGGCCCGCGCGGCAGAGCACCGTCCTGCGGCACGGCGGTGACGTGCGCGCGCTGGCGTTCAACGAGGACGCGCGGATCCTGGCCACGGCCGGGGACGACCGCTCGGCGCGGCTGTGGGACGTCACCATCCGGAGCGCGCCGGTCGAGGCCGCCGCGCTCGACGGCCACCTCGGCCCGGTCACCGCGGTGGCCTTCGCCGCCGGGGGACGCGCCCTGGTCACCGCGGGCAGCGACCGGTCCGCCCGGCTCACCGACCTCACCGACCTGCCGGTCGCGCACCCGGCGACGCTGCGCTCGGTCACCGTCGCCGCCGATCGGGGCCTGGCCGCCACCGTCGACGTCGAGGGCGTGCTGAGGCTCGTGGACATCTCCGAGCCGCGCGGCCCGCGCACCGCTTGGCCGCTGACCGCGCACCCCGGCCGGGTCCGCGCCGCCGCGCTCAGCGGGGACGGCGAGCACCTGGTCACCGTCGCCGACGACGGGACGGTGCGGGTGTGGCGCACCACCAACCCGGCCTCGCCCGACCTGGTCGGCGAGGCGGGACGCGCGCACGCGGTGGCGTTCAGCCCGAAGGGGACGCACTTCGCCACCGGCGGGCTCACCGACGGCGCGACCCGCCTGTGGAACGTGGCGACCCTGCAGCAGGTCGCCGAGTTCACCGACAAGAACTACCCCGACGCGGCGACGGGCGCGCTGGCGTTCGACGAGACCGGTGACCGGCTGGTCGTCGCCAAGGTCGGCGGGTCGGTCGAGGAGTGGGACACGACCGTCCCGATGTGGCCCGAGCGGCGGCGGCGCGACGCGCTGGACGTCCGGTTCCCGACGGCGGTGGCGTCGGTGCCCGGCGGCGTCGTGACCGTGGAGTCCGACGGCGACGCGGTGCTGTGGCGGGAACCCGAGCCGGGGCGCGACTCCGACGGGGACTCGGAGGTGCGGTTCGCGTCCTCGGAGCCGCTGGGCTCGGCGGTGCGCGCGGTCGTGGCGGCAGGCGACCGGGTCGTGGTCGCCGGCACCGACGGGACGCTGCGCCTGTACGACGTGGCGGGTGGGCCCGCCCGGGAGACGGCGGTGTTCGCGGCGCACTCGTCGGGCGCCAACTCGGTGGCGATCGCGCCCGACGGGCACACGCTCGTCAGCGCGGGCGACGCCGTGCTCCGGTTCTGGGAGACCGATCTGGACTGGGTGGTGGACCGGATCTGCGCCACCGCGCACCCCGGGATCACCGCGCGGCAGTGGGCGGGGTACTTCCCCGACCTGCCCTACGACCCGCCGTGCGACCGGCACGGGTGACCGTCGAGCGGCAGTGCGGGCGGCCGCCGAGCGGCAGTGCGGGTGGCCGCCGGGTGACGGCACGGGTGACCGACCCGGGGACCGCCCCGCCGCCGCGGCGACTCTTCAGCGTCCGCTGACAGCAATTTGCAAGATCACATCATGAAGTTTTCCCGCCACTCATTGTGGCGACGGACTTCACTCTCTAGATTGAGCCGGGTTGGCTTGGGTTGATCAACTGGGAAGAGGCGTTTGCGCGTGCGTGCGCTCACCCGAGGACTGCTCGGTGTGGCCGGGTTCCTCGTCATCTGGGAGCTGTTCGGCCGGTCCCGGCTGGTTCCCCCGGAGTACCTGCCACCGCCGTCCGTCGTAGCGGTGGAACTCGTGAAGCTGTTCGGGGACGAGGCTTTCCTGCGTGACGTCGTCGGGACGGTCCTGTCCGTGCTCGTCGCCGTGGGGCTGTCGGTCGGGATCGCCGTCCCGCTCGGGCTCGTCCTCGGCAGCGTCGCGTCCATCCGGCACGCGACGCGCGCCGTGGTCGAGTTCCTGCGCCCCATCCCGTCGGTGGCGCTGATCCCGCTGGCCGTGCTGCTGCTCGGCATCGGGCCGGAAACCAAGATCACCCTCGCGGTGTACGCGGCGATCTGGCCCATCCTGTTCAACACCATCTACGCGCTCGACGAGCTCGACCCCCTGCTGGTCGAGACCGCGCGCGCGTTCGGCACCGGCCGGGTGCGCGTGCTGGCGTCGGTGGCGCTGCCGAGCGCGCTGCCGTTCGTGCTGACCGGTATCCGCCTCGCGGCCACGACCAGCCTGGTCGTGATCGTCAGCGTGGAGCTGCTGGAAGGCGGCTCCGGCGGCATCGGGCAGTACATCGCGATCGCGCGCAGCGGCTCGGGCCGGATGGACATCGTCCTGGCCGGCACGGTGGTGGCGGGCGTGATCGGCTACCTCCTCAACGAGGGGCTGGAACGCGCCCAGCGCCGCTGGGTCGGCTGGAGCACGGTCACCGGAGGCCGGTCGTGAACCGATTCGTCCAGCGGTGGGCGGTGTTCGTGGGCCTCGTCGTGGTCTGGGAACTGCTCACCTGGTACGCCGACGACACGTTCTTCCCGCGCCCGACCGTGATCGCCGCGGCCGCGTACGAGCTCTGGCTGTCCGGACCGGCGAGCGACCTGTTCCTCACCGACACGGTGTTCGAGCACGTGCTGCCGAGCATCGGCCGGCTGCTCGCCGGCTGGGGCATCGCGGCCGTCATCGGCGTCGCGCTCGGCGTGGCGATCGGCCGTTCGGCGGTGGCCGCGGAGTACGTCGGGCCGCTGCTGACGTTCCTGCGCTCGATCCCCCCGCCCCTGCTGGTGCCGGTGTTCCTGCTCGTGTTCAGCGTCGGCACCACCATGCAGCTCGCCACGATCATCTTCGGCGTGCTGTGGCCCATCCTGCTCAACAGCATCGACGGCGCCCGTTCCGTCGACGCCACGAAGTTCGAGACCTCGGCGGTGTTCCGCATCCCCAAGCCACAGTGGATCCTCGGTGTCGTCCTGCCCTCGGCGGCGCCGAAGATCTTCGCCGGGTTGCGGGTCTCCCTGTCGCTGTCGCTGGTGCTCATGGTCGTGTCCGAACTCGTCGGCACCGACAACGGGATCGGGTCGCAACTCCTCGTCGCACAGCGGGAGTTCGACTTCCCCGACATGTGGGCCGGGATCATCCTCCTGGGTGTCCTCGGCTATGCCCTCAACACCGTGCTCCTCGTCTTCGAGCGCAAAGCCCTTGCGTGGCAACCGAAGCAGGAGCGCACCCCCGCGACGGTGGAGGAAAAAGCAGTATGACCGCGATGCTCGAAGTGGCCGACCTCGGCCACACCTACCAGGCGAAGGACGGCGCGCACACCGCGATCGCCGACCTGTCGTTCACCGTCGGCACCGGCGAGTTGGTCTGCGTCGTCGGCCCGTCCGGCTGCGGCAAGTCCACGCTGCTGCGCACCATCTCCGGCCTGATCCGCCCCACCCGCGGCGAGATCAGCCTGCACGGTGACGAGGTCCGCGGCGTGCCCGACGACCTCGCCGTGGTGTTCCAGGACTACAGCCGCTCGCTGTTCCCGTGGCTGACGGTGCAGAAGAACGTCGAGTTCCCGCTGCGCCGCACCCTGGGCCGCGCCGAGCGCCGCGCCCGCGCGGCCGAGGCGCTGGAGTGGGTCGGCCTGTCGGCGGCCGGCCGCAAGTACCCGTGGCAGCTGTCCGGCGGCATGCAGCAGCGCGTCGCCATCGCCAGGGCGCTGGCCTACCGGCCCGCGCTGCTGCTGATGGACGAGCCGTTCGCCTCGGTGGACGCGCAGACCCGGTTCGAGCTGGAGGACCTGCTCCTCAAGGTCCGCACCGAGCAGGACACCACGGTCCTGGTGGTGACGCACGACATCGACGAGAGCGTCTACCTGGGAGACCGGATCCTGGTGCTCTCCACGTCACCCGCGTCCGTGGTGGCCGACCTCAAGGTCGACCTGCCCGCGCAGCGCGACCAGATCACCACCCGGGAGTCCGAGGCGTTCGTCGCGCTGCGGGCCGAGGTGGCGCGCCTGCTCAACGTCGGCAAGACCTCGGAGGAGGTCCGGGCGCGGCGCGAGGCGAACGAGCAGCAGGCGGCGAAGTGGGCCGAGGCGGAGCGGGCCGAGGCCTCGGCGTCGCGCGCGGAGGCCGAGGAGCGCGCTACGACCTGAAAGGCCCCCTCGCGGGCATAGGAACGCCGGACGGGCGATCCACGGCTCGTCGGCCCTCTCCAGGGCCGGCGCCGGGGGTCGCCCGTTCTCGTGCCCGGGGTTATCCGCGTCGTTGTGCGGCCGGGGTTCGACGGGCGTCGTTCACAACGATTGGACATCATTCACGCTGCGGGACGGTCCGCCGGCATGATCACCACGCCGTCGCTGCACGATTACGCGCCGTGCCCGTGGGGTGCTTTTCCGGGCGACTCGGCGGTCATTCCATCGGTTATTCCTATGGGTCCGGAGGGCGTCCGGCGGAGAGCTCGCGGTGCGCGTTAGGCCGTCCGCCGAGTGGAATCGGCGACGAATGCATCGGGTCGGCGTGGCGGAAGGATTTCCCGAATGCGGTCCCGATGATCGCGCGAATGCGATCCGGCCATCGCCTTGTTCTCCGGGCCGAGCGCCTCGCGCGGCGCCGGCGGAGAACAAGGCGGCGGTAAACCGGCCTTATCGCGGGAGATTTTCCTTGATGTCGCCCCCGCTAATCGTGAGTTGTTCTGCTCAGGGCCCCACGTAGTTTTGGGCGAAATAGCCCGCGGACGACCCCGAGGCGATGAGGTGTTCGAGCCGGGCTTGGCCCAATCGGCTCAGGAAGGGCTCCGGCGACCGGTGGATCATGAACACCATCCACTGCGAGAACTCCTGCGCACGCCACACGCGGCGCAGGCACACCTCGGAGTAGCTCCGCAGCCCCGTCTCATCACCCGTTCGGTGGTAACGCGTCAGGGCGTCGGCCAGGACCTCGGCGTCGTGCAACGCGAGGTTCATTCCCTTCGCCCCCACCGGCGTGATGATGTGCGCGGCGTCACCGAGCAGGTACAGGTTGCCGTGGTTCATCGGTTCGACCACGTGGCTGCGCATGTCCAGGATGCGCTTCTCCACGATGCGACCTTCCGTCAGCTTCCAGTCCGAGTCCCGGAGGGCCAGCCGCTTGTGCAGCTCCGCCCACACCCGCTCGTCGGGCCAGTTGTCCACGGTGTCGTCCACCGGCACCTGGAGGTAGTAGCGCGACACCGTGGAACTGCGGAGCATATGACCCGCGAATCCGTCCGGGTGCAGTGCGTAAATCACCTTGTGGGTGGACGGCGGCGCCTCGGCCAGGATGCTCAGCCACTCGATGCCGTGCTGGTGGCTGAACTCCTGCACCGCGCCCGCCGGGATGCTGCGCCGCGTCACGCCGTGGAACCCGTCCGCGCCGGCGATGAACGAGCAGTCGAGCCGCTCCCGCGTGCCGTCGGCGTTCGTCCAGGTCAGAGCCGGTTCGTCGGAGTCGATGCGGTGCAGTTCGACGTCCGAGACCGACCACCGCACCTCGCCGCCGCGCTCGTCGACGTAGTGCCGCACGAGGTCCTGGACGACCTCCTGCTGCGGGTAGATGTAGTGGGTCTGGCCGTCGTACAGGGTGGCGTAGTCCACCTCGTACGCCTTGCCGTTCACCCGGAATTCGCACGCGCCATGCCTGTCCGCCTCTTGGAGCAACCGGTCCGCGAGCCCGTGCTCTGTCAACATTTGCACCGCGCGGTGCTCCAGCACCCCGGCGCGCGGCCGGGTCTCGATGTACTCGCGGGTGCCTTTTTCCAGCACCACGCAGGGGATTCCGGCCTCGCGGAGCAGGTTCCCCAAGGTCAATCCCGCGGGGCCCGCTCCGACGATGCCCACCGGGCGCCGGTTGCTCTGTACGGCCCATTCCGCGTCAAGATCGCTCACCGCATACCCCAACCTCTGGACAGCCTGTGCAAAGATGCTCACCGAAGGTAGTGGATCAGCCTTCGAGTGTCGGTCGACTGGGGTCTTGCCGAACCACTCGTGTCACTTTGAGTGGTTCCGCAGTGCCTCTGTCGCCCGTGCATCCTGCCCCCGCAAAGTCGTCACTCCAACAGGAGATGCCCCCCATGACTCGAAGAGTCGGCCTCTCGGCACGAAGGATCTTCGGCGTAGTCTCCGCTGTCGCGATGCTCGCCGTCGTCTCCGGCTGCGGTCTGCTCGGTGGTTCCGAGGCGAAGCCCACCGACGCCCCCGCGGCACCGGGCAAGGTCGAGAAGGCCACGATCACCGTGGGCCTGCTCAACATCCTCGACGTCGCGTCGGTCCACGTCGCGATCAAGAAGGGTTACTTCAAGGAGGAGGGTCTCGAGGTCAAGCCCGAGATCATCCAGGGTGGCGCGCTGGCCATCCCCGGTTTGATCAACGGCAGCCTCGACATCTCGTTCGGCAACTGGGTGTCGTTCTTCGCCGCCGAGGCGAAGCAGGCCGCCAAGGACGTCGAGGGCCTCAAGCTGGTCAGCGACGGCTACCAGGCCAAGCCCGAGATGTTCCTGATCCTCGCCAAGGCCGACTCCCCGATCAAGTCGCCGAAGGACCTCGAGGGCAAGACCATCGCGATCAACACGTTCAAGAACATCGCCGAGCTCACCGCGAAGGCCACGCTGGAAGCCAACGACGTGGACCCGGCCAAGGTGAACTTCAAGGAGCTGCCGTTCCCGGACATGGAAGCCGCGGTCCAGAACGGCACGGTCGACGCGGCCTTCATGGTGGAGCCGTTCATCAGCCGCGCGCAGCGCTCCAGCGGCCAGATCACCGTGCTGGACGCGGCGTCCGGCCCCACCGCGGACATCCCGATCGCGGGCTACGCCACGACCGGCAAGTTCGTGCGGGAGAACCCGAACACCGTCGCCGCGTTCCAGCGCGCGATGGCGAAGGGCCAGCGCGACGCGGCGGACCGCCCCACGGTCGAGCCGCTGCTGGTCGAGTACGCGAAGGTCGACAAGGAAACCGCCAGCCTCGTGCACTTCGGCGAGTTCCCCACCACGCTGGACGCCACCCGCTTGCAGCGCGTGGCGGGACTGATGCGAACCTACGGCTTGCTGGAGAAGGACTTCGACGTCAAGCCGATGTTGTTCACCGGTTCGGGTAGCTGATCCGACGGGGGAGCCCGTCGCCGGGCTCCCCCTCGGATGTTTCCCGTTCGGGTCGAGGGCATGAAATGACCATGACGGCCGGTTAGCGATCGTTTAGCGCGTCCAGGTGTGGCCCGCGCGACAATGGTTGATTTGCAAAGTACCGGCTACCTCGTCCGAACGGCGGTATGACTCGGCGGATTTTTCGACCAAGATCCACCGGGTTTGTAGGGATGTGTCGTTTCACCGGGCTGGGGAGTGTGCTGACGGTGCGCGGTCACGACGACCACGCCTCCGGGAGAGATCCGGAGCGGATTCAACTCGACACGGGTGCGGCTGGGAGCGGTCCACCCGACTCGGGTCCCGGCACAGGCGCCGTGCCCGCCGACCGGGGAGTTTCCCGGTGGCGACTGCGGAACTGGCGCCTGCGCAGCAAGCTGGCCGTGGTGCTCCTGGTGCCCGCGCTGAGCACGCTGACCCTGGCCGGGCTGAGGTTGAACAGCCAGCTGGACGACGTGGAGCTGTTCGGCCAGGTCCAGCGGGAGCTCAGGCTCTCCGCCCAGGTGGCGGCGGTCTCGGACGCCCTGCAGCTCGAACGCGACGCCGCGGTCGGGTACGTGGCGGGCGGCCGGCGGGACAACGCGGGCGAGTTCCAGACGCGCTCCAGCAAGGTCGACGCCGAGGTCGGCAGGCTGCGCGACGTCGCGGCCTCCACGACCGGCGTCGACGACGCGGTGCGCGAGTCGTTCCAGAAGTCGTTGCAGTCGCTGGACGGCCTCAACTCGCTGCGCAACACGGTGACCACCACCAAGTACCCCGACATCTCGGTGCACAGCGCCTACGGCCAGCTGCTGGCCGCGCTGTCGCAGGTGCACCGCGCGACCGCGAGCAGCCTGAGCAACGAGACGATCACCCCGCTGGCGGGTGCCAACCTCGCGCTGTACTCGGCGAAGGAGCAGCTCGCCCAGCAGAACTCGATCCTGCTGTCCACGGCCAGGCGCGGCGAGTTCGCGCCCGGTCAGGTCAACGCGCTGCGCGCGGCGCAGTCCCGGCTAGACGCGGCGCTGACCGACTTCGCCAACACCGCGAGCCAGGAGAACCGCCAGCTCCTGTCGGACACCGTGTCCGGCACGGCGGTGGACGGTCGCAACCGCCTGGTGCAACTGGCGCTGGTGCAGCAGGAAGAAGGCGGCAGGGTCTCCATCTCCGACGGTGACGTGCTCGTCGCCGGCGAGGAGACCGCGAAGCTGCTGCGCGAGGTGTCGCTGGACATCGAGGCGCAGGCCGACCAGGCGTCGATCGACCTCACCGAGGCCGCCCGCGCGTCCGCCTGGCGTGACGCGGCGCTGGTCGCGGTGGCGCTGGTGATCGCGTTCGCCCTGATGGCCTTCGTCGCCCGCTCGATGCTGACGCCGCTGCGCGTGCTGCGCCGCACCGCGCTGGACGTGGCCCGCAACCGCCTGCCCGACGCGATCAAGCGGATCCGGACGCACCGCGACCCGGCCCGTGCCGCGGAGGAGGCGCTGGTGCCGGTGCCGATCAACACGACCGAGGAGGTCGGCCAGGTGGCGCGGGCGTTCGACGCCGTGCAGCGCGAAGCCGTCCGCCTCGCGGTCGAGCAGGTGGCGCTGCGCGCGAACGTCAACGACATGTTCATCAACCTGTCCCGGCGCTCGCAGGCGCTGGTCGAGCGGCAGATCACCGTCATCGACCGGCTGGAGCAGGACGAGCAGGACCCCGACCAGCTCGCCAGCCTGTTCGAGCTGGACCACCTGGCCACCCAGATGCGCCGCAACAGCGAGAACCTGCTGGTGCTCTCCGGCACCACGGTCAACCGCCGCGTCACCCGGCCCGTGCCGATCTCCGAGGTGCTCGGCGCCGCGGTGTCCGAGGTCGAGAAGTACGCCCGGATCCAGATCGCGCCCGCGCCGGAGCTCAAGGTCCAGGGCCGCGTGGTCAACGACCTCGCGCACCTCATCGCCGAGCTGCTGGACAACGCGACCGCGTTCTCCAAGCCCACCACCAAGGTGACCGTGCGGGCCATCGAGACCCGGCGCGGCGAGGTGTCGATCCGCATCCACGACCGCGGTGTCGGCATGCAGGAGCAGGACGTCGTCGAGGCCAACACCAAGCTCGCCGACCCGCCCGAGGTCGACGTGTCGGTGGCCCGCGAGATGGGCCTGTACGTGGTCGGCCAGTTGGCCAAGCGGCACAACATCCGGGTCACGCTGACCAACAACGACGACATAGAGGGTGGCGTCACGGCCCAGGTCGTGCTCCCCGTCGACCTGCTGCACCGCGGCCCCGAGGCCGTCGCGCCCCGCCCGGTGCCCGCGGCGCTGCCGCAGCGCCAGGCCGTGCCGCAGCTGGAGGACAGCGGTGTCGGCGTGCTGGCCGGCGTGCCCAAGTGGACGCCGGAGATCGCGCCCGGCGGCTACGCGCCGCTGGAGCTGGGGCCGTCGACCGGACCGCAGGTCGTGCACACGCACGAGGCGGAGCCCGGCGGGTTCTTCCAGGTCGAGCAGACCCCGGTGGACGACCTGTTCACCGCCACCGTGACCGAGACCGTGCCGCCGCCCGGCGAAGAGGTGCCGGACTACTCCTACCCGCCGTCCGCCGCCGCCCCGTCGCCCGCGCCGGCCGTGGTCGAGGACGAGGACGACGCCTCCACCCAGCGGCTGCCGATCTACGAGGACGTGCTGTCGCGCTGGTTCCAGGGCGGCGAGGCCGAGGGCGGCGCCGTGCGCGGCGACGTGGTCGACCAGCGGCCGTCCACCGCGCCGCCGGAGACCGCGTCCGAGCGGACGATGTTCGCCGACCGCGCCGAGCTGATGGGCATGGACGGCGGCACCGGGGGTGGCCACGAGGGCACCGCGTCCGAGCAGACCGCCTACACCGACCGGTCGGACCTGATCACGCCGCCGCCCCCCGCGCCGGTCTCGAAGCCGAAGCCGCCCGCGCCGCGCGGCTCCACCCCGGCCGGCCTGCCCAAGCGCGAGCCCGCGCCGTCGGCGATCCCGTCGTCCGGCGCGGCGGCGGCCCCCGGCTGGGGCGCGGCGGCCGATGACAGCTGGACGGTGGCCAGCAGCGCCCTCAAAGCTCCCGTGGACGACACGACCACCGCGGGCCTGCCCAAGCGGGTGCCCAAGGCGCGCCTGATGCCGGGTTCGCTGTCCGCGCCCTCGTCGCGCGGCGGGTCCGCGCCGGCGGACCAGCCGTCCAACGGCGCCACGTCGTCCGGCGTGGCGACCGCCGCGCCGCCGCGCCGGTCCGCCGACCGGTTGCGCCAGCGCTTCGCCACCTACCAGCGCGGTGTGCAGCTCGGCCGTCAGGCGGGCGACGACACCGCCCTGCCGTGGGAAGGCCCGTCGTTCGGCATCGAGGACGACACGACCACCGCCGGAGGCGGAAATCACCCGACCGCCGCCAGGGGCGGCAATCAGACCAAGGAGCAGAAGTGACCACCGCAACCGAGGAACTCGACAACTTCAGTTGGCTGGTCGATGACTTCGTCGCCCGGGTCGCGGGCGTCGCGCACGCGATCGTGGTCTCCGCGGACGGCCTGTTGCTCGCGTCCTCGGAGCGGTTGCCGATCGACCGCGCCGAGCAGCTCGCGGCCGTCGCGTCGGGCCTGGTGAGCCTGAACCTCGGCGCGGCGCGCTGCTTCGAGGCGGGCGACGTCAAGCAGACCGTGGTGGAGATGGAGCGGGGCTACCTGTTCCTGATGTCCATCAGCGACGGCTCGTGCCTGGCCGTGCTGGCGGCGCCCAACTGCGACATCGGCCTGATCGGCTACGCCATGACGCGGCTGGTCGAGCGGGTCGGCGTCCAGCTCACCCCGGAGATCCGCTCGCAGCTGCACGTCGCCATGCGCGGCTGAGGTCCCACCCACCCGGCGAGGTCCTACTACTAGGGAAAGCAGAGCAACATGAGCGGTGGCGCTCCCGGACGGCCGGGGTCACCCGCGGCGAGCCTGACCGTCACGTCGACGAAGATCGTGGTGGCCGGCGGGTTCGGTGTCGGCAAGACGACCTTCGTCGGGTCGGTGTCGGAAATCGTGCCGCTGACCACCGAAGCGGTGATGACCGAGGCCAGCGTCGGCGTGGACGACCTCTCGGCCACGCCCAACAAGATGACCACCACGGTGGCCATGGACTTCGGTCGGGTGTCGCTGGACAGCGACCTGATCCTCTACCTGTTCGGCACCCCGGGCCAGCACCGGTTCTGGTTCATGTGGGACGACCTGGTGCGCGGCGCGATCGGCGCGGTCGTGCTGGTCGACACCCGCAGGCTGTCGGACGCGTTCGCCTCGATCGACTTCTTCGAGGACCGCGAGCTGCCGTACGTGGTGGGCGTGAACTGCTTCGACGGCCTGCTGCACCACCGCATCGAGGACATCCGCGAGGCGCTGACGATCGACGAGTCGGTGCCGATCGTGCCCTGCGACGCGCGCAACCGGCAGTCGACCAAGCAGACGCTGATCACGTTGGTGCAGCACGCGATGCGGCAGCCGACGTTCGCCTGACGACGTCCGCTCCACGACCGCGGGGAGGCCGCGACCGGAAATCCGGTCGCGGCCTCCCGTCGTGGGGGCCACACTCGGGCGCGTGGCTGACGCTTTCGAGGACGCGGACCTGGCGGCGTACTACGACCTGATCAACGAGTTCGGCGAGGACGACCACTTCTACCTCGACCTGGTGCTCGCGGCCGACGCCGTGCTCGACGTGGGCTGCGGCACGGGCATGCTGCTCAAGGCCGCACGGGCCAGCGGGCACACCGGCCGGCTGGTGGGGCTCGACCCGGCCGAGGGCATGCTCCTCCAGGCGCGCCGCGACGACGACGTGCGGTGGATCCGCGGCGACCTCGGCACGGTCGCGTTCGACGCGGAGTTCGACCTGGTCCTGATGACCGGTCACGTGTTCCAGGTCTTCCTCACCGACGACGAGGTGCGCGCCCAGTTCGCCGCCGTGCGCCGGGCGCTCAAGCCCGACGGCGTGTTCGCGTTCGAGACCCGCAACCCCGGCGCGCGGGCGTGGGAGCGGTGGACGCCCGAGAACGGCACCGACATCGTGGGGGAGCAGGGCGAGCGGGTGCGCGTCGAGCACGTCGTGGAGAGCGTGGAGGACGGCCTGGTGACGATGACCGAGACGTTCAGCTGCCCGGACTGGCCGCAACCCCGGGTCGACCGCGGCACGCTGCGGTTCACCGACGCCGACCACCTCGACGCGCTGCTGGGCGAGTCCGGGTTCGAGGTGGCCGAGCGCTACGGCTACTGGGACCGCGCGCCGCTCACCGCCACCAGCCGCGAGATCATCACGATCGCACGACCAGGTCCGCGTCCGGCAGCCGGCCGTCGCTGACCACCAGCGCCCCGGTCGAGCGCACGAGCGGCAGCACGGCGGCCAGCGCCCGGTGCGCCAGCGCCTCACCCGGCGGCTCGGCCGGTTCCACGCCGTGCAGCCCGTGGCGCTCCACAGTGGACAGCTCGGGCAGGGCGAACGTGACGTCGTGCAGCAGGCGGCGGATGCCCATGTCCCCCAACGCGACCAGGTTGTCCTCCACCGCGTCCAGGTCCTCGGCCAGGCTGCGCGCGGACAGGCTCAGCCACAGCCGCTCCGGCGGCAGCCCGGAGGAGCGCAACGCCTCGGCGACCGGCGCGGTGAGGTCCGGGTCGCGCGACTGGTCCGGCGACAGGTGCGCCAGCACCGGCAGCCCCTCGGTCGCCGCGAAGCCGCACGCCTCCTCCAGCACCCACTCGGCCAACTGGCCGGCGAGCCCGAGCTCGTCGGCGAACCGCAGGCACTCCCGGTGCGACACCGGGCCGTGCTCCGCCTCGTGCCACCGCAGCCGGGCCGCCACCGCGACCCGTTCGCCGTCCCGTTCCACCGGCAGGTAGTCCAGCGCGATCTCGCCGTTCTGCAACGCGCCCGGCATGGTCGCGATCAGCGACAGCCTGCTGCGGTCGCGGGCGTCCTGCCCGGCGTCGTAGATGCCCCACTGGCCCTTGCCGCCGCTCTCCGCGCGGCGCAGCGTGCTGTGCGCCTGGCGCAGCAACGCCATCGCGTCCGACCCGCGGGCCGACGTGCGCACGAAACCCATGCCCGCCGACACGCCCACGCCGTGCCCGGCCAGGCGCACCGGCTCGACCAGCGCCGCCTCGATCGCCTCGGCCAGCGCGGAGATCCCCGGCGTGGTCGGCGAGTCCTCGATCAGCACCACGAACTCGTCGCCGCCGATGCGGGCGACCGTGGCGTCCTCGTCGGACACCACCTCGGTCAGCCGTCGCGCCACGACCTTCAGCAGCTCGTCGCCCGCCTCGTAGCCGAGGCCGTCGTTGACGATCGCGACGCTGTCCACGTCCAGGTAGCACAGCGTGATCGAACCCGGCCGGCTCAGCACCTGCTCCAGCCTGGGCAGGAAGCTCTGCCGGTTCGGCAGGCCGGTCAGCACGTCGTGCAGCGCCTGGTGGCGCAGGTAGTCGCGCAGCACCCGCTGCTCGGTGGTGTCCTCGACCACGGCGACGTGCCACCGGGGCAGGCCGTCGGGGTCGCGCACCGCCGACAGCGCCACCTCGGTCCACACCGGGTCGCCGTCCGCGTCGGTGAACTGCCGCTCGACCTTCGTCGCGACCCCGTCCGCGGCGAACGGCGTGGCGGTGACCAGGGTGGCCAGGTCCTCCGGCGACAGCATCGCCTCCAGCGCCGGGTTCGCGCCGACCAGCTCGCCGCGGGCGTCGAAGATCGCGATGCCGGCCGTGGAGCCGACGAAGACCTGTCGGAACAGCTCCGGCAGCGCCCACGCCTCGACCGCCGTGGGAGCGCTTCCCGCGGCGGGGGTGACTCGGACGGGCTCGGTCATGTGGGGGTGTGCGGCGGTGGGTGAAGATCAGGTCAGTGCATCTTCCGGACCACCGGCCACCCCCGTCAAGCTTCACCCGACGGTGTCACACGCAGACCCAGTCGGTCAGCACCGTCCGGCCGCCGACCTCGAGGCGCAACCGGACCGGGCCCGACGGCGGCGGGCCGAGCAGGAACATGCCCAGCTCGTCCAGCTCCGCCTCCTCCACCGGCCCGGTCGCCGTGACCAGCTCGACCCGGCCCGGACCCGCGGGCAGCACCTGGCCCGCGACACCCGCCTCGGTCACCTCGACCTGCACCGACACGCCCTCGGCGTCGAACACGAGCTGCCGCGCGGTCTGCGTGGCCCGCGCCCGCGCCGCCAGCTCCGCGTCCAGCACGGAGTCGTAGCTGGTCAGCGCCAGCAGCTCGGCGTCGACCGTGCGCCACGTGAACGCCGCGCGGGCGGCCTGGAGCAGGTGCTCGGGCACGTCGCGCTCCTCGGCGAGCGCCTCGCCCAACTCCCTCAGCAGCACCTCATCGCTGTCCCACCCCGGATCGTCCCTCAACACCGACCACACCTCCTCCGCCCACCGGCCGCGGCTCGACCAGCTTCAGCACCGCGGGAGTCTTGCGCAACTTCTCCAGGCACCTGATCCGGGTGGGCCCGATGCTGCCCACCGGCACGCCCAGCTCCGCGCCGACCGCCGCGTAGCTCGGCGGCGGGTCGGCCATCAGCTTGGCCAGCAGCACCCGGCACTGCTCGGACAGCGAGCGGAAGCCCTCGCGCAGCGCCTGCCGACGCTGCGCGGCCTCCATCTCCTCGTCCAGGTCCGCGACCGCGTCGTCCGGGCTCGCCGGCTCGTCCTCCGACTGCGGGTCGTACGGCAGGGTGCGCTGCTGGACGCGCAGCATCCGCAGGCACTCGTTGCGCGTGGTCGTGGCGATCCAGCCGGGCAGCGCGTCCGCCTCGCGGAGCCTGCCGAGCTGCTCCACCAGCCGCAGCCACACGGTCTGGTGCACGTCCGCCGCATCCGCGTGGCGCAACCGGTGCCGGTGCACCACCGCCAGCACCAGGGGCGTGAAGCGCGCGACGATCTCGTCCCACGCGCGCTGATCGCCCTCCGCCGCCGCGCTCACCAGCTCGGCGATCGGGGATGCAGGGGTCACGTCCCCTCCTCTTGTCCAGGGGATGCTGCGCCTCCGCCCCGGTCTGCGCCGGCGCGGACCCCGGCCGGGTCACGGTTTTCGGACTCTTCGCTGCCACACACTACGGAGGGGCCACACCCCCGCCAGATACACGAACGGCGGAATTTCCGCGAGATCGTGCCGCCGTCCGCAGCAGCGGCACGCGGTGTCAGTCGACCAGCACGCCGTAGCCGGGGAAGAACTCCGGCTGCCCGCTGAGCAGCTCGTCCCGCGCGTCGACCGCGGACAGGTTGCGCTCGGTCATCGTGGCGGCGATCCGCCCGGCCACGTGCGGCGCGGCGAACGACGTGCCCAGCCAGTAGGCGAACCGGTCGTAGACGTCCACCGGCAGGCCCGGCAGCTCCCACCGGCCCTTGAGGAACGTGCTGGTCCGGTTGCCGACCGCGCACGCGTCGACCCAGTGCCCGTGGTTGGCGTAGCAGGCGGGCGCGCGGCTGCCGTCGCGCTCCTCGGCCACCGCGGACACCGCGACCACGCCGTACAGCGCGGCCGGCCAGCTCGGGCGGGTGGTGCCCTGGTTGCCCGCCGAGGCGACCACGACGACCTCCTTGGGCAGCGCCGCGATCGCCCGCCGGACCGGCTCGGACGCGGTGTCGTCCTGGGTGAAGCAGCCCATCGAGATGTTGACGATCTGCACCTTCTCGTCGAACGACGACAGCGCCCGGACGAACTCCTCCTCGGTGCCCATGCCGTTGGGGTCCAGCGCCTTCTCCGGGTCGAACCGCACGCCCGGCGCCGCCTGCCGGACCACGCCGGCCACGAACGTGCCGTGCCCGCCCTCGAGCGCGAACACCTCGGGCGTCCGGTAGGCCGCGTCGACCTCGTCACCCTTCTGGGCGAACGCGGTGCCCAGCCACAACGGGTGGTCGGTCGAGGCGGTCGCCGAGATGCCCGTGTCCACGATGCCGACGACGACGCCCCGACCGAGGTCCGCGGTGCTCTTGTCCGGGTCCGCCAGCGGCTGCCCCACGCGCGGCGGCTCGCCCGGGTTGCCGTGCATGTTGCCGCCGTGGCCGAACAGCACGTGGTGCGGCTGCACGTACGGCACGCGCTCGCCGGGCCACTGCCTCGGGTCGCGCAGCAGGCGCACGATCTCCGGGATGTCGCCGGAGTTGCGGGACAGCGTGAACCGGACCATCCCGGCGAAGTCCCTGCCACGGCCGTTGTCGATGTTGTTCTGCGAGAGCTTGCGGGCGACCCGGTCGGCGTCCTCGGGGATGGTCAGCAGCTCGCCTGCGACGAAGACGAACTCCCGCCCGCGCTCGGCGTGGAGGCGGTAGCTCTTGTGGTCGCGGATCACCTGTTGGAAGGCTTCCTGGTACAGACCGGAGCGGTTCGATGGTTCGGACACCGAGGCCTCGCAGCAGCGTCGACGGGTGCTGAGCCTGAGCAAGCTACCACAGCGATCCGGTGGTCACCGGGCATTAAGGTGGGGTGGTGGCAGGGGTTTCCGCCGCCGCAGCGCTGGAAGCCCGGCAACGGGACCCGCGCGCGGCCATCGAGATGGGCCGGACCGCGCTGAGGGCGGCGCGGGCGCGCGGCGACGGCGAGGAAGCGTCCGCCGCCGAACGCGCGATCGGCCTCGCGTGGCGCGAGCTGCACGACTTCGACGCGGCGCTGCGCCACTTGCGGCGTTCCGTGCGGATCGCCGAGCAGGCGGGGTCGGCGCGGGCGGCGGCGCTGGCCCGGATGAGCCTGGCGTTCGTGCTGTCCAACACCGGGCGGCACGCGCAGGCCCTGCGCGCGATCAACGCGGCCCTGCCCCACCTGCGCGGCGTGGACGCGGGCAGCGGCCGGATGCAGCGCGGCCTGGTGCTGCACTACCTGTGCCGGTACGACGAGGCGCTGCGCGAGTACAACGGCGCGATCGAGGTGGTGCGCCGGTTCGGCGAACGGCTCGTGGAGGCGCGGGCGCTGAACAACCGCGGCCTGCTGCGCGCCTACACCGGCGGGCTGCGCGCGGCCGACGAGGACTTCGACCGCGCCGCCGTGCTCTACCGGGACCTGGACCAGGCGCTGGCCGTGGCCGACGTGCGGTGGAACGCGGGCATCTCCGCGTCACGGGCCGGTGACGTGCCGCGGGCGTTGACGATGTTCGCCGAGGCCGAGCGCGAGTACCGGCGGCTGGCCGTGCCGCGGCCCGCGCTGCTGATCAACCGGCTGGAGCTGCTGGTGTCCGTGCCGCTGCTGGAGGAGGCGCGGGCCGCCGCCGACCGGGCGCTGGAGGAGCTGGGCGGCGACCTCGTGCTGGCCCGGTCCGAGGCGTTGTTCTACCGGGCCCGGATCGCCCTGCTGGAAGGCGACCTGGACCGGGCGGTGGAGATGGCGGTCGCCGCGCGCAAGGGGTTCCGCCGGGAGAAGCGCGAGGTGTGGGCGGAGGGCGCGCGGCACGTGGAGCTGCGCGCCGCCTACCTGAGCGGCCGGCGGACCAGGGCGCTGGTCACGGCGTTGACCAGGGTGGCGTCCCGGCTCGACGCGCTGGGCTGGCGGATGGCGGGCCTGGAGGCGCGGGTCGACGCCGCACTGGTCGCCCGCGACCTCGGCGACCGCTCCCGCGCGGTGGCGGAGCTGACCACGGCGGGCGCGGCCCGGCGCGGCGGACCGGCGGCGCACCGCGTGCAGGGCTGGTACGCCGAGGCGTTGCGGCGCGACCTGCTCGGCAACGCGCGCGGCGCGCAGATCGCGTTGCGGCGCGGGCTGGCCCTGCTGGACGAGTACCGGGTGTCGCTGGGCGCGACGGAACTGCGGGCGTTGAGCGGCGCGCAGGGCGCGGCGCTCGCGCTGGAAGGACTGCGCACGGCGGTCGAGGGCGGCCGGGCGGGACGCGTGCTCAGCTGGGCGGAGGCGTGGCGGGCGGGCGCGCTGCGGATGACGCCCGCCCGGCCGCCCGAGGACTCCGGGCTCGCCGACGCGCTGGCCGAGCTGCGGGCGGTGACGGCGGACCTGGAGGCGGCGTCCACCGCGCGGCGGCCGACGGCGGCGTTGCGGCAGCGGCAGGTCCGCGGCGAGCAGCGGGTCCGCGAGCTCACCCGGCAGACCGGCGGCGGTGGCGCGGTGTTCAAACCGCCGGAGGTGGGGGAGCTGGCCCGCGCGCTGGGCACGTCGGCGCTCGTGGAGTACGTCGACCACGAGGGCGCGTTGCTGGCCGTGGTGGTGGCGGGCGGCCGGGCGTCGCTGCACCGGCTCGGCCCGCTCGACGGCGCGCTGCGCGAGCTGCGGCTGCTGCGGTTCGCGCTGCA
>JBFBCZ010000057.1:0-41480 GCA_040689555.1 Actinosynnema sp. NPDC051121 | reverse complement strand
AGCCGGGCAGGCCTGGCGGATAAAGCGCCCGCCAAGCCTGCCCGGCTTCGTCCAGCCTATGGCACCCGAACCCATGTCAAATCGGGCCTCGGTGGTCCGCTGCCGGTTCGATGAGGGTCCGAGTGGGGTCGATGAGGGGTCGAGTGGGTTCGATGAGGGGAGGGTGGGGTTACCAGGTGCTGTTGGTCAGGCCGGTGCCCAGGTAGATCTGGTCGAAGTTGTTGCCGTCGTTGTCGTCGGTGTAGGCGATGGTGATCTGACCCCAGGCGTCGACGCCCAGTGAGGGCTCCTCTTGGCGGCCCGTTGGTGTGGACATCGTCGGTTGGCGGGGGAGGCGGCCCGTGGTGGTGCCGTCGGGGTTCAGGCCTTGGGTGACGATGTCCTGGGCCTCGACCGAGGAGATGACGACGTTGAGCTGGTCGTCGATGCCGATCTGGGGGTCGGTGCCGGGGATCAGGGTGTCCGCGGTGGTGCGGGCGGTGCCGGTGGCGGTGAAGGAGCGGACGGCCGTTTGGGTGGTGCCGGTGTGGTCGGTTTCCCAGGCGATGGTGTGGTCGCCGTTGAAGTTCGCGGCCACGGTGGGGTGGCGTTGTTGGCCGTCGCCGGTGGAGTTGGCCGCGCCCTGGGCGAGTTTCACGCCGCCGGAGGGGGTGAGGATCTTGCGGCCGATGTTGAAGTAGCCGTTGCCGTCGCCGTCTTCGTCCCAGACGACGATGGCGTTGCCCGCCGCGCCCATGGCGACGTCAGGGCGTTGGTGGGTGCCGCCGGCGGTGTGGACCTGGGCTTCGTAGGTCTTCGAGGTGATGGAGGCGAAGCCGGCGATCCGGACGGTGGGGTTGGTGGAGGTTTGCTTGTCCTCCCACACCACGGCGAAGCCGGGGCTGTCGGGGTCGGCGGCGACGGCGGGGTTGAGCTGCTGGCCGTCGGTATTGGCGTTGGCGCGGGCCGAACCCGTGACGGTGCCGCTGGTGTTCAGCTCGCGCACCTGGATGTTGTAGTAGCCGTTGCCGTCGCCGTCGTCGGCCCAGATGACGACGGCGGTGCCGTTGTCGTGCACGGCGACGTCGGGTTGGACGTGCCGCCAGTCGCCGGTGCCGCCGGTGGACAGCTTCTTCTCGTAGCGGGACACGCCGTCCTTGAACAGGCGGACCCACACGTCGCTGTGCACGGGGTCGGTGGGTGTGGCGTCGTCGCGGTCGTCCTCCCACACCACGGCGGTCCAGCCGTTGCGGACGGCGGAGACGGCGGCGTTGTCCTGGTCGCCGGTGGCGGTGCTGTTGGCGGCGGTCCAGGTGGCGGCGGCCGAGGCGGTGCCGGCGCCGGCCAGCATCAGCGCGGCGATCATAGTCATGAGCTTCTTCACGGCGCCTGCAATCCCGGGTTGCCCGCCTGGACGACGTAGCTCTGCAAGGTCCGGACCGGGTAGTCGCGCGTGGTGACCCGGTCCAGGAAGCGGAAGTCGACGTTCATCTGGGTGGGGGAGGTGACGGTGCGGACGTACCCGCGCAGGTTCTTGTAGAACTTCACGTGCGGGTTGAGGCTGGACAGGCCGGTGTCGGCGGCGTTGCCGTCGCCGGTGGAGGTGATGGACGTGGTCACCAGCTCGGTGCCGATGATCCGGTCCTGGGTGTTGTAGTCGTTCATCAGGTTGGCGGCCCACGACCGGTGCACGTCGCCGGTCAGCACGACGGTGTTGCGCAGGCCCGCCGCGTCCCAGCCGCGTTGCAGCCGACCCCGGTTGGCGGTGTAGCCGTCCCACGAGTCCATCGACTTCGCGCCGGCGGCCGAGGCGAGCTTCTGCGCGAAGAACACCTGCTGCCCCAGCAGGTCCCAGGTGGCGAGCTTCTGCCGCATGCCGTCGAGCAGCCACGCCTCCTGCGTGCTGCCGAGCAGCGTGCGTGCCGGGTCGTCGGCCTCCGGGCACACCTGCGTGCCGTCGCCGCACGCCTGGTCGTCGCGGTACTGGCGGGTGTCGAGCATGTGGAACGTGGCCAGGCTGCCCCAGCGGACCCGGCGGTACAGCTGCATGTTCTCCGCGACCGGAGCCTGCGCGGCGCGCAGCGGCATGTGCTCGTAGTACGCCTTGTACGCGGCGGCACGGCGGACCTTGAAGTCGCCGGCCGGGGAGGTGTTGGCGCGCACCAGGTTCGCGTAGTTGTTCTCCACCTCGTGGTCGTCCCACACGACCAGCCACGGCGCGGCGGCGTGCGCGGCCTGGAGGTCGACGTCCGTCTTGTACTGCGCGTGCCGCACCCGGTAGTCGGCCAGGTTCGCGATCTCCGCGGAGGGCGCGAACGTGCGCACCTTGGTGGTGGTCGCGCCGCCCTCGTAGATGTAGTCGCCCAGGTGCAGGATGAGGTCCGGGTTCTCCTCGGCCATCCGCCGGTACGCGGTGAAGTAGCCCTCCTCGAAGTGCGAGCAGGAGGCGAACAGCATCGTCAGCGACGGGCTCGTGCCGACCGCGGGCGCGGTGACGGCGCGGCCGACGGGGGAGATGTGGCCGGCGGCGCGGAACCGGTAGAAGTACTCGCGGCCGGGCAGCAGGCCGGCCACCTCGACGTGCACGCTGTGCGCCCACGACTGGCTCGCGGTCGCCGTGCCGCTGCTCGTGATCTGGCTGAACCGCTGGTCCGTCGAGACCTGCCACTCCACCGACACCGAGGCGGTGCCCATGCCGCCCAGGCCGTCGGCGTTGAGCGGGCTCGGCGCGAGGCGCGTCCAGATGACGAAGCCGTCCGCGGCGGGCTCACCGGAGGCGACGCCCAGCGTGAACGGGTAGGAGATGGCGTTCGCGGTGGTGGGTGCGAGGACCGTCACGCCGGCGCTCGCGATGCCGCCGGCGATGAGCGTTCGTCGGGTCAGTGGGGACACAGCTCTCCTTCGGTGCAGGGCCGGGAAGAACGCGTTCCGGTACTGCGTACACGTCGAAGGTGATCAGTGGCCATCCCCGACGTGTACGCCCGGTGGACCGGCCGAAGCGACGCGTGGAGGCGCTGGAGCGCGAAGGCGCAGGTGAATGCCTGTCCAACTAGCCGATGTATTGGTTACTGAAGGACTTGGCGCATGGCGGTGGTTGCCGTCGATCGCGGATTTCCATCCGGTCAGGCGGCGGTGAGGGCGTCCCGCAGCACCTCGAACGCCGCGTACTCGTCCTTCTGGTCCACCGGAAGCTGGTAGGCGATCGAGAGGATCTTCGGCACGGACGGGATCACGGTGAACCGGAACGTGCGGCCGTCGGTCGTCTTGACCACGAACCGGCCCTGGAGGTCCCGCCTGCGCACGGAGGCGCGGTTGGCGTCCGTGATCGGCATCGGCGCGCCGGGCGTGATCCGGCCGCGCTCCTCGTCGACCGGGACCACGACGAGGTCGGTGCGGCCCGGTCTGAAGCCCACGACGAAGTTCGCGACGGTGGTCGTCCGGAGCACGATGAAGTTCTTCTGCCTGATCTCCGCCGCGTACACCTTCGTGTAGCTCGCGCCGTCCTGGACCACCGAGTCGAAGGCGGCGTGCAGGGCGGCCTTCAGCTCATCCTTGCTGGGCATGGGTTTTCCTCCCGGACGGGCACGAATGCGGGAGGGCACTGTACCGCTCAGGAGCGGTCGACCCGGCGTGCGCCGGCGGACGCGGTGGCGGTCCAGCAGTCCGGTGCCGCGAAGCGGCGCTCGGCGAACGCGGCGCGCACCGCGGTGGTGCAGGTCTGCACGGACGCCTCCTCCACGAGCGCGATCACGCAGCCGCCGAACCCGCCGCCGGTCATCCGCGCGCCCAGCGCTCCGGCTCGCAGCAGCGACTCGACCGCCACGTCCAGCTCCGGCACGGTCACCTCGTAGTCGTCGCGCAACGACGCGTGCGACTCCGTCAGCAGCGGCCCGATCTCGCGGACCCGGTCGGCGCGCAGCAGGTCCGCCACCCGCGCCACCCGCTCGTTCTCCGTCACCACGTGCCGCACCCGGCGGGCGAGCCGGTCCGGCAGGTCGTGGTCGGCGCGGTCGAGGTCGCGCAGCGCGGGCACGCCCAGCAGCTCCGCCGCGCGGTGGCAGTCGCGCCGCCGCGCCGCGTACTCGCCGTCCACCAGCCGGTGCGGCGCCCTGGTGTCCACGACCAGCAGCGTGAGCCCGGCGGGCGCCAGGTCGAACGGGATGTGCTCGGTCCCCATCGAGCGCGTGTCGAGCAGCAACGCGTGCCGCTCCCGAGCCAGCAGCGATGCCGACTGGTCCATGATCCCGCACGGCATCCCGACGAACTCGTTCTCCGCCCGCTGCGCGATCCGCGCGAGCACGCGGCGATCCAACGACACCCCGGACAGCTCGGTCACCGCCAGCGCGGTCGCGCTCTCCAACGCCGCCGACGACGACAGCCCCGCGCCCAGCGGCACGTTGCCGTCCACCAGCAGGCCGAACCCGCCGATCGGGTGCCCCTCCTCGTGCAGCGCCCACACCACGCCCGCCACGTAGGCCGCCCACCCGGTCACCGCGCCCGGCACGAGGTCGACCACGCGGACCTCCGTCACGCCCGAAGCCTGCCGCGAGGCCAGCCTCAGCACGCCGTCGTCCCGCCGCGCCGCCGTGACCCGCGCGACGTGCGGCAACGCGATCGGCAGCACGAACCCGTCGTTGTAGTCGGTGTGCTCGCCGATCAGGTTGATCCGACCCGGCGCCTCGAAAACCCCGTCCCGCGTCACGCGTCACCTCTCGTGCTGTCCCGAACCTCGAGCGAGAACGGCGTCCGCACGTGCTGCGGCGGCCGTCCCGGGTCGTCCACGCGCCGCCGCAGCAGGTCCACCGCGGCCCGCGCGATCGCGGCCTTGTCCGGCGCGACCGTGGTCAGCGACGGCAGGCTGTACGCGCCCTCTTCCGTGTTGTCGAACCCGACCACCGCCACGTCGGCGGGCACCCGCACGCCGCGCTCGGCGGCGGCCCGCACCGCACCCACGGCCAGCAGGTCGTTGAAGCAGAACACCGCGTCCGGCGGCTCGGGCGCGGCCAGCAGGCGTGCCATCGCCTCCGCGCCGTCGCGGCGGTGGTAGTTCAACGCGGTCGCGACCAGCCCGTCGCGGACGGGCAGGCCCGCTTCGACGAGCGCCTTCCGGTAGCCCTCCAGGCGTTGCGCCGCCGTGCCGCGGTGGGGGTGCGCGCCGATCGCCGCGATCCGGGTCCGGCCCAGGTCGACCAGGTGCGCCACGGCCGCCCGCGCCGCCTCCACGTTGTCGATACCGACGTGGTCCATCGGCAGGTCCACCGAGTGCTCGCCGAGCATCACCACCGGGATGCCCGGCGCCAGCTCGCCGAAGTCGTGCGCCTGGAGCGCCTCCGGGCTCACGATCGCGCCGTCGATCATGTGCGGGCCGAGCGAGGCCAACGTGTCCCGCTCGCCGTCGCGGGTGCCCAGCGTCTGCTCGATCAGCACGTTCCACTCGTGCTCCTGGGCCGCGCCGAGCACCAGCCCGGCCAGCTCCGCGAAGTACGGCACGACCAGTTCCGGCAGCACGAGCGCCACGAACCCGGTCCGGCCGCGGCGCAGGTTGCGCGCGCCCAGGTTGGGCCGGTAGCCCGTGGCGGTCAGGGCCTCCTCGACCCGGCGGCGGTTCTCCGGCTTCACGAACGCGTAGCCGTTGACCACGTTCGACACCGTCTTCACCGACACGCCGGCCAGCGCGGCGACGTCCTTGAGCGTGGCCAAGCGGGTCCCTCCGGCGGACGTGGTGGTCGGGTGGTGGTCGGGTCTCGGGAACGACCGGGATCGTAGCCGGCCGGTCCGGCGCTTTACAACGTTGTACCAACGATGTAAGAACGGAGTGACCCACGTCACCCCTGCCGATCGTGGAGCCACTCATGCGCAAGCTGTTGTCCGGCGTGACCGCACTGCTGGTCCTGAGCACCCTCGCCGTCGCCCTGCCCGGCACCGCCTCCGCGGCCGTCTGGCAGCCCAAACCGGCGCCCCTGACAACACCGTGGACGAGCCAGGTGTCCCCGACCAACGCGTTGCCCGAGTACCCGCGCCCCCAGTTGGTCCGGTCCGACTGGCTGAACCTCAACGGCGTCTGGGAGTTCGCCGGCGCGCCCGACCTGTCCTCGCCGCCGTTCGGCCGCACGCTCGCCGAGGCCGTCCTGGTGCCCTACCCGGTCGAGTCCGCGTTGTCCGGCATCAAGCGGCACGAGGACCACATGTTCTACCGCCGCACGTTCACCACGCCGTCCGGCTGGACGGGCCGCCGGGTGAAGCTCAACTTCGGCGCGGTCACCTGGGAGACCCGCGTCTGGGTCAACGGCGTCGGCGTCGGCACCCACACCGGCGGCTTCGACGCGTTCTCGTTCGACATCACCGACGCCCTGCGCGCCGGCGCGAACGAGGTGATCGTCGGCGTGCGGTCCACGGTGGACGGTAGCTCGTACCCGATCGGCAAGCAGCGCCGCACCCCCGGCGGCATCTTCTACACGGCGGCATCCGGCATGTGGCAGACCGTCTGGCTCGAACCGGTCGCCGCCAACCACATCACGCGCCTGGACACCACCCCGGACGTGCCGGCGGGCGTGCTCGACCTGGTCGTGCAGGGCACGGCCGGCCAAGCCGTGCGCGCCGAGGTGCTCACCGGCGGCCGGGTCGTCGGCACCGCCACCGGCACGGTCGGCGGCCACCTGCGGGTTCCCGTGCCGAACGCCCGGCTGTGGTCGCCGGACGACCCGTTCCTCTACGACCTGCGCGTCACCCTCGGCAGTGACGTCGTCACCGGCTACTTCGGCATGAGGTCGCTGGGCAAGGCCGTGGTCGGCGGCGTGATGCGACCCCTGCTCAACGGCAGGTTCGTGTTCCAGCTCGGCACCCTCGACCAGGGCTACTGGCCCGACGGCGTCTACACCGCGCCCACCGACGCCGCCCTGCGGTTCGACCTGGAGCGGCAGAAGGCGCTGGGCTTCAACATGGTGCGCAAGCACATCAAGGTCGAGCCCGCCCGCTGGTACTACCACGCCGACCGGCTCGGGCTCATGGTGTGGCAGGACATGCCCGCGCTGGACGCGGTGGACGAGGTGCCCAACGGCCACACCCAGTTCGAGTCCGAGCTGCGGCGGGTCGTCGACCAGCTCAAGGGCATCACGTCGATCGTGCAGTGGGTGCCGTTCAACGAGGGCTGGGGCGAGTACGACGCCGGCCGGATCGTGAACCTCGTCCGCTCGATCGACAACACCCGGCTGGTCAACCACAACTCGGGCTCCAACTGCTGCGTCTCCGACCCCGACCCCGGCAACGGCGACGTCATCGACGACCACGCCTACCAGATGTCCGGCGGCACCAGGCCCCCCGACGCCGGCCGGGTCGCGGTCCTCGGCGAGTTCGGCGGCCTCGGCAGGCGCGTCGCCGGCCACGAGTGGCAACCCGGCGCCGGGTTCGCCTACGGCGACCTGTTCCCCGACGAGGCGTCGCTGACCGGGCGGTACGTGGAGATCACCAAGGAGGTCGGCCGGTTCGTCCACGCCCGGGGGCTGTCGGCGTCCGTCTACACCGAACCGTACGACGTGGAGAACGAGGTCAACGGCTTCTACACCTACGACCGCCAGGTGCTCAAGGTCTCCGAGGCACGGGTGCGCGAGGTCAACCGGCGCGTGCTGGCCATCGCCGACGGCACCGAGGTCGGCCGCGGCGAGGCGATCTCCCTGCGGGTGACCACCACCGGCTACACCGACCGCCACCTGCGGCACCGCGACGGGCTGGCGCGCACCGACGTGATCTCCGACGACCTGGGTCGCCTCGACGCCACGTTCTGGGCCAGGCCCGGGTTGTCCGACGCGGCGTGCCTGTCGTTCGAGTCGCGCAACTTCCCCGGGCGGTTCCTGCGGCACTCCTCGTCGCGGGTGCGGTTGGACGCGAACGACGGGACGGCCGCGTTCGCCGGGGACGCCACGTTCTGCGCGCGTGCCGGCGCGGGCGGGACCGTGCTCGAATCGCGCAACCTGCCCGGCCAGTTCATCCGGCACTACGCGGAGGACGTGTACCTGGCCCGGCCCGGCGGCACGAACCCGTGGGACAGCGCGGCGGGCTTCGCGGCGGACACCACGTGGGCGGCCGTCGTGCCGCTGTGGCGCAGCGGCGCGGACCTGCCGCTGGACCAGGCGCGGTCGTTCCGGGTGACCACGCCCGGCTTCACCGACCGCTACCTGCGCCACCAGGACGGCCTGGCTCGGACCGACGTGGTGGGCGCGGGCAGCTCGGCGCTGCTGAAGGCCGACGCGACGTTCGTCGTGCGGCGCGGGTTGTCCGAGCCGTCGTGCTACTCGTTCGAGTCGCGCAACTTCCCGGGCCAGTACCTGCGGCACGCCCAGTTCCGGGTGCGGCTGGCGGCGTCGGACGGCACCGACCTGTTCCGGCGGGACGCGACGTTCTGCGCGCAGCCCGGTGCCGGGGGCGTGCGGCTGGCGTCGGTGAACGAGCTGGGTGCGAGCGTCCGGCACTACGCGGAGGAGGTGTGGGTGGCGGTGAACGGCGGCGCCCACCCGTACGACAGCCCGACGTCGTACGACGCGGACGTGAGCTGGGCCGTGACCGCTCCCTGGACGCCCTGAGTCCTATGTGGACCCGCACGGTGTGCTGCTACCGTGCGGGTCCATGAGGGGTTTCGCCGTGCTCGGCACGGTGCTGCTGTGCGTTCTCGCGCCGATCGCCATGGTGTACGGGCTGATGGCGTTCACGCCCACGGGCAGCTGCGACTACTCGGTGACGGGCGTGTGCTCGTTCGGGCGGTTTCCGATGATCCTGGCGGCCGGCGGCACCGCGTTGGTGTGGGCGGCGTCGGTGGTGCTGACGTGGGCGGGCACCCGTGGCCGGCCCCGCGTGTACGTGCCCTACGCGGCGCTTGTGGTGATCGTGCTGCTGGTCGTCGTCGCCGGCCGGGTGGCCGGGTAGACCGATCGGGCGAGCCAGACGAGCGAGCCGCCGACCACGACGTGCAGGAGGCTGGTCAGCGGCGTGTCCGGCAGGCGTGCGGCGAAGGTGAAGACGGGCAGGGCGATGGCGTACGTCCACACCGGAACGGCCGGGTGGGCGTGGCTCCTGATCATGCTGGTGGCGAACAGCACCGTGCCGACGGCGAAGGTCAGCGCGCTGCCGGACAGGACGGCGACGGTGGGGCCGGCGAGCACCGGTTCGCCGAGGGGGAACAGGACGATGTTCAACGCGTAGGCCGCCGCCCCGAACAGGCCGAGCCCCAGGATGTTGAGCGCGTACCCGACCGTGCCCAGGCGAGTGCGAGGTTGTTTCAGGTAGAGGGCGGTGATCAGCGGCGCGGCGAGGGCGGGGGACACCCCGAGGACCAGGCTGGTGGCGGTCGTTTCGCCGGCGAACCCCTCCACCACTCCGGGGATCGCGATGAAGAGTCCCGACAACACGCCGCAAAGGGCACCGAACCGCAACAGGAAGGACATGCCGGGAACGCTATTGCCGCAGCTCCAGCCCTCACGAGTACCAGTTGGCTATAGTGAGGGGTGCCAACCGGCACGTGCCGCCACCTGATCCACGATCGGGTGAACCTTGGAGATTTGCCAAACTCGCATCAATGAAAACGCCGTTTCCCAAGCCCTCGAACGTCGGTTGAAACAACGAGGCCGCCCTCAACCACCACCCCCGCCCCGAACCCCCCACCCACCCAAGGCCCATCCGTGGCAGCCGTGCCCCGACCGCCGGAACCCGGAACCTGCGGACGAGCGGACTCGGGGACGTGGGGACCTGATAGCCCAAGGCACCCGGGCCGGCGCCGGCTGCGTGCTCCGCGGGCATGGCGCGCCGCGCTCGCGGACGGGTGCCACGCAACGGGGGCACGAAACGGGGGTGCCTCCCAGGGGGTCTCGCCCGAACTGCGCGCCGTCGCGGACTCCCAGCAGCCATGGACCCCGTGCGGCCACTGACCCCGTGCAGTCGCGGACTGCCGCACGGCCGCGCGGTGGCCTGTCCGGGGCAGGCGTCGGGTTGTCGCCTGGGCCAGGGCTGGGTGTCGGCTCGATCGCGCCGCCATCCGCGCCGCTCGACCGTGTCGCCGCCCGGCTCGACCGTGTCGCCGCCCGTCCCGCTCGAACGAGCCGCCGCCCGCTCCGGCTCGACCGTGTCGCCGCCCCTCGACCGCGCCGTCCTCCGCGCCGCTCGAACGTGTCGCCGCCCGATCGGAGGTGTCGTGCCACGCCTCGGAGGTGCCGTGCCCCGCCGCGGCGGCAGCGTGGCGCGAGCCGGTCAGGTCGTGGTGGTCCGGGTCGTGGTGGTGAGGCCGGGGCAGGTGGGCGTGGTCGGGGGCGGAGGCGGTGGGGTGGGAAGTGGTTGGCTGGCCGTAGCCTGCCCGTGTGCGTCCTCTGTCGTGGTTGTCGCCCCTGCTGTGCGGGGTGGTGTTGGTGGCCGGTGGGTACGCGGGGTTGGTGGGGCTCGGGCACACGCGGTGGGTGGTGTTCGTCGGTGGATTGGTCGGGCTCGTGGTGGTGGACGCGGTCGGGGTGAGGTGGCCGGCTTGGCCGACGCTCGTGGTCCAGGCCGGGCTGGTGGTGGTGGTCGCGTTCGCTGACGGGTCCGGGGTGGCGCGGGTGTTGTTCCTGCTGTTGCCGTTCGGCGCGTACTTCGCGTTCGGGCGGGTGGTGGCGGTCGGGGTCGGGGTGGGGGTCGCGGCCTTCCTGGTGGCCGCGTTCCAGCTCACGGTGCCCGGGTGGACGCGGTCGGTCGAGCACGTGTCCGACCTGGTGATGTTCGGCATCGGGCTGGTGCTGGCGCTGGCCATGGCGGAGTTGGCGGCGGCCGCCGAGCGCAACCGGGTCGCACGGGACGTCCACGACGGCCTCGGCCACCACCTCACCGCGGTGTCCGTGTTGCTGGAGAAGGCGACGGCCTTCCGCGACCACGACCCCCGGGTGGCCGACCGGGCCATCGAGGACGCGCGGGAGTCGGCGCGGCAGGCGTTGGAGGACGTGCGCACGTCCGTCCGGGCACTCCGCGAGCCCTTCCGGTTGGCCGACTCACTGGCCAGGCTCACCGAACCCCTCGGAGCCGACGTCACCTGCACGGGTGACGAGTCCCGCTACCCGACCAACGTCCTGCTGACGCTCTACCGGGCCGCCCAGGAAGGCATCACGAACGCCGTGCGGCACGGCGGGCCGGACGTCACCGTCACGCTCCACTGCGGACCGCGCGAGGCCCGGCTGGTCGTCGCGGACACCGGACCCGGATTCGCACCGGAACGGGAAGGTTTCGGATTGCGTGGCCTCCGGGAACGGATCGCGCAGGCAGGCGGGTCGGTCGACGTCGCCTGCGGCACGGGCACCCGGCTCACCGTGGTCGTGCCGAGGGGGTCGGCGTGACCGATCGTGCCGAGGGGGTCGGCGTGACCGACGTGCGCGTGGTCGTGGTGGACGACCAGCAGCTCATCCGCGAGAGCATCGCCGCCCTGCTCGACCTCCAACCCGGCATCACGGTCGTCGGCACGGCCGGTGACGGGCGGGCGGCCGTCGCCGTGGTCCTCGCCGAAGACCCGGACGTCGTGCTGATGGACGTGCGGATGCCGGTGCTCGACGGCATCGACGCGCTCGGCCTCCTGCGCGACGAGCGGGCCAAGGTGGTCATGCTGACCACGTTCGACGACGAGGAGTACGTGGTCCGGGCGCTGAAAGCGGGCGCGCGCGGCTACCTGCTCAAGGACCGGCCCGCCGCCGAACTCGCCGCCGCCGTCCGCCTCGCGCACTCGGGCGTGGTCCAGTTCGACCCGGCCGCGGCGGCCCGCCTGGCGTCCGCCCTCAAGATCGAGCGTCCCGACGGGCTCACCGAACGCGAGGTCGCCGTGCTGCGGCTGCTCGCCACCGGCCGCACGAACCGCGAGATCGCCGGACGCCTCCACCTCAGCGAGGGCACGGTGAAGAACCACGTCTCCCGCATCCTCGGCCGGCTCGGCCTGCGCGACCGCACGCAGGCCGCCGTCTACGCCCGCGACCGGGGCCTGCTGTAGCGGCTACACCGGGATCATGCCCGTGAACAGCAACAAGTTCGGCGACCCCGCCCCCGGGTCGGCGATCACGCCGGGCGTCGCGTTGGCCCGCAGCGCCTCCGCCACCGCCACCGCCGAATCACCCGGGAACCGGTGCCGCCACAGCGCCGCCACGCCCGCCGCGTGCGCCGACGCCGTCGAACCGCTGATGGTCGAGTACGCGGTGTCCGACATCCCCCACGCCGACGTGATGTTCACGCCCGGCGCCCACACGTCGATGCACGTGCCGTAGTTGGAGAAGCCGGCCTTCGCGTCGTTGGCGTCCGTCGCGCCCACGGTCGTCGCCAACGGCGTGCTGCCGGGCGAGAACGCGCACGCGTCGGCGTTGGAGCTGCCGGACACCACCGAGTAGTGCACGTTCGCGTTGATCGACCGGGTGATGGCGTCGTTGAACGCCTGGTTCGCCCCGCCGCCGACCGTCATCAGCGCCACCGCCGGGTGACCGCTCGCCGCCGCGTCCCGCGTCACCCAGTCGATGCCCGCGATGATCTGCGAGTACGTGCCCGAGCCCTGGCAGTTCAGCACCCGCACGGACACCAGCGCCACGTCCTTCGCCACACCGGTGGTCCGGCCGCCGACCGTGCCCGCCATGTGCGTGCCGTGGCCGTTGCAGTCGTTGCCGGGCGGGGTGACGCCGCCGACCACGTCCAGGCCCGGCACCGCCGCGCCGTCGAACTCCTGGTGCGTGTACCGGATGCCGGTGCCGAAGATGTACGCCCGCACGGACGACGCCGTGTTCGGGTGGAAGTACTTCTTGTCCAGCGGCAGGGAGCGCTGGTCGATCCGGTCCAGGCCCCACGACGGCGGGTCCGGCTGCACGCCGAGGTCGAGCGGGACGACCGGGCGGTCCAGCGCGACCCGGACGTCCTGCGCGACGTAGGCGACGCGGGGATCGGCGGCGAGGCGCCGGGCCTGCGCCGCGCCCGCGCGCATCGCGAAGCCGGGCAGCGCCGTCCGGTACGTGAACGTGACGTCCGGTGCGGCGGCTCGGGTGGCGGCCAGGTCCTCGTCCCGCTTCAGCACCACGATGTAGCTGCCGGCCACGGCTTGCGGGTGGTCGGCGTACAGCACGTCGGCGGCCTCGGCTTGCGCGGGCGTTGCGACGAGGCCCGCCACCAGCGCGCTCGCCACCATCGCATGTCCGATCTTCACGGCTCCTCCACCAAGCGGGGTTTCGTCGGGGAACGTGCTCGTCCTTGAACCCCAGCACGACCACACCAGGCGGCGACAGGTCCGATCAGAGTTCAACGATCAGTCGCCCGGTGGTCAACTTTCAGCCTTCTCGGGGGTGCAGACTGCATTCGGTGGTCAGGCATTGGGCTGAACGGGTGAACGCGACGGGCTCCGGCTAACACCGGATCGGGGGACTCCGACAGCAAGGCCACCGGCGCGCACACACAGGGGGTTTGCGCTCATGGTCAAAAAGAAGAACGGTCTGTCGTCCGCGTTGAGGCGGTTCGTGCGCACCAAGGGCGCCGACTACCTGCGCGACCCGAACGTGTCCTCGATCGGGATCGGCTACAAGGTCGCCGACGGCAAGCCGACCGACGAGGTCGCCATCCAGTTCACCGTCCGGCAGAAGGCCGAGCCCGAGGCGTTGCGCGCGCTCGGCACCGCGCTGCTGCCCGAGACGATCGAGGTGGACGGCGTGCCCGTACCCACCGACGTGCTGCAACGTGACTACCGCGTCGACTTCCACGTGGTGCAGGAGACGGTCAGCGACGTGCGCAAGACGCGGGTCGACCCCGTGGTGCCGGGCGTGAGCGTGGGCCACGTGCGGGTCTCCGCGGGCACGGTCGGCTGCGTCGTCTACGACCGGGTCGACGGCACCCCGTACGTGCTGAGCAACTGGCACGTGCTGCACGGGCCGAGCGGCGCGCTCGGCGAGGACGTGGTGCAGCCCGGCGTGCACGACGACAACCGCACCGACCGCAACCGGCTCGGCCGGCTCGTCCGGTCGCACCTGGGCGCGGCGGGCGACTGCGCCATCGCCACCATCGAGGACCGGCGGTTCGAGCCGGAGATCCTCGACCTCGGCGTGCGCGTCGACCAGCTCGGTGAGCCCGAACTGGGCGACAAGGTCGTCAAGAGCGGCCGGACGACCGCCGTCACGCACGGCGTGGTCCGGCGCGTGGACACCCTCGTCAAGATCGACTACGGGCCCGGTGTCGGCCAGCGGCAGATCGGCTGCTTCGAGATCGGGCCGGACCCGGCGCGGCCCGCCGCCGACGGCGAGATCAGCATGGGCGGCGACTCCGGCTCGGCGTGGATGTTCAAGGCCGCCAACGGCAAGACCGGCAAGACCATGGCGGGCCTGCACTTCGCGGGCGAGTCGGGTGACAGCCCGGACGAGCACGCGCTGGCGTGCCTGCCCGGCTCGGTGTTCGAGAAGCTCGGCATCACGCTCACGCCGCCGACGAGGGTCGAGGTGCGCGCGCTGACCGGGTTCGACGAGAACTTCCTCGGCACGTCGGTGGGCGTGCCGGAGCTGGGTGAGGCGGCGCGGGCGGACGCGGTCGAGCTGAACGGGTCCGTGGTGGTCGACTACACGCACTTCTCGCTGGCGCAGAGCAAGTCGCGGCGGTTCGCGTTCTGGGTGGCGTGGAACATCGACGGCGGCAGCCTGAAGACGATCAACCGCAGCGGCATCCCGTTCGTGCTCGACCCGCGGCTGCCGGCGCGGTTCCAGGTCGGCGACGAGCTGTACCGGGGCAACCGGCTCGACCGCGGGCACGTGGCGCGGCGCGCGGACCTGCTGTGGGGTCCGCAGGCGGTGGCCGAGCAGGCGAACGTGGACTCGTTCTTCTTCACCAACATCACGCCCCAGATGGACGACTTCAACCAGAGCATGCGGCACGGGCTCTGGGGGCGGCTGGAGGACGCCGTGCTGTCCGATGTGGACGTCGACGACCTGCGCGTGAGCGTCTACGGCGGTCCGGTGTTCCAGGCGGACGACCGCGTGTTCCGGGGCGTGGCGCTGCCGCGCGAGTACTGGAAGGTGATCGCGTTCGCGTCGGCGGGCACGCTGAAGGCCCGGGCGTTCGTGCTCACGCAGAACCTGAACCAGTTGGAATCGCTGGACCTGGACGAGTTCCGCGTGTTCCAGGTGCGGCTGGACGAGGTCGAGGAGCGGTGCGGGTTCACGTTCCCGGCGGCGTTGAAGGCGGCGGACACCCTGGTCGTGCCGGAATCCCTGGACGAGCGCGCGCCGCTGGAGGCGTTGAGCGACATCCAGTGGTAGTCCGGCGGCGGCACCTCGCCGAGCGACGACGCGCGACCGCGGGCACCCTCCGCCGGTCCGACGCCGGGAGGGATCAGCCGGCGGTCCGCCGGGCGTAGGCGCGCGCGGCGCGGGCGCGGTCGCCGCAGCGGGTGGAGCACCAGTGCCGGCGGCCGTGGCGCAGCAGGTAGCGGTTGCACGGGGCGGATCCGCACTGCGTCAGGCGTTCGGCGTCGGGACCCGTGAGGAGGTCGGCGGCGTTGGCCGCGAGGATCGCGAGCGCGCGGTCGAGGACCTCGTTGGTGGGGCACGGCGTGGCGCGGTAGGGGCCGGTCCTCTCGTCCCACTGCAACAGGGCGGCCGTGGGCGCTTTGCTCAGCGCGTCGTTGACGGCGGTCAGGGCCGAGGACAACGCGGGCAGCCCATCGACGCGGGCGGCGAACAACGACCGGACGTTCTCCCGCAACGAGCGCAGCTGCGTCGCGCACATCTCCCGCACCCCGGCGTCGGCGGGGGCGAGGCCCCGCTCGAACAGCCACCGGTTCGTCGCCGCGGGCGTGCCCAAGAGGTCCAGGAACTGCCCGCCCGGCAACGCCACGGCGCTGTTGGCGAAGTCGAGGGCGAGGTAGTCCTCCGCGCCCGGCGCGGGCGGCGGCACAGGCTCGTCGGTCATGGCTCTCATGGTACGAGTTGTGTTTTTCCGTGAGAAAGAGCTACCGTTCCTCACGGATAACTCCTAGATCATCCGTGAGGTTCTGATGACCGGCACCACCGGTGAACGGCTCGCCGTCCGCGTCCTCGGCGGCCCGACCGCCCTGTTCGAGTACGGCGGCCTGCGCTTCCTGACCGACCCCACGTTCGACGCGCCGGGCGACTACACCGTCCCGCGCGGGCAGCTGACCAAGACCGCGCCGTCCGCCGCCACGCCCGCGGACCTCGGCCGCGTCGACGTGGTCCTGCTCTCCCACGACGAGCACCCCGACAACCTGGACAACTCCGGCCGGGCGCTCCTCGCCGACGTCCCGCTCACCCTCACCACGCCCGGCGGGGGACAGCGGCTGGGCGGGACCGCCAAGGGGCTCGCCGACTGGGAGTCCGTCACGCTCGACCGCCCCGACGGCGGCACGGTCACGGTGACCGGCGCGCCCGCCATCCACGGGCCCCGCGCCCGGGACGAGGTCGAGCCGGTCACCGGCCAGGTCGTCGGGTTCGTCCTGACCGGCGACGGCCTGCCCACCGTCTACGTCAGCGGTGACAACGCCTCGCTCGACGCCGTCGAGCAGGTCGCCGCGCGCTTCGGCCCGGTGGACACCGCCGTCCTCTTCGCCGGCGCTCCCCGGTTCCCGATCCTCTTCGACGGCGCGCCGATCGTGCTGGACAGCGTCCAGGCCGCGCGGGCGGCCGTGATCCTCGGCGCGCGCCAGGTGGTGCCCGTCCACTACGACAGCTGGGCACACTTCACCGAGGGCCGGGACGACCTGGTGGCCGCGTTCACCGCCGCCGGCCTGCTCGACCGCCTCGACCTGGGCGACCGCGGCTGACCGGCCTCACCGGCGGCACCCCGACACCGGGGCGCCGCCGGTGCGCGGCAGTCAGTCCTGCGGCGCGGGGACCGCCTCGGCACGTCGCCGCGAGCGCAGGCTGGTCAGCGTCACGACGGCGAGCACGGCGATGATCACGGCCAGCGAGAGCGGCGTGGGGATCTCCGGCACGCCCGGCCAGACGCCGTGCGCCCAGTGCAGCACCAGCTTCGCCCCGATGAACGCGAGGATGATCGCCAGCCCGTGGTTGAGGTGCACGAGCTTGGCCAGCGCGGTGTGCAGCACGAAGTACAGGGCGCGCAGGCCGAGCAGGGCGAAGGCATTCGTGGCGAACACCAGGTAGGGGTCGTCGGTGATGCCGTAGACCGCGGGCACCGAGTCGACGGCGAACACCACGTCCGTCGCGAACACCGCCACCACCACGACCGCCAGCGGCGTGAGCGCGCGTCGCCCGTGCTCGCGGACGGTCAGGCGGGCGCCGCGGTAGTCGTCGGTGACCGGCATCAACCGGCGCAGCAGCCGGACCGACCGCATCCGCGAGACGTCGCGCTCCGCGCCGGGCCCGCGGATCGCCTCGTGCAGGATCTTCACCGCCGAGGCGAACAGGACCAGCCCGAACACCAGGAACGCCCACGTGCCCGCCGACAGCATCGCCGCGCCGGCCGCGATGAACACGCCCCGCAGCACCAGCGCGCCGACGATGCCGTAGAGCAGGACGCGCTGCTGCACCTGGGCCGGGACGGCGAAGGCCGCCAGCAGCAGCATGAACACGAACAGGTTGTCCACCGACAGGGACTTCTCGACCACGAACCCGGTCATGAACTCCAGCGCCCGGTCGCTGCCGAACGCCTGCCACAGCCAGCCGCCGAACACCACCGGCAACGCGAGGTAGAACACCGACCACCCGGCGGCCTCCCGCACCGACACCTCGTGCGGACGGCGGGTGACCACGAAGTCGGCGACCAGCAGGGCCACCAGGACGGCGATGCTGACCAGCCACAGGCCGGTCGACCCGACGGATTCCACGGGGCTCGCCGAAGCGGCGGCGTGCACAGGCATGAGGGCTCCTCGAACAGCGAAGTCCGAGGTCTCCTTCACCCTGTCGGGCGGCCTGCCGGGGACACCGCTCGGGATGTCCGTACTGACCGGTCAGGCACTTGGGAAGTACTCCCCTCGGGGCACAGTATCGGGCATGACGGCCGCAGAGTAAAGCACTGGTAAAGGTGGTCCGCCTCACCCGTTCCGCCCGGGGCACCGGTACCTTCCCGCTACCGATCGACGGGCGCAGGGAGGCCGCCGGGTGACGGTGAGGACCGAGGAGCCGCCGGAAAACGGCGGACGACGACGGCTGCGCGTGCTCGCCGACAGCCTCCTGCCCCGGGCCTGCGCACCTGCCGCGCCGCGCACGCGGACCGCCGCCGGCTACCTGCTCGGGTTCGTCGCCTCGCTCGCGTTCCTGCTGCTCATCCCGGCGGGACGCGCCCGCCTCGACCACCTGTGGGCCGAGGACGGCGCGCGGTTCGCGCTGGACGCGATCACCCTGCCCGCGTTCTCGAACCTGGTGCGGCCCTACGGCGGCTACCTGCACACGCTGCCCAGGCTGGTGGCGGAACTGGTCGCGCTGCTCCCGCTGGAGTGGGCCGCCGCGGGGTTCGCGGTCGCGGCGGCCGTGCTGCGGGTCCTGGTCGCGCTGATCTCCTTCGCGGCGTCCGGCGCGCACCTGCGGTCGACGCCGCTGCGGGTCGCGCTGGCCGCGCTCGTCGTCGTGCTGCCCGCCGGCAACTCCGAGCCGTTGAACAACATGACGAACCTGCACTGGTTCCTGCTCTACGGGGTGTTCTGGGCGCTGCTGTGGCGGGACGCCCCCCGCGTGCCGGTCGCGGTGTTCGCGTTCCTCGCCGCCGTGTCGAGCCCGTTGGTGTTCGTGCTGGTCCCCGTGGCGCTGCTGCGGTTCGCGCTGCCCCGCAGGGAGGTGCCCGCCGCGTTCGTCGCGGGGGCGCTCGCGCAGGGCGTGGTGGTGCTGCTGGCCGAGCGGACCCCGTACTCGCACGACGCGGTCGACCCGGTGCAGGTGGCGCTGGCGGCCCTGATGCGGGTGGCGGTGGTCGCGTTCACCGGGTCGGAGCAGGTCGCCGCCGTCTACCCGGCGTACGGCAACCTGCCGCTCGTGGTCGCGGCGGCGCTGGCCGCCGTGCCGATCGCGGCGGGGCTGCGGTGGGGCGGCCGGACGGGCAGGGCGGCGGTGCTGCTGGGCGTGGCCTGCAGCACCGCCGTGATCGTCGTGTCGCTGACCGCCAACTGGGCCGTGATCCTCCAGGTGCAGCACCCGGAGGTGGTGATGGCCGGCCAGCGGTACAGCGTCGCGCCCTGCCTGTTCCTGCTCGCCGCGATCGCCGCGGGCCTGGACGCCGTGCCCGCCCGGCGGTGGCAACGCGTGGCGAGGGTGGCCGCGGCGTCGGTGATCGCGCTGGTGCTGGTCGCGAGCGTCGGCCTGCACCTCCGCGAGCCCCGGGCCGTGCTGACCGGCGTCACGTGGGGCGAGAGCGTCGCCCTGGCACGGGCCCGGTGCGCCGGGGGCGCGAGGGTCGCCCGCCTGGAGCACCAACCGGCGACCTGGTTCTTCGACCTGCCGTGCCGCCACCTCTGACCGCCGTCGGCGCGTGCCGGACCGGGGCGGCGTGCCGGGCCGGGGCGTGCCGGACCGGGGCGTGCCGCGCTACTCCACGGTCACGCTCTTGGCCAGGTTGCGCGGCCGGTCCACGTCACGGCCCAGCGCGTGCGCGAGGTGGTAGGCGAACAGCTGCAACGGCACCGAGAGCGTGATCGGGGCCAGCGCGTCGTGCGCCTTCGGCACCCGGATGACGTCCGTGGCCAGGCCTGCGGGCAGCTCGGCGTC
Organism: Actinosynnema sp. NPDC051121; assembly: GCA_040689555.1. Taxonomy (GTDB): domain Bacteria; phylum Actinomycetota; class Actinomycetes; order Mycobacteriales; family Pseudonocardiaceae; genus Actinosynnema. Next base: position 21,822 of record JBFBCZ010000057.1, on the reverse strand, counting down.
GGTGACCGCGATGACCGGCCCGCCGCGCGCCTTGATCTCCTCGATGGTGGCGGTGTTCTTGGCCAGCAGCTCGTCGTCCGGCACCAGCACCACGGTCGGCATTTCGGGGTTGATCAGCGCCAACGGCCCGTGCTTCAGCTCCGACGCCTGGTAGGCCTCGGCGTGCACGTAGGAGATCTCCTTGAGCTTCTGCGCGCCCTCCCGCGCGGCCGGCCACCCGCGCACCCGGCCCACGAAGAACATGTGCTGCGCGTCGGCGTACTTGCGCGCGACGGCCGCGATCTCGTCCTCGGCGGCGAGGACCTGCGCGATCTGGTGCGGCAGCCGCGACAGCCCGGTCACCAGCCGCCGCCCCTCGGTGATGGACAGGTCGCGCACCCGGCCCAGGTCCAGGGCCAGCATCGCCAGCGCCACGGCCATGGTGGTGAACGACTTCGTCGCCGCCACCGACACCTCGGGGCCCGCGTGCAGGAAGATGCCGTGGCCGCACTCGCGGGCGATCGTGCTGCCGACCGCGTTCACCACGCCGATGACGTGGCCGCCCTTGCGCTTGAGCTCCTGCACGGCCGCGAGCGTGTCCAGCGTTTCACCCGACTGGCTGATCGCGACGTACAGCGTGTCGGGGTCGACCACGGGGTTGCGGTAGCGGAACTCGGACGCGGGCTCGGCGTCGGCCGGGATCCGGGCCAGCTCCTCGATCAGCTGCGCGCCGAGCTGGCCCGCGTAGTACGCCGAACCGCAGCCGAGCAGCTTCACCCGGCGGATGCGCTGGTAGTCCTGCGGGCTGAGGCCCACGCCGTCCAGGCGGGCCGAGGAGAACCGGTGGTCCAGCCGCCCGCGCAGGCAGCGGTCCACCGCGTCGGGCTGCTCGCGCATCTCCTTGTACATGAAGTCGGGGTGCTCGCCCAGCTCGTACTCGGCGCTCGCCACGTCGATCGCGGTGGGGGAGCGGGTGGTGCTGGTGGCGCGGGCGTCCATGGTGGACGTGCGGTAGCCGTCGGCGGTGACCGTGGCGATCTCGTCGTCGTCCAGGAAGATCACCTGCTGGGTGAAGCGGACCAGCGCGGTGACGTCGGAGGCGATGAGCATCTCCTGCTCGCCGACGCCGAGCACGACCGGGCTGCCGCGGCGGGCGGCGACCAGCTCACCGGGCCGGTCGGCGTCCATCACGATCACCCCGTAGGTGCCCTCCACCTGCGCCAACGCCTCGCGCACCGCGTCTTCGAGGGTGGCCGCCGAGCTGCGGGCGACGAGGTGGGCGAGGACCTCGCTGTCGGTGTCGGAGGCGAGCACGACGCCGTCGGCGGCCAACCGGGCGCGCAGCCGGTCGGAGTTCTCGAACACGCCGTTGTGCACGATCGCGACGCGTGCGGCGGCGTCCAGGTGCGGGTGGGCGTTGCGGTCGGTCGGCTCGCCGTGCGTGGCCCAGCGGGTGTGCGCGATGCCGGTGCGGCCCGCGGTGCCGTCGGGCACGGCCCGGCGCAGGTCGCCGACGCGTCCGGCGGTCTTGACGACCCGCAGCTCGTCACCGTCCGCGACCGCGACGCCCGCCGAGTCGTAGCCCCGGTACTCGAGCCGGTGCAGGCCCTCCAGCAGCACCGGGACGGCGTCCCTGGGACCCACGTAACCCACGATTCCGCACATACCCGGTGATCTCCTCTGGTCCGTCGTTCGAACGGGGATCGGGTCAGCCGTAGACGATCCGGCGCAGTTGGCGTTCGGAGAGCGGCGGCGCGGCGACCGGCCGCACGTCCAGCTCCTCCCGCAGCAAGGCCCAGATCCTCGCGTTGCCCAGCCCTTCGCGCCGCAGCTCGGCGTGCCGGCGCAGCACGTACTCCTCCGCCGTTTCGACGAAGTAGCCCATGACGTCCGACACCACGCGCAGCGCGACCGCGGGAGGCAGACCGGTCGTCCTGACCACGTGCCGCAGCAGTTCCTCCGGCACCTCGTCTCCCACGGGCTCCAGCATGGGCACAGCCAACCACCGGATCAACCGCCGTGCCCGGAATCGGGCACGGCACCCTGCGCCGGTGGGAGTGACCGTGTGAGCACGGTGTTCTCCTCCTGCGCACCACGGCCTCCGCGCTTTCCCGCGAACCCGTCCGGGCGCTGTCGTTGATCCGATGGGGTGCTTTCGCATCGACCCGGACTGCTCGTCGTGCCGGAACCGGACACTTGACGTGACAACGCGAGGTCACGGAACCCGGGGGATGTCGATGAGCGCTGCCGCCCTGCCCGAATCAGGTGCCGGACCGCTGGTGCGGGACCTGGTGCGCGACGTGGTGGCCGAGGTCGCCGTGGAGGAGTTGCCGGTGGTCGACGGGCTGGCGGCGCTCGACTACGACGTGGTGGTGAAGCGGCTGGCGGGCGGGTCGCGGGGCCGGAAGGAGCCGTTGGGTTTCGGCTGGGAGAGCATCGTCGTGCTCGTGACGCCCGTGGTGTGGCTGGTGGTGGACGAGGCGGCCAAGCGGGCGGCCGGCGCGGTGGTGGACGCCGGGGTCAAGGGGACGAAGGCCCTGTGGAGGAAGGCGTTGCGGCGCGGCTCCGGCGAGGTGGTGGTCCCGGCGCTGACCGACGACCAGCGCGCCGAGGTGCGCAAGCGGCTGCTGGAGGCGGCGGAGCGGCACGGCATGGACGCCGACCGCGCGGCCGACCTGACCGAGTCGGTCATGCGCCGGCTCGACGCCGCCGGACACCCCGGCGACGCGGACGACACCCCGGGCCGGCAGTAGGACGTCCGGTGACCGCACCGCTGTCCCCTGACGAACGGGTGATGGGCACGGGCACCACGGTGCGCTTCGCGCTGCTGATGGTGTTGATCGTGGCCGCGAGCGGCGCGCTGATGCACGACGTCCTCAGCGGCGTCTCCGGCTCGAGCGGCGTGGGGTGCCTGCTGGCCGGTGGGGCGGACCCGAACGCCGACACGCTCCAGGTCCAACTGGTGCTCGCCGACCAGTTCCCCGCCTACGACCGGTGCATGAGCCGGTTCCAGCCCTCGCCGCCGTGGTGGGCGAACCTCGGGTGGCCGGTCGCGGTGCTCGTCGGCGCGATGGTCGTCTTCCGCGCGATCCCGGTCCTGCGGTCGCGGTCGCGTCGCGTCGTCCCCCTGGAGGTGGTGGACCGCTCCGGGGCGATCCGCCGGGCGGTGGACGCGGCGATCGGGACGGCCGGGCTGGACCGGGCGCCGCGCGTCGTGGCGGAACCGCTCGCGCGCTCGGCGGGCGCGGTGGTGTTCGGGAGCAACCGACGGCCGGTGCTGTGCCTGCCCGGCGGCCTGCTGGTCCGGGCCACCACCGGACCGGAGCACTTCCGAGCCGTGGTGCTGCACGAACTGGCCCACATCCGGCACGGCGACATCACCCTCACCTACGCCACTGTCGCCCTCTGGCGGGTGTTCGTCGGGCTGGTGCTGCTGCCGTACGCGGTGTGGACGGCAGTGGTGCTGCTCGGGAACACGTGGTGGTCCGGCGACCAGCCGATCGGCGTGCGCGGCGCCCTGCTCGCCGTGCTGATGGTCCTGCTGGTCCACCTCGCACGGCTGGACGTGCTGCGCAGCCGGGAGGTGCACGCCGACGTCGCGGCTGCCGGGTGGGGCGCGGCGCACGGCGTCTGGGCCGCCGCGCCGCCGGAACCGACGCGAGGGCGGCTCCGGCGGCTCGTGGCGGCGTTCGCCGAGCTGTGGCGCACCCACCCGCGGTTGGACCTGCGTCGGGCGGCGCTGGCCGACTCGGGGTCGTTGTCCGGGGTTCGGGGCCTGCCGGTGTTCCTCACCGGCGTCGCCGCGACCCTGGTGAACGCGCAGCTCGGGACCTACGTCGAGGCCTACCTGGCCCGCGACGGCCGGCTGCGCGGCTGGATCACCCAGGCGTTGCCGCTGGTCCCGTCCGGACTGGTGGTCGGCGCGGTCGGGTTCGCCCTGTGGCGGGCCGTGGAGCACGCCGTGGCGACCTCGCGGCCGGCGCCGTCCGGGGCGCTCGCCGGGCTGTGGTTGGGCAGCGGGCTGGCCTTCGGCGAGCTGTTCCTCAACCGGGTGGCGGTCACCGAGTGGGTGCCCGCGCACCCGGAGGCGCTGGTGCTGGTCGTCGCGGCGGGCGTGGGCGTGACCTGGTGGACCGGGCAGTGCGCCCGGCTGTGGGCGACGACGTGGCGCGGACCCACCGCCCGGCCGGTGGTGGTCGCCGGCCTGGTGGCCGCGTGGCTGGCGCTGGCGGCCTGGTCGGTCTGGTGGCGCGTCGACGGCGTCATGTACGCGTCCGGGTGGCCGTTCGGGGTCGAGGAGGTCCGGGCCGTGCTCACCCGCGGCTTCGGCGAGGCCGCCTCCGGGTACGCGACCACGCTGTCGGCGTTCGCGGCGGTGTTCCCGGTGCTGCACGGCCTGTCCACGCCGGTGCTGCTGCCGGCTGCGGTGGGCACGCTGTGGGTGGTGCCGCTGGTCGCCTGGGCGGTGCGCCCGCCGGACGGCACGCCGCGCTGGCTGCGGTCCGCGGTGGACGGCACCGGGGCCGTCCTGGTGGGGGACGCCGCGCTGCCGCCGTTGCGGCGCGTGCTGCGGCCCGGGCTGCTGGGCGGCGGTCTGGCGTGCGCGGCGATGGTCGGGTTGCAGGCGTACCTGCACACGTGGCATCCCCTCCCGGCGGGCGAGGGGGCGCTGTTCGCGCTGACCTACCAGTCGTGCCTGTTCGTCGTGCTGGTCGCGGGGACCGCGTTGGCCGCCGTTCACGCCGCCGCACGACCAGGCGGGCTCCTGGTCGCGGTGATCGCGGCGCAGACGGCGGCGGTGGTGGGCTTCGCCGGGATGCTGGTGCTGACCTCCGCCGACGGGTGCGTCGAGCCGTTGCGCACGCTCGAGTCGACCTGCCGCCCGCACTTCACCACGACCGGCCTGGCGTTCGGCGTCATGCTCGTCCCGCTCGTCGTGCTCGCGGGGCTCGCCGCGTTCGCCGCCGCCGGCGTGGCGGAGGTCGTCAGGCGGGTGCGTGCGCGCGGGCCGACTCCACCACCGGGCTGGAACCCGCGCGGACTGCCCCGCCGACGCGGTGCCGTGGCGGTGCTGTGCGTGGCGGCCGTCGCGATCGGCGCGGCCGGGGTCGTGCTGTGGAACCGGAACGACGGCGGGGGCGCCGACGCCGCGCCGTTGTTCGCGATCGCCGCCAAGCGGCCTCTCCCCGCCCGCACGCGCGCCGCCCAGGCGTACGCATGGCTCCGCTACGGCGGTGAGGACCTCAACCGGCGCATCGCCGACACCGGCGGCAGGCACCTCGCCGTGCTGCACCGGATCACCTCCGGCGACCACGACGTCTCGTCCCTCCTGCCGACCTGCGCCGAGTTCGGTCGGATCGCGGCGGACGCCACGAGCTACTTCCGCGTGCCCGACCCGCCGGCGCAGGAGCGCTGGGCCGCCTTCCTCGACCTGGCCGGCCGGGGCAGCGAGAACTGCGCGACCGCGCTGGACCGGGGCTCACAACGCCTGCTGCTCCAGTCGCTCGACCAGCTCGCCGGAGCGCTCCAGGCGGCCACCGCGGCGGCGCGGCGGCTCACCGAGGTCACGGGCGGCTGACAGCTACCGGCAACGCGACCGGACCCGGCAACGCGACCGGACCCGGGTGAACGCCACGCCGGTTCAGCGCCCCGCGACGCGTCACGGGCACGGCGGCCGGTACTCCCGACCCGGCAGGTAGCGCTCCCAGTCCTCCCGGCTGATCGGGTCGCCCGCCGCGGTGCACAGGCCCGCGACGATGCGCTCCGGGTCGGGGTCCCACAGGTCGACGCCCGCGTTGGCGCGGACGACCGCCAGCGTCGTCCCGTCCGGGCTGAACGCCAGGTCGGAGAAGTACACGAGATCACCTCCCGGCAGGTAGACCAACCGCGTGGGTGCGGTCGGGTCGGACACGTCCCAGACCTCCGGGCGGGTGATGTGGTCAAAGCCCTTCTCGTACCGGCTGACGAGCGCCAGCCGCCGGCCGTCCGGGCTGAACGCCAGCCGGCTGCTGCTCTGCCCGTCGCCGACGCGCACGCGGACCGGGTCACCGGCCGGCCTCCGGTCGACCATCCGCCACAGCCGCAAGGTCTGGGTGTTGTCGTAGGCGACGAACAGCGAACCGTCCGGGCTGTAGGCGAACTCCGTGCTGACACCGGGCGGCAAGACCTTGCGCCACAGCTCGGTCGGGTGCGCGGGGTCGGACACGTCCAGCGCGCGCAACTGCTTGCCGGCCGCCGGGTCGGACGGGAAGTCGGCCGTCTCGCCGTGCAGCAGGGCGGTCAGCGTGGTCCCGTCCGGTGAGAACGCCACGTTCCACGCCTCCAGCGGCAGCTCGGCGACCTGGCGCGGGTGGGAGGGATCGGCGACGTCGAACAGCCGGAGGCCGGCCGCGGTGGTGTTGGCCGCGGTCAGGCCGTTGACGTCGGAGACCGCCAGGAGCGGCGCGGTGGGGCTGAAGGCGAGCTCGCCGATGCCGTTGTCCAGGTCCTCGATCACCGCCAGCGGCGCGTCGCCCACGGCGTCGGTGGCGCGCAGGCCGACGCCGACGAACTTCCCGTCGCCGTAGAGCTCGGGCGCGGCGAGGAGCTCGCCGTCCCGGCTGAGCGCGATCGAGGCGCCGGTGAACATGCTCGGCGCCGGCACGGTGGACAGCATCCTCGGCGCGGTCACGTCCCCGACGTCCCACAGCGAGCTCGCGCCGACGTTCTGCATGGCGAGGAGCTGCCGATCACCCGAGGCGCGGTAGGCGAGCTTGCCGCCGGTCCCGGGCGTCATCGGCACGAACCCCTTCGCGCCGGGCCGGTCGGGGTTGGCCACGTCCCAGACGAGGACGCCGTTGTCGGTGGCCTGCAACAGCCTCGGCCCGGTGGGGTCGAACACGACCGGCCCCGAGTCCGTCGCGTCGCGGTTCGACCGACCGCCGTTGAGCAGCACCGCCGGCCCCGGCTCGGTCCGGTACGCCAGCACGTGCCAGTCCCCGCCGCACGCCACGACCAAGTGGTCGTCCCGCGGGCTGAACGCCAGGGAGGTCACCACCTCGCCGCAGGGACCGGGGGAGAGGTGGTCCCATTCCTCGTCGGCATGGGGGATCCGGCGTGGGGCGCGCGGGTCGTCGAGGCGCCACACGTGCGGGTTGCCGGTGGCGGACTCGGCCGACGTGGTGGCCAGCAGTTGGCCGGTCCGGTCGAAGGCGACCACGTGCACGGGCTCGCGCACGGCGCCGTCGCCGCGCTCGTCGGGCGCGCCGGCGAGCATGGTGACGGGCGTCGGGCGTGCCGGGTCGACGGCGTCCCAGAGCCGGACCTCGCCCGTCGCGCTCGCACCGGCCAGCAGTCCTCCCAGGGGCGCGGCGGCCAGCGAGTCGATCCGCGCGCCGCCGGCGTCGAGCGGCGGCAACGCCCTGGGCGCGTCGCGCCGGGCGAGGTCCCAGACCAGGACCGAGCCCTCGACCGTGCCCGCGTAGAGAGTGTTGCCGTCCGGGGCGAACGCGAGCGCGCTCACCGCCGCGGGCATCGGGGCCTCGGCCGCCGGCCGGGGGCGGGTCGGGTCGGTGACGTCCCAGAACCGGAGGTGACCTCGGGTGCCGGCGGGGTCGTCGAAGTCCGCCGCGACGAGTTGCGCGCCGTCCCCGCTCACGGCGACCGTCCCGGTCAGCAGCCCGTCGATCCTCCCCGCGCCGTCGGGGGCGCGCACCGTGATGCCGTCGCCGGTCGCGATCGCCAGCACCCGGCCCTTCACGTCGTGCGCGAGGTCGGTGGCGGCCTTGCCGTCGCCGAGGAACCCCGGGGTGCCCTGGCTGTCGAGCACCGCCCGCCGGCCCGCGTCCCGGTCGATCCCGTAGGACAGCAGGCCGAGCTGCTTGGCCAGGCCCGGTTCGCGGGTGCGCAGGAACTCGGCCTCGTAGGCGAGCGAGCGGGCCAGCGCCAGGTCCTGCGCCCGTTGGGCCTGCCGCCCGAACGCCGCGGCGCCCACCAGGCCCGCCGGGCACAGGACGGCGAGCACCGCCAGCACCGCCACCGCCACCCGGCGGCGGTGTCGTCCCCGCTGGTCCCGCCGCCACGACGTGTCGAGAAACGCCGTGGTGCCGGGGTCGAGGTCGCCGGCACGCCCCGGCGCCGCCGTGGCCAGCCGGGTCGCCTCGGCCAGCCGCTCACCCCGGTACAGCAGCGACCGGGGCCGTCCGGAGCGTTCCCACCGGGCGGCGTCGGCCGTGAACCGCTCGCGCTCCCGCCGCCAGTCCCGTTCGGCCCGCAGCCACTCGGCGAGCCTCGGCCAGGCGCCCGACAGCAGGCCGGCGTTGATCCGGGCGGCGCCGTCGCGCACCACCAGCAACCGCGCCTCGGCCAGCCGTGCGATGGCCCGCCGCGCGGCCGGGACGTCCGGCAGCCCGTCGGTCAACGTCGTCAGGTCCGCGGTCGCGGCGGTGTCCGGGGTGCCGTCGCCGAGGGTGACGAGTCGCGGCAGCACGCGGCGGACGGCCTCCTGTTCCGCCGGGCTCAGCCGGGCGTGCACGTGCTCGGCCCACGTCGCCACGCTGTGCGCGACCCCGCCGCCCCGACGGTAGCCGGCGATGGTCAGCCGCGTTCCCTCGCGGTGCAGCCACGTCGTCCACAGCGCGTGGGACAGCGGGACGAGCGAGGCGGTGCCCACCGCGTCCAGGTCGGCCAAGACCAGATCGGCGAGACCGTCCTCCAACGCCGCCGCGGGGTCCTCGATGGCGGCGCGCAGCTCGTCGGGTGTCATCGGCTCGACCAGCACCTGGTTGTCGCGCAACGCGGACGACAACTCCGGGAGCGCGGCGGCGTGGCCGTAGAAGTCGGCCCGCAGCGCCAGCACCACCAGCGTCCCGGCGTCCCGCGCGGCGGTCAGGGCGCGCACGAACGCGGTGCGTTCCGCGGGGTCCCGGCACAGCGTGAACAGCTCCTCGGCCTGGTCGACCAGCACCGCGGACCGTTCGCCCAGCACTTCCGCCACTCGGCCGGGTTGCCGGCGCAGCAGGTCGGCGGCTCCCGGCGCGAGGCTCTCCAACGGGTCCGCCCCGGGTGTGATCACCCGGCAGGGCAGGTCCGACGGCACGTCCGGCAGGTCGCCGCCGCGCAACCGGGCGAGCAGCCCGGCGTGCAGCAGCGACGTCTTGCCGGACCCGGCCGGCCCGACCAGGACCAGTGCGCCGGGACGCGCGACGGCTCTCGCCAGCAGGTCGACCATCCGTTCGCGCCCGTGGAACCGCCCGGCGTCGTCCACCCCGAACGGAAGCGGACCGACGTGAGGGCTGGGGGCGCGCGCCGCCGGGTTCGGACCGATGACCAGGTCGGGTGCGCCGGTCCGAGGCGACAACCGGCTCGCGGGCAGCGCGCGGGACAGCGCGTCGTGCACCGCGTCCAGGGTCAGCAGACGCGGGCCGAGCGGGTCGCCGTGGACGAGCAGGTCGATCAGCGCGCCACCCAGCGCGGTGTGCCGGGCGTCCGGATCCGCCGCCGGCACACCGGCGGCGATGACGTACACCCCGTCGGCCCGGGGCGGTACGGCGTCAGGGGTGTCGGTGGAGCAGTCGAGCACGACCGCGACCGAGCCCGCCGAACCGCTCCTCGCGGCGTCTCGCAGCTCGCTGAACGGCAGCACTTCGTCCCCCGCCGCACCGTTCACGACGAGGAACCACTCCCCGTCCGGCCCCACCACGCACCGCCCGACGACGTACACGAGCAGGGCCGACTCCGCCCGCCGCGCCTCCTCCGCCACGGCCTCGGCGACCGCACGCGCGTCGGCGGGACCCACCACCACGCCCAGCCGCTCGGCCGGGACTCCGCACCGCTGCACCAACACCGCCGCCAGATCCCGAACCGTCCGCCCGAGCACCTCGGACCCGGACGTGGCGACCAGCACAACCCGCGCACCGCCCTCGGACAGGACCGCCACCGAAACACCACCCCGCTCCGACATGTCCACTCACCGATCATGTGAGGCCGACACGACGCCGGATACACCGAAAGGCGGAGTTCCACCGATCGGCCGGTCGGGCGCGGCCGTGCACGGATCCTCCGCGGCCCGTGGACCTCGTAGATCGGCGGGCCGAGCAGTTCCGGAGGGGATCAAGGCCTGCCTACGCGCCGCTGTCCGGTCGGCCGCCTATCGCCGTCGTGGAAGCACCAGGTCGACCAATCGGTGCCCGACGGCGACACCTGCTCCCACCAGCAACGCCGCCACCGGCAGCGGGAGGTTCGGCATCCGGTACCGTCCAGCGGCGGACAGGCGCTCGTGCCGGGCACCGTCGTCGCGCCCAGGCTTCGCGAAGGACCCGGCCCGGAGGTCCGGCGGTAGGTCAGGTGCGCTCGTCGATGAGCGTCAGGGAGTCCAGTTCCCGCTTCACCACGCTGATGGCCTCCGGGTGGAGCTCGGCGAGCGGGCCGATCACTTGCGACCACGGTGCTTTCTCGAGCGCGCGCACGATCGCCTTGCGCCGCAGGCGCAGATCGGGATCGGCGGTGAGCGAGACGAGCACGCGAGGCAGCAGCACCGGATCGGTGATCGAGCGCGCCACCGCCGTGGCGCGGGCGAAGTCGCCTGTGGTCGCCGCCGCCAGGACCACCGATGTGATGGCCTGATCACCGGTGCCGTTGTCCGATCGGGCGATGAGTTCGGCTTGGTCGAGGAGCGCACGCGCCCGGTCCGGGTCACCCATGGCGTGGGCCACCACCGCACCGTCTGCCGGTGCTTGGGCGTGCAGCCACGGGAACTCCGAGGTCCCGGCCGCTCGCAGACCGAGGTCCAGCAGTTCGGACGCCCGCGTGCGGTGACCTGATCGGGCGGCGCTTCGGGCGCATGACAGGAACGCCCGAGCTCGCGCGGACCGGTCGGTGACGGCCTCGATCGTCGCCATCGCGTAGTCGAACCTGCCGAGCCGGGCGGCGGCTTCGGCGACCGCTCGCCTGGCGTCGTCATCAGTCGCGCCCACGGCGATACCGCGGTCGAGCAGGACCTCGGCCCGCTGCCGGTCCCCGCGGTCGGCCGCGATCGCGGAGAGGGAGGCGAGCGCGCGGATCCGCGTGCTCACGTGCGTCGAGTCGGTGATCTCGTCGGCGCGTTCGACGCGGCCCGATCGAGCCATCGCCTCGGCCAACGACACCAGCAGTTGGTCGCGTTTGAGGTTGTCGGCCGTTGCCGCGATCGCGATGTCGGCCCGGTCCAGCAGCGACGTGGCGGCCGGGTCTCCGACGTCGAGCGCCGCGTTCGCCACCGCGAGGAGTTCGAACGCCCGGTGGACGGGGGCGAACGGGTCACGTGCCGCCCTCTGCGCGCGGTGGAGGAGCTCCGGTGCCGCGTGCTCCCGGTCGGTGCCGATCAACGCCGTCGCGGCGGTGATCAGGAGTTCGGCTTCGGATGACGCGGTTGTCGGAGCGAGGGCCAGTGCCCGATCGACGTCGCCGACGGCCGCGGCGGCAGCGGCGACGTGCACGAGCAGGTGTGGGGTGCCGCCGGACACGGCCGTCCGCTCGGCGACGGCGAGCAGGTCGGAGGAGCGCTTCGCATCGCCCGCCCGATGCGCCCTGACCGCAAAGGCGGCCGTTGCCCGCACACCCCGGCCGTCGTCGACCAGGGCGTCGACCAGCCGGGCGAATCGGTCGAGGTCTTCCACCGTGCGCGCTTCCTCGACGGCGGCGCTCAGCATGTCGTCCCGCATCGACGCGGACGCCGACTCGACGCGGCGCAGAGCGCGATCGACGTCACCCATCCGGATGGCGCAACGCACGACCTGGTCGGGGACCCACTCATCCAGGTACCAGTCGTCCGAGGAACACATCCGCTCCGCCCGATCGAGGACCTCGCTTGCGCGACCGGGTTGCTCCGCGTGCGCCAGTGCTTCGGCGATTGCCAAGAGCGCCAACACTTCCTCGGAGGGATCGGAGCGGTCCACCGCCTGCTCGATCGAGCGCAGGAGATCCGCGGCGCGACCGGGTTCGCCGGCGTCGTGGACGGCGCACGCGACCGACGACAAGGCGTACGTCCTGATCTTCGGGTCGAAGACGCGGCGGGCCAGAGCCTCGGCGTCGGCCGGCCTGCCCGCGTCGATCAGCACGGTCACGATCGACCACAGCGTCCACCCCTGATCGGCGGGTTCCGACACCGTCGAGGCGGCCGTTTCGGCATCGCGGAGCAGCCGGGTGGCCCGATCGCGGTCACCTCGGCGGAGCGCCACCCCGGCCAACGACGCCAGCGCCTTCGCCCGCTCCGCTCCGCAGGTGATCGCTCTCGACATCGCCTCGGCGCGGTTGAGCTGCCCCAACCGCGCCCACGCGGTCGGCAGCTCGGCGGGGATGGCGCTGTTGCGCTCTTCGACGTGCTCGCGGTGGATGTCCAGCCTCAACAGGGCGAGCAGGTCCGGCTCATCGGCTGCCGCCACCGCGTCCCGGGCGGCGGCGATCTCACCCAGTGCGGCGGCGTCACCGCCGGACAGGTCGAGCATCCGGTCCCGTCGGTGCGGGTCCGTCGCGCAGGTGAGCATGTGCGAGGTGAGGCCGTCGACCTTCAGCATCGCGTAGTACCCGCGGAGCAGGTACTCGGGTGTGTCGTGCGGCCAGCGCAGGTCGCGGTAGCGCTCGGCCCAGGCGTGCAGGCGTTGCCGGTACTCGTCGAGCAGGGACTCGCCCAGCTCCTCGGTCGCGACGTCGTGCAGGTCCTCGTGACCCAGCAGGTAGACCAGGGTGTCGCGGCGCCAGCGACCGGTGCGGGTGTCGAAGGTGCGGGCGGTGACACCGCGCAGCAGACGCCGCACGTCCACGGCCCGCCGCCCGGTCAGCTCGGCGAGATCGGCGGCAGTCAAGCCACCGCGGGCGGTGGTCAACAGGCCCAGGAGGTCGCGCTCGTCGGAACCGGCGTGCAGCAGCCGGTCCAACTCCAGCAGCATCCGGTGCTCGGCGACCTCGGCGTGCGGCGAGCGTTCGAGGGGCCGCACCACCGCCGGGTCGCGCAGCGGGTGGTCGGTGGGCACGTCGGCGGGCAGTTGGGGGGTGGGTCGCCCCGACACCACGATCCGCATCCCCGCCGGAGGGCGTGCGGGCAGGGCCGCGGCGATGCTGGTGCCCCGCCCTGGTAGGTCGTGAGGGGTGCCGCGGTCTTCGTCGAGGCCGTCGACCAGCAGCACCAACCGTTCGCCTCGCTCGCGGCACGTCGTCGCGGCACGGGTGAGCAGCCCGTTCAGGTAGCTGTCGCTCACGTGCCGGGGGAGGGTGGTGGGACTGGGCTCGCCCAGGATTTCGGCCAGCTGGTCGCCGACGATGTCGACGAACGCCGCGCGGGTGTCGTGCCCGGCCCAGCGGGCGGTGACGAAGAACGCCACCACGCGCACACCGGGTGGTGGCCGCAGGGCGAAGTTGGCCAGCAGGAGCGTCTTGCCCGACCACTTCGGCGCCCGCCACCACCGGTAGGTGGGCGCGTCGTCCTCCGGAGCGGTGCAGAACGCGTGCAACTCGGCGAGTTCCTCGTCCCGGCCGACCAGTGGCGTCGCGGCGATCTCGACGATCTGCTCCCGGTAGTAGGAGCGCGCTGAGGGAGCACCGGCCAGGTGCACCGTGCCCACGCCGCTGATCGCGATCGCGCCCGGCGCGGACGCGATCGCATCCCCGGTCCTGGAGACCTTGGCCTTGTCCACCCGCCGCCGCTTCTCCGCTCCTCGCCCGACTCGTTCCCCCGTCACCCGAGTCGGATTCTGCCTGGACGACCCGCTCGCCGCGTCACCACCGTCAGTCGAGGTGGACACCCGAGACGGCACTGCCGCCCCCGGAGGCCTTGGCGTCACCGGTGTCGCGGACCTCGACCGATCCGGGTCCTCCGGCCTTGGCGCGCACCCCGGACACGGCGCTGCTGCCCGGTCCCGTGGCCGCCGCCTTGCCGGCACCGGAGAGCCGGACCCCGCCCGTACCCCCGGCTTGGCCCGGTGAGCCGCGCAGCGCGGTCCACAACGCGACACCCACGGCCGCCACCGCCCCCAACGCCGAGACCACCGTGGCGACCTTGTCGGCCTGGTCCCACTTGGCCACGGCGAACCAGACACCCAGCCCGGCGACCACTGCGCAGGTCACCACCGCCGACACACGCGCTCCGCTCATGCCCTCGACATCGCACGTCGCCGCCTCGACGTATCACTCCACACGCAACTGGCTGCTACAGGGCAGCCGACCAAGGGCCTTGGACGTCCAACGGAAGGAGGAACGTCCCCGCGGAGCAGTGTTGTCGCGCCTCTCCGGCACCTCGTCTCCCACGGGCGCGGGGTGGGTTCAGGCCGGGTGGTCGACGGTGATGACGACCTTGGCCCGGGCGTGCTCCAGTTCGAGGTACCGGACGGCCTCGGCAGCCTCGGCCAGCGGGTAGGTGCGGTCGATGACGGGGACGACTGCGCCCGACTCGGCCAGCCCCGCCAGCGTCGCCAGGTTCTCCCGGCTCGTCTTCGCGTTCAGCGCGGCGAAGCGCTGCCGGACGAAGGGGGACAGCAGGGCGGCCTTCACGCTCAGGCCCATCGGGCCGACGAGGCTGCCGCCGTGCGACACGCCGCCACCGCTGAGCACCAGCGTCCCGTCGGGCGTCAGGACCCGGCGGAGGTCGGCCAGCGACCGGTTCGCCACGAGGTCGAAGACGACGTCGTAGCGCTGCCCGCTCGCGGCGAAGTCCTCTTTCGTGTACTCCACGACGTGGTCCGCGCCGATTGACCGGAGCAGGTCCGCGTTGCGCGTGCTGCACACCGCGGTCACCTCCGCGCCGAACGACTTGGCGATCTGCACGGCGAACGTGCCCACGCCGCCCGAAGCGCCGTTGACCAGCATCCGCTGCCCAGGACGGGCCCGGGCCAGGTCGCGCACGCCGATCAACGCGGTGGTGCCCGCCAGCGGCATCGCCGCCGCCTGCTCGAACGTCAGCCCGGCCGGCTTGCGCTCCACCAGGCCGTCCGGCGCGCACGCGTACTCGGCGAACGCCCCGTCGGCGAAGCCGAGATCGCCGAACACCTCGTCACCGGGCTGGAACCGGTCGACCCGCCGCCCGACCGCCTCCACCACACCGGCGACGTCACGGCCGCGGATTCGCCGCTTGGGCCCGGACCAGCCGAACGCCGCCGGCATCACCACGCGCGCCAGCCGCGGGTCGCCGCGCATGATGTGCCAGTCGGCCGCGTTGACCGCCGCCGCGCGCACCCGCACCAGCACCTCGTCGTCGGCGGGCGTCGGACGGTCCACCTCCGCCAGTCGCAAGTGGTCGGACGGGCCGTAGCGGTCCTGGACGATCGCCTTCATCGGGGCCTCCGCGGGACGTGTGCGTGACCGAACCGCCGTCGGATCGGCGTTGGCCGCGACGGTAGGCCCGTGACCTGGGCGGCGGCATCAGGGACGAGCCCTAGGGGGGCACACGGGTTTCCGCCGCGCCGTGATCACCCGGCCGTGGTCGTGGGCGGGCGGGGCGGCGGTGGCGGTTTTATCGTCGGGGCCGGGAGGTCCACGTGGTCGAACGGGTCGAGGTCGGGCGCGGCGCGCGGCGCGCCGTCGTCTCGGTGATCATGCTCGGGATGCTGCTCGCCGCCCTCGACCAGACGATCGTGGCGACCGCGCTGCCGACCATCGTCAGCGACCTCGGCGGCGGCGGTCACCTGTCCTGGGTGGTCACGTCCTACCTGCTCGCCGAGACCATCATGACCGCCCTGATCGGCAAGTTCGGCGACCTGTTCGGCCGCAAGCGGGCGTTCCTGTGCAGCGTCGCGCTGTTCCTGGTCGGCTCGTTCCTGTGCGGCTGGGCCGACTCGATGACGTGGCTCATCCTGGCCCGCGCGGTGCAGGGGCTGGGCGCGGGCGGGCTGATGGTGACCTCGGCTGCCGTGATCGCGGACGTCGTGCCGCTGTCCGAGCGGGGCAAGTACCAGGGGTTCATCGGCGCGGTGTTCGGCGTGGCCACGGTGGTCGGGCCGCTGCTCGGCGGGTTGTTCGTGGACCACCTGAGCTGGCGCTGGGCCTTCTACGTGAACCTGCCGCTGGGCGTGGTGGTGCTGGCCGTCGGCGCGTTCGCGCTGCCGGGCGTGCGCGGAGTGGGCAGGCCGAAGATCGACTACCTGGGGATCCTGCTCATCGCCCTGGCCGCGACCGGCCTGACGCTCGTCACGAGCTGGGGCGGCGTCGAGTACCCGTGGGCGTCGGCGACCATCGTCTGGATGGCGATCGGGTCGGTGATCGCGCTCGCCCTGTTCGTGTTCGTGGAGACGCGCGCCGCCGAGCCGATGCTGCCCATGCGCCTGTTCCGCAGCCGCGTGTTCACCGTGTGCACGGTGCTGAGCTTCGTGGTCGGGTTCGCCATGCTCGGCGGCGTCACGTTCCTGCCGACGTACCTGCAGTACGTGCACGGCGCGTCCGCCACCCAGTCGGGCCTGGAGATGCTGCCGCTGGTCGTCGGCCTGCTCATCGCGTCCGTGACGACCGGCAACGTGATCAGCAAGACCGGCCGCTACCGGCTGTTCCCGCTGGTCGGCAGCCTGCTCATGGTCGGCGGGCTGCTCCTGTTGTCCTGGCTGCACCCGGAGACGTCGTTCTGGCAGGCGTCGACGTACATGCTCGTGCTCGGCCTGGGCGTCGGCATGTGCATGCCGGTGGCGATGGTGGTCGTGCAGAGCACCAGCAGCTACGAGGACCTGGGCGTGGCCACGTCCGGGGTGAGCTTCCTGCGCACGCTGGGCAGCTCGTTCGGCGTGGCGGTCTTCGGCACGGTGTACGCGAGCAACCTGCCGGGCAACATCGCCGCCGCCCTCCCACCGGGCCTCGACCCGGCCTCCGCGGCGACCGTGCGGGCGGCGGCGTCCAACGTGCAGGCCCTGCACGCGCTGCCGGACGAGGTGAAGGCCCCGATCATCGCCGCCTACGCCGACACCCTGCACCTGGTGTTCCTGTCCGCCGCCCCGGTGGCCGCGGTCGCGTTCCTGGTCGCGCTGTTCCTCAAGGAGGTGCCGCTGCGCGACACGGCCCGCGCGGCGGCGACCGAGGTGGGCGACAACTTCGCCGCGCCGCACACGTCGGACTCCGAGCAGGAGCTGGAGAAGCTGGTCGCCCTGATCGTCAGCCGCGAGCGCCGCGACCCGACGCCGGACGTGCTGCGCGAGTCGGGCGTGCCGCTCACGCACGCCCAGGCGTGGCTGGTGGTGAAGGTGTTCCGGCAGAGCGTGGACCACGGCGATGCGACCCTGGACCGGCTGGCCCGGGACACGAACGTGCCGGCGGGCGTCTTCGAGCCGGTGGCGCGGCAGTTGCAGACCCGGGGCTACGTCACGGAGTCCGACGGCCACTACCGCTTCACGCCGCAGGGCACCGAGGCGTTCGCCGACCTGGTCGCCGCGTGGCGGCGCTGGCTGCTGGTCAAGCTGACCGACTGGAACTGCGACGACGCCGAGTTCACCGAGGCGGTGGAACGGGTGGCCACCGAACTGACCACGACGGGCCGCACCCTCAGCACCGGTCGGCACGCCGCCGTGGTGTAACCGCATTTTTCGTTGTTCCGAGGGTCGGCGATCGCAGGTATTGCGTAACTCCAGCGGGTGCCACACCATCACTATTCACCGGTTCGTGTGCTCGCTGGTCTGCCTCGATCGGCAGGGCCCTGCCGATCGAGGACTGGCACGAGTTGCGTGCCTCATTGCTCCTGGCCAGGCTCGCCACCGATGAGCATGCGGAGCGCATCCGGCTGTCGGGTCTAGTGCGCCTGTCCACCGAGTCGCGGATGGACGAGTTGCCTGATCACTGCCGATCCGTGTGGGAGACCTTCCTGCACCTGGCCGGCGTGAACAGCGCTCCAGCCTCGTCTCCGCCCGCGTTGATCTTCCTCGGTCGAGTGGCTGACGAGGTCCGCGACCCGGTGCTGAGCGCAGAATTGCGGAACTGGGTCCGACGCTGGTCCGACTCACTCGGGTTGAGGTCGCCTGAGTCGCGGCAGGCCGAGCTTTGGCGCGGGTCGGACGAGGTCGTCGTCTCCGTCGATGTCGACCTGGTGATCCAGTTCGATCCCGACCCCACTGATCGTGACCGCTTCGTGGTGTCCCACTGGCGCAATTGGGGCGCGCGCGGCAGGCACTCCGCCCGACGTGCGGACACGATCGTCGGTCGTGCCGACCTCGAACATCCACTGGTCGGCCTCCCGAGACGGCCATGAGGTAGGGCGGTTTGACGCCGCGAAGAACGACTTCCGAGGGCATGGTCGAGTGTAAAGACGCGGGAACAGCGTGGAAGGTGCGTATGGCGGTACCCCGTGACGTTGGTTGCAACTACGCGCTACCGGTCAGCTGGGCCAACAGGGTGTCGAGTTCGGCCATGGGGGTGGTGCCGTCGGCGTAGAAGCGGACCGCTTCCTGCAGCGCCTTGAGCCCGTTCGGGTAGTGCGCACACGTTCGGACGATGCTGACCGCGTCCGCCCGATCCGAGCTGTGCCGGGGGATGGAAGCGGCGAAGGGCACCTCGCGCAGCACCAGGTCCCGTCCTTCGCGAGTGTCGAAGCCGGGGGCGCGCAGCAAGGCAGCGACGATCGGGCCCAGGTCGGCCAGGGTGAGAGGGGACTGCCCGGAACCGGAGGTCGATCGCTCGACGGCGATGGGTTCCCCGTCCACCAGGCGCACCCACACCTTCGCGTGCACTTCTTTCACGTCGGCGTCGGCCTGCCGGTAGGCGTCCGGGCGCGCGGCGGGCTGGTGGCGGACCACCGACTGGTAGAACGGGTCCGAGGCGATCAGCACCAGCGTGGCCGTGGACTCGCGCAGTGCCCGCTTGGCCTCGGTCGCGTCCAGGATGCGATAGGTGAAGATCATCTCGTCGCTGGTCTTGCCGTGCCCGTCGTAGTGCACCTCGCCCGCGTGCACGGCCATCCGCAGGCGCAGGTTTGCCCCCGTGGCGTGCACGTGGTTGTGCTCGCGCAGGGCCGCCACCAGCCGTTCGGGCAGTCGGTCGACCAGGATGCCCTTGGGGGTGTCGGCGGGAAGCAGCACCATCACGCTGTCCCCGGCGTCGTCCGCGGCCTCGTCGTCCCATACCAGGCCGCAGTCGGCGAAGGCTGCCGTCAGCACCTCGTACAAGCCGTCACGCACGGCGGTGCGCTGCCTTGAGGTCCTGGTCACGGCCCCGTAGCCCTCGACATCGACCGCGACGAATGAACGGTGGTGCCCCGCTGATCCCATAGGACCTCCCCGAGACGGTTGTAGCCCAAGAGGACGACCGGGTGGGAGTGCCACCACCCGAAATGACCAATGCTGCGGTTGCGGGCCGGCCGGGTTCGGGTATGGAGTCGGGTGTGGACGGGTACGGGTGGACGGTTGCGCTGGTCGCGGTGCTGGTCGCGCTGAACGCGCTCTTCGCGGGCAGCGAGATGGCGTTGATCAGCCTGCGGGAGGGGCAGCTGCGGGGGTTGGAGCGGGACGGCAGAGCGTCCGCGAAGACGCTGGTGCGGCTGGCGCGCGACCCGAACCGGTTCCTGGCCACCATCCAGATCGGCATCACCCTCGCCGGGTTCCTGGCCTCGGCGACGGCGGCGGTGTCGCTGGCCGCGCCGCTGGAGCCGGCGCTGTCGTTCCTCGGCAACGCGGCGAACGCGGTGGCGATCGCGCTGGTCACGATCGTGCTGACGTTCCTGACCCTGGTGTTCGGCGAGCTGGCGCCCAAGCGGCTGGCGATGCAGTACGCGCTGCGCTGGGCGCTGCTGGTGGCCCGGCCGCTGCACGTGCTGTCGACCGCCTCACGGCCGGCGGTGTGGGCGTTGAGCGCGTCCACGAACGTGGTGGTCCGGCTGTTCGGCGGCAAGCCGGACGCCGAGTCGGAGCAGATGTCCGCCGAGGAGCTGCGGGAGCTGGTCTCCGCCCAGCGCGGCCTCAACGCCGAGCAGCGCATGATCATCACCGGCGCGCTGGACATCACCGAACGGCGGCTGCGCGAGGTGCTGGTGCCGCGCCGGGCGGTGGTCACGCTGGCCGCCGAGATGGACGTGCCGTCCGCGCGCGCCGAGCTGGCCGCCTCCGGCCACTCCCGGGCCCCGGTCGCGCGCGGCGGGCACCTGGACGACGTCGTGGGCGTCGTGCACCTGCGTGACCTGCTGGAAGACGGCGCGAAGCTGGTCGACCTGGCCCGGCCGCCGGTGGTGTTCCCCGACTCGGTGCGGGTGTCCGACGCGCTGCGCCGGTTCAAGGCGGAGCGCGAGCAGCTGGGGCTGGTGGTGGACGAGCACGGCGCCGTGGACGGCATCGTCACGCTCGAGGACCTCCTGGAGGAGATCGTCGGCGAGATCCTGGACGAGACGGACCGGGACGTGATGGCGGTCCGCAACGGGCCGGACGGCTCGATGCTGCTGCCGGGCACGTTCCCGGTCCACGACCTCGTCGACCTGGGCGTGGAGCTGCCCGACGCGCCCGAGGGCGACTACGCCACGATCGCGGGGCTGGTGCTGGTGGTGCTCGGCCGCATCCCCGAACGGCCCGGCGACCGGATCGCGTTGTCCGGCTGGACCGTCGAGGTGGTGAAGGTCGAGCACCACGCCATCACGTCGGTTCGGCTGCGCAAGGCCTGACTGATCAGCGGCCCGCTGAGGCGACCCAGGCTTCGAGGCCGGCGGCGTCGTGGGGCAGCGCGGACGACAGCACGCGGTTGCCGCCCGCGGTCACCACGACGTTCTCCTCCAGCCGCACGCCGATGCCCCGCAGCTCCGGGGGCACGGTCTCGTCGTTCGGGTGGAAGTACAGGCCCGGCTCCACGGCCAGGGCCATGCCGGCCTCCAGCGTGCCCTCGTGGTAGGCGCCGGCGCTGGAGTTGGCGCAGTCGTGCACGTCCAGCCCGATGAAGTGCCCCACGCCGCACGTGATGTACCGGCGGTGGTGCTGGCCGTCCGGGTCCAGCGACTCCTCGACCGACACGGGCAGCAGGCCCCAGTCGTGCAGGCCCTCGGCGAGCACCCGCATGGCCTCCTGGTGGAAGTCCCGGTACGCCGCGCCCGGCCGCACGACCGCCAGCGCCGCCGCCGACGCGCGTTCGACCAGCTCGTGCACCTGCCGCTGCGCCGGGGTGTAGGAGCCGGAGACCGGCAGCGTCCGGGTGATGTCGGCGGTGTAGAGGGTGTCCAGCTCCACGCCCGCGTCCAGCAGCAGCACGGCGTCCTCGGGCACGGGACCGTCGTTGCGCACCCAGTGCAGCACCGGCGCGTGCGGCCCGGCGGCCACGATCGAGGCGTAGCCCGGACCGTTGCCCGAGGTGCGGGCGCGCCGGTCGAACGTGCCCTGCAACCACCGCTCGCCACCGCCCTTGACGGCGGCCTGGAGCTCGGCGGCGACGTCGGCGAAACCGAGGATCGTGGCGTCCACGGCGGCCTGGAGCTGGCCGAGCTCCCAGTCGTCCTTGATCCGGCGCAGTTCGGCGAGCACGGTGCGCAGCTCGGCGGTGTGGTCGGCTCCCGCGAGCGCGTCCAGCAGCGGGTCGACGCCCGAGGTCGCGTGCACGGCGGGCAGCCTGCCGCGCAGCGCCGACGGCAGCTCGTGCAGCGGGCGGCAGTGCAGGCCCAGCGCCTCGGTCCACTCGGCCAGGCCCGGCACCGGGCCGATCCACAGCTCGCCGTCGCGGGCGTTGGCGAAGAAGTCCGGCTCGTCCGGCCCGGCGGGCGGGCGCAGGAACAGCTCGGCGTCGTGCCCGCCGGCGACCGGCTGCATCACCAGCACCGCGCCCTCCGCGGCGCAGCCCGTCAACCAGGAGAAGTCCGAGTCGGGCCGGAAACCGTGGTCGGTGTCGTTGGACCGCACCGGGGCCCAGCCCGCGGCGACCGCGATGCGCGCGCCGGGCAGCGCGGCGCTGAGCCGGTCGCGG
>JBFBCZ010000056.1:0-43749 GCA_040689555.1 Actinosynnema sp. NPDC051121 | reverse complement strand
CCCTTCCACCGCTTCCGCACCCCCGAAGGCAAGGGCGTCGACTCCCTGCTCGGCCCCGAGATGAAATCCACCGGCGAGGTCATGGGCATCGACGTGTCCTTCGGCATGGCCTACGCCAAATCGCAGGCGGCGGCCGGGATCTCGTTACCCGGCACCGGAAAGGTCTACGTCTCGTTCACCGAGGCGCAGGCGGCGAAGGTGCTGCCCGCGCTCGACGCGTTGCGGGAACGGGGACTCGACCCGGTCACCTGGGCCGAAGGGTCCGAAGTGGACGTCCGAGGTGGACTGGAGGACGGGGTGGTGCTCGTCGTCACCCTGGACCGGACGGCCCTCGCGCGAGACGTGCGGGCCACGGCCTCGTACCTGTCCATCCCCGTGGTGACCACCGTGCCGGGACTGCGGGCACTGGCAGCGGCGTTGACCGCCGCGGCCTCCACAGATTTCACCACCACCCCGCTGCAGCGGATCCACGACCACCGGCCGGCCGATCCGGTCGTCGGTGACGACGGCATCCGGCAGTTGGGGTATGACCCCGTCGTGCTCGACCAGCACTCGCAGTGGGTGGGAGTGTCGGGTGCATAGCCCGCGTCCACTGGGGCAGCAGGCATCCGCTCGTCGACCACCCCGACGTGAACCCGCATTGGAGGATCGCGTTGATCACAGATCGTGTCTATGACTTGGTGCGGGATGACGTCTTCTTACGAATATCCGGACTCGGTGGACTCAACCGCTTATACCTCAAGATCGAGGGCCTCAACACGGGCGGCTCGATCAAGCTCAAGACCGCTCGCGGCATCCTGGAGGGCGCGGAGCTGTCCGGTGTGGACTTGAGCCAGGTGCGCATCATCGAGTCCACGTCCGGCAACCTCGGTGTCGCGCTGGCGGTGATCTGCGCGGCCGAGGGCTACCGCCTCACGTGCGTCACGGACCCGAACTCCAACGCGGCGTCCGTCGCCGTGATGCGGGCGCTGGGCGCCGAGGTCGTGGTCGTCACGGACCGCGACGAGAACGGCGGGTTCCTCGGCTCCCGGATCAGCTACATCCACCAGCGGCTCAAGCAGGAGCCGGACCTGTTCTGGGTGAACCAGTACGCCAACCCGGACAACCCCCTGGCGCACGAGCGGACCACCGCGCCCGCCGTCCTGGACGAGTTCGAGCAGGTGGACCACCTGTTCGTGGGCGTCGGCACGGGCGGGACCCTCATGGGGGTCACCGACTACTTCCGCACGCACAGCCCGAAGACGCGGATCGTCGCGGTGGACACGGTGGGCTCGGTGAACTTCGGGTCGGAACCGAAGCGCCGGCTGATCCCGGGCCTCGGCACGAGCAGGCGGCCGGAGCTGCTGTCGCCGGAAGCGCCGGACGAGGTCGTGCTGGTGCCCGAGGACGACACGGTCCGCGAGTGCCGGTGGCTGGCCCGCACGTCGGGCCTGCTCGCGGGCGGCTCGACCGGCACGGTGCTGGCGGCGATCCGCAGCAAGGCCGCCGAGATCGCGCCGGACGACACGGTCGTGGCGATCTCGCCGGACCTCGGCGAGCGGTACCTGGACTCGATCTACAACGACGACTGGGTGATCGAGAACGGCCTCGGCCGCGCGCTCACGCCCGAACGACCCCTGGAGGAGGGACAGCGCGATGTTCTCGTTTGAGGTCGTCCCGGGCAAGGTGGTCAAGGACATCCTCGACACCTCCAAGCCCGCCGTGGTGGACGTGGTCGAGGACGCCTACCTGCGTCACGACGACGGCCGCACGGTCAACCCGGACAGCTACTTCCTGAGGTTCCCGGAGAAACCGGACGCGCGGATCATCGCGCTGCCCGCGTTCGCCGACCTCGCCTCGGGGCAGGTCACCGGCATCAAGTGGATCTCCAGCTTCCCGGCGAACACGCAGCGCGACGTGCCGCGCGCGTCGGCCGTGCTGGTGCTGAACGACTACGAGACCGGCTACCCGCGGGCGCTGCTGGAAGCGGCGTCGATCAGCGCGGCGCGCACGGCGGCGTCGGCGGCCGTGGCGGCACGCGCGCTGGCCGAGCACGTGCCAGGCAACGGCGAGGTGGCCATCATCGGCGCGGGCGTGATCGCCCGGACGATCGTGCGCTACCTGGCCGCGATCGGGTACCGGATCGACCGGCTCAGCGTGTTCGACCTGCACGCCCAGTCGGCGGACAACCTGGTCGCGCTGGCCAAGGACGAGCTGGGCATCGCCGCGGCGCGCGTCGCGACCGTGGACGAGGCGCTGGCCGCCCAGACCGTGGTCACCGCGACGACCGCCGCCACCCCGCACATCTCGCGCCAGGTCGAGCCGGGCCAGGTCGTGCTGAACATCTCGCTGCGCGACTTCGCGCCGTCGGTGGTGCTGGGCGCGCAGAACTACTTCGACGACGTCGAGCACTGCATGAAGGCCAACACGTCGCCGCACCTGGCCGAGCAGGAGACCGGTAACCGGGACTTCGTCACCGGCACCATCGCCGACGTGGTGCGCGGCCGGGCGCTGCCCGACCCGTCGCGCGGCGTGCTGGTGTCGCCGTTCGGCCTCGGCGTGCTGGACCTCGCGGTCGGCCAGCACGTGCTGGCCGAGGCCCGCGCCCAGGGGCTGGCGGTCGAGGTGCCGGACTTCTTCGGCGAGACGCGGCGGTGGTGAACGACGTGCTGCGCATCGCGGTCATCGGAGTCGGCCCACGCGGGCTGTCGGTGCTGGAACGGGTGATCAGCCACACCCGGTTACCCGGGCCGCCGACGGAGTTGCTGCTCATCGAGCCCGGGGAGCTGGGGCTGGGCGTCCACGACGTCAAGCAGCCCGACTACCTGCTGCTGAACACGATCGCGTCCCAGCTGACCATCTTCTCGGACGAGCGGATGACGCCGGGCGCGCCGGTGACGCCGGGGCCGAGCCTGTACGAGTGGTGCCTGGAGCACCACGGACCGGTGCGGTTCGACGAGTTTCTGTCGCGCCGGCTGCTCGGCGAGTACCTCCAGTGGGCGGTGCGCGACCTGCTGGGCCGCGTGCCCGAGCGGCTGACCGTGCGGCACCTGCCGGTGGCGGTGCAGGACGTGCGGCCGGACGGCGAGGGCGCGGTCGTGACCCTGGCCGACGGCACGCGGCACCAGGTCGACGTGGCCGTGGTGACGACCGGTCACGGCCTGGCCGACCCCGCGCCGCTGGTCGGCGGTGACGTGGTCGACACGCCGTACCCGCTGCCCGTGCGGACCGACGCCATCCCGGAGGGGTCGACGGTCGCGCTGCTGGGCACCGGTCTGACCGCGATGGACGTCATCGCGGCGCTGACCGTCGGCCGCGGCGGCGCGTTCGACGGCGACGGCTACCGGCCCTCGGGCCGGGAACCGCGGATCGTGCTGACCAGCCGGGCCGGGTTGCTGCCCTGCGCGCGTCCCCGGACCAGGCAGGACCGGGTGGCCGCGCCCGCCGAGCACTTCACGCCGGAGGCCCTGGCGGCCCTGCGCGAGCAGGTGCCGGGCAAGCTGCTCGACTTCCGGCGGGACGTGGAGCCGCTGATCCGCCGGGAGGCCGTCGGCCGCATGGGCTCGGCGACGCCGGAGCAGGTGGCGGTGGTCGAACGCGCCCTGTCCCCCGAGCCGAGGACGTGGTCGGGCTACGAGGAGTACCGGGACGCCGTGCTCGGCGCCGCCCGGGCCGACCTGGCCGAGGCCGAGCTGGGCCTGGGCGTGAGCCCGGTCAAGGAGGCGCTGGAGGTGTTGCGCGACCACCGCGAGAGCGTGCGTGCCGCGCTCGACCCGCCCGGCCTCACCGAGGAGTCGCACCGGTACTTCATGGACGAGTACGTGCCGCTGGTCAACCGGGTGGTGATCGGTCCGCAGAAGGAACGCATCCAGGAGCTGTTCGCGCTGGTCGCAGCGGGAGTGGTGAGCCTGGGTCCCGGTCCGCGGCCCCGGTTGGAGCAGATCGGCGGGCGGTGGGCGCTCGTCTCCACCGCGTTCGCCGAGCCGCGCCGGGTGGAGGTGGACCACGTGGTGCGCGCCAACCTGACCTGGCCGTCGCCGGACCGCCGCCTCGACCCGGTGGGGGTGGCGCTGCGGTCCTGGGCGGCGGTCGGCACGGACCGGTCCGAGCGCCTCGTGCTCGACCGGGACGGCTACGCGATCCCGCGCGACGGTGGGCTCCGGTCCGCGGTCGCCGTGTTCGGTCCGCCCGCCGAAGGAGCCAGCTACTACAACCACTACGTGCCCTCGCCGGGCGTGTGGTCCCGTGCTCTCACCGATCTCGACCGGGTGCTGGGCCCCGCTCTCCGCGCCGACAGGGGCCGCTGACACGTCCCCCGTCCGAATCCGTGGCCACGAAGCCCGCCGGGCGGCCACTGGCCTCACGAACCGCAAAACGAGAAAGTGACACAGGAACCATGCTGATCTTATCGCTCAAAGAGGGTCACGACGGCGGCATCACGGCCATCGAGGACGGCAAGCTGCTGTTCGCGCTGGAGGCGGAGAAGGACAACTACCCGCGCTACGACCGGTTGACCGGCGAGGTGATCGCGCGGGCCGCCGGGATGCTCGACCGGACGCCCGACGTGGTCGCCCTCGGCGGCTGGGTCAAGGGCCTGCACTCCATCGAGCCGCAGACCCGGGCCGGTTACTTCGGCGTGGGGCCGGGGTCGATCCTGGACGAGGAGGGCACCTTCTTCGGCAAGAAGGTGCGCTACTTCTCCTCCACCCACGAGCGCTCCCACATCTACACGTCGCTGGGCATGGCTCCGCGCCGCACCGGCCAGGCGTACTACTCGCTGGTCTGGGAAGGCAGCATCGGCGACTTCTACCGGGTCGACGAGAAGGGCAACGCCACCCACCTCAAGCACGTCCTGGCCGACCCGGGCAACAAGTACGCCTACCTGTTCGCCCTGGCCGACCCGGGCTTCCCGGTGGGCACCGGCCTGTTCCGCTACAACGACGCGGGCAAGCAGATGGCGCTGACCGGCTTCGCCGAGGGCGGCCCGATGACGGCCGAGGAGAAGGAGACCATCGACTTCATCCTCAAGCAGGAGCAGATCATCCTGAACCTGTCCAAGGACAAGATGTCCTGGTCGCACATCTACAACAAGGGCGTCGACTCGCAGGAGTACCGCAACACCGCGGCGAAGCACTCCCAGGCGATCTTCGACCTGTTCCACGACTACGCGTCGGCCCACATGACCGAGGGCCTGCCGCTGCTCATCTCCGGCGGCTGCGGCCTGAACTGCGACTGGAACGCCCAGTGGCGGGAGAGCGGCCTGTTCGACTCGGTGTTCGTGCCGCCGTGCCCGAACGACAGCGGCTCGGCCCTGGGCACCGGCATCGACGCCCAGTGGTACTACACCGGTGACGCCACGATCGAGTGGTCGGTGTACTCGGGCGAGGACTTCGTCCAGGACGTCGAGCCCGACCCGGCGAAGTACGAGGTCCGCCCGCTGGTGCACGCCGAGGTGGCCCGCTACATCGAGCAGGGCAACATCATCGGCTGGGCCCGCGGCCGGTACGAGATGGGCCCCCGCGCCCTGGGCAACCGCTCGATCCTCGCCGCGCCGTTCACCGAGGAGACGACGGTCCGGCTGAACACCATCAAGCGCCGCGAGGGCTACCGGCCGATCGCGCCGATCGCGCTGGAGGAAGACGCGCACAAGTGGTTCGAGGGCTCGGTGATCGACCCGTACATGCTGTACTTCAACCGGGTGACCACCGACCAGCTCAAGGCCATCACGCACGTGGACGGCAGCGCCCGCACCCAGACGGTGACCCGCGAGCGCAACCCCCACATCGTCGACCTGCTGGAGGCGTTCCGCGACCTCACCGGCTTCAGCGTCCTGTGCAACACGTCGCTGAACAACAACGGCCGCGGTTTCATCAACCGCACGAGCGACCTGATCGCGTACGGCGAGAAGCACGGCCTCGACGGTTACGTGATCAACGATACGTTCGTGACCCCGCGTCGGGGCTGAACCACCCGTTCGGCTCCCGCAGCGGTGGCAAGTTCGGGCAAGATCGTAGCCAGACGGCGACTGCCTGCCAGGCCCGTGCCGCGTCCGGCCCCGGACGCGGCACGGCCCACGCCGCATGCAACCCGCAAGGAGAGAAGTACCCGACATGACCACGTCCACGTCCACGCACGCCGAAACCCGGGCGCCGCTGTCCTTCGGCCAGGAACAGCTCTGGTTCCTCGACCAGCTCACACCCGGGCTGACGACCTACAACATCCTGCTCGCGGCCCGGCTGCGAGGACCGTTGGACGTGCCGGTGCTGCACCGGTGCCTCAACCTCGTGGTCGAGCGCCACGAGGCGTTACGGGTCACCATCCACAACTCGGACGGCACGCCCTACCAGGTCGTGGCACCGCCGTCGGAGGTGGCGCTGGAGGTGCGCGAGCACCCCGGGCTGGACGAGGCCGGGCGCGACGAGGTGATCGCCGACTCCCTGCGCGAGCTGTCCACCACCCCGTTCGACCTGGAGCAGGGCCCGCTGTACCGGTACCGGGTGCTGGCGTTCGCGCCCGACGACCACGTGCTGCTGCAGAACCTGCACCACATCATCACCGACGGCTGGTCGTCCGGCATCGTCAACACGGAGCTGGCCACCGCCTACCGGGCATTCGTCGAGGGCCGTGAGCCGCAGTTCGACCGGCCCGGCTCGTCGTTCACCCAGGCCGCCCGGGTGCAGCGCGAGACGATGCAGGGCGAGACCCTGGAGGAGGAGCTCGCGTTCTGGGAGGACAAGCTCAAGGACCTCCCGACGCTGGAGTTCCCCACCGACCGCCCGCGACCGCCCGCCCCGACCAAGTGGGCCGACTCGATCACCAAGCACCTGCCCGACGAGCTGCTGGTGTCCGCCCGCGCGCTGGCCGAAGAGCACGGCGTGTCGCTCTACATGGTGCTGGCGTCCGCGCTGAACGTGGTGCTCAGCCGCTACACCGGCCAGGAGGACATCCCGATCGGCGTGCCGATGCTCGGCCGCGTCGACCCGGACGCCGAGGACGTCGTCGGCCTGTTCGTGAACATGGTGGTGCTGCGCTCGGACGTGTCGGGTGACCCGTCGTTCGCCGAGCTGCTCGAGCGCACCATGGAGGCGAACTTCGACCTGTACGAGCACCAGGAGGTGCCGTTCCACCTGATCGTGGACCGGGTGCAGCCGGTGCGCGTGCCGGGCCGCAACCCGCTGTTCCAGGTGTCCATGCAGCTGCTGGGCGACGCGAACTCGGGCGGCGCGATCGACCTGCCCGGCATCACCGCCGAGCCGATCTCGCTGGCGTCCACCGGGTCGCGGTTCGACATGGCGATCGACTTCGTGGAGTCCGGCGACTCGCTGCGCGCGGTCGTGGAGTACTCGACGGACCTGTTCGACCAGTGGCGCATCGAGGCCCTGCTGGACCACATCGGCACGGTCGTGACGGCCGCGGCGGCCGACTCGTCGCTGACGTTGTCGCAGCTGCCCGTGGTGACGGAGGCCGAGCGGGCCGAGCTGCTGGCGCTGGGCCACGGCGAGGAGGCCGAGTACAACGAGCTGCCGCTGCACGTGGCGTTCGCGCAGGTCGCCGCCGCCACGCCGGACGCCGTCGCGGTGGTGTGCCGGGGCGTCGAGATGACCTACGGCGAGCTGAACCGGCGCGGCGACCTGCTGGCGCGGCACCTGCGCGCGCTGGGCGTGACGCACGAGCGCGTGGTGGCCGTGGTCATCGACCGCGACCTGGACGCCTACGTGGCGATGCTCGGCGTGCTCAAGGCCGGTGGCGCGTTCGCGATGATGGACCCGAAGGTGCCGACCAACCGCCTAGACTTCATGATCCGCGACACCGGCGCGCCGGTCGTGATCAGCCGGTCCCCGCTGGCGTCGGTGCTGCCCGAGGGCGGCGAGTGGTCGACCGTGCTCATCGACACCGACTGGCCGACGATCGAGGAGATCGACGCGACCGAGCCGCTGGAGGAGTGGACGACCCGCGAGTCGCTGGCGTACGTCCTCTACACCTCGGGCTCGACCGGCACGCCGAAGGGCGTCATGATCGCGCACCGCGCGGTGTCGTTCTTCTGCGAGGCGTACAAGCGGACCTTCGACTTCGGCCCGCAGGACCGGTTGCTCCAGCTCCCCGCGCTGAACTTCGACATGTCGCAGGGCGAGATCTGGACCGCGTTCCTGGTCGGCGCGCGGGTGGTCGCGGTCTCCCCCGACGACGCCCAGTCGCCGGAGGCGCTGACCGCGCTGCTGCGCGAGCAGAAGGTCACCTACGCCGGTCTGCCGCCCGCCATGCAGTCGGTGATGGAGCCGGCGCCGTACCCGGACCTGAAGTACGTCATGGGCGGCGCGGAGGTGCTGCCGCCCGAGCTGGTCAACAAGTGGAACCTGCCCGGTCGCAAGTACCTCAACCTGTACGGCCCGACCGAGTGCGCCATCGGCCAGACCGAGTACCACGTCGAGCAGATCGAGTGGAAGACGCCGCCGCCCATCGGCCGTCCCCAGCTCAACCGGCAGGTCTACGTGGTGGACCGGTTCGACAACCTGGTGCCCAAGGGCGTCAACGGCGAGTTGCTGATCGGCGGCGCCGAGGGCGGCCTGGCCCGCGGCTACCTGAACCAGCCGGAGATGACCGCCGAGAAGTTCATCACCGACCCGTTCGACCCGACCAGCAAGGTCTACCGCAGCGGCGACCTGGTGCGGTGGAGCAAGGACGGCCAGATCGAGTTCCTCGGCCGCATCGACAACCAGGTGAAGCTGCGCGGCCTGCGCATCGAGCTGGGCGAGATCGAGACGGCGTTGCAGGCCCACCCGGGCGTGCTGCGGGCCGTCGTGCTCATGCGCCCGGACAAGCGCGGCGAGAACCGCCTCGTCGGCTACTACACGTCGGTGGCCGAGCCGCCGTCGGTGGACGCGCTGCGCGAGCACCTGGCCGAGTCGCTGCCGGACTACATGGTGCCGACGGCGTGGGTCGCGCTGGACAAGTTCCCGATGAACAACGACGGCTGGAAGATCAACCGCAACGCGCTGCCGGACCCGGTCGAGGACACCGACCGCGACTTCGCCGCGCCGACCACCCCCACCGAGATCGAGGTGGCCAGGTGCTTCGCCGAGGTGCTCGGCGTCGAGCGGATCGGCGTCAACGACAGCATCTTCGACACCGGCGGCAACTCGTTGCAGGCGCTGCGGCTGGCGAGCCGGATCAACAAGACGTTCAAGATCCGCATCACGGTCCGGTTGCTGTACGGCAGCGCCACCGTCGGCGCCATCTCGCAGATCGTGGACTCCATGGTGGAGGCCAAGGCGAATGGCTGACCTGGAGCGGATCGTGCCGCTGAACACCGGCGGCGACCTGCCGCCGCTGTTCTGCGTGCACGCGGTGTCGGGCTCGGCGTACGCGTACTCCGGGCTCGCCCGCCTGCTCGGCGACCGCCCGGTCTACGGCTTCGAGGCGCCGGGGTTCGACAACGACCGCACCCCGGTGCCGTCGTTGCCCGCCCTGGCCGACGAGTACACCGAGATCCTGCTCGAGTTCCAGCCCGAGGGGCCGTACCGGCTCCTCGGCTGGTCCCTCGGCGGGCTGGTGGCGTTCGAGATGGCGAAGCGGCTCACCGCGGCGGGCGCGGAGGTGGCCCTGCTGTTCCTGGTGGACGCGGGCATGCCCACGGTGATGGACCTCCCGCCCGAGCGGGAGACCCTGGTGCGGTACATCCGCGACATGGCGGGCACCTCCGACGAGTCTCCCCCGGGCTTGGACGAGCTCGCCGCGGGCTGGCCGGAGGACCCTGACCCGGAGACGGTGTTCGAGCAGGTCGAGGCGGCGGGCATCCTGCCCGAGGAGATCGACGCCTACCTGCTCGGCGACCAGTACGCGGTGTTCCACGCCCTGCTGGAGGCGTTCTACGCCATCGAGGTCACCGGCACGCACGCCGGGCCGTCCGTGCACGTCCTGGCGGAGCGCTCCCCCGCCGAGGACATGCGCTGGGGCAGGCTGCTGCCCGACCTGGTGGAGCACACCGTGCCCGACAGCACCCACCACTCGATCTGGACCGGCGACGCGCTCGCGGAGCTGGGCCGGCTCGTCCGCAAGCACCTCGGCGACTAGGAAGAGTCCGTGTCCATCACCGATCCCGAGCAGACCGCCGAAACCCCGACGAAGGAGAAGAGCCTCTGGCACAACGGGGACTTCCTGAAGTTCTGGGTCGGCGAGACGGTCTCGCTGCTCGGCACCCAGGTCACCATCCTGGCCCTGCCGCTCACCGCGATCTACTCGCTGAACGCCACCGACAGCCAGGTCGGCGTGCTGCGATTCGTCCAGCTCGCCCCTTACCTGGGGCTCGCGCTGCTGCTCGGGATCTGGGTGGACCGGCTGCGCAGGCGGCAGGTGATGCTGTGGACGAACATCGCCCGGATGGTGCTGATCGGCCTGATCCCGCTGCTGTACGTGACGGACCTGCTGACCATCCCGGCGCTGCTGGTCATCGCGTGCCTCATCGGCGTGGCCTCGGTGCTGTTCGACCTGAGCTGGATGTCGTACGTGCCGTCGCTGGTGAAGAAACCTGAGCACTACGTCGAGGCGAGCGCCAAGATGGGCATCAGCTCGTCCACGGCGGACGTGGCGGGTCCCGGCATCGCGGGCTTGGTCGTGGCGTGGCTGACCGCGCCCGTGGCGCTGGTCGTGCAGACCGGCACCTACCTGGTGTCGATCGTCTCGCTGCTGCTGATCCGCACCGAGGAGCCCAAGCCGCCCAGGCCCGAGGAGCGGCACGCGTTCCGCGAGCTGAAGGAGGGCGTGGTCTGGGTGTTCGGCAAGCCGCTGCTGCGGTGGCTTGCCATCATCGGGTTCTGCTGCAACTTCTCGATGATCACCACCTGGACCATGTTCCTGCTCTACGGCACGCGCACGCTCGGGCTCAGCTCCACGACGCTGGGCCTGATCTTCGGCACGGCGTCGGTCGGCGGGCTCATCGGCGCGATCGTCTCCCGGCGGGTCGTCGGGCGGTTCCCCATCGGCCCGACGTACTTCATCGCGCAGAGCGGCCTGCTCCTCGGGCCGCTGCTGATCGTGCTGGCGGGCGGGCCGGCGCCGGTGATGATCGGCATGTTCATCGCGTCGTTCTTCACCACGTACCTCGGGCTGGGCATCGCGGGCGTGATCATCGTGTCGGTGCGGCAGACGTTGACGCCGCAGTCGATGATGGGCCGCATGACCGCGTCGTTCCGCACGCTGCTGTTCGGCGGCGGTGCGCTCGGCGGCCTGGTCGCGGGCCTGCTCGCCGACGCCATCGGCGCGCGCAACGCGCTGGTCGTGGCGGCGATCGGATCCGCGTTCGTGGTCGTGGGCCTGATCATCTCGCCGGTCAGCAGGCTGCGCGAGATGCCGGAGCCCGTGGCCGAGCCCACCCCGGCATGAGCGCGGACGTCACCAGCGACCGGGGGCGGCGGCACTTCCTGCGGGACGTGTCGCTGCCCTCCGTCGTGGCCGGCCTGCTCGCGGTCGTCGTGTCGTACTCGGGGCCGATGGTGATCGTGCTGGCCGCAGCCAAGGCCGGTCACCTCACCCCGGGCCAGACCACGTCCTGGGTGTGGGCGGTGTCGCTGGGCAGCGGGTTGACCTGCGTGGTGCTCAGCCTGTGGACCAGGACACCGGTGGTGACGGCGTTCTCCACGCCGGGCGCCGCCCTGCTCGTGTCCACTTTGGACGACCACCCGTACGGCGCGGCCATCGGGGCGTTCGCGCTGGCGGGCATCCTGATGACGGCGATCGGCTTCTCGGGCCTGTTCGGCAGGCTCATGGCGGTCATCCCGACGCCGATCGTGTCCGGCGTGCTGGCCGGCATCCTCTTCGCCTTCGGCGTGGACGCCTTCCGCAACCTGGGCGTGGCGCCGCTGATCGTGGGCGCGGTCATCGTCGGCTACCTGGTGGTCAAGCGCTTCAGCGCCCGGTACGCCGTGGTGGGCGCCCTGGCCCTCGGCGTGCCGGCGGCGCTGGTCACCGGCACCCGACTGTCGTCGGTCTCGCTGGAGTGGGCGCGCCCGGAGTGGACGACGCCGCACTTCACCCTGGCGTCCGCGATCGGCATCGGCATCCCGCTGCTCGTGGTGACGCTGGCCTCCCAGAACGCGCCCGGCCTGGTCGTGCTCCGGACGTCCGGCTACCCGACCCCGGACCGCCTCCTCATCGGCACCACCGGCATCGCCTCGACCCTGCTGGCGCCGTTCGGCTCGCACGCCATCAACCTGGCCGCCATTACCGCGGCCATCTGCACCGGCGAGGAAGCCCACCCCGACCCGCGGCGCCGCTACCCGGCGGCCGTGGCGTGCGGCGTGTTCTACCTGGTGGTGGGAGCGTTCGGCGCCACCCTGCTGACGATCTTCATCACGTTGCCGGGTCCGCTGATCGCGGCCGTGGCGGGCGTGGCGCTGCTGGGATCGCTCGGCGCGGCCATCACCGACACGACCTCGCTCGGCTCGCACCGGGAGGGCGCGCTGATCGCGTTCCTGGTGACGGCCTCCGGCATGACCCTCTTCGGCATCGGCTCGGCCTTCTGGGGCCTGCTGTTCGGCCTCGCGGCCCACTTCGCCGTGACGCGGCGGAAGGCCTGACCTCCCGGGTTGATCGTCCGTGCGGCCGGCCCACCGGCCACCCGCACGGATGATGGGACCGTGAAGCCGGAAAGGGTCTGGACTCGGCGCGGCAGCGCGTCGCGGCCAGGTTGACCAGCGCGGTGCCGGGCGCCGAACGCCGCCTCGGCCGCGGGGTGGACCGCACCAAGCCGGCCGAGCGGGTCACCGTCTCCCCCGCCGGCCTGTACGCCTACCTCAACGGGACCACGCTGCCGCGCGGCGCCGTGTTCGGGCCGTTGCTGGACGAACTGGGCGTGAACGGGCCCGAACGCGGTCGGCTCACCACGGTGAGGGACGCCGCCGGGGTGGCGCACCGGGTCCGCGCCGACCCGGCCGCGCCAGTTGCCGGTGGACACCTGGCACTTCGTCAGCCGCGACGCCGAGCCGGCCGGGATCGCCTCGGCGCTCCCGGAGTGGCGCGGCGGAACTGCTCCGCCAGCACCTGGGCACCGCAGCGGCCACCCTCGTGGTGGAGGTGACCGACCACCGGGTCGAGGACGTGCGGCGGTGGGCGGCGGGTACTGGACGACCTGCCCGCGGCGTTCACCGCCGGCGGAAGGCTGCTGGGACACGACCCCGGAGCTCAGGTAGCCGACGTTGGCGTAGTACGTGGCCTTGAACCAGCGGTTGGACCCGAAGCCGTTCGGGCCGGCGTCGATCCAGCAGTTGATGTCCACCCATTGGTCGTAGATCGTGACGATGACGGCCGCGCCGAGGTTCGGATCCCGCCTCGGGTTGCCCTGCGTGACGCAGCCGCGGGCTGCCTGCACGCCCACGGTGCCGCCGGGAGCGGCTTGCGCCACCGCGGTGGACGCGACACCTGCCGTGCACGCCGCGACGACCGCCGCGGACAGCGCGACGGCTCTGGTTGCCGGGTGCAGGTTCTCTCCGTTTCGTCGAGGTGGTGGCCGTGCGGCCCACCTGGCGGACGACGCCACCACACCACCCCGGCGGGCGCAGCGAGCCCGCCGACCGGAGAACTCCGGAAAAAGCTGGAACCCTCGGCCGGTACTCGGTGCTACTGTGTAGTGGTACTCGGTGCCACCGAGTACCGGACGGCGAAGGGCTCGTGGTGCACGACCTGACGGAGATGCTGAAGGGCACGCTCGAGGGCTGCGTGCTGGAGATCATCCGCAACGAGGAGACCTACGGGTACGCCATCACGCGTCGGCTGAACGAACTCGGCTTCACCGACGTGGTCGAGGGGACGGTGTACACGATCCTGCTGCGACTGGAGAAGAACGGGCTCGTCCACGTGACGAAACGACCGTCCGAAGTGGGTCCGCCGCGGAAGTTCTACGCGCTCAACGAAGCCGGGCGTGAAGGACTCGCGACGTTCTGGGCGAAGTGGGAGTACATCGCATCGCGGCTCGACAAGCTCAAGGAGGGCGGGAGATGAACTTCTGGGAGACCATCACCGGCAGCGATCTCACCAGGGAGTGGAAGTCGTTCGAGGCGCGGGCCGCGACGTTGCCGGCCGACCACCGGGCGGCGTGGGAGCAGGTCAAGGCGCACCTCTCCCCCTACGGCGACTTCACCGGCCGGAAGCTGATGCCGATCCTCGACAGCGCGCTGGCGCTGCTGGAGGAGACGGCGTCCGACGGTCAGGGCGTCGACGAGGTGCTGGGTGACGACATCAGTGGTTTCTGCGCGGCGCTGGCCGGCGGTGCCGGGGCTCGCAGCCGGCGCGACCGGTGGCGCGAGCAGCTGAACCGGAACGTCGCCGCGAAGCTGGCCCGACTAGGAGGTTGACGTGGGCGTCCAGGACATCATCGAGGGCAAGAGGCAGTGGCGGGCGCACGTGGCGCGGGTCAAGGCGCTCCCGCCGGACTACCGGATCGTCTACCAGGAGATGCAGCGGTACATCTTCAAAGTCGGACCGGTCGACCTGATGGACGGGACCCTGCTCACCGGGATCGTCGACTTTTTCGAAGAGGGCGCGGCCACCGGCAAGGGGGTGCTGGAACTCATCGGCAACGACGTCGCCGCCTTCTGCGACGACCTGCTCAAGGACTCGCGCACGTTCGCGGACGTCTACCAGGAGTCGAGGCTGCCTCCCGGTTGACCGCCCGGATCGTCCCGACGTCCGGTGACG
This sequence comes from Actinosynnema sp. NPDC051121, assembly GCA_040689555.1. Classification (GTDB taxonomy): domain Bacteria; phylum Actinomycetota; class Actinomycetes; order Mycobacteriales; family Pseudonocardiaceae; genus Actinosynnema. Next base: position 29,082 of record JBFBCZ010000056.1, on the reverse strand, counting down.
CAGCGCCGGCGGTGCTCCTGTCGCCCTGACGCGGCTCCGCCCGCCCCTGTCCCCGGACAGCGGGGTGGGGCGGACGGCTGCCGGCTTCAGCCGGTGGTGTCGCGTCGGCGGCGGTAGAGCAGGAAGACGCCGCCCGCGAGCACGAGCGCCGCGCTCGGACCGCCGACCAGCAGCGCGGCGGAGGGCGAGGTGTCCTCCGCCTGCCGCGTCACGAGGTCGTAGCCGCTGGACATGCCCTTGGTGTCGTACTCCGACCCGGGCAGCTTGTCCGCGTAACGGGCCTTGACCAGCTGCTGGTACTCGCTGAGCGACATCGACGCCCGGCCGCCCAGTCCCTGCCGCGCCTGGTCGTTGAGCGGCTCGACGGTGAGGAGCCTCAACTGGTACCAGCCGCGGATCTGCGGTTCGGTGAACACCAGGGTCCCGACACCGGCCTTGCCGGCGTACGTGACGTCGCTGTCACCGTCGCGCACCGCCGCCAGGTGCCAGCCGCCGCCCTGGGTCTGGGCGAGCATCACGGTGGCCTGGCGGTTGTTCACGGCGACGCTCAACGAGGACACCAGGCCGCTCAGCCTGATCGCCTCGGCCGCGATCGGCTGGGACGTGCCCGCGACGAAGCCCGGCGTGATCTCGTTGACCGCCAACGGGTCCTTGATCGTGAAGGTCGGCATGCCCTCGCACGGATCGGCCTTGTCGGGGATCGCCTGCGGTGTGTCGGCCCCGCCCTGGGGCACCGGCGAGCCGAGGAAGCGGCAGACGGCGTTGCGGACGGCGGGCGACTTCACCGCGTCGAGGGCGGACTGGTAGTCGGGGATGTCCGGGAACGTGTCCTGGTCGGCGTGGGCCGGGCCAGCGGACAGCAGTGCGACGGCGCTCAGCGCCAGGACGGTGGTCAGGCGGGCGAGGCGCGGTGCCACCCGCTCGGTGGAGGTTCTCGTGTCGCGCATGTCGCCTGCCTCAGCCGGAGATGCCGATCCTGGAGTGGGTCCACTTGGACGAGCTGTTGCTGACGTAGTCGTTGTAGTTCCACCACGTGTAGGTGGTGGTGTCCGGCCAGGGGTCGGCCACGGCGATGGTGCTGTTCGAGGTGTCGAAGCCGTAGACGACGTTCATGTGGCCGCCACCGGAGGTCCACCCGATGCGCGCGCCGACCGGGCGGGATGCCTTCACCTCGGTGTAGACCTGGTTGAACGTGGCCGCGCTGTTCAGCCCCGAGCCGGGGTGGCCCATGCCGAGGCTGCTCCAGCCCCGGGCCATGTCGTCGAGGGTGGCGGGCTTGTTGTCGCAGCCGTAGTAGGGCTGGGACCGGGTGCAGAAGTCCGCCTGCGTGCTGCCGTAGCCGTGGTACTTGGCGATCGTCAGGCCGGAGGCGGCCCAGCACCACTGGGTCTTCTCCTGCTTGAGCATGGTGATGGGGTCGTACGCGCCTTCCGCCTGGGCCGTGCCCGCGGAGGCCGCCATCAGCCCCGACGCCATCAGCGCCACGACCGACAGCGTGGTCGCGATCCTGGATCTGCCCATCGTCCTGCCTTCCCGTTCAAGGGATGGGTACCGCGTGGTCCGGTGTGGACCCGACCGCGAGCGGTCATACGGCGATTCAAACCCCCGCACGGCATGATCGGCCGGTTTTGTGCCCGATCGAGGGACGGATTCGCTCCACCACGGCGACGTCGACCCGAGGTGACCGCTCCGCGTGACGAGTCCGGACCGGGCACTACGCCGTGATTCCCAGGCAAGAGGAACAGGTCGGCATGAAGGTCCACAATGGACGGAACGCGGCCGTGCCGCCCGGTCGGCGTCGGGGAATCCCGCCGAACCCGGACCGGGGGCGACCGGTTGCGCGCTATGCCAGGTCGCCGCGGAACCCGGTGCCGGCGGCCTTCACCCGGGAGGACTCGGCCAGCTCCGCCAGCAGGTCCACGAAACCCTCCCGCAGGGCCCCGCAGTCCGGTCCGGAACCGCCGATGAAGGTGGCGCCGATCTTGCCGAAGGGCCGCAACGCCGTCCACAGGTGCGGCACCACGCCCTGGGCGCGGTCGGGGTCGAAGCGGAGGTCGGGGGACGCGGTCAGGCCTGCGATCAACGCGTCCGGCGTGATGGCCCGGTAGGAGGGGTCGACCAGGCCGTCGGTCGACTCGTAGCAGACCGGCGACCCGCGGTGGGTGAGGGTGCCGTCGGCGTGCCAGGTGCCGGTGACCAGGGCGCGGACCGTCCGGTTGGGGTGGGTGGTCCCGGTCTGGCGCAGGTTGATCTCGAGCGCGTCGAGGTCCCACCGGCCGCGGTCGGCTCGCCGGGCGAGGAAGTCGATGCCGACGTGGCCGCGGACGCCGACCTCCACCAACTCCTCCACCACGCTCCTGGACAGGTCGATGATCGGCTGCCGGTAGGCGGCGTCGGCGGGGAAGCGCCCGCCCGTGAAGTCGAGCTCACCGCCCATGACCTGGTCGTGGGTGCCCAGCAGCCGGATGTCCGCGCCGCCCGACGACGGCTCCACGAAGAACAGCGTGCTGGGCGCGCGGACTTCGCCGCCCCGCGCGGGTTCCCTGAACCGCTCGAGGATCGCGCCCTGTGCCGCGACGTGACCGAGGAAGTCGGCGCGCGAGGTGTTCTTGACCATCGGCACGAGGTTCTGCTCCCAGTCGCGGAGCACGGCGTCGGCGTCGGCCCTGTCGACGGTGACGAGCGCGTTCCCGTGGCCCGTGCCGAAGCCTTCGTTGATCTTCAGCAGCCAGCGGCCCGGGCCGTGGCGCCGGCAGAGGTCGGCGGCGTGCCCGGCCAGGTCGGCGAGGTCGCGGCTGACGCGGTAGGTGCCCGGGGGGTGGGGGACGCCGGCGGAGGCGAAGAGCTGCCGGCTGCCTGCCTTGGTGCCCCACTTCAGGGTCGCGCTCGGCGTTTCCCGCTGCTCCAGGCCGAGTGCGGCGGCGACGGCGTCCATCCGGGTGCTGGACTGGTAGCCGGAGAGCCGGTCGACCCGTTGTCCGCGCTCGCGCGCGGCGGTGACCAGGGCGCGGAGTCGGTCCAGCAGGTGTGGTCGGGCCAGCAGTTTCTCGCTGAGGTGGACCTCGGAGTCGTCATCGATGCCGACGAGCAGGTGCCGCCGTCGGCGGTCCGCGATCGCCGACTCGTCGCCGGGACGCAGCCCAAGCAGGTGGTCGACGACCGGGTCCGGCACGGGCGGGGCCTGGAGCATGACCACGGCGAGGCCCGGTTCCCGGGCGACGGTCAGCGATTCCCAGAGGCCGCGCGCGCCCGAGAACCAGCGGCCGACGCCGTGCGACATCTCCTCGCGGGTGAACTCCTGGGACGGGCAGCACACCCGCAGCGCGAGGTCGGGCCGGGTGACCAGGAAGCGCTCGAAGCGGTCGATGCGGTCGAGCGCGTCCTCGTCGGGCATGGCAGGTGGGTTCTCCTCACTCCGGCCCGCCTCGGCGAGGCTCGCCCGGCGCAGACACCGGCGCGGGCGCCGGCAACGCATCCGACCCGGTCGATGGTGCAGGAACGGGTGGCGGTCAGCAAGCCCGCGCGACCGGCCCCGCGGACGGAACGTCACCTGGACGGGTGACTGTGCGCCCGTTCGGGTTGCCGTCGTTGAACGGGCCACCGCGACCGGCCCGATAATCGATCAGGGTGGGCGCGTCATCCGGGGTCGACGGGAGGGATCTGTGGGACAGCCGTTCTTCGTCATGACCGAGGACACCTTCCACGCGGGCTACCTGGTGACCCGGTGGCTGGACGAGTTCGCCGGGCACGCGGACTTCGGCGGCGTCGTGCTGCGCGAGGACCCCTTGCCCGAGGAGCTGACCGCGGCCCGGGAGGACTTCCACCGGCGGTACGAGGGGAAGACCGAGCTGGCCACCGACGAGTGGCGGGAGCTCCTCGACCTCTACCCCCGCCTGACGACGACCGAGCGCGCCATGATCAGCGAGTTCGGCGTCCCCGGGCGGAGCGTGGCGCACTCGCCGGGCACGACGTTCATCGGCCTACCCAACGGACCGCGGGCGCAGGAGTGGCTGACCCGGCAGTGCGAGGCCGCGCCGCCCTACGTGTTCATCTTCATCGACAAGGTGCTCGCGCCGTGGTGGATCGACCTCACCGACGGCCGAGTCCTCAATGGACACTCGGCCGTGCTGCCGCACGCCAGGGGGATCTACTCGATCGAGCAGATCGCCGCCGCCCAGGACGTCGACCTGTTCCGCGACGCCGCCGGCGCCACCGTGCACTACATCGACAACGGGGTGGACACGGGACCGATCGTGCGGGTGGAGAAGTTCCGGGAGCCGTTCGGGTTCGACTCCGTGTGGAGCTGCAAGGCCCACGCGTTCATGCTCACCTTCGACCTGCTGGTCGACGTGGCACGGGACCTGGGCAGGCGGCCGGGCACCACGCCCGCGGGCGTCGTCCCGTCGCCGTCGCCGCACGGTGCGGCCGAGTTCACCCGGGCGGGCTTCCGGCGGGACCGGCACGCGGCCGCGGAAGCCGGTTACCTCGCCATGCGGACGGCGACGGGGAACGCCGGGCCGTAGGCGGGCCGGCGCGGCGACATCCGACCGCCTCACCCGCTTCACCCGCCACTCGCTCCACCCACCACGGCCTCGGTCACCGGTGGTCTCAGCGACCGTTGGTCCGATCGCGGTTCGGGTCAGTCGGCGAGCTTGATGCGCACCCGCCGGTTCTGCTTGCCCTTGTTCTCCACCTTCACGACCTGGACCCGTCCGATCTGCGCGGTCGAGGCGACGTGGGTTCCGCCGTCGGCTTGGACGTCCAGCCCTACGATGTCGACCACCCGCAGTTCCGGGTCGTCTCCGGGCGGTGCGACGTTCGCGGTGCGGATCAGGTCCGGGTTGGTCAGCACCTCCTGCCGCTCCACGAAACGGATGTCGATCCGCCGGTTGCGCTCGATCTCGGCGTTCACGGCGTCTTCCAGCGTCTGCTTGAAACCCTCGGCGACCGACGGCAGGTTGAAGTCCATCCGTGCCTCGCCGGGCTGCATGTTGCCCCCGGTCACGTTGGCCCCGAAATCGCGGAACACGGTGCCGCACAGCACGTGCAGCGCCGAGTGGGTGCGCATGAGGCTGCTCCGGCGCTCGTCGTCCAACGCGCCCTGCACGGCGGTGCCGGCGGGCGGGATCGGATCGCCCGGCAGCGGCAACAGGAACAGGTCTTCGCCCTTTCGTGTGCCGACGATCCGGGTGGAGACCCCTTGCCACAACAGCACGCCCTGATCCGGGGGTTGACCGCCGCCGCCCGGGTAGAAAGCGGAGCGGTCCAGCACGATTCCCGCTTCCGGGTCGGCCGGGTCGGACCACAGGACGGTGCAGTCCCACTGGCGGATGGTGGCATCGGCCCAGTCGAGGCGATAGGTGCGGCCGTGGTGCGTGACGCCCATTCGCCCACCCTACTCCGGCCGCCCGACCGGGCTCATGTCCCACCCGACCATCCCGAGGGCGCGTTCCGCCGCCGCAGCCGCCCCGCTTCCCGTCGCCACCACGCACCCCAGGCGGTCTTGGAAGGAGCCCCGGACGTGGACCGCCGTGCCCACCGGGGCCGTCACCACGATCCGCTCCACCCCCGGCACGCGCAGGGCGCGCTCGACGCCGGTCACCCCCGTCACGACGCCGTCCTGTCCGGCCACCGCGAACCGGATCGCGGCCTCACCCGCGGCACTCGCCTCGACCCGGCCCACGTCGAGCCCCGCCGCCTTCGCCACCACGGCGTCGACCAGGTCGACCCCGAACCCCGCCGCCACGGCCGCCGGGATCATGCCCCCGGCGAGCCTCGGGTTGACCTCGACCACCCGGGGACCGCCGGACGTCAGCCGCAGCTCGACGTGCGCGGCACCCCACCGCAGCCCGAGCGCCCACAGCGTCTCGACCGCGCCGGCGGCCACCGCGCGCCGTTGCGCCGACGACACCCGCGCGGGCAGGTCGTGACCGAGTTCCACGAAGTGCGGGTGAGCGGACAGGTGCTTGCCCACCACCACGACCGGCTCGCCGTCGAAGGTCTCCACGGAGAACTCCGGACCGTCCAGGTAGGACTCGACCAGCACCGCGACGTCCGCCGACCCGGCCACGACGGCATCGAGGTCCTCGACGGCCGCCTTCACCTCGGCGTCGGTCCGGCACAGCCGCACGCCCGCCGACCCCGTGCCGCGCGACGGCTTGACCACCACGGGGTACCCGATCCGGGACGCCGCCGCCACGGCCTCGTCGGCGGCCCGCGCGACCTCGAAGTCCGGCCCCGGCGGCCCGGCGTCACGCAGCAGGGCGCGCAGCCGGCCCTTGTCCCGCGCCGCCCGCACCGCGCCCACCGGCGGATGCGGCACTCCCACCGCCCGGGCCAGCTCGGCGGCCCGCTCCACGGCCAGCTCCGAACTCGTCGTCACCCCCGTCACGTCACCCAGCCGCGCGCACGCGGCCACCATCGCCGCGAGGTCGGTGGTGTCGACGACGACCTGCTCCACGGCGTCCTCGACCAGGTACGGGTACCGGCCCGGGTCCCGCGCGAACACCACCGGCCGCAGGCCCCGCGCGCGGGCGGCGGCGCAGAACATCCGCCCGGTCCCGGTCGTGTTGCTCTCCACCAGGACCAGCGTGCTCACGCCTCCCCCTTGACCCGCGCGACGGCGGCGTCCAGCTCCGCCGCGGCCTCGCGCGCCGCCCGCCGTCGACCGGAGACCCACGCCCGGTGCCCGTTCCAGCCGTCCGCGGCGACGGTGAACGAGTCGGCGAACGCCCCCGGCCCGCCGCCGTAGCGCTGCTCGGCCACGGCCTGGTCGACCGACGGCACCTCGACCGGGAACTCCCCGTTCAACGACGACGCGCCGCGGTCGAGGGCGGCCCGGACGGCCGTGCCCACGGCGTGGTGCGCCGACCGGAACGGCACTCCGGCCGCCACCAGGCGGTTCGCCACCGCGGTGGCCGTGGTGAACGCGCCCTCGACCCGTTCCCGCATCCGGGTCGCGACCGGCGCCGCCCCCGAGACCAGCACCTGGCACAACGAGACCGAGTCGGCCACCGCGGTCAGGCCGGACCGGATCTCGGCCATCGCCTCGGTGCCCACCTCGATCGAGTTGGTGAACGGCGCCGACTTGACCGCCGCCGCCGCGCCGGCCCACGCGCCGACCGCCCGGCCCGCCTTCGCCCGCACGTGCTCCAGCAGGAAGGCGTTGCGCTTCTGCGGCATCGCCGAGCTGCCTCCGACCAGCCGTTCCGGGAAGCGGACGAAGCCGAACTCGGCCGTGCTCCACAGCTGCAGGTCCGTGGCCAGCCGGCTCAGCGTGACCGCCAGCCCGGCCGCGGCGGCCAGCAGGCGCAGCGCCGCGTCCCGGCTGGCGACCGCGTCCAGGGCGTGGGTGGTCGTCGCGGCGAACCCCAGCAGCCGCGCGGTGCGCGCCGGGTCGATGGGCAGGTCGGTGCCCGCCACCGCGGACGCGCCCAGCGGGCAGACGTCCAACCCCTCGGCCGCCGCCCGCACCGCCTCGACGTCACGCCCGACGGCGTGCGCGAGTCCAAGCAGGTAGTACCCGTAGGTGACCGGCATGGCGCCCTGGAAGTGGGTGTACACCGGCATGACCACGTCGTGGTGCGCACGGGCGCGGGACAGGAGCACGCCTTGCGCGCGGGCGGACTGCTCGACCAGCTCCACCGCCCACGACCGCAGCTCCAGGGCGGTGGTGGTGGCCTTCAGGTCGTTGCGGGACCGCCCGGTGTGCAGGACGCCGCCCACCTCGGGCCCCAGCAGCCCGGTCAGGTGGTCCTCGTACATGAGGTACGCGCCGCGCGGGGCGGGCAGCCCGGTCAGCGCCGCGAAGCCGTCCGCGCGCAGGTCGTCCACGGCCGTGAGCAGGGCCCGCGCGGCGTCGGCGGCGATCAACCCCCGTTCGGCCAGCATCACCAGGTGCGCCCGGTCCACCTCGCCGATCGCCGCGACCTCGGCGGGGTCCACGTCGCCGTAGACGACGCGCAGCGTGCGCGGCCCGAGGACCCCGCGCAGCCGCCCGGTGTCGGTCATCGCGCTCCTTCCAGGACCTCCGCCGCGCCCGCCACGACCTCGGCCCTGGTCCTCCTGCCCCACGCGAAGGCCGACCAGCGGGTGCCCGGCACCGTCGCGTCGTCCACCACGACGGGCGCGTCCGGGACCGACTCCAGGGCCAGCCCCTCCCCGGCCAGCCAGGCGTCGTCGTACACCGTGTCCAGGTACCGGAACCCCTCGTCGGGCAGCAGGACCGCGGTCAGGGCGTCGGGGTGCTCCCGGGCGTACCAGCGGGCGACCAGGTAGGCCGCGCCGCTGGTGGGACCCATGAACAACGCGTGCTCGCGGTGCAGCTCCCTGGTCGCGCGGAACGCCTCCGCCGCGGTGCACCAGTGCACGCTGTCGAACACCGTGTGGTCGAGGTTGGGCGGCAGCAGGCTGTTGCCCAGGCCGCGGAGCACCCGCGGACCGTCCGGTTGCCCGAACAGGACGCTGTGGTGGGAGTCGACGCCGATCGCGGTGCACTCCGGCACGACCGAGCGCAGCAGCCGGGTCGTGCCGCACATCGAGCCGCCCGAGCCGACCGGGCCGACCAGGCAGTCGACCTGGCCGAGGGTTTCCGCCAGCACCTCGGCCACCAGCGCGTACGAGCGGGGGTTGTCGGGGTTGCTGTACTGCTCGGGGCAGTACGTGGACGGCAGCGAACGGCGGATCTCGGCCAGCCGCCGCAACCGCGCCGACTGGTACCCGCCCCGCGCCGCGGCCGACACCCGCTCCACCACCGCGCCCAGGTCGGTGAGCCTGCGCAGGAGCCGCTCGTCCACCGCGGGGTCGCTGACCAGGATCAGCCGCCGTCCGGTGCGCGCCGTGTGCATGGCCAGCGCCAGGCCGAAGGTGCCCGACGTCGTCTCCACGACGACCGTCTCCGGCTCCAGCAGCCCGTCCTCCTCGGCCCGGCGCAGGATGTGGCGGGCCGGGATCATCTTCATCAGCGTGAAGCACAGGCCGTAGAGGTTGTCCGCGAGCCGGATGACTTTGGGGATCTGGTACGCGGCGGTGACGTCGGGGAAGCTGGTGGCCATCACGCGTCCAGCACGCCGGTCAGCGACAGCCCGGCGGCCCGCATCCGGGCCCGGGCCCGGGACACCCGGCTCGGCCAGCCGGGCCGTGCCGGGTCGAAGATCAGCCCGGCCACGGTGCCGCTGTGCGCGACCTGCACGCCCGCCGCGCCGACCTGGGCGGCGATGTCGAGCAGCAGGTCCAGGGCGCGGTTGGGGAGGTGGCGCTGGTTGATGCGGGCGCTGGCCGTGGCGACCCGGCCCAGCAGGCCCACGTCGCCGATCTCCAAGGCCCGCCGGAGAGCGCCGCGCAGGACGCGGAACACCGTCAGCTCGTGGTCGTCGTACCGGGCGGGCGTGTGGGCGAGGGTGTCGACCGGGTTGCCCGGGTCAGTGTCGCACCCGAGGACGACCATCCGCGGCAACGCCGCCTTGAAGGTCTCCACCACCTCGCCCGCGCGGTGCGCGAAGAGCACCACCCGGTCCGTGATCATGATCGAGTCGCAGGCGACCTCGGCCAGCGTCGCCAGCCGGACCACTTCCTCCTCGGACAGCACCGTGCCCCGGCTGTCGGCGACGGCCCGGATGGCGGCCGTGACGTCGCTGGTCGACGACCCCATGCCGAGGCCGCGCGGGATGTCGCTGGTCACCACCACCCGCCCGCCGCGCGGCTCGTCCGACAGCGCCCGCAGGGTCAGCTCCACGGCCCGGCCGACCTTCTCGTAACCGGGTCCCGGCAGCTCCACCCCGGTGCCCGCCGCCGGGTGGAACTCGACCCGACTGCCCAGCGCGGGGTACGGCAGGGTGACGAGGGCGTGCACGACGCCGTCCCCGTGGCTGAACGCGCCTTGCAGGAGTTCACCGTGGTGGGCGTGCGCCGTGCCGATGCCGACCCGGCGCTGTTGCGCGGGCAGGCAGCGGGCGACACGCCGATGCGTTGAGGACAGCAAGACTTCTCCCTAAGCCGAGCCGACCCCGGTGCGTCTCGGGTCGCGAGAGCGACGGGGTGCGGGCAGGTTCAGCGGAAGGGCCGCGGAGTCACCGCGCTCGCGGACCGGGCGCGGTGGTGCGGCGGGTTCGTGTCACGACTGCGTCCTCTCTCGGTGCTCGGGCCGGGTGCCACCGCACGTGGGCACATCCCGCTTTACCCGCCCCACGCTGCCGGATGGGTCGCGCGGGCGGTCTTCACTCCGTGGAACCGGCCGATTCACACCTGCGGGTTACATCTACCCGGTCCCCTCACCGCCGGCGACCGGAATGCCCCGTCGGGACGCCGGCGCACCCACGGCAGGGGCCCGTGCGCTCGGCGAAGTCCGCTTGACAGCCGTGGGTGAAGGTATGATGTTTCGTTCCCAGGACGCAGGCGAGGGGTTCACGTGGCGCTGACCGACGACGCGATCGCGAAGATCCGGTCGATGATCCAGTCCGGCGAGCTGCCCCCCGGCACCCGCCTGCCACCGGAACCGCAGCTGGCCGCCCAGATGGGGCTGTCCCGCAGCGGGGTGCGGGAAGCGGTGAAGGTCTTGGAGTCCGCACGCGTGCTGGACGTGCGGCGGGGCGACGGCACGTACGTGACCAGCCTCGCGCCGCACCTGCTGCTGGAAGGCCTCGGCGTGGCGGTCGAGCTGCTGCGCGACGACACCCTGCTGGAGGTCATGGAGGTCCGCCGCCTGCTGGAGCCCATGGCGACGGGCCTGGCCGCGGTGCGCATGGCCGAGGAGGAGCTGGAGGTCCTGGGCAAGATCCTCGACGACATGCGGGCCGCGCGTGACGACGCCGAGCTGCTGATCCAGTACGACACGGCCTTCCACCGCACCGTCATCGCCGCGACCGGCAACGAGACGCTCACCTCGCTGCTGGAAGGGCTGTCCAGCCGGACCGTCCGGGCCAGGGTGTGGCGCGGCCTCATCGAGGGCAACGCCGCGCACATCACCCTCGCCGAGCACGAGGCGATCTACCACGCCCTGCGCGCCCGCGACCACCTGCTCGCCCAGTCCAGCGCCATGGTGCACGTCAACACCTCGGAGGCGTGGTTGCGCACCGTGCTCACCTCCTCCGAGCAGCCGGACACCGGCGCGGCGAGCGCGTAGGTCGTTCCCTCGACAATCATCTGACGACAGCGGTAGCGGCCGTTCGACCGGTCATCGCTTGAGCGAAATCTACAGAACCTGGGCTCACCTGGGGCTTTGGCGTCCGGTCAACCCCCTTCAGCGCCACGAGGAGTCATTGACCCGCGACGCACGGCAAAGCTAACATCTGATGTCTTGCGTGTTGCGGATTCTCTCTCCCGGAGGCCCACATGTCATCGTCTCCCCACAGCCGACGCCGCTTCCTCACCGTGCTGGGCGCCGGTGGGGCGGGTGTCGCCCTGGCCGGTGGCACCGACCTGCTGCGCCGACTGCCCGCCGCGGCGGCCATCCCCGGCCCGACGAGCTACTCGGCCACCTGGGCGTCGGTCGACCAGCACCCACCGGCCGCCGAGTGGTTCCAGGACGCCAAGTTCGGCATCTACTTCCACTGGGGCGTGTTCAGCGTCCCCGCGTACGACAACGAGTGGTACCCGCGCAACATGTACATCAGCGGGTCGCGGGCCAACACCTACCACCGCAACACCTACGGCGAGCCGTCCGCGTGGCCGTACCACAACTTCATCGACGGCGCCCGCGACAAGGCCGGGACCTTCGTCCAGTTCGCCCCGAAGCTGAAGTCCGCGGGCGGCAACTTCGACCCGAACGAGTGGGCGCAGCTGTTCGCCGACGCCGGGGCCAGGTACGCGGGCCCCGTCGCGGAGCACCACGACGGCTACTCGATGTGGAACAGCGCCGTCAACGAGTGGAACTCGGTCAACCGCGGTCCCCGGCTCGACCTGGTCCGCCTGCACGCCGACGCGATCCGGGCCAGGGGCATGAAGCTGATGCTGGCCATGCACCACGCCTACAACTTCACCGGCTTCTACGACAACGTGCCGGCCCAGCCCACCACGACGTTGAAGAAGCTGTACGGCCAGCTCGGCTCGGCCGCGCAGAACCAGCTCTGGTACGACAAGCTCAAGGAGATCGTCGACGGCTACCAGCCGGACATCATCTGGCAGGACTTCAACCTGTCCAGGGTGGACGAGGCGCAGCGGCTGAAGTTCCTGTCGTACTACTACAACCGGGCCGTCGCCTGGGACAAGGAGGTCGTCGCCACCTACAAGGACGGCTTCGACAACCGGGGCGAGGTCTTCGACTTCGAGCGCGGCGGCCCGGCGGACATCCAGAACCCGTACTGGCTGACCGACGACAGCATCTCCAGCTCGAGCTGGTGCTACACGGTCGGCATCGGCTACTACTCGCTGGCCGCGATGCTGCACTCGCTGATCGACCGGGTCAGCAAGAACGGCAACATGGTGCTCAACATCGCACCCATGGCCGACGGCACCATCCCCGCCGGGCAGCGCAGCATCCTGCTCGGCATCGGCGACTACCTCAAGCGCTTCGGCGAGTCCGTCTACGCCACCCGCGCCTGGAGCGTCTACGGCGAGGGACCCACTCAGATGGGCGGCGGCTCGTTCACCACCCCGCGCGCCGGCACCAACACCGACATCCGGTTCACCCGCAACAAGGCCAACACCACGCTGTACGCGACCGTGCTGGGCTGGCCGGGCGGCACGCTCAACATCGGCACGCTCGCCTCCGGCCGGATCAACCTGGGCACGCTGACGTCCGCGCAGCTGCTCGGCCCGACCGCGGGCTCCTACACCAACCTGCCCAACCGCTCGCAGGACAGCTCGGGCCTGCACGTCTCGATGCCGTCCTCCGCCGCGCCGTTCAGCGCGCCCGCCTACGTGGTGAAGCTGACCTTCTCCGGCCAGATCCCGGCACTCGGCGCGCCCGGCCTGCCGACCGGCTGGGCGCGCATCTCCAACATGACCAACGGCCTGGCCCTGGACAGCGGCGGCACCGTCGCCTCCGGCTCGGTCGTCAAGCAGTGGACCTACGACGGCAGCACCAACCTCCAGTGGCAACTGGTCGACCTGGGCACCGGCTACTACCGGATCGTCAACCGCACCAACGGGATGGTCGTGGACAGCTGGGGCAACACCGCCAACGGCGCCGACGCCCGCCAGGCCGCGTGGAACGGCGGCGTCAACCAGCAGTGGCGGCTGAACCACGTGGGCGGCGGCCGATACCAGATCATCAACCGGGGCACGGGAACGGCGCTGGACGGGCGCGGCAGCGTCGCCTCCGGCTCCACCGCCGGGTTGTGGGCGCCCGACAGCAGCACCAACCTCCAGTGGACCGTCAACGCGGTCTGACCGGCGACGGCGGCACCGTCCACCCGACGCACCGGCGACCGAGCCGTGACGCGGGTGGCGGTGCCGTGACGCGGGTGGCGGTGCCGCCGAACGCCTGCCCGACCGCGATCCGGCCACCGGGGCGGGACGCCCGATAGCGTTAAAGTCCTGGATCCCCCGGGGACGATCGAGCACAGTGGGAAAGGCCGGGAACATCGGTCTGCGCCCGTGGTGCGACAGGCCCGCTGGAGGTCACCGTGGGCTGTGCACCGCAGAACCTGATCCACCACCTGTCCGGTGTGGACCACCCGCCGCACGCGCCGGCGTGGTTCCCGGACACGATCCTCGACTGGGACCCCGCGACGGACCCCGACGCTCCGTTCAACCGGGCCCGGGTGACCGCGGCCGCGCCGCGGGAGCGCAACACCCGCGTCGACATGCGCCAGCCCGACCGCGTCGACGCGGCACGGGTGGCGTCACTGGCCGCGTTCTTCCCCACCGCCAACAACCCCTCCCTCGACCTGCTCGACCACGCCTACTACGCGTTCGGGTACTGGCAGTACGTCGACCTGCTGGTCTACTGGGGCGGCTCGGCGAGCGAGGGCCTGATCGTCGCGCCCACCGCGGCGGTGATCGACGCCGCCCACCGGCACGGCGTGCAGGTCTACGGCACCGTGTTCTTCCCCGAGAAGGGCAGTGGCGGCAAGGAGGAGTGCCTCGCGGCGTTCTTGAGGGCCGAGACGACCCTCGACGTCGACGGGACCGTCGTCTACCCGGTGGCGGACAAGCTGATCGAGGTGGCCGAGTACTTCCACTTCGACGGCTGGTTCATCAACCAGGAGACCGCGCCGCGAGCGCCGGGATTCCGGGAGTTCCTGGCCTACGCCACCGCGAAGGGCAAGTCGGCGTTCATGTGGTACGAGCTGTCCGGGGAGCTGAACGACGAGAACAAGGCGATGCTGCAGAACGGCTCCACCCGGGTCTCGGACTCGTTCTTCCTGGACTACGCGTGGCAGGACTCTTCGGACTCCCTGAAGGCGTCCGCGGCGAAGGCGAAGGACGTGGGTCGCGACGGCTACGAGCTGTACGCCGGGTTGGAAGTCGCCCTGGACAAGGGCAAGCCGTCGGAGGTCGGGGCGCACGCCTCGTTCGGCGTGTTCGCCACCCACACCGCGAGCATGGGCGCGAAGAGCGGGAACGGCCGGGACCTGGTGAAGTTCCACCAGGCGGAGGCCGAGTTCTGGGTCGGCAGCCACGGCGACCCGTCGAACGTGCCCGCCGAGACCCGCTGGGGCCTGGCCCGCTACGTCCACGAACGCACCCCCGTGCTGCGCACGCCGTTCGTGACGAACTTCAACACCGGCCACGGCCTCGGCTTCTACGCCCGGGGCACCCGGGTCGGCGCGCAGAGCTGGACGAACCTGTCGATCCAGGACGTCCAGCCGCCGTTCCGCTGGGTCGTCACGCCGGACCGCGCCCGCCTCGAACCCCGCCTGGACTTCGCCGACGCCTACGAAGGCGGCACCAGTCTGCTGCTGACGGGGAGCGGCGGCGAGAACGGGTCCAGCACCCTGCCCCTCTACCAGACGCAGTTGGAGGTCACCTCCGGCACCGTGCTGTCGGTGACCCTGAAGACCCCTGCGGCCGGCCCGTCCCACCTGAAGGCCGCGCTGCTGTTCGACACCGCGCCGAACGAGTACGTCACCCTCGACCTGGGCGCCACCCCGGGCACCGGCTGGACCACGGTCGAGAAGTCGTTGGCGGAGCACGCCGGGAAGACCGTCGTGGTCCTCGGCCTGGCCACCGCGGCGGACACGGCGGTCAGCGGCTACTCGGTGCGGGTCGGGCAGATCGCGGTCCTCGACCACCCAGCCGGCGTCCCCAGCGCTCCCGCCTCGGTCACCCTCACCAAGGAAACCCGCCTGACGCACCGCCGCCGGGCCCTGCGGCTGGCCTGGGAGCCCGGTACCGGCGCGGTCACCGCACCGGTGCACCACTACGAGGTCTACCGCAGGGACGCCGGCCAGGAGCGCTACCTCGGGGCCACCTGCGCGACGGTGTACTACGTCGCGGAGCTGAACCGGTTGGACACCGCCAACCCCGGCACCGCGATCGGCGTCAGAGCCGTCGGGCCTACCGGGGAACGCTCCGCGCTGCGGACCATTCCGAACGACATCGGCTGGGAGTGACGCGCCACGCACGGTTGTCGACCTGCACGACCTCGCGCTCGCGCTCGCGGACGCGGGCGCGGGCGCGGGCGGGCTGCAAGTCCACCCGGAGGAGCGGCAGGCCGCCGACCTCGCCGAGCAGGCCGTCGCCGCGCACCGCGCCCGTGCGACGCGTCCGGGGGCGACCTGCGGGTCCGGGCAGGACCGCCCGTGGTGGCGCACGCCGATCCCGCCCAGTGCGCCAGGCGCTGGGCAACCGCGTGTCCAACGCGATCCGGCACACCCCGGCGGGCGGGGCCGTCGTCGTCACGGTGCGCGGGCACTTGGTGGAGTTCGCCGTGGCCGACACCGGATCGGGCATCGCCGCGGAACACCTGCCGCACGTCTTCGACCGCGCCGACCCGTCCTGCGGCCGTGCCACCGGCGGGAGCGGCCCGGGACTCGCCATCGCCAGGCACCCCGTCGAGGCACACGCCGCAACGCTGACCGCGGCGAGCACACCGGGCCGCGGTTCGACCTTCACGATCCGGCTGCCGGCTCCTCGATCGAGCCTTCCCGTCGACTCCTGAGCACCTTGCCACCGTTTGTCCGGCACGTCCGAATTGCGGCACCCGTTCCGCCTGCCGCGCGGGTGCGCAACGCCGGATGGCGCGGTTTGGCGTCGCTTGATCGAGGGTAGAGCCTCGTCATGACGCTGAGGCGGGTGCGGTGGCGCTTGGTCGCGGTGGTGGCGGTCGTGGCGTTGGCGGGCGGGGTGGTGGTGGCGTCGCTGCCGGCCACCGCCGAGGACTACCGCGACGCCGCCGTCACCGACGCGCGGGACGCCGCGTCCGCCGTCGGTACCGCCGCCCTCCTCGGCGACCACTCCGACCGCGCGCCGGGCACGTTCACCGACGCCGCCCTCTCCGACGCCCGGGACGGCGTGACCGCGGCGCTGGGCGACGTGGCCGACCTCGACGTCCCGGACGACGCGTCCCGCGAGCTGCGCGACCGCCTCCTGCCCCTGCTGCACCGGGCCGTGGCGGCGATCGGTGACGCCTCCCGCGCCGCCGGGGACGGGGACTCGGCCACCCTCGAGGACGCCGTGACGCGACTGCGCGACGTCCACTCCGCGCTGGACGACTTCGTGCGGAGCGCGTCGTGAAGCGGTTCCTGGGCATCACCCTCGGCATCCTCACCGCCATCGGCGGGTTCGTGGACATCGGCGACCTGGTCGCCAACGCCGAGACCGGCGCGCGGTTCGGGATGCGGCTCGCGTGGGTGGTCGTCGTCGGCGTCGTCGGCATCTGCGTGTACGCCGAGATGTCCGGCCGGGTCGCCGCGATCAGCCGCCGTCCCGTGTTCGACCTGGTGCGCGAACGGCTCGGTCCGCGCGTCGCGCTGGCCAACCTCGCCGGCTCCTACATCGTCACCATGCTTACCCTGGCCGCCGAGATCGGCGGTGTCGCGCTGGCCGTCGAGCTCGCGACGAGCGTGCACTACCTGCTGTGGGTGCCGATCGCGGCGTTCGTGGTGTGGGTGGTGCTGTGGCGGGTGAAGTTCGAGACGATGGAACGCGCGTTCGGCCTCGCCGGCCTGACGCTGATCGTCTTCGTGGTCGCGCTGATCCAGCTGCACCCGTCGTGGGCGGACCTCGGCGCGCAGGCCGTGAGCCCCGGCCCGCCGGACACCGAGGACTGGGGCACCTACGCGTTCTTCGCGGTGGCGCTGTTCGCGGCGGCGATGACGCCGTACGAGGTGTTCTTCTTCTCGTCCGGCGGTGTCGAGGAGCGGTGGACGCGCAAGGACCTGACGATCGAGCGCGCGAACGTGTTCATCGGCTTCCCGCTCGGCGGCCTGCTGTCGATCGCGATCATGGCGTGCGCCGCGGTCGTGTTCGAGCCCGGCGGCATCCGGGTGGACACCCTCAGCCAGGTGGGGCTGCCGGTCGCGATCGCGCTGGGCAAGCTCGGGCTGGCGGTGCTGATCCTGGGGTTCTTCGCGGCGACGTTCGGCGCCGCCCTGGAGACCGGGCTGTCGGCCGGGTACACGATCGCCCAGTACTTCGGGTGGCAGTGGGGCAAGCTCGTCCGGCCGCGCGAGGCGGCGCGGTTCCACACCGTCGTGCTGGTGAGCGTCCTGCTCGCCGTGGCGGGCCTGCTGACGACCGCCGACCCGATCCTGATCACCGAGTACTCGCTGGTGTTCAGCGCGGTGGCGCTGCCCCTGACCTACCTGCCGATCCTGGTCGTGGCCAACGACCGCGAGTACCTGGGCGAGCACGTCAACGGCCGGCTGGCCAACGCGCTCGGCGTGGTCTACCTGGTGGTCGTGGTGGTGGCGGCCGTGGCCGCGATCCCCCTCATGCTGCTGACGGGAATGGGCGGATGAGCACGCACCCCGAGCCGCTGCGCGTCGACTTCCACCTGCTCGACCGGCAGGTGGTGGACCTGCACGGCCGCCTGGTGGGCAAGGTCGACGACGTCGAGCTGACGGAGGCCGAGGACGGCGTCCCCGTCGTCACCGCCCTGCTGATCGGCCAGCGGGTGCTGGGCGACCGCATCGGCGGCCGGCTGGGCCGCTGGATGACAGGCCTCGCCACCCGCCTGCAAGGCGGCCGGGAACGCCCGCCGCTGCGCATCGGTTTCGACCACGTCGCGGCGATCGGCAGCGCGGTGGAACTGGCGGTCGTGGTGGACGTCCTGGAGACCCCGCCGCTGGAGGAGTGGCTGCGCCGGCACATCGTCGGCCGGATACCGGGGGCCCGCGATGCGCGCGAGTGACTACATCGGCCGCACGGCGTACGACCGGGAGGGCAACGCCCTGGGCCGGGTCGCGGACCTGATCACCACCCGTGACGACGGGGGTCGCTTCCGCGTCACGGCGGCGCTGATCATGCCGCGTCACCGCGGCCGGCTGCTGGGCTTCGAGCGCCCGGGCATCCAGGCGCCGTGGGTGCTGGAGAAGCTGTCCCGCGTGCTCCACCGGGGCACCCGCGAAGTCCCCTGGTCGGACCTGCGCCTCGGCCCGCCGCACGACCACGGTTCGTGAGCGTGCGCGACCCGTCCGGTCCGGACGAGGTGGTGCTGGACCGTCCGGGCGATGCGCGGACCGCGGTGCGCACCAACCGAACCGGACCGACGGAGCAGCCCAGGCTGGATGGCACTTCCAGACCGGGATGAATCGTTCACCGCCGACACCGTCCGCTTCACCGGGGCGCTCCCGGCGATCAGTGGCGTTTCGTCGTGCGGGAATCCGCCGGAATGCTTTTCCGTCGAATGCGTTCGACGGTTTCCCCATACGAGATGCGGCCGTTGACGCTCACCTGACCCGCCGCAAGACTTTCGCTGACGAAAATCCTCGCGGCCCCGGCGGCCCGTCCGCCGTGTCAACTCAGGCGAAAGGCACGCACATGACATTGTCGTCATGCGGTGCGGTCATGCGATCGGCACTGGTGCTCGTGATCGGTGCGGTCGCGGCGCTCGCGCCGACCGCACCACAGGCTCAGGCCGCCACTGTCGACACCACGGCCACGTACGTGTTGGTGGCTCGGCACAGCGGTAAGGCGATGCAGGTCCAGTCCGCGGTCGACGGTGGTGCGGTGGTGCAGTCGACGAGGGTCGACTCGGCCGCGCAGCAGTTCCAGTTCGTGGATTCCGGTGGTGGGTACTACCGGGTGAGGTCGCGGTACAGCGGCAAGGTGGTGGACGTGTCGGGTTCGTCCACGGCCAACGGTGCGGACGTGGTGCAGTGGACGGACAAGAACGCGGCGAACCAGCAGTTCGGCCTGGTGGACACCGACAGCGGGTACGTCCGGTTCGTCAACCGCAACAGCGGCAAGGCACTGGACGTGTGGGAGCGCTCGACGGCGGACGGCGCGCGGGTCTCCCAGTACGACATCAACACCGGCGCCAACCAGCAGTGGCAGCTCGTCAAGCTGGGCACCGGCCCGACGGACCCCACCCCGGCCGGGTGCACCGGGAGCGGGCCGATCACCTGCCGCTACGACGTGGCGCCGGGCCACTACGACGTCACCGTGCGGCTGGGCAGCGCCACGCGCGCGGCGAACACCGGCATCGTCGCCGAGGCCCGTCGCCGCGTGCTGTCCGCTGTGGACACCGGCGCGGGCGAGCAGGTCGACCGGGTGATCACGGTGAACGTGCGCAACCCCGAGGGCCAGCCGACCGGCCAGGGCGGCACCGGCACCCCGGGCCTGACGCTGGTGTTCGACGGGCGTTCCCCGGCGGTCACGGCGGTCACGGTCAAGCAGGTCCGGCTGCCGGCGCTGTTCCTGGTCGGCGACTCGACGGTGTGCGACCAGCCCACCGCCCCCTACACCGGCTGGGGCCAGATGCTGCCCGCACGCCTGCGCGAGGGGCTGTCGGTGGCCAACTACGCCGACTCCGGTGAGAGCTCCGGCTCGGTGCTGTCCAACTCGGCGCTGTTCCCCGCCGTGCGCTCGCAGACCCGCACGGGCGACACCGTGATGATCCAGGTCGGCCACAACGACAAGCAGACCAGCGCGACCGCGTTCCGCGACAACCTCACCCGCATGGTCCGCGACGTCCGCGCCGCCGGTGGCACCCCGGTCCTGGTGACCCCGCCGGTCCGCCGGTTGTTCGACTCGGCCGGCCGCCTCACCGGCACCGCCTGGCACGTCAACGAGGTGGGCACGAACCTGCCCGACGAGATGAAGGCCGTGGCGCGCGCCCAGGGCACCGCGCTGATCGACCTGACCACCCTGTCCGCCGACCTGGTCCAGCAACTCGGCGTCACGGGCTCCCAACAGCTCTTCCTGACCAGGGAAGCGGGCGACAACACCCACTTCTCCGAGTACGGCGCGGCAACGATGTCCAACCTTGTGCTGGACGAGGCCGTCCGGCTGAACGTCATCCGGTCGACCCAGGTCCGCTGACGTCGCGAACTCGCCGAAGAAGACATGGAGGATCGATGAGGACATCCGCGCGGAACAGATTCGTGGCGGTCGCGGCGGCGCTCTTCGCCGCGATGGCGGCCGTGGTGGCTCCGGCGCAGGCCGCGCCCGCCCCCGCACCGTGCGCCGCGCCGCAGGCCGACTCGGGCGCCGGGGCGGCCGTCGCGCCGTTCAAGGTGTGGCTGGCCGGTGACTCGACCATGGCCAACGGCAGCGGCACCTGCCCGGTCGGCTGGGGCCGGGAGTTCGACCGGCTGTTCAACGACGACGTCACCGTCGTCAACAACGCCGTGGCCGGCCGCAGCATCCAGACCTGGCTCTACGAGTCCAACGTCATGAGCACCAAGGACTCCGCGGGCGAGTGCGTGGTCAGTCCCCGCACCTACGCCTCCCGCTGGGCCGACATGCTCTCGACCAACGGCATGCAGGCCGGCGACTGGCTGATCATCCAGTTCGGCATCAACGACGGCGACTCCAACTGCCCGCGCCACGTGGGCACCACCCGTTACCGCGAACTGCTGGCCACCATGGGCCGCGAGGCCAAGGCCCGCGGCGTGAAGCCGATCTACGTCACCCCGGTGGCGGCGATCACCTGCTCCGGCTCCACCGCCGTCGGCAACCGCGGCTTCGTGAACGAGACCATCGCCCAGGCCCAGGCCGACCAGGTGCCGGTCATCGACCTGCACAAGCGCAGCATCGCGCTGTACAACTCGCTGCGCCTGTGCCCCAACGACGGCAACTACTCCCAGGGCGCGGTCGGCGCGTTCTTCTGCAACGACCACACCCACTTCGAAGCCGCCGGCGCGGCCCGCATCGCCGAGGTCGTCGCCGGGGCGCTGCGGGAACAGGGCATCGGGCTCGCTTCCTCCCTGCGCACGACCGACCCGGTCCCGGCCTCCTACAGCCTGGTGGCGCAGCACAGCGGCAAGGCCGCCGACATCAGCGAGGCCTCCACGGCGGCCGGGGCCAAGCTCGTCCAGTGGACCGCCAACGGCGGCCGCAACCAGCAGTTCGCGTTCATCGACACCGGTGACGGCTACTTCCGCATCAAGGCCGTGCACAGCGGCCTGGTCCTCCAGGTCGCCGGCAACACCAACGGCGCGGACATCACCCAGCAGCCCGACACCGGCGCCGCGAGCCAGCAGTGGCGCGTCGTCGACCACGGCGGCGGCGTGATCAGCCTGGTCAACCGCCAGTCCGGCCTGGCCATGGACGTGTGGGAGAAGTCGACCGCCGACGGCGCGCGCATCTCCCAGTACACCTACAACGGCAACCCCAACCAGCGGTTCGCCCGCCAGAGCGGCTGAACCCGCCCCTCACGACGTGCCGCCCGCTCGCCGGTCGAGCGGGCGGCACGTCGTCGACCCGGGACCCGGGGCACGGCGCCCCCGGGCCGGTGACCGTTCGCGGCTAGGCGTTGCCGAGGCGGCAGAGCCACTCCCGGATGATCGGGCGGGCGGCGGGCGTGGCGTGGACCCAGGACTGGCCACGGGTGTCGGAGTAGCGGACCACCAGCCAGCGGCCGTCGGGGCAGTCCAGCGTGGTGACGAACGAGTCCGAGCGTCGGCGTCGGCCGTAGCGGTCCCGCCTGGCCGCGAAGAGCTTCGCGACGCCGGTGCGCGGGCGCTGCATCAGCTCGACCAGTGCCCGTGACCACTGCGCCTCCTCGGCTCGCGCGTTGATCGACGAACCCCGGCCCGGCGGCAGCTCCGGCAGGCACGCGGCAAGAGTGTCGGACGGATCACCGCGCAACGCGTCGATCCGCACGTGACCGTTGTCCCGCACCGCGAAGACGCCGTGCCGGCCGGCCGTGGCGGCGACGACGGGCAGGGTGACCTCGCGGTTGAACGCGATCCAGCCGAAGCACTCGAAGTCCGCGAACGCGAGGACGCGCAACGCGTCCAGCGCCTCGTCCACCGGCACCCCCTCGCGGTACAGGCCGTGCTCGACCTCCCGTGCGTCGGCCTCGGCGGGCGGCACGTGCAGCACCGTGTGGTGCTCACCGAGGTCGTCGCGGTGCCACAGCACGTCGAACGCCGTGTCGGACAACACCACCGGCGCCCGCAACATCAGTCCTCCCCGATCACGGGTGCCACGCTCTCGGGCAGCCGGCCGATGAGCGCGTCCGTGTCCTCGTCGAGGTACACGGTCCGCTTGTGCTCCCGATCCTCCTCGTCGCGCCCGTGCGCGGCGTGCGGCGCGGCGAAGCCACCCGTCCCCGCCACGCCGACCTTGCCGGGCACACCGCGCCCACCGACCGGAGCGGGACCGTTGGCCGGCGTCCGGCCGAGCACGGCGGAGCTGCCGCCTGCCTCCAGGGGACCCCTCCGACCCCTGGTGCCGGTCGGGTCGCCGATGCCGATACCACCCGGCAGCACCGCGGCGGCGCCGCCGGCGGCCAGGTGGTCGGCCTTGGGGGCGGTCGAGGCGTGCGCCGTGTCCCTGCC
The DNA here is from genome assembly GCA_040689555.1 of Actinosynnema sp. NPDC051121. Taxonomy (GTDB): domain Bacteria; phylum Actinomycetota; class Actinomycetes; order Mycobacteriales; family Pseudonocardiaceae; genus Actinosynnema. The sequence continues at coordinate 6,250 of JBFBCZ010000056.1, read as the reverse complement.
CGCCGGCGGGGTCGTCACCACCGGCACGCCGCCCGGCACCCCGGCGGACCAGTCGGCGACCGCCGTCCGGTCACTCGGCTGCCTCAGCTTCGGGAGCTCCTGACCGGCGGATCCCGTGGCGGAAGGCGCCCGGACGGCGCCACCCGCGTCGTCACCGGGGCCTGCGTTGCTCGCCGAGGTCTTGCCGCCGCCCACCGACGGCGGCGCGGACGTCTTCTCGCCACCGGCCGACCCCGCCGACGACGCCGACGTCGTGGCACCGTCCCCGACCTGCGGCGGCGCGGACGTCGCGGACCGCACCGCGCCACCGCTCGTGGCCTGCACGGCGGTGTCCGCGCCCAGCGCGCCGCCCGACGCCGGGGACGACTGCGGCAGCATCCCCTGGTTCTGGCTCGTCGCCGCGACGTACTCCGCGTAGGCGCGGCGGTTGTTGGCGTCGGCCTCGAACCAGGCCTTGCGCGCGAGCTCGTTGTCGGTGTCCCAAGGCGTGATCTCGTCGAAGAGGGTCAGCTCCGGCGGCTCCGGCGTCGCCATCGGCAGCAGCCGCTGCCTGAGCACGCCGTAGGCCTGCGCCTGGGCCCGCAGCGCCCCGTCGGCCTTGTCCAGCGTCTCCTGCGCGTCCTGGAGGGCCCGGTCGATCGGCTGCGCGGATCGCGCCGCGCTCTCCGACGCCTTGCCGTGCCACGCGGCCTGCAACTCGCCGGTGAGCCGACGCAGCTCCTCGGTGAGGGCCTGGATGCGCGTGCGCGCGTCCCTCGACGCGTCCGCCGCCTGGTTCAGCCCCTCGGAGCCCGCGCCCTGCGACGCCATCGAATAGATGTCGTACCCGCTGTCCCCCGCCATCAGAAGCCCCCCGTGAACCGCGCGGTGTTCGCCTGCTCCGCCTTCGCGTACTGCTCGATCGACGCCTTCAGCTCCTCGATCCGCGTCCGCAGCTCCTGCTCGACCCCGGTGACCGAGTCGACGAGCGACTGGCCGACCTGGCCGGCCGCGGTGACGAAGGAGGTGGTGGCCGCGTCCTGCATCGGCGGCTGCACCCGTGCGAGCAGCCGGCTCCGCTCGTTGGCGGCGGACAGGTCCTCGCGCACCCCGTCGTGCTTGACGACCTGCCCCCGAAGAGTCTCGATGGTCACTTCGAAATCGCCCATGCGCACAGCGTGACGGGAGTGCGCGGGGACCCCTCCCCACCGGGTGGAGAGGTCCCCGCACGCCGGCTTAGGAGTGCGTCACGGTGACGTTGTAGAGCGTCGTCTCGCCATAGTTGCCGCTGTCGCACGGGCTGGAGTTCCCGCAGTTCGCCTGCGTGTAGACACCGGCCTTGAAGTACGCGCCGCTGAACGACTGCGAGATCGTGGCCTGGAGCACGCCGTTGTAGTAGGCCTTGACCTGCCCGCCGCTCACCACGAACTTCGCCTGGAAGCGGGTGCCGAGGACGTAGTTGTCGGTGATCAGCCGGTAGTGCGTGGTGTCGCCCTTGGTGAGGTAGAGGCTCCTGCCCTCCAGCCGGAACACCGTCACGTCGTCGCCGGAGTCGTGGATCTGGCCGGCGACGACGTGCGGCTTGTCGTTGGGCAGGTGGTTGATCGCCTGGTCGATGACCATGGTGTGGGTGCCCGAGGTGGACGACCACGACGCCGACGTGCCGCCGCCGCCTGTCATCTCCCGCAGCTCCGACCGCGAGTAGCTGCTGTTCTGCGTGGTGAGGCCGTTGACGGGGTTGCGGAACCGCACGCCCGCGCAGTCCGGCGTCGTGACGAACCACGGGTCGAGCGCGTAGCCGTCCAGCCGGGGCTGCTTGACCTCCAGCGGCTGGCTGCCCGACTGGCCCGGGTCGTCGACCGGCAGCGTGATCTTCCAGTTGGTCAGGTCCAGCACGTCGGACGGCTGCGCGCAGTCACCGCCCGGGATGTCGCCGCCGCCCAGGACGTCGACCTCGGTGATGGAGTTCCACCCGTTGCCCGAGGAGTTGCCGTGACCGACGATCCGCACGTACCGGGTCGTGACGTCCGGGATATCGTAGGGCTCCTGGGCGAGGGTGAGGCGGCTGCGCAGCCCGGGCGCCGCCGGTGCCCACGTGGCGCCGTCCTGGGACGTCTCGATGTCGAAGTCGGCCGTTCGCTCGTCGCCGTAGCGCCACGCGATCGCGACCGCGGTCACCGGCTTCGCCGCGCCCAGGTCGTACCGGATCCACTGGCCGTCGCCCTCCGCGGACCACCGCGTGCCGAGGTCGTCGTCGAGCGTGTTCGCCGGGACGTTCCCGTCGTCGTCGCTCGCGGTCACCGCCGCCACGGGGTAGCCGTCCAGCGCCGCCGCGTCGGCCGTCGGAACGGCGAGCAGCACCGCCAGGGTCGCGACCGCGGCGCCGCCGACCGCGGTCTTTCCGAAACGCGTTCTGCTGATGGTCATGGGGCGAACCGAAACAGCACCGCCTCGGGACCGGTCCCCCGGCACGGGTGCCACCCCCCGGCACGGGTGCCTACCATCGCCCTTGGGGCCGGGAGGGGTCCCGGAGCGGTCCGGTGACACTGCGCGCAGACACCGAGGAGGCCGGGATGAACACCGAAAGCCTGGCGCGCGACGTGCCGCGTGCCGCGCCCGGAGCGGTCGTGGCGCTCGCGCTGACCGGGAAGATCAGCGTCGACCCCGTCGAGGGTCGCAGCGTGCGGTTCGGGCGCAACCGGCCGGACGTCGACCTGTGCGTGGGCGAGACCGATCCGCGGGTGAGCCGCCGGCACGGCGTGCTGACCCGGCGCGCGGGCCGGTGGTGGGTCGCGAACACGGGTCGGCTGCCCATCCGCCTGCCCAGGACGCGGTTGCTGTTCCCCGACGAGGACCCGGTGCCGCTGCCCGAGGGCTACACGCCGCTGTTCATCCGCGGCTCGCGCGACCGCGAGCACCTGCTGGAGCTGTACGTCGCCGGTGAGGACGGCGGGCAACCGGCCACCCACCACGCCGCCGTGACGCAGCCGCCCAAGCGGTGGCGGCTCACGCCGGACGAGCACCTCGTGCTGGTCGTGCTCGGGCAGCGGTACCTGCTGCACGAGGCCAACCCCCAGCCGGTGTCGCGGCAGCACGCCGCCGAGATCCTGGCCGAGCTCCAGCCGGGCGCGGGCTGGGGCGTCAAGCGGGTCGAGCACATGGTCGCCGACGTCCGGGCCAGGCTGTCCGCGGCGGGCGTGCACGGGCTGCTGCGCGAGGAGGTCGGCGAGCCCGTCGGCAACGCGCTCAACGACAACCTGCTGCGCGAACTCGTCCTGTCGACCACCTTGGTGCCGCCGGACCTGGCATTGCTTGACGCGCTGTCCTGATCGGTTCATTCCACGATTCGGTGAATACAGGCGAGCGCCATTCGCATTGCGCTCGAGACAATACGAGCAATGGTCGAATAACCGTGAAAATGCCGCCGGCGGGCGAGCGTAGTCATTACACTACGCACCGTGCGCACGGGAGACGTGGTGGGCGGCCGGTACGAGCTGGAGGACGCCCGCGGCTCCGGTTCCGGGGGCGTCGTCTGGGCCGCGTTCGACCGGAAGCTGAAGCGGCAGGTGGCGCTCAAGCGCCCCCACACGGCGGCGGACCACACCGATCGGTCGCGCTTCCGCCGTGAGGCCGAGACCGCCGCGCAGGTGCAGCACCCGAACGCCGTCTCCGTCTTCGACACGGTCGACGCCGACGACTGCTGGCTCGTCATGGAGTACCTGCCGGCGGAGAGCCTCGACCGGACGCTCGCGGCGAACGGCCCGCTGCCGCCGGAGCGGGTGGCGCGGATCGGGGTGCAGATCGCGGGCGCGCTGGCCGCCGTGCACGCGAAGAACATCGTGCACCGCGACGTGAAGCCGGGGAACGTGCTGGTCGGCGACGACGACCTGGCCAAGCTGACCGACTTCGGCATCTCCATCTGGCGGGAGGTGACCCGGACCGACGACGGCAGGATCACCGGCACCCCGGCCTACACCTCGCCCGAGGTGGCCGGTGGTCACCCCGCGAGCCGGGCCTCGGACGTCTTCTCGCTCGGCGCCACGCTGTTCGCCGCGGTGGAGGGCACGCCACCGTTCGGGGACGGTGAACCGCGCGAGGTGCTGGAGCGCGCTCGACGCGGCGAGGTCCTGCCGATGCGCCGGGCGGGTCCGCTCGCGCCGCTGCTGGCCGACGTGCTGCGACCACGGCCCGACCTCAGACCGACCGCGGACGAGGTCCGATCACGCCTCAAGGACCTCGTCGGCGACTGGGAGCCGCCGCCGGTCGAACGCGCCCGGCCGGCGGTGCGACGCCGTCCCGCGCTCCGGCTCGCGGCCGGGCTCGCGTGCGTCGTGGCGATCAGCGCGGTGGCGTTCACGTGGCAGCACCGGCCTCCCGCGGCGCAGGAGCACACCTCCCCCGGCGGTCTCGTCGGCGAGGAGCGCACCGCCGACCCCTGCGCGTTGCTCGACGAGGCGGAGCTGCGCCGGTTCGGCCCGGTCCGGCTGTCCACCACGACCGGCAACTTCAACCGCTGTGACGTCTGGATCGACGTGGGCGCCACGAAGCGGCTCGACGTCGAGGTCCAGCTCATCACCAGGACGTCCCGGGCCGTGCAGGGGCGACCGCTTGAGGTCGTCACGCCGACCAGGTCCAGCGAAGCGTGCGACCGCACCGTCGTGGTGGACGACGCGTACGCCGTCCGGGTGTCGGCGAAGCTCGTGAACCCCGCGGTGGACCTCTGCGCGGTGGCCGACTCCGCGACGGGCACCGTGCTGGAGGTGCTGCGACGCGGCCCCATCCCGCGCCGCGCCACCCCGTTCCCCGCCGGTTCGCTCGCCCACGTCGACGCCTGCTCGCTGCTGGACGACCAGGCGCTCGCCACGCTGGCCTGGGTCAGCGCCGACTCGCCCGCGAACGTGTTCGGCAACTGGGCGTGCAAGTGGTTCAGCACGGTCGGCGGGCGCACCGTCAACCTCCGCTACGACCAGCACCCGGCGCAGCAGGTGCCCGGAGGCGAGCTGGTCGAGCTCGGGGGGCACCGGGGGTACGTCCAGGTGGACCGGGAAGTGGCCACGGGCTGCACCGTCGGCGTGCCCCACCTGCCGACGGGCGTGGCGCAGGGCGACTTCATCGACCTGATGGTGCTGACCCTGGCGGGCGACCGGCCGGGGGCCGAGTACTGCCGTGAGGCCACGAGCCTGGCGGTGGTGGCCGCGGGCAACCTGCCGTCCTGACCGCGCCGGGGTCGAGGCTCTGAGGGCAGGTCCGGACGAGCAGTGCCCAAGCACGACTGATCTCGAACACCCTTCATCCGTCTTCGGCCATCACTCGTCTAGAGCTGCTTGACGGCCTGCACGATCCACGCGGCGGACGCGTAACGCACGCCGTGCTCGTCCAGGTGCCGGGCGATGTCCTCCCGCGCGGCCCGGACGACCCGTGCGCGCGCGTCCTCGTCGAGTTCGGCCAGTTGAGAGGCCTGCCGGGCGGTGATGAACGCCAACGCGTCCTCCACGTCGTGGCCGAGCCACACCGGTTCGCTGACGGCGTGCAGCTCGACGTCCGTCATGCCCGCGCCGGTCAGCAGCGCGCGCACCCGGTCGGGGTCGCTGAGCGAGAACGGGTGCGCCCCGGTGGGCGGCGGCTCGGGCAGGGGCTTGCCGGCGGCGAACAGCGTGCGGAACGTGGACGCGAACTCGTTGCGCACCAACGGCTGCCACGTCAGCAGCGCCATCCGGCCGCCGGGTCGCAGGGCAGTCGCGATGTTGGCGAAGGCCTTGTCCGGGTCGCCGAAGAACATCACCCCGTGGCGGCTGATCACGAGGTCGAACGCGGCCTCGGGGAACGGTCGCACCTGGGCGTCGGCCTGCTCAAACGCGATGTTGGTGATCCCGTCGAGCTCGGCCCGCCGCCGTGCCTCTTCGATCATCTTGGACGACAGGTCCACACCGAGGGCGTGGGCGGCGCGCCGGGCGGCGTCGCGCGTGGACTTGCCGGTGCCGCAGCCGATGTCCAGGACGCGGTCGGCGGGGTCCACCCGGGCCGCGTCGAGCAACCGTTCGTGGTACCGGGCGGCACCTTCGTCGAAGCGGTCGGCGTGGTCGGCCCAGAAGGCGCCCTGGTCGCCGTCCCACGCGGTGAGCTGGTCGGAGTTGGTCGGATCCACCCGCACGGTCATCCACCGGACGCTACCGCCGCCCCGGCGACCGCGTTCCCACCGCCCCGCCGACCGCGTCCCGCCGCCCCCCGGCCAGCCGCGTCCCGCCGCCCCCCGACCAGCCGCGTCCCGCCG
>JBFBCZ010000055.1:0-47423 GCA_040689555.1 Actinosynnema sp. NPDC051121 | reverse complement strand
CGCGCGCAGCGCCTACGCCACGCTGGCGCGCGGGCTCGGCCGGCCCGGACAGCCCGCCGACTTCGAGCCGGACGCGGCGGTGGTCGCGTTGAAGCGCGTGGAGCCGGTCGAGCAGGTGGAACTCGTTCGCGCGGCTCTCGGCGCCGGGTTGGGCGCGTCGGCCCTGTGGGGGGCGACCCGCGTCCGACCGCTCGCGGCGGCGGTCGGCCGGCTCGACCCGGGGCTGCGCGAGCGCGACCGGCTCGGGGCGCTCGCCGACGGCTCACCGCTCCCGCGCACGCTGCGCGCGCTCGTCCGTCGCCCCGAGATCGCACCGGCCCACGCCATGGACGTGGTGGCACGGGCGGTCCGCGTGGCGATGGGCCGGCTGATCGGTGACGACGTGCTCGCGCGATCGGTGGCGCAGCGGCCGTCGACCGAGCTGGTGTGCGCACTGGCGATCGCGACCACCTGCACGGTCGAGTCCACGAAGGACGGTGTGGTGCGGGTGGTCGCGGCGCGGGAGAAGGCGGTGCCCGGCTTCCCCTCCAGTGACCTGTTCGACGAGCACGGGCCGTGGCGCGACGCGATGGCCTCGGCCGCCGAGCTCGGTGCGCCCGTCGAGCGGTTCCCCGACCGCGTCGCCCGGCACGGCCTGCTCGTCCCGGCGGCGCTGCTGGGCAAGGGCGGCTGGCCGGCGCTGTGGCAACGCGCGCACCGCTGACCGGGCGCGTCAGGCGTCGAGGGCCCAGCGCACGTAACGCATCGTCGGTGTGAAGCCGGACTTCTCGAAGATCCCGAACGCGCCGGTGGGGCTCGCGGAGTCCACGCTCACGCTGGCGCGGTCGTAGTGCTGGTCGGCGGCGGCGCGCAGGGCGTGGGCGATCAGCGCGCCGGCGACGCCCCGCTTCCGGTAGTCGCGCCGCGTGCCGATGAGCATGAAGTGGGCGTCACGGATGCCGGTGGCCGCCGTGTCGGCCTCCCAGTGCATGGTCACCAGCATCCCGGCCGGCGCGCCGTCGGCCGCGTCGCGGAGCAGGAAGCTGACCTCGGGGCGGAACGTCTGGTTGGTGATCTTGTTCTGCCAGGCGTCCACGGGCAGCGGCGTCGCGCCCCAGTGGTCCTGGTAGGACTCGTTCCTGATCAGCCGGAAGTCCTCGTCGTTGCGCTCCGACCACGGCTCGACCCGCAGTCCGGCGGGGATCGCCGCCTCGGGGATCGCGTCACCGAGCGGGTGCTCCATGTACTGGTAGTAGCGGGCGGGCGTGAAGCCGTGGGCGCGGACGAGTTCCGCCAGGCCGGCGATGTGCTCGGCCTTGTGGACGTCGACCACGAGCTTCGACGTCGGGTGGTGCCGCGCGTGCACCACCTTCGCCGCCGCCACCCCGGCTCGCACGAGCGCGGCGCCGATGCCCCGGCGGCGGTAGTCGGGGTGGACGCCACCGTCCAGGAAGACGCGGTGGACCTCCTGCGCGGACGGCTTGTGGCGGACCTTCATGTAGCCGACCATCACGTCACCGTCGAAGGCGGCCAGGCTCGCGCGTTCCAGGTCCGCGTACGGGTCGACCAACTCCTGGAGGGTGTCCTCCTCGGTGTAGTTCTCGCCGATCCGGTCCACGGCCTCGATGGCGTTGAGGAGGTCGGCCGACGCCTTGGCGTCCTGGCCGGTGAGCGGCCGCCACGTGAGGGAGGGTGATCCTGCGTGCATGCGACGGACGGTATGCGCCACGGGTGCCGGCTGTCGCTCGGTTTCCCGACGGGCACCCTCACAGGGCTGCGCGGACGTCGAGGGAACCGGGTTGAATCCTTTCGAGGTGTCGAGGCCTCTTATGGGTGCTGGTTGCGTCACGAAGGTCAGGAAGCGTCACGCGCGGTGAGGAGGCGGGGTTGGACGTGGTCGACCGCGGTTGGGCGAGTGAGCAGCTCGTCAAGGCCGCGCAGGCGGGTGACCTGGAGTCGCTCACCGCGGTGGTGCACGGCGCCCACCCGCACGTGCGGCGCTTCGCCGGGCACCTGTGCGCGTCCCCCCAGGACGCCGAGGACGCGGCGCAGGAGGCGTTGATCGTCCTGTACCGCAAGATCGGCTCCCTGCGCGCCACGGCGGCGCTCGCCTCGTGGATGTTCCGGGTCGTCCGGCACGAGTGCCTGCGCCGCGCCCGGCGCCTGCTCGACCACCACGACGTGGCGGGCGTCGACCTGGCGGCGTCGGCCGAGGACGAGGTCCTCAGCCGGTTGGAAGCCGAACGCGTCGCGGCGGCGATCCGGGCGTTGCCCGACGTCCAGCGGCGCGTGCTGATCATGCGTGACGTGCTGGGCAGGCCGGGGCGGAGCGTCGCCGAGTCGCTCGGGCTGAGCACCCCGGCGATGAAGTCCCACCTGCACCGGGCCAGGGCCGCGCTCCGCCTCGCCCTGCGCGGCGAGGTCGAGGGCGCTCCCCTCGACCCGGCCTGACCCGACACCTCGACACCCCGTCCCGAAGGGAAGTCCCACCATGCTCGAAGCCGGATCACCCGCGCCGCCGATGGCGCTGGAAGACACCGCCGGCCGGACCGTCCACCTGTCCGACTACCGGGGTGCGCACGCGGTGCTGGTCTTCTTCCTGCGGTCGACCACGTGCCCGGTCTGCAACGCGCACGTCCGAGACCTCGTCGCCCGCGCCGACGAGCTGGCGGCCGACGACGTCCAGGTCCTCGTGGCGGTACCGGAGGATCGCGAGACCGCCGCCGCGTGGCGGGCGAAGCGCCGGATCCCGTTCCCGGTCCTCACCGGCCGCCGCGAAAGTCCTCACGAGATGGTCGGCCTGGGCAAGAGGATCTTCGGCTCGATGCAGCAGTCCGGCAGCATCCTCGTGGACCGCCAGGGCATCGTCCGCCACGCCCACGGCGCCACCGTGCCCACGAACAGCTACGACAAGAAGGGGATCGCCGCGGCCATCGCGGCCCTGCGCACCCCGGCCTGACCCGCGTGCCGCGGTGCACGGCAACGTCCTCGTCGGCCGGGGCGGCGACCTGCGGCTGGTCGACTTCGACTGCTCGTGGATCGCCCGGTTCTCCGGTGGTCAGCGGTGCTCCAGGACGGGCGCCTGCGGTTCGGCGACGGCCGCCGGGCCGGTCCTGCGCAACGCGATCATGCCGACCACCGCGAACACCACGACGCCCGCCGCGCCGATGCCGGCCACGGTGTGCAGCCCGGACGCGAAGGCGTCCCGCGCGGTGGCGAGCACGCCGTCCGCGAGCGGACCGGGGAGGCCGGCCGCCGCCTGGAGCGCGCCGGCCATGCTGTCGGTCGCCAGGGCGGCGGCGTCGGCGGGCACCTGCGCGGGCACGGCGATCCGGTCGCGGTACACGGCCGTGCCGACGCTGCCGAACACCGCGATCCCCATGGCGATGCCGAACTCGGCGCTGGTCTCCGACATCGCCGAGGCGGCGCCCGCCTTCCGCGGCGGTACCGAGCTCACCACCATCTCGGTGCACAGCACGCCCTGCGGCCCCATCCCGAAACTGGCGATCGACATGCCCGCCACCACGAACGCCACCCCGCCGGCGCCGTCCGCCTGCGTGAACAGCACGATCCCGACCGCCGCGACCAGCATGCCGAACCCGAGCACGAACTCCGGCCGGAACCGCCGCGCCAGCCGCGGCGCGATCAGCGACCCGACGACCACCGCACCGGCCTGCGGGACCAGCCACAACCCGGCTCGCACCGGGGACAACCCGGCCACGAGCTGGAGGTACTGGCTGACCAGCAGGAAGACGCCGCCCATGGTCAGCGCGCCGATCAGCATGATGCTCACCGCCGCGCTGAACGTCCGCACCCGGAACAACCGCAGGTCCAGCATGGGCTCGGCCAGGCCGCGCTGCCGCCGGACGAACGCCACGCCGACCGCCACGCCCACCGCGAGCACCACGACGTTGGTCAGCGTCACACCGTCCTTGGCGGTCTCCTTGAGGGCGTAGACGACCGGCAGGATCGCGCCCAGCGACAGCGCCACGCTCGCCAGGTCGAGCCTCCCGGCGCTGGTGTCGCGGTACTCCGGCAGCAGCTTCGGCGCGGTGACCAGCAGCAGCACCATGACCGGCACCGCCATCAGGAACACCGAGCCCCACCGGAAGTGCTCCAGCAGCAGGCCGCCGACCACCGGCCCGACCACCATGCCGCCCATGAAGCAGCTCATCCACACCGCGATCGCCGTCCCGCGCTGCCGCGGGTCCTGGAACATGTTGCTGATCAGCGCCAACGTGGACGGCATCAGCGTCGCGCCGGCGATCCCGAGCACGGCCCGCGCCGCGATCAGCACCTCCGGGCTGGTGCTGAACGCCGCCAGGACCGACGCCACGCCGAACGCGGCGCCACCGGCCATCAGCAGCTTCCGCCGGCCGATCCGGTCGCCCAACGTGCCCATGGTGACCAGGAAGCCCGCGACCATGAAGCCGTAGACGTCGATGATCCACAGCAACTGGGTGCTGCTGGGTCGCAGGTCGGCGGCCAGGTGCGGGACCGCCAGGTGCAGCACGCTCATGTCCAGCGACAGCAGCAGCGTCGGCAGCGCCAGCACCGCCAGCCCCCACCACTCGCGTCGTCCTGCCCTCATCGTCTTCTCCCCTGGTCGTCCGTCACCCGTCACCCTTCAGTCGAACGGCGAGGGCCCGGATCGACATCGCGGGCGGAAAATTTCTCGCGGGCGGCCGATCGAGGGCCGTCGGCCCCGGTTCCGCACTTCTACGGCTGCGAGGAGTGGCGCATCGGTCACGATGGGGTACGAGCGGCAGACCCCTGATTGCGAGGCTGATCGTGCCCACGTCCGCCGACTGGCCGCGCCGCACCGACGAGCACGAGGTGACCCGCGCGCTGTGCGTGGCCGGGTACCAGGACCACCGGCTGGCCGAGCGGGTCGCCGAACTGCTGCTGACCCGCGACCTGCGCGCGATCGCCCCGTCGGTCGGGGTGGACCTGCGGCCCGTGCTGCTGCACCACCTCGCCGCGCTGCGGCACCGGTTGCTCTACTACTCGGCGCAGGCGGTGGTGCTCGCGATGACCGTGCTGGTGGCGTTCCAGTCGCCGGTCGCGGTGCTGCTGGGGTGGGTGTCGGCGGCGATCCTGCTGGTGGCCGACGCCCAACGGCGGCGGCGGGTGGTCTCCGGGCGGTTGGCCGCCGGCCCGCCACCCGACCCGCCCCTGCCCGTCGACGTCGTGCTGCGGGACCGGCTCCGGGCCATCGACCGGGCGCAGCGCGGCAACGTGACGGTGTTCAGCGGGTTCCGGCCGTTCGTCGGCTACGGCGTGTCCCTGGACCAGTGGTCGCTCGCGCTGGCGGTGCGACCGGCAGGGGGCCTCGACGGCCGGCCCACCACGTCGACCGTGGTGCCGTTCACCGCGCACCTGCTGGTCGAGCACGTGGCACGACGACTGCGCGAGGTCGGGGAAGCGCCCGGTCCGGTCTCGGGTTTGCAGGTCGAGCACCGGCTGTTCGTGAACGGGATCGCGCTCGCGGACGACCCGCGACTGCGGCCCGAGCCGGACGAGGAACCCGTGACCTCGGTCGACCTCGCCGAGTTCGCGGGCGGCCCGGCGGACGCGCCGCGCCACTACCTCTGCGCGCACGCCGTGTCCTCCGGCGGGCACGTCGTGGCGAGCCTGTTCATGCGGTTCACGACCGGCGAACGGCTGCTGCACCTGGAGTTCCAGGAGCAGGTGATGCCGCCGGTCGACCGCCGTTACGCGCCCGGGGAGTCGCCCACCGGCCGCATCGGCCGCCAGGAACTCGGCGAGCTGGTGCAGATCGCGCCGTGGCGGGGCGTGGTGGACCTGCTGTCGGCCCCGTTCAGGGTGATCGAGCTGGCGTTGTTCCGGTCCCGGTGCGCGGCGGTCGGGCGCCAGGCGCGGCAGCAGGCTCTGGACGAGCGCACCTACGACTACGGGGCGGCGGCCTCCGCCCGGGAGCTCGCCGCGGGCACCGCGTTCCACGACCACTTCCAGCAGGCGGACGCCACCCGGCACCTGCGGTCGGTGGAAAGCGCCGCCCTGGAAGCCGTGGCCGACTTCCTGGAGGAGCACGGCGTCGACACGACGGAGCTGCGCAACCGGCAGCTGACCATCTTCAACGAGGGCGTGATCCAGACCGGGGGCACCACCAGCGTCGGGGTGCAGGCGGTGGGCCGCGGCGCGAACGCGGGAGCCGAGAACCTCAAGGTGACGGGGAGGAAGCAGTGAACGCCAACCAGGGTGTGCAGCAGTTCGGCGGCACCAGCAACATCGGGGTGCAGGCCGTCGGCAAGGGCGCGAAGGCCGAGGCGGAGCACGTCGAGCTGGCTGCCGCCGCGGCCCCCGCGGGCACGACGGACCAGGCGGGCTCGGCGGGTGACGCGGGCAACCGGATCGACGGCACGGTCGGCAACGCGGTGCAGGCGGGCACGGTGAACGGGCCGATCACGATCACCGTCACCACGCCTTAGCCAGGCGCACGGGCGCGCCTAACCGTGCGTCGAGGTGCCGTCCACGGGTGCGCGCAGCCAGGGAGCGCCGGTGCCGGCCATGCTGCCGTGGAACGGGTGGCCCTCGGTGATCTCGCCCTGGACGACGGTGCGGCCGGTGAACGCGGAGGCGTAGACGGCGGCGATGAACTCCATGGTCACCCTGGTGTCGGCGGTGGAGACGGGCGGGGCTTCGCCGGCGTCCAGGGCGTCCAGCACGGCGGTGAACTGGGCGGTGTGGCCGCTGGGCACGTCGGCCTGGTCGCGCTGCCAGGCCTCGGTGACGTCCGGGGCGGCGGTCAGCGACCAGTTGGCGTTCGTGTAGCCGTAGAGGTGTTCGAGGTCGACGGTGGCGTGCTCGAAGTCGAAGCGCAGCTGGCTGGTCTGGCGCGGCGAGACGAGCGAGTTGACCACGGTGGCCACGGCGCCGGACTCGAACCGGACCAGGGCGGCGGAGACGTCCTCGGTGTCGGTCGGCCGGGCCTGGCGCTCGGCGATCGCGGTGACGGTGGTCCACTGGCCGAGGATCGACAGCAGCAGGTCGAACTGGTGGATGCCGTGCCCCATGGTCGGCCCGCCGCCCTCCAGCTCCCACCTGCCCCGCCACGGGACGGCGAAGTAGTCGTCGTCGCGGAACCACAGCGTGCTCGCCGACGCCACCAGCGGGCGTCCCAGCACGCCCTCGGCCAGCAGGCGCCGCAGCCGCACCGCGCCGGAGCCGAACCGGTGCTGGAACACCGTGGCCACGGGCACGCCGGCGGCGGCCTCGGCGGCGCGCAGGCGGTCGAACTCGGCCAGCGAGAGCACGGGCGGCTTCTCGACCACGGGCGACGCGCCGGCCGCCAGGCACTCCAGCGCGAGCGGCAGGTGCGTGCCGGGCGGCGTGCACAGGTGGACCAGGTCGGGCCGCCGGTCGTCGAGCAGGTCGGCCACGGTCGGGTAGGCGGGCACGTCCCACTTCGCCGCGAACGCCGCCGCGCGGTCGGACTGGACGTCGACGACGCCGACGAGCCCGGCCCGGTCGGGCAGCGCGGCGATCGCCTCGGCGTGGGCTCCGGCGATCGCGCCCGTGCCGACGATCGCGCTGGTGCGGGTGGTCACGAAGGGTGCTCCTCGTCTGCTCGGGGTTCGGTGCGGGCCGGGGTCAGGCGTCCGCACATGCCGAACACCCGTTGCGGTGCGGGCGAGCGGAACACGCCGGCGCTCTCCAGGTGCGGCGCCGTGCCCGAGGCCAGGTCCGCCGCCAGCGCCAGGGTGGTCCCGGCCTGGGCCAGCGGGCCGTCGCGCACGATCGACTCCCACGTCCCGGCCCGCGCCCGGACCAGCGCCGCCGCGGCGGCGTAGAACTCGCGCAGCGGGGTCTCGTCACCGTCGCGCAGCGCGTCCCGGATCAGCAGGAAGCCGTCCACGGCCAGGTCACGGCGTCGGCGGGCGTCGGCGGCGCGTTCGGCCTCGGTCGCCCGGGGCGGCAGGGTCGCGGCGGCGCGGTAGCGGTCCGGGTCGGCGAGGACGTCGGGCGGGAACGTCATCACGGCGTCACCGGCCTCCGGCAGGCCGGCGTTGCCCATCAGGACGACCACCCGCAGGCCGCCGTGGTTGACCGCGCGGTGGATCGTGCCGGGGGTGAACCAGATGACCGAACCGGGACTGAGCGGGTGCTCGCGGCAGCCCTCCAGGGTCACCGTGTGCAGTTCGCCCTCGCCACCGACGACCACGTAGCACTCGGTCGACGCCAGGTGCAGGTGCGGGCTGCCGCCCACGACCCCATCGGGGGCGGCGTCGTCGTAGACGTCCAGGAACGACAACGACGTCCCGCCCGGGAACGTGCTCACCCGACGACCCGGCGCAGCGCCTCGCGCACGGCCTCGGCCAGCGCCTTCGCGTCCTCCGCGCCGCCGTCGGCCACCCCGGCGCCGTAGCGGAACCGCACCGTGTCGCCGTCCGCGACGACCAGCTCCTCGCTGAAGAACGGCGCCGGGTTCAGGCACGCGAACTCCACGGTCCGGGTGAACCAGCGCGGCGGGTGGTGCGGGTTGGCCTCGTGGTCGACCACCAGGACCACGGACTCCGCCGCGTCGCCGTCGTGCCGGCCCGCGAAGGCCATCCACTCGGCCCGCCGGCCGCGCACCTCGTCGCCGCCCACGCCGTCGGGCGTGACGACGTCACCGCCGGTGAACGAGCGCGGGCCGCGCCAGAACAGGCCGCCGTACCCGGCGTTCTCCCGGCCGCGCGTGGTCGGCGAGCCGAACGCGATCTCCCGGCCCGAGGTGTTCGTCATCGTGGTGTCGAAGGTCAGGGCCCAGGCTTCGTCCGACAGCAGGGTGGCGGTGATCGCGCGACGCTCGGTGATCACGGTCTGCCCGGACTGGGTGATCCAGTCGAGCTCGTGGGTGAACCAGGCCGTCTCCCCCTCGACGCCGACGTCGACCACGCGCCGGTGCCGCTGGGTGCCGTTGTTGTCCAGCTGCACGTAGGACTGCCCGTGCACGTAGGTCGGGCCGCCCCAGAAGTTCTCGTCGCCGACGTTCGGCAGCGACCAGGCGATCCCCTTGTGCCACACGTGGTCGTGCGGCCGGAACAGGCTCACCACCCGCCCGGCCCTGGTGCGGATCGGGTGCAGGAACGGCTTGGGCGACTCCAGTTGCGGCGTGTCGGGCGCGTAGGCGTAACGCACCAGGTCGACGTCGGCGGCGGACACCGTCAGCGCGGCTCCGATGTCGTGTCGCACGGACAACGCGGTCACCGGCGGACCTCCCAGGTCGGAAAGCGCTTTCCGAGCAGTATTCAGGGTACCTCCCGGCCCGTCAAGGTTGGTCGAAATGCTTGGCTGGTACCTGGAAATCGCTTTCCACACCGCTGGGCCGGTGGTGTCGACCAACCCGCTCGGCCGAGGCCCGTTGCGCCTCCCGGGCCGGGGTCGCGGTGGTGGGATCGCCGAGGCGTTCGGTCTCGGGCTGGTCGCGGACGTGCCCGTGACGCCGGGCCGTGCGGCAGCGTCCACGCTGGGCATGGGTCGGGTGATCGTGGCGGCGCTGGACTCCGGTGCGGGCCACAGCAGGGCGCGCCGGGCGGAGCTGCCGGAGCCCGGTGAGGCGGCGGTGCCGGGCACGGGTGCGGCCGGTGCGCGGGGTTCGCGCTGTTGGTGCTCGGGGCGCGGGTGCGGCGCGGTACCGGGCTGGTGTCGGAGCCGACCGGCTTGGCGGACCGGTTGCCCGGCGCGTGGCTGGTCGTCACCGCCGACCGGACCACCAGGCGTTGCGCGGCAAGGCTTCGGTCGGGGTGGCCGGCACCTCACCCGGCCGCCGCCGGCCGCCACCGGGCCCACCAGTCGGCGGCGGCGCGCAGTGGCACCGGCAGCGGCGCCAGGTCGGGGTACCAGGCGCGTTCCCACTCCAGCGACACCCAGCCCGACCAGTCGCCCAGCAGCCGACCGCACTCCGCCAGCGGCACCGCGCCGGCGCCCGGCGGGACCGGGGTCGGGTCGCCCGCCGCCACGTCCTTGACCTGGAAGTAGGCCAGGTGCTCCCCCAGCACGGCACGGGTCCGCTCCGGCGGCTCACCCGCCCGCCACGGGTGCACCGCGTCCCACATCACGGCCACCCGGTCCGGCTCGCGGAACGGCCCGGCCAGGCGCAGCGCCGCCTCACCGGTCGGGTGCGAGTCGTGCGTCTCGACCAGCAGCCGAACGCCGGCGGCGCGCAGGTCCGGCAGCACGGCGGCGACGTGCTCCAGCGCCCGTCCGTCCCCCGTGCCGTCCCCTCCCGGGAACACCCGGACGGCGGGGGCGCCGAGCAGCACGGCCAGCTCCACCAGCGCGCGCAGCTCGTCGGCCACCGGCCCCGGCCCGCACACCTTCGCGTACCCGGCCAGGCAGGCGACCTCCAGGCCCGCGTCCACGACCTGGTCACGCGCCCGTGCCGCCCGCGCGGGCGACATGCCGACGTGCACCTCCTCGTCGGGGTGCGCGCGGATCTCCAGCCCCTCGCAGCCGTGCTCGGCCGCCACCCTCGCGGTGTCCCGCAGCGGCACGCCGGGCGCGCCGAGCGTGCTCACCGCGAACCGCCACCCGCTCACGTCCGGGATCCTTCCACCGCCGAGGCTGCGCACGGGAGGCGCTCGGGTCCGACCCGGGCCGAGCAGGGGCAGGCCCTCTGGGAACCGGCCCACCCGCCCTCGGCAGGTTCACCCGATCGGGCAGCCGGGATGCCGCTAACGTGCTGGTGTCGTGACCGCTCCCACCGCACCAGACGCCGTCAGACGCCCCGGCACGCTCATCCGCGCCCGCCCGCTCGCGTCACGGTTCCGGCCGGACCACGCGCAGGCCTCGTACCGGGTGTTCTACCAGGGCGTCGGGCACGACGGGCGCGGACGCCTCGTCACCGGGTCGGTCTTCGTCCCCGACGGCACGCCTCCGGCCGGCGGCTGGCCCGTCCTGAGCTACGCCCACGGCACCACGGGCCTGTCCGACCGCACCGCGCCGTCGCGCACCGGGCTGCTGCGGCTGGAACGCGCGCACATCGCGACCTGGCTCGCGGCCGGCTACGCGGTCGCGGCCACCGACTACGAGGGCCTCGCCACGCCCGGCCCGCACCCGTACCTCAACGGGGAGGCGGTGGCGGACGACGTGGTCGACATCGTCCGCGCGGCCCGGCAGCTCGGCCACCCGCTGTCGGCCCGCTGGCTCGTCGTGGGCTTCTCCCAGGGCGGCCACGCCGCGCTGTTCACCGCCCTGATCGCGACGGGCTACGCGCCGGAGCTGGAGTTCCTGGGCACGGTCGCGCTCGCGCCACCCGTGCACCTGGTGCGCGTGATCGCCACCCGCACGAGCGACGGGGCCGCGGCCGTCTGCCCGTTCGTGCCGATCGTCCTGGCCGGGATGCGCGCCCGGTACCCGGACCTCGCCCGCGGTGTCCTCACCGAGCGCGGCACGTCCCTGGTCGACCTGGCCGAGCGCGTGTCGCTGGTCGAGGTGTTCCGCGCCACCAGGACGACCACCAACCACGAGACCGGCATGACGGACCTGACCCGCCACGACGACGTGGCCCGGGTGCTGGACGAGTGCCGCGTCCCGGTCACCCGCCTGGACCGGCCGGTCTTCCTGGCCGCGGGGGGCCGCGACGAGATCGTGCCGCCGGACGTGGTCCACGAGTTCGCCGACGACATCGCCGCGGCGGGCAGCACCGTCCACCTGACGACGTACCCGGACGCCGACCACGGCACGATCCTCGCCGCGGCCCACCCGGACGCGACGGACTGGGCGACCGCGACCACCGGCCACTCCCCCGTCCCGGCCACGCCGTCGCCGCGCTTCGACCTCCTGGACGCGACCGGTGACGGCTACCTGCGGCGTGACGACTACGAGGTGTTCGCGCTGCGCCTGGTCCAGTCGTTCGGCCACCCGCCGCGCTCGGCCGCCGCGATGGCCGTCCGCGCCGGCTACCGCTCGCTGTGGCGCGCCCTGGCCGCCGAGTCCGACACCGACGACGACGGCCGCGTGGGCAAGGCCGAGTTCCTGGCCTGGGCGGGCCGGGCCGCGCACACCGAGTTCGACCGGACCCTCCTGCCGCTCGCCACGGCCGTGCTGGCGCTGGTCGACGCGAACGGCACGGGCGTGGTGGAGCGCGAGGAGTTCCTCACCCTGACGACCCGGTGCGGCCTGCCCGACGACGACGCCCGCACGCTGTTCGACCGCCTCGACGCGGACCGCACGGGCACGGTCGGGACGGACGAGATCGTCCGCGCCACCAGGGAGTTCTGCCTCGCGCCGGGTCCGGACCAGCCGGGGCACTGGCTGTTCGGCCGGTTCTGATCCCGTGCCTCAGGTCTGGGGCCACATCGAGTAGATGACGTCATCGCCGTCCGTGCAGACCACCTGCGGCAGCGCGGGTTCGGGGACCTGGTTGCACGTCATGGTGCCGACCACCAGCGGCGGACGTCCCGGCGTCGGGTCGCGGCGCTCGGCGTAGTAGTCCACGAGCACGGCGGCGGCCTGGTCGCACGTCAGCCGGCCCGACGGGGTCTCCACCACGACCGCCAGCATCGGCTTGCCCAGCGCGCCGGGGAACGCGTCGTGGCAGTACCGGGCCGGCGCGCCCTCGTCGACGGTCGGCAACGGCAGCGGCGTGGGCTCGGGCGTCACCTCGGTGGGCGGCCCGGTCCGGGCGGTCGTTTTCGTGGTCGTCGTGGCCGCCGCCCGGGTGCCGGAGCCCGAACCGGAGCCCGACACGGCGGTGGAGCAGCCCGTGGCCAGCGCGAGGAGGGCGACGAGGCCCGCTACCAGAGTTCTCACGGTCACTGTGACGTGGCGGGAGGACCGGCGGTTGCGGCCGATCCACCCGGAGCCGCGGACCGCCCGTCCGTCACGGCGCGGTAACGGTTGCACCGGGTGGGCGCTGGGGTTTCGGCGGTCCGGGTTTGCTGTGCGCCATGAACACGAAGGTCGCGTCCGTGCTGGTGGTCCTGGGGTTGGGCGCATCCCTGGTCGGGTGCTCCAGCAACGAGGACAAGTTCGTCGAGGAGCTGAAGGCGGCGGGCTTCAGCGCGGTCGGCCGGCCGCGCAGCGAATCGGAGAAGAAGACCAAGAAGATCGGCAAGCGAACGGTCAAGTCGTCGCAGAAGGTCTTCGAGGTGACGGTCCGGGTCAAGGGCTGCGACCTGGAGTTCGAGAAGGTGTCCGGGCAGTCCGGCTACTGGCTGGACGAGCTGCACGTCAACGGGCAGGAGCCGGACTGGCCCGGCTACCCCGAGAACCTGAAGCAGCCCGACGTCGTGGCCCTGTTCGCGGGCAACCAGCCCAAGCCGGACGGCTTCAAGGACTGCTACCAGCCCTGAGCGCGCCGCGGCGAGACTCCTGGAACCCCGTTCTCGGTCCCGAGGGCGGGGTTCTCCGCGTTCCCACCGGCATCGGGGTCGCCGGCCGCAGTAGTGCGGCTGATTTGCCGCGCGGTCGTGGTGGTGTATCGGGTGACCGAGAGGGAGTGGTGGCACTGCCCGGCACACAGCGGACCGGATCCGACCCCGAACCGCACTGGGAGCGGCTGGAGGGGGCGCGGCGGCACGCGGCCTGCCTGGACGCGGCACGTGACGGCGACCGCGCGGCCCTACACGCCCTGATCGCCGACCTGACGCCGCTGGTGTGGCACGTCGCGCGCGGGCACGGGCTGGACCGCGGCACGGCCGAGGGCGTGGTGCACGCGGTCTGGCTCGCCGTGCCGCGGCACCTCGACCGGCTGGACGGACCACCCGCGCTGGCCGGGTGGCTGGTCGCCGCGACGCGCCGCGAGGCACGGCGGAACTGGACGCCGGAGCGCCGTGCGGCGGCGTTGAGCGACGCGCCGGCGGAACTGGTCGGCGAGCACGGCCTGCCCGAGGACGCCGTCCTGCTCGACGAGCGGGACCACCGGCTGTGGCGCGCGTTCGGCAGGCTGTCGCAGAAGTGCCAGGAACGGCTGCGGCTCACCGTGCTGGCCGGTCGGCCGGAGTACCGCTCGGTCGCCGAGGCGCTGTCCGCCCCGCGCCGGGCCCTCGGTCCGGCCGAGGGCCGCTGCCTGGACGTGCTGCGCGCCCACCTGGACGGCGAGACCTGCCGGCCGGGCCTCACGGCCGTGCCGGCGGAAGCCCTGCCGGACGAGGCCTGCGGGAACGCCCACCCACCCCTGCCGAGCCCCTGACCACCCGTTACCTGAATGGGTGATAGTGGGGGCCGTTTACGCACGGCCACGCTTGATCGCCTACTCGATGTGCGAAATTCCCTCCAGATCGTTAGGCCGTTGTGCCACTATTGCCCTGTTCGAGCGGTACGAGGGGCCCGCCGAACTTGACTCAGAGCAATCACTTGAGTCGCTTGCCAGGCCGAGACAGATCCCAGGGGAGGGAGATCGCTTTGTCTACGACTGCCGAGACCAGGAACGACTTCGCGGAAGACACCGTCGAGAACGCCGAGAACGCCGTCGAGAGCGCCGAGGGCGTCCAGCAGGACGGCACCGCGACGACCGTCGCACCGGAGACCGCGCCGGACCAGCACGAACACCACTTCCACACGAACGAGGACGGCACGGTCTCGCCGCTGTGCTCGGGTGGTGGGTGCCCCGACGGCACCGTGAAGTGAGTTGTCAAAGGTGATCGAGCCCGCCGACCGGGTCTCCCGGTCGGCGGGCTTTGTTCCGCACCGTTCTGTGATGTCATAGAACGGTGCCGGTAACCGCTGCTGTCGACGAAGTCACCGTCATCCGCGAAGCGCGAGAACTGCACCGCACCGGGCTCGACGCGACGTGCGCGGGACGGCATCACGAGGCGGCACGGCTGCTTCGGCGCGGGCAGGACCTGGCGGACACGATCGACCCCGTCGACCCCGAGCTCCGGGCCGACTGGCTCGCCGCCCGGATCCGCCTGTCGTCCACGTTCGCGAACGTGATGGCGGAGACCGACGGCCCGGCGGCGGGGCTGGACGGGCTGGCCGAGTCCCGGCGGCTGATCGAGGACGTGGCCGATCCGGTCGTGCGGGCCGAACTGCTCGGCCGGGTCGAGCACAACCGCGGCCTGCTGCTGCTCAACGCCGGGTTCATCGAGGAGTCGATCACGGCCTTCGACTCCGCGCTGGAGCACAAGGAACGCCGCCTCGCCGCGGGTGGCCCGGTGACATCGCTGGTCGAGCTCGTCGTGAAGACGCTGCGCAGCAGGGGCACCGCGCACACCCGACTGGGTTCCGTGCGCCAGGCGCGGCAGGACCTCACCAGGGCCATCGCGCTGGCGACCGAGCACGGGCTGCTGGACCGGGCGGCCGACGCGAACCACGCGGCCGGGTTGCTCGACCTGCGGGTCGGCGACGTCCCCGCGGCGCTGCGGCGTTACGAGCTCATCGACCGGTCGTACCGGGAGCAGGGCCTGGACGTGCCGGTCCTGCTCGGCCTGAACCGGGCCCAGGCGCTGATGTCCGCGGGACTGGCCGACGAAGCGGGCGACCACCTGGACTCCTTGCTACCGGTGATGCGCGCGGACCGGAGCACCACCCGGGACCTGGCCGACGTGGAGCTGTACCGGGCCGTGGCGGCCTACATGACCGAAGACCTCGAACTGGCCCGGACCATGGCGACCTCGGCACGGCAGCGGATGCGGCGGTGGGGCTGCGAGACGTGCGTGGCGAACGCGACGCTCATCGGGCTGCGCGTGGACACCGTGCTGGCGTTGCGGTCGGGCAAGGGGCAGCGCTCGGTGGCGGGGCGGGCGGCGGACTTCGCCGACTCGCTGCCCGTGCCGCGGCTGGCCGAGCAGGCGGCGCTGGCGCGGATGCTGGCGGCCAGGCTGGAGATCCGCCGCGGTGACGTGGACGCGGCGGAGCGCATCCTCGACCGGGTGCCGCGGCCGAACAAGCTGACGCCGATCGACCACCGGATGCTGCGCCGGCTGTGCCGGGCCGAGCTGGCCGTGGCGCGCGACCGGCGGGCGACCGCGCTGGCCGAGATCAGGGCCGGCATGACCGACCTGGACCACGTGCGCGACCGGATGGGCGGCCTGGAGCTGCTGTCCGGCACCGCGCTGCACGGCCGGGAGCTGGCCGAGCTGGCCGTGCGGCTGGTCCTGGACGGCGGCAACGCGCGCCGGCTGTTCTCCTGGCTGGAGCGGACGCGGGCGCAGACCTACCGGTACGAGCCGCTGACCCAGGTCGACAACCCCGAGCTGGCCGAGCGGATCGCCGAGGTCCGCAGCCTCACGCAGTCCATCCACCAGGCCGAGCACGACGGCCACTCCACCGCCGCGCTGCGCGGTCGTCGGGCCGAGCGCCTGCGCGAGGCCAACCGGCTCGGCTGGCACACGGGCGGGTGGGGCAGGCCGCGCCCGGTCGCCGGGCTGGCCGACGTGATGGCGCGGCTGGGCGAGCGGGCCCTGGTCAGCTTCGCGTCGTCGGGGGACTCGCTGGTCGCGGTGGTCGTGGTCGGCTCGGACGTGCGGCTGGCCCGGCTGGGGTCGGCCGAGCAGGCGGCGGAGAGCGCCCGGATGCTGAACGCGGACCTGAACGCGCTGGCGCCCGACCACCTGCCGGAGCCGCTGGTGCGGGTGATGTCGGTGTCGGCGCGCAAGCAGGCAGACCGGCTCGACGCGCAGCTGGTGCGGCCGCTGGCCGAGCTGATCGGCGAGCGGGAGCTGGTGGTCGTGCCGACCGGCGCGCTGTACGCGGTGCCGTGGGGCGTGCTGCCGTCGCTGCGCGGGCGGCCCACCGTGGTGGCGCCGTCGGCCACCGCCTGGCTGGCCGCGGACCGCGCCGAGGGCAGGCCGGCCGGGCGGACCGTGCTGGTCCGCGGGCCGGGGCTGCCCGCCGCGGTCGGCGAGATCGACAAGCTGGGCGCGCACTACGCCACCGCCGCGCTGCTGTCGGGCGGGCGGGCGTCGGTCGCCACGGTGCTGGAGTCGTTGGACGGCGCGGAGATCGCGCACCTGGCCGCGCACGGCGTGCACGAGCCGGAGAACGCCCTGTTCTCCCGGCTGGAGCTGAGCGACGGCCCGCTCTACGCGCACGAGATGGCGGGCCTGGCCCACCCGCCGCGCCAGGTCGTGCTGGCCGCGTGCGAGCTCGCCCTCAACCGGATCCGCCCCGGCGACGAGCCGCTCGGCTTCGCCAGCGCCCTGCTGGCCAGCGGTTCGCAGATGGTGGTCGCCCCGCTGAGCAGGGTGGGCGACCAGGCGTGCGCCGCCGCGATGGACGACTACCACCGCAGCCTGGCCGCCGGTGCCCGGCCGGCGGTGGCCCTGGCGGACGCCATCGCGATCGACCCGCTGCGGCGGCCGTTCGTCTGCCTGGGCAGCGGGTGATCGTCCGCTGCTCGACTGCCCGCCCGGCCGGCACGTCCGCGACTGGCTCACCCGGGTCCCGCCGGGCGAGTTGGGCTCGACGACCCGGGCGGTCGGCACCGGATGACCGAGGTGGAGCGCGGCCGCGTGTTCGAGCTGGGCCGGCTCGTCAGGGGCGTTGGGGCGGCACCGCGGCCCGATCTCGCGCCCGGGCGCTGAGCCCGGTCCGCGGAGCACCCCACCCGGCGGCGAACGTCACCGTCGGCGCGTCGGCGGTGTCGTCGGGCCGTCGAACGGGTAAGGGTGGAAGGCGGTGATGCGGCCGGGAGCGGGGTGAGGGAGCGGCGTGCACGGGGATGTCGATCAGCCGTCGGTGACGGTCCGGGAGGTCGGGGACGACGGCGTGGTGGTCGCCGCCGTGCACGGCGACTTCGACGTCGACACCTTCCGCGAAGTGCGGGAAGCCCTGTTCACCTGCCTGAACGGCCGCGCGTCCGCGCTGGTGGTCGACCTGGGCGACGTCGGCTTCTTCGGGTCGATGGGCATCGCGGTGCTGGTGGAGGCGCGGCAGCGGGCCGACGTGGTCGGCGCGGGGTTCGCCGTGGTCGCCGGCCGCCGCACGGTCGCGCGGCCCATCCGGCTGACCGACACGGAAGACCTGCTGCGGCTGCACCGCACGTGCGACGAGGCACTGGCATCGGTGCGCGAGCGGTCCGGCCACGGCACGGACACCGGGTTCTCGTGGTGGTCGTCGTGACGGGCCGGATCCGGCCCGGCTCGACTACGCTGGAGGGGTCGGGAGGAGTCGCCGTGACGGACGAGGAGCTCGTGGTCGAGTTCGCCCTGACCCGGCTGGACAACCCCGGGCTCGACCTGGAGGAGACGGCCGCGCTCGTGGTCCGGCGGGTGGGGCACGACCGGATGCTCGAGTTCGCCTCCCGCAACCTGGCCACGCGCGGCGAGCTGAGGGGCGCGGCGTTCCCGTCCGCGGTCGAGCACGTGCTGCGGGTCGTGCTGACCCTGCGCGGTCCCGCCGACTGAGCTCAGAGCACCTTGGCGGGCGCGCGGTCGGCGTACTCGACCAGCAGGTCGGCCAGGTGGTCCTCGATCGGCATGGCGGGTGGCTCGGGGCGGTCCGCGCGGCGGCCCGCGACCAGGTCCGAGACGAACACCGTGACCGCCTCGGGCGGCGGCAGCACCGGCGGGCCCAGGTAGGTCAGCGGGACCAGGTCCGCCCCGCACCCCACCTCGATCCCGGCGCACCACCCCGTGTGCTCGTCCCACACCAGCGCCAGGTCGTGGTCCGGGTGCCGCGGCACGCGCTGGTCCAGGGCGATGTAGGCGGTGGCGTCCGGCGCGCACTCGTACCAGCACGACTCCAGGTCGACGCCCAGCCTGCGCGCGATCAGCCGCAGGTACTGCCGCAGGCCCCGGTCCTCCGGGCCGTCCGCCTCGATCCCGACCATCGACGACCTCCACCCACCGCGGCGATGCCACGGCTGGGGCACCATCTCGATTGGTTCCCAGTCTGCATCCACTCGACTACCGAGGGCATTAGACCGTTCGAATGAGAGAGCGTGACGCGGAGTGTCCGCCGATCGGCGCAACGCCGAGGTTCAGACGCTGCGGAGCACCGAGACGACCGCGCCCAGCACGACGGCCCGGTCGCCGTCGATGACGTCGTAGGCGGGGTTGCGCGGTTCGAGGAAGACGTGCCCGTTGCGCCGGCGGTAGACCTTGACGGTGGCCTCGCCGTCGATCATCGCGGCCACGATCTGGCCCGAGTGCGCCTCGTGCTGCTGCCGCACGACCACGATGTCGCCGTCGCAGATCGCCGCGTCGACCATCGAGTCGCCGCGCACCCGCAGGCCGAAGACGGTGCCGCGCCCGGTCAGCCCGCGCGGCAGCGTCAGCACGTCGTCCACGTGCTCCTCGGCCGCGATGGGCGTGCCGGCGGCGATGTGGCCGACCACGGGCACGGACACGGAGTCGGCGCTCTCCCGCGCGGACGGCTCGGCCAGGAACAGGCGCACGTCGATCGGCCGGGACACGGTGGCGCCGCGGCGCAGGAAACCCTTCTCCTCCAGGGCCGCGAGGTGCTTGGACACCGAGGACGACGACCGCAGGCCGACCGCGTCGCCGATCTCGCGCGTGCTCGGCGAGTACCCGTGCCGGACCACCCAGTCCCGGATCGCCGCCAGGATCCGCTGCTGGCGCGGCGGGAGGGTGGAGGTGTCCAGGTGCTCGAAGGCGTCAAGATCGTCGTAGGCGGTCACCTGCGGGATGATAGAGAAGGGTGACGCCGGCCGCGCCCGGGCACTAAGTTACCGACTGGTAGCCGCTGTCCGGACCGGAGGAACCCCCATGCCGACGCTCGACCGCCAGGACGACGTGTTCATCCTCGACATCGGGGACGCCGAGAACCGGTTCCACCCGGACTGGATCGCCTCGGTCGACGCCGCGATCGGCGAGGTGGAGCGGGCCGAGGGCGCCCGTGCCCTGGTCACCGCCGCCACCGGCAAGTTCTTCTCCAACGGCCTGGACCTCGAGTGGCTGATGGCCAACGGCGACCGGTACCGCGAGTACGTCGTGTCGGTGCACGAGTTGTTCGCGCGCGTGCTGTCGTTGCCGGTGATCACCGTGGCCGCGCTCCAGGGCCACACCTTCGCCGCCGGCGCGATGCTCTCCCTGGCGCACGACTTCCGCGTGATGCGCGCCGACCGCGGGTTCTGGTGCCTGCCCGAGGCCGAGATCGGCATTCCGTTCACGCCGGGCATGTCGTCGTTGATCCAGGCGCGGCTCACCCCGCAGACCGCGCACGAGGCGATGACGACCGCGCGCCGCTACGGCGGTGACGACGCCCTGGCCGCCGGCATCGTGGACCACGCGGTGGCCGAGGACGCGGTCCGGTCGACCGCGATCGGGATCGCCCGGGCGCAGGCCGGCAAGGCCGGCGCCACGCTCGGCACGATCAAGGCACGCCTGTACGCGTCCACTGTGGACACGCTGCGCGACCCGGAGGTGCTGCTCGGGTGAGCCGCCGGGGAGTGGCCTCCGATCTGGGGGTCGACATCGGAGGCCACTCCGGGGGCAGCGGTCGGCCGGTCCTGGCGCGGACCGGCCGTGCTGCGGCGAGGTGACACTGCGGCGCGGCGAGGGGGAACCGTCACGTCACCGTGATCCGTGCGCCTCCTGGGCGAGTTGCCTCAGTTCGGCGGTGCACATCATGAACCGGTCCGCGGGCAGGTGCTTGAAGTAGTAGCCCACGTCCGCGCCCAGCGCGAACACGTGGACCGGGACACCGGCCCGGCGACCCGCTTCGACGGACTGGCGCAGCCCGGACATCACGGCGGGGTGCCGCGTCTGGTACGACGAGGCGACCCGGTGGTTGCCCCGGTCCGCGGCCAGGTAGAACTGGGTCAGGTCCTTGGTGCCCACGAAGATCTCGCTCGCGCCGGCCGCGAAGAACTCCGTCGCCGAGTGCACCGCGGCGGGGGTTTCCACGAACACCGAGAGCGGCACGTCGTCGGACAGGTCGAGCCGGACCCGCAGGCGCAGGAACTCGTCCTGGTCGTTGATGAACGGCACGGCGAAGCTCACCCGGTCGGCTTCCGGGCCCAGCCGTTCGCGCACGTACGCGCGCAGGGCCCGGAACGCGTGCGGGTAGTAGGGCTCGTGCAGCAGCCAGCGAGCGCCGTGCAGGCCGAGTTCCGGGTTGGACTCGTGGTCGACGTCGACCTCGTTGGTGATCTGGGCGGCGTCGTCGGACCGGAGGTCGAGCAGCCTCATCACCAGCCGCTGGCCCGGCAGGAGTTCCTTGACGATGGCGCACAGCTCCGCGCCGATCGCCGCGCCGTAGCGCTCGGCCTGGGCGACGCCGGCGCGCAGCGCGTCGAGCGGGCTCAGGCCCGACGCGAGGCAGACGAACTCCTCGCGGATGAAGAACGACGTCACCTGGTCGACGCGGGGCTGGATCGCGTTGGTCGACTGGATGTCCGTCGCGTCCGCGATGACCACGCAGACCGAGCGCAGGTCGTCCGGCGTCACGGTCGGGTATTCCGCGGACGGCTCCGCGTGCTCGGCCTCGCCGAGCGTGACCGATTCGCGGTCGGTGCGGACCGTCACGTGCCCGACCAGGCCGGCGAGTTCGTGGTGCGGAATCCGGAGCACCGGAATTCCCCGCGACCGGCACAGCGATTCCATGTGACCGGTGCGGCCCCCACCGGAACACACCACGGCCGCCGACTTGACGATGGTGTCGTAGAACTCGGGACCGAGCGCTTCGACCACCAGCACGGAACCGGGCAGGGGTCTCCCGGTGTGATTGGCGATGCCGCGGACACTCGTGGTCGGCGAACCGACGAGCAAAACCCCGGGGATCTCGCGCGGGCTCACGGCATCCTCCTACCGATTCCGCCCGGTGTGCGGACCGGGCGAGCGAGTCGAACACGAGCAGCCATGGCACGAGCCTCGCAGTCGCGCGACCGGCCGCGCATCTTCTCGAGTGCGAGGTGGTGGTCCATTCGTGCCACAGCGCGTGCGTCCGGTGGGCAACGGCGAAGTAGTCGGCAGGTCGGCGAGTTGCGTAGAAATGGTGAGGAGGAGATGAGCGGAGTTCGGTTCCACGCACCGCTTTCGACGGGCTCCGACCGCTTTCGTCGACTTTCGCCGACTTTCGGCGGCTCATGACGGCTCATGACGGCTTTCGGCCGACCGCGTCAGCCGACCGGTTCCACCGATCCTTCGAGCCCCAGCAGGAAACGGAGCTCGCGCGGCGTCACGGAGAGGTCGGTCAGCTTCGCGGTGGCGGCCGCGTTCACCGCGAAGCGCACCGCGCGGTCGGACGGCGTCGCCGTGCCGTCACGCGTAGCGAGCTCGCGGATGCGCTGGATGCCCTCTTCGAGCCGGGCGGCGAGCGACCAGCGGTCGTCCCGGCCGCGGGTGGCCATCCGGCGCACGTCCAGGGTCACCGAGTGCGCCACGGCCTCGCGCAATCCGGGGTCCAGGGCCGACGTCTCGGCGAAGCTCCCGGCGAGGTCGGCGGCCTGCTCGTCGTAACACGATTCGAGCCGGTGCAGCGTGGTGGCCGCGACTTCCACCGAGTGGTTCTTGATCGCGGCGAGGTTGAACGTGAACGCGCCCGTGCGGCCGTTGCGGACGATTTCGTCACCCTCGCGCGGACTGCCCACGACCGAGACCGGACCGGACGGCGTGCCGTCGGGCCCGAGGAGTCTGCCGCACGGGTCGACTTCGACGCCGCGCCCGGTGCGGAGGTGCGGCACGGCGATTCCGCGACGCAGCAGGTTCGACCAGAGCGCCGAGTCGGCGCGCTCGTAATTCGACTCGCGCCCGAAGTTCGACACGACGAGGTCGGCCTCGATTTCGCGCGTCGTCCCCTGCCCCTCGACGGACAGCAGGAGCCTGCCTTCCCCGCGGGCGCCGACCTGCCGCACGCGACCGACCGTGAGGACGACCTGGCCCCCTTCGCCCATGGCGGCGTCCACGATGTTCGTGGTGTACGCCATGGCGCTCACCCGCAGCACCGCCAAGAGGCTGCCGTAGGTGTCGAGCAGGGCGCGGAGCTCGCCCGTCGGAATGCGTCGCAGAATAGCGGGCAGGTACGGTTCCCACGACTTGGCGACCCGTTCGGTCACCACGACCGGCGGTACTTCGGGATGCTCACTGGTGAGGATCGCGCAAGCCCGGTCCCATTCCGCGCGGAACCGGCGGACGAATTCCTCGCGGCCTTCGTAGGTGTCGCCGAGCAATTGCGGGGCCGGCAGTTCGAGCACTTGGTGGCGGTGGTTCGGCGGATAGGTCCGGGGCGTGAGACCGGAGCCCGAGATCAGGTGGATCGGGCCTTCGTGCCCCTGCCGCAACAACAGCGTCGCCGAGTCGTACGCGCTGAGCAGCGTGCCGATGACGGCCACCACGCCGTCTTTGCGGACGTTGAGCACCCGTTCGATGCCGTTCTTCGAGTACGGGCTGCGCACGAACGCCGGGTGTTCCAGCACCTCGGCGGCGAAAGCCGGGTATTTCGTCTCCAACCCGGTGGCGAGCACGACGTGGTCGGCCCGCAGGACCGCCCGCCCTCTCTCCTCGCCGGAGGGCAGGACGAGGTTCTCCACCACGACGTCCGCGTGGCCGTCGACCACCTCGACGTCGACCGCTTCACCGTCCGCCTCGACCAGCGTCACGCCCCGCGCCGCTTCGCGCACCGCCTCGGCGAGCCGGGTTTCCAGGTAGTCGTGGTAGATCCGGCGCGGCGCGGGACCTGATTCGGTGAACTCGAAGTCGCGCCAGCCCTCCGGCCAGTCCGACCGGTCGGCCTCGCGGTTGGCCCAGCCGACGAAGTCGTCCACGTCCTCGCGGAATGCCGACATGCGGCCCGCCTGAATGTTGAACACGTGGTGCCAGTGGTTGCTCTCGCGCTGGTACGCCACGCCGGAGTTCCGGTATTCCGGACGACGTTCGAGCAGCACCACCTGTAATGGCTCGCGGGCGAACCGGAGCAGCCGGATGGCGGTCGCGGTACCGGCCAGACCCGCTCCGACGACGACAACCCTGCGAACGCGATCGACGTTTTTCACCATGGCACCTCAGTCCCCTCCGGCACTGCCCCCGAAGTCGGGGCGACCGGCCGAGAAGTCATGCCGCGCCGCACCGAATATTGGGTGATCGAAAAGCAAGAATACCTTCGATCGGGCGACGTGGACATGCTGTGCGGCGCGCGTGACCCAATCGTGCTTCGGATTTCACGTCCGGCGCGATCGGTCCGTTTCGCCCGAGTTGCACGAGCGATTCCCGCACATTCCCGAAGCTATTCCCGCACGACCGCTTGACAGTTCTTCACGAGCGGCGGGGACGGCCGGGCCGGGTGTCAGGCGCGGGTCGGCGCGGCGGCCGGCAGGAGGCGCTCGGCCAGTGCCCGGGCGCGCTTGGCGGGGCCGTCCGGGCCGAACGACTGGGCCGACGCGTGCAGGCCCTCGAAGACCAGCATCAGGTGGTCGGCCAGTTCGGCCGGGTCGTCGACCCCGAGTTCCCCGACCAGTTCGCCGATCCGCTCCCTGGTCCAGGACTTCGCCGCGAGCGCGTTGCGGTGCGCGGGCAGTTCGGGCTGCGGGAACTCGGCCAGCGACATGAGGAACTTGCAGCCGCGGAACGCGTCGGCGGACACCTCGGCGAAGACCAGGTCGAACACCGCCAGGATCCGGTCGCGCGGATCGGGGCCCGCGCCGTCGACCGCCGCGGTGAACAGGTCGCGGAACTCGAGGTCGGCGCGCTCGACGTAGGCGCCGACGAGGTCGTCCTTGGAGGCGAACAGGCGGTACAGCGTGGTGGGCGCGACACCCGCCTCGGCCGCGACGAGGTCGACACCCGTGGCCCGGATCCCTCTGAGGTAGAACAGGTCCCCGGCCACCCGCAGCACGTGGGACCGGGTCTCAGCAGCGGTTCGATGCACGGTTCCCCTCACCGTTGCCCTGCCAGGGATGGCTCCCCGGCAGACTACCCCGGCCCCGGTGGCCCCGACCACGCCCGCGAGATCGACTCGCCGCGCCGGCGCGGACGTGCCGGGCAGCGGTCAGCCCGCCGCACGACCCGAGAGCCACGTGCTGTGCCGGGACGCCTCGACCGCGAACGGCAGCCGCACCACCGCGACCGGCGGACCGGCGAGGTCGGCCGCGTCCAGCACCAGCAGCTCGTCGCCCGCGACCGCGACCACCCAGCCCTCGCCCTCGGCCTCGCCGCTCGGCACGAACACCGGCCGGCCGGGCGTGACGCCCGACTCGCGCCGCCAGGTGCAGCCCAGCGCCACGTCGTGGCGGACGATCGCGGTGCCCGCCGTGCCGAAGACGAAGCGGTGGCGGCGGCCCGTCAGGCGTTCGTCGACCGTGCCGGCGTCCATCGCGGGCAGGTCGATCCGGCGCACGCCGCCGGTGGCGAGGTCGAGCGTGTGGCGGCGCAGCACGCCCGGCGCCCAGATGGCGTCCACGACCACGCGGCCGAGGTCTTCGTAGACGTTGACCAGCGACAGCACCTCGCCCTCGCCGACCTCGAACCAGCGCGGCCGGCCGTAGGCGAGCAGGCCGATGCGCGCGGGGCCCTTGGCGGGACCGGAGTACGGGTCGCGCAGGCCCACGAGGTCGGCCGCGCGGCTGTAGTACGGCGCGGAGTCGAAGACCACCACGAACCGCTCCGTCACACCGGCCGCGCGCATGCGGGGCGCGCCGTCCAGCGGGAAGGGCTCGGCGCGCAGGACTTCGCCGTCCGGGCCGAGGGTGACGTGCTCGGCGTACCCGAGGTCCGGGTGGGACATGGCCGTGTGCCACACCTCGCCGTCGAAGACGGGGCTCGCCATGGTGGCGCGGGAGGGCCAGTCCGCCGGCGCGAGGGCGGCCGGCCGGGGCCCGCGGTACCACCGCGCGCCGTCGGGCCCGAGGCGGACCCCTGAGACACCGTACTTGCCGGACCAGACGAGAGCACCGTCGAGCCCGGCGGGCAGTGCACCCCGCACCACCAGCGCTTCCGCGACTTCCCGTACCGACGCGACCACGCCCACCACCCCGTCCACGCGTTCCATAACACTGTCTTACTACTATTTATAGCGGCGTTATGGAACGACGTCAAGCCGATCCGCGCCTCCTCGGCAGCTATACCCACCTGGCGTATTGCCCACTCCCCGCGGCCGTCCTGGGACACCGTGTCGCAGTCGGCCGTCACCCGATCGCCACATGCTCTGACCTGCGTGTTCCGGGAGCCGACGCGAGGAGGTGCATGCGCGACAGCCCCGGCCTCGGCGAACGCATCGGGCGAGCACGTGCGGCTCGCCGGCTCACGCAGGAGCAGCCGGCCGACGGTGCACGAACCGGCCGAACGCGCCCGCCGCGAGCGGACGCCCCTGCTCCAGCCAGTGCCCGGACGCTGTTCGAGATCACGAGCGGCGAGGCGGAGGTGAGGCGCGTGCACGTCGCCTGACCGACCGGAGCCGGACACGACGACGGCACCCCACCGCCAGGGTGAGGTGCCGTGGTCGCAGCGCGGGAGTTACAGCGGCACGTTGCCGTGCTTGCGGGCCGGGGTCGGGCGGCGCTTGTCGCGCAGCATCGCCAGGCCCCGCGCCACCGCGGAACGGGTGTGGGACGGGTCGATCACGTCGTCCACCAGGCCCCGTTCGGCGGCGTAGTAGGGGTGCACCAGCTGTTCCGAGTACTCGGCCAGCAGTTCGGCCCGCAGCACGTCCGGGTCGGCCGCGGCGGCCAGTTCCTTGCGGAAGATGACGTTCACGGCCCCTTCCGCGCCCATCACGGCGATCTCGTTGGTCGGCCAGGCCAGCGACAGGTCCGTCCCGATGGACCGGGAGTCCATCACGATGTACGCGCCGCCGTACGCCTTGCGCACGATCACCTGGATGCGCGGCACCGACGCCTCGCAGTAGGCATAGAGCAGCTTCGCGCCGTGCCGGATCACGCCCGCGTGCTCCTGCGCCGTACCGGGCAGGAATCCCGGAACGTCCACAAGGGACACGATGGGGATGCCGAACGCGTCGCAGAACCGCACGAACCTGGCCGCCTTCTGGGACGCCTCGATGTCCAGCACGCCCGCGAACACCATCGGCTGGTTGCCGACCAGGCCCACCACTCCGCCGTCGATCCGGCCGAGCGCCACCACCACGTTGCGCGCCCACCCGGCGTGGACCTCGAGGAACTCCCCGTCGTCCACCAGCTCCTCGATCAGCGTGCGCATGTCGTAGGGCTTGTTCGGCTCCACGGGCACGATCGAGGCGAAGTCCGGCCGCACGTCGTCCACCGCGCCGACCGGCTCGTACGCGGGCGGTGACTCGAGGTTGTTCGACGGCAGCATGGACACCAGGTGGCGGACGTCCTCCAGGCACGACTCCTCGTCGTCGTGCACGAACGACGCCAGGCCC
Source organism: Actinosynnema sp. NPDC051121 (assembly GCA_040689555.1). Classification (GTDB taxonomy): domain Bacteria; phylum Actinomycetota; class Actinomycetes; order Mycobacteriales; family Pseudonocardiaceae; genus Actinosynnema. The sequence continues at coordinate 20,261 of JBFBCZ010000055.1, read as the reverse complement.
GACAGCTCGCCGTGCACCGCCGCGCCGCCCAGCTCGTCGTGGCTGACCTTCTCCCCCGACACGGCCTGCACCACGTCGGGACCGGTCAGGTACATCTGGGCGGTGCCGCGGACCATGAACGTGAAGTCGGCCAGCGCGGGCGAGTACGCGGCGCCGCCCGCGGACGGCCCGAGCACCACGGCGATCTGCGGGATGATGCCGGACGCGGCCACCTGGCGGCGGAAGATGCCGCCGTAGCCGTCCAGCGCCATCACGCCCTCCTGGATGCGCGCGCCGCCGCTGTCGTTCAACGAGATGATGGGCGAGCCGGTGTCGACGGCCATGTCCATCACCTTGTGGATCTTCGCCGCGTGCGCCTGGCCGAGCGACCCGCCGAAGATGGTGAAGTCCTGCGCGTAGACGAACACGCGCCGTCCGTCGATGGTGCCCGAGCCCGCCACCACGCCGTCGGTGTGGGGACGGTGCTCGGACACCTTCAGGCCGTGCGCCTGGTGCCGCCGGTAGAGCTCGATCTCGGTGAACGAGCCGGGGTCCAGGAGCAGGTCCAGGCGTTCCCGGGCGGTGCGCTTGCCCAGCGAGCGCTGCCGGCGCACCGCGTCGGCGTTGGACACCGCGCGGTCGCGCAGGTCGTCGTTGCGCTCGCGGAGCAGCTCCATCGTGCGCGGGGGCAGTTCGGGCCGGAAGTCCGAGTGCCCGTTGACTTGGTCGATCCCTGAAGTGGTCATCGGCGGCCTGCCTGGCGATCGGTCACCGCGCCGGTGTCGGCGAGCCACCGCACCGCGTCGGTGACCGTGTCGGCGAACGGACGGGGTTTGAGGTCGAGCGTGCTCGCGGCCGGGTCGACCCGGACCGCCGCGCCGACCGTGGCGATGGCCTCGTGCTCGGCCGGGAGGTGCCACGGCCACAGGGGCTGCACCGCGTCCACGAACCGGCCGACCGGGGTCATCAGCGCCGGGGGCAGGAAGACCGCGGTCAACGACCGCCCGGTGGCCTCCCTGACCGCCTGCACGTACTGGCTCGTGGACAGGTAGTGCCCGGGGCCGAAGTGCCGACCCACCGAGCGCGGTCCGGCCGCGTCCGGGTCGAGCAGCGCCACGTGCAGCGCCGCCGTGTCCCGCACGTCGCCGATCTGCAACCCGCCCGCGGGCCACATCGGCATGATCCCGCGGACGGTGTTGCGCAGCCGCCGGGTCTGGTCGCCGAGCTTCGGGTCGTGCGGCCCGAGGAGGGCCGGTGGGTAGCTGACGACCACCGGCGCCCCCTCTTCCTGGTGCCGCCTCGCGATGACCTCCGACGCGACCTTGGTCGACGCGTACGGCGCGCGGGTCGTCCCGACGGGCGAGTCCTCGCGGATCACCCGCACACCGGGCCCGAACAGGGCCGCGGTGCTCGACACGTGGACGACGCGGCCCGCGCCGGCACGGCGGGCGGCGGAGAGCACCACCTCCGTGCCGTGCGCGTTGACCCGCCGCATCTCCGCCCGGTCGCGCCGGTCGAACGAGTACACCGACGCCGCGTGGACCACGGCGTCCGCGCCGCGCACCGCCGCCGCGACCGAGCGCTCGTCGGTCACGTCCCCGACGACGACGTCCAGCGCGTCGGGTGGCACCTCCAGCGGTCGCGCGGCGGCGTCCACCGCGCCGGGGTCCCGCACCAGCAAGCGGACCCGGTGGCCGGCGCGGACGAGCTCCGCCACCGTGTGCGAGCCGACGAAACCGGTGCCTCCGGTGACGGTCACCAGCATGTGCACTCCTTCCCGAAGCGGGCGGACCGGATGTCAGACCTGGTGGAACGCGCTGCTGTAGAACAACAGCGCCGACGCGCTCGCACCGCGGCTGGAGCCGAGGACCTGGCCGACGAAGATCGTGTGGTCCCCGCCGTCGTAGAACTGCACCAGCTCGCACTCCAGCCAGGCCAGCGAACCGTTCAGCAGCGGCGCGCCGCTGTGCGGTCCCTCGATCCAGTCGACCGCGTCGAACTGCTCCGGCCCGAGCGGGCGGCGCTTGTCGGCGAAGTACTTCGCGGTGTCCCGCTGGTCCGCGCCCATGATCGACACGCCGAACCGCTTGGTGTTGGTGATCGCGTCGTGCATCACCGCCGAGCGGGAGATGCAGCACAGCACCAGCGGCGGGTCGAGCGAGACGGACGTGAACGCGTTCGCCGTCATGCCGTGCGCCTGCTCGCCGCCGACCGTCAGCACCGTGACCCCGGTCGCGAACAGGGACATGGCGTCCCTCAGCGAGGTCTCCTCCATCGTGGGCGCCGCCTCGTACATGTCCGTCATCCCCCCAGCCCGGCGCGGGCCAGCGCCGGGGCCTCGGCGTAGGGCGCGAGCGCCTTGCGCAGGTCCTCGGGCACCCGCGAGGGCACCGTGTTGGTGTTCGGGCCGCGCATGCACGCGATCCGCTGCCTGCCCTTGGCGACCAGGACCTCCTGGCCGGCGGTGACCTTGACGTAGTCGAAGCTGAACTGGATCTGCGTCTGGGTCAGCTCCTCCAGCCTCATCCGCACCGACAGCTCGTCGAAGAGGGTGATCTCGGAGAAGAACTCGCACTCCACCTTGAGGGTGAACAGCTTCAGGTCGTCCTGGAGGTCCCGCAGCACGCTGGGTGCCTTCTCCTTCAGGAACATCTCCCGGCACCGACCCTGCCACCGCAGGTAGTTCACGTAGTACACGTTGCCGACGAGGTTGGTCTCCTCGAAACCGACGGTGTGGCGGATCTCGTAGTAGTCAGTCACATCAGGCCTCCTTGCCCACGAGCACCGCGAACACCACCGGCTCGGGCCGGTCGTTGACGGTGGTCACCCAGGTGGCGACCTTGGCGTCGCCGGTCGACAACACGGCCCAGCCGTCCGGGTGGACCCGGTCGACGGTCAGCGCCTGCGACGTGGAACCGGTCTTGCGCAAGCACTCCAGGGCACTCCACACGCGGGTGCCGGAGATGGCCGCCGTCTCGCCGACCTCGGTGGTGAGCAGGTCGCGCACCGCGATCAGGTCGGCGCCCAGCAGGCCGGTCCAGTCCTCTTCCGACCGGGTCACGGCCTCCTCGACGTCCACGCCGAGGGCGCCGCCCAAGGCCACCGCGGCGAACGTGATGCCGGCGCTGTGCGAGGCGGACACCTCGACACCGTCGACCTCGGGCTTGCCGTCGGGCCGGTAGCGCACGTCGACCGGCCGGTCCACGGCCCGGCTGAACGCGAGCGCGGTCTGCGCCCGGCGCTCCGGCGTGACGTCGGTCGGGTCCGGCTCGACCACGACCGCGCGACTGCCGCCCAGGACCCGCTCCAGCGAGCGCTCCAGGTACGAGCCGAGCATGGTCGGCGTCCACGGCCCCGCGCCGTCGCGCTTGCGCACGGCCCGCAGCACCAGGCCCTCCCACCGCTCGACGAGCCGGCCCTCGGGGTCGCGCACGTCGATGTCGTAGGTGTAGCTGTCACCGTCCTGCGACCGCTCGCGGGCGTCCAGCACCACGTACTGGGCGAGCTGGTCGACCTGCGCGGCCAGGTAGAGCCGCTCCACGCTCTGCGGCAGCAGCGTGGCGTCGGGGACGCAGCACTGGATGGCGTGCATCATCACGTCCCGCGTGCCGGGGTCGGCCAGCATCCGGTCCTGCGGCAGGAACGGCGCGAACCAGGTCGCCACGGACGACGTGGCCACCTCGGCCACCGCGTGCCGGGCGCTCGCCCGCCGGTAGCCCTGCAACCGCTGGAACCGCTTGCCCTGGAACAGGACGCTGCCGTACAGCTCGGTCACCGGGTCGACCGGCACGAGCGGCAGCACGGGACCGCCGTCGACCACGTCGCCGGGGATCTCCGGCCGCGGGAACCGCAGCGTGGCCCGGAAGTGGTCGGCGGAGAAGCCGGTGTCCTCGGCCCGGATGGCCACGTCCACCGTCTCGGCGTCACGGGCCAGCGCGGCGATCCGCACCGTCAGCGAGCCGCCCGGCCGCACCACCACCGGCCGCAGGAACTCCACGCCCTCCAGCATCGGCGGCGAGTCGTGCCCGGTCAGGGCACTGGCCACCTGGGTCATGGCCTCCATGCCGATGACGGCCGGGAACAGCAGGTCGCCTTCGAGCAGGTGGTCGCCCAGGTACGGGTCGCTGCCGTCGGACAGGTCGGCCTCGGTGACCAGCTCCACGGCCGGGTAGTGGACCAGGACGCGGTCCACGAACCGGGCCAGCGGCAGCTCGGTGCGCGCCATCTCCAACGTCGGCAGGCCCGCGGCGCGGCCGGAGACCACGAGCACGGGGCCCACGGTCGGGTCGGCCAGCACCTCGCGGAGCACCGCGATGCCCGCGTCGGTGGAGATCGGCGTGATGCCGTCGCGCATCAGCGCCTCGACCACGCCCAGCCGCTCGCCCATGCCCGCGCCGGACCAGACCGACCACTCCAGGGCCAGCACGCGCGCCTGCGGGTGCTTGACGCCGAAGTCGACGGTCAGCTCGCTCATCCAGTCGTTGGCGGTCGAGTAGTGCGCCTCGCCGCGCAGGCCCGCCCGGCCGATGATGCTGCCGAACGTGACCAGGAGCTTGATCCGGTCCTGGTCCACGGCGTCGAGCACCGCGTTCAGGCCCTTGATCTTCGGCGCCAGCGTGGCCTGGAAGTCCTCTTCGGACAGTCCGGTCAACGCCTTGGGCTCGTTGCGGCCCGCGCCGTGCAGCACGGCGGTCACCTCGCCGAGCTCGGCGCGGAACCGCTCGACGGCGGCGGCGATCTGCTCGGCGGAGGTCACGTCGGCCCGCTCGTAGCGGTGCGTGATGCCCGCCGCGGTCATCCGGGCCAGGTTGGCGGCCAGCTCGGCGTCGACGGCGGGGTCGGCCCGGCCGATCAGCGCCAGGGACGCGCCCGAGTCGGTGGCCATCGCGATGGCGCACTCGGCCGTGATGCCCTTGCCGCCACCGGTGACCAGCAGGACGTCGGTGGCGTCGAGCGGAGTCGCCGCGGCGGAACCGGGCAGCGCCTGACCGGACACCGCGCGCAGCACCGGCACGGTCCGCACGCCGTCGGCGTCGTACCGCACCTGCGAGAAGTCGGTCGTGGCCGCGACCTCGGCCGCCACCCGGCGCACCGCGTCGGTGTCGTCGGCGAGGTCGACCAGCGTCACCGGGATGTGCGGCGCCTCCAGGTGCAGCGTGCGGGCCAGGCCCGACGCCCCGAGCTTGTGCTGCACGACCGCGAGCCTGCGGCCGGACGCCAGCACGTCGCGCGCGGCCTCCAGGAACAGGCCGACGTGCTCGTCGCCGCCCTCCGGCGGCAGTAGCAGGAGCACGCCGTCGCCGGGCAGGCCTGCCTTCAGGGCCTCGGCCAGCGGGTGGCCCTCGGGGGCGTGGACGGACCACTGCCCCACCGGTCCGGGCGCCGCCGCGACGAGCTCGCGCTCGACGTGCTCCACCAGGAACGGCCGCACCCACGCCGCGATGCCGGGCACCTCGCCCGCGTCGCGCTCCTCGGCGTGCGCGGTGTCGGCCAGGTTGTCGATCAGGTCGGCCAGCTCGCCCATCCGCACGGTGGCGAAGTTGGTCGTGCCCTCCAGGGCCGGGCGGCCCAGGGTGCGGGTGACCTCGTTGACGAGCTGGCCGACCGTGATGGAGCTCAGGTGCAGGTCGTCCAGCGGGTGGGTGCTCGCGGTGATGGCCTCCAGCGGCAGTTCCACCCGCTGCGCGGCCAGTCGGCGCAGCAGTTCCAGCGTGGACTCGCCGTCCGTGCCCGCCGCCGGCTGGGACGCCTTGACGGCCGCCGGGGCGTTCCCCTCGGCCGAGAGCAGGGCCGAGTCGAGCGCGGGAGCCGTCTCGCAGGGGCTCGCCAGGAACGTCATCTCGCCGTCCAGCGGCAGGTCGCGGACGACCCGGTCGGCGAACAGGACGTCGGTGCGGACCTCGCCGCCCAGCACGTGGGTGGCGGCGACGACGGTCAGCAGCGAGGTGAGCGAAGCGCTGTCGGTGTCCACCGAGAGCACGGCCTTGCCGGGCGCGATCTCCTCCAGCAGGCCGCTGAGGACGCGGCCGGGGCCGACCTCGACGACCAGGTCCGCGGTGGCGGAGGCCTTGGCCGCCGCCTCGTGGAACCGGACCGGCAGGGTGATCTGGTCGCGCAGCAGCTCGCGCAGGTCGGCGCCCGCCTCCAGCACGTCGCCGGTGACGGTGGAGTGCACCGGGCGGATCAGCCGGCCGAAGTCGAACTCGGTCAGCCGCTCCTGCATCGCCTCGGCCGCCGGGGACACCAGCGGCGAGTGGAACGCGTGCGACACGTTGATGCGGGTGGCCTGCACGCCCTCGGCGCGGGCCGCCGCGCACACCCGGTCCACGGCCTCGGCCGGGCCGGACAGCACGGTCTGCGCCGGGCCGTTGTAGCCCGCGATCACCACGTCCTCGCCGGCCGCCAGCTCCAGCGCCCGCTCGGGCGTGGTGCCCAGCCCGGCCATCGCGCCGCCGCCCTGGCTCGCGCCCGCCATGACCCGACCGCGCTCGGCGGCCAGCGACAGCACCCGGTTGGCGTTGATCGCGCCACCCCAGTGCAGGGCGGACAGCTCGCCGAGGCTGTGCCCGACGGCCGTGTGCGCCTCGATGCCCAGCTCGCGCAGCACCTTCAGCGCCGCCAGGGAACCGGCGACGATCCGCGGCTGCGCGACCTCCGTGGCGACCTGGTCGCCGTCGGTGGGCAGGTTCGCGGACCGGAAGATCTCCTCGGCGACCGGGAAGCGGCGGCGCAGCGCGCCGACCGAGCCCCGGCCCGAGCCCTGGCCCGGGAACAGGAACGCCAGCCGCGGCGCGGCCGTCCGCTCGTCCAGGAACACGCCGTCGGCGACGTCGAAGGTGGTGACGCCCTCGCTGACCGCGGCGATCAGCTTCTCGACCTTGCGCTCGGCCTCCTCGGGCGTGCGGACCACGACCGCACCGCGCAGCGGCGCGCCGGTGAGCCGTGCGGCCAGGGCCGAGGCGAGGTCGCCGAGTTCGGCGAACGCCAGCTTCGGCAGCAGGGCGGCGACCTCCGCGACGCGGTCCTTCAGCGTCGTGCGGTCCGGCGCGTCGAACAGCAGCACCTCGGCGTCCTGGCGACCGGCGACCATCGCCTTCGTGCGGACGTCGAGCTGCTCGCGGCGGGTCGCGTCGGGCGCGGCCTCCAGCGCGATGTGGGTGTTGATGCCGCCGAAGCCCATGGCCGACACGCCGGCGCGGACCGGGCGGTCCTCCGGCCACAGCTCGGCCTCCAGCGGCACGTACATCACCGCGTCGTCGGAGGTCAGCTTCGGGTGCGGGTCGTAGTGCCCGGTGCCCGGCGGGATGACCTGGTGGTGCACGGCGAGGGCCGCCTTGATCAACCCGGCGACCCCCGCCGCTGCCTTGGTGTGCCCGAAGTTGCCCTTGACGGTGCTCAGCGCCGCGGGCCTGGCCTCCGGGTCGGCGGCGCGGCGGGCCGAGGACAGCGCCTCGATCTCCGTCTCGTCGCCCAGCGCCGTGCCGGTGCCGTGGCCCTCGAAGTAGGACACCGACTCCAGGCCGTAGCCCGCGCGGCCGTAGGCGCGGTGCAGGGCCAGGCGGTGGCCGTCGGCCTCGGGACGGGTGATGCCGCCCTTGCCGTCCGAGGAGACGCCCCAGCCGGCGATGGTGGCGTAGATGCGCAGGTCCTTGGCCAGCGCGTCCTCCTCGCGCATCAGCACGAGCGAACCGGCGCCCTCGCCCGGCCAGAAGCCGTTGGAGTCCTTGTCGTAGACCTTCATCACGCGCTTGGCCAGCGCGCCGGTCTTGGCGAAGCCGATGACCTCGAACGGGTCGATCGACAGGTCGACGCCGCCCGCGATGGCCACGTCCATGTCGCCCTCGACCAGCGACTTGGCGGCCGTGGCGACCGACAGCAACGACGAGGAGCACGCGCCGTCGACGGTGTAGCCGCCGCCGCGCAGGTCGAAGTAGTTGCAGATGCGGCCCGCGATGGTGTTGGCCAGGCCACCCGCCAGGGTGTCCTCGTTGATCTCGGGGAACGGGGCCTTGTAGTCCACTTCCAGCTCGCGCAGGAAGCCCGCGATCTCGTCCTCGGGCCACCCCTTGCCGACCAGCGCGGCGGCGACCGTGCGCCGCACGTAGGGCCAGCGCAGCCGCATCACGTTCGCGCGGGAGAACTCGCCGGTGAGGCTGTTGCCCAGCACCACGCCGGTGGTCTGCTTCGGCAGGCCTTCGGCCTCCGGGAAGCCCGCGTCGGCCAGAGCCTGGGAGGTGACGTCGAGCGCCAGCCAGTGCGTCATGTCCGTGGAGCGGAACGTGCTGCCGGCCACGCGGTAGCGGACCCGGTCGAACTCGAAGTCGCGCAGCACGGCCGCCATCTTCGAGTAGAAGCGGTCCGGTGCTTCGGGGTTGGGGTCGTAGTAGTCCGCCTGGTTCATCCGCTCGTCGGGCAGCCTGCGGAAGGCCCGACGCCCGGCCAGGACGTTTTCCCACAGTTCCCCGGTTGAACCGGCATCGGGGTAGCGCAGGCCGATGCCGACGATTGCGATCCGCTCACTGCTCATGCTTTCACCGTCTTTGAGGACATCGGGGGTTCAGGATGGTCCGAGAAATGTCGCCGCAGGAGAAATGCGACAACGGCACGGCACTTCGAAAAATGTGCGCAACGTAAGACTGCACGACCGCCCGACGACACTGCTTCTCCGATTTTGCCCTGCTGACCTGCGCTTTTCCATAACAGCGTGATTTGAATTCTTCGCGCCGCGGTCGACCGCGTCCGCACCCCCGCCGACCGGGCGTTCTCCGACGCGCGCGGACCGCCGTTCGGCGGGCTCACCCGACCGCGCGGTGCCGGACCGGCCGACGTGGACCGTTCGGCCCAGCAGGTGCGCACAGCGGAAGAAGGAAACCAGCCATAACACTGGGATGCTTTGCGGACCCCGAAAGTCGTCCCCGAAGAGGGGCCACCCAGGTCGACCCGCACTGCTCCGGAGAGGGAACACATGGCGCGCACCGGAACCAACCAGTTGGACCAGCGGGAGGCCGGAACGGCCACCGTGGCCACGTCCTCGTTCGTCAACGGCCACTTCCCGCGCAGGCGGGGGCTCATCGTCCTGCTCAGCTCGATCGCGGGCTTCCTGCTGACCGTGGTGTGGTCGGCGCAGTTCGTGGACTCGACCATCGGCGACAGCGTGGCCAACACGCTGCTGGGCCACGACGCCAAGGAGACCCCGATCCAGGGCATCGCGGCGGGCATCGCGTTCGCGTTCGTCAGCGGCATCGCGGGCACGTTCACCGCGTGCAACATCGCCGCGTTCGGCGCCGTCGCGCCCATGCTCGGCGCCACCGGGTCGCGCTGGGCGAAGCTGGCCGCCGCGCTGAAGCCGGTGGGGTGGCTGGCCGTCGGCATGATCCCGGTGTCGGCGCTGTACGGCGTGCTGGTCGGGATCATCGGCACGCGGATGCCTCAGTTCGCCACCGCGGCCAACACGCCGGGCACGCTGAGCAGCCGCAGCATCCAGTCGCTGATCGTGTTCGGCGTGATCGGGCTGGTGATGGTCTACCTGGGCCTCGCCGCGCTCGGCTACGTCCGCGACCCGTTCCGCAAGATCGCCCAGCGGTTCCCGAACGCCCCGATGGTGTTCATGGGCGTGCTGATCGGAGGCTTCCTCATCGGTCGCCCGTTCGGGTTGTTCCGGCAGATGTTCCGCGACGCGGCGGAGAGCCACAACCCCCTGTACGGAGCCGCGGCGTTCACCCTCCAGTCGGTAGGCAACATCGTCATCATGGCCCTACTGTTCCTCGTGCTGGCGTACTTCACCGGCGGCCGTTTGCAGCGGTGGCTCGCCGCCAAGCCGAGCCGGATCGCCACCGTGACGGCCGTCGCGCTGATCATCGCCGGCGTCTTCACGTTCATGTACTGGGACATCAGGATGCTGGCACGGCGGGAGATCATCCCGTGGTACCCCACCGCGCCTTGGGCCTGATCACGTCGAGGGGAACGAGCACACCATGGGCATTCCGACCGAGCCGATCGGCAGCGTCCCGCGTCCCGCCGAGCTCGTGCAGGGCTTCCAGGACCACGCGGAGGGCCGCATCGACGCCGCCGCGCTGCGAGAGCTGACCGACAAGGCGCTGGCGGACACGGTCAGCCGGTTCGAGGCCACCGGTTCGCCGGTGGTCACCGACGGCGAGCAGGACAAGCCGAGCTTCCTGACCTACCCGGTGGCGGGCATAGCCGACCTGGCGGCGGGCGGCGCGGTCGTGCCGTTCGCCGACGGCCACACCCGGGAGCTGCCCGTGCTGACGAGCGGGCCGTTCCGCTACTCCGCGCACGCCGTGGACCTGTTGCGCGCCGCGCAGCGGCTCACCGCGCTGCCGGTGAAGCAGCCGGTGATCGCACCGTCGGCGCTGGCCCTGCTCTACCCGGCCGACGGGATCGACGGCTACTCGCGCGACGAGTTCATCGCGGACCTCGTCAACGAGACCGAGGCCGACCTCCGCGCCTGCCTGGACGCGGGCGCGGCCGTGGTGCAGCTCGACTTCACCGAGGGTCGGCTGTCGCTCAAGCTCGACCCGTCGGGCGGGCTGCTGCGGGACTTCGTGGCGCTCAACAACGCTGTGCTGGAGCGGTTCTCGGCCGAGGACCGGGCCAGGATCGGCCTGCACACGTGCCCCGGTGGCGACTGGGACTCCACGCACAGCGCGGACGTGGACTACGCCGACCTGCTGCCGGACCTGTTCCGGATCAAGGCGGGCCGGTTCTACGTGCAGCTGGCCAGCGAGCCCGACCGCCGCCGGGTGCTCGGGATCATCGCCGAGCACCTGCCCGCCGACGCGCGGGTGTTCATCGGCGTCACCGACCCGATCGACCCGCGGGTGGAGACGGCCGAGGAGGTGCGCGACCGCGTGCTGGAAGCGGCCGAGTTCCTCCCGGTCGACCGGCTCGGGACGTGCGACGACTGCGGGTTCGCCCCGTTCGCCGACGACACGTCCACCTCGCGTGACACGGCGTTCGCCAAGATCGCCGCGCGCGTCGAGGGCACGAAGCTGGCCGAGGCGGCGCTGGGGATCTGAGCGGCGATTCCACGACGCCGGGACAGCCGCGATCAGCGGCCGTCCCGGCGTCGTCGTGTCCACGCCCTCCACATCGGACTTTCCCGGCCCGCCGGTTCCGAACAGCAATGCGCGAGAAGAGGAACGCAGTCGCGTAACGCTGTACTGCACAAATGCACTTCGTGCCGCACGGCACGCTCGGAGTAGGCGGCGCGTCACCGGCGCCGAGACGATCACAGGCGGGCGGCGTCGTGCCGTCCGCCCGAATCGCACGACAGGGGCGAGGATGACCGAGACCACTGGCCGCCTGGCGCGGCTGCCCGGACTGGTGCTGCGCTGCGCCTGGGTCGGCGTCATCGTGTTCTGCTACGGCGTGGTCATCGCCGGTTCGGCGGTCGGCGCGCGCTTCCGTCGCTCCAAAGAGGGACGCGGGCTGCGTGACGGCGACCGCTGGGTCAGGATGCTGACCCGGCTCGGGCCGTCCTACATCAAGATCGGCCAACTGCTCAGCACCCGGCGCGACCTGCTGCCCGAGGAGGTCACCACCCCGCTGGGCCGGCTCACCGACGGCGCGTCACCGCCGAGCAGGCGGCGGATCGAGCGCGCCGTCCGGGACGCCTACCGCGACCGGCCGTGGCCGTTCCGGGAGTTCGAGTGGGAGCCGGTCGCCTCCGGCAGCATCGCGACCGTCCACGAGGCGGTGACGCTGGACGGCCGGCACGTGGCGGTCAAGGTGCGCCGTCCCGGCATCGAGCGGGTGATGTGGCAGGACTTCACGCTGACCGCCTCGGCGATGAGCCTGATGGGCATGCTGCCCAAGCTGCGCAAGATGCCGTTCAAGCTCATGCACGGCCAGGTCGGCGGCGCCATCCTGCGGCAGCTCGACTTCGCCGCCGAGGCCGCGTCGCTGACCGCGCTGCGGGCCAACCTGGAGGGCGGCACCCGCAACGTCACCATCCCCGCGCCGCTGCCGGAGCTGTGCACGGCCGAGACCGTCGTCATGGAATTCATCAGCGACCTGAGGCGCTTCGAGCCCGGCGAGCTCGACCTCGACACGCGGCGCTCGGTCCAGCGGGCGGTGCTGGGCACGGTCTACGAGATGCTGTTCATCGACGGCTTCGTGCACTGCGACCTGCACCCCGGCAACCTGTACTTCGACCTCAACGCCGACCTGGTGATGCTGGACGCGGGCTTCGTCATCCAGCTGCCCGACCCGGTGCGCCGGTCGTTCGCGGACTTCTTCATCAACATGGCGATGGGCGACGGCTGGATGTGCGCCCAGATCGTCATCGAGAGCGCCGCGGAGATCGCCGACGACTGCGACCTGGAGGGCTTCCGCGCCGCGCTCGGCGAGCTGGTGTCGGAGACGTCGGGCGCGAGGTCCGGCGAGTTCGACCTGGCGACGTTCGCGGGCCGGCTGTTCGACCTGCAACGCCGGTTCGGCTTGTTCCCCGCTCCGGAGTTCGCCTTCCCCCTGCTCTCGCTGCTGGTCATCGAGGGCATGATCAAGGGTTTCGACTCCGATCTCGACTTCCAGGCCGAGGCCATCCCGGTCCTGCGTCGACGCAACATCCCCCGTGACGCCCAATCCGCTGTTGAAAGGTGAGTCGAGCATGGACGCAACCACTTACGTCCGGGTTCCGCTGGTCGACGAGGGCCAGGCCGAGGGCCGCCTCGCCGAGCTGTACGACGAGATCAAGAAGTCCACGAACCTGCCGTTCGTGCCGGACATGTTCCGCCTGATGTCCACCCGGCCGGACCTGCTCGAAGGCGTGGTGGCGGGGTACAAGGGCATGTTCCTCGGCGGCGTCATGCCCCGGCAGACGCGGGAGCTGGTCGCCGCGTGGACGTCGAAGGTCAACCAGTGCCCCTACTGCGTCGGCACGCACAACTTCTTCTTCCAGGCGTTCGGCGGCCCGCAGGAGACGGCGAAGGCCGTCGAGTCGGCCCAGACCGTGGAAGACCTGCCGGTGGACGAGCGCACCAAGGTCCTGCTGCGCCTGCTGACCAAGCTCACCCAGGAGGCGTACAAGATCACCGACGCGGACTGGAAGACCGCCGTCGACGCGGGCTGGAGCTCCGAGGAGCTGCTGGAGGGCTTCTTCATCGCGGGTATGTTCAACTTCATCACCCGCATGGTGGACGGGCTCGGCCTCGGCTTCTCCGTGGCGGCGAGCCGGGTGTCGCAGCAGGAGGTCCCGGCGGGTGGTGAGGTGTGACCGGTTCGCGCGCGGTCCTGATCACCGGCGTCAACTCCTCGGGCGGCCTGTCCTCCGGCACGGGCCGCGCCACCGCGCTGCGCCTGCACCGCGCCGGCTGGCCGGTGTACGCCACGGGACGCGACCTGGACGGCCTGAAGGACCTGGCCGACGAGGGCATCACCACGCTCCAGGTGGACGTCACCGACGAGGAGTCGATGGCGGCCGCGGTCGCGCGGATCACCGAGGACCACGGCGCGGTCGGGGTCCTGGTGAACAACGCCGCCTACAGCCTCAACGGCACGATCGGCGAGACGCCCATCGAGCAGGTCCGCAGGCAGTTCGAGACGAACTTCTTCGGCCTGTCCCGGATGACGCAGCTCGTGCTGCCCGGGATGCGCGCGCAGCGGTCCGGGCGGATCATCATGATGTCGTCCATCTTCGGCCTGTTCGCCACCCCCGGCCGCGGCTACTACCAGGCCACCAAGCACGCCCTGGAGGCCATCAGCGACTCCCTGCGGCTCGAGGTGAAGCCGTGGGACATCAAGGTGTCCATCATCGAGCCGTCGCCGATCCTCGGCTCGTTCGTGCCCACCACGGTCGGCGACCTCGGCCTGGACACCGACAGCGACCTGTACGCCGACTTCTGGGAGCGCTTCGTCGTCTGGCACGGCGCCTACCGCGAGGTCGACAAGCCCAAGGGCCGCGGTCGCACGGCGGTGCGCTCCGGCAAGGTCGCGGAGACCATCGAGAAGGCCATCACCGACCCGAACCCGAGGATCCGCTACCGGCTGGGGCTGCCGACCCACCTGCTCAAGCCGCAGCGCGCGATCTTCGGCGACCGGGCGTGGGAGGTGTTCGTCACCAAGTTCTTCCCGCAGCCCTAGCGCTTTTCCCCGCACGACGAAGCGGCTCCGGACCGAGAGGTTCCGGAGCCGCTTCACTTCGTCGGAGGGTTCTCAGCCCTCGCGCAGCCAGGCCGCCATCCGCTCCCCGATCATGATCGAGGTGAGGTTGGTGTTGGCGCGCACCGTGCTCGGCATGATGGACGAGTCGGCGACGTACAGGGACTCGGTGCCGTGCACCGCGCCCCGCTCGTCCACGACCGTGTCCGGGTCCGAGGCCGGGCCCATCCGGACCGTGCCGACCGGGTGGTAGGCGCTGTCCAGGCTGGTCTTCACGTACTGCCGCACCATGTCGTCGTTGTCGATCATGGCGTCCCGCAGCACCACGAAGCCCTGGCCGAGCTTCATGATCTCCGGGTGGTGCGCCAGCTTCCACGCCGTGCGGACGCCGTCCACGAGGATGTCCATCTCGCGCTCGTCGTCCAGGAAGTTCAGCACGATGTCGGGCTTGGCCGACGGGTCGGCGGACGGCAGCGTGATCCGGCCGCGCGAGCCGGGGCGTTGCGACACCACCATCACACCGAGGATCTCGGTGGCCCCGGCCAGCATCTGCAGTTCCGGGAAGTGCGCCAGCGAGAAGTGGTTGACCATGTAGTACTGCAGGTCGTTGAACTCCCCGGTGATCGGCGAGGTGGTGCGCAGGATCTGCTGGAGGAACGCCTCGGTCGGGTCGATCACCCCGGGCTGCGGCACCAGGAACGCCCCGGTGCGCTGGTGGTCGACCAGGTTGCCGCCCACGCCCGGCAGGTCCGCGCGGACGTCGATGCCCAGCCTGCGCAGGTCCTCGGCCGGGCCGATGCCGGAGCGCAGCAGGATCATCGGCGACGAGACCGCGCCGGTGGCCAGGATGATCCGGCGGCCCTCGACGAGCTCGTAGGTGCCCCCTTGAGCCGCCGCCATGACCCCGACGGCCTTCGCGCCGTCGAACACGACCCGGTCGACCGTGGTGTGGCTCCTGATCTCCAGGTTGGGCCGCTGCCGGATCAAGCGCAGGTAGGTCGTGCCCGTCGTGGCCCGGTGCACGAGGTCGTGCCGGGTGGACGGGATCGAGCCGACACCGGTCGCCTCGGGGTGGTTGTGGTCCTTGACCTCCGGGAAGCCGGCCTCCAGGCAGGCCTCCACGAACGCGGTCTGACCGGGGGTCAGCTCCTCGGGCCGCCACCGGCGGATCGGCATCGGGCCGCTGCCGCCGTGGAACTCGCCGTCGCCGAAGTCGTAGTCGTTCTCCAGCTTGCGGAAGTAGGGCAGCACCTCCTCGTAGGACCACGCCGGGTTCCCGGCGGCGGCCCAGTCGTCGTAGTCCTCCGCGACCCCGCGCAGGCCGACCGTCGCGCCGACCGCGGACGAGCCGCCGGCGAGCTTGCCGCGGGGGAAGCGGATCCGGCGGCCGTCGTGGACGTCCGCGCGGAAGGTCCAGTCATTGCCCTCGAACGACATCGCCCGGCCGTAGCGGATCTCCTCCGGCAGCTGCTCCGGCTCGGCGTAGTCCGGGCCGCCTTCCAGGAGCAGCACGCGCCGCGCGGGGTCCTCGGTCAGCCGGGCCGCGAGCGCCGCACCGGCCGATCCGGCGCCGACGATGATGTCGTCATATTGAGCCGTCATAAGCAGTCCTCGAAGATTGGGCGCTTCGGGCGCAGGGTTCTGCGACCCACTCGCCGAGCGTCGCACCGGCCACGATGACCTTGCTACTCGCGCGTTGCCCCGCGTGCGCGCCGCCGCCCGTCGCGCGCACGTGGTAGAGGACTCCTCGGTTTCGCGGCGTCGAACCACACCGGAAATCCCGCCGTCGCACCGAATCCTCGCGCCTGTGACCGCCTTCTCCGATCATGCCGACTTACCCGGGAACGGTGCCGCGGCGTGCTGCGGTGGGCACGCTGGGAGTAGGCACCCGGTCGTGGTTGCGCCGACCATTTCATTTGAGTCCGAATCGCTGCGGCCTCCCGTAGCGGGACGAAGGGAGCGAACATTGTCCAGCCCGTGGGGCGCGCTCAGACGCCGCATCCTGACTCCCGACATTTCCGCGACAAAACTGTCGGTGCGTGGTTTCCACTACAAGGACGAGACCGCCCGGGAACTGCTGGAGACCGTCGGCCGGTCGTTCCTCGAGGGCTACGGTTTCGCGGCCGAGTCCCGCACGCCCGACGAGGCGGAGCGGAAGCTGGAAGCGATGCCGTACAAATTCCGCGGCTTCGCCTACGAGGGCGCGGGAATGGGCTTCGCGGTGCGCGACGCGCTCCCGTTCGGCCGCGGTGGGCGGACGGGCCGGTTCCTGGAGGGCAAGGCCAGGGCGCACGACTACATGGTGATCGTCGGCGTCGGCTGGGCGATGGCCCGGGTGCCGAGGTCGCGGTGGTCCAAGCTCGGCCTGGACGACCCGCTGCTGCGCTGGCTCGCGCTGGACGGCTACGGGTTCCACCAGGCGTTCTTCCACACCGACAAGTACGTGCGCGAGCAGTACCGCGAGCCGGCCTTCCCGTGGCCCGCCGAGGGCTACCGCGACTACTCCCCCCGCGGCATCGACCAGGGCATCGGCCGGGCGCTGTGGTTCGTCGGCGGCGCCGAGCCGAAGGTGGTGGCGGAGCTGGTCGAGTCGTTCGCCGAGGAGCGCCACGCCGACCTGTACGCGGGCACCGGCCTGGCCGCCACCTACGCGGGCGGCCTGCCCGAGAGCGAGCTGCGCTGGTACGCCGACCGCGTCGGCCCCTACCTGCCCAACGTGGCGCAGGGCAGCGCGTTCGCCGCCACCGCGCGCGTGGACCAGGGCCTGGTGGTGGACCACACCGGCGTGGCGACCCGGATCTTCTGCGACATGACGCCCGACGAGGCGGCGCTGCTGTGCCACGAGACGCGGCCGGCGGCGGTCGCCGAACTGCCCGAGCAGCCCGGGATCCCGGCGTTCGAGGTGTGGCGGCAGCGCATCACCGCGGCGTTCACGACGGATGCGGATGTGACGGACGTGGATGTGACGGATGCGGATGTGACGGCATGACGACCACGACGGACACGGCGGGCGCACGGCGGGCCGTGCCCGGGCCGCCGCGCGGCCAGACCCTGAGCCTGTTGGCGAAGATGGCGCGCGACCGGCTCTCCGTGATGACGGACGTGTCGCGGCAGTACGGCGACGCGGTCCGGCTGCGGCTGGGCCCGAAGTCGATGTACTTCTTCAACCACCCCGACCACGCCAAGTACGTGCTGGCCGACAACCCCGGCAACTTCGTCAAGGGCATCGGCCTGGTGCACGCCCGCCGCGCGCTCGGCGACGGCCTGCTCACCAGCGAGGGCGAGCTGTGGAAGGCGCAGCGCAAGACGATCCAGCCGGTGTTCCAGGCCAAGCGGATCGCGGGCAAGGCCGACGTGATCGCGCAGGAGGCCGCCGGCCTGGTGGCCAAGCTGCGCGAGCACCGCGGCGGCGACCCGATCGACATCAGCGAGGAGATGACCGGGCTGACGCTCGGCGTGCTCGGCCGCGCGCTGCTCGACGCCGACCTCGGCGCGTTCGAGTCCATCGGGCACTCGTTCGAGGCGGTCCAGAACCAGGCGATGTTCGAGATGATGTCGCTGAGCACGGTGCCGCACTGGGTGCCGCTGCCCATCCAGCGGCGCTTCCACCGCGCCAGGGCCGACCTGGACCGCATCGTCGCCCGACTGGCCGACGAGCGGCGCGCGAACCCGACCCCCGAGGGCGACGACATCCTGTCCCGGCTGGTCGAGGCGACCCGGAACGAACCCGACGCGGTGGTCGCGCACCAGCGGATGCGCGACGAGATGGTGACGCTGCTGCTGGCCGGGCACGAGACGACCGCGAGCACGCTCAGCTGGACGTTCCACCTGGCCGACAAGCACCCCGAGGTGTGGGAGCGGATGCACGCCGAGGCCGTCGAGGTGCTGGGCGACCGGCAGCCGACGTTCCAGGACATCCCGCGGCTGCGGTACACCACGCAGGTGATCCAGGAGGTCATGCGGCTGTACCCGCCGGTGTGGATCCTGCCGCGGATCACCCGCGAGGAGGACGAGATCGGCGGCTACCACGTGCCTGCCGGCGCGGACGTGCTGATCTGCCCCTACACCCTGCACCGGCACCCGGAGTTCTGGGAGGAGCCGGACCGGTTCGACCCGGACCGGTTCTCGCCGGGGCGGTCGTCCGGGCGGTCCCGCTACGCCTACATCCCGTTCGGCGCGGGTCCGCGCGTGTGCGTGGGCAGCGGCCTCGGGATGATGGAGGCGACGATCGTGGCCGCCAGCGTGGTGCGCGAGCTGCGACTGTCCACTGTGGCCGGTTACGAGGTACGGGGCGAGCCGATGCTGACGCTGCGCGTGCGCGGCGGGCTGCCGATGACGGTGCGGTCGGCCGCGTGACGCGCGGTCCGGCTCGGCCGGTCGACGCGATGCGCACGGGCGCCACCGGGATCACGGGCCGCGACGCCGGCCTCGCGTCGACCTGAGGTCCGGCGGGGATCACCGCCGGGGTGCCCCGGCGGCCACCGAAGCGCCGGATGGCCGAACCGGACCGGAACACCTTACGGACCGGCCCGGGTGCCATTACGCTGTGATTCTTCCTGATCCCTGAAGCCGGCGGAGGAACCGATTTCGATGCGAGCGACACTGGTCCAGGCCGGCTTGCGCGGGCTGTCCACCGCGCAGGTGCGGCAGGTGCGCGCGGTGCGCTACGGCGCGGCCGAGGAGAACGTGGCCCGGGTGTACCGGGAACTCGAACGGGACTTCGGCGTGCTCGCGCCGCCGATCGCCCTGCACGCGTCCTCACCGGACGTGCTGGCGGCGGCGTGGCTGATGCTGCGCGAGACGCTGCTCGTGCCCGGCGCGGCGCCGCGGGCGCAGAAGGAGGCGGTGTCCACCGCGGTCTCGGAGACCAACAACTGCCCGTTCTGCATCTCGATGCACTCGTCGATGCTGATCGACCTGGTGGGCTACCGCGACGGCGCGATCCCGCAGCCGGAGGCGCGCGCCGCGGCGGCGTGGGCGACCGCGAACGCGACCCCGGAGGAGGCGGCCGCGCACCCGGTGCCGTTCCCGGCGGACCAGGCGCCGGAGATGGTCGGCACGGCGGTGATACTGCAGTACCTCAACCGGATGGTGAACATCTTCCTGGGCGAGCTGCCGCTGCCGCCGGGCGCGCCGGCCGCCTCGATGACCGTCGTGCGCCGGGTGCTGGTGTGGCTGATCAAGTCGGCCGAGCGCGGCGGGCCGCGGCCGGGCACGTCGCTCGACCTGCTGCCCGACGCGCCGCTGCCCGACGACATGCGGTGGGCCGAGGGCCACGCCGCGATCGCCGGCGCGTACGCCCGCGGCGCCGCCGCCATCGAGGAGGCCGGCCGCCGTTCGGTGCCCGACGAGGTGCGGTCGCTGGTGCTGGAGCACCTCGCGCGGTGGGACGGCAAGCCGATGGGCGTGAGCCGCGCGTGGGTGGAGGACGCGATCGCCGCGCTGCCCGTGGACCAGCAGGACGCCGGCCGGCTGGCGCTGCTCACGGCGCTCGCCTCGTACCAGATCGACCAGTCCGTGCTGGACCGCTTCCGCGCGGGCCGGCCGGACGACCGGTCGCTGATCGACCTCACGTCGTGGTCGAGCCTGGCCGCGGCGCGGCGCGTGGGCGGCTGGATGAGGTTCCGGCCTGACGACGTCGACTCCACCCCCGCGGTGCGGTCCACGCACGAGTGACGACAAGGCGGCGGCTCCGGTCCACAGTGGATGGAGCCGCCGATCCGTCGGTGCTCGTCGTGCCGCAGCACTCAGCTCCTGCGACGGCCGTCCGCCCGACGCCGGACGCGTGGTCCGGCCGGCGCCGAGCCCAGCCGGTCGGCCGCGATCACCAGGAGCACGGCGGCCACCAGGGCCGCACCGACGCCGACCACCGCTCCGGCCGGACCGCCCACGCGCCACCCGATCGCGGCGCCCGCCGCGGCCAGGACGAGCACCGCGGCGAGTGCGGCGGGTTGGGCGGGCCACGTCCGAGAGCGGGCCACGGTCCACCTCCAGGTTGGGGAATCCGGCACCGGGGAGCCCCGCGGTGCCCGGTCGCGTGCCGGTGCACCGAGGGGCGCGGCGCCCGCTAGCTGTATGAGGCCATGACGTTGGTGACGCCGTCGTGGAGCCGGGTAGCTGGCGGTTGGTTTCCAGCGGCAGTGTGGGGTCGATGGTAGTTG
>JBFBCZ010000054.1:0-48573 GCA_040689555.1 Actinosynnema sp. NPDC051121 | reverse complement strand
CACCTTTCGGCTGGAACGGCCCCCTTGACACGGGTGGTAGCCCGGAGGGAGGTCGGTGGGATGACACGAAGCCCGCACCACAACGGACCCGCAGCCCGACCACCTTCCCCGTCATCCTGCTGATCTGCCCGTCCGGCGAGGACATGCTCTTAAAGCTTTGAGGGCTTGAGGCTCTTCAAGCCCTTGGACAAGCTCGTGGACACCCTTGGACACCCTTGGACAGCCGTCGAACATCCGCCCGCAGACATCCGTCCGCAGACATCCGCCTCGGACATCCGTCCGCGAACTACGTGTCCGCCCCGCGGAAGTCTTCCGGCGAGACCGAGTCCAGGAACTCCCGGAACTTCTCGACCTCGTCCTCCTGCTCGTCCGGGATGATCAAACCCGCCTCCGCCAGCACCGACTCCTCCGCGTGGATCGGCACGCCGATCCGCAGGGCCAGGGCCACCGAGTCACTGGGCCGCGCGGACACGCGGATGTCACCGTCGAAGACGAGCTCCGCGAAGTACGTGCCCTCCTGCAGGTCCGTGATCCGCACCTGCTCCAGCTGCCTGCCGAGGGCTCCGATGACGTCCTTGAGCAGGTCGTGCGTCAACGGCCGGGCAGGACGGACACCTTGCTGCTCCAACGCGATCGCCGTGGCCTCGACCGATCCGATCCAGATCGGCAGGTACCGTTCGCCCTCGGTTTCGCGCAGCAGCAGGATCGGCTGGTTGGCGGGCAGTTCCACCCGCACGCCGACGACGCGCATTTCGCTCATCGGGTCTCGCCTCCCTCAGCGCGCTGAAATTCTGGCGTCCCCGCTACCTAACGAGGATCCCCCACGTACAGTTTCGACGCTACCCGCCAAGCGGGCTCTGTGCGCAACCGCCCGGCGCCTTCCGATCACGATGCGGACACGCGTTCACCTCGGCGAAACAGGGCTACCTGCGACGTCACGCAGCCCCACCTTCACCAGCAGTGTGTGCAGGGTTACCGAGAGCGCCGCCAGCTCGCGCACGACGTCTTCGCGGTCGCGCTGCCGGCGCGCACCCGCCACGACCTGCTCCACCAGCCCGACCTCGCGGTCCGCCGCGACGCGGAACGGACGCAGGTGGCGGGCCTCCAGCCCGTGCTCGACCATCGCCCGCACGGTCGAGGCGATCTGCACCGCCTCGTGGTCGTAGAACCCACCCGCGCCGACCCTGATCAGGCCGTGCTGCTCCAGGTCCGCCAGCACCCCGACGTCGATGCCCGCCCGCGCCAGCAGGTCCTCGCGGGTGACCCGGTGCCCGGCGGCCGGGGACAGGTCGACCGCGCGCAACACCTTCGACGCGCCCTGGTCGGCCGCGTCCAACTGCTCCTTGATGACCTTCAGCGGCAGGTACCGGTCCCGCTGGGCGGTCAGCACGTACCGCAGGCGGTCCACGTCGGTGGACGTGAACTGCCGGTACCCCGAGGCCGTGCGCGCCGGGCGGACCAGCCCCTCCGACTCCAGGAACCGGATCTTGGAGATGGTGACGTCGGGGAAGTCGGGTCGCAGCTGCGCCAAGACCGCCCCGATGCTCAACCCCCCGCGTGGCCGCCCGGCCGCCGTCACCGGAGCCCCATCGCTCAGGCCCCCTGGCCCCCGGCGCCCGGACCGGTCAGGAACACCAGGCGGAACTTGCCGATCTGCACCTCGTCGCCGTTGGCCAGCACCGCCTGGTCGACGGGCTCGCGGTTGACGTAGGTGCCGTTGAGGCTGCCCACGTCGATGACCACGAACTCGCCGCCTTCACGGCGGAACTCGGCGTGGCGGCGGGAGACCGTCACGTCGTCGAGGAAGATGTCGCTGTCGGGGTGCCGCCCCGCGCTGGTCGTGTCGCGGTCCAGCAGGAACCTCGACCCCGCGTTGGGGCCGCGCTTGACCACGAGCAGCGCCGACCCGGCGGGCAGCGCGTCGACACCCGCGACGGCAGGTTCCTGGGCGGGCGCCTCGGCGCCCTCGACCTCGGCGAGGAAGTCGGCCCGGAAAACGGAGGTCCGCTCCGGGGACTGCTCGGGCGGAACGCCTGGCCCGTCGTTCGTGCTCACCTGAGCTCTCCTCCTGCTGCTGGATCCGTCGAGACCGCTAGAACCTATCGTGCCTGAACCCTTGTCTGAGGAGCGGCTCCCCCACCGACCGAAGAGCCGCCGGAAGATCGACGTCACTCCGAGGCCGCCAGCTCCTGGTACGCGGCGGCGTCGAGCAGGTCGTCGACCGCGGTCGGGTCCTCCAGCCGCAGCTCCACCATCCACCCCTCGCCGTACGGGTCGGAGTTCACCAGGTCGGGCTGCTGGTCGAGCGAGTCGTTGCGGGCGACGACCTCGCCGGCGAGCGGCGCGTAGATGTCCGACACGCTCTTGGTCGACTCGACCTCGCCCAGCGTCTGGCCTGCCGCGACCTGCTCGCCGAGTTCCGGGAGCTGGACGAACACGACGTCACCGAGTTGTTCCTGGGCGTAGTCGGTGATGCCGACGCGCACGGTGTCCTCACCCGTGCGCAGCACCCACTCATGTTCCTCGGTGTACTTGAGCTCCTCGGGAATCACCGCGGTGTGCTCCTTCAATGACGGTGGATCAACGCTCCGCCGGATCTTCCCACGTCGGCGTTCACGCCGGCGCGACACCCGGCGATCGCCGCATCGCGAGGGTGAACTGGTAGACGTACAGCACCCCGGACCACAGGTACAAGGCCCCTCCCCACACCATGAACGCGTAGGCGACCGGACGGGCGACCTGCGCGGCCGTCGAGGTGCCCTGGGCGAGCAGGAGCATGGGGAACGCGTAGAGCAGGTTGAACGTGGCCGCCTTGCCGAGGTAGTTGACCTCGAACGGGCCGTAGCCGCGCCGGCGCAGCACCGGCAGGCAGACGCCGACCACGAGCTCGCGGCCGACCAGCACCGCCGCCACCCACCAGGGCACGATGCCGCGCACGACGAACGCGACCAGCGTGGCGAGGATGTAGAGCCGGTCGGCGGCGGGGTCGAGCAGTGCGCCGAGCCTGCTGGCCTGGTCGAGCCAGCGGGCGATCTTCCCGTCGAGCCAGTCGGACAGGCCCGCGGCGACCAGCACGACCAGCGCCCAGCCGTCGGCGTGCGGGCCGAGCAGCAGGTAGAGGAACAGGGGCACGCCGAGCAGCCGCAACACGCTCAGCGCGTTCGGGATGGTCAGCAGCCGGTCGGCGGGATCGTGCGACACGTCCGCACTGTAGATGGCCGCCCGGCGTGCCCCGGTGATCGGCTCGCGGTGCGAGGCCGCGGCCGGGCTCAGTTGGTCGATCGGGTGCGGCTCCAGCCGCGGCGTTGCAGTTCGTCACCGCTGAGCGCTTGCGGACGACCCCGGTCGTCGACGCCGACCCAGCGGGCCCGGAAACCTTCGAGCACGTAGGCGTGGCCCTTGCTCCACACCACGCTGCAGGGGGCTGTGGGCAGCGCCGCCGCGCCTGTGGTGCCGGCACGCGCCGCCCCGCGCTTCGCGGGCTCGGACTCGGTTTCCGTTCTGGTGCTCATCTGAAATCCCTCCACCAGGGTTGTCGCTCGCGGCTCTCGCGGCGTTATCCCCGTCACCCGATTCTGCGCGACTGTGGTCGAGACCACCTCCGCATTCGTGCCCGGTCGCGGCCGGCGGGCGGTTGCGTCGCCGAGTTGCGGCCTGCGGCCCGGAACGCTTCTCCCGAGGTGTAACCGGCCCCGGCGGTACCAAACCGTTCACCGTGCGTCGTCCGCCGCACACCGAACGGCCCATTACACTGGTGCCTATCAGGGCGCCACCCACGCGCTTGTGGTGTTGCCACGGGCTCCGTACGGTGGGTGGCGCAGCGGTTGAGCCAACAGCCGCGCCGGGAAGTCCGGCTAGCGGGGAACCGTTTCCGCCACGCTGCTGTTCAGTGCTGCGCGCACACTTGTGCGTCCGGGCTTCCCACCCAGCGGTTCCAGCTGAAGAGGAGTGCCTCGTGACGGTTCAGGATCCGGACGTCGTGGCGACGAGCGGAGCCGAGTCCGCCGCGGCCGAAAGCCCGCGGGCCGGGCAGCTCGGGCTCGACGTCCGCACGGCGGCCGAAGGCGTCACCGTGGTGTCGGTGAGCGGTGAGGTCGACATGCTCACCGCGCCGCAACTGCGGGCGGGCGCGCTCAAGCACCTCGACGCGGGCGGCACGCTGGTGCTGGACCTGTCGGGCGTGAGCTTCCTCGGCTCGGCCGGTCTGGCGGTGCTGGTGGAGGCCTCGCAGCAGGCCAAGCGCCGGGGCTCGGCGTTCCGGGTCGTGGCGGTCGAACGCGCGGTGACGCGCCCGCTGGCCGCCACCGGACTGGGTGAGGTGTTCAGCGTGTTCGAGTCGGTCGCCCAGGCGTTGGAGGCCGACGAGTCCCGCTGACCCGTGACCGAGCGGAACTAGACGTGCGGCACCAGGTCCACCACTTGGTCCACGCCCGCCGCGACGAGTGCGCGGCGGGCGTGGCCGTCCTCGGGCGCGCGCACGACGACGCGGTTGCCCGCCGCGGCGGCGGCCTCGGCGACCGCGCGGAGGCCGCGGACGAGGCCTTCGCTGCGCTCGCCCAGGGCGAGCAGGTCCACGACCACGGGCACGGTCCCGCCGCGTGCGGCGGTGAGGATGCGGCGGCGGACGGCGGGCGCGGCGTGCGCCGGGACGTCCCCGCGCACGTGCACCTCGACCCAGCCGTCGCGCGGGGTGACGTCCACCGGTTCGGTGACCGCCGACGAGGCCTGGTACGCGCCGGTGGGCTCGTGCCGTGGCGCGAGGACCAGCGTGACGGTGGTGCCGGCCGCACCGCGGTCGACCTGCACCTCGTCCACGTTCTCGCGCATCAGCAGCAGCCCGCGGCCGCGGGAGGACAGGGTGGGCGGCGGCACGCGCCAGCCGCCGTGGTCGGTGACGACGACGCGCACGCTGCCGTCGGGCCGGGCGTCGGCGTCGATGTGCACCAGGCCGGGCTCGTCGGGGCCGTAGGCGTGCTCCACGGCGTTGCTGGCCGCCTCGTTGACGGCGACCAGCAGGTCGTAGCGGTCGTCTTCGGACAGTCCCTCGGCGGTGAGCCAGGCGTCCAGGCGGGCGCGGACCGCCGCGAGCTGCCCGGCCTGTGCCGGGAACTCCACTCCCCAGTGGTGGTCCGCGAGTTGATCGGTCAAAGGGCCTCCCCGTCGCACCAGTCAGTCTTCCCAGCCCGCGCGCGGGTTACACGTGTGAGCGACGATCAATTCGGGTATCGATAGCTTCAGCAGCACAACGAGACAGAACGGACGACGAGGTGAGCGTGTCGCACACTGAGCCGCGAAGCGGTGAGTCGGATAACGCCCTGGCCGGGGTCGAGTTGCGGATGGCGGCCGACCCCACCCAGCTGTCGATCGTCCGGGCCGTGGCGGCGGACATCGCCATGCGGCAGGACTTCGACCTGGACTCCATCGAGGACTTGAAGCTGGCGGTGGACGAGGCGTGCTCGACGCTCATCGCGCTGGCCGCGCCAGGCGCCGTGCTCATCGCCCAGTTCGTGGTGGTGGACGGTTCGGTCCAGGTGTTCACCAAGGTCGGGTCGCAGCGGTCGGCGCCGCCCGACCGGGACAGCTTCGGCTGGCGGGTGCTCAGCGCCCTGGTCGACTCCGTCACGACGTGGGTCGCGCCGCAGGCGGACGCGTACGAGGTGCACATCGACCTGGTCAAGCGGTCGTTGGGGACGGTGGATGCGTGACGGGGTCGGACGGGGGCACGACGCGGTCCGGCACACAGGGTGACTACGACCACCTGGCGCCGCTGTTCGTCCGGCTCGCCGCGACCGCGAAGGACGACCCGGAGCGGGACCGGCTGCGCGACGAGCTGGTGACCGAGCACCTGCCCGTGGCCAAGCACATCGCCCGGCGGTTCGGCCACCGGGGCGAGCCGCACGACGACCTGGTGCAGGTGGCCACGGTCGGGCTGATCAACGCGGTGGACCGGTTCGACCCGGAGCGCGGGAGCGACTTCCTGTCGTTCGCGGTGCCGACGATCATGGGCGAGGTCCGGAAGTACTTCCGGGACTCCAGCTGGTCGGTGCGCATGCCGCGGCGGCTCAAGGAGCTGCACCTGGCGATCAACGCGGGGTCGGCGCGGCTGTCGCAGGAGCTGGGCCGGGCGCCGACGCCGAGCGAGCTGGCGCAGCACCTGGGCCTGAGCCGGGAGGAGATCCACGAGGGGCTGGCGGCGGGCAACGCCTACCACAGCGCGTCGCTGGACGACCTGCTGGTGGCGGACGACAGCTCCATCTCGCTGGGCAGCACGCTCGGCGAGGAGGACCCGGAGCTGGAGGCGATCGAGCAGCGGGAGGCGCTGCACCCGCTGCTGGAGAAGCTGCCGGAGCGGGAGCGCAAGATCGTGGTGATGCGGTTCTTCGGGAACATGACGCAGACCCAGATCGCGCAGAAGGTCGGCATCTCGCAGATGCACGTGTCGCGGCTGCTGGCCAAGACGCTGCGGCAGCTCCGCGAGGGCCTGACCGAGTAGGGCACGGACACAAGAGGCCGCCTGACACCGTTGTCAGGCGGCCTCTGCGCGTCTGCGGGGACCGATGGCCCTGGGGAGGGGGCGTAGCTGCGGCTCAAGCGGCGGAACGGCGACGGCCCGCGATGATGCGGCGGCGTTCGTCCTCGCCCATGCCGCCCCAGACGCCGTACGGCTCCTGGACGGCCAACGCGTGCTCACGGCACGGGTCGACCACCGGGCAGCGGGCGCAGAGCTGCTTCGCCTTGTCCTCACGGGCGGCCCTGGCGGAGCCCCGCTCGTTGTCCGGGTGGAAGAAGACCGCGCTGTCACGGCCTCGGCACAGCCCTTCCTTCTGCCAGTCCCAGACGTCGGTCACGGGCTTGGGCAAGCGCGCGGTGCTGGTCATCGGGTGAACCCCCTTGCGGTGTCACAGGTGCTTGATCACGGCTTACCCGCTGGTCCCCGGGGGGCAAACGTGGTGCGCCTCATCGATGGGTCACCGGGTGGGTGGATTTCCCAGCGCGGGCGCCACCGACTCGGCCCAGAACGTGAAGAACTGCTCCTGGTCGGGCCCGATCTGGTTGACGTACACCTCGTCGTAACCCGCTTCGGCGAACTCGCGGATCCGGTCCACGTAGGGCTGCGGATCGGGCCCGACGGGCAGCGCCGAGGCCACCATCTCCTCGGTGACCAGGGTGGACGCCTGCTCGAAGTGCTTCGGGGTCGGCAGCACCTGGGCCAGCTCACCGGGCAGCTGCTCGTTGGCCCACAGCCGGTGGGCCGTCTTCACGCCCGCCTCGGCGGACGCCGCGTGGCAGACCTTGAACCCGGCCTGGGTCGGCTTGCCCCCGCCACCCGCGGCGCGGAACTTCTCCAGCAGCGACCCGTCCGGCATCGTGGAGCACAGCCCGTCGCCGATCCGCCCGGCCACCTCCGCCGCCTTCGGCCCGAACGCCGACACGTACACCGGAACGGGTGACGACGGGACGGTGTAGAGCCGCGCGTTCTCGACCTTGTAGTGCCGGCCCCGGTGGCTGACCTCCTCGCCGGTCCACAGGGCCCGCATCACCTCGACGGCCTCTTCCAGCATCTCCAGCCGTTCCGGCGCGGAGGGCCACGGGTCGCCGAAGATGTGCTCGTTCAACGCCTCGCCGGTGCCCACCCCGAGGGTGAACCCTCCCCGGCACTGGACGGCGGCCGTCGCGGCGGCCTGGGCCACCACGGCCGGGTGAATCCGTACCGTCGGACAGGTGACGGCGGTCGTGATGGGCAGGGACGTGACCTCCGACAGCGCCCCGATGACGGACCACACGAACGGGCTGTTGCCCTGCTCGCCGTTCCACGGGTGGTAGTGGTCGGAGATCCACAACCGCTCGAAGCCCGCCTCCTCCGCCCACCGCGCCTGCCTCACCAGCTCGCGCGGCCCGTGCTCCTCGCTGGAGAGGAAGTATCCGATGCTGACCATGGTCACCGGTTACCCCCGCAGGAACTCCTGAACCTTGGCCGACACCCCGCGCCGGACCACGTCCCAGGCGTCCGGGTCGCCCTTCAGCATCGCCTCGGCGGTGGCCTTGGCCTGCTCGAACGTCGTGTGCGGTGGGATCGGCGGCGTGTTCGGGTCGCACCGCACGTCCAGCACCACGGGGCGTGACGCGGACAGCGCCCTCTCCCACGCCCCACCCAGGTCGGCCGGGTCGTCCACCTGCACGCCGTCCAGCCCCACGGACCTCGCGAAGGCCGCGTAGTCGACGTCCGGCAGCACCTGCGACTGCTCGAACTTGGGCGCGCCGCCCATGGCCCGCAGCTCCCACGTCACCTGGTTGAGGTCGTTGTTGTGCAGCACGCACACCACGCAACGCGGGTCCGCCCACTCCTCCCAGTACCGGGCGATGGTGATCAGCTCGGCCAGGCCGTTCATCTGCATCGCGCCGTCACCGACCAACGCCACCGCGGGCCGCTCCGGGTGCGCGAACTTCGCCCCGATCGCGTACGGGACACCCGCGCCCATCGTGGCCAACGTCCCCGACAGCGACCCCCGCATGCTCCCCCGCAACTTCACCAACCGCGCGTACCAGTTCGCCGCCGACCCCGAGTCGGCGGTCACGATCGCGTCCTCGGGCAACCGGGGCGACAACTCCCACATGATCCGCATCGGGTTGACCGGCTCGGCGTCCACAAAGGACTGCCGGCGCAACGTCTCCCACCACTCGGCCACGTTGCGCTCGACCGTCTCCCGCCACGACCGGTCCTCCTTGCGCCGCAACAGGGGCAGCACGGCCCGCAACGTCGCCCCGGCGTCACCGACCAGGTTCACCTCGGTCGGGTACCGCATCCCGATGAACCGCCCGTCGACGTCCACCTGCACCGCCCGCTTGCCGAACTCCGGCAGGAACTGCGAGTACGGAAAACTCGACCCCACGATCAACAACGTGTCGCAGTCCCGCATCAGCTCATAGCTGGGCCGCGTCCCCAACAACCCGATCGCCCCGGTCACCCACGGCTCGTCGTCGGGCAGGACGTCCTTGCCCAGCAACGCCTTCGCCACCCCGGCCCCGAGCACCTCGGCCACCTGCCGAACCTCGTCCGCCGCCCCACGGGCACCCTGCCCGACCAGGACCGCGACCCGCTCCCCCGCGTTCAACACCTCCACCGCCCGCGCGACGTCGTCCTCCGACGGCACCGCCGTCGCCCACGACCGGCTGGGAGCGCTCGACGGCACGTGCTTGAACGCGTGCTCGGGCGGCGAGTAGTCCAACTCCTGCACGTCCGCCGGAATGATCAACGCCGTGGGCGCCCGCTGCGCCTCCGCCGTCCGGATCGCCCGATCGAGCGCATTGGGCAACTGCTCGGGCACCACCACGTCCACCAGGTACTCGGACGCCACGTCCTTGAACAACGCGTGCAGATCGACTTCCTGCTGATAACTCCCACCGATCGCCGTCCGGGCCGTCTGCCCCACGATGGCGACCACCGGAACGTGATCGAGCTTCGCGTCGTACAACCCGTTCAGGAGATGGATCGCCCCAGGCCCGGAGGTCGCCAGGCACACACCGACCCGTCCGCTGAACTTCGCGTACCCCACGGCCTCCAACGCGGACATCTCCTCGTGCCGCGACTGGATGAACCGGGGCCGATCGCCACTGCGCCCGAAGGCCGCCACGAGCCCGTTGATCCCGTCACCCGGATAGGCGAACACGTGCTCCACCCCCCAATCACGCAGGCGTCGCAGCACAAAATCGGCAACCGTGTCGGCCATGGCGTCCTCCCTAGACAGGAACGGACTACCCGGCCCCGCCACCCCCTAACAACCACCACCCCACCACCCCCCACGACGCCCCCGCCGCCTCCCCACCGAGGCCCGATTTGACATGGGTTCGGGTGCCTTAGGCTGGACGAAGCCGGGCAGGCTTGGCGGACGCTCTTCCCGCCGGGCCTGCCCGGCTTTGGCCTGCCTGGGGTGCCCGTAAGGGCCCCATGTCAAATCGAGCCGGACCTGACCCGGGCCTTCACGAACCCCTGGGCGTGCACAAACCCAAACCCCAGCCCTCACAAATCCAGCGGAAGCAACAACCTCCCACCCACCAGCAGAACCCCCACCGCCACCCCGGCGAACAGCAACACCCACACCAGCCCCGGCACCCGCGTGATCCGGGCCAACTGATCCGCATCCGACTCCCGCGCCAACCCCCGCATCCGCCGTCGCTGCAACTCACCCACCGGCCGGACACCGCCCAACAGCAAGAACCACGCCACGAACAGCGCGAACGCCGCCTGCCACTCCGCCGTGGCGTACCACGACACCGCGAACATGACCGCTCCGGTCAGCACCACCGACACCACGCCGAACACGTTCCGGATCATGACCAGCATCCCGACCAGCAACGCGACCGTCGCCCACAGCAGCGGCCGGACCTGCTCGGCCGTCACCAGCGCCGCCGCGCCCAGCCCGAGCAGCGACGGCGTCACGTACCCGGCGAAGTACATGAGCACCACGGCCACGCCCGTGGGCCGTCCGCGCGACACCGTCACCCCGGACGTGTCCGAGTTCAGCTTGATGCCCTCCAGCCGCCGGCCGGTGAGCAGCGCGACCAGGGCGTGCCCGGCCTCGTGCGCGATGGTGATCACGTGCCTGCTGTACCGCCACACGCCGGGACTGGCCACCAGGACCAGGGCCAACACGGCGGGAGCCCATTTCATCAGCGTGAGAGTCGACATCGCCCGCCAGCATGCCACGTTCACTTCGAGGCTCGGCGTTCACTTCGAGGCTTGACCTGGAGCGCGCTCCAGCACGCAGGCTGACCGCCATGAGACGACAGCGCATCGGTTCACTGGAGGTCAGCTCCCTCGCTCTGGGCACGCTGCCGTTCGGCAAGTGGGTGGACCAGCAGACCTCGTTCGCGATCATGGACCGCTTCGCCGAAGCCGGCGGCACGTTCCTGGACACGGCGAACAACTACGTGTTCTGGGACGGCGGCACGGGCGACGAGAGCGAGCTGATGGTCGGCCGCTGGCTGGCCGCGCGGGGCGTTCGCGACGAGATGGTGGTGGCGACCAAGATGGGCGCACGTCCGCGGACACCGGGCACCGGCCTGGAGAACGCCGAGGGCCTGGCCGGCGACACGGTCCGCAGTGCCGCCGCGGCGAGCCTGAAGCGGCTGGGCGTCGACCACATCGACCTCTACTACAGCCACATCGAGGACCGCGGCGTCGCGCTGGAGGACACGCTCGGCGGGTTCGCGTCCCTCGTGGAGGCAGGCGTGGTCCGGGAGATCGGCGCCAGCAACCACCCGACCTGGCGGTTCGACCGGGCACGGGCGGTGTCACGCGCCAACGGCTGGCCGCTCTACACCGCCGTGCAGCAGCGGTACAGCTACCTCCGGCCCCGGCCGAACGTGCAGCTGCCCGAGGCCGGGCACGTCCACATGACCGACGAACTGCTCGACTACGCCGCTGCCGAGGGTGACGTGACGCTCGTGGCGTACTCCGCGCTGCTCGCCGGCAGGTACCGGGACAAGCCGCTGGGCGAGGAGTACGACCACCCCGGCACCACGCGGCGGCTGGAGGTGCTGCACCAGGTCGCGGCCGAGCTCGGCGCGACGGTCAACCAGGTCGTCCTGGCGTGGCTGGTGCGCCAGGGCATCATCCCGCTGGTGGGCGCCACCTCGGTCGCCCAGCTGGACGAAACCCTGGGGTCCCTCGACCTCGAGCTGGACGACGACCAGGTGGCCCGGATGGACTCGGCCGCCTGACGGACAGAGCAGCGGTGCACGACCCCACCAGGGACCGTGCACCGCTGCTCTCACATCGTTCGATTCGCTTAGATCCGCTGCGACTCGCTGCGACTCGCTTAGGTCCGCGTCACCGACCGAATCGCGACTTGTGCTGCTCCGCGATGGCCGGGTCGATCGGCTGGACCGGCCGCGGGCTCACGGTCGGGTCCATCGACTCGATCCGCTCGTCGCGGTGCACGCCGTGCCGCGAGTCGTCGACGCGCTGGGTCGGCATCTCCTGCGTCACCGGGTCGGCCTTCGGGTCGCGGATGCTGGCTTCCCGCTCGTACCGGGCCTGCTCCCGACGCCGCCCCATGACCGTCTCGTCACCATCCACGACAGGACCGTCCGGGCCGACCGGCTCACCCGTCCGCGCATCGATCGGCGGCTCCGTCACGATCTTGCGCCGCGCGGGCAGCACCGCGATCAGCAGACCGACGGCCGCCAGCCCGAGGTGCAGCCAGTTGTCGTTGATGTTGAGCGCCAAGGGGTTGCCCAGACCCGCGACCGGGTTGGTGGAGAACACACCGGCCAAGGCCAGGCCCCAGAGCAGCACCGCGCCGTAGCCGAGGAACAGGATCCAGCCGTACAGCCGGGCCAGGCCGGACGTGCTCGCCATGAGCAGGCCGAGCACACCGAACGCCAGGTGGACCACGTTGTGCAGCGGGTTCAGCGTGAACCCGAGCAGCATCACGTGCTGGTCGCCCGCGAAGTCGCCGAACCCGGTGCGCATGAAGCCCAGCACACCCAACGCGAGGAAGACCAGGCCGACCAGGCCTGCCAGCACCTGGGCGGGTTGCACGCCCGCGACCTTGACGCGATTGACCGTCGAGTGGTGGGTCATCTCGCCCTCCAACTGAGGACCACGAGCCCGTCTGACCGGGCTCCGGACGCCCACCGACTACCCGTCCGGTCCGAACCGCAAACAGGCCCGCGCCGTCACCGTCCGCACTCCTGGGCCGAATGGCGGCAGGGGACGGGCGCACGAACCCGTCCCCCTTTTCCCGACAGGAGTCACGCTCCCCGTCGTGCCGGGGTTTATCCGTCCCGACCCACCCCATGAAGGTCGGGCCGCCGGGCCGCGCAGAATGCGCGCCGATCATCACAGCCAATAGGTCGATACGGTTTCCGAATAATTACGCACCGTATCGCCGTAGCTGCGTACAGGCAGGTCAGGAGGACTGGCCCCGGTCACCGGACGTACGCGTCGCGGAGCCGTTCCACTCGGTCTCCCTGCTGTTCACGATGGTCCCCTTTGTAGTCGTCGAACACCACCGCGGTGTCACTGAGACTATCTCCGAACAGACCGCTCTTCGTCAAAGCAATTACGACGTCTGCGAATTGGTCGAACCGGCCTTCCAGAACATCGAGTAGCGCCAGAAGAGGTGTCTGCGCACCCGTGCGCCGGGCAGCACCGAGTCGGCTTCGGCCCGGATCTCGCGCAGGGACAGCACCGGGTCCCGGGTGGGGGCGTCGTCCGGCGGGTCGTCGCGGACGAGCCGGGCCGCGAAGTTCAGCCCGACCGACGCCCAGCTCATCGCCCAGTCGCTCGCGCTCTCCTCGCGGGCCAGCCCCAGCACCGCCACCACCCCGCCGGGGCGCACCAGCGAGCGCAGCCGCTCCAGCGCGGGGCGCAGCGGCAGGTGGTGCAGCACGGCGATGCAGGAGACGAAGTCGTACGGCCCGCCGAGGTCGTCCGCCACGGCGTCCGCACGCCGGAACTCGACACCCGGCACGTCGATCTCCCCGTGCCGGTCCACCGCCGTCACCTCGAGGCCGCGGGCGGCCAGCTCGCGCGCGAACGCGCCGTTCCCGCACCCCACGTCCAACGCGGTGCGCGCGCCCTCAGGCACCTGCCGGAGCAGGAGCCGGTGGTAGTGCGCGTTGTGGTCGAAGTGCTTCACACCTCTACCGACGCACCCGCCGCCCTCGCGTTGCCCCACCGCCCTCAGGTTGCCCCACCACCCGCACCCCCACCACCCGCGCCCGGACCCGCCACCCCGTACCCACCACCCCGGACCCGTCGTCACCAAGATCACTACACCTTGACCTCGAGTTAACTCGAACTCCTAGCGTGACGGCCAGGCACTCCAGAGGGGAACACCAGATGCACGCCATCGTCCAGCACGAGTTCGGTCCCGCCGAGACCCTGCGCTACGAGCAGGTCCCCGACCCCGCACCCGGCGCCGGCCAGGTGCGGATCGCGGTCTCCGCGGCCGGGGTGCACCTGCTCGACACGTCCATCCGGCGCGGCGAGCACGGTGGGCCGTTCCCGCTGCCCCGGCTCCCGATGACGCCTGGCCGGGAGGTCGCCGGGGTCGTCACCGAACTGGGTGACGGGGTCGAGCCGCACTGGCTGGGCAAGCGGGTCGTCGCCCACCTCGGTCAGGCCAGCGGCGGGTACGCGGAGCTGGCCGTGGCGAACGTCGCCTCGCTGCACGAGCTGCCCGACCACGTGTCCGACGACGCCGCCGTGGCCATGATCGGCACCGGGCGCACCGCCGTCGGCGTGCTCCGCATCGCCGAGCTCACCGCCGACGACGTGGTGCTCGTGACCTCGGCCGCGGGCGGACTGGGGGCGTTGTTCGTGCAGGAGGCCAAGGCGGTCGGGGCGAAGGTCGTCGGCGTGGCGAGCACCGCCAAGCTGGATCTCGTCCGCCGGCTGGGCGCGGACGTGGTGGCCGACTACACCCGCCCGGACTGGGACGAGGGCATCGGCGAGGTGACCGCCGTGCTCGACGGCGTCGGCGGTGAGGCGGGCCGCAAGTCCTTGGAACTGCTCGGCATCGGCGGCCGGATCCTGCTGTTCGGCTGGTCCGCGGGCGAGCCGACCCGCATCGAGACCGCCGACCTCTACCGACTCGGCATCACCGCGTCGGTCGTGGTCGGGCCGCGGATGATGAAGGGCACCGACCTGCGCGGGCTGGAGGAGATGTCCCTGCGCGCGCTGGCCGACGGCCGACTCACCCCGCTGACCACGACGTTCCCGCTCAGCGAGGCCGCCAAGGCCCACACCGCGCTGGAGAGCCGCGCCACCGTGGGCAAGGTCGTCCTCAAGCCCTGACCCCCAAGAGCCCCCGT
This sequence comes from Actinosynnema sp. NPDC051121, assembly GCA_040689555.1. Classification (GTDB taxonomy): domain Bacteria; phylum Actinomycetota; class Actinomycetes; order Mycobacteriales; family Pseudonocardiaceae; genus Actinosynnema. The sequence goes on along the minus strand of JBFBCZ010000054.1, from coordinate 33,750 downwards.
GCGCGACCACCACGCACGGGGGCTCACCTCTACACCGGCGCCGTGACGATCACACCGGCACCGTGACGATCCGCTCGTCGTCGAAGTTGCGGACCTCGACCGCCACGACGTCCTCGGGCGCGATGAGCGCCGACCCGTCGAGGTTGGTGCCGTCCTTCTCCCCCGCCGCCGAGACGAGCCAGCTGCCCGCCTCCTGCCTGCTGCCGTCCTTGGCGACCACGAACAGCCTGCACTTCTCGTCCCGCGCGACCCCCGCCACGGACGCGTTCACCCGCACCCACCCGGCGGCGGGCCTGACCTGCACGGTCATCCGCGCGCCGGTCACCGGGTCGGTGGCCGACCCGAGCCTGGTCCCGGCGGGCGGCGCGGGCGGGTTCGTCGTCTGCTGCACGGCCGTCACGTCGGGCGCGGTGCTCCGGCCGACCGCGAACCCGCCACCGAGCACGACCGCCGCCACGGCCGCCGCGACCAGCCCCAGGCCGACCTGCCGACGGCGCACCTGACCCGCCCGCTCCGACCGCACCTGCCGCAACGCGCGCTGCAACAGCAGGTCGCCGCCCTCGGGCGGACCGTCGAGCAACGCCTCGGCGGGCACGTCCCCCATGGCCTCCTCCATCGCCCGCAACTCGGCCAGCTCGGCGCGGCACGGCGGGCAGGACGCCAGGTGGTCCTCCACGGCACGCGCCTCCCGCTCGTCGAGCACGCCCAGCGCGTAGGCGCCGAGCAGCTGTGGATCGTGGTTGGTGGTCATCCGGCCACCCCCTTCAGCGCGACCTGTTGCCCGACTTGCCCGACCTGTTCGACGAACGCCTCTCTCAACGCCCGCAGCGCGTAGTGGGATCTCGATTTCACCGTGCCCGGCGGCACCCCTAACGCCTCGGCCGCCTCGGTCACGCTCCGACCGCGGAAGTAGATCTCCATCAGCACGTCGCGGTGGTCGGACGACAGCCGGTCCAGGGCTTCCAGCACGACGACCGAGTCCACCACGGCATCGGCGTGGTCCCGCTGCACCGGCGGGGTCGCCGGCGCCTCGGCCACCTCCTGCGGCCGGGCCGCCTTCGCCCGGAACCGGTCCGTGACGATGTTGCGCGCCACCGTGAGCAGCCAGCCGCGGACCGACCCCTTGCCGTTGACGAGGGCGTCCGGGTGGCGCCAGGCGCGCACGAGGGTTTCCTGGACGACGTCCTCGGCCGCCGCCCGATCACCGGTCAACCGCGTCGCGTACGCGAGCAGCGCCCGACCGTGCTCCTCGTAGAGGGATCGGATCAGTGCCTCGTCGGCCGCGGCCTCCCGTTTCCGGGACCACAGAGCCGCCATCCGCCCACTCCTCTCGTCGACTCCCTCCCCGGACACGGATGCCGAGCGCGTTCGGTTCACCGGGATGCGGGCGAATTCACCAGGAGCAGGTCTGGCCGGTGTTCAGGCAGGTCGTGACGTGGTCCATCAGCTCGATCGGCATGGCGTTGACGAACATCGCGTGGTCGGTGCGCGGGTCGTGCCGCTGCTCGGGGAAGCTGTCGATCGCGTACGGCCGCCCGGCGGGCACGTCGTACGCGACCCGCACGCGCAGCTTCGGCACCGGGAACGTGCCCGGCCGGCAGACCCCGTTCGAGCCGGGGAACTCGACGTGCGCGCGGTGGCTCGGGCTGTCGTTGTTGCGGCCGTCCCAGCAGCTCGGGAAGTCGAACGTGCGCAGCACCGCGCCGCCGGGGGCGCACCTCGGGTAGCGGTCGGTGTGCCGGTCCTCGAACCCGGTGCAGCTCCACCGGGCCCGGCCGCGGCTGGTGGTCAGCGCCGCCGGGTCGCCGGTGATCACGCGCAGGAACCTCGGCATCGGCACGACCCGGCTGACCGGGCTGCCGGTGAACGTGATCTCCACGCTCGACGGCGGCAGCACCTCGCCGGTGTTGCCGTGCGCTCCTCCGCCCGGCTGGTGCTCGTCGTGCCCGGTGCGGTCGGTCAGCCGCAGCACCGGCCAGTAGTAGGTGGACCGGTCGCCGGCCGGGCAGGTGGTCGCGGCGGCGGCCAGCGACTCGTCGGTGGAACCCGCGTAGGTGCTCAGGTTGCCGACGTACTCGTGGGTGTGGTGCGCGCCGAACGGCTGACCGGGCGCGATGACCATGTTGTCGGCGTTGAGGTGGCGGGACTCGTTGCGCCCGCAGTCGACGCGGAACGTGCCGGTCGACGCGTCCTGGGTGGTGGTGACCGACTCGACCGCCACCGGCACGTCGCCGATGGCCACGGTGCGGGCGTCCGCGCAGCCGGCCGCCAGCACGAGCACCAGCAGCAGCGGCGACCACCTCACGCCCACAGCTTATTCGCCCGACCACGACGACCGAGCGGCGAACGGACCGGACCGCCCGAACAGACCCGACCCCGCCCGAGCAGACCCGACCCCGCCCGAACAGACAGACCCGACCCCGCCCGAGCGGACCGGTCACCGCGTCACGACGGCGGTCCGCCCGAGGTGATCAGCACGCGACCGTCCTCCGTGACGACGCTGATCGCGGCGACCTCGTCCGGTGCGACCACGACGGCCCCGGCCAGGGCGTTGTCCCCGAGCCGCGAGGCGACCCACCCACCGGCCGCGTAACGGCGTCCACGGCCATCGGTGACCACGAGCCGGCACCGCTCGCCCGCCCCCACCCCGTCGACCACCGCGCGCAGCCGCACCCAGCCGTCGGCGGGGGTGACCGTCGCGGTCAGCCGCACGCCGTCGGCCGTGGTGGCGGCCAGGACCCGTTCCCCGGGCACGCTGTGCCGGCCGAGCTGGACGCCCCCGGCCAGCACCGCGGCGGCGAGCACGGCGCCCAGCACCGTGACGACGCCACCGCGGCGTCTGCGGTCACGCGCCTTCTCCGCGCGGACCTGGCGCAGCGCGCGTTCGAGGATCGGATCGCGCATCTCTTCTCGATCAGCTCGCGCCCGGACGTGCTCCGAGCGGTGACGGGTTGCGGCGGGTGGTGTACATCGGCGGGGACCTCCTCGACCGGCGACTGGCACCCCTGACACGGACCCGTGGGACGTTCGGTTCAACGCCGTGGGGGATCCCGCGCGGTCAGCCGGTGAACGGCTCGGCGACGAAGCGGCCCCACACCACGAACGCCAGCAGGACCAGGTAGACCAGGTCCACCACCACCAGGGCGAACTCCTGCCGGCGGACCCGGACGACCGCCGCGCCGACCATGATGATCATCAGGCCGATGGCGGCCACCGGCACGAGGACCGGCGCGATGTCGAGCACGGCGGGCAGGACCAGGCCGACCGCGCCCAGCACCTCCAGGGCGCCGATGGCCTTGATGCCGCCGGCGCTCCAGTCCTCGGTCCACGCCGCGCTGTGCCCGGCAGCGGCTATCTTCTGCTTGGGCAGCACCAGCTTGCTGCCGCCGCCGACGAAGTAGGCGGCGGCGAGCACGCCGGTGACGATCCACAGTGCGAGGTTCATGGCGTTCCTCCTGGTCGGGCGGGCTTGTCGACCACGAGACGCCGGTGTTCCGAGCCCTGTGACAGGCAGGCCGCGTGACGCGCGTTACAAGGCGCGGGTCGGGTGGCGCGGAGGACGGGAGCCACCGTGGACGGCACGCGCGTGAACGAGGACGGCCGCGCCACGGAGGCGTTCATCGCGCACCGCAACCTGTTGTTCACGGTGGCCTACCAGATGCTCGGCTCGGCGGCCGACGCCGAGGACGTCGTCCAGGAGACCTGGCTGCGGTGGATCGGCGTCGACCTCGCCGAGGTGCGCGACCAGAGCGCGTACCTGGTCCGGATCGCCACCCGCCAGGCGCTGAACCGGCTGCGGGCGCTGGGCCGGCGCAAGGAGTCCTACGTCGGCCCGTGGCTGCCCGAGCCGCTGCTGACCTCGCCCGACGTGGCGGAGGACGTCGAGCTGGCCGACAGCCTCTCGACGGCCGTGCTGCTCGTGCTGGAGACCTTGGCGCCGACCGAGCGGGCGGTGTTCGTGCTGCGGGACGTGTTCGACCTCGGCTACGACGAGATCGCCGAGGCCGTCGACAAGAACCCGGCCGCCGTCCGCCAGATCGCCCACCGGGCCCGCGCCCACGTCGCCGCCCGACGGCCGCGCGGCGCCGCGTCCCCGGACGAGACGCGGGCCGCGCTCTCGGCGTTCCAGCTCGCCGTGGAGACGGGCGACCTGCAAACCCTGCTCGACGTCCTCGCGCCGGACGTGGTCGTGCTGAGCGACGCCGGCGGGCTCAAGCAGGCGGCGCGCAAGCCGATCGTGGGCGCGGAGAAGCTGGCCCGCTTCCTGGCCGCCCGCTGGGACGTCGTCGGCGCGCGGACGACGACCGAGCCGGTGCAGCTCAACGGTGGTCCGGCGCTGCTCCTGCGGATGGACGGCGAGCTCGACGGCGTCGTCACGGCACGGGTCGAGGACGGCGTCGTCACGGGCCTGTACTTCATGCGCAACCCCGAGAAGCTGTCGCACGTGGAGCGCGGGATCGCCGTCGCCCGCTGACGGTCACGGCAGCAGCAGTCCCCAGTGGACGGCCCACGGCACGAACAGCACGCCACCGGCGATCAGCAGGTGCACCACGCGGTCCGGCTTCGCCCGCGCCTTCACCACGGTCACGACCGTGGCCGCCACCACCGCCACCGCGAGGAGCTGGAGCGCGAGCCACGGCAGCGGACGGCCCAGCACCACCACGCCGAGGCTCTTGGCGCCGCTGGACGCGAGGTAGCCGAGGTAGCCGAGCAGGCCGAGCACGCTCAGCAGGCCGGTGGTCGCGAGCACCCGCGCCGACGCCGACCGCGCCCCCGTCCGACGGCGGAACACCGCCCGCACCCCGTACCCGGCGAACGCCACCACCAGCAGTGCGGCCACGACGAGCTGCACCACCGGTGACCCGGCCTCGACCGGCGCGCTCTGCCGCGCCTGCTGCGGCGGCGCGCCCACGTCCGCGGTGCCCGTGCGGGTGCCGTTGACCCAGGTGGTGACCTGCTCCAGGTAGGCCGGGGAGATCTCGTCGCCGCGCTGGAAGCCGTCCGGCGACCGGCGCATCGTGTGGTCGGCGCCGGGCACGGCCCGCAGCGCGTAGTGGCGGTTGCCGCCCCGATCGAGCGACTCCCGGAACACGCGCATGCTCTCGGCTCCCGGGATCACCCGGTCGAGATCACCCCACAGGGCGAGCACCGGTTGGGTGACCCGCGCCAGCACCGGCGCGGGGTCGTAGCCGGACTCGGGGAACAGCCCCGCGCCGACGAGCAGCCCCAGCGTGGTACGGGAGACGGTGTCCACGAGGGAGCCGGACACACCGGCGGCGTCGAGCCGGTTGGCGAGGTTCCACGACTGCTGGCGCTCGGGCGCGACGCCGGGCGCGCCGACCGTGACCACGAACGCCACGTCGGTCGAGCCTGCCGCCGCGATCGGCGCCACCCAGCCGCCCTCGCTGACGCCCCACAGGCCGGTCCGGGCCGGGTCGACGCCCGGGTGGGCCCGCAGCGCCCGTGACGCGGCCAGCGCGTCGTCGGCGAGGAGGGCGAAGTCGACGTCGGACTTGGACCGCTTCGGCCGCTTGTCGTAGATGAGCGTGACGATGCCGGCCCGCGCGAACGCCTCGGCCTCCTGCCGGTAGCCGTCCCGCGTCACCCGGCCCGAGCCGTGCACCATCACCACGGCGGGGTGCCCGGTGCCCGTCGCCGGGGCGATCACGGTGCCGTGCAGCGTGAGATCACCGCTCGAGAACGTGATGTCCTGCTCGGTCAGGGCCTGGTCCGCGTGGGCAGGCGGCGACAGCGCGGCGAGCGCCACGCCGACGGCCAGCGCCGCGAGCAGCCGGTTGAGGGCACGACGAAAGGGCGAGTTGCGTTCGGGGAGCACGGGTGCTCTCCTTCCGGAGGAGGTTCGTGGGTACGAGGAACACGCCGGATCCGGCGTGGTGCCGCGGGCTTCCGCTCCCTGGGCCGCCGAGTGCCAGCTCGGCGGCCCAGGCCTGTCACGGACGCTCGTCGTGCGGTGTTCCGGGCACGGGGAAGGCGAAGAAGCGCACGGCGACGTGCCGCGCGTCCGCGGGCGTCTCCCCGGCCGGTCGTTGGTAGCGCTTGAGCAGGGTCATGTACTCGTCGAAGAACTCGTGCAGCTCGGGCAACGTCACCCGGATCGAGCCGCGCGAGTACGGCAGCGCGTCGGCCCACTCGCCTTCCAGCTCCGACCGCCGTTGCAGGAAGCTCGCGAACAGCTCCTGGTCGGCCGCGAGCTTGAGCTGGTTGAGCTGCTCCACGAGGGCGCGCATCTCCGGGTCCTGCGGCGCGCGCGGTGAGCGGAGGTCCTGCACGGGCGCGCGCCACCACCGCTCCCGGCCGTGCGCGCGCTCGGGCACCTCCTCCACGAAGGCGTGCTTGGCCAGCATCCGGAGGTGGTAGCTGGTCGCGCCGCTGCTCTCGCCCAGCGCCTTGCCGAGGATGCTGGCCGTCGCCGGACCGTGCTGCCCGAGGTGGCGCAGGATGCGTTGGCGCAACGGGTGCGCCAACGTGCGCAGTTCGTCGACGTCGGAGATCTCACGCGGTGCGACCATGGTGCAAAGGTAGCGTTGCAAAGCTACCTTTGCAACCGGGGATCAGCGGTAGAGCTGGTCGTACCGCGCCGCGTGGGTGGAGTGGACGACCTTGCGCTTGACCTTCAGCGTCGGGGTCAGCTCGCCGGCGTCCTGGCTCAGGTCGCGGTCCAGGACGGTGAAGCGCTTGACCTGCGCGACGTGCGCGAAGTGGGAGTTCGCCTCGTCCACGACGTCCTGCACCAGGGCCTGGACCTCCGGCGTCCGGGCCAGGGTGGGCAGGTCCGTCGGCAGGCCCTGCGCCTTCGCCCACGGGACGATCTCGTCCGGGTCGAGGGTGATCAGCGCGACCAGGTACGGCTTGAGGTCGCCGTAGACCACGGCGTGCGAGATCCAGCGGGACTGGCGGAGCTGGTTCTCGACGTTCGCGGGGGCGATGTTCTTGCCACCGGCGGTGATGATGATGTCCTTCTTGCGGCCCGTGATGGTGACGAAGCCGTCCTCGTCGATCTCGCCCAGGTCACCCGTGTGCAGCCAGCCGTCGGTCAGCACCTCGGCGGTGGCGGCGGGGTTGTTCCAGTAGCCCGCGAACACGTGCGGCCCCTGCATCAGGATCTCGCCGTCGTCGGCGATCTTCAGCTGCAGGCCGGCCACCCCGAACGCGCCGACCGAGCCGAGCTTGTGCCGCGCCACCGTGTTCACTGTGCCGACGCCGGTGGACTCGCTCATGCCGTACCCCTCCAGCACGGGCACGCCGGCGGCGGAGAAGAACTCCAGCACCTCGACCGAGATGGGGGCGGCGCCGGACAGCGCCAGCCGCAGCCTGCCGCCGAAGATGGCCCGCACGCGCGCGAACAACGGCTCCACCTGCTCGAACGCGGCGGTCAGGTCGGCGGGCAACGGCTGACCGGCGGCCCGCGACCGCCGCACCGCCAACCCGACGCCCACCGCCTGCCGCAACCGCTCCTCCGGCACGCCCGCCGTGGCGGCGGTGTAGATCTTCTCGAAGATCCTGGGCACGGACGGCAGGAACGTCGGCCGCACCTGCGCCAGCTCGGCCACGACCTTGGACGTGTCACCGCCGTAGAACGCCACCGCGTGCCCCGTGTACAGCGCCCCCAGGTGCACGATCTGCGCGAACACGTGCGCCAGCGGCAGGAACAGGTACGCCACGTCGTCCGGCAGGACGTACGACAGCTCCTCGCTCAGCCGGCACATGGTCAGCCAGTTCCGGTTGGTCAGCACGCAGCCCTTGGGCGGGCCCGTCGTCCCGGAGGTGTAGATGATCACGGTCGGGTCGTCCGGGTCGATCGCGGCCCGGCGGTCGTCCAGCTCGCCCGGCACCGGCGACGTGCGCCCCTGCGACCGCAGCTCGTCCAGCCCGCCGCCCTCGATGACGATCACGTCCCGCAACGCGGGCACCCGCTCGCGGATCGACTCGACCTTGTCCCGCTGCGCGTCGTTCTCCGCGACCACGAGCACCGCGCCCGAGTCGCCGATGATCCACGCGCACTCCTCCGGCGCGCTGGAGGGGTAGATGGGCACCACGATCCCGCCCGCCGCGAGCACCGCGAGCTCCACCGCCGACCACTCGACCCGGGTGTCCGCCAGCACGCACACCCGCTCCCCGGGCCGCACGCCCAGGTGCACCAGCCCGGACGCCAGCTCCATGACCCACTCGGCGGCCTCGGTGAACGTCACGTCGTGCCACTGCCCGTCGCGCAGGTGGCGCCACGCCACCCGGTCGTCGTGCGCCTGGGCGGCCACGAAGGGCAGGTCGGCGATGACGCGCGCCGTGGTCACGGGCATGGAGGTGCTCCTCACTGGGCTGCGGAAGGGGTGACGCGCACGTGGACGCCGTTCAGCACGGCGGTGCCGGACAGCGGGTCCACGGCCAGGTCGTCGGTGAGCAGGTTGACGTTGACGCCGGGGTGGGCGCGGGCGGTGGCGAGCCGCGTGCCCGGCCGGTCGTGCCCCCAGCCGTGCGGCAGGCTGACCACGCCGGCGGTCATGTCGGCGCTGACCTCCACGGTCGCCTCGACCTCGCCGACCCGTGACGCCACCCGCGCCGTGCCGCCGTCCTGCAGGCCGAGCCGCGCCGCGTCGTCCGGGTTCACCAGCAACGTGCACAACTGCTTGCCCTTCACCAGCGCGGGCACGTTGTGCAACCACGAGTTGTTCGACCTCAGGTGCCGCCGCCCGACCAGCACCAGCCCGTCGACGGGCGTCCGCAACGCCGCCAGCACCCGCGGCACGTCCGCCGCGATCGGCTCCGGGCACAGCTCGATCCGCCCGGACGGCGTGCGCAGCACTTCCGGTACCCGACTGGTCAACGGCCCCAGGTCCACCCCGTGCGGCCGGTCCAGCAGGTCGGCCAGGGACAACCCGTACGGCCCCGACCGCAACCGCGCGTCCAGCAACCGTTCCTCACGGCTGTACTCCGACTCCCCCGAGAGCCCCACCAGCGCGTCGAGGTCGGCCTCCGGTCCGAGCCCGGCCAGGATCCCGGTCAGCCGCAACAGGATCTCGCCCTCGTCCACCTCACCGGGCCCCGGCGGCACGGCGGCCCGCGAGTACTTGGCCACGTTCCGCACCGTGAACGAGAGGAACGCCAGGTCGTAGTGCGCGCGCCTGCTCGGCGGCGGTGGCGGCAGGATCACGTCGGCGTGCCGCGTCGTCTCGTTCAGGTAGGGATCAACCGACACCATGAAGTCCACAGTGGACAGAGCAGCGTCCAGCCGCGCGGAGTTCGGCACCGACAGCGCCGGATTCCCCGCCACCGTCACCAACGCCCGGACCTGCCCCTCACCAGGCGTCTCGATCTCGTCGGCCAACGTGACCACGGGCAACTCCCCCGCCACCTCGGGCAACCCCCGAACCCGACTGCGCCACCGCCCGGTGACGAAACCCTTGCCCGTCCCAGTACCACGCCGGGCATGAGCGGGCATCGGGAACATCGCCCCACCGGGCCGGTCCAGGTTCCCGGTCAGCACGTTCAGCACGTCGACCAACCAACTCGCGACCGTGCCGAACTCCACCGTCGTGGTGCCGAGCCGCCCGTAAACAGCCGCCCGCGGCGCCGCCGCCAACCGATGCGTCAACGCCCGGATCTCACCGGCCCCGATCCCACACCTGTCGGCCACCGCCTCCGGCGTGAACGGCAAGCTCAACTCCCGCACCTCGTCCACCCCGACCACGTGCGGCGCCAGGTCCCCCAGATCGACCAACGACGCGGCGAACAACTCGTTCACCATGGCCAGCAGCAGGAACACGTCCGTACCCGGCACGATCGCCAGGTGCCGATCCGCGGCCGCCGCCGTGCGACTGCGACGCGGATCGACCACCACGAACGCCCCACCACGCCGCCGCAACGCCTTCAACCGCCCCGGCGCGTCCGGCACGGTCCACAGACTGCCGTTGGACGAAAACGGATCCGCCCCCAACAACAGCAGAAAATCCGTCCGATCGACATCCGGCACCGGAATCGAGTAAATACCACCGAAGAGCAACCCCGACGACACGTGCTTCGGCATCTGGTCAACCGTCGCCGCCGTATAGAAATTCCGCGACCCCAACGCCTTCCGCAACACCCCCGCGTACAACCCACCGGCCAAAGAATGCACCGTCGGATTCCCCAGGTACAACGCCACCGAATCCCGACCGAACTCCTCGACCACCACCCTCAACCGCTTGTCGACCAGCGCGAACGCCTCACCCCACGACACCGCCTCGAACCCATCACCACGCCGGACCACAGGCTCCCGCAACCGATCGGGATCAGCGTCCAACGCCCCCAACGACGCACCCTTGGGACACAGGAACCCACCACTGAACGCATCCTGCCGATCCCCACGAACCGCCGTGATCCGCTCCCCCTCGATCGTCAACTCCAGACCACAGGTCGCCTCGCACAACGGACACGTCGTAAACGCCGTGCGCATACCCCTCCTTGCCACAACGGACCCGTCGCATCACCGCCTAGGCCCGATTTGACATGGGTTCGGGCGCCTTAGGCTGGTCGGAGCCGGCAGGCTTGGCGGGACGCTTTTCCCCGCCGGGCCTGCCGGCTACGGCCTGCCTGGGGTGCCCGTAAGGGCCCCATGTCACATCGAGCCGGACCTGAGCTGTCACATCGAGCCGGACCTGAGCTGTTCTATCAAGCCGGACCTGAGCTGGACCTTCACCCAACCCCACCCCACCCCACCACTCTGAGTCCGGACACCACAACAACTAAGCCCGCCCGTCCAGCACCCGCGCCAACTCCAACCGCGACGACACCCGCAACTTCGCGTAGATCCGCGACAGGTACACCTCGATCGTGCGCGGGCTGTAGTGCAACGCCGCCGCGATGTCCCGGTTCCGCATCCCCTGCTGCACCAGCCGCGCGACGTTCTCCTCCGCCGCCGTCAACACCCCGGCAGCCCTCCCCCGCGCCCGCGGCACCTTCGCCCCCAACTCCTTCAACCGCGCACCGGCCTGCCTCCTCAACCCGTGCGCCCCCACCCTCTGGAACACCGCGAACGCCTCCAACAACCCCTCCACCCCCGCCTCCACCCACCCCAACTCCAACTGCGCCCGCGCCTTCTCGAACACCAGCCCGGCCGCCTCCGCCTCCCGCACCGCCTCCCGCAACTCCGCGCCGTCCCGCTCCACCACCCCGATCACCCGCCGAACGGTCGTCCGCGTCCACGGCCCGACCCGATCGGCCGCCACCTCCCACAACCTCCCCACCACCCGCCGCGCCTCCGCCACCCGCCCGCACCCGAGCTCCACCTCGACCAACCGGCCCAGCAACACGCAGCTGTACGCCGACATGCCGTCGTCGTCGACCGCCTCCACCAGCACCCGCCGCGCGCCCTCCACGTCCCCTCGCGCCGACAGGTACCCCGCCATCGCCAACGCGTGCAGCCTCGACATGTTCGGGCTGTCCGGCACCCCCAGGGCGGCCAGCCGCGCCGCCACGTCCAGCTCACCCCGCCAGGTCCGCACCTCCAGCTCGATCGCGCGCAGCCCGTCGAGCATCATCAGCTCCTGCCGCGACTCCAGCTCCGCCGCGGCCCGCCCCACGCGCTCCAAGCACTCGTCCCACGCACCGCCGAACCAGTCCAGCGCCACCCGCGCCATCTCCAGCTCACCCCGGAACGCGTGGCCTCCGGCCCGTTCCCGCAGCTCCTCCGCCCGCCGCAGCCGCCACGACGCGTCGTGCACCAACCCTGCCAACGCCCCGGTCGACGCACCCACCGCCAGCGCCTGCAACTCCAACCCCGGCTGACCGTCCGCCGCCGCCAACGACCGGTTGGCGTACTCGACCGTCTTGTCCTGCCGGAACAGCATCGACGTGACGACCGCCAGCCGGTCGAACACCACCACGCCTTCCGCCGCCGACGTCAACGGCATGGCCTCGATGCGCTCGGTCTCGGCCAACGCCTCCGCGTGACGCCCGGTGAACACCAACAACAACGCGCGCTGCGCGTGCAACGCCGCCGGCGCGTCCCCACCCCGCACCTCCGCGTCCGCCAGCCGCAACGCCTCCGCGAACCGCCCGACCAGGAACATGCCGGTCAGCACCACCACCGCGCACCGCGACCGCTCCACCCCGGCCGGCAGCTCCGCCAACGCCGCGAGCCCGGGCCCGATCGCCGCCCCGGGCCGCGACGCGTGCGCCAACGCCCGGCACTGCGAGGCCAGCAACCCGGCCCGCTCCGGCGCCGTCACCGGCAGCAGCTCCAGCGCCCGCGCGCACAACGCCGCCGCCGTCTCCGGGGCGGTCGTGCGGTTCGCCGCCGCGGCCTGCGCCATCACCCGGACGGCACGCAGGTCGCCCGGCGGCGCGGACTCGGCCAGGTGCCAGGCCAGCTCCAGCTCGTCCACCGCCAGGCCGCGCTCGCGGTCGTCCAGGAGCCGGGCGCTGATGAGGCTGTGCAGGTGGCGGCGCTGGGCCGGCCCGATCTCCTGGTACAGCGCCTCCCCGACCAGCGCGTGCGAGAACCGGTACCCCCGATTCTCGTCCCGCACCACGATGTGCGCGCGCAGCAGCCCGTCGAACGCGTCCACCACGGTCTCCTCGGGCAGCGACGACACCCGCGCCAGCAGCCCGATCTGGTCCAGCCGCACCCGTCGGAAGATCGACACCGCCCGCGCGACCGCCCGGGTGTCCCGGTCCAGCGGCGCGACCCGTCGCAGCACCGCCTCGCGCCTGGTCAGCCGGATCGCCGAGGGTGACACGGTCAGCCGCGCCCGGTCGCCGTCCACCGCCACCAGGTCCAGCTCGCGCAGCGACCGGGCGATCTCCACCGCGAAGAACGGGTTGCCGTCCGCCCGCTGGTGCACCTCGTGGGCCAGGCCGTCGTCCACCGGCGTGCCCAGCACGGTCTCCACGATCCGCGCCACGTCACCGCCGCTCAACGGCGCCAGCCGCACCCGCACCACGTCCGCGTGCCGTTCGACGCGGTCCAGCAGCTCCTCGACACCGGGGTTGCGGTGGTGCTCGCGCACCGCCGTGATCAGCACCAGCGGCGCGGCCGTGACCCGGCGCAGCACCACTGCCAGCATGGCCAGGGAATCGTCGTCCACCTGGTCGACGTCGTCCAGCACCAGCGCCGCGGGCCGTTCGGCGGCGAGTCCCGTCAACACCCGCGCCACCAACTCGCAGGACCGCCCGAACCAGGACGCGTCCTGCCCGGGGGTGAGCTCCAACGCCTCCAACGCCGCCCGCACCGCTCCACCCGCCGGCCCCACTCCGCGAGCCAACACCGCTCCACCCGCCGACACCGACCGCAACGCCGTCGCCACCGCCGCGTACGGGATCCGCCTGCTCACGTCGTCCGACTCGGCAGCCGCCACCGCGCACCCGCGCTCCCGCAACCGACGGCACACCTCGGCCAACAGGCTGGACTTGCCGATCCCCGGCTCACCCGACACCACGACCGCCACCAACCCGGCCGCGGGCACCCTCTCGACCGCCTCGAACACGGCCGCCAACTCGGCCTCCCGACCGAAGAAAGGCGACAAGGGCGACCTCCCCTCGTTGGGCACACCACCCTACCGACTGAGGAATCCCTACTCACGTGGCGTGGCTCACGGTGGTGGCATGGCGGCAGACAACTGCCGCACCTGGAGGGTCGATGACGGTCGAGGGCACCTGCGCGGACGAGTTCGCCGAGGTCCGCACCGAGTTCGAGCGCAACTTCGCCGAGCGCGGCGAGGTCGGCGCGGGCGTGCACGTGACGGTCGACGGCGAGACTGTGGTCGACCTGTGGGGTGGCGACGCCGGTGGGCGGGCGTGGAGCGAGGACACGATCACGCACGTGTGGTCGTGCACCAAGGGCGCGACGGCGCTGTGCGCGCACGTGCTGGCGTCACGGGGCGAACTGGACCTGGACGCGCCGGTCGCCGAGTACTGGCCGGAGTTCGGGCAGCACGGCAAGGCCGCCACCCTGGTGCGGCACCTGCTGGCGCACCAGGCCGGCCTGACCGCCGTGCGCGAACCCGTGCCGCCGGGCGGGATGCTCGACTGGGAGCTGATGACCGGCCTGCTCGCCCGGCAGGAGCCGTTCTGGGCGCCCGGCACCCGGCACGGCTACCACGCGCTGACGTTCGGGCACCTGGTCGGCGAGGTGGTCCGGCGGGTGTCCGGGACGCCGCTGGCCGAGTTCTTCGAGAAGGAGGTGTCCGGGCCGCTGGGGCTGGACTTCTGGCTCACGCTGCCCGAGGACCTGGAGCCGCTGGTCGCGCGGACCATCCCGGCCGCGCGCGACGAGGCGCCACCGAGCGTGTACGTGACGGGGATGACCGAGCCGGAGTCGATGCAGGGGCTGCTGCTGGGCAACTCCGGCGGGTACGTGGCGGCGTCCGACACGCGTGAGGCGCACGCGGCGCAGTACGGCGCGGTCGGCGGGATGAGCAACGCGCGCGGCCTGGCCCAGCTGTACCGGCCGCTGGCGCTGGGCGGCGAGTACAACGGGGTGCGGCTGGTGGACGAGGCGCAGGTCCCGGTCATGTCGGGGGTCGTGTCGGCCGGGTTCGACGAGATGCTGCTCGCGCCGACCCGGTTCTCGCTGGGGTTCATGAAGTCGGCGGCCAACCTGCACCTGCCCGCCGTGGAGCGCGGCGTGGCCATGTCGGAGGACGCGTTCGGACACTCCGGGATGGGCGGCTCGCTCGGTTTCGCCGACCCCGGTGCGCGCCTGTCGTTCGGGTACGCGATGACGCAGATGGGGCCGGGCCTGGGCGTCAACGCGCGCGGACAGTCCCTTGTGGACTCCGTCTACCGCGCCGTGGGCTACCGCCGAGCGCCCGACGGCACCTGGTTCCGCTGAGAGGCCGCCACCTACGACAGCCCGTAGACCGATCGCAGCCAGACGCAGGTCAGGGTGTCGACCAGCTCCCGGTCCCGGGCCGTCGAGCGGCGGGACCGGGAGCGGCTCAGGAAGGCCTGCTCGTTCATCGCCACCAGGACCGCCGCCAGCGACTTGGCGTCCGGGCCCGGTGGCGCGACGCCCGCCGCCCGCTCGAGGTCGATCTGCGACGCGGTCGCGTCGACGAACCGGCGGGCGACACCGGTCCAGAACTCGCGCATCAACGGATCGGTGTCACGGGCCCGGACGGCGGCTCGCAGCACCGGGCCGTGCTCGCGCCACAGGGCCAGGCTCGCGCCCAATGCGCGCCGGATCGAGTCCTCGGGCGGCTCGCTGCCGCGCCGCAGCCACGACGACGCCGCCTCGTAGAGGGCGTCGAGGACGCCGCCCGCCAGCGCGTGCAGCACGGCTTCCCGGGACGCGAAGTGGAAGTAGAAGGTCGACCGCGAGATGCCCGCGCCCGAAGCCAGCTCGTCGACGGCGATGTCGTCCAGGGGACGCGTCTGCAGGAGCCGTTCGGCGGTGTCGAGGATCGCCTGCGAGGTGAGGTCGCCCTTGCTGGGCCTGCGCCGCGACCCGACCGTGCCGGCACGTGGGGACATGGCGCACATCCTCGGTTCCGCGCACGGGCAGCCGCAAGCGTTTCGCCCGCACCGCCGCCAAGTCGAGAACTCTCCGCCTCACACCTCTCCGCCTCACACCTCTTCTCCTCGCACCGCCCGCACACCGCCACCAACACGCACCGACACACCGACGCGCACCAAGACGCACCGCCCGCACACCGCTACCGACGCGCATCGACGCGCCCAGCGGGGTAGACATGGGGTGTGGATCCACTCTGGGCACTGCGGCAGGTGGCGTTCCAACTGGAGCGCGCCGGTGAACCCACGTACCGGGTCCGGGCGTTCCGCAAGGCCGCGGAGGTGGTGGCGGCGCTGCCGGACGGCGAGCTGGAGCGCCGGGTCGCGGCGGGCACGTTGACCGACCTGCCCGGCATCGGCAAGGCCACCGCCGGGGTGGTCGCGGACGCCGTGGCCGGGCGTGAGCCGACCTACCTGAGCCGGTTCCGCGAGCCCGTGGTGGGCGGGCAGGCGCTGCGCGCGCTGCTGAAGGGCGACTGCCACACGCACTCCGACTGGTCCGACGGGGGCAGCCCGATCCGCGAGATGGCCGAGACGGCACGCGGCCTCGGGCACTCCTGGGTGGTGCTGACCGACCACTCGCCCCGGCTCACGGTCGCCAACGGGCTGTCCGCGGACCGGCTGCTGCGGCAGTTGGACGTGGTGGCGGAGCTGAACGCCGAGCTGGCGCCGTTCCGGATCCTGACCGGCATCGAGGTCGACATCCTCGACGACGGCTCGCTCGACCAGCGGCCCGACCTGCTGGAGCGGCTGGACGTCGTGGTCGCCAGCGTGCACTCGAAGCTGCGGATGGCCGCGCCGGAGATGACCCGGCGCATGGTGGCCGCGGTGTCGAACCCGCACGTCGACGTGCTCGGCCACTGCACGGGACGGCTGGTGGTCGGCAAGGGCCGGCCGGAGTCGACGTTCGACGCGGAGGCGGTGTTCTCGGCGTGCGCCGAGCACGGCACCGCGGTGGAGATCAACTCGCGGCCGGAGCGCCGCGACCCGCCCGGCAGGCTGCTGCGGCTGGCGGTGGAGCTGGGGTGCGCGTTCTCGATCGACAGCGACGCCCACGCGCCGGGGCAGCTCGACTGGCTGTCGTTCGGCTGCGAGCGGGCCGAGGAGTGCGGCGTCACCCCCGACCGGGTGATCAACACCCTGGAGGCGCCCGACCTCCTCACCCGCCCGAGGCCCTGACCCTCCGACCGGTCAACGGCCCGCGGTGGCGGGTCGGGACGTCCTCGACGCCCGGACCAGGTGGCCGTACCACGGCACCAGCGGCCCGGTCCGGCCGTCGACCAGCCGCTGCCACGTGGCCCGGCACAGGGCCAGGAACGGCCCCGCGTCCCAGTACCGCGCCAGCTCCGCCAGTGGGCGGTTCTGCACGTTGCCCAGGCCGTAGCGCCGGTCGAAGCCGTACGACACCGGGACCGCCGCGCCGTTCGCCTCGATCACCAGCGGAGTGAGCCAGCCGCCCAGCGGCTGGTCCTCGTCCACCGGCGCGGCCATGAACGCCTCCGGTTTGCGCGTCAGCATGGTGCGCGGCACGGCGTCGAGCTGGACGGCCAGGCCGTGCTCCTCCGCGATGCGGCCCAGCTCCACCGCCGCGTAGGCCAGCTCCACCGCGTCCGGGCGCTCGCCGACCATCAACCTGTTCGCGGCACCCTCGGGCTCCAACGGGTGAACTTGCAGCAGCAGGGCGCCGGACTGGACGGCAGCCAGTGCGACGTCACCCAACTGGGTGGCATTCCCCTGGGTCAACGTGGTGATCACGCCGACCGGGATGCCCACCTCGGTGAGCCTGCGGATCCCGGCCAGGGCCTTCTCGAAGCACCCCTCCTGGTCCCGGATCCGGTCGTGCGTGGCGCGGTCGCCGTCCAGCGACACGGCCACCAGGTCGACCAGGCCGCGCACCAGCCCGATGCGCCGCTGCGTCAACGCCACGGCGTTGGTCGTGACGGTCGTCCGCATCCCGGCCGCCCGCGCGGCACGCAGCAGCGCGGGCAGTTCCGGGTAGAGGAACGGCTCGCCACCGGAGACGTTCAGCACGTCGTACCCGAGCGCCGCGGCGTCCGCCACCACTGCCGACAGCACCGGGATCGGGATCGCCTCGGCGACGTCCGGGCCCGAGCTGGAGTAGCAGTGCAGGCAGCGCAGGTTGCACAGCCTGGTCGGGTGGACCTGCAGGACCGCCCGGCCACTCGTCTGACCCATTCCACCCTCCCGCGGTGCTCGCTACCTCTATGGAGGGCGCGGGAGGCGCGGTGATACGTCGATCCGTAACCACTCTCGGTAGCCATTACCCCCAACGTGGGAACCTCGCCGGTAAGTGAAACGGCATGTGGCGCAACGGCGACTCTCCATTTCTTCCTCTTCCCGTTGCGCGGACGGCACGACGTAGGTCTGCGCCACCTCGTCGTCCTCGGCGGGCGCTTCCTCCCGTTGCACCGCGGGCGGAGCGGGCGCGGACATGACCCGGTCGGCCGTGCTGCTCGCCTCGCGCTCGAACCGGTTGGACGGGTCGGACGGGTCGGACGGGTCGCTGACCTTCACGCCGCCGCCCGGCAGGGCGACGGTCTGTCGTACTCGTTGAGCAGGCCGCGCTGCCGGCGGCGGAGGTCTTCGCGGATGTCGTAGAGGTAGACGTCGACGGTGGGCGCGTTGCGCCGGGCCGCCCAGTCCTTCGTGGGCGCGTCGAACGCGACCTCGACGTCCGCGCCGCGCAACGCGTCGTCCCGGACCAACCGCCTCAGCGCCTCGTCGACCTCGTGGATCACGCCCCCGCTGTCGCCCGCGCGCCGTGTCAGGGCCGGCGGCCCGCCGGCGGACCCAGCGCCGGTTGCCCCTGCGGGCAGCACCGCGGATGCCGCGCACCGATTTCCGCCGCAATTGTGCGGATATCCCGTGAACCTACTCGAATTGACGTTTCCGGCCCGCACCGGACCGGGCGGTGCTAGCGTGCGGCGCCAGTCGAGGTGATATCGGCGTTGTTTCGAGTTCGGCTCACGTCTTGGACCTGAAGGGGTCGCCGACATGGATGACCAGGACTTGACCACGGCGCCCGCGCGCCGCAGAACCGGAACGGTGGCGTGGCTGTCCGCCGCCGGCGTGGCCGTGCTGGCGTTGGGCATCGTCATCGGCAGCGCCTTCGACGCCGAGCCCACCACCCCCGTCGCCGCGCCACGGACCACGTCACCGCAGGTCGAGCCGACCACCGACCCGACCCCGGAGAGCTTCGCACCGGCGCAACCGGGCGTCACCTGGCTGGCCGACCTGCCGCCGGTCGACAGCAGTTCGATCGACGACGCCTACGTCGAGAGCCCCTGGACCGCCGCCGCCGCGAAGGTGCGGAACGTGACCTACCCCAAATCCGTTTCCGCCACCGGGGCCTGGTGCTCGTCGGCGCAACTCACGTTCGCATTGGACGGCAAATACACCCGCTTCACCGCCCGGGTCGCCATCGCGGACGATTCATTGGAAACGAAACCCCTCGACTTCTACATCGTGATCGACGGCCAACGGGTGAGCGAAGTCGCCAACGCCGGCACCGAGCCACACCCGGTCGACCTCCCGGTCACCGGAGCCGCCCGCCTCACCATCGGCGTCGAACCACCCGACGCCGACACCGCCCGCTGCCCCGGCCCGGAACGCGTCGGCGTCTGGGCGGACCCGGCCCTGTCCCCGGCCGGCTGAGCGACGGCGTCGCGGACGCGCCGGCACCCCGGCCGCGGACGACCGGGGTGCCGACGAGTGCGACGATCAGGTGTAGCAGGGCTTCTCGAACTTGAAGTCCTTCGCCGTCGGCCCGGTGAAGAAGTCCTCCACCAGGCCGACCCCGGTCGCCGCCTGGTCGTCCGGCCGGTAGATCAAGGTCTGGCGGAACGCGGCGTCGTTCGAGTTGCCCGCGAAGTTGCCCGCGCCCTTGGGCAGCATGCCCTCGTAGTCCACGGAGTTCAGCTGGCGCACCGCCGCCAGCACCCCGGCCCGGGTCAGGTCCTTGTTCGCGGCCGCCTTCTCCAGCGCCGCCTTCAACGGGTACGACCACACCCACCCGGACGTGAACCCGTCGTTCGGCGTCACGTCCGGCAGGGCGTCACGCATCGCCTTGTGCCCCGGCGAGTCCGTCGCCCACGCCTTCCACGGCGCGGACTGCAGGTACAGCGCCTTGATCGCGGGCGCCGCCGGGCTCTGCATCAGGCCCTGGTTCCAGGTCGGCGACGTGCCGATGAACTTGCCCTTGAACCCGCGCGCCGCCGTCTGGCCGATGATCACCGCCGCGTCGGTCGGCCCGGTGGTCAGGACGACCACGTCCGGCTTGGCCGCCAGCACCGCGTCGACCGCGCCGCCCTGGTTGTCCTGGCCGGTCTGGGTGACCGCCGCGGCGAACGACACCCCGCGCTTCTCCGCCGCGATCTTCGCGCCCGCCGCCGCGTCGTCGCCGTAGTCACCGGGCAGGTGCACGGCCATCACGCTCTTCGCGCCGAGCTTGTCCACCGCGTAGTCCACGGAGTTCATCGACTCGACGCAGTAGTTCGCGCCGGACTCGAGCACGACCTCCTCCACGCCCCACAGCGACGTCCACGACGCGGGCACGCTGACCATCTGCGAGTTCTCCAGGTCGGGCAGGATCGCGGCGGTCGTCGGCGAGCCCAGCGTCTGGGCCAGCGCCAGGATCTTGCCCTTGATCTCCTGGTACACCTGGTTGTGGATCTGCGGGTTGTACTTGTTGTCCTTGACGTAGGTGGTCACGTCGACGTCGTAGCCGCCGATGCCGCCCTGGTCGTTGACGCGCTTCCAGAACGCCGCCTGCGCCTTGGTGATCGGCACCGAGAGCGTCTTGAACGGCCCCTCGGTCAGGTCGGAGATCGACCCGAGGTAGATGCAGCCCCGGTCACTGTGACCGGTGCCGGGGCACGGCTCGCCGGTGACGCCGAAGTCGACCTTGATGCCGCCCTTGCCCTCCTGCGGTGCCGCGCCGTCGCCACCGCGACACGCGACGGCGGCCAGCGCCACCACGGAGAGCACCGCGAGCACCGCTCTGTGACTTGCCATCCCATCCACCCTTTCAGTACGAGAAAGGCCACGTGCGCCAGTAGTTGCGGACGCGCACCCAGATACCGAACAAGCCGCGTGGCTCCACGATCAGGAACACCACGATCAGCAGCCCGTACAGGACCGCCTCGACCTGGAACACCGTGACCGCACCGGTCGCGTCCGCGCTGATGAACGGCAGCACCGCCGGGAGCTCCCGGGTGATGCGCGGCAGCAGCGTGATGAACAGCGCGCCCATGATCGCGCCGGAGATGGTGCCCGCGCCGCCGATGAGCACCATGGCGATGTACTGCACCGACAGCAGCAGGCCGAACGAGCCGGGGTCGAAGAACCCGTTGACCACGAACAACAACGAGCCCGCCACCCCGGCGTAGAACGACGACACGGCGAACGCCAGCGCCTTGTACCGGGTCAGGTCGACGCCGATCACGGCCGCCGCGAGGTCCCGGTCCCGCACCGCCGCGAACGCCCGCCCGATCCGGGACCGCACCAGGTTGCGCGCGAGCACCGCGAAGATCACCAGCAGCACGAACATCAGCAGGTACAGCTGCTGCGGCCCGCTGAAGAACTCCGACGGCCGGTCCAGCCGCACGCCGAACAGCTCGGGCACCGCCGCCGGCCTGCCCACGCCCGGACCGCCGGTCAACGACGTCCACTCGCGGAACACGTGCTCGCCGAGGAAGACCAGCCCCAGCGTCACGACCGCCAGGTACAGCCCCCGCAACCGGACCGCGATCGGCGCCACGACCAGCCCCGCCAGCCCCGCCACCAGCCCGGACGCCAGCAGCCACACGGGCAGCGACGTCACGCCGAGCCCGAGCACCCGCCCGTCCGGGTCGCCGGACAGCGCCGCGCCCGTGTACGCGCCGATGGCGAGGAAGAACGCGTGCCCCAACGACACCTGCCCCGCGTACCCGGTCGCGATGTTCAACCCGATCGCGCCGATCGCCGCCACGAACCCGGTGGCCAGCAGCATCAGCAGGTCGTCGGTGATGGCGAACGGCACCAGCAGCGCCACCACCACCAACGACCCCGTCCACGCCCGCTTGGGGCGCGTGTTGAGGAACGCCATGTCCTGCGCATAAGAGGTGTACAGCTCCGGACGACCCTTCACAGCCGCTCCACCTCCTTGCCGCCGAACAGCCCGTAAGGCCGCACGAGCAGCACGACCAGCATCAACGCGTACGGCGCGACCAGCGCGAAGTTCGGCCCGAGCCACGGCGCCACGTCACCCTGGTAGGTGCCGACCAGCGACTCCACGACCCCGACCGCGAGCCCGCCGACCACCGCGCCGCCCAGCGAGTCCAGCCCGCCGAGGATGATCGCCGGCAACGCCTTCAGCGCGATCACCCACAGCTGCTGGTCCACGCCCGCGCCGGTGGCCACGAACACCCCGGCCAGCGCCGCCAGGCCGCCCGCGATCGCCCACGACAGCGCGAACACCGAGCCGACCGAGATGCCCTGCGCCAGCGCCACCTCCTGGTCGTACGCCACCGCGCGCATCGCCAGCCCGACCCGGGAGAAGCGGAAGAACGCGAACAGCACCGCGACCACGGCCACCGTCGTGCCGAGCATCACCAGGTACCGCTGCTGCACCTCGACGCCGAGCAGCGTCACCGTCGACAGGCCCCAGGGGTCGCCGACCTGCCGCACGTCCAGCCCGATGAACGCGTTGGTCACCACCCGCACCACCACGTCCACGCCGATGGTGATGATCGCGACCACGAACACCGGCTTGCCGATCATCGGCCGCAGCACGGTCCGCTCGACGCCCAGCGCCAGCACCGCGATCAGCACCGCCGCGATCGGCACGGCCGCGAAGAACCCGACCTCCGCCGCCAGGTAGCTGACCAGCACCGCGCCCGCCAGCATGAACGCGGGCTGGGCGAAGCTGATCACCCGGGTGGACTTGTAGATGATCACGAAGCCCAGCGCCAGCAGCGCGTAGATCGACCCGGAGCCCAGGCCCCGGATCAGCGATTGCAGGAACTCGGTCATCCGCGCCCCCCGGCGTACATGTCGTCCACGAGCTCGCCGAACGCCGTGGCCAGCGCGGACCGCTTCACCTTCTGCGTCGCGGTCAGCTCACCGTCGGTGTGGTCGAGTTCCTTCGGCAGCATCCGGAACTTCTTCACCTGCTCCACGGTGGCGAACCGCTCGTTGACCGCCGTGACGATGCCCTGCACCAACTCGCGCACCTCGTCCTTCTCCGCCAGGTCGCGGTAGGTGGTGTAGGTGATCCCGCGCTGCCTGGCCCAGTGGCCGACGGTGTCGTGCTCGATGCCGATCAACGCCACCAGGTACGGCCGCCGGTCGCCCAGGACGACCGCTTCCTTGATGTACGGCGAGGTCTTCAGCGCGTTCTCGACCTCCGACGGCGCCACGTTCTTGCCGCCCGCGGTGATGATGATGTCCTTCATCCGGTCGGTGATCCGCACGTGCGTGCCGTCGACCCACTCGCCGACGTCGCCGGTGCGCAGCCAGCCGTCCGGCGTCATCGCCCGCCGGGTCGCGTCCTCGTCGCGCCAGTAGCCCTTGAACACGCCGCCGTGCCTGGTCTGGATCTCGCCGTCGTCGGCGATGCGCAGCTCCACGCCGGGGTGCGGCTCGCCGACCGTGCCGACCTTGACCCGTCCGGGCCGGTTCCCGGTGGCCACGGCGCTGTTCTCGGTCATCCCGTACACCTCGTGCACCGGCACCCCGATGCCCATGAAGAACCGCAGCACCTGCGGCGAGATGGGGGCGGCGCCCGACGACGCGTAGCGGACGTGCCGCATCCCGATCCGCGTCTTCAGCGCGCGGAAGCAGAACAGCCAGCCCACGGCGTACTTGAGCCGGGTGGTGGCGGTGTGGTTGCCGCCGTTGCGCACCAGCTGCTCGCCGAGCCCGTCGGCCACCCGCAGCCAGAACCGCGTGGTCACCCGCTTGAGCCAGGTGGCGCTGGAGGCGCTGATCGTGATGGCCGCCAGCACCTTCTCCCAGATGCGCGGCACGCCGAACAGGATCGTCGGCTGCACCTCGCGCAGGTTCGCCTGCACGGTCTCGATGGACTCGGCGAAGTGCACCTGCACCCCGGCCGACGCGCTGAACCACGTGGTGAAGATGCGCTCGGCGACGTGGCACAGCGGCAGGTACGACAGCGTGATGTCCACGGGCGACGGCGGCGGCTCGGTGAACCCGCCGCCCTCGACCAGCGAGTCGACGGCGAACTCGACGTTGGCCACGGTCAGCATCGCGCCCTTGGGCGGGCCGGTCGTGCCGGACGTGTAGATCAACGTCATCACGTCGTCCGGCTCGACCTCCCGCATCCGGCGCGCGACGGCGTCCGGGTTCCGGTCGCGGTGCTCCGCTCCCAGCGCCAGGAAGTCGTCCCACGACAACAGCTTCGGGTTGTCGTAGCGGTGCCGGATGCCGCGCGGCTCCAGGTAGACGATGCGCTCCAGCTCGGGCAGGGCGTCGAGCACGGCCAGCGCCTTGTCGACCTGCTCCTGGTCCTCGGCGACGAGCACCCGCGCACCGGAGTGCGACAGCAGGTAGGCGACCTCGTCGGCCGGGTTGGTCGGGTAGAGGCCGACGGTGATCGCCCGCACGGCCACCGCACCGATGTCGGCGTAGAGCCACTCGCGGCGGTTCTCGGAGTGGATCGCGACCCGGTCGCCGGCGTCCACGCCGAGCGCCAGCAGGGCGTGGCCGACCAGCTCGGCCTGCGCCCAGTACTGCGCCCAGGTCACCTCCCGCCAGATGCCGAAGTCCTTGGCCCGCAGCGCGACGGCGTCGGGCGTCGTGGCGGCCCGGTCGCGCACGCGGGTCACCACGGTCGTGAGCCCGGTGGTGGTCGCGGTGGTCATGCCGCACCTCCCGCGGTCCGGTGGTCCTCGCCGAGGTACGCGCGCAGGACGTCGGGGTCCTGCTGGACCTGGGCGGGCGTGCCGGTGCGGATCGGCTTGCCGAAGTCCATCACCATGACCCGGTCCGCGAGGTCCATGACCAGGCCCATGTCGTGCTCGACCATGATCATCGCGATGCCGAGCTCGTCGCGGACGTCGAGCACGAACCGCGCCATGTCCTCGGTCTCCTCGACGTTCATGCCCGCGACCGGCTCGTCCAGCAGCAGCACCTTCGGCTCCATCGCCAGCGCGCGCCCGAGCTCCACGCGCTTCTGCACGCCGTACGGCAGCAGGCCAACCGGCAGCCGCCGCCACTGCTCCAGCTCGAGGAAGTCGATCACCTCTTCGACGGCCGCCCGGTTGGCCAGCTCCTCGCGCCGCGCCCGCCCCACCCACGCGAACGCGGCCAGCGCCCCGTACCGCATGTGGTTGTGGCGTCCCAACATCAGGTTCTCCACCACGGTGAGGTGCGCGAACAGCTCGATGTTCTGGAACGTCCTGGCGATGCCCATGGCGGCGATCCGGTGCGGGCGCAGGCCCAGCACCTCCTCGCCCAGGAACCGCACCGATCCCCGCTGCGGCCGGTACACGCCGGACAGCACGTTGAAGATCGACGTCTTGCCCGCGCCGTTGGGCCCGATGACGGCGAGCAGCTCGCCCGCGGCGACGTGGAACGACACGCCGTCCACGGCCGTGACGCCGTCGAACGCCAGCGTCACGTCCCGCACTTCCAGCACGTCGGCCCCTGATCCGCCGGTCACGACAACCACCGCTTCCGCCGCTTGTAGTGCTTCACGTCGCGGAACGACTGCGCGGTGGCCTCGCCGCGCAGGCCCAGGTAGAACTCGCGCACGTCCTCGTCGGCCAGCAGCGCGGCGGCCGGCTTGTCCATCACGACCTTGCCGGTCTCCAGCACGTAGCCGTGGTCGGCGACGGACAGCGCCATGGTCGCGTTCTGCTCGACCAGCAGCACCGTCGTGCCCGCCGCGTTGATCTTCACGATGAGGTCGCGGATCTGCTGGACCATGAGCGGGGCCAGGCCGAGGCTCGGCTCGTCCAGCAGCAGGTAGCGCGGCTCGGACATCAGCGCCCGGCCGATGGACAGCATCTGCTGCTCACCGCCGGACAGGTAGCCCGCGCTCTGCCGCCGCCGCTCGCGCAACCGGGGGAACAACTCGTACATCCGGTCCAGGTTCTGCTTGATGCCGCGCGGCCTGCTGTGCCCGCCGATGCGCAGGTTCTCCTCGACCGTCAGCTCGGCCAGGATGCGCCTGCCCTCCAGCGCCTGCTTCACGCCGAGCGTCGCGATGCGCGTGGGCGACGAGCGGTGGATCGGCTCGCCGTCCAGGGTGATCCGACCGCGGGTGATCTTGCCGTCGTGCACGTCGAGCAGGCCGGACAGCGCTCGCAGCAACGTCGTCTTGCCCGCTCCGTTGGCGCCGAGCAGGGCGACGATCCGCCCTTCGGGAACCCTCAGGCTCACGCCCCGCAGCACCAGCATCACGTCGTCGTAGACCACCTCGAGGTTGTTCGCCTCCAGCACCAGGTGCCTCCGGGGATGTGGGGAAGGCGATCAGTATGACTCCGATCACAGCGTTACCTACCGCTGTTCGCAAACCGTGATGAACCAGCGCACGGCATGTTCGGCTTTCACGATTCTGTTGCTCAGTCCTGTGTGGACTGGTGTAGCGGAAGGGGACCGTGGGTATGCCGTCGGCGACCACGACGAGGGTGTGTGAGGAGCGTCGCCGCAGATGGACGGCTCGGAGGTGGAGCTCAGGGTGGCGGCCAGGCCCGCCTACCTCTCGACGATCCGCGCGGTCGCCGGCGCGGTCGCGCGACGGACGCCCGAGTTGGCCATCGACCTGGTCATCGCCGTCGACGAGGCGTGCGGCGCGTTGATCTCGCGGACCCTCGACCCGACCGCCGTCCTGCGGTGCCGGTTCGCCCGGGAAGGTGATTCGGTCCGCTTCCGGGCAGAGGTCCCTTCATCGGCCGTCACCGTTCCCGATCATGACTCGTTGTACTGGCGGGTTGTCAGTTCCGTGACCGACGCGGTGGCCACCTGGATCGACGGGGAGGGCCGGTTGCGGGTCGAGTTGAGGTGCCGGGCATGAATGCGGTCGACTACCAGCCGCTGTTCCACGAGCTGGCGGAAGCCGAGCGGGACGGCGAGCACTACCAGCGGGTGCGGGACCGACTGGTCACCGAGCACCTGCCGATGGCCAGGCACATCGCCGACCGGTTCGCCGAGCGCGGCGAGTCCGTGGAGGACCTGCGGCAGGTGGCGGCGGTCGGGTTGATCAACGCCGTCGACCGGTTCGACGTGACGCGCGGGATCGACTTCCTGGCGTTCGCCGTGCCCACGATCACCGGCGAGGTGCGGCGGTACCTGCGCGACCAGGGGTGGGCGGTGCGCGTGCCGCGGCGGTTGAAGGAGCTGTGCGTCGCCATCGACACCGCCCGGGTCGAGCTGTCCCGCGTGACCGGGCGCACGCCGACGCCCAGTGAGGTCGCCCGGCACCTCGGCATCGGGGTGGACGAGGTCTACGAGGGCCTGCACGCGACGTCCGCGTACCACCTGCTGTCGTTGGACGAGCAGTCGATCAGCGACGAGTTGAACTACGCCGACCGCCTGATCAGCGACGATCCGGCGCTGGAGGTGGTCGAGCTGCACCACGCGTTGGATCCGATGCTGCGCGGGCTACCCAAGAGGGAGAGGCGGATCGTCGTGCTGCGGTTCTTCCGGGGCATGACGCAGAGCCAGATCGCGGACTCGGTCGGCGTGTCGCAGATGCACGTCTCGCGGCTGCTGAGCCGATCGCTGGCCCGGTTGCGGTCGCTGCTCGATGATGAGTAGCGCTCGGTAACCGGGGGTCCCTCGGACGCGGGCCGGACGGAACGAGGTGGTCGCGGTGGTGACAGGCCTGGCGAGGCTGGCGTGGCCGCAGCGGACGGCCTTGGTCCTGGGCGTGCTGCTGGTCGGGTGGGGTTTGGTGGACTTCGCGCGCGCCGAGCCGAGGTTGGCCGTGCTGCACGTCGTGACCGGTGCGGTGTTCGGTGCGGCGGCGGTGCGGACCCGGGTGGCGCGGCTGGTTGGCACCCTGATGGGGGTGGTGTTCCTGGTCGTGTTCGCGTTCGGGGTCGGCGAGCCGGGTGGGGCGATGGACGCCGGCGTCGTGGGCAACGCGGTGCACCTGCTGATCGGCTTCGCGTCCGTGGCCGTCGCGGAGAGCTGCGCGTGGTGCGAACAACGCGCCCGCCGCTCCGCCCGCCGCACCGCTCGTCGCGCCGCTCGCCGCGCTGCCCGCTGATCTCCGGCCGCTGATCTTCTCCCCCTTTCGGGGTCCCCAAACCCGCGCCACCTCGATTCACCCATTCTCGTGCCCCTATTCCCCTTTCCCTCGCCTATTCCCCAATCCCGTTCCCCCGCTGGTGCCGTTCACCCGCATCGTGCGCAGTCAGCGAACGAGGTTGCACCAACCCCCTTTCGGGTACCACCCGTGTGCACCCGAATGGGGAGGACCGATGCACACGGCGAGTCTGCAGAACCTGGTCGGCGTCGAGGGGCCATTCGTCTCCGTGTACCTCGACGTCGGCGATCACGTTGATCTTCGGTGGCGGGCGATGCGCGACCAGCTCCAGGCGATGGCCGCCGACCCGTACCTCGTGGCCTTGACGCACAACGCGATCATGTCCGGCGTGACCCCTCGCGGGCTCGCCGGGCGCGGCCTGATCGTCGGCGGCGGACGCGTGCTGGTCGACCAGTACGTCCCCGTCCCACCCTCCGGCTACACCGCCCGCTCCGGCCCGCACCCGTACATCCTGCCGCTGGTCGACCTGTCCGAACCCCTCCTGCCGCACGTGGTCGTGCAGGTCGGCGAGCACGGTGCGGACCTGCGCGGCGTCGACCCGACCGGCCGCCCGGTGGCCGTGGCCACGGTGGGCGCGCGCCGGCCGGGCCGACGCCTGGAGGCCGACGAACTGGCCGACGTCGCCGAGGAAGCCACCACCCTGGTCGACCGCCTGGGCGCCCCGCTGCTCGTCCTGGCCGGCCCACTGGCCGGACGGCGTTCACTGCGCGTCGCCCTCCCGACCCGCTACCACCACCTGGTGGTCGAGGTCGAGGGCTCACCCGACCGGGCCGTGCTCCACCTGGCCGGCCGGGCGAACCAGGACGCACGCCGCGCGGTCGTCGAACGCTTCCGCGACGAGTCCACCCGCATGACGGGCCGCGCGGTCCACGGACTGGTCCCGGTCCGCGAGGCGCTGGCGGAGGGCCGGGTCGAGACCCTGCTGCTCACCGACACCCTGGTCGGGTCGCGGGAAGTGGACGGCGGCCGGGCCGACGAGCTGCTGCCGTTGCGCGCCGTCGAGCGCGGGGCCGAGATCGTGCTCGTCGGCGGAGCGCTTCGCCTGCACGAGGACGTCGGAGCCCTGCTCCGCCAGTGACGCTCCCAGCCATGCCGCACCCGCATCGGGCGGTGACAGCGGGTGCGGTCGTGCCGGGTCCGGCGATCACGCAGTGCCCGCTGGACGTCTGGGCATCCGACCGGCCAGCCGGGGTCCGGTGGTCATGCGGGGGTCCGGTCGCGTGACGGCCGTCGGCGCGAAGCCGGTGGTGGCGCGGTGGCGGTGGGACGGCCGCGCCCGATGCGGTCCTGGGTGCGATGGCCGGAGTGGTGGTCGGGCGGCGGTGTGGGCGGTTGGGCGGTCGCGGTTGGGCGGTTGAGCTGTTGGGCTGTTGGGCGGTCGCTGTGTCGCGGGTGGGGTGGCGGTGTGAAGGGGTGGTGAGTGGGTCGGGCTCGATCGGGTTGGGGCTGAGGCGGCGGGCAGGTTGGGGTGGCGAGTGGGTCGGGGTGGCGAGTGGGCCGGGGTCGGGGTGGCGAGTGGGCCGGGGTCGGGGTGGCGAGGGGTGGTGGTTGGCGGGGCTCCTCATGGTTTTAACCGAGGATCGGGAACAGTGTTTCCGTACATTTTCGGCCATTGATCACCCGATTGTGTGACCGAAAGCCTCGCCTACCTGCGAAAACAGCACCCACTCACTTCCGCAACATCCGCAGCACGGCACGCTCCACTGTCTCACGATCAGCCGACTTCGGCCTGATCATCACCCCCTCGTGGTACAGCCGCACCACCCGCGGGTCGACGTAGGACTTCCGGGCGACCGCCGGGGTGTTGCCCAAGTGCTCCGACACCTCCCTCATCACCTCCGCCTCCACCCGCTTCCGCCCCCGCTTCGACTCCGGCCGCCCCTCCCGCGCGAACGCCGCCGCCGCCAGCACGGTCGCGTGCCACGTCCGCAGGTCCTTCACCGAGAACTCCGCCCCGACCATCTCCTTGAACCGCTCGTTCACGTCATCCGACGCCACCGCGCACCCCCGGTCGTCCACCAGCAGCCGCTCGTCGCCACCACGCCCCCGCAGCAACCCCCGGACCGCCCGCGCCAACGACTCGTCCTCCACCGCCGTGGTGAACTGGATCCCGCCCTTCGCCGGGTAGCAGAAGTCCACAGTGGACCCGCGCACCGCCACGTGCGAGCACAGCAGCGTGGCCACGCCGTGCGTCCCGTTGTCCGCCGCGTACGTCTCACCCCCGACCCGGAACACCCCGCGCTCCAGCACGGCCAGCGCCACCGCCAGCACGCGCTGCCGCGACCGCCCCCTCCCCCGCAGCTCCCGCCCGACCTCGGCCCGGAACCCCGGCAGCAGCGGCGCCAGCGCGAGCACCCGCTCGTGCTTCTCCTCGTCCCGGTCCTGCCGCCACCGCTCGTGGTACAGGTACTGGCGACGCCCCGCCGCGTCCGTGCCCACCGCCTGGATGTGGCCGTTCGGGTGGGGGCACACCCACACGTCGCGCCACGCGGGCGGGATGACCAGGGCCTTGATCCGCGCCACCACCTCGGGGGGAAGCGGCGCGCCGTCGGCGTCGGTGTAGCTGAAGCCCCGGCCGCGGGCGCGGCGGCGCCAGCCGGGACCGGACGGATCACTGCGGCGCAATCTCACCCCGGCCAGGTTCCCGCAGCCGACGAGGTGAAACGCCGCTCGCCGAACAATCCGCAACAGCGTGGTTGAAGCCGGCCCGGAGTGGGTATGGGACCGGTCATGACGGAGCCGTGGACCGTGGGCGTCGAACAGGAGTTCCTCCTCGTCGACCCCGAATCGCGCCGACCCGTGCCCCTGGCCGAGTCGGTCGCGCAGCACGCGGGCGCAGGCCACGACGTGCAACGTGAGCTCACGCCGTTCCAGATCGAGGTCGCCACGCCGGTGTGCGCGACCGCCGAGGAGCTGGCGGAGCAGGTCCTGGCCGGACGGGTGCACCTGGCGAAGGCCGCGCACGCGGCGGGGTGCCGGTTGCTGGCCTCCGCGATCCCGCCGATCGGCACGCTGGGGCCGCCGCCGGGCACGGACGACCGCCGCTACCGCATGATGGAGCACTCGCACCGCAAGATCATCGGCGGGCAGGGCGTCTGCGGGATGCACGTCCACGTGGGCGTGCCCGACCAGGACGTGGCGATCCGGGTGTCGAACGCGTTGCGGCCGTGGCTGCCGACGCTGCTGGCGCTGAGCGTGAACTCCCCGATCGAGCACGCCGAGGACACCGGGTACGCCAGTTGGCGCTCGATCGTGTGGTCGCGGTGGCCGATCAGCGGCCCGCCGCCGCACTTCGACTCCGCCGACGAGTACAACGGGCTGGTGGCGGCGCTGGAATCGACCGAGGTGCTGCTGGACAGCGGGATGGTCTACTGGGACGTGCGGCCGTCGGCGCAGCACCCGACGGTCGAGGTGCGCGTCTCGGACATCCCGATGACGGCGCGGGACGCGGTGGTCATCGCGGAGATCATCCGGGCGTTCGCCCGCACGGCCGCCGAATCGGGTGAACCCGAACGGGTGGACGACATGCTGTTGCGCGCCGCCTACTGGCGTGCCGCGCGTGACGGTGTGGACGGTCTGGCCGTCGATCCGCGCACGGGTGGCCTCGTGCCGGCGCGGGATCGGGTCGCCGAACTGGTGTCGTGGTGCGGGGACGCGCTCGCGGACGCCTCCGCGTTGTCCACTGTGGAGGATCATCTGACCTGGCTCGAGGCGCACGGCAGTGGCGCCGCGCGCCAGCGGCGGGCGTTCGGCGGTTCGCCCGACGCCCGCGGGCTGGTCGACCTGGTCCTGGCCGAAACGGTTCGCGATGCCGGTTGAGGTCTACCGTGAAGATTTCGACGCCGCGCCGGCGTCGCTGAGTGAGAGGAGTACCGGCGTGCCAGAACCCGCGGCGACGCTTGCTTCCGTGCGGGTCGACAGACCTTCGGACGGCGTGGTGGTGCTGCACGTGTCGGGCGAGTTGGACACGAGCAGCGCGGAGGAGTTGACCAGGCCGCTCACGGAGCACCTGGTCGAGAACGTGCGGGGCGTGGTGGTGGACCTCGGTGGCGTGCGCTTCCTGGGTTCGGCCGGGTTGGAGTCGCTGGTGGTCGGCAGTCAGCGGGCGAGCGGCCTGGGCATCCCGCTGGTGCTGGTGGCGACGAGCCGGGCGACGCAGCGGCCGATCGAGGCGACCGGGCTGAGCTCGGTGTTCACGGTCGTCGGCTCCGTCGAAGAGGCCTTGAGCCGGTTGTAGGCACTACAGGAACCGGCGGACCGTCCTGATGGCGCAGCGCACCGCCCCCACCGGGGGCAGTGCGCCCGCCGGGGGCACCACCCACCGGGACGCGGCTGCCGGGATGCGGCGCGGCCCGTGCCAGTAGCGGACGTCGGGCGGCGGCACGTGCCGCGGTTCGGTGTCGGGGTCCGGTCTGGCCAGGAACAGCCAGCGCAGCCGGGGACCGGGGATCGCGAGGATCGGCCCGAGCGGCCCGGCGGAGCGGAGTTGGGTGCTCACCTCGGCGCCCCAGCTGGCGGGCACTTCGACCGCCACGGCGCCTTCGGCGAGCACCAGGGAATCCAGCGATTCGTCCACGTGCCACGGTTCCATGCCCGCTGATGGTGGCGTGGGCCCGTGTCGGGATCGTTTCGGCGCGCGGCGCGACGCGTTAATCCTGACCGATGTCCTCGAACCACAGCCGGGGTTCGGCGGCGATGAAGTCGGTCATCATCCGGACGCATTCGTCGTCATCCAGGAGCGTGATCTCGACGCCGTGTTCGGCGAGCCAGTCGTGACCGCCGTGGAACGTCCGCGCCTCGCCGATCACCACTCGGGGGATCCCGAACTGGCGAACGAGTCCGCTGCAGTACCAGCACGGTGACAGCGTGGTGACCATGACGGTGTCGCGGTAGCCCGGCCGGCGGCCCGCGGCCCGGAACGCGGCCGTCTCGGCGTGGGTGGAGGCGTCGTCGTCCTGCACCCGCCGGTTGTGGCCGCGGCCGAGGAGGGTGCCGTCGGCGGCGAACAGCGCCGCGCCGATGGGGATGCCGCCCTCGGCGAGCCCTGCGCGCGCTTCGGCCACCGCCACCGCCAACATCTCCTGTGCGTCCACGTCCGCCAACCTACTGGGCGTCCCCGTTCCCCGGAACCGCGGCGCGACCGGCGACGTTCGGCTCCGGGGATCTCACGCGCCGAAGCACAGGAACCCGGCGCCGGCGGCGTACGCGGCGTCGCCGTCCTCCCGGTGCGCTTCCTGCGCGCCCGCCAGCGCGACCGCGGGTGGCAGGCCTTCGCCCAGCCTGCGGTGCAGGTCGACCATCAGCGGCGTGGTGACCTCGGCGGGCACGGGGATGACCGGTGCGACCAGCGTCCGCGTGCCGAGCCCGAGGAGCGCGGCGGTGAACCCCATCAGCTCGTCGCCGGGGCGCACGGCCGACAGGCCCGAGTCGCACGCCGACAGCACGACCCGGGCGGGTGGTGTGCGCAGCCGTTCCAGGTCGTAGACGGTCAGCGGGCCGTCGGCCAGTTCCAGCGCCGAGAACAGCGGGTTGTCCGCGCGGAACGAGCCGTGCGCGGCCACGTGTGCCAGTGGCGCGCCGTCCATCGCGGCCGCGACCGCGTCCACCGTCGCGGCCTGGTCCACCAGCACCGAGGCGGGCATCGACCCGAGCGAGGAGATGGCGGCGATCTCCGTGGGCGCGGCCGGCAGCCTCGGGCCCGCCGCCAACACCGCCCGATCGTGTGACACCAGGGTGGAGGTCGCCGCACGCAGCCACACCGTCGCCGACGGCACCACGGTCACCGCACGGCCGCGGCACGCGGGCAGCGCCGACCACGGCAGGCCGCCGAGCCGTCCGGTCGGGGCGAGCACGAGCGGCCGGTCGTCCAGCCGCCGCCGCAACGGGTCCAGTAGCCGGTTCTGGAGCAGCCGGGCGGCGTGCTCGGCGCCCGCGCGCACCGCCGTGCG
>JBFBCZ010000053.1:0-51961 GCA_040689555.1 Actinosynnema sp. NPDC051121 | reverse complement strand
CCGCCACCGGCCACGGCGCGCAGCTCGCACCCGGTCCGAGGGCCGGTGTGCTGCCCGGTGCGGGCGGCGTGCCCGGCGGGCCGGCCGCGACGCCCGCCGCCGACCACCCGGCACGCGGAACGGCACAGGCCGCGATGACGCCGCCAGCCGGCAGCCGTGCGAACGGCGGGGACGACGAACCGCACGAGAACCGCATGCCGACGATCGACCACGGGCTGTTCACGGTGGACGGCCCGGTCAGCCCGGCGGTCATCGGCCAGACGACGGGAGCGCAACCGTGAACCGCGGGTACCACGTCGAGCTCGACCTGATCGAGGACCGGATCACGACGCTGACCTGGCTGGGCGACCTGACCGGCGACCTCGTGGCGGCCGTGGGCAGGCTCGCCGAACGGCAGCCGATGCTCGGCACCGCGCCGCCCGCGGTGGAGCTGGCGGCACGACTGCGCGCCGCGGCGGGGGAGTCCGGCCTGGCCGGCGAGGTGAGCGCGGCGCAGCGCGAGGTCGAGGAGTTCCGACGGCTGCTGTCCGACGCCAAGGCCTCCTACACCGATGCGGACGCCGACGCCGGGTCGTCCGTGCGGGCCGCCGACGAGCGGTCGGGCCGGGCGGCGACGTGACCGCCGCGGTCGACCACGAGGCCGTCTTCGCACCCGTCGAGCTGGACCTGCTCGCCACCCACGCCGGTGTCGCGCTCCCGTTCCCGATCCGGGTGCCGTCCTTCGGCCGGTTCACCCACGAGCGGGACGAGCTGCTCGCCGACGCCGGGCACGCGCTGTGCGCCCGCGGCCTCGCCACCGGCACGGGACCGGTCGGCGTCGCCGACGAGCTCGTCACCGCGCTGCGCGAGTACCGGGGCGCGGTCGACCTGGTCGTGATCGGCCCGGACGGGGTCACCGGCGCGGTCGGGATGGTCTACCGGGACCGGGCCGTGGTGTGCCGCCAGTCGCCGCACGACGGGATCCGGGTGAGGTCGCTCCCGGCCACGGAGCTGGGCGACGAGCTCGCCGGCCTCGTCCCGGCGGTGCGCGGTGCGACGACCCTGCCGATCACCCTGCCGCCCGGCGTGGTCGAGGGGGCGTTGCGGCTGCTCGACGACCCGGAGGGCGACCCGGTCACCCGCGGGCACGTCTGCGGACTGGTCCGCGCGTGCGGCGGTGACGAGGCCGTGGTCGACCGGCTGGTCGACCTGCTCCCGGCGGTGACGGGCCGGGGCCGGCTCGGCGTCGTCCGCCGCGACGGTGGCGCCGCCACCCGACCGGCCGAGGTGTCGTGGCTGGACAGCGCGCGGGGCCGGGTCCGGGTGGACCGCGGCGACACGGGCTGGGTGAGCGTCAACCCGTTGCGGCACGGCGAGCTCGTCCGCCTGCTCGGCGGGAGCGCGGCGGTCGCCCGCGCCTAGGGGGGCCAGGCCGTACAGGGTCGGGGAGACCGGGGAGAACCAGAGTGGAACCAGGGAAGGGGAGGACCATGGACGCAGCGCAGTGGCCGGCGGACTACCGGGAACGCCTCGAACGCGCGGCGCACGGCGCCCGGGCGGCGAGCGCGAGCCTGCGGGAGGTGGGCGCGACCGCGACGTCGCCGCGGGGCGAGGTCAGCGTCACCGTCAACGCCGGGGGATTGGTCGACGACGTCACCTTGACGCCGGCGGCACGCAGGCTGGAGGCGGACGCCCTGTCGGTGCTGATCGTCGCGACCGCGCGCGAGGCGCAGCGGCCGGCCGGCGACCCCGACGCCCCGCTCGGCGCGATGAACCCGACCGAACGGCCGCTGTCCGCACTGGACGGCGCCGGGGTCGGCGTCCTCACCCCGATGATCTCGTTCCTGGAGGAGCTCGCATGACCGGCAAGACCCACCGCCTGGCCACCGGCATCACGGGCGGTGTCATCCTCGCCGTCACCGCCGCGCTCACCACGCCGGTCGCCGCCGTCGCCGCGCCGGACGACCACGCCGCCACCCGGGCCGTGCTCGACCGCTACCAGGCGCAGGCCGGACCGGGCGCCGCCGTCCACGCCGGTGACGACACCGGGTCGTGGACGCTGAGCAGCGGCACCGCCAAGATCGGCCAGAACCGCCCCATCACGGCGACCGACCACTTCCGGATCGGCAGCCAGACCAAGACGTTCACCGCGGCGGTGGTGCTCCAGCTCGTGGACGAGGGCCGCGTCGCGCTGGACGCGCCGATCGGGCGGTACCTGCCCGGCGTGGTCACCGGGAACTACGACGGCGACGTCATCACCGTCCGCCAACTCCTGCAGCACACCAGCGGCCTGGTCCGCGACATCCGTGACGCCGCCGCCAACCCGGACGGCAGCTACTCCCTGGCGGAACTGGTCCGGTCCGCGATGGACGAGCCCGCCCAGTTCGCGCCCGGCACCGGCCTCGGCTACTCCAACGTCGGCTTCCTCGTGCTCGGCCTGCTGGTCGAACGCCTCACCGGCCGCACCGTCCGCGACGCCATCACCGAACGCGTCATCACGCCGCTCGGGCTGGCCGGCACGTCGTTCCCCGCGCCGGGCATTCGGGCGCTGGCCGACCCCTACCTGCCCGGTTACGTCGGCGGGCGGCTCGGCCCGTTCTTCTTCTGGAGCGAGGGCACCACGAACACCGAGCTGACGTTCTGGAGCACCGCCGGCGCGATGGCGTCCACGATGGACGACCTGGCGAGGTTCTACGGCGCGGTCCTCGACGGCCGGGTGTTCTCCGCGGCGGCGTTGGCCGAGATGCGGCGGACCATCGCACCCGACCACTCCTACGGGCTCGGGCTCTCCCGGGTGGGCCTCTCGTGCGGCGGCGAGGCGTGGGGGCACAACGGCGCGTTGCCCAACGGGCACTACTCGATGACCCTGACCACCGACGACGGCCGGTTCGCGGCACTGGTGACCAACGGGAACGTCCTCGAGTCCAGGCCGGTCTCCCTCGAGGTGCTGGACACGGCGCTGTGCGAGGAGGCGGCGTGATGCGGCGACTGACGGCGCTCGTCGTGGCCGGCGTGCTCGGCCTGCCCGGTGCGGCGGCCTCGGCCTCGGAAACCGGACCCCCGGTGTTCAGCGACGGGCACGGGCTGACCGTGGTGAGCCAGCCGGCGTGGGTGGACGGGAACGAGCGGACCTTCGTGTTCACCGTGCGCACGGCCCAGGTGCCGGCGTACTCGGTGATGGAGGGGCAGGTCTCGGGCGAGCACACGATCATGGTGACGCTGCCGGAGGGCTACGACCGGACGGGCGGCACCCGGTACCCGGTGCAGTACCACCTGCACGGCCACCCGGACCGGCCGAACACGGTCGCGAACCAGCGGCTGTTCGAGGACACCACGGTCGGCGTGCCCCTGATCACGGTGGCGCCCAACGGTTCCGGTCGCGGCTGGTACACGAACTGGGTCGCCCCGCCCGCCGCGCTCGGCCCGCAGAACTGGGAGACGTTCCACCTCGACCAGGTGATCCCGTTCGTGGACGCGAACCTGCGGACCATCCCCCGGCGGGACGGTCGGGCGATCTCCGGGCACTCGATGGGCGGGTTCGGCGCGTTCCACTACGCCGAGCACCGGCCGGACCTGTTCGCCTACGTCGGCAGCTTCTCCGGCGGGCTCGACCTGCTCAGCCAGGAACAGCGGGCGGCGGTCGTGGCGACCACGCAACTGGCCGGGAGCGGCACCCCCACGGTTCCGCTGGAGTCCATCTTCGGCCCACCGATCTGGCCCTTCGACGGCGTGTGGAACCGCGAGAGTCCCGCGCAGCACGTCGGGGCGCTGCGCGGCATGGGCGTGGCGATGTACACGGGCAACGGCGGGGACCTCCTCGTCGACCCGCTGTTGGCCGTGACCGAGAACAGGGCTTGGGCGACCAACATCGTGACGAGGGACCACCTGGTCGCGGCGGGCATCCCGCACACGTTCGTCGATTACGGGGACGGCAGCGGTTGGGCCGAGGGCTGCACGGGCAAACACGCCCAACTGCCGTGCCTGCTGGCCGACATGGACCACTTCGTCGCCCTGCTGATGGCCAATCTCACCCATCCGTGACTCAGGCTGTCCGCCGCCACCGGCCTGCTATGGTCGGTGGCGGCAACCTCCTGACCTGCACTTTCCGTGCCGGTCGGATCCACGAACGAGTGAACCTGCTGTCCCCAACCAAAAATCACGCCGTTTTCAATGCCCTGGAACGTCGGTTGAACAACAAGGCCGCCCTCAACCACCACACGTGCCCCTGACCCCGCCACCTCCGAACCCCGCCACCTCCGAACCTGGTCACCTCTGAACCCGGTCATCCGAACCCGCGCCCGCCGAGAATCGCCCAACGGAATCGGGACTCGGCATAAAACATCGGCCTCGGCCGCGACTGGGGATCTACGCCGTGACTCGCACGCCTGCTGCGGCTGGGTCACGCGTCGGGATCGGACGGCAGGTGCGTCCGGGCCGCGCGCGATCCCTGCGATCCCCGCGGTCCGTGTGGACGGTGCGCGGGTGAGGTGGGGAGAGGGAGCGGATATGGGTGGCGGGGGATGGGTGAGCGTGATCGCGGCAGGGGAATGATCACGGGGCTGTGCGGGTTTTGGCCGGTGCCGGCGGGGGTACACGGGGGTATGGGTATCGACGACAAGTTCGACGCCAAGGCCGAAGAGCTCAAGGGCAAGGCGAAGGAAGCGGCCGGTCGGGCCGGTGACGATCCCGAGCTCGAGGCCGAAGGCCGGGGTGAGCAGGTCAAGGGCAACCTGAAGCAGGCGGTGGAGAAGGTGAAGGACGCGTTCAAGAACTGATGACGTCCCGCGCGGCGGGTGTCCGGGGTGGACCCGGGCACCCGCCGCGTTGTCGTACGCCCAACAGCCCAACAGTCAGGACGCCGTGGGATCGGGACGTCGAGACGTCGGCGTCACGCCGTGCAGGCAGCCCCGCCCAGCGTCACGCCGGCAGGCGTGGACGCGGTGCCGTTCGCGGTGAAGCCGAGGGACACCGAGGCGCCCGCGCCCAACGACGGCGCGTAAGTCGGCGCGCTCACGGTCACCGTGGTCCCGCTCTGGCTGAACGTCCCGTTCCACCCGCTGGCGATCGTCACGCCGGTCGGCAGGGTGAACACGACCTTCCACGGGTTCACGGCACTGGTCGCGCTGTTGGTCACGGTCAGCGAACCCTGGAAGCCGCCCTGCCACGCGTTGTCCTGCCGCCACACCGCCTTGCACGCACCGGTGCCGTTGCCACCCGAAGTGGTGGTCGTCGTCGTGGTGGTGGTCGTGGTCCCACCCGTCGGCGGGATCAGGTACGGCTGCAGGATCGACTGCTTGGCCTGGTTGACCGTGGTCCAGTCGTCGCCGACGATGCCGCCCGTGTCACCCGAGTTGGGGTTCCACGCCCAGTACGTGAACGACATCCCGTCGACACCCTTGCCGGTGTAGGCCATCAGGTTCTCCAGCCACACCTTGTCCTTCGGGTTGGCCAGCGTCGACCCGAACTCGCCCATCATCAACGGGGCCGTGTTGCTCTTGTACAGGTAGCCCCAGTACTTGTCCCAGATGGCGGGCAGGTTCGCCGGGAAGTCCGGCGCGTTGAACCACTTCTGCTCGTACACCGACGTCGCGTACTCGTGCGGCGAGTAGACCAACCGGTTCGCCACGTTCAGCCGCACCGGGTACTGGCCCGCCTTGGACAGGTTGCCGCCCCACCAGCCGCAGTCCTCGTCGTTGGACGGGTCGTTGTCCCAGGTGTCGGACAGCCCGCCGCTCGGGCAGCTCACGCCCTCGACGAAGATCAGCCAGTTCGGCTGCACGGACAGGATCGCGTTGCCCGCCCGCTCGGCGGCCAGCCGCCAGTCGCGCTCCACCACGCCGCAGCCCCAGCACGCGCCGGTCGCGTTGGGGTTGGTGCCCTCCGCGTGCGGCTCGTTGTGCAGGTCGGCGCCGATCACCGTGGTGTTGCCCGCATACCGCTGGGCGAGCATCTTCCAGTCGTTGATCCAGGTGCTCTCGGGCACGGTCGAGGTGTACCAGAGCGCGGACTGGCCGGCGCTGGTCGGGCGGTGCCGGTCGAGGATGATGCGCATCCCCTTCTGACCCGCGTACTCGATGACCTTGTCCAGGATCTGCAACGGCGACAGACCGACCAGGTCGGGGTTGGTGAAGTCGTTGATGCCCGACGCCGTCGCGCCCGGCTTGAGCGCGTCGTTGGAGAAGGGCACGCGCAGGGTGTTGTAGCCCAGCGACGCCATCTGGTCGAGCTGCTGCTTCCACGTGCGGCTGGACCACAGCCCGTGGAAGGTCTTGTTGTCGGTCTCCATGCCGAACCAGTTGATGCCGGTCAGCCGGACCGTCGCGCCGGTGCTGTCCACGATCTTGCTGCCCGCGGTGTGCAGGTAGCCACCGGCCGGGGCTGCCGTGACCTGTCCCGCCGTCGCCATCACGACCGCTCCGCTGACGGCTACCGCCGCCGCCAGCAGAGCGCCGAGGACGGATCTCCGTTGCCGCATACCGCTCTCCTTTGAGGATGTTCGCAACGCGTTCTGGGAGCGCTCCCAGACGGAGAGTAGTGACGGCGGTCATGCTCCACAAGCAGCAGATTCCTGGAGGTCAGCGCACCCCGCGCGGGCGGAACTGGATGCTGATGCGCGGTCCGACCGCTTTGCCCGCTTTCGGCACGGCGTGCTCCCACGTCCGCTGGCAGGACCCGCCCATCACGATCAGGTCGCCGTGGCCCAACGCGTACCGCACGGTCGCGCCGCCGCCCCGCGGGCGCAACGCCAGCGCGCGCGGCGTGCCGACGGACACGATCGCCACCATGGTGTCCTCTGTGGAACCTCGCCCGATCGTGTCACCGTGCCAGGCCACCGAGTCGCGGCCGTCCCGGTAGTAGCACAGGCCTGCGGTGCGGAACGGCTCGCCCAACTCCTCGGCGTACCAGGCGCTCAGCTCGTCCCGCGCCCGGGTCAGCACGGGGTCGGGGAGCGGCGTGCGCTCGTCGTAGAAGCAGAGCAGGCGCGGCACGTCCACCAAGCGCTCGTACATCTGCCTGCGCTCGGCACGCCAAGGCACCTCGGCGGCCAGGCGCCGGAACACCGCGTCCGCGCCGCCGAGCCAGCCGGGGAGCACGTCGACCCACGCGCCTTCGCCCAGCTCCGTCCGCCGCACACCGGTCAGCGGGCGCAGCGCGGGCGCCTCGGCGCCGTCGTCGAACAGCGACACCTGCATGCGGTCAGCATAACCCGAGGGTCGAACACCCGTTCGACCACAATGGGCTCTATAGCTTCAGTGCTGACTGAAAATTCACGCGTCCGGCTCGGGCTTGCGCCGTCGGCCACCGGTCCGGACCTGCTTGGACGGCTCCTCGACAGGCTCGGCCTGCTGCTTGCCCGCGCCCGCCGCGTCGGCGGTGCCTGGGTGGTCGGCGAGCAGGATGGCGGCCAGCTCGTCGTAGATAGGTGTGCTGCTCATGGAAGATCCTCTACCCCGTTTGGACGGAAACTACACGCGCGTCCGGGGACAGGTGTGGCCAGGGCGGTGAAAAAGATCGACGCGGGTGGTTTAGGTCCCATTTGTCCGTAAATTTCGCGCGTTCGGGTGATCGGTCGCACAACACGCTCCTACTTCCGATAGACGGATGTCCTAGTAATCTGAAGGCAGTTCCGCACTGCCGAAGGAGCCAGTCGTGACCGCTGCCCCGCTGCACGCCCCGCTGCACCCGGTCCGCTTCGTGACCGCGGCCAGCCTGTTCGACGGGCACGACGCCGCGATCAACATCATGCGACGCATCCTGCAGTCCCAGGGCGCCGAGGTGGTGCACCTGGGCCACAACCGGTCGGTGCGCGAGGTCGTCGCCGCGGCCGTGCAGGAGGACGTCCAGGGCATCGCCATCAGCGCCTACCAGGGCGGCCACGTCGAGTACTTCAGCTACCTGGTCGAACTGCTGGCCGAGCGCGGCGCGGGGCACATCAAGGTCTTCGGCGGCGGTGGCGGCGTCATCGTGCCGGAGGAGATCGAGCTGCTGCACTCGCGCGGCGTGGCGCGGATCTTCTCCCCGGCCGACGGGCAGGAGCTGGGCCTGGCCCGCATGATCAACACGATGGTCGAGGCGTGCGACCACCCGCTGGCCGAACGGCCGCCGTCGTCGTGGGACGGGCTGTTCACCGGCAGCGAGGACGTGCTGGCCCGCGCCATCACGCTGATCGAGGCAGGCGTGCTGCCGGCGGAGGTGCGCGACCGGATGGCGCACGTCGCGGCCGAACGCCCGGTGCCCGTCCTCGGGATCACCGGAACGGGCGGATCGGGCAAGTCGTCGCTGACCGACGAGCTGGTGCGCCGGTTCCGGCTGGACCAGCAGGACAAGCTGCGGGTGGCGGTGCTGGCCGTGGACCCGACCCGGCGCAAGGGCGGCGGCGCGCTGCTCGGCGACCGGATCCGGATGAACTGCCTGGACGGCGACCGGGTGTTCTTCCGCTCGCTGGCCACCCGCCGGGCCGGCTCGGAGGTGCCGGACGGCCTGGCCGACGCGATCGTGGCGTGCAAGGCGGCCGGGTTCGACCTGGTCGTGGTGGAGACGCCGGGCATCGGCCAGGGCGACGCGGCGATCGTGCCGTTCGTCGACTTCTCGCTGTACGT
Organism: Actinosynnema sp. NPDC051121; assembly: GCA_040689555.1. GTDB lineage: Bacteria > Actinomycetota > Actinomycetes > Mycobacteriales > Pseudonocardiaceae > Actinosynnema. The sequence continues at coordinate 43,382 of JBFBCZ010000053.1, read as the reverse complement.
GATGACGCCGGAGTTCGGCGCCGCGTCGCAGCTCGAGAAGATCGACATGCTGGACTTCGCCGACGCGGTGGCGATCAACAAGTTCGAGCGGCGCGGCGCCGAGGACGCGCGCCGCGACGTGGCCCGCCAGTTGGTGCGCAACCGCGAGGCGTTCGGGGCGTCGTGGGAGGACATGCCGGTCTTCGGCACGTCGGCGGCGACGTTCAACGACGACGGCGTGACGGCCCTGTACCAGCACCTGCGGGACGAGCTGGCGCAACGCGGGCTGGACGTCTCCGAAGGCGCGCTGCCGGTCGTGACGGGCAAGGTGTCGACGTCGGCGGCGACCGTGGTGCCGCCGACGCGGGTGCGGTACCTGGCCGAGATCGCCGAGACCGTGCGCGGCTACCACCGCGCCACCGAGACGCACGTGGACGCGGTGCGGCGGGTGGCGCACCTGCGGGCGGCACGGGAGGAGCTGGAGGCGGCCGGGCACGACACGGCGGGGATCACGTCGCTGCTGGAGTCGGCGCGCGAGCAGGTCGACGCGGTGTCGGCGCAGCTGCTGGCGTCGTGGCCGGGGGTGGTGGAGTCCTACAGCGGTGACGAGATGGTCGTGCGGGTGCGGGACCGGGAGATCCACACCAAGCTGACGCGGGAGACGTTGTCGGGCAACAAGGTGCGGCGGGTGTCGCTGCCGCGCTACGAGGACGACGGCACTTTGCTGCGGTTCCTGCGCAAGGAGAACCTGCCCGGCCACTTCCCTTACACAGCGGGCGTGTTCCCGTTCAAGCGGGACGGCGAGGACCCGGCGCGGATGTTCGCGGGCGAGGGTGACGCGTTCCGGACGAACCGCCGGTTCAAGTACCTGTCGAAGGGCTCGGAGGCGACCCGGCTGTCGACCGCGTTCGACTCGGTGACGCTGTACGGGCGCGACCCCGACACCCCGCCGGACGTCTACGGCAAGGTCGGCACGTCCGGGGTGTCGATCGCGACGCTGGACGACATGAAGGCGCTCTACGACGGGTTCGACCTGACCGCGCCGAACACCTCGGTGTCGATGACGATCAACGGCCCGGCGCCGACGATCCTGGCGTTCTTCCTGAACACGGTGGTGGACCAGCAGGTCGACAAGTTCCGCGCCGAGCACGGTCGCGAGCCGTCCGAGGCGGAGGCGGCGGAGCTGGAGGCGTGGGCCCTGTCGACCGTGCGGGGGACCGTGCAGGCGGACATCCTCAAGGAGGACCAGGGGCAGAACACCTGCATCTTCTCCACCGAGTTCTCGTTGCGGATGATGGCCGACATCCAGGAGTGGTTCATCGCGCGGAAGGTGCGCAACTTCTACTCGGTGTCGATCTCGGGCTACCACATCGCCGAGGCGGGGGCGAACCCCATCAGCCAGTTGGCGTTCACGCTGGCCAACGGGTTCACCTACGTCGAGTCGTACCTGGCGCGGGGGATGGCGGTCGACGACTTCGCGCCGAACCTGTCGTTCTTCTTCTCCAACGGCATGGACGCCGAGTACAGCGTGATCGGCCGGGTGGCGCGGCGGATCTGGGCGATCGCGATGCGGGAGCGGTACGGGGCGAACGAGCGGTCGCAGAAGTTCAAGTACCACGTGCAGACGTCCGGGCGGTCGCTGCACGCGCAGGAGATGGACTTCAACGACATCCGCACCACGCTGCAGGCGCTGTGCGCGCTGTACGACAACACGAACTCGTTGCACACCAACGCCTACGACGAGGCGATCACGACGCCGACGGAGTCGTCGGTGCGCCGGGCGATGGCGATCCAGCTCATCATCAACAAGGAGTGGGGCCTGTCGGCGAACGAGAACCCGTTGCAGGGCTCGTTCGTGATCGAGGAGCTGACGGACCTGGTGGAGGAGGCGGTGCTGGCGGAGTTCGACCGGCTCTCCGAGCGCGGCGGCGTGCTGGGGGCGATGGAGACCGGCTACCAGCGCGGCCGGATCCAGGACGAGTCGATGCTCTACGAGCAGCGCAAGCACGACGGTTCGCTGCCGTTGATCGGGGTGAACACGTTCCTGCCGGAGGACGGCGGCCGGGAGCACGTGAGCATCGAGCTGGCACGGGCCACGGAGGCCGAGAAGCGCTCGCAGGTCGAGCGGACGCGGGCGTTCTCCGCCGCGCACGCGGCCGAGGCCGAGCCCGCGCTGCGGCGGCTGAAGGAGGCGGCGGCGTCGGGGGAGAACGTGTTCGCGGTGCTGATGGACGCGGCCCGGGTGTGCACGCTGGGTCAGATCACCGAGGCGTTCTTCGAGGTGGGCGGCCAGTACCGGCGCAACGTCTGATCGGGGGAACGGGCCGCCTGCCCCTTGCCCCGCACGGCGGATCGCCGGTACTACCCTCCTGATCACCACATCGGGAAGGGGGGAGCATGGCGGATCCGCTCACGCTCTCGGTGCTCGGCGGCGTGGCGCTGACCGAGGGCGTCAAGTTCCTGTACGGCCAGGCGACCGAGCTGCTCAAGCGGCGTCGGGAGCGCCGGGACGGCGAGGCCGGGGCGGTGGAGGTCGAGCCGGCCGAGGTGCCCGAGCTGGACGGCGAGCTGCGGTTGCCGCTGCGTGCCGACGGCGCGGTGCTGGACCGGGTCGAGCCGGACCTCAAGGAGCTGCGCCGCAAGCTCCAGGACTACGCCGACGGGGTGGAGGCGATCGGCTCCGACGACCGGGACCTGCTGGAGTCGGCGGACGCGGTGCGGCGGCTGCTGGAGGCCGTCTACGGGCAGCGCATCACGTTCCGCGGCGAGCGGCGCGAGGTGTCCGGGCCGGTGGTCGAGGGAGAGATCGACGTGGACGTGGTCGCCGGTTACGCGGCGGCGGTGCGGGCGCGCGTCATCACCGGCGGGACCGTGCGCGCGGCCGTGCGGGCCAACGAGGTGGGTGAGGGCGGCGAGGTGATCGGCGTCGACGTGGATCGGATCGGCGGGTGACCGACCCGGCATTAGGCCGCTTCACCGAGGCCGAGCTGCTCTTCGAGCACGTGGTGGAGGAGCACCTGGCCCGCGGTTTCGTCGAGCGCGCCTGGCTGGTCGACCGCGTCGAGCGGCACTTCCGGGATCCGGGCTGCCGGTTCGTGCTGCTCCTGGGCGGTCCCGGCACGGGCAAGAGCACGGTGCTGGCGTGGCTCTCGCGGCGGTTCGGCCTGTCGCCCCGGTACTTCCTGAGCAAGCTGGGCGGTGGGCCGCTGGCGGGTGGCGACGCGAAGTCGCTGCTGATCCGGCTGGGCAACCAGCTCGCCGCGCTGAGGCCGGGTGTCATGGGCGCCGACCTGGACGTGCGGGTGGACCAGGCCGTGGGCGAGGTGCGGGGCCGCGCTGTGGGCGTGCGCGTCGACGTGCTGCGGGTGTCCCCGTTCCGGCACACGGCGATGCGGGTCGCGCAGCGGGCGGAGGTCGTGTCGGGCGAGCTCGTCGGCGTCGAGGTGGGGCTGGTGGTGTCGGAGACCCGGTTGCTCCAGGTGCCCGACCTGCAGGAGTTCGCGTTGCTCGACCCGGCCCGGCGGTTGGCCGAGGAGGAGCCGGACACCCTGGTGGTCGTGCTGGTCGACGCGCTGGACGAGCTGCGGTTCCGGGCGACGTCGGCGGAGACCGCGGACGTGCTGGACTGGCTGGCCGAGGTGCCGGAGCTGCCGGCGAACGTGCGGGTGGTGGCGTCCGCGCGGCCCGACGAGCGGCTGCTGGAGCGGTTCCGGCGCGGTCAGGGCGGCTGGATCCGCGAGGTGGCGATCGAGGCGGCGGCCGAGGAGGTGTGGCGGGACCTGTTCGAGCACGCCCGCGGCCTGCTCGCGGACCCGGTGGTGGCCGGGCTGCCGGTGGTGCGCGCGACCGGCGTGGACCGGCTCGCCCGTCGCATCTCCGACCGGGCCGACGGCAACTTCCTGTACCTGGCGCTGTGGGGTGCGGCGCTGCGGGAGGCGGCGGAGGAGGGTGACGTGGCCAGGGTCGCGGCGCTGGTCGACTTCGAGGTGCTGCCCGCCGGGCTGGACGGGTTCTACGAGTACTTCCTGGCGCTGGTCGTGCGCGCGGTGGAGCAGCGCGAGGCCCCGGTCGGGCTGAGGTACTGGGACGAGGTGTGCCAACCGCTGCTGGACGTGCTCGCGGTGGCCCGCGCCCCGCTGCCGCGCGCGACCTTGTTCGACCTGGCGGCACTGGCGGGTCGCCGGCGCGAGGCGGTCCGGGCGCTCGACCACCTCGGACAGCTGCTGGCCCCGGACGGTGACGCGCTGCGGCTGTGCCACCTGAGCTTCGCCGAGTTCCTGACCTCGGCGGAAGATCAACGGATGATGGATCATTGGCACGTGGACGCTGACGAGAACCACTGCCTGATCGCCGAGCGGATGATCGACCGCTGGGGGTCCGACTGGGCCGCCTGCACGGACGAGTACGCCTTCGACCACACCGCGGCCCACCTGGTCTCGGGGATCCGGGCCGCCGGGTCGCCGCAGGTGCGGGACCGCTGCGTCCGGGCGTTGACCGCGTTGCTCGCGGCGCCCGACTTCGGGTTGGCCAAGGCGCGACGGCGTGGGCTGGACGTGGTGCTGACCGATTACGTCGACGCCTGCGCGGCGCTGTCCGAGGTGTCGGGGACGGCCGTCGCCGCGATCGCGGCCGGGCTGAGCGGCGTGGTGGCCCGCCTGGTGGACGAGGGCGTGCCTGCCCTGTCGGACGCGCTGCACGCGGTGCTCGGGTACCGGCCGGCCGCGGCCGAGCTGTACCGGGAGGTGCTGACCCGGCTCACCGACCCGGACTACCTCGCGGGTGCGGTCGCGGACGACGAGCGCCGGTCGACGGCGCTGCTGGCGTTCTCCCACGGCCAGGCGACCAGGCTGCGCCGCACCGGCGTGCCCGCGAACCTCGAGGAAGCCCGCCGGCTGCTGGTCGACGCGGTGGCCGCGGTGGACGTGGACCGGATCACCTCGACGCGCCAGCGGGCCGTCCTGTACTACGAGCTGGCCTACCTGGAGTTCCTGCACGGACGGCACGAGCGGGCGGCGTCGTGGTTCGAGCGGTCCGTCGAGGCGGCGGAGCAGGCGGGCGACCGGGTCGGCGCCGCCTTCACGCGGCTGGTCGCGATGCGCGTGGCGCTGCTCAGCGGCACCGTCGGCCACGACGACTACCGGGCCGCGCACGAGGAGGCGCTGGAGCTGTTCACCGGCGGCGAGGTGAGCAGCCCGCACCTGACGCGGTGGACGGCCTCGGCCCGGTCGCAGCTGCTGGACCTCGCCCTGCTCACCGAGGACACCGCCCGACTCGCCGACGGCCTCGCCGCGCTGGCCGAGGACCCGTGGATCAACGAGACCGGCCGGACCGGGTTCCTCGACAAGTACCGCGCCCGCGCGGCGGTCGTGACGGGCGACTGGTCAACCGCGGCGGAGCTGTTCGCCGGCCTGCTGGCCGACGAGCTGGACGACCCGCCCGCGCACCGCGAGGAACTGGCCCGTGACCTGTACTACTACGGTCGCGCGCTGGTCGGGCTGGGTGACGAGGCCGGGGCGCGCCGGGTGTGGGAGCTGGCGTCCCGCTGCCCTGACAGCGCGGCCAACTGGCCGTGGAAGCCGAGGGTCGAGCAGTCACTGCGCGACCTCGCTCCCTGAACCCCGCGATCGCCCGCGCACGCCGGCGACCCGAACGCCTGCGCTACCCGGGAGGAATCCTCGGGCAGCCGTCGGAAACCGGTGCTCGCGGTAGCGGTCAGGAGGTCAACGGCTCGACGCGCGGACCACGAGCCTGGTCGGCAGGAACGCGGGCGCGGGCTTCTCGCCGCCGTGCACCATGGTCAGCACGGCCCGCGCCGCCGCCACGCCGATGCCCGCCTTGTCCTGCGCCAGCGTGGTCAGCGGCGGGTCGACCAGGGCGGCCAGCTCGATGTCGTCGAACCCCACCACCGCCAACTCGTCCGGCACCCGCAGCCCCGCGTGCCGCGCGGCCAGCAACGCGCCGACCGCCATCTCGTCGCTCGCGCAGAACACCGCCGTCGGCGGCTCGGGCAGTGCGATCAGGGACCGCATCGCCGACTGGCCGCTGGGGCGGTAGAAGTCGCCCTCCACCACGTACTCCGGCGGCACGGCCAGGCCCGCCTCCGCCATCGCGGCGCGGAAGCCGTCCAGCCGGTCCGCCGCGGGGCGGTTCGCGCGCGGCCCGGTGATCGTGGCGATGCGGCGGTGGCCCGCCTCCACCAGGTGCCGCACCGCCAGCGCCGCGCCGCCCACGTTGTCCGACGTCACGTACGTCGCCCGCGGCCCGTCGACGTCCACGTCCACCGCCACGCACGGCAGCCCGGACTGGGCGAACGCGGCGAACGCGGGCGCGTCCGACCCGCTGTCGATGAGCACCAGCCCGCCCAGGCTGTGCCGCCGGGTCATGTTCACGTAGGCCACCGGGTCCGCCAGCGACGCGCCGACCGCCCGCAACGCCGCCGATCCGCTCGTGGCGAGCATCAGTAGGTGGAAGCCGTGCGCGCTCAGCGCCGACTTCAACCCGATCAGCAGCTCCTGCAGGTACGGGTGCCGCCAGCCCGGCCTGCGGTGGTCGGTGTCCCACACCAGGCCGATCAGCCCGGACCGCTTGGTGGCCAACGCGCGCGCCGACTCGTTGGGCCGGTAGTCCAGCTCGCGGGCCACCCGCTCCACCACTTCGCGCTTTTCCTTGCTGACCGTGAGCGGCTGGTTGAAAACGCGTGAAACGGTCGCCACGGACACCCCGCACAGCTGGGCGATCTCACGGATGGTGGTCATCTCGCGCCCTTTCTTTGTAACCGGTTTCAAGCGCTCAGCCGGTGCCTCCTGACCAGGGTGGACACGGTACCACCTGCGGAAACGTCAAAGCGGTGGAACGGCTGGGTTATCGCTTCGTTACTTGACGGTGTCGCGGGCCGGGGCTGTCATGTACACCACACCGGCCGGGGCCGCACCCCGGTCGAATTCGCCGGAAACCCCCGGATCGACACCTTGCGCGTCCGGCGTGCCCGGAAACGGCCCGCTTAATGATGGAGAGGGAGAGCCGCGTTATGAGACGAACTCCGACCCTGGTCGGCGCAGGCCTGCTCGCCGCCGCACTGGTCGCCGCCGGCTGCAGCGGTGGCGCGAGCGACGGCAAGACCAGGATCACCATCGGGCTGTTCGGCAACTTCGGCTACCAGCAGCTGTTCGAGGAGTACGAGAAGGCGCACCCGGACATCGACATCACCGACCGGACCGCCTCCTACTCCGACCACCACAAGAACCTCGCCGCCCACCTCGCCACGAACAACGGCGCGGCGGACATCGAGGCCGTCGACGTCGGTTACATCAACCAGTTCAAGGCCAACCCCGGCCAGTTCGTCGAGCTGAAGGCCGACGTCAAGGACCGCTGGCTGGACTGGAAGTGGGAGGGCTCGCTGTCCAAGGACGGCAAGCAGATCGGTTACGGCACCGACATCGGCGGCCTGGCCATCTGCTACCGCCGCGACCTGTTCGAGGCGGCCGGCCTGCCCAGCGACCGCGACGCCGTGTCCGCGCTGTGGCCGACGTGGGAGCAGTTCATGGCCACCGGCAAGCAGTTCGCGGCCAACGCGCCCGCCGGCGCGAAGTTCTTCGACGGCGGCCCGACCGTGCTCAACGCGATCGTCGGCCAGGCGCCCACCGGCTACTACGACAAGGACGACAAGATCGTGGTCGGCGACAACGCCGACATCCGCAAGGGCTGGAACCTGGTCTCCCAGGCCGTGGCCGACGGCCTGTCCGCCGGGCTGCTGCACAGCACCCCGCAGTGGAACACCGGCTTCAAGCAGGGCCAGTTCGCCACGCTCGCCTGCCCGGCCTGGATGATGGCCAAGATCAAGGACCAAGCCCCCGACACCAAGGGCAACTGGGACCTGGCGGCCGTGCCCGGCGGCGGCGGCAACTGGGGCGGCTCCTACCTGACCGTGCCCAAGCAGGGCAAGAACGTCGACAAGGCCGTCGCCCTCGCCGACTGGCTCACCGCGCCCGAGCAGCAGGCCAAGGTCTTCGCCACCGCGGGCCTGCTCCCGTCCGCGCCGAAGCTGTACAGCGAGGAGTCGGTGGCCAAGAAGACCGACCCGTTCTTCCACGACGCCCCGGTCGGCAAGGTGTTCACCGACGCCGCCCGCGCCCTCAAGCCGCAGTACCAGGGCCCCAAGGCCGGTGACGTGCAGACCGAGCTGGGCAACGCCATGCAGCGCGTCGAGCAGGGCAAGCAGAGCCCCGACGAGTCCTGGACCCAGTTCGTCGCCGACGCGAAGAAGCTCGAAAAATGATGAAGACGGACTGGCGCGAACGCCGCCACCGGTGGGACACGCGGTACGCGCCGTACGCCTACATCGCGCCGTACTTCCTGCTGTTCGCGGTGTTCGGCCTGTTCCCCCTGCTCTACACCGCGTGGGTGTCGCTGCAGGACCGCAACCTGCTCGACGGCGACGCGGCGACGTTCATCGGCCTGGACAACTACGTCCAGCTGCTCACCGCGGACCCGTACTTCTGGAACGCGATGGGCAACACGCTGAGCCTGTGGCTGTTCACCACGGTCCCGCAGATCCTGTTCGCGCTCGGCGTCGCGCAGCTGCTCAACCGGCGGCTGCGCGGCCGGACGTTCTTCCGGATGGGCGTGCTGCTGCCGAACATCACCTCGGTGGCGGCCGTGACGATCATCTTCGCGCAGCTGTTCGGCCGGGACTTCGGCCTGATCAACTGGGTGCTCGACCTGTTCGGCGCCGGCCGGGTCGACTGGCAGGCCGGCACCGGCAGCTCCCACACCGCCATCGCGGCGATGGTGGTGTGGCGCTGGACCGGCTACCACGCGCTGATCTTCCTGGCCTCCATGCAGGCCATCCCGACCACCGTGTACGAGGCCGCCCGGCTCGACGGCGCGAGCGCCTGGCAGCAGTTCTGGCGGATCACCGTGCCGATGCTGCGCCCGCAGATCATCTTCTCCACCGTGATCGCCACCGCGGGCAACATGCGGCTGCTGGCCGAGCCGCTGCTGTTCAACCCCGGCGCGGGCGCCTCCACCGGCGGTTCGGACCGCCAGTTCCAGACCGCCGCGCTGTACCTGTACGAGCAGGGCTTCGCCAAGTTCGACTTCGGCTACGCGTCGGCCATCGCCTGGCTCCTGGTCATCGCGACGGTCGCCATCACCGGGTTGAGCTACCTGGCCGCGCGCCGCATCCGGACGGACTGAGAGGACACCATGACCACCGTGCTCGAACCGCTGGCGCCCGACGCGCCCGCGCCGTCCGGGCGGCGCAGGGCGTTGCGGATGCCCGGACCGTGGACCTACGCGGCCCTGATCGCGGTGCTCGCCGGGTCGGCGTTCCCGGTGTACTGGTCGCTCGTCGTGTCGTCGCAGACGCCCGACAAGGTCGACAGCGTGCCGCCGGTGCTGGTGCCCGGCGGCAACCTGTTCGCCAACATCGCCCGCGTGTTCGACCAGTCGGACTTCGCGCTGGCGATGGTCAACTCGCTGATCGTGTCGGGGACCATCACGGTGTCGGTGGTGTTCTTCTCCACCCTGGCCGGGTTCGCCTTCGCCAAGCTGCGGTTCCGCGGCCGGTCGGCGCTCATGCTGCTGGTGGTCGCCACCCAGGCGGTGCCGACCGAGCTGGGCGTCATCCCGCTGTACATGATGATGAGCGACTTCGGCTGGGCGGGGGAGATCCACGCGGTCATCGTGCCCGGCCTGGTCACCGCGTTCGGCGTGTTCTTCATGCGGCAGTACTTCGAACGGGCCGTGCCCGACGAGCTGCTGGAGGCCGGCCGGATGGACGGCTGCAGCTCGCTGCGCCTGTACTGGCACGTGGTGCTGCCCGCCGCCCGCCCGGCCGCCGCCGTGCTCGGCCTGTTCACGTTCATGCAGGCGTGGAACGACTTCTTCTGGCCGCTGGTGGTGCTGACGCCGGAGAACCCGACCGTGCAGACCGCGCTGTCGACGCTGGCCGGCGGCTACACCACCGACTACACCCTCGTGCTCACCGCGGCGACGATCGGCACCGTGCCGGTGCTCGCGGTGTTCCTCCTGTTCGGCCGGCAGATCGTCGGCGGGATCATGCAAGGAGCGCTCAAAGGATGACCGACTTCCCCCAAGGGTTCCGCTGGGGCGTCGCCACATCGGCCTACCAGATCGAAGGGGCCGTGGACGCCGACGGGAGAGGACCGTCGATCTGGGACGCGTTCGGCGCGGTGCCGGGTGCGATCGCGGGCGGCGACACCGGCGCGGTGGCCTGCGACCACTACCACCGGATGCCGGAGGACCTGGCGCTGCTCGGCGAGCTCGGCGTGGACGCCTACCGGTTCTCGGTGGCGTGGCCGCGGGTCCTGCCCACCGGCGCGGGCCGGGTCGAGCAGCGCGGTCTGGACTTCTACCGCAGGCTGGTCGACGGGCTGCTGGAGCGGGGCATCGAGCCGTTCCTCACCCTGTACCACTGGGACCTGCCGCAGGCGCTGGAGGAGCTGGGCGGCTGGCGGTCGCGGGACACCGCCGAGCGGTTCGCCGAGTACGCGGTGGTCGTCCACGACGCGCTGGGCGACCGGGTGACGAAGTGGACGACGTTCAACGAGCCGTACGTGTCCTCGATCGTCGGCTACGGCGAAGGCAGGCACGCGCCGGGCGCGCGGGAAGGCCACGGCTCCCTCGCCGCCGCGCACCACCTGATGGTGGCGCACGGGCTCGCGGTGCGGGCCATGCGCGGCACGCCCGGCCACGAGTTCGGCATCGTGCTCAACCAGTCGCCGTCGACCCCCGTGACCTCGTCGGACGCGGACGTCGCCGCGGCACGCCGGCACGACCTGCTGCTGCGCCGCCAGTTCACCGAGCCGCTGTTCGCCGGGCGCTACCCGGACGACTACGAGGAGACGTTCGCGGGCGTCACGGACCTGTCGTTCCGCCGGGACGGCGACCTGGAGCTGATCTCCACGCCGCTGGACTACGTCGGCATCAACTACTACTACCGGCAGCACGTGGCCGACGCGCCGCACCGCGACCCCGACCCGGCCACCCGCACGTCGATCGACATCGGCATCGACACCACCCGCCTGCCCGACGTCCCTCGCACGGCGATGAACTGGCCGGTCGAGCCGGAAGGGCTCAGCCAGACGCTGGTGGGGTTGAAGGAGCGCTACCCCGACCTGCCGCCGGTGTACGTCACCGAGAACGGGTGCGTGTACCCGGACCACCCCGGCTTCGTCGACCAGGAGCGCATCGACTACCTGCGCGGCCACCTCGCGGCGGCGCGTGACGCGATCACCGCCGGGGTCGACCTGCGCGGGTACTTCGTGTGGTCGTTCCTGGACAACTTCGAGTGGGCGCACGGCTACAAGCCCCGGTTCGGCCTGGTGCACGTCGACTACGAGACGCTGGTCCGCACGCCGCGGTCGAGCTTCCACTGGTACCGCGACCTGGTCGCCGAGCAGCGGGCCAGGACGGCCGCGGCGGGGTGACCTGCGGGGCTGCCGTCGCGCGGAGGCGCGTCCGCGCGACGGTGGCCGTACCGCCCCGCCCTGCCCGGCGCCGGCGTCCGACCGTCACGGCCACGGGTTCGGCACGCACGACTTCCCGTCCGGCACGACCGTGACGCCCTGGTCGCTGCCGGTGGTGATCGACGCCAGCACGTCGTTGTCCACGCTCAACGTCTGCTGCATCATCACCGGCGCGGGAGCGCCGTCCGCGGGGCACACCTCGTGGCCGAGGCCCAGGAAGTGACCCACCTCGTGGTTCACCGCGTAGATCCGGTAACCGCGCAGGTCACGGCCGTACGCCTGGGCGCCGCGGAACCACCGGGCGGTGTTGAGGTGCACCACCGAGCCGACCCGGCACGACGTGTCGTACGGCAGCTCGAACCCGCACAGCGACCGCGCGGTCCGCTGGGACGTCAACCTGATCCGCAGCTCGGGCTCCCCGTCGGCGCCGACCCGCCGGAACGCGTGCCGCGACGCCCACCCGCGCGGGTGCCGCAGCGTGTGCTCCACGACGGCGGCGAACGAGTCGTCGCCGTGCGGCAGCACCACGCCGTCCTCCACCTCGATCGCGTACGCGGTGCCGGGCGCCTTGCCCGCACTCGACGGCGGCACGACGTGCCACGTGCCCGCGCCCTGCTCCGGGAACGGCGGACCCGGCGGCAGGTCCGCGCCCGAGCGGATCGGGTCGACCGGCGGCGCGCTCCCGGCCCGGTCACCGGCGGCGGACGTGGTCGGCACGACACCGGCCGCGGGCCACGCCACGGTGGCCGGCCGCGCCTGGATCCCGATGTCCATCGCCACGACCGCGGTCGCCGCGAGGCACACGCCGGTGAGGTAGGGCAGCAGGGACAGCGACCTCATGCGGGCTCCAGACCGGCCGAACCGTACCCGCAGGCGGCGTTCCACAGCAGGAACGACGGCGCGCCCGCCTCCGCCGACGCCCGCACCTGCGCCTGCACCTCGGCCGGGCCGTAGGCGACCCCGAGCGAGAACGCCTGCAACCACGGGATCACGGTCGCGCCGGTGCCCTCGGTCATCCGCACGAAGTCCGCCACCGACGCTCGCACGATCTCGTACGGCTGCGCGTTCGGGTTGGCCACGCCGTACTCGCCCGGACCCCAGTGCGACGGGTAGACCATCGGCGAAACGTAGTCCACGTGCGCCGCGATCGCCGGGATGTCCTGCGCCACGTCCGTCGGGCTGTGCGCGGCGATGCCGAACACCGACGCGCCCAGGTACGCGCCCAGCGGCCGGACCGCGGCCCGGTTCTCCTTCAGGAAGTCCACGATGGACTGCTCGGGGCTGGTCGCCAGGCCCGGGAACACCATCTGCCCGAGCGGGCCGTCCGGCCGCCGGACGTAGTCGTAGAGCACGTCGTCGAAGCCCAGCGACGCGGCCTCCGCGGCGATCGCGACGTTGTAGGCGCGGACCTCGGGGTTGGCGAAGTTGGTGAACGCGTACTCGCCGTAGTGCGCCGACCAGGGCGCGCCGGACGAGTTCTGCGCCACCCGGTCGCGCGCCCCCGACTCCCACGACGCCTTGCCCAGCACCGGGTCGCGGAACGCCACCAGCCTGCCGACCACCCGCAGCCCCAGCCCGTGCAGCTCGTCGATCACCGCACGGGCGTCGTAGTAGTTGCGGGTCGCGCCGATCTGCCTGGCCAGCGGCACCTGCGAGTCGTAGCCGATCTCGCCGCTCTCGTCCTTGATGTCGAGCTGCACGGTGTCGATGCGGCCCTCGCGCGCCAGGGCCAGCACCGGGTCGCGCAACGACGCGGTCGCCCACGCGGCGGCGCTCATGTGCACGCCGCGCATCCCCGGGTGGGTGACCTTGACCGCGACGTCCAGGCTCTGCGCGTTGCCCGCCGCGTCGCCGGCCTCGACCCGGATGGCGGCGGGCACCTCCTTCAGCGACGCCTCGAACTTCCCGTCGCGCAGCGGCACCTGCTGGTCGCCCACCTTGACGGTGTCGGCGCCCTCCGCGCTGCCCTTCACCGTCACCGGGCCGCGCGGCGAAGCGGCCTCGGCCACGTCCACCGTCAGCGTGGGCGGCGTGGCGTCCACCGTGAACTCGCGCTGCACCCGCACGTCGGGCAGCCACGGCAGCGGGTTGCCCGCCCGCACCGACAGCGTGTGCCTGCCCTCGGCGAGCGTGAGCCCGGTCAACGTCATGCGGCCGTCGGCGCGTCGCGCCTGCACCGGCTGTCCGTCCACTTGCACGGTGACACGGTCGAGTCCACTGACCTCCGCGGTGGTGATGGACACGCGCTCGACCCCCGAAGGAGTGACAGCGGTGCCCTCGCCCAGCTCCGCCACGGCGAGGCCGACGCCCCGGCCGTACACGATCGTCGTGACGACACCCGCGACCAGCAGCAGGACCACGACGCCGACGACGGGGATCAGCACGCGCTTGAGCTTGCGGGGGGATTCCGACATCGAGTGACTCCGATCTGGGCGTGGCATCGGCTACCAGCGACTTGACCGGGCAGCGGGACGTCAAACGCTAGGTCATCCGAAGGGGTGTAACGCCGTGTCGACCCGGTCGTGACGCGGAACCATCCGATGGTGAACACCACGTCGCGCAGGCCGGTACGGACCGTCGTGGCGCTCGTCGCGGCCCTGTGCTGCGGGTGCGCCGCCCACCCCGCGGCGGGGCCGCCCGGGCAGGCCGCGGCGCACCTGCCGCCGGCTTCCTCGTCCGCCCCGCCACCGTCGTCGTCCACGCCGCCGGACCCGGCCGCGGTGGGCGCGAACGAACTCGGCCAGGTGCCGATCCTGATGTACCACCGGCTGGTCGGGCAGCCGTCGTCGGTCTACGACCGGACGCCCGAGGCGTTCCGCGCGGAGCTGGAGCGGCTGGCCGCCGAGGGGTACGTGCCCGTGACCACCGCGGAGTACGCGACCGGTCGCATCGACCTCCCGGCCGGCGCGCACCCCGTCGTGCTGACCTTCGACGACGGTGACGCGACCCAGTTCGCGCTCGGCCCCGACGGCCTGCCCGTGCCCGGCACGGCCATCGCGACCCTGCTGGACGTGGCCGCGCGGCACCCCGGCTTCCGGCCGGTGGCCAGCCTGTACGTCAACGCCGGGCCGTTCGCGTCACCGGACGGCGCGGCCCTGCGCTGGCTGCACGAGCACGGGTTCGAGATCGGCAACCACACCCGTGACCACACCAACCTCGCGACGACCGACGACCGGGGCGTGCAGGAGGCGATCGCGGCCGGTCAGCGCGAGATCCAGCGCGCCCTGCCGGACTACCGGGTGTCGAGCCTCGCGCTGCCGTTCGGCGCGATCCCCGCGAACGGCCCGCTCGCCCTGCGCGGCGGCTCCGAGGGCACGTCCTACGAGTACGCGTGCGTGCTGATGGTGGGCGCGGGACCGGCGCCGTCGCCGTTCGCGGCGGACTTCGACCCGGCGAACACCCCGCGCATCCGCTCGCAGGACCCGGTCGGCGAGGACGCCCGGTACGGCTCCGCGGTGTGGCTGGACCAGTTGGCCGCCGCACCCGCGCGCCGCTACACGTCCGACGGCGTGCCCGACCGCATCTCCTACCCGGCCTCGGCGGGCGCCGCACCCGCCTCCCGGTTCGCCGAGCGCGCCCTCGCCTACTGACGCCGCCCTCAGGCCGTGGCGCGGGCGTGGTTGCGCAGCGCGACGGCGGCCCGTTCCAGGCTGCCCAGCACGCCCGGCGGCAACTCGTGGTGGCGCCCCACCACTTCCTGCGCCATGACCTGCATCGGCGCGGACTCCTCCGCCTCCACGACCGCGAGCACCTTGAACGCCGTGCCCGGCGGGAACACCACCCGCTCCTGGATCACGCTGCCGAACGAGTCCACCACCGACACCCGCCGACCCGTCACCGACCAGAGCACGAACTCCACCCGCCCGTCGAACGGCACCGAAGGCCCCGCCACCGTGTTGAGCAGGCCGTGCTCCACCAGCACGTCACCCGTGCGGAACCGGCGCGCGTCACCCCAGCACACCGTCACGCCCTGATACCCGGGCAGCCGCCGCAACCCCGACACCACCGACGCGGCGTACGGCCACAACCTGCCCAGCTTCCCGCTGCGCAGCGCCTCGACCAGGACCTCCTCGTCGTGCCGCAGGCACGCCGACACCGCCGCGAGGTCCGTCACCACCGCCTCGAACGCCTCCGGGTCGTCCGGCCGCTCCACGATGTGCCGGCACGCCACCGCCGCGTGCTCGCCGTACCGCTCGCCCAGCATCCGGCGCAGCGCGTCCCGCTCCTGCTCGGTGCTGCGGTGGTCGACCGGCACGACCTCGTCGCCCACCTGCTCGCCCCACGCCGGCGCGGGGGAGTCGGCCAGCGGGCCGTCCACGCTCAGCGGCACCGGCTCGTCGGCCGTCACCGGCGGCGCGGGCTCCTCGGCCACCGGCGGGCGAGGCATCGGCGACGGGTCGCAGAACACCACCTTCAGCAGCCGCCGCACCTCCGGCTCCAGCCGTTCCACCAGCGACGCGCCCGCCACCGCGACCGCGCCCGCCGTGGTGCGGCCGGGCGTGCCGACGGTCAGCCGGGCCCACTCCGGGTCCACCGGCAGCGACCGCACCTCGGGACCGTTGTCCTCCGCCTCGCGCACCCACAACCCGGACGGCACGACCTCCAGCACCACGCCGCCGCCCAGGTCGAAGGTGCCCGGACCGCGTTCCACCAAGCCCTGCACCGGCACCCGGTAACCCGACACGACCGGCGCGCCGCCCGGCACGTGGCGGACCTCGGTCACGTACGGCCGCCACGTCTGCAGCCCGCGCGGGTTCACCGCCACCACGGCCGCGCCGCTGCGCAGCGAACCCACCGGCAGGCCCGTGTACAGCGAGACCGGCTCGCCGAGCCCGTCCGCCACCGCCTGCGCCTGGTGCTCGCCGCCGTACCAGACCAGCCGCACCCGCGACCGCGCCACCGACGGCAGCCCGCCCAGCAACCGGCACACCTCGTCGGTCGGGATGGGCGGCTGGCCCGGACCGCCGACCACCACGGTCAGCACGTCGTCCCGGCACGGCAGCCCGATCACCGCCCGCGCGTCCGGCGCCTGCGGGTCGAACTGCGCGCGTTGCGCCCGCAGCCACAACCCCGCCGGGATCGGCTCGGAGATGCCCACCTCGCCCGTCGGCCACGGCGTGTTCGGGTCGACCGCCTCCCAGTTCGGCACCGGGAACCGGCGGCCCATCGGCACCGGCGACGCGCCCGGCAGGAACCGCAGCCAGCAGCCGTACCCGCCGTTGCCCGCGACGAACACCGCACCCGGCACCGCGGTCACCGCGCCGTCCGGCGCCACCACCTCCGCCTGCAACTGCTCGGACAGCCACTGGGCGGGCGCGGTCGGCCGCATCGAGCCGGAGTGCGGCGTCATCAGCCGCACCGGGCCCCGGCCGTGCAGCGCGGTGGCCACCACCGGCCAGAACGACGTCTCGTCGCCGCCCGGCGGGTCGATGACCACGACCGTGCGGCCCCGGTCCACGGGCAGGCTCCGGGCCAGCGCGACCGCGGCCGGACTCGCGCCACCGGGCGGCCCGACGACCAGCGTCGCGCCCGCGAACGAGGCCGAGAACCGGTCCGGCACGGGTGCGGGTGCGGGCGGTGCGGCCTGGACCGCGGGCTCTCGCTCGATCACCGGCTCCACCTGCGGGACACGCTCCTTCGGTGCGGCACGTCGGAACATCAAGGCGCCCGATCACCTCCAGGCACGACAGCGCGGGAACGCCAGCACTCTACGCGGGTGACACCCGAACGGGTGTCGGCGCACTCCGCCAACCGGGTCCACAGTGGACCGCAACACGGCACCGACCAGCGCGCCGAACGCCACGTGGTCCGCCCACTGCGCCGCCCGGGGCAGGTCCCGGACCGCCGGGAACCGCCGCCCGACCACCTCCAGGTCCACCAGCGCGATCACCGCGCCCGCCACCGCGCCCCTCCGCGCGTCCAGGGGCCACCGCCGGTCCACGGCCGCCAGCACCCCGGTCCAGAAGGCCGACACGCCGAGGTGCGCGACCGCGCCGCGGATCACACCCGTGCCGCCCAGCACGGACGCCGCCGCCCGCGTCGACCGCAGAACGTCACCGCGCTCGCACAGGACGTGCACGGTCGACGGCACGCCGCTGAACACCGACGCCACCAGCCACGCCCGCACCAGGCGTGGACCCGACCTGCGACGGGTACCCGGCCCGACGGGATCCCGCCGAGCGCGCTTGCTCCGTTCCGATTCCATGTTCGAACCTGTGTTCGAGTATGACAAGATCGCGGGTAACTGCCGAACCACGTGCTCGACCGTATCGCCGACACCGGGGACCGCGCGGATCACCCGCCCTCCTCGGCTACCGTGAACGCCGCTCGACACACGCCACGACCTGGGGAGAACGACCCGGTGACCGCTGAGATCCTGTACGGGGCCGACGACCTGACCCACCTGGAGGGTCTGGAGGCGGTACGCAAGCGCCCCGGCATGTACATCGGGTCCACCGACAGCAGGGGCATCAACCACCTGTTCACCGAGGTGGTCGACAACTCCACCGACGAGGGCGTGGCCGGGCACGCCACCAAGATCGTCGTGACGCTGCACGCCGACGGCAGCGTCCAGGTCGACGACGACGGCCGCGGCATCCCCACCGGCACCCACGCCAAGTCCGGCCTGTCCGGCGTCGAGCTCGTGCTCACCCGGCTGCACGCCGGCGGCAAGTTCGGCGGCTCCGGCTACAAGACCTCCGGCGGCCTGCACGGCGTCGGCGCGTCCGCCGTCAACGCCCTCTCGCACCGCTACGACGTCGTCGTCCGCCGCGAGGGCAAGGTGCACGAGATGTCGTTCGCGCACGGCGTCCCCGGCGTGTTCGACGGCCCCGGCCCCGACGCCGCCTTCACCCGCCAGTCCGGCCTGCGCGTCACCGGCCGCACCAAGCGCACCGGCACGTCCACCCGCTACTGGTACGACGCCCGCTACTTCGAGAACGGCGCCGCCCTCGACGTCGAGGCCGTCCGCGCCAAGCTGCGCAACACCGCGTTCCTCGTCCCCGGCGTCACCTACGTCCTGCGCGTCGCCACCGGGGACGGGATCGACGAGGAGACGTTCCACTACCCGGGCGGCCTGGTCGACATGGTCGACCACCTCGCGCCCGCCGCCGACAAGCCGGTCACCGGCACCCTGTTCATCACCGGCGCCGGCGTTTACCACGAGAACGCGGCCGACGAGAACGGCGTCATGCGGTCCAAGGTCGAGCGCCAGGCCGAGGTCGAGATCGCGCTGCGCTGGGGCACCGGCTACGAGCGGACCGTCGAGTGCTTCACCAACACGATCCGCAACGTGCACGGCGGCACCCACCGCCGCGGCTTCGAGCGCGCCGTCCTCAAGTCGATCCAGGACGCGATCGGCAAGACCAGGGGCCTGCTCAAGCCGAAGGAAGACCCGCCCACGCTGGACGACGTCCTCGAAGGCATGACCGCCGTCGTCCACGTCCGCATCCCCGAACCCCAGTTCACCTCGCAGACCAAGGACGAGCTCTCCACCGCCGGCATCACCAAGGTGACGCTCGGCGTGGTCGAGAAGCACATCAAGGCCTGGACCGAGGACCGCCGCACCAAGGGCGAGGCCAAGATCGTCCTGCAGAAGGTCGTGGACGCCTCCCGCGTCCGCCTGACCCAGAAGCAGCAGAAGGACGCCGCTCGCCGCAAGACCGCCCTCGAAGGCGCCGCGATGCCCGCCAAGCTGGTCGACTGCCGCACCACCGGCGTCTCCCGGAGCGAGCTGTTCCTCGTGGAGGGCGACAGCGCCCTCGGCTGCTTCACCGGCGACACGATGGTGGCGCTGGCCTCGGGACGTGCGAAGAGCTTCGCCGAGCTGGCAGCCGACTGGGAGCGTGGGATCACGCACTTCGGCTACACGACCAACCGCGCCGGCCGCGTCGTCGTCGCACCACTCGTGGAGCCCCGGCTGACCAAGCGGAACGCCCCGCTGGTGCGCGTCACGCTCGACAGCGGCGACTCGGTCCGCTGCACCCCGGACCACCTGTTCCGGCTCCGCGACGGCTCCTACCGGCGCGCGGACCAGCTCCAGCCGGGCGACTCGCTGATGCCGCTGTACCGCTCGACCTCGGCCAAGGCGTCGGGCGACAAGCTCGACGGCTACGAGCGGGTCTGGATGAACGACCGCGAGGAATGGGTCTACACGCACTACCTCGCCGACGGGTACAACCTCCGCCACGGCATCGACAGCGTCGCCAACGGCACCGTCCGCCACCACGTCGACGTCGACAAGCGTAACAACGACCCGCGCAACCTCCGCCGGATGACGTGGGACGACCACGCCGCCCTGCACGCCTCGATGATGGGCGAGCACGTCCACGCCGGTTACCGCGCCTGGCTCGGGGCGGGCGGCCTCCAGTTCAAGTCGGCGATGCTGTCGGCGCAGTGGGAGAACCCGGAATTCCGCCAGGCGTGCCTCGCCCGGTTGGCCGCGCTGAACGCCGACCCGGAATTCCGACGCCTGATCGAGCAGGGCTTCCAGGACTGGTACGCCTCGTTGACCGAGGACGAGCGGGTCGGGTACGCCGAGCGGATGCGCGAGCGGCAAGCGGCCTACTGGGCACATCCCGAGCACCGGGAGGCCGCGGCCGAGCGGGTCAGGCTCTTCTTCGCCGAGCCGGGTCGCCGGGCGGAGTGGAGCGAGAGGTCCAAGCGGCAGTGGGCCGATGAGGACCTGGTGGCGTGGCGCTCGCGCAAGACGGTCGAACAGTTCTCCGACCCGGCCGAGCGCGAACGCCAGAGCGCTGCGGTGACCGCCTGGCACCAGGAGCACCCGGAGTTCGGGGAACGGCATTCACTCCGGATGAAGCTGCGCATGCTCGACCCCGACAACGGCCACTCGGCGAAGGCCCAGGCGGGCCGGCGCCGCTACGTGGAGACGGTCCCGAAGTCGGAGCGGGTCGCCAAGCAACGCGAAGGCAGGCGGCTGGCCGCGCTCAAACGACTGCGGCCGTTGCTGTCGCTGACCGACGCGGAGATCGGCCCCGCCTACGAGGCGGACCGCTTGGCCAACGCCCGCACGGGCGTGAAGTTCGAACGCCTGGTCGAGGGCTTCGACGGCGACATCGGTCGACTCCGCGAGGCCGCGGTCCACGTCAACCACACCGTGGACTCGGTCGAGCCGCTCACCGAGACGGCCGACGTCTACGACTTGACGGTCGACGGATACCACAACTTCGCGCTTGAGGCCGGGGTCTTCGTGCACAACAGCGCGCGCATGGCCCGCGTGTCGGAGTACCAGGCGCTGCTACCCCTGCGCGGCAAGATCCTCAACGTGCAGAAGGCCAGCCTCGCCGACACCCTGCGCAACGCCGAGATCGCCAGCATCGTGCAGGTCCTCGGCGCGGGCACCGGGCGGACGTTCGACCTGTCCACCATGCGCTACGGCCGGGTGATCCTGATGGCCGACGCGGACGTCGACGGGTCGCACATCCGGACGCTGCTGATCACCCTGTTCGCCAAGTACATGCGGCCGGTGATCGAGGACGGGCGGCTCTACGCGGCCATGCCGCCACTGCACAAGGTGATGACCAAGGGCCGCAACGCGGAGACCCACTTCACCTTCAGCCAGCGCGAGATGGAGCAGAAGGTCGCCCGGCTCGAGAAGGCCGGCAAGACCGTGGTCAAACCGGTGCCCCGGTTCAAGGGCCTCGGCGAGATGGACGCGGACGAGCTGTGGGAGACCACGATGAACCCCGCCACCCGCTCCGTGCGCCGCATCACCATGCACGACGCCGAAGCCGCCGAGGCCGCGTTGGAGCTGCTGATGGGGGAGAAGGTCGAGCCGCGCCGGGCGTGGCTCGTCGAGTCGGCCGCCCGGGTCGACCAGTCCGCGATCGACGTCTGACACGCCTGACACACGAGGGAACGACCGACCATGGCACGCCGCAAGACCCCCACGACCAGGGTCGACCCGTCCGCCTTCGACAACGCGGGCGCCCAGGTCTTCGACAACTCCCTGACCACCGAGATCGAGGACTCCTACCTGGAGTACGCCTACTCGGTGATCCACTCCCGGGCCCTGCCCGACGCGCGCGACGGCCTCAAGCCGGTGCACCGCCGGATCCTGTTCTCGATGAACGAGCAGGGCTACCGCCCGACCAGCGCCTACGTGAAGTCCTCCCGCGTGGTCGGCGACTGCTTCGTCCGCGGCGCGCTCGTGTCCACGCCGCAGGGCCTGCGCCCGATCGAGGAGATCGAGGTCGGCGACCGCGTCCTGGACGGGCGGGGCGAGCCGGTCGAGGTCGGCGCCGTCTACGAGAACCCGGTCTCGGACCTGGTCCGCGTCACCTGGTCGGACGGCCACTCGATGCTGGTCACGCCCGGTCAGCGGTTCCGCACCGGCACGGACCCCGACAGCTGGGCCGACGACGACTGGACCGCCGCCCGCGACCTCACGGGCGCCCGCACGGCCGGCTACGGCTCCGAACGGCACGCGACCCTGCTCGCCGACGGTGACGCGTCCGGTTTCGTCCTCGGCCTGGTCACGGCTTCCGGCGAGCTGCTCGCCGACGGCCGGGTGCGGCTGGACCTGGACGACGCCGGGGCGATCGACGTCGCGCACGGCTGGGCCATCGCGCACGACGTGACCACGTGCCGCGAGAAGGACGCCGAGACCGAGCGGCACACCCTCACCTTCGCCCCGCACGCCGACCTCGCGGCGGCGGTGAGCGGACGGCGGGACGCCGTCCTGCGCGACCGCACGGCGTGGACGCCGTTCCTCGCCGGCCTGTTCGTCGCCGCCGGCCGGGTCCGGGACGGCATCGTCCTCCCGGGCGGCGACGCCGAGTACGCCGTGCTCGCCGACGCGGGCCTGCGCGCGCACCGTGACGGCACGACCCTGACCCTCACCGGCCGTGACGCCGCCGCGCTCGCCGTGGCCCTGCTGCGCTGGACCGGCGTCGGCCCGCGCCAGGACGGCCTGGTCCAGGTGATCCGCGCCGCCCGGCACGCCGCCGACGCGCCGTTCCCGCACGTCGTGTCGGTCGAACCGGCCGCACCGGACACCACCTACGACATCCAGGTCTCCAGCCCCGAGCACGCGTTCGTGGTCAGCGGCTTCGTCGTGCACAACTGCATGGGCAAGTACCACCCCCACGGCGACACCGCGATCTACGACGCGATGGTCCGCCTGGCCCAGGACTTCTCCCTCAACACCCCGCTGGTCGACGGGCACGGTAATTTTGGAAGTCCGGACGATGGCCCGGCAGCGTCGCGTTACACCGAGGCCCGGATGTCGCCCGCGGCGATGTTGCTGGTCGGCGAGTTGGACGAGGACACGGTCGACTTCCGGCCCAACTACGACGGTTCGCTCCAGGAGCCGTCGGTGCTGCCCGCGGCGTTCCCGAACCTGCTGGTCAACGGCACGTCGGGGATCGCGGTCGGGATGGCGACGAACATGATCCCGCACAACCTGGGCGAGGTCGTGGCGGCGGCGCGGCACCTGGTGGCGCACCCGGACGCGTCGCTGGACAAGCTGATGGAGTTCATCCCCGGTCCGGACCTGCCGACCGGTGGGGTGCTGCTCGGGTTGGACGAGGTGCGCAAGGCGTACGAGACCGGGCGCGGCGTGGTGCGGATGCGGGCCAAGGTCGAGACCGGGTTGCTGGAGGGCAGCCGGGGCAGGCAGGCGATCACGGTCACCGAGCTGCCCTACGGCGTCGGGCCGGAGAAGATCATCGAGAAGATCACCGACGAGGTGACCAAGTCCAAGCGGCTGACCGGGATCTCCGACGTCAAGGACCTCACCGACCGCGAGAACGGCACCCGCGTGGTGATCGAGTGCAAGGTCGGGGTGAACCCGCAGGCGCTGCTGGCCGACCTGTACCGGCTCACGCCGATGGAGCAGTCGTTCGGCATCAACAACCTGGTGCTGGTGGACGGCCAGCCGCGCACGTTGGGGCTCAAGGCGCTGCTGGAGGTGTTCCTCAAGCACCGCTACGAGGTCGTCACCCGGCGCACGAGGTTCCGGCGGCGCAAGCGCGAGGACCGGCTGCACCTGGTCGAAGGCCTGCTGAAGGCCTTGCTGAGCATCGACAAGGTGATCAAGCTCATCCGGGGCAGCGAGAACGCCGCCGCCGCGAAGGAGGGCTTGATGAAGTCGTTCAAGCTCTCCGAGATCCAGGCGACCTACATCCTGGACACGCCGTTGCGCCGGTTGACCCGCTACGACTCGCTGGAGCTGGAGGCGGAGCAGGAGAAGCTGCGCAACGAGATCGCGGAGCTGAGCAAGATCCTGGACGACCCGGCGGTGCTGAAGAAGGTCGTGTCGACGGAGTTGGCGAAGGTGGCCAAGGACCTCCAGCAGGAGCGCCGGACCACGCTGCTCGACGGTGACCTGAAGGAGGTGCTGGCGGCGTCGAAGCCGGCTGGGCCGCTGGAGGTCGCCGACGACCCGTGCCAGGTGGTCCTGTCGGCGACCGGGCTGGTGGCGCGGACGGCGGCTGAGTCGGAGGAGTCGTCGGAGGCGCGTCGGCGCAACGGGCGGATCAAGCACGACGCGGTGGCGGCGACCGTGCACACGACGGCGCGGGGCCAGGTGCTGCTGGTGACGAACCGGGGTCGGGCGTTCAAGACCGACGTGCTGCCGCTGCCGGTGTTGCCGGAGCAGAGCGGCACGGTGTCGTTGAGCGGCGGCATGGCGGCGGGCGAGCTGGTGCCGCTGGAGGCCGGTGAGAAGGTGGTGGGCATCGCGCCGCTGACCGACACCGGGTCGCCGGGGCTGGCGCTGGGCACGCGGTCGGGCACGGTGAAGGTGTGCGCGCCGGAGTGGCCGGTGCGGTCGGACGAGTTCGAGGTGATCACCCTCAAGGAGGGTGACGAGGTGGTCGGCGCGACGTGGCTGACCGGGCCGGACGAGACGCTGGTGTTCGTGACCTCGGAGGCGTCGCTGTTGCGGTACTCGGCGTCGTTGGTGCGCCCGCAGGGCTTGCGCGGTGGTGGCATGGCGGGCATCAACGTGGGGTCGGACGCGCACGTGGTGTTCTTCGGCGCGGTGCGGACGGACGACGACGAGCACGGCGAGCCGATGGTGGTCACGTCGACGGGGCAGAGCGTGAAGGTGACGCCGTTCTCGGCGTACCCGGCGAAGGGTCGGGCCACGGGCGGCGTGCGGGCGCACCGGTTCCTGAAGGGGGAGACGGCGCTGGCGCTGGCCTGGGTCGGGCCGCGCCCGGCGGGTGCGGCGCGCAACGGTTCGCCGGTGGAGCTGCCGGTGCCGGACGAGCGCCGTGACGGTTCGGGCCACGCCCACCCCGGTCCGGACGTGGTGGGTCACCTGGTCGAGCGCGACTGACGGCCGGGTGGGTCGCGCCGGCGCTCGGACGTCGGCGCGACCCGGCCGGCGGACCTGTCGGGCTGACGGGTGACGGTGGTCGGTCGGACCTGTCGGGCAGGCCGGTGGCCGGTCCGGTGGGTTCGCGGTGCCGTGGTGGCCGAACCGGAGCCACTGACGGGTGACCGCCGTCCGTGGCAGAGTCAGGGCGTGATCACCGAGAGCGAAGTGCTGGTGCCGGCCCGCTTCAACGGGCCGCCGCAGTCGGGGCAGGGCGGGTACGTGTGCGGGGTGCTGGCCGGCCTCGCGCCTCCCGCCCGGGGCACCGCCGTGGTCTCGCTGCTGCTCCCGCCGCCGCTGGAACGGCCGATGCGCCTCGAAGTCGGCCCCGACCAGGCCGTGCTGATGCTGGGTGAGCTGGTCGTCGCCGCCGTCACCTCGACCACCGAGCCCGTCCCGGCCGTGCCGCCGGTGTCCCCGGCCGAGGCCGACCTGGCCATGGAGGGCTACCTGGGCTGGGAGGACCACCCGTTCCCCACCTGCTACGTGTGCGGTCACGAGCGCGAGGACGGCCTGTTCCTCGCACCGGGACCGGTGGCGGGCCGGGCCGACACGGTCGCCTGCACGTGGATCCCGGAGGAGGCGTCCCCCGAGGTGCTGTGGGGCGTGCTCGACTGCCCCGGCGGCTGGACCACCGACCCGCGCGACGACCCGATGGTGCTGACCCGGATGACCGCGGACCTGGTCGGCGCGGTGACGCTCGGCGAGCCGCACGTGGTGGTCGCGCAGCAGGTCCGGCGCGTCGGCCGGGTCGCCACCAACCTGACCTCGGTGTACGGCCCGGACGGGGGACTGGTGGGCACGTCGTCGGCCGAGTGGACCGCGCTGGCGTCCTGACCGGCGCTACCGGCCGGTGCCCAGGAACACCGGGCCGTACCGCTCCAGGTTGGCGTTGGGGTGCAGGATCGCGTGCAGGTTCAGCGCGTGCACGTCCCGCTGGATGCGGTGCAGCACGGGACCGTCGCCGGTCAGCACGTCGACCGCGTCCCGGGCCCGCAGGCACGCCTCGCCGAGGTCGCGGCGCACGCCGGCGCGGTCCTCGGGTGTCCACTCCTCGCCGCCGGCGGCCTTGAGGTCGACCACGGCGGCGGTGCGGCGGGCGTGGAACTCGGCCTCGTCGGCCAGCACGGTCGCCTCCCTGAGCCCGGCGGCCGACGCGGTGCCGCGGGCCGCGTCCAGCGCCGCGCGGGCCAGGCCGGCGGCGGGCGCGCTGACCGTGGCGCAGGCGGCGGGCATGAACGGCGCGCGGAACATCGGCTCGGCCGCGGCCGGGTGGGCCCGCAGCACGGGGGCGAGCCGCAGCACCCGTTCCGAGGGCACGAACAGGTCCTTCGCCACCGTGGTGACGCTGCCGGTCGCGCGCAGCCCGGTGGTGTGCCAGTCGTCCACCACCTCCAGGTCGACCAGCGGGATGGCCAGGGCTACCGGCGAGCGGTCCGGCGCGAGGAGGGCGGCGTTGGTGGTCCAGTGGCTCTGCGGCGCGCCCGTGGTGAACGCCCACCGCCCGTTGACCAGGACGCCGCCGCCGACCGGCTGGGCCGTCGCGGTGGGGCTGAGGATGCCGGTGACCCGCACGTCCGGCTTGGCGAACACCTCGCGCCGCACGTCGGCCGGGAACTGGCCGGCCACCCAGGTGGAGATGGCCCACACCGCGGCCGTCCACGCCGCCGACCCGTCGCCGCGCGCCAGTTCGGCGATGACGCCGACCACCGTGGCCAGGTCCGCCTCGTGCCCGCCGTGCTCGGCGGGCACCCGCAGGCGCAGCACGCCCGCGTCGGCCATCGCCTCGATCGCGGCCTCGTGCAACCTGCGGTTCTCGTCACCCCAGGCCGCGTGGGCGCGCAGGACCGGGACGATCTCCGCGGCGCGCCGCACCAGCTCGTGCTGCACCGTGCCGTGCCTCCCCCATCGGTGACCGGTGACACACACCTTGGCGTGCTCCGCGCCACCAGACAACACCGGAATAGCGGGGGACCGGGTACCGTTGTGCCGATTAGTTGAAAGTACAACTACCCGATCGAGGAGTGGCCATGCAGTTCGGTGTCTTCACCGTCGGCGACGTGACGCCCGACCCCACCACGGGACGGACGCCGACCGAGGCCGAGCGCATCAAGGCCATGGTCGCCATCGCGCTCAAGGCCGAAGAGGTCGGCCTGGACGTCTTCGCGACCGGCGAGCACCACAACCCGCCGTTCGTGCCGTCGTCGCCGACCACCATGCTCGGCTACGTCGCGGCGCGCACCGAGCGGCTGATCCTGTCCACCGCCACCACGCTGATCACCACCAACGACCCGGTGAAGATCGCCGAGGACTACGCGATGCTCCAGCACCTGGCCGACGGCCGGGTGGACCTGATCATGGGCCGCGGCAACACCGGGCCGGTGTACCCCTGGTTCGGCAAGGACATCCGCGACGGCATCGACCTGGCCATCGAGAACTACGCCCTGCTGCACAAGCTGTGGCGGGAGGACGTGGTGGACTGGGAGGGCAAGCACCGCACGCCGCTGCAGTCGTTCACCTCGACCCCGCGCCCGCTCGACGACGTGCCGCCGTTCGTCTGGCACGGCTCGATCCGCAGCCCGCAGATCGCCGAGCAGGCCGCGTACTACGGCGACGGCTTCTTCGCCAACCACATCTTCTGGCCCAAGGAGCACTTCCAGCGGCTGATCAACTTCTACCGCGAACGCTACGAGCACTACGGGCACGGCGCCGCGCACCAGGCGATCGTCGGCCTCGGCGGCCAGGTGTTCATGCGCCGCAACTCGCAGGACGCGGTGCGGGAGTTCCGGCCGTACTTCGACAACGCCCCGGTGTACGGGCACGGTCCGTCGCTGGAGGAGTTCACCGAGCAGACCCCGCTGACCGTCGGCAGCCCGCAGGAGGTCATCGACAAGACGCTGACCTTCCGCGACCACTTCGGCGACTACCAGCGCCAGCTGTTCCTGATGGACCACGCGGGCCTGCCGCTGAAGACGGTGCTGGAGCAGTTGGACCTCCTCGGCGAGATCGTGCCGACGCTGCGCCGCGAGTTCGCGGTCGGCCGCCCCGCCGACGTGCCGGACGCGCCCACCCACGCTTCGATGCTGAAGGCCGGTGTCCGATGACCACGCTGACCGTCGTGCAGGCCGGGCTCGGGTCGCCGTCGTCCACCCAGTTGCTGGCAACCCGCCTGGCCGAGGCGACCGAACGGCTCGTGCCCGACCTGGAGGTGCGCACGGTGCACCTGCGGGACGTGGCCCGCGACATCGCGGACAACCTCGTCACCGGGTTCCCGAGCGCGCGGTTGCGCGAGGTGGTGGAGGCGGTGGTCGGCGCGGACGCGGTGATCGCCGTGACGCCCACGTTCAACGCGTCCTACAGCGGGCTGTTCAAGTCCTTCGTGGACGTGCTGGAGCCGGGGTCGCTGGCGGGCAAGCCGGTGCTGATCGGCGCGACCGGCGGCACCGAGCGCCACTCGCTGGTGCTCGACCACGCCCTGCGCCCCCTGTTCGCCTACATGCGGGCGATCGTGGTGCCGACCGGCGTGTACGCCGCGTCGTCGGACTGGGGCGCGGAAGGGCTGCCCGGTCGCGTCGACCGGGCCGCGGGCGAGCTGGCCGACCTGCTCGTGGGTCGCGCGCCGGTGAAACCCGCCGTCGACGGTTTCGTGCCGTTCGACCAACTGCTCGCCGGACGCTGAGCCGGGCGGCGAGGCGGAGACGGGCCCGAGCACCCGAATAGGGTTCGGCCCATGTCCGCCTCGCTGCAGCTCGCGGTGCGCAACGCCGCCGTCCTGACGACCGCGCTCGCCCGCGCCCGCGGGCACGACCTGATCACCCGCCCCTCGTTCCTCGCGATGAGCGGGCCGACCCTGCTGCGGGTGCTCGCGGTGCGCCCGGACCCCGACCCGGACGACTTCGCCGAGCTGGAACTGCTGGTCAAGCGCGCCGAGGCGCAGGTGGTGGTCGAGGACTCGTTCGGCACGATCGACGGCGCGGCCCTCGGCCTCACCGCGCGGCACCTGCCCGTGATGGTCCGGCCGCCCGCGCCCGTGCCGCCGCCCGCCCTCGACGTCGGCCCCGCGCGCACGGCCGAGGAGTGGGCCGAGGCCGAGCAGGTCGTGGTCGACGGCTTCCCGCTTCCGGACTTCGCGACCGGCACCGCGCTGCCGGTGTCATTGATGGACCGCGAGGGCTTCCGGATGCACGTGGTGCGGCGTGGCGGCGCCGCGGCCGGGGCGTGCCTGACCGTCGAGGCGGACGACGCGGTCGGCGTGTACTGGGTGACCACCCTGCCCGAGCACCGCTCGCGAGGCGTCGGCCGGTCGTTGATGCACCACGTGATCGACGAGTACCCCGTGCCGGTGACGCTGACCGCCGCCAAGCCGGGCCGGCCGCTGTACGAGTCGCTGGGCTTCTCGGTCGTCACCCAGGCCGCGTGGTGGTCGAACGCGAATTAATCACTCGTTCGAGTCAACGGATCGGTGCCGGAACTGTCGGGGGTACGTGCGACAGTGACCGCGACTGAGTTGACCGAGGAGAGCGTGTGGTTTTCGACAGCGGTTTGGTCGTCGCGAGAGACCTCGCCGAGTTCGCCGGGCGGCGCCAATCGCGTGAGCTGCTGCCGCACATGGTGCGCAAGCTGCTGGTGGGCGTTCCGGGCGTTCGTGGAGTAACGATGCCCGCCGGCGGTGAGGTGTGGCGGCCTGGAGTCGACGGGTACGTGGAGCACGTTCCGGCCGGTCATCCTTACTTGCCGGAGGGGGCGCTCTGCTTCGAGATGAGCACGGCCGGGAGAGTCCGGGGAAAAGCGCAAGACGACTATGACAACCGCCTCAAGAGGCTGGGTGATGTCGACCCCGTGAAGGCCACGTTCGTCTTCGTGACGATGCGCGCGTGGCGGGAGAAGGCGCGGTGGGCCGCAGAAAGACGTGCCGAGGGCATTTGGCGGGACGTCAGAGTCATGGACTCGGACGACCTGTGGGCATGGCTCGAGACGGACGAGGAAACGCATGCCTGGGTGTCCAGGAAGATGGGGCGCCGGCCGAGACGTCGCCCCGCCGCTGCGGCACCACCTGCCCAACTGCCTGCCGATGTGCGTTCGTTCGTGGGACGGGAACAGGAACTCGCCCGGCTTCATTCGGAGTTGGACGGATTGACCCAGGGTGGGTTGGTGGTCATCTCTGGCCAACCCGGTGTCGGGAAGACCGGGCTCGCCGTCCGATTCGTCCACGAGCGGATCGCGGATTTCCCGGACGGCCAACTCTACGTCGACCTGCGGGGCACATACGAGGACTCGCTCCCGCCGGAAGCGGTTCTCAGCCGGGTCCTGCGCACCCTGGGAGCACCGCCCGGGCAGGATGCCGGTTCGCTCGACGAGATGGCGGCGAGGTTCAGGGAGATCGCAGGGCGGAAGCGTTTCGCGGTGGTGCTGGACAACGCACTCGACGAACAGCAGGTCCGCCCACTCCTGCCCGGAGTGTCGCGGTCGTTGATCGTGGTGACGAGTCGTGATCAGCTCGGTGGCCTGATCTGCTCTCAGCGATTCCGCCTCGGCACACTTTCCGAGGTCGAATCGGTTGCGATGCTGGCAGGCCACGTCGGGCCGGAGCGCGCGACCGCGGAGCCGGCGCATTTGGTCGAACTCGCCCGGCTCAGCGGATGCCTTCCGCTGGCCTTGCAGATCGTCGCCAGACTCGCTGACCAGTTCTCGCACTGGCGGCTCGGCCACCTGGTCGACCGGCTCCGCGACGCGCAGTCCCGCCTCGATCGGCTGAAGACAGGGGACTTGGCGGTGCGCACCAGCTTCCAGCTGTCGTACGAACTCCTCGATTCCGCGACGCGGCAAGCCTTCCGTAACGTCTGCTTGATCCCAGGTCCGACGTTCGACGCGGCTCTGGCCGAGGTGACCTGGCGGAAACAGGGGGCGTCACGCGTCGTGGACTTCATCGACCTCCTGGTCGACCGCGGCCTTGTCGAACCGGCGAGCACTGAGGGACGCTACCGGGTGCACGACCTCCTCCGACTCTTCGGGATGGAACGGGCCGACGTGGAGGAGCCCGCCGAGGCTCGGCTGGCGGCGGTGAGCGCGGCCCGGGGCTACCTGCTGCAGCTCACCGAGCAGGCTGGGCTCGCGCTCGGTCCGGCGGTGGACTCCGACCTGGCCCGGAAGGTGCGCGAAGCCGCGACCGCGGGCGATGCGCTGATGTGGCTGGACGACAACGTGGACAACGTGATGGCCGTGGTGCATGACGCGATCAGGGACAACGTGCTGAACGTGGCGTTCACCACCATCATGCAGCTCAGTGTCCACCTGGAATTGCGGGCGCGCTGGACCGACCTGCGCGCTCTGGCGCTCTTGGGTCTCGACGTGCTCGATCGCGTGCGAGCGAAGGGCACGGAGAACAAGCAGGCCATGCCGTTCGGCTACACGTCGATGCTCACCCTGCTCGCGAAAAGCGCCGACAGCCTGCGCGATCATGCGAAGGCGCTCGCTCACTGCGAAGAAGCGCTCGAGTGGTGTGGTTCCGATGACCTTTTCTCGATGATGGTGGTCAGGAATGTGCGAGGCCTGGTGTTCAGGTCGACGGGTCGGTTGGACGACGCCTTGGCGGAGTTCAGGGCGTGTGAGCTCTTCTGGTCCGAGCAGGACAGTCCGCATCAGCTGCACCTGGTCCAGCACAATGTCGGCGCGACTTTGATGGACATGGGTCGGGTGAAGGAAGCGCTCGACTACCTGTACCTGGATCTGGCCGGCTGCCGTGACGAGGGCGACGTGCTGGGCGAATCGCACACCCTCAACACCATCGGTCTGGCGTGGCTGCGCGTGGGCGAGTTCGACAAGGCTGGAGAGGCCTTGCGCGCGGCGGTGATGGGCTTCCGGGGGCAGCGCGACCGGGTCCACGAAGGTGCGGCGTTGAACGATCTCGGTCTGTTGCTGTTCGAACAGGATCGGTTCGACGAAGCCTATCAGTGCCACTGGTTGGATCTCGCGTACTGCCAGGAGCGCCGGGATTGGCACGGGTCCGCTTTGGCGTTGATTCGGTTGGCCGACAACCTGTTGTCGAAGGACGCCGAGCACGTGTCCGTGGCGCTCAGGTACGTCAAGAATGCCCTGCGCTACCTCGATGCCGAGACCGACAAGCGCGCGCTGGCGAGCGCCATGGTCGTGCTCGGGCGTATCGGTTACGTCATCGGCGACGTCGACAATGCCACCAGGTTGTTCGACTCCGCGATGGACGCATACCGGAAGATCGGAGATTTCGACGGACAGTTCGGAACCTGCGAACGGCGCATCGAGTGCCTGTCCGAGCACGGTGACAGCGAGGGCGTGGTGGCCACGCACCGCACGGCGATCGCGTTGGCACGACACCACGGCAGGACGCTGGTCGAGATCAAATACCTGGCCGAGTTGATGGACCTGTTGGGCGACAGCGGTGACGCGTCGGAAGTCGGCGAACTGCGGAGTCGAGTGGAAGAACTGCTTGCGGGTGCGCGGGTGTCGGAAAGCGGGAGCTCCGACTGAGCCCGCCGCGTTCGGTGCTGGTCGTCTAGGCACGCCGGTCCCCGCCCGGACGCCCGACCACCGGTTCGTCGCCACGCTCAAGACCATTGCTTCCTATCGGGTACGGCGAGGGTCGATCCGGCGCCTTCGGCGTTACCTTGGGAGGATGACCGCAGAGGTGGGGCAGCGGTCCCGGCTGGCCGCGGTGGACAACCTGAAGGTGCTGCTCGTCGCCTGGGTGATCGGCGGGCACGCGCTGCTCGGGTACTCGGCGGTGGGCGGGTGGCCCTACGACGAGGTCAACGAAGTCACGTTCGAGCCCCACGTCGAGGCCGCGCTCGCCGCCGTCCTCGGCCCGTCCGGGCTGTTCCTGATGGGCACCTTCTACCTGCTGTCCGGCCTCTTCACACCCGAGTCGCTGGCGCGCAAGGGCACCGGCCGGTTCATCCGCGACCGGCTCGTCCGCCTGGGCGTCCCGTTCGCGCTGTCGGCCCTGCTGGTGTGGCCGCTGACGTTGTGGGTCGCCTACCGCGCGGCCGGGCACGAGGTCTCGCCGTGGTGGGTGTTCACGCACCGCGACCCGCTGCTGGACTCCGGCTCCCTGTGGTTCGTCGAGATCCTGCTGGTCTTCTCCATCGCCTACGCGCTGGTCGGCAGGCCGCGCGCGGAGCCGGTCGTGCTGACCGGCGGCCACCTCGTCGCGGTCACGGCGGGCGTCGCGGTGAGCACGTTCGCGGTGCGGCTGTGGTTCCCGGCGCGCAGCGGCCAGATCGGCGACCTGCACGTCTGGTGGTGGCCGCAGCTGATCGCGATGTTCGGCGTGGGCATCGTCGGCGCGCGCTCCGGCCTCGCCCGACGCGTGCCGGACCGGGTGTGGCGCGGCAGCCGCGTGGTCGCGGCGCTGACCATCCTGTCCGTGCCGGTGGTCGCGGTCGTCCTCGGCGTGTCGGACATCGCCGGTCAGGCAGGCCCGTTCCTCGGCGGATGGCGGTGGCAGGCGCTGCTGTTCGCCGTCGTGGAGGCGGTGCTCGTGGTCGGTGGTTCGGTGTGGCTGCTCGGCTGGGCGCAACGGCGGCTGACCCGCGACGGCCCGGTGGCCGTGGCGCTCGCGCGAGGGGCCTTCGCCGCTTTCTTCATCCAGGGGCCGGTGCTGATCCTGCTCGCGGTGGCGGCCCGGCCGCTGCCGTTCCCGGCCGAGGCGAAAGCATTCCTGGTGGCCGCGGTCGCGATCGCGGTGTCTTTCGGGACGGGCTGGCTATTGACCACCCGGACCCGGGTCGGCCGATTTCTCTGATGTGTTCGACGGTCGGCATTCACCCCGATAAATAGGCCGGCCGGGCCCTGGTGTTCACCTGGTGGGAACCACGGACGGGTGACGCCGGCGCCACACCGCGTGGTTTCCACACCGTGGGACACCTGGGCATACCCGGGACCGGGAGTCGCCTCCGGGTGTGGGAGACTTCGCGCCATGGCTCCTCTTCGCTTCGCCCTGCCCAACAAGGGCTCGTTGAGTGCTCCCGCGGCGCAAATGCTGGCCGAAGCGGGTTACCGGGTGAACAGGTCCGGCCGTGAGCTGATCGTGGCGGACCCCGCAAATGATGTGCAGTTCTTTTTCCTGCGTCCCCGCGACATCGCGGTGTACGTGGGCGAGGGGTCTTTGGACGTCGGCATCACCGGTCGTGATCTGCTGCTCGATTCCACCGTGTCGGCGAAGGAAATCCTGCCGCTGGGCTTCGGCCGGGCGTCGTTCTACTTCGCGTCCAAGCCCGGCGGCATCCACGACGCCGCCGGCCTGGAGGGCAAGCGGATCGCGACCAGCTACCCGAACCTGGTCGAGCACCACCTGGCCGACCTCGGCATCAAGGCGCACCTCGTGCGGCTCGACGGCGCGGTGGAGACCGCGGTGGAACTGGGCGTGGCCGACGCGATCGCCGACGTGGTCGAAACCGGCATCACGCTGAAGACCTCGGGCCTGGAGACGTTCGGCTCGCCGATCCTCAAGTCCGAGGCCGTGCTGATCCAGGGCGACACCGTCGCCGACGCCCCCGACGCCGTGCGCGCCGTCGAGATCCTGCACCGCAGGCTTCAGGGCGTGCTGATCGCCCGCCGCTACGTGATCCTCGACTTCGACTGCCCGGTGGAGGCGCAGGAGGAGGCCTTCAAGCTGGTCCCCGGCATCGAGTCGCCCACCGTCTCGCCGCTGGCCCGCGAGGGCTGGGTGGCCGTGCGCTCGCTCGTGCCGCGCGACGACGCGCCGTTCATCATGGACGAGCTGTGGCGCGTCGGCGCCCGCGCGATCCTGGTCAGTTCCCTGGACACCTGCCGCATCTAGCGAACCCGCGCCGCGGGCTCCACGTCGCCACCCGTGGTGACGTGGGGCCTGGCGCCCGGCCCACTCACCCCAGCTCGCCGAGCCGCGCGAACGCCCCGTCCACCGCGTCCGGCAACACCGCCGGATCGCCGGCCGCCAGCGCGTCCCCCGCCGCGTAGCAGGCCCACGCCAGCCGGGGCGCGAGCGCCGCCACCCCGGCCGCCGCCCCGCGTTCGAGCAGCATCGCCTCGAAGGCCTCGCACAACCCGGCGAACTTCCGCGCCGCGCGGTCCCGCAGCTCGGCGTTCTCGCGCAGCAGCCGGTCGTGCGCGCGGAAGTGCTCACCGTCCGCCGTGAGCTCCCGGCACAGCTCGACCACGATCTCGCGCAGCTGCGCCACCGCGCCCGGCAGGTCGGTCACCGGCGCCGCCGACCGGTACCGCTCGGTCAGCGCCTCGACCATCGCCTGCTCGTCGGAGAAGACGACTTCCTGCTTGTCGCCGAAGTACCGGAAGAACGTCGTGCGCCCCACCTCGGCCCGCTCGGCGATGTCGGCCACCGTCACCGCCGCGAACCCGCGTTCCGCGAACAGCTCGAACGCCGCCGCCACGATCTGCTCCCGCGCCCGCTGCTGCTTGCGCTCCCGCAGCGGCACGTGCTCGCGCACCGGCGCCCGTTCCGACATGGGCTCAGCATAGCGCCCTGGTACCAGGTTCGGTACGGTACCCAGTACCAGTTCGAACCACGTACCAGGAGTCGTGATGACCTCGTCCTCGAACGCCACCCCGGGCACCACCGTGATGACCGGCGCGAGCCGGGGCCTCGGCCGTGTGGCCGCCGAACACCTGCTGCGCCACCAGCCGGACCGGCACCTGCTCGTGTTCAACCGCAGGCCCGGTCTCGCCGCCGAACTGGCCGCGCGCACGGGCAACCCCGGCGTCTCCGAGGTGATCTGCGACCTGGCGTCGTTCGCCGACATCCGCCGCGCCGCCGCCGAAGCCGTCGAGATCACCGGGACCACCGGCCCGCTGAACGGTTTCCTCGGCAACGCGGGCCTGCAGATGGCGACTACCCGCAAGCTCACCGCCGACGGCTTCGAGATGACCTTCGGCGTGAACGTGCTCGCCTACCACCTGCTGCTCAACCTGCTGCGCCCCCACTTCGCGAACCCGGCGCGGATCGTCGTGGTCGGCAGCGACGTGCACGACACCGACCTCAACACCCTAGGCCTGATCCCGCCGCCGCGCTGGGACGACCCGCGCGAGCTGGTCAAGCCGGGTCGGGACACGCCCCGGGAGGGCAGGCGGGCCTACGCCACCAGCAAGCTCGGCGTGATCTACCTCGTGCACGCGATGCGGCGCCGCCTGCCCGACGGCGTGGACGTCTACTCCTACAACCCCGGCCTGGTCCCGGACACGGACCTGGCGCGTGACGCGGGACGAGTCGGCCGGGCCGCGTTCCGCGCCGTGGGCAAGGTCCTGATGAGGCTCCCGTTCGCGACCGACTCGGCCAACGCCGGTCGACTGCTCGCGGAGACGATGACGGGTCCCCGCCCCGGTGACAGCGGTTCCTACGTCAACCGGGGCGAGGTGGTCCCGTCCTCGTCCGAGTCCTACGACGAGCGGCGCGAGGAGGAGCTGTGGACCGTCGCCGAGGAGCTGTGCGGGCTCGCCGACGACGGCACCGCCAGGACCGCCGACGGCACTACCCGCACGCCACGCCGTTCAGCGTGAACCCGCTGGGCGCGCCCGACGACGAACCGTTCGCCTGGTAGCCGACGGTCACGCTCTGGCCGGGCGCGAGGTTCGGCGACCAGCTCGGCGCGGTGGCCGTGACGGTCGAGCCGCTCTGGCTCACCGTCGCGTTCCAGCCGCTGGTCACGGTCACGCCGGAGGGCGCGTTCCACGTCGCGCGCCAGTTCGACACCTGCGCGGACCCGGTGTTGGTGATGGTCGCCTCGGCGGTGAACCCGCTGTTCCACGAGTTGACGACGCGGTGCGTGGCGCGGCACGAGGCCGGGCCGTTGTTCTGCGACGAGGTGGTGGTCGTGGTCGACGTCGAGGTGTTCGTGCCGCCGGAGGCGCTGAACGAGAACGAGTTCACCGCCAGGCCGACCCCGCCCTGCCACGGCTCGAAGCCGAACTGCGCGCTGGTCATGTACCACGAGGTCTGCACGTAGCCGCGGCGCACCGCGTCGTTGGTGAACTCGGTGACGTTGATGTTCAGGGAGTTCGTGGTCTGCTGGCGCACGTACGAGATCACGTTCCAGCCGATGTTGCCGAACCACACGTCCCAGGTCGCGCCGGCGAGCGAAGCGGTGCCGATCCTGCTGCCGACCGGCTGGGGCGGACCCTGGTGGCTGCCCCAGATCATGATCTCGGCGCCGGTGTTCTGGCCGGTCTGGTTGGGGTTGGCGTCGTACCAGAGGTCGTAGGCGGCGTCCCAGTAACCGCTCGCGGTCGTGTAGCTGACGCTGCTGGTCACCGTGCCCATCCGGCTGACCTGGAGCGGCAGGCCGCTACCGGACGTGCAGTTGCCGTAGTGGCAGCCGGCGTAGATGGACGGGTACGACGCCGGCGCGCCGTTGGTGGGCACGTTGTGGTTGCCCGCCGTGACGGCGAAGCCGGTGTCGGAGACGCTGATGCACTGGCCGTCGCTCGCGCCCCACTCGTTGTTCTGGACGACGTACCTGCCGCCCTGGATCTTCGTGGAGCCGTACTTCTCGCAGATGGTGGTCGCGGCGGAGGCCTGCGGCGGGCTGACGGCGACCGCCAGGCCTGCCACCAACCCGGCGACGGCCAGTCCGAGCGCGGCCAATCGGGGAACTCGTGGATGCATCGACGAACAACTCCTTTGTTGTGCGTGTCGTGCGGCCTATGCTCTCTGGGAGCGCTCCCAGAAGCTGGGGACGAGGCTAGCGCCCATGCCAACGGCGGTGAAGGGACAAAACCACGTGAGGTTGTTGCTGCTGGTCCCGCTCCTGGCCCTGAGCCTCGTCCCGCCGGCCGCCTCCGCGGCGCCGGCGGAGTGGGTCGAGGCGGAGAGCGGCGCGCTGTCCGGCGTCGTGGTCGAGACGACCGTCGAGGGCTTCTCCGGCACCGGCTACGTCACCGGGTTCGACGAGGCGGCCGACCACGTCACGATCACCATCCCGGACAGCCCCGGCGGCCTGCACGACCTCACCGTCCGCTACGCCGCGCCGTATGGGCCCAAGCACACCGCGGTCTCGCTCAACGGCAGCCCCGTGGGCGAGGTCGCCCTGGCCGAGAGCGCGGGCTTCACCGAGGCCACCGGCGCGAAGCTGGTGCTGGCCGAGGGCGACAACACGGTCACCTTCACCACGGGCTGGGGCTGGTACCTGATCGACGCGATCAAGGTGGCGCCCAGCGCGCCGTCCGCGCCCGGCGTGCACGAGGCCGAGGACGGCGTGCTCAACGGCACCGTGGTCGAGTCGAGCGTGGCCGGGTTCTCCGGCCGCGGCTACGTCGCGGGCTTCGACAACGGCACGGACGACGTCACCATCACCATCCCGGACAGCCCCGGCGGCCTGCACGACCTCACGATCTTCTACGCCACGCCCTACGGCGCGAAGACGGCGTCGCTGTCGCTCAACGGCAGCGGCCTGGGCGACGTGCAGTTCCCCGAACACCCCACCTTCACGTCCATCGCGGCCGGCAAGGTGCTGCTGCGCGCGGGCGACAACACCGTCACCATCACCAACAACTGGGGTTGGTACCTGATCGACGCGATCAAGGTGACGCCGAGCGCGCCGCGCGGCCCGCACCAGGTCACCGGCGCGCTGACCGACCCGGCCGCCACCGCCGAGGCCAAGGGCCTCATGCGCTACCTGGCCGCCAACTACGGCAAGAACACCCTGTCCGGCCAGCAGGACCAGGCGAGCGTCGACTGGGTGGAGCAGAACGTCGGCAAGGCGCCGGCGATCGGCGGCTACGACCTGATGGACTACTCGCCCAGTCGGGTCGAGCGCGGCACGGTCGGCCGGGACGTCGACCACGCCCTCGCCTACGACCGGCGCGGCGGCGTGGTGACCCTGGCGTGGCACTGGAACGCGCCGTCGGGCCTGATCGACCAGCCGGGCAAGGAGTGGTGGCGCGGCTTCTACACCGACTCGACCACGTTCGACCTCGCCGCCGCGCTCGCCGACCCGGCCTCGGCGGACTACCGGCTGCTGATCCGCGACGTGGACGCGATCGCCGTGCAGCTCAAGCGGCTCGCCGACGCGAAGGTGCCGGTGCTGTGGCGTCCGCTGCACGAGGCCGAGGGCGGCTGGTTCTGGTGGGGCGCCAAGGGACCCGGCCCGGCCAAGCAGCTCTACCGGTTGCTGCACGACCGCCTGGTGGGCCACCACGGGTTGCACAACCTGATCTGGGTGTGGAACTCGGTCTCCCCGGACTGGTACCCCGGTGACGACGTCGTGGACGTGGTGTCCATGGACTCCTACCCGCCGCAGGGCGACCACGGCCCGGTCATCGGCCCGTACGAGAAGCTGGTCGACCTCGGCGGTGACCAGAAGCTGGTCGCGCTGGGCGAGGTCGGCTCCATCCCCGACCCCGACCTGGTGCGCGCCTACGAGGCCCGCTGGTCCTGGTTCGTCACCTGGTCCGGCTCGTTCGTCCAGGACGGCGTGGTCAACCCGCGCGACTTCCTGCACCGGGTCTACCACCACGCCGACGTCATCACCCTCGACGAGCTGCCCGACTTCAAGAACACGCCGGGGGACTGCACCGCGACCATGCGGGTGGTGGCGCAGTGGGGGACCGGGTACCACGTCGAGATCACCCTGCGGCACGGGGAGAACTCGCCGTCCGCCGGCTGGGAGGTGACCTGGCCGCTCGCTGCGGGGCAGGCCGTCCAGCACACCTGGGGCGCGACCATCACCACCGACGGCACGACCGCGACGGCACGGAACCTGTCGTGGAACGCGGCCGTCAAGCCGGGGCAGAGCACCACCTTCGGCTACCTCGCCAGTGGCTCCCCGACAGCGCCTGCTCCGACTTGCGCTATCGGGTGATCACGTCCGGTGGGCCGGCGGGAACGCACAGGGGACCGGACGCGGTGT
This sequence comes from Actinosynnema sp. NPDC051121, assembly GCA_040689555.1. GTDB lineage: Bacteria > Actinomycetota > Actinomycetes > Mycobacteriales > Pseudonocardiaceae > Actinosynnema. The sequence goes on along the minus strand of JBFBCZ010000053.1, from coordinate 3,699 downwards.
CCGCACCCACTTTCCGCCACCACCGGGCTTGTTCCGGCGTCGTGACGTCGGCGGCGGTCACCCCGACGCCGGCGTCACGCACCACCTCCAGCAGACCCGCCAACGCCTTCGCCACCGCCGAACCGGGCCACCGCATCCTCCGGCCGGCCTGCGCGGTGCGCCGGCGCCCCGGTCGTCACGCCCGCGCACAGCCGTTCGACCAGGCCGAGCAGGTGCCCGTCGGACGTCACGGGTGCCAGGGGGATCCGACAACTCAACACCAATGCGTGATGCCGCCGGGCTCCGAATGGCGCATAGAGTGCACGCCGATGACGCCTGGTCCGAATACCGACGGGAAAACCGAGGAGCCCGCCGCTCCCGGCCGATTACCGCTGCTCCCGCACCTCGCGTTCGGGTCGGTCGGCACCGGCGGCCATTTCCGCCGCCGTCCACTCGCCCGGTATTCGGAGACGACCGCCGACGTGGCGAATTCCCGGCGGCATGGACACCTCCCGGCGCCCGACCGGGCACTGCGCCACTCGATCGACCTCCCGCCGGACGCGCGGGTCCACTGCTCGGCGGTCTCCTCCCGGGTCCGGGAGGCGGGCCGCTGATCGGTGGTGCGGGGCCCGCACGCGCCGCGGGCCCCGCACCACCACCCGCGCGGCCTCATCCGGCCGGCACTTCCGCCCACACCACCTTGCGGTCCTCGTGGTGGTCGAACCCCCAGCGCACGGACAGCCGGTTGACCAGCAGCAACCCGCTGCCCGCGGTCGGGTCGTCCGGCCTGCCGAGCACGGGCAGCAGGCTGGGACTGCGATCCTCCACCTCGACCCGCACGACCAGCCGCTCCCGCACCAGCAGCAACCGCATCCGCCACGGTCCGTCCGCGTGGCGACGCGCGTTGCCCACCAGTTCGGCGGCGATCAGCTGGAGGTCGGCGACGCGCCGACCGTCCACCCCGTGCGCGACCTGCCGCACCCACTCGGCGATCTCGTCGGGTGTTCGGACGCCGCCCAGCGCCAGGTCGAGCCCATCGTCGGGCAGGTCCACCATGTTCACGGCACGCTCCTTCGGCACCCTGTCTGCTCAAGGCGCACGCACGAGGTAACCGTTCGGAGGACGTGCCAAACCAAGATCCGGTCACTTCTCCGGACCGGGACGCGTGCTGACGTTCGGTAGCGCACCGGCCTCGCGCCGTGGCCGGGCCGGCGAGACCACGGCGACAGGCACTTCCACGGCGTCCCGTGCGGGCGACGAACGTGCGAGGCAACTCCCGCCGCGCACCGAAAACAGGTTTCCGCCTTCCGACCCCCGGTTCGAATTCTCGCTGTATCCCATTCCGCGTGGAAATACCCCGTGCGATGCGCGCGGCCGTTCCCGCAGGCCGCACTTTGACCAGGCGCGTCGCCGAAATGGCGTTGTGCACGAGTTCCTCGGTCGGGCGGGTGGCCCAACCGGTGACGAGCACGCGACGCGACCTCGTCCGCTGTTAGGCTCCGCGCGTGGTGACGGAGATCGACATCCGGCTGGACGACGGCCGCACGCTGCACGCGTACGACGCCGGCGACGGCGACCTCCCCGTCCTCTGGCACCACGGCACGCCGAACATCGGCGCACCCCCGGTCCCGCTCTTCCCGGCCGCCGAACGGCTCGGCATCCGCTGGGTGTCCTACGACCGCCCCGGCTACGGCGGGTCGACGCCGCTCCCCGGCCGGGACATCGCCTCCGCCGCCACCTGCACCGCCGCCGTCGCCGACGCGTTGGGCCTCGACCGGTTCGCGGTGTTCGGGCATTCCGGTGGCGGGCCGCACGCCCTCGCGGCCGGCGCGCTGCTGCCGGGACGGGTGCTCGGCGTGGTCAGCGTGGCCGGGCTCGCGCCGCGGGACGCGGACGGGCTCGACTGGTTCGCGGGGATGGCGGCGTCCGGGGTGGCGTCGTTGCGCGCGGCCGAGGCGGGACGCGCGGTGAAGGAGCGGTTCGAGGCGTCGAGCGTGGTGTACGACCCGGAGTTCACCGAGGCGGACCTCGCGGCGCTGAACGGTGACTGGTCGTGGTTCGGCGAGGTCGTCGGCCCGGCGGTGCAGGCGGGTCCGGCCGCGTTGATCGACGACGACCTGGCCTACGTCAACGCCTGGGGCTTCGATCCCGCCGACGTGACCGCGCCGGTGCTCCTGCTGCACGGCGGCCGCGACCGCGTGGTGCCGAGTTCGCACGGCGAGTGGCTGGCCGACCGGTGCCCCACCGCGGAACTGAGGCTGTCGCCGGACGACGGCCACCTCTCGATCGTCACGTCCGCCCCGGCCGCGTTGGAGTGGCTGCGCGAGCGTGCCTGACCGGCGGCTCTGGAACGGCCGGCGGTCGCGGGGGTGCGTGAGCGGACCTACGCCTCCGGAACGGCCGGCGGTCGTGGCCGCGCGGGGGCCCGACCGATCGCCCCGGAACGGCAGGCGGCCGTGGGGCCGAGCTCCTGCGCGAGTTCCACCGCGGCCCGTGCCGGGTCGTGGCCGAAGCGGCTGGGGAACGCGTCGTGCACCCGCCAGCCCGCGCCCCGCAGCGCACGCCACCGGGCCAGGTGCGCGGCGGAACCGTCCGGGTGCGGCCGGGTGTCCACGGCCACGGCCGACCCACCCTCACCCACCACCAGGTCGACCCGCCACCGGCCGACCGGGTAGCCGGTGCGCGCGGTCAGGCCGAGCGCGGTCAGTTCCGCGGCCAGCCGCGCGGTCCACTCGTCGGTCGGCGCGGCACCCCCGGTCCCGGTCGGCGGCACCTCCGCGTGCCGCAGGTACTCCCCGACGAGCCCGACCGGTCTCGTGGCCGACGTGACCACGTGCACCAGGCGTCGGGCCCGCGTCGTCAGCACGGCCAGCAGGTTGCGGTCGTTGGCGAAGCGCCAGGCGGCCGGCCGGTCGGCGTCGGTCAGCGCCAGGCTGATCACGACCTCGTCGAACTCCGAGCCCTGCACCCCGTGCACGGTGCCGACGCGCACCCCGCCCGCGGTGATCTCGTCCAGGCCCAGCCGGTCGAGCAACGCCTTCTCCACCGCGTCCGCCTGCGCCCGGAACGGGGTCACCACGCCGATCGAGCGGACCCCGGCGGCGATCCGGTGGCGCAGGCGCGCGAGCACCGCGTCCACCTCCACCTCGTTCACGCCCTGGTCGTCACGCACGCCCGCGACGTGCTCGACCTCGATGCAGTCGACGTCCGCGATCGACGGGTGCGTGGTGAGCAGGGCGATCCGGCCCTCGTAGAACCGGGACGCGGCGAACCCGATCAGGTGCGGCGCGCAGCGGTGGTGCTCGGTCAGCCAGTGCACCTCGGCCACCGCCGCGCCCGCGTCGAACAGGCTGACCCTCGCCACGTCCAGCCGGTCCGCCAGCGACTCCGTGCCCTCCGCGCTCAACGCCTCCCGCACGGTGTGCTCGCCGACGAACGACACGTGCCGCAGTTGGCGCGGGTCGCCGCCGATCACCGCCCGCCTGCCGCGCAGCAGCGCGGGCGCGGCCAACGGCTGGTCGACGTGGCTCGCCTCGTCGATCACGACCAGGTCGAACATGCCCGGCACGGCGGGCAGGATGTCCTCCACGTCGGCCAGCGTCCCCACCCACAGCGGCAGGGCCTGCACCAGGTGGCCGGTCGAGATGGCGGCCAGCGCCCGCCGCCGCGCCGCCCGGCCCGACCGCAACGCCGTCGCCAACCCCGCCACCGCGCGTCGCG
>JBFBCZ010000052.1:0-55771 GCA_040689555.1 Actinosynnema sp. NPDC051121 | reverse complement strand
GCCGAGCTCCCCACCATCATCCGCATCGTCACCAGCCTCGAGTACTACCGCCTCGGCTGGTGAACCAACTTCTGAATAACGTTCTAGGACACGCGCGTTCTGAACGTTCGACACGCGGGACCCGAGCGTTCGACACGCGGGACCCGAGCGTTCGACACGCCGGAGGTCAGCGGCCGTACAGGACCCGGACCAGCCGCACCACGTGCCGAATCGTCCGCGACCCCCGCTCATACGTCATCGGGTTCAACAAAGCCCCGAACCGCTTCCGCGTCACCGCGTGCGCATAAGCGAACTCCCGCAGCCCGTCCTCCCCGTGAATCCGCCCGAACCCCGAATCACCCACCCCACCGAACGGCAACCCGGGCACCGAAGCGAACGCCAACACGGAATTGACCGACACCATCCCGCACCGCAGCTTGTCCGCCAACTCCTCACCCCGGTTGCGCGAGTACACCGAAGCACCCAACCCGTAAGCCAGCGAATTCGCCCGTCGAACCGCCTCGTCCGCATCCGCCACCCGCGTCACGACCAACGTCGGCCCGAACGTCTCCTCGGTCACCGCCGTCGAATCGTCGGGCACGTCGACCAGCACCACCGGCTCGACGTAAGGCGGCCGGATCGACTCCAGCCCACCGACGACCGCCCGCCCGCCGCGCTCCAACGCGTCGGCCACGTGCGACTGGATCACGTCGACCTGCTTGGGCATGGTGATCGGCCCGAAGTGCGCGTCCGCCTCACCACCCGGCCGCAGCTTCTTCGCCTTCTCCACCACCAACCCGATGAACTCCTCGTACACCGCGTCGGCCACGTAGACCCGCTCCACCCCGGCGCACGTCTGCCCGGAGTTGAAGATCCCGCCCCACACCGCCCCGTCCGCCGCCGCCCTCACGTCGGCGTCCTCCGCCACGATCAGCGGGTCCTTGCCGCCGCACTCCACCAGCACCGGCGTCAGCGACGCGGCACACGCCGCCATCACCTTCTTGCCCGTCGCCGTCGAGCCCGTGAACGCCAGCTTGTCCACACCGGCCGTGCACAGCGCCGCCCCGGTCTCGCCGAACCCCGTCACCGCCTGGAGCACCGGGAACTCCGGCACCACCTCGCCGAACGTGGAGGCCAGGAAGACACCGACCCCCGGCGTGAACTCCGACGGCTTGAACACCACCGCGTTCCCCGCCGCCAACGCGTACGCGATCGACCCCATGGGCGTGAACGCCGGGTAGTTCCACGGCCCGATCACGCCCACGACGCCCAGCGGCCGGTACTCCAGCGTCGCCGCGTGGTTGTACATCAACATCCCGGGCGCGACCTTGCGCTTGCCCAGCACCTTGGGCGCGTGCCGGGCCGCCCAGTGCAGGTGGTCGATGACCAGCGCCAACTCGGTCCGCGCGTCGTCCGCCGACTTCCCGGTCTCCGCGCTGATCAGCACCTGGAACTCGTCCAGCCGCTTGAGCAGCAGCTTGCGCCACGCGTCCAACCGCGCCCGCCTGCCGTCGAACCCGAGGCCGTCCCAGAACGCGGAGGCCTCGCGCGCGACCCGCACGGCCTCGCGCACGTCCTCCTCCGAGGCGACCACGTGGTGCGCGACGACTTCACCCGTACGGGGGTCGAGCGACGCGAACCGCCGCTCCCCGTCGTCGGCCCGCGCAGGAGTGGTGGGAGCGGTCTGCGTCATCGAGCCCTCCAAGCACAAGCACGAACGCGGGTGTTACTCGACAGTAACGGGTAACAGGGGGTGATGTCAGCCCCCGTTCAGCCCTTCGGGATCTTGCCCATGACGGACTTGGCGAACGTCACGGCGGTCGCGCAGCGGTCGAACTCGGTGTCCTTCGGTCCGGCCGACTTGACCTCGACGATCTCGCCCTCGTCGTCCTGGCCGACCAGCTGCACCCACTTGACCTCGCACGACGGGAACGCCGTGCTGTTGGACACCTGGTAGCCGACCACGCCACCGCCCAGGTCGACCTCGGTCTGCTTGTCGTCGAACTTCCGGTCGTCGGGGATGTAGGTCTCGCGGAACGCCAGCGTCAGCTCGCGGTCCTTGCCGACCCACGCGCAGTTGTGCAGCCCGTACGGGTACAGACGGTAATCGCTGCCCGCCGCCGCGTCGACCGCCGCCTTGTCCGGCAGGACGCACGGGTCGAGCGTGATCAGCGAGCCCTTGGCGGGCGTCCGGGTCGCCGCGCGGGCCTTGATCTGCTCGACCACCGACTGCGCCACCTCGCGCCCCGGACCGCACGCGTCGCCGTCCTCGTACCCGATCTGCACCGTCAGGCCCAGGCCCGGCTGCTCCTGCGTGATCACGGAGACGAAGCACGCGCTGTTCTCCAGCACCTGCTCGTAGCTGCGCAGGCCGGCGAGCTGCTTGTCCGCGTTCTTCAGCTCGGTGGTCATGGTCTGGCCGACCTCGACCGTGACGGCCAGGTCCTTGCCGCCCTTGTCCTTCATGAAGTTCGAGCACCGGCTGAACCCGCTGCGCGACCGCTCGCCGGGCGTGCCGAACCGCTTGAGCACGTCCTCGTCCAGCAGCTCGCACGGGTCGACCAGCCGCAGCTTGTCCGCCGCGAACGCCGGGTCGACCGGCTTGCCGTCCGTCGGCGGTGGCGGCTGGCTCGACCCGGTCGGGTCGGAGACGTTCTCGGCGTTGGCCGGGATCGTGGTGCGCGGGAACGTCTGCTTGGCCAGATCCGCCCCGGCGCAGCCGGCCAGCAGCAGGATCAAGCTCATCACGGCGACTAGGCGGGGCACGAGGTGCACGGTAGCGACCGTGTGCTCCATTCGTGGCACTAACCCTGTGTCCGTCCTCACGACGGCCTTCGGGAACGATTCAGAAGGTCAACGCGCTGAACCTGGTGTCCCCAGAAGACCACCCGACGAGAGGACCACGAATGCTCAACCGCGTCCGACGCGCCGTCCGCTGGCTCGACACCTGGACGGTCGAGGCGTTCAACCCGGTCTACCCGAAGCGGTGACCGGGGGCCTCACCGGCCGGCGCCCGACGCACCCTCGGCACGCTCCACCGACTCGTCGGGGACGATGACCGGCCGCAGGGTCGCCCACGCCGCGAACACCGCCGACAACGCGATCATGCCCACCCCCGACCACAGGTTGATGTTGAGCCCGTCCGCCTTGGCCAGGTCGGCCTCGTCGGTGAAGCCGAGTCCGACCACCAGCAGCACCACGCCGTAGATGGCGAACAGCACCGCGATCACCAGTCGCAGGTCGAACAGACCGGCCTTGCGCGCCACGACGACCTCCCTCAGCCGAAGATGATGTTGAGCACGGCGGTCAGCACCAGCACGCCGATGCCGAGCAGCAGCGGCGACCGGTACCACCCGGCGTCCTCACCCGTGGTGGAGTGCCTGCGGTCCTCCTTGGGCGTCAGGCTGTAGACCAGCCCGACCAGCCGCTCCTCCGGCACGGGCCGGGTGAACATCGTGACCGCCACGCTCACCACGATGTCCACCGCGAACGCCACGCCCGCGCCCAGGAAGCTCGCGCCCTGGCCCGGCAGGTCCAGCACGCCGGTCTCGGCGAGCACGAACACCGCCACCGCGCCGAGCGTGCCCGCGACCAGGCCCGCCCAGCCCGCCGCCGCCGACATCCGCTTCCAGAACATGGCCAGGATGAACGTGGCGAACAGCGGCGCGTTGAAGAACGAGAACAGCGCCTGGATGTAGTCCATGATGTTGCCGTAGCCGGCCGCCAGGAACGCGGTCCCGACGGCGATCACCGTGCCGCCGATCGTGGCCAGCCGGCCCACCCGCAGGTAGTACTCGTCCGGGCGGTCCTTGCGCACGTAGTCCTGCCACAGGTCGTACGTGAACACCGTGTTGAACGACGACACGTTCGCCGCCACGCCCGCCATGAACGACGCCAGCAGGCCCGTGATCGCGATGCCGAGCATGCCGTTGGGCAGCAGCTCGCCGATCAGCGCGGGCAGCGCGTTGTTGTAGACCACGCCGCCGCTGTCCTCGCCGGCCTTGAGCGCGACCATCTCCGGCACGACCAGCGCGGCGATGATGCCGGGGATGATGATCACGAACGGGATCAGCATCTTCGGGTACGCGCCGATGATCGGGGTGCGCCGCGCGGCCGACATGCTCTTGGCCGACAACGCGCGCTGCACCTCGGCGAAGTTCGTCGTCCAGTACCCGAACGACAGCACGAACCCGAGCCCGAACACGATGCCGATCACGCTGAGCACCGGGTTCTGCAGGCCGGTCAGCTCGGTCGCGGGCCACGCCGACAACTGCTCCGCGCCGCCGGGGCCGCCGGTGACCTTGTCGACCAGGCCGCGCCACCCGCCGACCTTGTGCAGGCCCACGATCGTCAGCGGCAGCAGCGCGGCGACGATCACGAAGAACTGCAGCACCTCGTTGTAGATGGCCGCGGACAGACCGCCCAGCGCCGTGTACGTCAGCACGATCAACGCGGCGATGACCACCGACAGCGGGATCGGCCAGCCGAGCATCAGGTTCAGCAGGAACGCCAGCGCGTACAGGTTCACGCCCGCGATCAGCACCTGGGCGGCGGCGAAGCTGATGGCGTTGACCAGGTGCGCGCCCTTGCCGAAGCGGCGGCGCAGGAACTCGGGGACGCTGCGGACCTTCGAGCCGTAGTAGAACGGCATCATCACCAGGCCGAGGAACACCATGGCCGGGATCGCGCCGATCCAGTAGTAGTGCACCGTCGCCATGCCGTACTGCGCGCCGTTGGCCGCCATGCCGAGCAGCTCGATCGCGCCGAGGTTGGCCGAGATGAACGCCAGGCCCGTCACCCACGCGGGCAGCGAACGGCCGGAGAGCAGGAAGTCCAGGCTGGACGAGACGGACCGGCGGGCCAGGAAGCCGATGCCGAGGACGAACGCGAAGTAGACCGCCAGCAGGGTGTAGTCCAACGGACCGGCATCCAGCCTGAGGTCCACCTGGGCCAGTACGGGCACCTCCGCCCACCTCCCTGATCGAACAACCCCGAACACCACCGCGCACTGACGCACAACCGATCAAGCCGACGGTAGTGCACCCCGGCGCGCTTCGCCGGTTTGAACTACCCCGGGCTAAACCTGTGGTGAGCGCGTCAGCGGGTGAGGACGAACGGGGTCTCCGCGGAGACGGGACCGGAGGTGGCGCCGATGGCGAACTGGGTGCCGGGCGCGGAATCGCCGAACGACTCGGGCACCCGCACGGGCACCTCGGCGAACCCCCCGGCCGCGTCCGCGGTCGTGTCGCCGACCGCCTTGCCGTGGAAGGTGAAGACCACCCGACCGTGTGGGGGATACCCCGCACCGCTGAGCCGGACCTCGACACCGGCCCGACCGGCCACGGGGTGCGCCGCGAGGTGCGCGGCGGAAGGAGGGGCGGCGGTGGAGCTCAACGCCGCTGCGACGGGTGGCGGCGACAACGCGGGTGCCTGCTGCGCGCAGCCCGCCACCACGAGCAGTGCCAGCAGTGCCAGAGCGGGTGGGCCGGATCTTCGTCTTCGGGGTCTTCGCACCACGCGCCTCCAGGCCCGTCGAGGGGGAAGTCAGCGTATATCGCGAAAACCGGCCTGCCACGCGCCCGAACGGCTTACCGCCGACCCGCGAAATGCGGACAGCGGAAACCCGCCACCGGCCCGCACGACGCGGACCGGTGGCGGCTGCCCCACGACGACACCGGCTAGAACGGCCAGGTCGCGTTACGGCCGCTCTCCAGCAACGGGATCATGCGGAACGCCTGGTCGGTCAGACCGCCGAACACGTGCCGGTCACGCCCGCCGCTGGGCGCGTGGCCGTACCGGTACCCGGCCAGGTTCCACGTGTACAGCGGCACGCGGTCGGGGACGGCGCGGTGCACGTCGCCGTCGCCGGCCTGCTCGTCGGTGACGATCACGACGCGGTCGTGCCGCTTGAAGTGCGACCGCACCGCGTGGACCGTGGCGGTGCCGTTGCCCAGGAAGTAGCCGTCGGACTTCCAGCGCTCGACCGCCTTCAGCAGCGACTCGCCCCGGCGCAACGGGAACGGGCGCGTCTTGTCCGAGTACGACACCACGTCCGCCCGCTCGCACCGCGAACCGAGCGCGATGCCGAACACCGCCGCCGCGTCCCACCGCTTGAGCGTGCCGTCCTCGGCGAACGGCGCGTTCATCGAGTACGACGTGTCGACCAGCACCAGCGTGCGCCCCGGCAGCTCGGGCACGTTGCCGAGCGAGTGCGTGATCGCCTGCTCCAACGCCCACGCCCAGCGCAACGACGGCGCCGCCCGGTACGCCGACAGGAACCGCATCGGCAACTGCCGGGACCGCGCCACCTGCCCGCCGTCGGCCAACCGCTCCGCCACCTGCGCCGCCACCGCGTCCGACACACCGGCCGCGTCGAAGTTCCTGAGGTTGCGCAAGGTCGCCATGTACCCCATGGACGGGATCGGCGACTCCCACACCTCGGCCGTCATCGGGCCCTGCACCCAGCCCGCGACCGACTCCCACGTCATGCCCGCCGCACGCAGCGTCGAGGCGACCGCGTCGCGGTCTTCGCGGAACAGCGCGCGGCGACGGTCGGGCGGCCACGCGAGCAGGTCCGCGCGTGCGCGCAGCACACCCAGCGACGCGGGCACGTCGTCGGCGCGGTCGTAGTGCCGGTCGAGGACGTGGCCGAACAGGTCGCCCTGCCGCTCGTCGCGCGGTGACGGGTGGGTCAGGTTCAGCACGTCCCCGAAGCGGTAGCCGCGGGCCTCCGAGTCCCACTTCACCACCGCGCGCTCGTCGTACAGCCGCCGCACCGCGTCCCCGATGCCGCGCTTGACCGGCTTCGGCAGCGTGCGGCCGTGGTGGGAGGTCCAGTAGGCCAGCAGCTCGCCCGGCTCGTCGGCGCGGTGCAGCACGGAGTCCACGACCTGGCGGGACAGGCCGTGCGCGCCCGCGTCGAGCCGTGCCTTGACGAAGTGCGCCGCGCCCACCAGGGCCGCCGTGCGCATGTTCGCCTCGCCGCGCAGCCACGCCAGGAACCGGGCCGTCCACTCGGGGTCGGCGGCGGTCGTGGCGCGCACCAGCGCGGCGTAGCGGTCGTCCCGCTCGCCGGCGGACTCGTAGAACGTCTGCTCGCCCACCATGTTCGTGACCGCGAGCAGGAACAGCTCTGACTTCGCATCCCGCGCGTAACCCGGCGCGCCCTCGTGGGTTCGCCCGCTCGCCACCGCCTCGGACCGGACCGGGCCGGCCACGGCCGCGCGCACGCGACCGAAGTTGAACTTGCTCATTTCCCGCCCCTCACTCGCCGAGGGGAGCGGACAAGTGCTCCACACGTGCCCGAGATCAAATCGGTGAAGGTAAAGGCGCTCTGGCCACTGAGCTACACCGGCGGCGCCGGTGACGGGATTCGAACCCGCGACCACCCCGTTATCAGCGGAAGTAACCCTCGCCTGCGCACCGGGCACGTGTGGAGTTGTGCGCTCCCGAGGTCACACCGTCCTGCGGCGAACTTTGTCGAGAAGTAACCGCTGGACATCGCACCGGGTGCGGGCACCACAGTAATCCGCGCACGAACACGATCAAACCGATTTCGGCACGGCCGGTCGCACTGCGTCCCCGTCCGACGAGAATTGCCCATCGGCCACGCCCCTGATGGACGCCAGCCGTGCGGTCAACTCGGCGACCTGCGGCGACCCCAGGGCCCGATAATGGCGCACCGCCGCACCCCACCGGGCGACGGCCTGGTAGACCGAACCGCGCGCCGCTGCCAAGTCGCCCAGCCGGTGCAGCGCTTTGGCTTCCTCGAACGTGCTGCCGCACGCCCGGCTCGCCTCCAGTGCCGCCAGGTGCTGCGCCTCCGCGCCCGCCACGTCACCTCGCCGCGCGGCGATGACGCCGCACAGGTCGTACGCCTCGGCGAGGTCGAGGTGCAAACCCAGTTCGGCGAACATCGCGACCGCGCGATCGAGGTCAGCGGAGGCCTCATCCAGCGCACCCGCCGCGTCGTGCATCTTCGCCCTGCTGCGCCATGCAATCGCGGCGTTGCGCCGCGCGCCCACCTCGAGGTAGTAGTCCAGCGCCTTCTTGTTGAGGCGCAACGCTTCCGCCAGGTCACCGGAGCGGCGCAAGAGGACCGCCCGGTTGGCGACCGCGTTGCTCCACCCGTGCCGGTCGCCGACCTCCTCGAACAGGCGCTGCGCGGTCTCGTACTGCACTGCGGCCTCGTCCGGCCGCCCGGTCTCCAGCAGTGCGCGCCCCAGGTCGTTGCTGATGCGAGCCTCGGCGTGCCGGTCGCCCGACCGCAGGCATGCCGCCAGCGCCGACCGGTAGCACGCGAGCCAGCCGTCCCACTCCTTGGTGAGGAAGAAGTAGCCCCGCATCGTGTACGCGAGCTGCCAGCGCCGCACGTCCAGTTCCGGCTCGTTCCCGGCGCACAGGGCGACGGCGTCGCGCCAGTGCCGGTGCAGCCACGCCAGGGCCGAGCCGTAGTCGGCGAACTCCTCCGCACCGGCCGGGTCACCGACCAGCGGCACCCGGTACCGGTTGGGCGTGACGAGCGCGTCAGCCCTCTCGGCGGTGTGCAGCACGTGGTCGAACAACCTCACCGTGGCGGCAGGCCGCTCGTGGTCGGCGTCGGCGAGTTCGACGGCGAAGAGGCGGAGCAGGTCGTGAGCGGCGTACCGACCGTGCACGGGCTCGGCAAGTAGGTGTGCCCCGACCAGCTCGCGCAGCAGACGCACCGCCCGGGCCACCGGCACCCCGCAGAGCGCGGCGAACGCGGGTGCGTCCACCACGCCGGTCGGGTGCGCGCCGAACAGCCGGAAAGCGCGTGCCGCGTCCTGCGGCAAGCGGTCCAAGGACCACGACAGCACCGGCCGGATCGAGGAGCGGACGTCGCCGCCGACCTCCAAGACGTCCAGCCGGTCACCCGTGTGGCGCAGTTCCGCGACCAGTTCCGCCAAGGGCGCCGCCGGTCGTGACCGGGCCAGCTGCGCGACAATCCGCAGCGCCAGCGGCAGTCCGCCGCAGTGCGCCACCAGTTCCCGCGCGGCTGGCTCCCGGTCCACCCGGTCACCGAGCGCGGCACGCAGCAGGGCCAGCCCTTGATCGGGGCTGAGCAGGTCCAGGTCGAGCACCTCCGCCCCCTCGTGCACCGCCAGGCCGGGCAGCACGCCCCGGCTGGTCACCAGCACCGCGCCCGCGCCCGGCAGCAACGGGCGCACCTGGTCCTCGGAACCGGCGTTGTCGAGCACGACCAGGACTCGGCGGCCGTGCAGCAGGCTGCGGTAGCGCCCTTCGCGTTCGTGACGGGTCCGGGGCACCTCCGCGTCGGGCACGCCGAGGTCGCGCAGGAACGCGCCGAGCACCTCGTCCGGCGTCAACGGCCGATCCGGCCCATGCCCGCGCAGGTCAACCCACAACTGCCCGTCGGGGAAGTCCGCGAGGCGCGCGTGCGCCCAGGCCAGGACCAAAGCGCTCTTGCCCACGCCGCCGGGGCCACTCACAACCACCGGCGCGGACCGCGCCGCGCTCACCCGGTCGTCGAGCCAGGCGAGCTCCGCTTCCCGTCCGGTCAACCGATGCGGACCGCCGGGCAACTGGCGCGGGAAGACCACCGGCGGCGCGACCCCGTGGATGTGCACCGGCCCCTCGATGCGTCCCGCCTGCACCGCCACGGACACCGGGGCCGACACGGTGTTACTGACCTCTTCGCCCACCGTCGGCCTTCCCGGCGGCCAGGATGTACTCCGCCAGTCGCTGGAAGTCGCCGTCCCGCTGGAAGTGCAGCCGCTTGGTGCCTCGGAAGATCCGGGGGATGGCTTCGTTGTTGCTCTCATGCTCGTAGAGCTTGAGCACGAGAACCTTCGGGTCGTCGCTTTCCCGCTTCACGTCCAGGTGCAGGACCGAGTCGATCTCCCGGTTCGCCCAGTCCGACGAGTTGAGGTTCGCACTCGCGCACAGGAGCAGGAACCGGCTGCTCATCAGCCCCTTCTCGATCACCTTGCGGGTCGAGTCGCCCGGCCGCAGCTCCGCGTCGTCGTACCACGACCTGAGGCCGTAGTCGTGCCACAGCCGGTCCTTGACCTCACGGACGACGGCCTTGTCCCGGCTCGAGTGGCACAGGTACACGTCGTACTCGTACTCGGGCGGCACCTCGCCGACCACGCTCTCCAACGACCGGCGCAGCTCGGCGCGCTGCTCCAGCGAAAGCCGGTCGACGCCCTTGGCCCCGATCCGCAGCACCATGATCGGTTCCGCAGTGCGCTCGTAGGTACTCGGCGGCGCGTCGAAGAGCTTGGGCACGTCGACCCACAGCAGCGGGCGCCGGGTGCCATTCAACTTTGCGACGACGGGCGAAAAGGACTGGACGCTGCCCGACACCAGGACGAACAAGCCGTGTTCCGGGTCGTCTTTGTTCATCCCGCGCACCACTTCGCCGATGTCGAGGGTGAAGCCCCCCGGGGCGACCGTGACCAGTTCCGTATGCGGCAGCAGTTCGCGGACGGCGGCCTCCCACGCCTTGACGTCATCGCTGACTCGCGCGATGCCGTGGGCGGGAGGGATGCTCAGCGGCCCGAAGAGGTACGGCGTGGCCTGGACGGTGTGCTGGAGCACCCGGTCGAGGATGAACAGGTCGTACTGCCGCCTCGCCTCCTTGCCCGGGTCCGTGTCGGACAGCTTGTCGGTGACCTCCTCGCTGATGAACGACAGCAGCGCCACGTCGGTCTTCGCGACGAGGTCTGCGGTCCGATTGCGCTTGAGAGCGGTCGCTAACTCCCCGACCACCTCGCCGGCGCGGTGCACGTTGTTCGCCTCGGCCGTGCCCCCGAACCCCTTGCCCTCCAGGTTGTAGACACCGACCTCGCCGCGCAGGATGACGAACATCGACTCGCCCGGCTCGCCGACGCGGCAGATCACCTCGCCGGGCTTGCGCTCGACCAGGTGACCGAGCTTCAGCATCTCGGTCAGCTCGTCCGCCCGAAGCAGCTCGAGGAAGCTGCGATTGGCGCCGGTGCTGGACTTGAGCATTCGTGAGGCGCGCTCGAGTGCAGCGGTGACGCTGTGGTCCCGCGGGTTGATCTGGGAGATCCTCTTCGCGTAGTAGAGGGCGTCCCACCCGTTTCCTGTTTCCAGCGCCCTCTTCAACGACGCGTAGTCGTGCTCCGGTTTCCCCCATTCGGATCGCACGCCCTCGAACGACAGCAAGCAGAGCAGCTCTTCATAACTGCGTTCCACCCGCAGGCGTTGGTCGTGCAAAAAGACTTCGGAAGCGATCGGCGCGGAGGCGATCGCGCGACGGAACGCGTCGGACACGACGATGCCGTCACCGGTCGCCTGTGAGACCAGCCACCCGGCGAAGTTGATGCCGGACCCGACCACCTGGGTGCGCCCGTCGGCCCCGGTGAGGCTGTCGACCTGGCCGACGTGGCCGGTGACGCGGAGCTTGACCTCCTCTCCCCGCGCCCAAGAGCACAACTCCGCCATGAGTCGCACGGCATGCTCCTGCCAGTAGTCACCGA
Source organism: Actinosynnema sp. NPDC051121 (assembly GCA_040689555.1). Lineage (GTDB taxonomy): Bacteria > Actinomycetota > Actinomycetes > Mycobacteriales > Pseudonocardiaceae > Actinosynnema. Next base: position 44,306 of record JBFBCZ010000052.1, on the reverse strand, counting down.
AGAAGATCACGTGACCGCCGTCGCCACCCGACGCCCAGACGACCTGACCAGGCTCCCGGCGCTCGATCGCATCGGCGACGATCTGGTTGATGGCCGCGACCCGGCGACGTTGGGAGACGCCGTTCGCCGCGGAATGGCCGGAGATGTCGCACGACACGACGGCGACTTCTGCTAGTTCACCCGCGGGGACCTCTACCACAGACGCTCCTCCTTCTCCGCGTGGCGACCGCTCGAATGGAGCAGCGCGACTACGCAAAAATGCGGAAACGCCTGATAGGCGTTCGAACCACATTACCCACCGGTGGTCCGCGGTGGCGAAATGGGATCAGAACAGGCGGAACTCGTCGGATTCGATGCCGCGCAGCGCGTCGTAGTCCAGGACGACGCAGCGGATGCCGCGGTCCTCGGCGAGGGTGCGGGCCTGCGGCTTGATCTGCTGCGCGGCGAACACGCCCTTCACCGGGGCGAGCAGCGGGTCGCGGTTGAGCAGTTCCAGGTAGCGGGTGAGCTGTTCGACGCCGTCGATCTCGCCGCGGCGCTTGATCTCGACGGCCACGGAGGCGCCGGACGCGTCGCGGCACATCAGGTCGACCGGGCCGATCGGGGTGGGGAACTCGCGGCGGACCAGGGTCCAGCCGTCGCCGAGCGTGGTGACGTGCTCGGCCAGCAGCTTCTGCAGGTCGGCTTCGACGCCGTCCTTGACCAGGCCGGGTTCCGGGCCGAGCTCGTGCTTGGAGTCGTGCAGCACCTCGGCCAGGGTGATGATCAGCTTCTCGCCGGCCTTGTTCTGCACGACCCACAGGTCGGGGTCCTCGATCAGCCAGCACGGCGGGCTCATCCAGTTCAGCGGCTTGTACGCGCGGTCGTCGGAGTGGATCGACACCGAGCCGTCCGCCTTGATCAGCAGCAGCCTCTGCGCCATCGGCAGATGGGCGGTGAGGCGTCCGACGTAGTCGACCTGGCAGCGAGCGATGACGAGGCGCACGGCCGACAGGCTACGGGGTGCGGGTCCCGATCCACCGGCAGGTACCGTCGGCCGACGTGTCACCGCTGCGGCAGCTCCTGCGCACCAAGCCCGTCGACCTGATCACCGACGAGGGCGCGCACACGTCGTTGCGCCGCAGCCTCGGGCTGGTGCCGCTGGTCTCCCTCTCGGTGGGCGCGACGCTGGGCACGGGGATCTTCGTGGTGCTCGGCCAGGCCGCGCCGGTGGCCGGTCCGGCGGTGGCCGTGTCGTTCGCGGTGGCGGCGTTGGCGGCGTTGTTCTCCGCGCTCTCGTACGCCGAGCTGGCGGGCGCGGTGCCGGTGTCCGGGTCGGCCTACTCCTACACCTACGCCACGCTCGGCGAGCTGGTCGCGTGGGTGTGCGGGTGGTGCCTGCTGCTGGAGTACGGCGTGTCGGTGGCGGCCGTCGCGGTCGGGTGGAGCGGGTACCTCGACGCGTTCCTGGACGCCACGCTCGGGTTCCGACTGCCGGCGGCGCTGACCGGTGACGTGGTCGACCTGCCCGCCGCGGTGGTGGTGCTGCTGGCCACGGCCGTGCTGCTGGGTGGGGTGAAGGAGAGCGCGGCGGTCACCACCGTCACCACGGTGCTCAAGGTCGCGGTGCTGGTGTTCTTCGTGGTGGTGGCGGTGTTCGGGTTCCACAGCGAGAACCTGGTGCCGTTCGCGCCGGCCGGGCTCGCGGGCGTCACGGGCGCGGCGTCGCTGGTGTTCTTCTCGTTCATCGGGTTCGACGCCGCCTCCACCGCCGGTGAGGAGGCGCGCGACCCGCAACGCGACCTGCCCCGGGCGATCGTGATCTCGCTGGCCGTCGTCACGGTCGTGTACGTGCTGGTGGCGTTCACCGCCGTGGGCGCGGTGGGCGTGGACGCGCTGTCCGGGTCCGACGCCTCCCTGGCCACCGTGGTGCGACAGGTCACCGGGTCGGGGTGGCCCGCGACCGTGCTGTCGGCCGGTGCGGTGATCGCGATCGCGTCCGTGGTGCTGACCGTCCTCTACGGACAGACGCGGGTGCTGGTGGCCATGGCGCGGGACGGCCTGGTGCCGAAGGTGTTCGCGCGGGTCGGCGCGAAGCGGGTGCCGACGGTGAACACGGTGCTGGTGGGCGTGGTGGTCGCGGTCCTGGCCGCGCTGGTGCCGCTCGGGCAGCTCGCGGAGGCCACGAGCATCGGCACGCTGGTGGCGTTCAGCCTGGTCAACGTGGGCGTGCTGGTGCTGCGGCGCACCCGGCCGGACCTGCCGCGCGGTTTCCGCACGCCGTGGGTGCCGGTGGTGCCGCTGCTGGGGCTGGGCATGTGCCTGGTGCTGGTGGCGGGCCTGGCGCCCGCGACGTGGCTGGCCTTCGGCATCTGGTCGGCGGCGGGTTTGGTGGTGTACTTCGCGTACGGGCGGCGCCGATCGGAACTGGCCCGATCGCGGTCCGGCCCGCGGCCTTCGGCACAGGGAGAGTGATCGTGGAAACCCTCGGATCGCGTGAGGTGTACGCGAACCAGTGGATGGTGGTCCGGGAAGACGCCATCGGGCGTGCGGACGGGTCCACCGGGATCTACGGCGTGGTGGACAAGCCCGACTTCGCACTGGTGATCCCCATGGACGGCGAGCGGCTGCGGCTGGTCGAGCAGTTCCGCTACCCGCTGGGGATGCGGCGCTGGGAGTTCCCGCAGGGCACCGCGCCCGACCGCGCGGAGGAGGACCCGCTGGTGCTCGCCGAACGCGAGTTGCGGGAGGAGACGGGTCTGAGGGCGGGCAGGCTGGTGCAGCTGGGCGTGCTGGACGTCGCGCCGGGCATGTCCAGCCAGCGCGGCCGGGTGTTCCTGGCCACCGAGCTGCGGGAGGGCTTCCACGAGCGGGAGCACGAGGAGCAGGACATGCGCTCGGCGTGGTTCCCGCGCGCGGAGTTCGAGGCGATGATCGCGCGCGGCGACATCACCGACGCGCAGTCGATCGCCGCCTACACGCTGCTCCTGCTGCACGAGCACGCGCAACCGTGACCCCGACCGGGTGGCCGGTCACCTTCCGCGCCCGTCGCGCGTCGGGTGGGCAGGCGCTCCTGCCCGCTCACCCGGAGGTGTCATGTCCACCGCGCACGTCGTCGTCACCGCCCTCGCGATCCTGGCCAACGCCGGTACCGCCGTCGCCGACCTGGTGAAGGCCGGGTTCGTGCTGGCGAACTCGGCCGAGGTCGGCGTCCCGCGCTCGTGGCTGCCCCTGCTGGGCGCGCTGAAGGGCGCGGGCGCGGTCGGCCTGCTCCTCGGCCTGCTCGGCGTGCCCGTCGTCGGGACGGCGGCGGCGATCGGGCTGGTGGCGTTCTTCGTGGGCGCGGTCGGCGCGCACGTGCGCGCCGGGGTCTGGCACAACATCGCCGTGCCCGGCGCGTTCCTCGCCCTCGCCGTCGCCTCCCTGGTGCTCGGCTAATCGGTCCAGGCGGCGGGGCGCTTCTCCAGGAACGACGACATGCCCTCCTTGGCCGCCGGGGTCTGCGACGCCGCCGCCATCACCTCCACCGCGATGGCGTAGGCGTCGGGCTCCGGCCGGTCGAGCTGGGCGTAGATCGTCTGCTTGCCCAGCGCCTTGCTGGCCCGGCTGCCGCGGGTGGCCCGGCGCATCAGCTCGTCCACGGCGTCGTCCAGCCCGGCGAGCGGCACGACGCGGTTCACCAGGCCCCACTGCTCGGCGGTGCGGGCGTCCACCGGGTCGCCGGTCAGCGCCATCTCCATCAACCGCTTGCGGCCGATCGCGCGGGCCACCGGCACGGCCGGGGTGTGGCAGAACCAGCCGCCCTTGCCGCCGGGCAGGGCGAACGCGGCCTCCTCGGCGGCCACGGCCAGGTCGCACGAGGCCACCAGCTGGCAGCCCGCCGCGGTGGCCAGGCCGTGCACGCGGGCGATCACGACCTGCGGCACGGACTCGATCGTGCGCATCAGGTCGGTGCACAGGGTCAGCAGTTCGCGCACGCCCTCCAGGTCGCGGGCCGCCACGTCGGCGAAGTCGTGGCCGGCGGAGAACACCGGCCCCTCGCCCGCGAGCACCACGCCCACCGCGTCCGACGCGGCGACCTCGTGGAACGCGGTCAACAGCTCCGCCAGGTGCTCGGCGGACAGGGAGTTGCGCCGGGCGGCGCGGTCCATGGTGATCCGCACGACGTCGCCCGCGCGGTCGACCCGGATGTGCTGGTATTCGGCCATGTTGCGACGGTAACCGGCCGTGCAACCGCGTGCCCGGGGACTACCGTCCAGGGGTCATGGGACTTCGCCCGTTGGCGCTCGCGGTGGGAGCGCTGCTGCTCGTGGGATGCGCCTCGAAGGTGCCACCCACCCTGCCGATCGACCCCGGCACCTCCACCGAGACCGCCACCGCCACGTCCGCCGCGCCCGCGCCGTCACCGGCCGACTTCCCGGTGGACGCCGTGCCGCGCCCGATCGTGCTGGTCGGGCCCGTGCCGGTGATCGACGACTGGCAGGGCCTGGAGCAGGAGAAGCTGGCGCAGGGCCACGGCTACCGGTTCACCGGCGCCGAGCCGCCGACGCCGGAGCCGACGACCGTGCGGCTGCCCGACGGCCCGGCTGCGCTGCCGCTGGTCGGCGCCCGCGACGCCCTGACCGGGCTGGGCGGGGGCACGGACGAGGGCGAGCCGCTGGAGCTGGTGGCCGTCGAGCTGGGCACGGCGACGTTCTCCACCGACCGGGGCGGGCTGGAGCTGCCCGCGTGGCGGTTCCGGTCGGCGTTCGGCAGCGTCCACGTGTGGCCCGCGGTCGCGCCCGGGGCGTTCTGGCACCCGGGCGCGGTCAGGGCCTCGTTCCAGGCCGCCACCACGACGGACGGGGTGCGGTTGCAGGTGGAGCTGGGTGCGCCCGACCCGCCGTGCGAGGGCCACCGGCCCGAGACGAAGGAGGTGGTGGTGACCGAGGGCGAGGCGTCGGTGAAGATCGGTGTCCGGGTGGTCGGCGGGCCTCCCGGCGACTGCGCGCAGGCGGCGATCTACCGGGAGCAGTACTACCCCGTGACGCTGTCGAAGCCGTTGGGCGCGCGGCTGCTGGTGCTCGAGGACGACACCGTGATCCCGGTGACCGGGCCCTGACCGGTCAGGCGGCCACGCGGAACGTGCGGCGGTAGGCGTCCGGGGTCACGCCCAGCTCGGCGCGCAGCCGGCGGCGGAGGTTGGCGGGCGTGCCGAGGCCCGCGCGTTCGGCCACCCGGTGGACCGGCAGGTCCGTGGTCTCCAGCAGGCGCTGGGCCAGCTGCACGCGTCGCACCTGGAGCCACCGGCCGGGGGTGCTGCCGGTCGCGGCCAGGAACGACCGGTGGAAGGTGCGCTCGCTCATCCCCGCGTGCGCGGCCATGTCCGCCACGCCGATCGCCGACGCCAGCCTGTCCACCGCCCAGTCCACTGTGGACGCGATGCCGGCGCGGTCGGGACGGGGCGGCAGGGGCGGGTCGACGTACTGGCGCTGGCCGCCCTCACGGGTCGGCGGCATCACCAGGCGTCGGGCCAGGGCGGCGGCCACGTCGGCGCCGTGCGCCCGGCGCACCAGGTGCAGGCACAGGTCCAGGCCGCCGACCACGCCGGCCGACGTCAGCACCTCGTCCTCGGTGAACAGGACGTCCCGGACCACGCGGGCGCGGGGTGCGGCGGTCTCCAGGGCGTCCAGCAGCCGCCAGTGGGTGGTCGCCTCACGTCCGTCCAGCATCCCGGCCGCCGCCAGCGTGAACGCCCCCGAGCACAGCGCCGCGACCGTGCCGGAGAACGACCGCAGCGCGCGCACCGCGGCGTCCGGCACCGGCGCGAGCGGGTCGGCCCGGCCGGGCACCACCAGCAGGTCGCAGTCGCGCAGGCCGGACAGCCCGTGCGTGGCCGGGATGACGCCCACCGGCTCGACCGCCGTCGCCACCCGACCCGGCGCGCACAGCCTCAGCGTGAACGGACCGATGCCGGTGTCACCGCGGTCGACGCCCCACACCTCGCTGACCACCGAGACGTCGAACATCCGACTGCCCGGCAACACCAGGACACCCACCGTGCGCATGGCAGGAAAGTACCTCAACGTGCCGGATCTGCCACTCACACCCGGTCCTGTGACCGGCGCAGACTCGGTGCCATGACCAACACGGCCCTGATCCTGATCGACGTCCAGCGCGGTTTCGACGACCCGTCGTGGGGCAAGCGCAACAACCCCGACGCGGAGGCCAACATCGCCCGCCTCCTCGACTCCTGGACCGGGCCGCTGGTGCTCGTGCGGCACGACTCGGCCAAGCCCGACTCGCCGCTGCGCCCCGGCCAGGACGGCAACCGGTTCAAGCCCGAACTGGACCGCGCCGAACCCGACCTGGTGTTCGGGAAGAGCGTGAACTCCGCGTTCCACGGCGAGGTCGACCTGGACGCGTGGCTGAGGGCGCGCGGCATCACCGACGTGGTGCTCGCCGGCATCCAGACCAACATGTGCGTCGAGACGACCGCCCGCCTCGGCGGCAACCTCGGCTACCGGGTGCGGGTCGTGCTCGACGCCACGTTCACGTTCGACCTGGAGGACCTGGGCGCGGACCAGCTCGCCCAGGCCACCGCCACGAACCTGCGCGGCGGCGGCTTCGCCGAGATCGTGTCGACCGACGACCTGGTCTAGATGCCGTTCGCTTCGCGGACGACCGAAACGATCTCGTCCATGATCTGGGTCAGCTCGTAGTCCTTGGGCGTGAACACCCGGGCCACGCCGCGTTCGCGCAGCTCGGCAGCGTCGTCGGGCGGGACGATCCCCCCGACGACGACCGGCACGTCACCCGCCCCGGCGGCACGCAGGCCGTCGACCACCGCGGGCACGACCTCCAGGTGCGAACCGGACAGGATCGACAGGCCCACCACGTGCACGTCCTCCTGCACGGCGGCGGCCACGATCTGCGCGGGCGTGAGCCGGATGCCCTGGTAGACGACCTCGAAGCCGACGTCGCGGGCCCGCACGGCGACCTGCTCCGCGCCGTTGGAGTGACCGTCGAGCCCCGGCTTGCCGACCAGGATCCGCAGCCGCTCGCCCAGCTCCTCGCCGGTCGCCCGCACCCGCTCGCGCACCCGCCCGATCTCCGCGCCCGCCTCACCGGACGCCGACGCCGCCGACACCCCGGTCGGCGCGCGGTACTCGCCGAACGTCTCGCGCAGCGCCTGCGACCACTCGCCGGTCGTCACACCGGCCTTCGCGCACGCGATCGTGACCTCGACCAGGTTCCGATCCGTCTTCGCCGCCGCACGCAGGTCGTCCAGGGCGGACTTCACCGCCGCGTCGTCGCGCGAGGACTTCCACGCCCGGATCGCCTCGACCGCGTGCTGCTCCACGACCGGGTCGATCTGCTCGATCGCGTTCGCGCCCTCGGCCTGCAACGGCGACGGCTCGGTGGTGGCGAACCTGTTCACGCCCACCACGACGTCCTCGCCGGACTCGACCCGCCGGCGGCGTCGGGCCAGCGACGACACCAGCTCCGACTTCATGTACCCGGACTCGACCGCCGCCACCGCGCCGCCCATGGCCTGCACGCGGTCGATCTCGGCCCGCGCGCCCTCGACCAGCTCGTCCACCTTGGCCTCGACCACGTGCGAGCCGGCGAAGACGTCCTCGTACTCCAGCAGGTCCGTCTCGTAGGCCAGCACCTGCTGCATCCGCAGCGCCCACTGCTGGTCCCACGGTCGGGGCAGGCCCAGCGCCTCGTTCCACGCCGGCAACTGGATCGCCCGCGCCCGCGCGTCCCGCGACAGCGTCACGGCCAGCATCTCCAGCACGATCCGCTGCACGTTGTTCTCCGGCTGCGCCTCGGTCAGCCCGAGCGAGTTCACCTGCACCCCGTACCGGAAGCGGCGGTGCTTGGGGTCGGCGATGCCGTAACGCTCGCGGGTGATCTCGTCCCAGAGCCGGACGAACGCCCGCATCTTGCACATCTCCTCGACGAACCGCACGCCGGCGTTGACGAAGAAGGACATGCGGGCGACGACCTCGCCGCGCCGTTCCTCGGGCACCTGGCCGGAGTCGAACACGGAGTCCAGCACCGCGATCGCGGTGGACAGCGAGTACGCGATCTCCTGCACGGGCGTCGCGCCCGCCTCCTGGAGGTGGTACGAGCAGATGTTGATCGGGTTCCACCTCGGCACGTTCGACACGGTCCACGCGACCATGTCGGTGATCAGCCGCAGGCTCGGCCCGGGCGGGAACACGTAGGTGCCGCGGGACAGGTACTCCTTGATGATGTCGTTCTGCGTGGTGCCCGCGAGGGTGGCGCGGTCCGCCCCGTGCTCCTCGGCGACGCTGACGTACAGCGCGAGCAGCCACATGGCCGTCGCGTTGATGGTCATGGACGTGTTCGCCTCGCCGAGCGGGATGCCGTCGAACAACTGCCGCATGTCGCCGATGTGGCTGACGGGCACGCCGACCTTGCCGACCTCGCCCCGCGCCAGCTCGTCGTCCGGGTCGTAGCCGGTCTGCGTGGGCAGGTCGAACGCCACGGACAGACCCGTCTGTCCCTTGGCGAGGTTGCGGCGGTACAGCGCGTTGGAGGCGGTGGCGCTGGAGTGACCGGCGTAGGTCCGCATCACCCAGGGGCGGTCGCGCTCTCGGTCGGCCGGGTACGGCACCAGCAACCTCCTGTGTCGAATTGCCGCTGCTCGCAGACAACAGCGACCTCGCGTGCCCCGTAGCGTACTGACGGGTAACCCCGACCGCAGGTGCCGTTGCTCACTGAATCGAAGCTGCGGGAGCATGTACGGCGTGACCGCGCTCACCACCTTCCTGCTGCTGGTCATCGTGTTCGGGCTGCTCGCCCTGGTGCTGTTCTGGGCGTTCGGCATCGACCGACGGGCCGTGCCCGACTACACCGGCGACGACTTCGGCCTGCTCACCGAAGTGTCCGCGGTGCCGACCCCCGAAGCCGCCGACGTGCTCGCCAAGCGCCTGCGGGCCGCCCGGATCAAGGTGACGGTGGTGCGGCGCGGCGGACTGCACCGGCTGATGGTGTTCCCCGCCGACGCGCCCGACGCCAAGCTGCTGCTGCGCGCAGGACCTCCCTGACCGCCGGGGAGCCCTCCGAGGGCGCGGTCCTTCCCGCCCGACGAGCGGACGGGAGACGGCCAAGCGCTTGCGGGCACGCCCCGATCGAGGTGACAGTGGCGCGACGGGCGGACGGCGGTGTTCCCGGGCGACCGACGCGGACGGCCGCACCCAGCCCGTCGACCAGCCGTGGCACCGGCAGGGCACGGCCGACGACACCGCCCAGCGCGTGCCGGTGATGATCCGTCCCCGAGCAGCCTTGGACGTCAGGCGCTGACGCGCTCCACGGTCGCGCCCAGCTTGCGCAGGTTCTCCACGAAGCCCGGGTAGCCGCGCTCGATGTGGAAGATCTCGTACACCTCGGTCGCGCCCTCCGCGCACAGCCCGGCCAGCACCAGCCCCGCGCCCGCGCGGATGTCCGACGCCCACACCGGCGCGCTGGACAGCCGATCCACGCCCCGCACCACCGCGTGGTGGCCGTCGGTGCGCGCGTCCGCGCCCAGCCGCACCATCTCCTCGATGAACCGGAACCGCGCCTCGAACAGGTTCTCGGTGATCATCGACGTGCCGTCGGACACGGCCGACAGCGCGATCGCGAACGGCTGGAGGTCGGTGGCGAAACCGGGGTACGGCAGCGTCACGAAGTCCACCGAGCGCGGCCGGTCGTCCTGCACCACGCGGAAGCCGTCGTCGAGCGTGGTGATGTCCGCGCCCGCCATCCGCAGCTTCTCCAGCACCAGGTCCAGGTGGTGCGGGTCCACGCCGCTCACGGTGATGTCGCCGCGGGTCATGGCGGCGGCGAACGCCCAGGTGGCGCCGACGATCCGGTCGCCGATCACCCGGTGCTCGGTCGGCTGCAACGACTCCACGCCGTGCACGGTGAGCGTGGACGTGCCCGCGCCCTCGATCTTCGCGCCCATCTGCTGGAGCATCACGCAGATGTCCACGATCTCCGGCTCGCGGGCGGCGTTGTCGATGACCGTGGTGCCGTTGGCCAGCACCGCCGCCATCAGGATGTTCTCCGTCGCGCCCACGCTGGGGAAGTCGAGCCAGATCTGGGCGCCGTGCAGGCCCTCGGCCTCGGCGATCACGCAGCCGTGCTCGATCTCGCTGTGCGCGCCGAGCTTGCGCAGGCCGTTCTGGTGCATGTCCAGCGGGCGGTTGCCGATCGCGTCGCCACCGGGCAGGGCGACGACCGCGCGCTTGCACCGGCCCACCAGGGGACCGAGCACGCACACCGACGCGCGCAGCTTGCCCATCGCCTCGGAGTCGGCGCGGTGGTTGAGCTCCTTCGGCGTGGTGATCGTGACGACGCTGCCGTCGAGCGCCACCTCGCAGCCCAGGCTGCGCAGCACGTCCGCCATCAGCGGCACGTCCAGGATCTCCGGGCAGTTGGTGATGGTGGTGGTGCCCTCGGCCAGCAGTGCCGCCGCCATCAGCTTGAGCACGCTGTTCTTCGCGCCTACGACGGCGACCTCGCCGACGAGCCGCGCACCGCCCTGAACCCGGAAGTGCTCACTCACGTAAGGAACTCCTCGCTCGATGTGCCGCAATCCTACGTACGTTCTGAATCGTGCCCGTCCGTGGTGGGCCACCGCCGCGTGCCGCGGTGTCTACAGTGCTTCGCATGGCCGTGCACCTGACGAAGATCTACACCCGGGTCGGCGACGACGGGACCACCGGCCTCGGCGACTTCTCCCGGGTGCCCAAGACCTCGCCCCGCATCACCGCGTACGCCGACGTGGACGAGACCAACGCCGCGCTCGGCGTCGCCCTGGCGCTGGGCGCGCTGGAGGCCGACGTCGCCGAGGTGGTGCGGAAGGTCCAGAACGACCTGTTCGACGTCGGCGCGGACCTGTGCACGCCCATCGCGCCCGACCCGAAGTACCCGCCGCTGCGGGTCACCCAGGCCTACGTGGACCGGCTGGAGTCGTGGTGCGATGCGTTCAACTCCCGGTTGGGCAAGCTGGAGTCGTTCATCCTCAACGGTGGCACACCGGGCGCGGCGCTGCTGCACCAGGCCCGCACGATCGCCCGCCGGGCCGAGCGGTCGGCCTGGGCGTTGATCGAGGTCGAGGCCGACGAGACCAACGCGCTGACCGCGAAGTACCTCAACCGGCTGTCCGACCTGCTGTTCATCCTGGCCAGGGTGGCCAACCCGGACGGCGACGTGCTCTGGCAGCCGGGGGCCAACGCCTGACCCCGGACCTGACCCTCGACCCGCAGTGGCGCTTCCTGTTTTTGAACCGTAGACTTCAAAAATAGGAAGCACACCTCGGGAGGTCGACCATGACCACGTACGTCCTCGTCCACGGCGCGTGGCACGGCGGCTGGGCCTGGGAGCGGGTCACGCCCCTGCTCACCGCGACCGGCGCGCACGCCGTCACGCCCGACCTCACGCACGACCGCGACGTCGGCCTGGCCGACCACGTCGACGAGGTGGTGGCCGCGATCGACGCCGTCACCGACCCGGACCTGGTGCTGGTCGGCCACAGCTACGCGGGCCTGGTGGTCCGCCAGGCCGCCGACCGGCGCCCCGACCGGGTCGCGCACCTCGTGCTGATCGACGGCTGGGCGGGCCCGGACGGCGTCAGCCTGGCCGACCTGGCCCCGGACCGGTTCACCGCCAGCATGACCGCCGCCGCGGGCCCCGACGGACTGATCGCCCCGCCACCGCCGTCCTCGTACGGCGTCACCGACCCCGACGACGCCCACTGGCTCGAACAGCGGCTGCGCACCCACGCGCTGCGGACGTTCACCGAGCCGACCCGCCTCACCGGCGCGGTCGACCGCATCCCCGGCACCGGCGTGCACTGCGTGCCGGAGACGTTCCCATTCGCCCGGTTCGCCGCCGACCTCGGCTACCGGACCGTGCCGGTGGACGGCCCTCACGACCTGCCGCTGACCGATCCCCGGGCCGTCGCCGACGTGCTGCTCGCCGTCGGGAGCCGGGAGGCGCCGACCCTAGGATGAGCGGGTGGACCAGCGGACGTACCACCAGTACTGCGCCACCGCGCGGACGCTCGACCTCGTCGGCGAACGCTGGACCCTCCTGCTCGTCCGCGAGCTGCTCACCGGGCCGAAGCGGTTCGGCGACCTCCAGAAGAGCCTGCGCGGCCTCGGCACCGGCCTGCTCGCGGCCCGGCTGAAGCACCTCGAACAGGAAGGCCTCGCGCACAAGGTCACGCTCCCGCCGCCGGCCCGCACCCCCGCCTACGCCCTCACCGAGGCGGGCCGGGAGCTCGGGCCGGCGGTGCTCGCGCTGGCCCGGTGGGGCACGAAGTGGGCCATGGGCGGACGGCGGCCCGACGAGGCGTTCCACCCCGGCTGGGCGGTGCTGGCGATGGAGGCGTTCTTCGACGCGGACGCCGCGGCGGGCGTGCGGGCGGTGTACGAGTTCCGGGTCGGCGACGAGGTGTTCCACGTCCGGGTGGACGACGGCGAGGTCGACGCCGCCCACGGCCCCGCCCAGCACCCCGACGTGGTGGTCGAGACCTCCGAGGACGTCTTCGCCGACCTCGCCGACGGCCGGTCCGGCCTGGCGGACAAGATCGCCTCCGGCGCCGCGACCGCGTCCGGGGACCAGGACGCCCTGCGCCGGCTCGGCACCCTGTTCCGCCGACCGAGCCCCGCCGAGCGGGTGCCTGCTCAGGACGGGTAGACCACCTTCTCGGCGCCGATGCGCCGCATCCGCTCGGTGCCCCACTCGCCCAGCGCGGCCAGCGCCCGGTTGAGCGACAACCCGTGCTCGGTCAGCTCGTACTCCACCCTCGGCGGCACCTCGGGGAACACCTCGCGGCGCACCAGGCCGTCCGCCTCCAGCTCCCGCAACTGCTGGACCAGCATCTTCTCGCTCACGCCCGGCAGGCCGCGGCGCAACTGGGCGAACCGCCGCACGCCGTGCTCGGCCAGCTCCCACAGGATCAGCGACTTCCACTTCCCGGACACCACGTCCATCGCCGCGTCGATGCCGCAGAAGTAGGGCCCTCGCCGAGCCGCCATCGCCCCTCCCGAGGGTGCTCACCAAAAGGTGGGTACTGCACGAAATAGTCCGTACTGGTACGACAGTACCGTTACGGGTGACGATCAAGGCATGACGAACACGAAGATCACCGTCCTCGGGTTGGGCGCGATGGGTGCCGCCCTCGCCACGGCCCTGGTGCGGGCCGGCCACCCCACCACCACCTGGAACCGCTCGCCCGGCAAGGCCGACACCCTGGTCGGCCTGGGAGCCACCGCCGCCACCACCGTGCACGACGCCGTGACCGCGTCGGAGGTGGTGGTCGCCTGCCTCTTCGACGCCGCCTCCGTGCACGAGGTCCTCGACCCGGTCGCCGACCTGCTCACCGGCCGCACGCTGGTCAACGTCACCACCACCACGCCCGACCAGTCCAGGGAGATCGCCGACTGGGCCGCGGCGCACGGCGTGGTGTACCTCGACGGCGGCATCATGGCCGTGCCGCGCATGATCGGGCAGCCGGGCGCGTCCGTCCTCTACAGCGGCTCCCGGACCGCGTTCGAGCGGTACCGCCCGCTGCTCGACCTCTGGGGCGGTAGCGCGTACTTCGGCGAGGACGCGGGCCTGGCGTCGCTGTACGACCTGGCCCTGCTCGCTGGCATGTACGCGATGTTCGCCGGTTTCCTGCACGGCGCGGCGATGGTCGCGGACGCGGGCGTGACGGCGACGGAGTTCGCGGGGCGGGCCGCGCCGTGGCTGGCCGCGATGACGGGCGGGCTCGCCGGGTTCGCGGCCGTGGTCGACGGCGGCGACTACACCGTGCCGGGGCAGCAGAGCCTGGAGTTCTCGGACCTGGGCGACATGGTCGCCGCGAGCGCCGCGCAGGGCATCTCCACCGAGGTGGTCGACGTGGTGCAGGCCCTGATCCGGCGGCAGGTCGACGCCGGGCACGGCAAGGAGGGCTTCGCCCGGATCTACGAGAGCATCAGGCGGCCCGCCTGACTCCGTTCGAGTGAGGTCGTTCGACTGATCGAGTGTCCGGTCGAACGCGAAACCCACCCTGCGCAGAGATCTTGTGTTCACTCGGTCGGGTTCGGACGCCGGGGGCGTCCACTCGACGAGGGGGGTACTTCGCCATGCGCGGATCACGAAGATCAGGATCAGCCGTGGTGGCCGCACTGCTCGGTTTGCTCGGTCTGCTCGTCCCGGGCGTGGCGTACGCCGCGCCGCCCGCGAACGACGACTTCGACCAAGCGGTGCCGGTCACCACGCCGTCCTTCACCACCACCCAGTCCGCGGTCGAGGCGACCCAGGGCGCCGACGACCCCACCACCTGCTACGGCTTCCACCACTCGGTGTGGTTCACCTACACCGCGCCGGCGGACGGCGTGCTCACCGCCACCACGGCGGGCAGCGGCTACGACACCGTCCTGTCGGCGTTCACCGGCTCCCGCGGCTCGCTCAGCCAGGTCGGGTGCAACGACGACGCGGCGGGCACGCCCCAGTCACGCGTCGAGTTCCCCGTCGTCACGGGCACCCGCTACCACTTCATGGTCAGCGCGTACCGCTCCGGCTCGGTCGGGTCGCTGACGTTCTCGGTCACCGGGCCCGGCACGCCCGCACCGGCGAACGACGCGTTCGCCGACGCCGAGCCGGTCACCTCCCTGCCCCGCGCCGCGGACGTCGACCTGTCCACGGCGACCGCGGAGCCGGGTGAGCCGGGCAGCGTGTGCGGTCAGTCGCCCAAGTCCGTCTGGTACGCCGTGACGCTGCCCGCCACCACGCCGGTCACGCTGTCCCCGTCGACGCCGGACGGCAGGCTCACGGTCTACACGGGGCCGGCGCAGGCGAACCTCACCGAGGTCGGCTGCACCTGGTCCGGCGCCATGACCTTCCGCGCGGACGCGGGCACGACCTACTCCGTGCGCCTCACGGCCGGCACCGAAGGCGCGTCGGCCATGCGGCTCCTGATGGACGTCGCCCACCCGATCCGCGCGGCCTTCTCGCACGACCCCGAGACACCGTCCACGTTCGTCGACACCGAGTTCCGCAACACCTCCACGGTCCCCGACGTGACCACGCCGGTCACCGTCCAGTGGGACTTCGGCGACGGGACCACCGGGACCGGTCCTGCCGCCCGGCACCGGTACCGGGTCGACGGCGACTACACCGCGACGCTGACCGTCGCCGCCGGGGACGGCCGCACGGCGACCACGTCCCAGGTCGTGGTGGTACGCACGCACGACGTGACCATCAGCGGGTTCACCACGCCGAGCGCGGCGACCGCGGGCACGACGAAGGCGATCAACGTCCGGGTCGCGAACACGCGCTACGCCGAGGACGTGACGGTGACGCTCTACCGCAGCACGCCGTCGGGCTGGAGCGAGGTCGGCCATTACGCCCAGTACGTGCCGGCAAGCGCCACGGGCGCGGTGAACTTCCCGTTCAACTACACGTTCCGGCCGGACGACGCCGCGGTCGGGAAGGTCAACTTCCGGGCGGTGGCTACCGCGGCGGTGGACGACCAGCCTGGGGACAACGAGGTGATCAGCGCGACGACCCTGGTGCGCCAGGCCGCCACCCGCGGCTTGGACGTGGCCTGAGCTAGGAGGCCCAGGGAATCGATCGGCCCGGGGGCGCCGACTCCAACCAGGACAGGAACCCCGTCAGCGCGTCCGGGCCCATCGCGATCTCGACCTCGCCCTTGTTGCCACGGCACCGGAGCACCACCGCGCCCGTGGGCATGGCGTACGCCTCCGGCGCGGTGGGCTCGCGGCGGTCGTCGATCTCGAAGCCCTCGCGGGAGATGACCATGTCCGGGCCGGAGCGCAGGCTCAGCACCCGGAACCAGGTGAACTCGTCACCCCGGTAGTGCCCGACGCCCAGGTGCCAGCCCCGGCCGGAGTCCTCGAGCCGGGACCTCAGCGAGACGTGCACACCGCCGGCGCGCAGCACCCGGACCCGGCGCCACGTGAGGTACGCCAGGACGAGCACCGCGCCGAACAGGACCACCCCCACCAGTTCGGCGATCCCCACGGCGTTCGTCCGCTCGTCCGCGTCAGGCCGGGTGTCCGGCGGCGCGAAGCCGCGCGATGGCCCGTGCCCGCTGCACGTCGTCCGAGTTCTGGACGTCCGCGCGAGCCTGCTCGACGTCGATCTCGTGGGACAGCTCCGCGTCCTCGGCGAGGATGCTCACGCCCTCGCCGGTCACGGAGAGGAACCCGCCGTGCACGGCCGCCGTGACGAGGTCGTTGTCCGCGGTCCTGATCCGGACCACACCGCCCTCGACGAGCTGCCCGAGCACCGGCTCGTGGCCGGGCAGGATGCCGATCTCGCCTTCGAGCGTCTGCGCGACCACCGAGGTGGCCGTGCCGGACCACAGGCGGCGTTCCACGGCGACCAACTGGACGGTCATCTCGGCCACGCGCATCTCCCTGAGTCGACTGGAGTCCACCGCAGTCTAAACGGTGACCGGAACACCGCGCCGCACCAGCCACCCCCAGCCGCCGTCACGGCGCTCCCGCGACCCGGCGGGAGCGCCGCTCCGATCACCGTGCGGGGTCGGCGGTGCGCGTTCCGGTCACTGGGAGACTGGGGCCGTGCCCACACCGAAGTCGCTGCTGGAGCGGGCGTTCTCGCTGCTGTCCGTGTTCACCGTGGACCGGTCGGCGGTCACGCTGTCCGAGCTCAGCCGCCACTCCGGCCTGCCGCTGAGCACCACGCACCGGCTGGTGGCGTCACTGGTGGAGCTGCGCGTCCTGGACCGCGCCCCGGACGGCCGCTACCGCGTGGGCCTGAGGCTGCTGGAGCTGGGCTCGCTGTCGCCCGGCAGCCTGGACCTGCGGGACCGGGCCCTGCCGTTCCTGGAGGACCTCTACGAGGTCACGCGGCACAACGTGCAGCTGGCCGTGCGCGACGGCACGGAGGTCGTGTACGTGGAGCGGATCTCGGCGCGCGACGCGGTGAACGTGGTCACTCGCGTGGGCAGCCGGATGCCGTCGCACTGCACGGGCGTCGGCCTCGTGCTGCTGGCCGCCGCGCCGGTCGCCGTGCAGGAGGCCGTGCTGGCCGCGCCGCTCAAGCGGTTCACGCCCCGGACGATCTCGTCGGCGCAGGAGCTGCGGACCACGCTCGCCCGCGTGAGCCGGGACGGTTACGCGATCAGCGACCGCCAGATCGAGATGATCACCTACTCGGTCGCCGCACCCGTGCGCGGCCCGGCCGGCGACGTGGTGGCCGCGGTGTCCGTCGTCGTGCCCACGGGCACCCGGACCGACACCGTCGTGCCCGCCGTGCGCACGTGCGGACTCGCCATCTCACGCGCCCTGGGCTGGGTCTCCCCGTGAACGCCCGGAGGGCCGTCCCCCGGCGGGGAACGGCCCTCCGACGAAACCCGACCTACTTGCCGGCGAGCTTCTTGGCGTTGGCCTCGACGTCGTCCAACCCGCCGCAGGAGAAGAACGCCTGCTCCGGGAAGTGGTCGAACTCGCCCTTGCAGACGCGGTCGAACGCCTCGATCGTGTCCTTGATCGGCACGAAGGAGCCCGGCTGGCCGGTGAACTTCTCGGCCACGATGAAGTTCTGGCCGAGGAAGCGCTCCAGGCGACGGGCGCGGCCGACGAGGACCTTGTCCTCCTCGGACAGCTCGTCCATGCCGAGGATGGCGATGATGTCCTGCAGCTCCTTGTACTTCTGCAGGATCCGCTTGACCTCCTGCGCCACCCGGTAGTGCTCCTCGCCGACGATCGACGGCTCGAGGATCCGGGAGGACGAGGACAGCGGGTCCACCGCCGGGTAGATGCCCTTCTGGGAGATCGGACGGGAGAGCTCCGTCGTCGCGTCCAGGTGGGCGAACGTGGTGGCCGGCGCGGGGTCGGTGTAGTCGTCCGCGGGCACGTAGATGGCCTGCAGCGAGGTGATCGACTTACCGCGCGTCGAGGTGATGCGCTCCTGGAGCTCACCCATCTCGTCCGCCAGCGTCGGCTGGTAGCCCACGGCGGACGGCATGCGGCCCAGCAGGGTCGACACCTCCGAGCCCGCCTGGGTGAACCGGAAGATGTTGTCGATGAACAGCAGCACGTCCTGGCCCTGCACGTCGCGGAAGTACTCCGCCATCGTCAGGGCGGACAGCGCGACGCGCATGCGCGTGCCGGGCGGCTCGTCCATCTGACCGAACACCAGGGCGGTGTCGTTGAGCACGCCCATCTCCTCCATCTCGAGGAGGAGGTCGGTGCCCTCACGGGTGCGCTCGCCGACGCCGGCGAACACCGACGTGCCGGAGAACTCGCGGGCGATACGGGTGATCATCTCCTGGATGAGCACCGTCTTGCCCACGCCCGCGCCGCCGAACAGGCCGATCTTGCCGCCCTTGACGTACGGGGTCAGCAGGTCGATGACCTTGATGCCCGTTTCCAGGATCTCGGTCTTGCCCTCGAGCTGGTCGAACGACGGCGCCTTGCGGTGGATGGCCCACTGCTCGCCGTCCCGGCCGAGGCCGGGCTCGTCCAGGCAGTCGCCCAGCGCGTTGAAGACGTGGCCCTTGACGACGTCGCCGACGGGCACGCTGATCGCCGTGCCGGTGTCGGTCACCGCCGCGCCGCGGACCAGGCCGTCGGTCGGCTGCATCGAGATGGTGCGGACCAGGTTGTCACCCAGGTGCTGGGCGACCTCCAGGGTCAGCGTCTTGGCGACCGCCTCGTAGGTGATCTCCACGTGCAGTGCGTTGAACAGCTCCGGCACCGCGTCACGTGGGAACTCCACGTCGACGACGGCACCGATCACCCGGACCACACGGCCGGTGCGGGTGGTGGTGGCAGTAGCACTCATGTCACTCATCACTTCCTGCGCCACCGGTAAGCGCGGAGGCGCCACCGACGATCTCGCTGATCTCCTGGGTGATCTGGGCCTGGCGGGCCGCGTTCGCCTGGCGGCTGAGGTTGCGGACCAGCTCGGTGGCGTTGTCCGTCGCCGCCTTCATCGCGGTCCGCCGCGCCGCCGACTCGGAGGCCGCCGCGTCCAGCAGTGCCGAGAAGAGCCGGGTCTTGACGTACTTGGGCAGCAGCGCGCCCAGCAGCGTCTCCGCACTCGGCTCGAACGAGTAGACCGACTGGAGCTTCTGCGGCTCCGGGTCGAAGTCGACCACCATCGGCGCGATCCGCTTGGCGACCGGCGTCTGGCTCAGCATCGACTTGAACTCGGTGTAGACCACGTGCAGCTCGTCCACGCCGTGGACACCGTCCGCGCCGGGCGGGTTGTCGCCGTCGTCGCTGCCCGCGACGAACGCCTTGACCAGCGCGTCACCGGCCTCGACCGCGTTGACGTAGTGCGGCAGCTGCGAGAACCCGGTCCACTCGCCCGCGATCTCGCGACGGCGGAACTTGTAGTAGCCGACGCCCTTGCGGCCGATGACGTAGAGCACGGGCTCCTTGCCCTCGGACCGCAGGAGGGAGAACAGCTCCTCCGCGGCACGCAGCACGTTGGCGTTGTAGCCGCCGCACATGCCCTTGTCGCTGGTCACGACCAGGACGGCGGCGCGGCGGGGGTTCTTGCGCTCGGTCAGCAGCGGGTGGTCGAGGTTCGCCGACGCCGTCGCCAGCGCGGAGAGCACCGAGGTGATCTCGTCCGCGTAGGGGCGTGACGCCGCGACCCTCGTCTGCGCCTTGGCCAGACGGGACGTGGCGATGAGCTCGTACGCCTTGGTGATCTTCTTGGTCGAGTTGACCGAGCGGATCCGCTGGCGCAGCTCTCGGATCTGTGCCGCCATGCCTACGTCACTTCTCGGCCGGAGCGGGCCGGTTGACCTTCACCGACTCCTGCCCGACCTTGTCGGCGTCCATCGCGTCGGCGGGCACGTCGACGACCGACGCACCGTTCGAGGCGCTGAACTGCTGCTTGAACGCGTTGACGGCGTCCACGATGCCGTTCCTCGTGTCGTCCGACAGCTTCTTGGACTCACGGATGTCGGACAGGATCACGTCGTGGCTGCGCCGCACGTGGTCCAGGAACTCCGCCTCGAAGCGGCGGACGTCGCCCACCGGGATGTCGTCGTAGTGGCCGTTCGTGCCGAGGAAGATCGACACGACCTGCTCCTCGACCGGGACCGGCGAGTACTGGCCCTGCTTGAGCAGCTCGACCAGCCGGGCGCCGCGGTCCAACTGGGCGCGCGAGGCGGCGTCGAGGTCCGAGGCGAAGGCCGAGAACGCCTCCAGCTCGCGGAACTGCGACAGGTCCAGGCGCAGCGAGCCCGCGACGTCCTTCATCGCCTTGGTCTGCGCGGCGCCACCGACGCGGGACACCGAGATGCCCACGTTGACGGCCGGGCGCACACCGGCGTTGAACAGGTCCGACTCGAGGAAGCACTGGCCGTCGGTGATCGAGATGACGTTGGTCGGGATGTACGCCGACACGTCGTTGGCCTTGGTCTCGATGATCGGCAGACCGGTCATCGAGCCGCCGCCCATGTCGTCGGACAGCTTCGCGCAGCGCTCCAGCAGGCGCGAGTGCAAGTAGAAGACGTCGCCCGGGTAGGCCTCGCGGCCCGGCGGACGGCGCAGCAGCAGCGAGATGGCGCGGTACGCCTCCGCCTGCTTGGTCAGGTCGTCGAAGATGATCAGGACGTGCTTGCCCTGGTACATCCAGTGCTGGCCGATGGCCGAGCCGGTGTAGGGCGCGAGCCACTTGAAGCCGGCCGAGTCGGACGCGGGCGCGGCGACGATGGTGGTGTACTCCAGCGCGCCCGCCTCCTCCAGCGCGGTCTTGACGCCCGCGATGGTGGAGCCCTTCTGGCCGATGGCGACGTAGACGCAGCGGACCTGCTGCTTCGGGTCGCCCGACTCCCAGGCCTTCTTCTGGTTGATGATCGTGTCGATGCAGACCGCGGTCTTGCCGGTCTTGCGGTCGCCGATGATCAGCTGGCGCTGGCCGCGACCGATCGGGGTCATCGAGTCGATCGCCTTGATGCCGGTCTGCATCGGCTCGTTCACCGGCTGCCGCTGCAGCACGGACGCCGCCTGCAGCTCCAGCGCGCGGTTGTCGTCGGCCACGATGTCGCCGAGGCCGTCGATCGGCTGGCCGAGCGGGTTCACCACGCGGCCGAGGAAGCCGTCGCCGACCGGCACGGAGAGCACCTGGCCGGTCCGCTTGACCTCCTGGCCCTCTTCGATCTTGTCGAAGTCGCCCAGGATGACCGCGCCGATCTGGCGGACTTCCAGGTTCAGGGCCACGCCGAGCACGCCGCCGGGGAACTCCAGCAGCTCGTTGGTCATGGTGCCGGGCAGACCCTCGACGATGGCGATGCCGTCGTAGGTCTCCGCGACGACGCCGACCTCTTCCCGGCTGACTTCCGGGGAGTAGGTCGAGACGTACTTCTCGATCGCACTGCGGATCTCGTCCGACGAGATCGTCAGCTCCGCCATGTCGTTCCTGCTCTCACTTCGTTTTCGGGAAAGGGGCTTGTGGGCCGCGGTTCCGGTTCGGTCAGCCGGCGAGGTCGCGGCGCAGGGACGCCAACCGACCCGCCACGCTTCCGTCGATGACTTCGTCGCCGATCTTGATCAGCAGGCCGCCGCGCAGCGTCGGGTCGACCTCCACGTGCAGCGCGATCGGCCTGGAGTAGATCCGGGTGAGCGTGGCTTCGAGGCGCTCGAGCTGCGCCGCGTCCAGCTCGACGGCGGAACGGACGTAGGCGACGGAACGTTCCCGGCGCTTGGCCGCGAGCGACGCGAGGTCGCCCAGGCCGGTGACGACTCCCTGGCCTCGCGGCTCGCGGACGAGCTGGTCCACCAGGGTCTTGGTGGTCTCGTCCACCTTGCCCGCGACGAGGCTGTCGACCAGCGCGACCTTGCCCGCGGGCTCGGCCGACGGGTCGGACAGCGCCAGCTCCAGCTCGTGGTTGGCCGCGATGATGCGGCCGAGCCGGAACAGCTCGTCCTCCACGGAGTCGAGCTTGCCGTCCCGCTCCGCCCGCACCAGCAGCGTGGTGCGGGCCAGCGACTCGACGCCGTCGACCAGCTCACGCGGGCTGGACCAGCGCGCGGTGACGACCGTGGCCAGCACCTGCACGGTCACGTCGCCGACCTTGCCGTCGAGCAGGCCGTGCAGCAGCTGTTCCCGGGACGCGGGGTCCGAGGAGTTGTCGGCCAGCGCCCGGCGCAGCGCGGGCTGCGCCGACAGCAGGCTGACGACCGCGAACAGCTCCTCGCCCAGCTTGCCCAGGGACTCGCTGGCGGTGGGGCCGGTCGTGCCGTCGACGACCTCGAGCAGCCGCAGTTCGGCGGCGGCCAGGGCGTCACGGCTGGCGGCGTGCAGCGTCATCGGCGTTCCCTCACTTGGCGGCCGGAGCCGACGTGCCGTCGAGCTCGGAGAGGAACCGGTCGACGGTGCCCCGGCGGCGCACCTCGTCCTCCAGCGACTCGCCGACGACCCGGTCAGCCAGGTCGATGGCCAGTCGGCCCAACTCGCCACGCAGCTCCGCGACGATCTGCGCGCGCTGCGTCTCGAGCTGGGTCTGCCCCTGCGCGACGATCCGCGCGGACTCCTCCTGCGCCTTGGCGCGCAGCTCGCTGATGATCTGCTCGCCTTCGATGCGGGCGTCGTCGCGGATGCGGGCCGCCTCGGCACGGGCCTCGGCCAGCTGCGCCTTGTACTGCTCGAGCGCCTGCTGGGCCTGGGCCTGCGCCTGCTCGGCCTTCTCGATCCCGCCCTCGATCTTGGCGGCACGTTCCGCGTACAGCGTCTCGAAGCGCGGCGTCACGAACTTCTTGATGACGAAGAACAGCAGCAGGAACGAGATCAGGCCGAGAATGATCTCCGACGTGTGCGGCAGGACGGGGTTGATGGCCCCTTCCTCCGCCGCCAAGATGAGGGTATTCATCACAAACCTCTCTGATGCGATGAACCGGTACTCAGCCCGCGGTCGCGAGGAAGTACACGACGAAGCCGAGCAGCGCGAGCACCTCGACGATGGCGAACGTGGTCCAGGCCAGGCTCAGCAGCACGCCGCGGGCCTCGGGCTGACGGGCGGTGCCGTTGATGACCGAGGAGAAGATCAGACCCACGCCGATGCCGGGGCCGATGGCCGCGAGGCCGTAGCCGATGGCAGCGAGGCCCTGGTTCAGGTTGACGTTCGCGGCTTCCTGAGCAAGAACGATAGCGCTCACTTGTGCTGTTCCCTTTCCAACTCGGTCCGCGAACGCTCGCGGATCGGAGGCTTGTGATTTCTCAGTGCTCTTCGGCCAGCGCCGCGCCGATGTAGTTGGCGGACAGCAGCGCGAAGATGTAGGCCTGAAGAACCATGATCAGCGCTTCCAGGAACGTCAGCGCGATGGCGAAGACGAACGCGACGGGCGCGACCACGACGGTGATGCCGCCGGCGAAGAGCAGGTACTCACCGGCCAGGGTGAACACCAGCAAGAGCAGGTGACCCGCGAACATGGCCGCGAAAACTCGGATCGCGAGCGTGAGCGGGTTCAGGAAGAACTTCTGGAAGAACTCGATCGGAATCAGCAGGATGAGCACGAACCACGGCGCGCCGGGCGGCATGGTCTGGTGCTTGAGGTAACCCAGGAACCCGTGGCGCTTGAATCCGACGAAGTGGTACACGGGGTAGATCACGAGCACCGAGACGGCCAGCGGGAAACCGATGTGCGACATCGTCGGGAACTGCACGAGCGGGATGAGCCCGAACAGGTTGTTCACCAGGACGAAGGTGAACACCGTGAGGATGAGCGGCACGAAGGGCTTGAAGTCCTTGGCGCCGATCTGCTCCCGCGCGATCGTGTTGCGACCGACGTCGTAGAGCGACTCGGCGGCGAACTGGAACTTGCCGGGAACGAGCTTGAGGTTGCGGGTCGCCGCGATGAAGAACGCACCGATGATCAAGATCGAGAGCACCAGAAGCACCATGGGCTTGGTGACCTCACCGAAGATCGGCGGGAGGAAGAAGTCCTTCACGCCGGGTGCGACGAACTCATCACCCGCAGCCAGCACCATCGTGGTCACTGTGTTCCTTCCGGTTCTCCCGGCCGGCGTTCACTCCGCCGGGGGAATCGTCACGATCGGGACTTAACGTACCTTACGGACCGCAAGCGCCTGCGAGAGGCACCCCACCTACCTGGGTGTCCCGTCTTGCGCGCACCGTACCAGCCGGTAGATCAGGTGTTTCCAGGGGTGGGGATGACGATCTGACTGCGACTGCGCTTGGAAGCGCGCACCTCCATGGCGGTGGCGACCAGGATCGTCGCGGCCATGGTCAACGCCAGCGCGTTGGTGTGCAGCACGGGGAACTGGCGCAGCAGCAGCATCACCGCGAACAGCAGGATGAGCTTGCCCATGAACCCGGCGAACGCCGCCACCATGATCACCTGGAGCGGCATCGCGGCGGTGCGGTGCATGAGCAGCAGCGTCGCCGCCGACGACAGGCACGCGATGGCGCCGCCGATCAGCGCGGCGACCAGGCCGGGCACGCCGGCCAGCACGGTCCAGAGGATCGCGCCCGCCACCACGGTGCCGAGGGCCGCCCACAGCGCGCTGCGGTACATCTCACCTGCGAGTCGCCGCACGACGGCCTCGTGCGTCCACTCCGTCTTCTCCGGAGAGCTCATGTCACCCCTTCCCACCCATCGGGACCGAGTGTAAAGAGGCCTTGGTGCTCACCACGCCATCGGGGGTCATGTGCGGCGCACTTCGCGAAGTCTGGGTATCGCGGAGACCAACAGCGCGAGAACGAGCCCGATCGCCAGGCACCACACCACGACCACGACGTCGAACAGCGTCAGCGCGACCGCGCCGAACGCCAGCACGCCCGCCCACAAGTAGATGAGCAGCACCGCGCGGCGCTGGGAGTGGCCGATCTCCAGCAGCCGGTGGTGCAGGTGCATCTTGTCCGCGGAGAACGGGCTCTCGCCCCGCCTGGTCCGCCGCACCACGGCCATCAGCAGGTCCAGCAGCGGCACGAACAGCACCGCCGCGACCACCACCAGCGGCGACAGCAGGCCGAGCACGTCGGTGGCGCGCACCGACTCGTAGTTGATCTTCCCGGAGGCCGAGATCGTCGCCGCCGCGAGCATCAGCCCGATCAGCATCGACCCGGAGTCGCCCATGAAGATCCGGGCCGGGTTGAAGTTGTGCGGCAGGAAGCCCAGGCACGCGCCCGCCAGCGTGGCCGCGATCAGGGCCGGCGGGTACGCGCCGACGTCGCCGCCGTTGTTGGCCAGCAGGCCGATGGAGAACACGCAGGTGGCGGCGGCGGCGATGAGCCCGATGC
This sequence comes from Actinosynnema sp. NPDC051121, assembly GCA_040689555.1. Taxonomy (GTDB): domain Bacteria; phylum Actinomycetota; class Actinomycetes; order Mycobacteriales; family Pseudonocardiaceae; genus Actinosynnema. The sequence goes on along the minus strand of JBFBCZ010000052.1, from coordinate 19,066 downwards.
CCGCCGCCAGGCCGTCCAGGCCGTCGACGAAGTTCATCGCGTTGACCATCGTCACGGCCAGCAGCACGCTGAGGATCGCGCCCTGGTTCTGGTCGAGCGAGAGCAGCGAGCCGGTGCCCTCGCCGTTGTCGCCCCACGGCACCCAGAACAGCAGCCACTGCAGGCCGAACAGCACCAGGATGCCCGCCGCGGTGACCTGCCCGGCGAGTTTCGTCAGGGAGTCGAGCTCGAACCGGTCGTCCAGCACGCCCACGAGGACGATCACGCCACCGCCCACGATCACCGCGTACGGGTCGTAGGAGAAGTCGAACGCCGAGCGCAGCACCGGGAGCTGGTGCGCCAGCAGCATCCCGCCGAGCACACCGCCGTACATGGCGAGGCCGCCCATGCGCGGCATGGGTTGGACGTGCACGTCCCGCTGGCGGGGGTAGGCGACGGCGCCGATCCGGAACGCCAGCACGCGCACCAGGCCGACGAGCAGGAACGTCACGATCGCCGCGGTCAGCGCGACGAGCAGGTACTCCCGGACGGGGAGGACGTTGGACACGGCAGGCAACTGGCCCACGGCAGGCTAGCCCCTCGGCGATGGGGTGTGGGGTGGAGCTTGCCCGGGTGGTCCGGGCGACGGGACCACCACGCTACTCCGATCGGGAAGATCCACTAGCGCGCGACCTCGACTTCGACGCCCAGCGCCCCGGACACGTCGGCCACCGGGACGGCGCCCTCGCGCAGGACCACGGGGTCCGGGCCGGTCAGGTCGACGATGGTGGACGCGACGTTCTCGGCGCCCGGGCCGCCGTCCAGGTAGACGCCGACCTCCTCGCCGAGCTGGTCCCAGGCCTCCTGGGCGGTGCCCGCGGGCGGGAAGCCGGACTTGTTCGCGCTCGACACCGCCATCGGGCCGACGTCGCGCAGCAGCTCGAGGGCGACGGGGTGCAGCGGCATCCGCAGCATCACCGTGCCGCGGGTGTGACCGAGATCCCACGCCAGCGACGGCGCGTGCGGCAGCACGAGGGACAGGCCACCGGGCCAGAACGCCTCGATCAGCGCCCGGGCCTGCCGGGGCACGCCCAGGACCACCCCGTCGATCGTGGTCCACGAACCGACCAGCACGGGGACGGGCATGTCGGGCCCACGCCCCTTGGCCGCCAACAGGGCGCGCACGGCGGACGCGTCGAACGCGTCGCAGCCGATGCCGTAGACCGTGTCGGTGGGGAGGACGACAAGGCGCCCGGACCGCACCGCACCCGCGGCGGCGGCAAGCCCTGCCGCCCGATCCGCCGGAACGCCACAATCGTAGACCGTGCTCACCCTGCTGATCCAAGCACAGCACGGGGAGTCGCAGCGGCCGAGGTCACACCCGGCGGCCGGACGGCGTCACGCGCCGCGGCGGCCGAACGCGGCCTGCGCGTCCACCGACCACTGCCGCTTGCGGTGCGCGACCACGAAGCCGAAGACCAGCGCGCCGCCGACCAGCACACCGGCGGCCGTGACCGCCGCGTCGCCGATCGCGCCGCCCACGAACGGCAGCACCAGCACCGCGAGCCCGACCACCGCCGCCGTCCACACGTCCGGCTCCACCCACCTCCACCGCCGCGCGCGATCCAGGCGCGCGCGCAGGTCGGTGGCGAACGCGTTCAGCTCCGGGTGCGGGCTGAGCGCGAGGATCTCGTCGGCCAGGGCGTGGCAGCGCGCCCACTGCCGGGCGTCGGTGACGACGAGCGCGCCGTCCGGGGTGATGGCCCGGACCTCGGCCGTGCGGGCCGCGAGCGCGATGGCCAGGTGGGTGCGCAGCACGTCGTCGGCCCGCGCCGCGCCGCCGCGGGCCAGCTCCTCGCGCACCACCGCGGCGGCGAGGTCGCTCTCGTCGTCGTGGCCGTCGCCCAGCGCCGACAGCAGCGCGGTCAGCGCGCGGGCCAGCCGGCCGCGGTCGGCGTCCGCGAAATCGACGAGGTCGACGTGGGCGATCCGGGACCGGAGCCATTCCCGCAGCTCGCTCCACTCGTTCGGCCCATTGACAGCCATCGCGGGTTCTCCGATTTACTCGGCGGAGCGTTGCGGTCCAGGTTATCCCGATGGCGAGGCGTCCGGTGAATGCGAAGAACCCGATCGGCGCCCTCCCGCTGGCGCTGTCCTTCGCCGCCGCGTACGTCGTCGTGGCCGGTGCGGCGGGTTACCTGGCGCTGGACGCCCGTTCGCCCGCCCCGGCGAGCACCGCGGCGGCGGCCGTCACGCTGCCGGTGATCACCACGACGACCACCGCCACCGCTCCCCCGTCCGCGCCGCCCGTCCCCGCCACGACCACCACCCTGCCCGCGGACCTGCGGCCGGTGGACGCCCCGGGCGGCCTCACGACCGCGATCCCGGCCGGCTGGGCGGTCACCACCGGCACGGTGGCGACCACGCTCGTGGCGACCGACCCGGCGAACCCGCGCCGCGAGGTGCGGCTCGGCGGCGCGCCGGTCACCGACCCGGCGGTGTCCCTGCTGGACCGGATCACCGCCGCCGCGGTCGAGCGCGAGAGGGAGCCCGGACACACCCGGTTGGGGTTGACCGGCGACCGGATCCGCGATTTCCCGGCGGTCCGGTGGGAATTCCAACAGGTGGAGTCCGGCGCGACCGAGAAGACAGCCGTGGCGTACTGGGAAACGAACGGCATCGAATACGTGGTCTATTCATCCGGGCCGGCCGAAGAATGGGATCAGACCCGTTCCCGGCTGGCCGCGCTGATCGACCACGCCCGCCCCTGACGGGTGCCGTCGGGGCCTTTTCAGCGGCACACCGGTGCTTCGCGAAGAATGTGCCCGAGTCGCTTTTTTGCGGGCCGGTCAGACCCGGCGGGCGGTGGCGAAACGCGGCCTCCAGGCCAGGTCGCGGTGGTCGGCGACGTCGGTCAGCACCCGGCGGGTGGACAGCAGCGCGGGCACGATGATCCCCTGGCTGTCGTCGTGCTCGATCGCCACGTGCCCGCCGGGCTTGAGCAGCCGGGCGGCCAGCGCGACCACGTGCCGGATCACCTCCAGCCCGTCCGGGCCGCCGAAGACGGCGTGCCGCGGGTCGTGCTCGGCGACCTCGGGCTGCACCTCGGTGCCGTCGGGCACGTAGGGCGGGTTGCACAGCACCAGGTCGACCTGGCCGTCCAGGTCCGCCAGCACGTCCGGCGCCGTCACGTCGCCCGCGTGCAACGTGATCGGGGTGTCACCGGCCGCCGCGCGGGCCTCCGCGTTGCGCCGCGCCCAGGCCAGCGCCGTGGTGTCGCGCTCGACGGCGTGCACGGACGCGTGCGGCAAGCGGTGCGCCGCAGCCAGCGCCAACGCGCCGGAACCCGTGCACAGGTCGACCACCACGGGGTCCTGGGACTCCACAGTGGACAGACCCCACTCCAGCATCAGCTCGGTCTCCGGGCGCGGGATGAACACGCCCGGACCGACCTCCAGGTCCACCCCGCCCAGGTGGGCCCACCCGGTGATGTGCTGCAACGGCACGCGGGTCGCGCGCTGCCGCACGACCTTGTGCAGCGCGTCCACCACCGGCGGGTCGACCAGCGGGATCAGGGCGAGCCTGGACCGCTCGACGCCGAGCACGTGGGCGGCCAGCAGCTCGGCGTCCACGCGCGGGCTGTCGACACCCGCCGCGGCCAGCATGCGTTCCGCTTCGTTGATGGCCAGCCGCAACGGGTGTCGGGTCATGCGGTAGAGGGTAGGGGGATCAGAAGTTGATCATGTGGCCGGCCAGTCCGTGGACCGCTTCCTTGACCGCCTCGCCCAACGTCGGGTGGGCGTGCACGTTGCGCGCCACCTCGTGCACGGTCAGGTCCCACTGCTGGGCCAGCGTCAGCTCCGGCAGCAGCTCGGTCACGTCCGGGCCGATCAGGTGGCCGCCGAGCAGCTCGCCGTACTTGGCGTCGCTGATCAGCTTCACGAACCCGGCCGAGTCGCCGATGCCGTGCGCCTTGCCGTTCGCGGTGAACGGGAACTTCGCCACCCGGACGTCGAACCCGCGCTCGCGCGCCTGCGCCTCGGTCCACCCGAACGACGCGATCTGCGGCTGGCAGTACGTCGCCCGCGGGATCATCACGAAGTCCAGCTCCATGGTCTCCGCGCCCGCGATGGTCTCCGCGGCGATGATGCCCATGGACTCGGCGGCGTGCGCGAGCATCAGCTTCGCCGTCACGTCGCCGATCGCGAAGATGTTCTCCACGTTCGTGCGGCCACGCCCGTCGACCGCGATCGCGCCGCGCTCGGTGAGCTGGACGCCGGTGTTCTCCAGCCCGTAGCCCTCGACGCGGGGCTGGAAGCCGATCGCCTGGAGGACCTTGTCGGCTTCCAGGACCTCCTCGACGCCGTCCTTGGACACGGTCACGCGCACGCGGGGCCCGGAGTCGTCGATGGACTCGACCCGGGTGGAGGTCCGCACGTCGATCCCGAGCCGCTTGTACCGCTTGGCCAGCTCGGCCGACACCTCGGCGTCCTCCAGCGGCACCACCCGGTCGAGGAACTCGACGATGGTCACCTTCACGCCGTAGTTGTGCAGCACGTACGCGAACTCGACGCCGATCGCGCCGGCGCCCGCGATGACGATGCTCTCCGGCAGGTCCTGCGACAGGATCTGCTCCTCGTACGTCACCACCCGCTCGGACAGCTTCGTCCCCGGCAGGAGCCGGGTCGTCGCGCCCGCCGCGATGATCGCGTGGCCGAACGTGACGGTCTCGTCACCCACCTGGATGGTGTTGGCGTCGACGAACGTCCCCCGCCCGTTGAACTCGGTGATGCCGTTCTTCTTCATCAGGAAGTGCACGCCCTTGACGCGCCCGTCCGCGACCTTGCGGCTGCGCTCGTAGGCGACGCCGTAGTCGAACTTCACCGAGCCGTCGACCTGGATGCCGTAGGTCTTCTGCTCGTGGGTGAACAGGTGCGCGAGCTCCGCGTTGCGCAGGAGGGCCTTCGACGGGATGCAGCCCACGTTCAGGCACACCCCGCCCCAGTAACGCTCCTCGATGACCGCCGTCTTCAGCCCCAGCTGGGCCGCCCGGATCGCGGCGACGTACCCGCCTGGCCCCGCACCGAGGACCACGACGTCAAAGTGTGCGCTCATGAGCGACACATTAGGTGCCCAGTTGGTCGGACAAGAACTCAACGGTCCGACGCCACGCGTCGGCGCGGGCGGCGGCCGTGGCGGCGGGCGTGCCGCCCGTCGAGAACGTCACCCCCGGCCCCGGGACCACCGGTTGCGTGGTCGGCCGGTGCGGCGGCCCCGCGATCAGGTGTCCTGCCTCGGGGTACACGACCCGCTCGTGCCGGTGGTCGTGGCCGAGCTCCGTCAGCCGGCGCCAGGCGACCTCGCCCAGGCCGACCGACGGCCACGACTCGTCCCGCCCGGGTGAGAGCAGCAACACACCGCCGGAGATCCGCTCGACCGGGATCTCGGTGTCCTCCGGGATGCCGTCGGAGAAGTCGAAGGCGGACGTCAGCCGCACCGGCTTGCCCGAGACCACCCGCGCGCGCAGCTCGTCCGGGATCGAGTACGGCAGGTACGGCAGCGGCCTGCCCTGCCAGGTCCACGACGCGGCCTCGTGCTCCAGCTTCTGCAACAACCGGGTGCCGGGCCCGATGCACTGCGTCACCACGCCGCTACCCGCCACGCTCACCACGGCGTCGACCTGCGGGAACGTCGCACCGACCAGCAGCGCCAGCTCACCGCCGCGCGAGCCGCCGACGACTCCGAGCTTCCCGGCCCGCTCCCCCAGCCACTCCAGCGCGGTCCCGAAGTACTCCAGCGGGATCTCGACCAGGTCGTCCGGGACACCGGGCACGCCGAAGTAGGCCAGTGCCAGCGCCGCGAAGCCGTGCCCGGCGAGCAGCGCCGCGTCCAGCTCGTGCGACCCACCCTCCGAGCCGCCCAGCACCAGCACCCCGGGGTGGGTCTCGCCGTCGTCGGGTTCGAACAGCACGCCGACCAGGCCCTGCTCGCTCACCTCGGTCCGCCGCACCCCGTCGGGGACGGTCAGCCGGTCCAGCTCCACCTTGCCGACGCCGACGACCTCCAGCAACGTCGGACCGGCCGGCTCACCCGTCGGGTTCATCGACCAGAACAACCCCATCGGGTCGACGCCCGCGTAGTCGCCCTCGACCGGCGCGTGCCGGGTCAGGTCCACCACGCCGCGCTCGTCGGCCAGGAACACGGCGGAGGACGACCAGTCGCCCGTCGACGCGCGGACCGTCACCCGTTCGTCGGGTGGCAGGTCGACCACCCGGAGGTCCAGCGCGGCGTCGAGCGGTGCGCGCCGCGGTGCCACCAGGATCTCCGCCATCGCGCGCCCCCTCCTCGTCACCTCACCCGGCGGCGAGCCGCTCCGCGCGGTCGGCCGCCGCCAACGCGTCGAGCACCGCGTCCAGATCGCCGTCGAGCACCTGGTCCAGGTTATGGGCTTTGTACCCAACCCGGTGATCCGAGATGCGCGATTCCGGGAAGTTGTAGGTCCGGACCCGCTCCGAGCGGTCCACCGTGCGGATCTGCGTGCGCCGGGCGTCCGACGCCTCCTGCTGCTGCTTCTCCTCGGCCAGCGCGGTCAGCCGGGCCTGGAGCACCTGCATCGCGCGGGCCTTGTTCTGCAGCTGGCTGCGCTCGTTCTGGCAGGACACGACGATGCCGGTCGGCAGGTGCGTGATGCGCACCGCCGAGTCGGTCGTGTTGACGCTCTGCCCGCCCTTGCCCGACGAGCGGAACACGTCGATGCGCAGGTCGTTCTCGTCGATCTCGACCTCGACCTCGTCCACCTCGGGGAACACCAGGACCCCGGCGGCGGAGGTGTGGATGCGGCCCTGCGACTCGGTCACCGGCACCCGCTGCACGCGGTGCACGCCGCCCTCGTACTTCAGCCGCGACCACACGCCGTCCGGGGTGTCGGCGCGGCTCTTGATGGACACCGTGACGTCCTTGTAGCCGCCCAGGTCGGAATCGGTGCCGTCGAGGACCTCGGCCTTCCAGCCGTGGCGTTCGGCGTACCGCAGGTACATGCGCAGCAGGTCGCCCGCGAACAGGGCCGACTCCTCGCCGCCCTCGCCGGACTTGATCTCCAGCAGGACGTCGGCGCTGTCGTGCGGGTCGCGCGGCAGGAGGAGCTCGGTCAGCTTCGACTCCAGCGCGGGGACGGTCTTGGCGAGCTGCTCGGCCTCCTCGGCGAACACCGCGTCCTCGGCGGCCAGCTCGCGGGCCGTCTCGAGGTCGGACTTCGCCTGCTCCAGCTCACGAGCGGTCTTCACGATCGGGGTCAGCTCGGCGTAGCGCTTGCCGAGCTTGCGCGCGCCCGCCTGGTCGGCGTGCACCGAGGGGTCGGCGAGCTTGGCTTCCAGCTCGGCGTGCTCGGCCAGCAGGGCGTCCAGCGTCACGGTCTTGCTCCGGTCTCAGCGTCTGCGAGGGGTCTGGCTGGGTGTGGAGACGACAACGGCGCCCACCCGCGGATTCGGGGTGGACGCCGTTCTGGCAGCTACTTGGCGCGCTTGCCGTAGCGGGCCTCGAAGCGCGCGACCCGGCCACCGGTGTCCATGATCTTCTGCTTGCCCGTGTAGAACGGGTGGCAGTTGGCGCAGATCTCGACGTGGATGGCGCCGGAGGTCTTGGTGCTGCGGGTGGTGAAGGTGTTGCCGCAACCGCAGGTGACCTCGGTCGTCACGTACTCGGGGTGAATGCCGGTCTTCAACGTCTTGTCCCTTTCCTAGGTGGCCGCCGGGTCCTCGTTGGGGATTCTTCGAGGTGAACCGGAGCCGGACTCGACCCGACAGTGTGCCAGATCGGCTGTCACCGACTGCAACGCGAGGCCCGGCCTGCTTGTTCCCGGTGGGCAGCGTCACAACCGCTCGCCGATGGTGGTCGACCATTTGGCGCACGAGGTAACCGCTGAACTACACAGAGCAGCGCACCGCGTTGCGTGGACGCCACACTGGCCGCGTGTTGTGCACTGTCGGGCGTCCCGTGCCGCTGACCACGTGGCTGGCCGTGCCGTTCCTGTTCGGCATCGCCGTGCTGGGCCTCACCGGGCTGGGTGGCGTGCTGCTGGGCGCCGAGGGCGACCTGACCCTGTCGAGCCCCGTGTTCGGCGCGGGCGTGGCCGTCGGCGTCGCCACGTCGAGCTCGGTCGCGTGGACCGCGCGGTGGCAGCGCTCGTGGCTGCGCTGGCCGTACCTGGCGGCCGTGCTGGCCCTCGGCGTGCTCCTGGACGGCGTGCGCGTGCCGGTGGCGGCCGTCGTGGGCCTCGGGGTGCCGGTCACCGCCCTGCTGGTCGCCCAGTACTTCCTTGAGCGCCGCCGCACCGCCGCGCTGGCCGAGGCCGGGGCGGCGTCGCCAACACCACCCTGCTGACCTGCCCGAACCCGACCTGAACGCCCGGAAGCCCGCCCGGCGGAACTCGCCGGACGGGCTTCCCGCGGTCGTGCGCGGTCAGTCGTTGTCCGCACCCGGGGTGGTCTTGGCCACCTGCATCAGGAACTCGATGTTCGTGCGGCTCTTGCGCAGGCGGTCCAGCAGCAGGTCGATGGCCTGCTGGCTGTCCAGGGCGTGCAGCACCCGGCGCAGCTTGTGCATGACCGCCAGCTCGTCCGGCGAGAGCAGCAGGTCTTCCTTGCGGGTGCCGGACGAGTCCACGTCCACCGCCGGGAAGGTCCGCTTGTCCGCGATCTTCCGGTCGAGCTTGAGCTCGGCGTTGCCGGTGCCCTTGAACTCCTCGAAGATCACGCTGTCACCCGCGGACCCGGTCTCGACCAGGGCCGTCGCGATGACGGTCAGCGAGCCGCCGCCCTCGATGTTGCGGGCCGCGCCCAGGAACCGCTTGGGCGGGTACAGCGCGGTCGAGTCGACACCACCGGACAGGATCCGGCCGCTCGCGGGGGCCGCGAGGTTGTAGGCACGACCCAGCCGGGTGATCGAGTCCAGCAGCACGACCACGTCGTGACCCATCTCGACCAGGCGCTTCGCCCGCTCGATGGCCAGCTCCGAGATCGTGGTGTGGTCCGACGGCGGGCGGTCGAAGGTGGAGGCGATGACCTCGCCCTTCACCGACCGCTGCATGTCGGTGACCTCTTCGGGGCGCTCGTCCACCAGCACCACCATCAGGTGGCACTCGGGGTTGTTCTTCGTGATCGCGTTCGCGATCGACTGGAGCACCGAGGTCTTGCCCGCCTTCGGCGGCGACACGACCAGGGCGCGCTGGCCCTTGCCGATCGGCATCACCAGGTCGATGACGCGCGTGGTGAGGATGTGCGGTTCCGTCTCGAGGCGCAGGCGCTCGTTCGGGTACAGCGGCGTCAGCTTGGTGAAGTCCGGCCGGTTGCGGGACTCCTCCGGGTCGAGGCCGTTGATCTTGTCCACCCGCACCAGGGGGTTGAACTTCTGGCGCTGCTGCTCGCCGTCGCGCGGCTGCCGCACGGCGCCGATCAGGGCGTCGCCGCGGCGCAGCCCGTACTTGCGGACCAGCGACAACGACACGTACACGTCGTTCGGCCCGGCCAGGTAGCCCGAGGTGCGGACGAACGCGTAGTTCTCCAGCACGTCCAGGATGCCCGCCACGGGCAGCAGGACGTCGTCGTCGCGCACCTCCGTGTCGGTGGCGGGACCGCCGTCGTCGCCGCGACCGCCGCGGCGGCGGCGGTCGCGGAAGCGGCGACCACGACGGCCGCCCTCTTCGTCGCCGTCGTCCGGACCGCTCTGCTGGCGGTTGCGGTTCTGGTCGCGGTCGCGGCCACCCCGGTCGCCGCGGTCGTCCCGGCCCTGCCGGTCGCCCCGGTCCTGCCGGTCGCCGCGGTTGCCGCGCTCGCCCCGGTCCTGGCGCTGCTCGCGCTGCTCGGAGCGGTCGTTCCGGTCGTTCCGGTCGGAGCGGTCGCCCCGCTCGGAGCGGTCGGCGCGGTCGTGCCGCTCCGGGCGCTCGCCCTGGCGGTTGTCGCCCTGCCGGCCGTCGCCCTGGACGCGGTCGGCCTGGGCCGGCCGGTCGGCCTGCGGCGGCGCCTGCTGCGCGTCCGCGGCCGGAGCCTCGGGGCTGCCCGTGGGGCGGTTGGCGGAACGGCGGCGGCGGTTGCCGCGGCGGCCACCCTCCTCCTCACCGGCGGGACGGTCGGTCACGTCGAGCTGCTGCTGGGTCGGCTTCTCCACCGCGGCGGGGGCCTCGACGGCCTTCTCCACCACGGGCGCCTTCTCGACGGCCGCCTTGGGAGCCTCGGCCTTCTTCTCGGCCTTGGGCGGCGTCGCGGCACTGCCCCGACCGGAGGTGCCGCCCTGCCGCTCCTTGATGGCGGCGATCAGGTCGCCCTTGCGGAGGCCGGCCGTGCCGGTGATGCCCAGCTGACCTGCGAGTTCACGGAGTTCGGCCAGCACCATTCCAGAGAGGCCCGCGCGCTTGCGCGGCGTGGCGCTGCCGTTCGAAGGGGTGGTCAGAGCGTTCTCCTCGGCTCCGGAACTGGCAGCGGGGTTGGGAGCAGCAGGAGCTTGGCTGCTCAGTACATCGGTGTTGGTCACACATGTCCTTCCTGACCGGAGCGCGCCTCCTACGCGTTCCAGCGGACCTGCCGTCCGACGGAATGCGGTGCGGCAGTTTCGTCCCGGTTCAGGCGGACCTGGCGACGGCGCGGAACGCGCACGAAAGCGGAGTCCTCCGGTGCGGGACTTCGGTCACACGGCGAGCGGGTGCCTTCCAGCGCTGGCCCCGTCCATACGGCACAGAGCCAGATCACTGGAGGAATGCGACCCGGAACGAACGTCCGGGCACCACACCGGCGCCCGTGCGCGCGGTGACTGATGGCCCCGAGGGTAGACGCCGGTCCGGCCGGGTGCAACAACCGGGGTGCGGCGCGTCGCACCGCTCAGCCGAGTGGCGCAACCCGGACTCCGCCCAGGTCGACCGGCACCCGGCGGGCCTCGAACCCCGCCAGGTCCACCCCGGGCGGCAGCACGCCGTCCGGTGGCAGGGCCAGCACCGTGGGTCCCGCGCCGGACACCGCAGCCGCCACCCCCGCCGCCCGCAACGACCGCACCAGGCACGTCGTCGCAGGCCAGGCGGGCTCCCGGTACGGCTCGTGCAGCCGGTCGTCCAACGCCTCCAGCAGCAGCGAGGGGTCCGCGGCGAGGGCGTGCACGGCCAGCGCGGACCGTCCCGCCGCGAAGGCCGCGTCCTCGTGCGGCACCTTCGACGGCAGCAGGCCCCGGGTGGTGTGCGTGGAGGATTCCTCCGCCGGGACCAGCACGACCGGCGTCACGCCGGGGTGCGGTTCCACACGGACCGCGCGGTAGCGGTCACCCTGCGTCCACGCGATCGCCACGCCGCCGAACATGGCCGCCGCCGCGTTGTCGGCGTGGCCCTCGAACTCCGCTGCGAGTTGCAACGCGCTCGTGTCCGGTTCGCGACCGGCGAGGGCGAAACCGGCCGCCACGCCCGCCACGATCGCGGCCGCCGAGGAGCCGAGGCCCCGCGCGTGCGGGATGGCGTTGCGGCACGTCAGCCGCAGCCCCGGGACCTCGACGCCGACCAGCTCGCAGGCCGCCCGGAACGCCCGCACGACCAGGTTGCCCTCGTCGGTCGGCACGTCGGCCGCGCCCTCGCCGGACACCTCCACCACCAGCCCGCCGCCGGTCACGGCGAACTCCAGCTCGTCGTGCAGGCCCAGCGCCATGCCGAGCGCGTCGAACCCCGAGCCGAGGTTCGCCGTGGACGCGGGGACCGTGACGCGGACGGCGGTGACGGCCGGGGCCGTCACGCCAGCTCCAGGGCGGTCGCCACGGCGCCGGGGTCTACCGGCACGGGCTCCACCTCGGGCATGCCGAGCAGGGCCGTGTCGGGGTCCTTCAGGCCGTGGCCGGTGACCGTGCAGACGACCGTGGAGCCCTTGGGCAGCCTGCCGTCGGCGGCCGTGGCCAGCAGGCCGGCCACGCTGGTCGCGGACGCGGGCTCGACGAAGATGCCCTCGGTCGAGGCCAGCAGCCGGTAGGCCTCCAGGATCTTCTCGTCCGTCACGGCCTCGAACAGGCCGCCGGACTCCTCCTTCGCGGCCACCGCGCCGGTCCACGACGCCGGGCTGCCCACCCGGATGGCGGTCGCGATGGTCTCCGGGTTCGCCACCGGCGCGCCCAGCACCAGCGGCGCGGAGCCCGCGGCCTGGAAGCCGAACATGCGGGGCGTCGAGCCGGTGACCCCGTCCTGGTAGTAGTCCGAGTAACCACGCCAGTACGCGGTGATGTTGCCCGCGTTGCCGACCGGCAGGCAGTGGATGTCGGGCGCGCGGCCGAGCACGTCGCAGATCTCCCACGCGGCCGTCTTCTGCCCGATCAGCCGGACCGGGTTGACCGAGTTGACCAGGGTGATCGGGTACTCGGTCGACGTCTTGGAGGCCAGCTCGAGGCAGTCGTCGAAGTTGCCGTCGATCTGCAGGATCTTCGCGCCGTGCGCCACCGCCTGGGCGAGCTTGCCCAGGGCGATCTTGCCGCGCGGCACGAGCACCGCGGCGGTGAGGCCGGCCTTGGCCGCGTACGCCGCCGCGCTGGCCGAGGTGTTGCCGGTCGACGCGCAGATCACCGCCCGGATGCCGCTGGCCAGGGCGTGCGTCATGGCCACGGTCATGCCGCGGTCCTTGAACGACCCGGTCGGGTTCGCGCCCTCGACCTTGACGTAGACCTGGCAGCCGGTCAGCTCCGACAGGTGCTCGGCGGCGACCAGCGGCGTGCCGCCTTCGTGGAGGGTGACGACCTTGGCGCCCTCGGGGAGTCGGATCCGGTCCGCGTAGGCGTGGATGATGCCGGGCCACCCCGGGCGCACAGTAGTCTGGTTGCCGGCTTCGCCGACGGTCGCTTGAGCCGCCATCACTCTTCGCCTTCCACGCGCATCACGCTGACCACTTCCCGAACCACGGGCAGCCCGCCGATTTTGTCGACGGTCGACCGCAGTGCCGCGTCGGTCGCGGCGTGGGTGACGATCACCAGGCTGGCGTCGTCGACCCGGCCCTCCTGCCGCACCGCCGCGATGCTCACGTCGTGTTCCGCGAACACCGCCGCCACCTGCGACAACACGCCCGCCCGGTCGGCGACGTCGAGGCTGATGTGATACCGCGTCGGCGTCTGGCCCATCGGCCGCACGGGCAGCGCCGCGTAGGCCGACTCACGCGGGCCGCGCCCTTGGTGCACCCGGTTGCGGGCCACCGCGACGAGGTCGCCGAGCACCGCGCTGGCGGTCGGCGCGCCACCCGCGCCCTGGCCGTAGAACATCATCTCGCCCGCCGCGTCGGCCTCCACGAACACCGCGTTGAACGCGCCGTGCACGCTCGCCAGCGGGTGGGAGGTGGGGATCATCGCCGGGTGCACGCGCACCGAGATCCCCTCGCCGTCCTCCTGCGCGACGCGCTCGCAGATGGCCAGCAGCTTCACCGTGCGGCCCAGGGCCTTGGCGGCGGCGATGTCGGCGGCGCTGACCGAGGCGATGCCCTCGCGGTGCACGTCGGCGGCCGTGACCCGGCTGTGGAACGCCAGTGACGCGAGGATCGCGGCCTTGGACGCGGCGTCGAACCCGTCCACGTCGGCCGTCGGGTCCGCCTCGGCGTACCCGAGCCGGGTCGCCTCCTCCAGGGTCTCGGCGTAGCTCGCCCCGGTGGAGTCCATGCCCGACAGGATGAAGTTCGTGGTGCCGTTGACGATGCCCATCACCCGGGTGATGCGGTCACCGGCCAGCGACTCGCGCAGCGGGCGCAGCAGCGGGATCGCGCCCGCCACCGCCGCCTCGAAGTACAGGTCCGCGCCCGAGGCGTCGGAGGCCTCGAACAGCTCCCCCGAGTGCTCGGCCAGCAGCGCCTTGTTCGCGGTCACCACCGACTTGCCCGCGCGCAGGGCGGCGAGCAGCAGCGTGCGGGCGGGCTCGATGCCGCCGATGACCTCGACGATCACGTCCACGTCCGGGGACGTGACGAGGCCCTCGGCGTCGGTCGTCAGCAGCTCGGCGGGCACCTCCCGGTGCTTGTTCGGCTTGCGCACCGCGATGCCCGCGATCTCGACCGGCGCCCCGACCCGCGCGGTGAGGTCGGCCGCCTGGTCGGTGAGCAGCCGGACCACCTCGGTGCCGACGGTGCCGCAGCCCAGCAGCGCGACCCTGATCGGTTTGCCCTCGTGGCTTGCCACTTCTCATACCTCCAGGCGGAACAGGTCTTCCTCGGTCTCCCGGCGCAGCAGCAACCGGGCCTGGCCGTCCGCGACCGCGGCGAGCGCGGGCCGGGGCAGTCGGTTGTAGCCGCTGGCCATGGAGTAGCAGTACGCGCCGGTGGCGGCGACCGCGATCAGGTCGCCGGGCGCGAGGTCGTCGGGCAGCCAGCAGTCGCGCACGACCACGTCGCCGGACTCGCAGTGCTTGCCCACGACGCGGCACAGCACGGGCCGGGCGTCCTCGCCCGCGGCGCGCGAGACCAGCTTGCAGTCGTAGACGGCGTCGTAGAGGGCGGTGCGGATGTTGTCGCTCATGCCGCCGTCCACGCTGACGTACCGGCGCACCACGCCCGCGTCGAGCTGGACGTCCTTGATGGTGCCCACCTCGTACAGCGTCACCGTGCCGGGGCCGACGATGGCGCGGCCCGGCTCGACCGCGATCTTCGGCGCGGGCAGCTCGGCGTGCTCGCACTCCTTGGCCACGATGTTGTGCAGCTGCCGGGCCAGCTCGGCGGGCGGCGGCGGGTCGTCGTCGGCGGTGTAGGCGATGCCGAGGCCGCCGCCGAGGTCGACCGTCGTGACGTGCTCGAGGATCCCGGCGCCGTGCTCGTCGCGCAGCTCCGCGAGCAGCCCGATGACCCGGCGCGCGGCGACCTCGAAGCCGCTGGCGTCGAAGATCTGCGAGCCGATGTGGCTGTGCAGGCCGATCAGCCGCAGCCCCTCGGACTTCAGCACCCGGCGCGCCGCCTCGGCCGCGTCGCCCGAGGACAGCGAGAAGCCGAACTTCTGGTCCTCGTGCGCGGTGGCGATGAACTCGTGCGTGTGCGCCTCGACACCGACCGTCACCCGGATCATCACCGGCTGCACCCGACCGCGCTCGCGGGCGACCTGGTCGAGCCGGGCGATCTCGAAGAACGAGTCCAGCACGACCGCGCCGACACCGGCCTCGACCGCGGCGGTCAGCTCGGCCACGGACTTGTTGTTGCCGTGCAGCGCGATCCGCTCGGGCGGGAACTCCGCGCGCAGCGCCACGGCCAGCTCGCCGCCGCTGGCCACGTCGATGCTCAGGCCCTCCTCGGCGACCCACCGGGCCACCGCGACGGACAGGAACGCCTTGGACGCGTAGTGGACCCGGGTCGGGTCGCCGAACGCCTCGGCGTGCTCGCGGCAGCGGGCGCGGAAGTCGGCCTCGTCCATCACGAACAGCGGGGTGCCGTGCTCCTGGGCGAGCCGGCGCACGTCCACGCCGGCGAAGCGCACTACGCCGTCGTCGCCGCGCTCGGCGTTGCGTGGCCACACGCGGGGGTGCAGGGCGTCCAGCGCCTGCGCGGAGGACGGGCGGTTGCCCGCCGTGTTCGACGGGATGAGGACGTCGGCGTGCCGGGGACCGGCCGGGTGCGCGCGCATCACATCTGCTCCGGCGCGGTCACGCCCAGCAGCGCGAGGCCGTTGGCGAACACCTGGCGGGTGGCGCCACACAGGCTCAGCCGCGCGCGGTGCAGCTCGGTCGTCTCCTCGTCGCCCCTCGGCAGCACGCGGCACGCCTCGTAGAACCGGTGGTAGGTGCCCGCCAGCTCCTCCAGGTAGCGCGCGACGCGGTGCGGTTCGCGCAGCTCACCGGCGGTGGCGACGACGCGCGGGAACTCGCCGAGGGTGCGGATCAGGTCGCCCTCGCGGTCGTGGGTGAGCTCCTCCACCGCGTCGCCGGGCGTGACGCCCAGGTCGGCGGCGTTGCGCTGCACCGAGCACAGCCGCGCGTGCGCGTACTGCACGTAGAACACCGGGTTGTCGTTGCTCCGCTTGCGCAGCAGGTCGAGGTCGATGTCCAGGGACGAGTCCGCCGACGACCGGGTCATCGCGTACCGGGCGGCGTCCACGCCGACCGCGTCGACCAGGTCCTGCATGGTGATCACGTTGCCCGCGCGCTTGCTCATCCGCACCGGCTTGCCCTCGCTGACCAGGTTCACCAGCTGGCCGATCAGCACCTCGACCGACTCCGGGTCGTCACCCAGCGCCGACGCGGCGGCCTTGAGCCTGCCGATGTAGCCGTGGTGGTCCGCGCCGAGCATGTAGATGCACAGGTCGAAGCCGCGCGACCGCTTGTCCGCCAGGTACGCGATGTCACCGGCGATGTACGCGGGGTCACCGTCGCTCTTGATGACCACGCGGTCCTTGTCGTCGCCGAACTCCGTGGACCGCAGCCACCACGCGCCGTTGTCGAAGTACAGCGCCCCGGAGCCCTTGAGCTGGTCGACGGCCTTGGCGACCGCGCCCGACTTGTGCAGCGAGTCCTCGTGGAAGAAGACGTCGAAGTCGGTGCCGAAGTCGTGCAGGTCCTTCTTGATCTCCTCGAACATGAGGTTCACGCCGATGCGGCGGAACACCTCGTGCGAGTCCTCGGCGGCCAGCGCGCTGGGCTCCTGCCGCAGCACCTCCGCGGCGATGTCGCCGATGTAGCCGCCCGCGTAGCCGTCCTCCGGCGCGGGCTCGCCCTTCGCGGCGGCGATCAGGGACCGGACGAACCGGTCGATCTGCGCGCCCGCGTCGTTGAAGTAGTACTCGCGGGTGACCTCGCCGCCGTTGGCGGACAGGACGCGGCCCAGCGCGTCGCCGACCGCGGCCCAGCGGGTGCCGCCCAGGTGGACGGGGCCGGTCGGGTTCGCGGAGACGAACTCCAGGTTGATCCGGGTGCCGGCGAACTGGTCGCCGCGGCCGTAGGCCTCGCCCGCCTTGAGCACGTCGCGCACGATCGCGCCCTGGGCGTCCGCGGCCAGCCGCAGGTTCAGGAAGCCCGGGCCGGCGACCTCGACCGAGGAGATGGCGTCGGTGCCGGTCAGCGCGTCGGCGAGCCAGCCGGCCAGGTCGCGGGACGTGACGCCGACCTTCTTGGCGGTCTGGAGGGCCACGTTGGTGGCGTAGTCGCCGTGCTCGGGGTTGCGGGGACGTTCGATCGTGACCGCTGTGGGCAGGGCGGCGGGGTCGAGGCCGCGGGAGGACAGCACGTCCACGGCCGTCGCGCGGACCAGTTCAGCGAGCGCAGCGGGAGTCACCCGGCAAGTCTAGGGAAGCGTTCCCGCTGGTCTCGACCGGGATGGGCGTCCCGCGAAGTGGGAACGGCCACGGCTGGTGACCACCCGCCGTGACGGGCAGTTGACGGTGATCAGACACGGTATCCCTACACTGGCCCGCGGCATGGGCGTATGACGAGACTGAGGCGGACATGACCAGCGGCAAGAAGACGAAGGCCGCGCGCTCCAGCGTTGCGGCGGCGCGCTCCTCGGTGGTGGCCAAGAAGCCGAAGCCGTGGGGGACCATCATCGCGGTGGTGGCCGTGCTGGCCCTGGCCGGCACCGTGTTCGGCTACGCGTACGCGCAGATCTCCGAGCGGAACGCGAAGGAGGCGGCGCTCGCCCAGTGGACGCCGTCCGAGGAGAACAAGGACCCCTCGGACAAGATCACGGGCGTGGTGAAGCAGGAGTACAAGGAGGGCAAGCACGTCGACGCGACCCAGCGGGTCGCCTACGACCAGTCGCCGCCCTTCGGCGGTCCGCACGACAACGTGTGGGCCGACTGCACCGGCACCGTGTACGACAAGGCCGTCCGCAACGAGAACATGGTCCACCCGCTGGAGCACGGCGCCGTGTGGATCACGTACAACCCGGACCAGGTCAGCGGTGAGGCGCTGGACAAGCTGAAGGCGCGCGCCGACGGCCAGCCGTTCACCATGCTGTCGCCGTACCCGGGCCTGGACAAGCCGATCTCGCTGCAGTCGTGGGGCCACCAGCTGAAGCTGGACAGCGCCGACGACGAGCGCATCGACCAGTTCATCCAGTCGCTGCGGCGCAACCAGTACGCCTACCCCGAGGTCGGCGCGTCCTGCGAGTCCCCGACCTTCGACGTGGCCAACCCGCCCGCGTTCGTGGCCGAGAAGCCCGGCGCGGACGCCGTCCCGATGGACGGCGGCAAGGACGCCACCGCCGAGGAGAACGGCACCGCGCCCGCCGCGTCCGACGCCCCGACCGCCAGCTCCACGCCGGGCAGCTGACCGTGGACGACGTCGAGCAGGAGGAGGTCGCCCCCACCCGCGGGGTGACCGCGACCAGGGCGGTCGTCGTGACCGTCGCCGTGCTGGCCGTCCTCCTGCTCGGCGCCGCCATCGGCCTGCTGATCAAGCTGCCGGGCGCGGACAACAGCTCCACGCCCACGCGCGACTCGGTGGACGTCGGGTTCACCCAGGACATGTCCGCGCACCACCTCCAGGGCGTGCAGATGGCCAACATCGCCCGGGACAGGACCGCCGACCCCGCCATCGAGCAGCTCGCGTTCGACATCTCGTCCACGCAGCTGGAGCAGGTCGGGCGGATGAAGGGCTGGCTGTTCCTCTGGGGCTACCCGGAGCAGTCGCCCGACGGCAAGCACATGGGCTGGATGTCCTCCTCGACCCACGGCCACTCCGGCGGCGGCCCCGGGTCCGGGGCGGCCGACTCGGGGCAGATGCCCGGCATGGCCGCGCCCGAGGAGATCGCCAAGCTGCGGACGTTGAGCGGCGTCGACTTCGACGTGTACTTCCTCCAGCTGATGCTGCGGCACCACCAGGGCGGCGCGCCGATGGCCGAGTACGCGGCCACGCACGCGGGCCAGAACGTGGTGCGCACGCTGGCGGACAACATGCTCAAGTCGCAGACCGCCGAGAGCAGCTACATGCAGCAACTCCTGACCGAGCGCGGCGCGGCCCCACTGCCGAACTGACCCGCCCCGCCCGCCATCCCTCACCGGTCACCCGCCGCCACCCGCTCGCCGCCACCGCCAGCACCGCCGCCGCCCGCCGCCCGCTGCCCACTCGCGAGCCGCCCGCCCCCTCGCCGGTCACCCGCCGCCACCCGCTCGTCGCCGCCCGCCGGCA
>JBFBCZ010000051.1:3402-59677 GCA_040689555.1 Actinosynnema sp. NPDC051121 | reverse complement strand
CGGTTTCGGCCGGCGCGGCGGCGCGGCCGGCGGCGCGACGCCCGCACGCAAGCCGGGCGCGGTCGCGCCGACGGCGGTGGTCACGCCGGCCGCGGTGGTCGTGCTGTCGGCGCGGGCGCGCTGGAAGACCTTGCCGGTGCGGGTCGCGGCCACCGCCGGCTGCGGGCGCTCGGCGTCGCCGCCCACGCCCAGCAGGGCGTGTCCGTCGAGCGAGGCGCTGCCGGTGAAGCCCTCCGCGTCGGCGCGCAGCAGGTCCGCGCCGGGACTCACCTCGCGGGCGCCGCTGATCACGGTGTGCCCGGCGCGGCCTTGGAACAGGTGCAGCTTCGCGGCCTCGCCGGAGGCCACGCGACGCACGTCGCCGTCACGCAGGTGGAACGCCGTCGCGTCGCGCCTGCCCTGCCGCACGGCCAGGAAGTCCACGCCGCCGTCCGCCGACGCGCGCAGGTCGTAGGCCGAGCCGTCCACATCGGACAACCTGGTGAGCTTGTCGCCCTCGACCGACACCAGGGACGCGCCCGTGACGCCGACGACGCCTCGGGCGGTCGGCACGGCCGAGGTGACCTGGCCTGCGACGGAACCCGCGTGGGCGACCGTCCCGGCGGCGAGGTCGGCGACGAGCAGCTCGGTGCGCTGCTGCTCGACACCGGGGTTGAGCGAGAACACCGCCGTGGCGCCGGTCCCGCAGCCCGGCGTGTGGTACTTCAGGCCGACGCCCCGCGCCAACGGCCGCACCGCGCCGGACTCCAGGTCCACCGAGTAGGCGAACGCGCCGTGGTCGCGTGCCGCCGCGTTGTTCACCACCATCCGCGGCAGCACGGCCACCGCGGCGAACCGGCCGTCGCCGGACACGCACTGGTAACCCAGCCAGGACTCGTCGTCCAAGCCGGAGGGCCGCAGCACCGCCACCTCGCGCCAGGTGAAGCCGGACCGCTCCCGCGCCACCTGCACGTGGTAGCCCGCGCCGTCACCCCACCCGTCCACCAGCACGTCCTGCGACGTCCCGGCGTCGGGCCCGAAGTCGGCCGCGATCCCCCCGGTGGCCACCGGGGCCTCCGGTTGCGCCGCGGCGGCCGCGGGCCCGACCTCCTGGACCCCCGCCGCCGCCAGCGCCAGTGCCAGGACCGTCGCGACGACGCGCCGCGGTCTCGCGGGCGTGCTCGAACCGGCGATGCTCATTTCCCAAGCCCCCCTTGGCCGTCGCCGGCCGGCACACGGCCCGGTGTCGGGGCGTGCGCGCGTCGGACGACGACCGTCGTGTCGGTCGTCTGCGGTGGTGTCGGTGGAGCGGCGGCGGTGCGTCAGCCGTCGACGTTCGACCCGGCCAGTGCCGCTCCCGCACCCGCGGTGGTCAGGGCGGCCACGGCCGCCGGTCCGGTGACGAATGCCGGCAGTTCCTCACGGAGTTCCCCCTGGTGCGCCAAGGCTGGGTCGTGCCGACGGCGAGGGGGAGGACCCGTGCGCAGGGCACGACGACGCGCCGCCGTCCGGCGGTGGTGTGATGGTCTTTCCCCCGTGGTCGGCGCGCCTTCCACGACGCGACGACCGAGATGCAGGAGCAGCATGCATGCCGGGAAGCAGATCCACCAATGGCCCGAACAAGTGATGAACGTCATGGCCGTGCGCGGGATGCCGGGACCTTGACACGTCACGTGTCACGGATGGACGGTGCGGTGTCGGCCATGCCCTGGGGCAGGGCTGGTTGTTCGCCTGGAAGTCGGCGATCGCCCGGAGGTTGCCCCGCGCCCGGTCGGTGAGCACCCTGATCGGCTCGACCAGGGGGCCTGCGGGGGAGGTCCCGCCGCGCGGGACGAGAACCGCACGACGAGACGATCCGCACCGGGTCGGGTTGTGACCCGTATCGGTTGCCGCGCAGGTCACGGCTTGCGTAGGTTCGGTCTGGTGGAGTTCCGCATCCTCGGGCCCATCGAGGTGTGGTCCGACCGTGAACGGATCGCGCTCGGCGGTCCGCAGAACGAACGGCTGCTGGCCGCCCTGCTGCTCGCGGGCGGGCGGGTGGTCCCGCTCGCCGATCTGATCGACGCGCTCTGGGACGACGCCCCGCCGCCGACCGCGAAGCACCAGGTGCACAAGGTGATCGCGAAGGTGCGCCAGGTGCTGCCCGGGGTGATCGAGACCGACGGTCCCGGATACCGGGTGATCGCGCGGGTGGACGCGGCCGACTTCGAGGCGCTGGCCGCCAGGGGCACGATCGCCGCGCTGACCGAGGCGCTGAGCCTGTGGCGCGGGCCTGCGCTCGCCGGGCTGGACGCGTCCGGGCTGCGCGCGGCGGTCGCGGCCCTGGACGAGCGGCGTCTCGCCGTGCTCGAGGAGCTCACCGACCTGCGGTTGGCGGCAGGAGAATCGGCGGCGCTGGTCGTCGAGCTGCCCCGGTTGATCGAGGCGCACCCGTACCGGGAACGGTTGCGGGGCCGGCTGATGATCGCGTTGTACCGGTCGGCGCGGCAGGCGGACGCGCTCGCGGTGTACCAGCAGACCAGGGCCTTGTTCGACGAGGAGCTCGGCATCGAGCCGGGCGCGGAGCTGTCCGACCTGCACCAGCGGGTGCTGCGTGCCGACCCGGCTCTGGACCTGCCGGTCCGCGACACCGGGCGCAGCACGTTGCCCTACGACCTGCCCGACTTCGCCGGTCGCCGCGCGGACCTCGCCGCGGTGCTCGCCGCGACCGAGGCGGTGCCGATTGTGGCGGTCGACGGGATGGCGGGAGTCGGCAAGACCGCGCTGGCCGTGCACGTGGCGCACCGGATCGCCGGCCGCTTCCCGCACGGCCGGCTGCTGCTGGACCTGCGCGGGCACACGCCGGGGGCCGAGCCGATGACGCCGGAGACCGCGCTCGCGCGGCTGCTGGCCATGCTCGGCGTCGCCGAGCACACCATCCCGGAGGGGCTCGACCAGCGGGCCGCGCGCTGGCGGGCCGAGGTGGCCGACCGCAAGGTGCTGCTGGTGCTGGACAACGCCGCGAGCGCGGCCCAGGTCCGGCCGCTGCTGCCCGGCGGGTCCGGGTGCCTCGTGCTGATCACGAGCAGGCACCGGCTCGGCGTGCTGGACGGCGCCGAGGTGCACTCGCTCGAGCCGATGCCGGACCACGACGCCGCGGTGCTCTTCGCGAACGTGGTCGGGGTGCGGCGCGCGGCGGCCGAGCCCGATGCCGCCGCAGAGGTGGTCGAGCTGTGCGGGCGGCTGCCGCTCGCCATCCGGATCGCGGCGACCAGGCTGGCGGTCCGTCCTGTATGGACGGTCGCGGACCTGGCCCGGCGCTTGCGGGACACGACCGGCAGGCTCGTCCAGCTGACCGTGGCCGACCGCGGCGTCGGAGCCGCGTTCGCCCTGTCCCACCAACAACTCGAGGCGGACGAGCAGCGGCTGCTCGCGTTGCTGGGCAGGCACCCGGGCTCGGACTTCGAGGCGTTCTCGGCGGCTGCGCTGGCCGGGACATCCCTGCGGCGCGCCGAGGAATCGCTGGAACGGCTGCTGGACGCGCACCTGCTCGGCCAGCGCACGGCCGACCGCTACACCTGCCACGACCTGGTGCGGCAGTTCGCCCGCGAGCTGCCGGTGGACGACGAGCTGCCGCTGGCCCGCCTGCGTGACTACTACCTGGTGGTCGCGACCGCAGCCGCCGACGTGATCAGCCCGGAGGGCCGCCGGTTCGAGCCGGTGACCGAGCTGCCACCCGCGCACGTGCCCGTGATCGACAGCCTCGACGGGGCGCTGGCGTGGCCGGCAGCCGAGCACAACGCGTTGCTGGCGTTCGCCACCGGGCCGCACGGCTGGCAGCTCGCCTTGGTGTTGCGCGCGTACTTCGAGCACCTCGGCCACTTCGGCCAGTGGCGGGACACGCACGAACGCGCGTTGCGGGAGACGAAGGACAACCCGCGGGCCACCGCATTGCTGGAGTTCAACCTCGCTGCCGTGGCCATGTGGACCGACCGGCCGGCCGACGGGATGGCGCACCTGCGGCGCGCGTCGGCCGTGGCCGCGCCGGGCGACCTGTCGTTGCGCGCGACCATCCTGAGCAACCTGGGAATGCTCGCCCACCTCCAGTTCCGGGACGTGGAGGGGGCGGAGTACCTGCGTGCGTCGCTGGCAGTCGAGCACGGCAACGCACGGATCACGGCGCTGGCGGTGAACAACCTCGCGTTGACCGAGGGGCGGCTCGGTGAGCCGGAGCGGGCGATGGCGCACCACCGCGAGGCGCTGGCGCTGGCGCGCTCGGCGGGACTGCCGACCGCGGAGCGCGCCGTGCTGCTCGGTATGGGAGAGACCGCGTTGCGGCTGGGGTTGGTCGCGGAGGCGCGGACGGCGTTCCGTGCGGCGGTGGAGTCGGCGCGTGCCGGGCGGTTCCGGATCCAGGAGGCACTGGCGCTGGACGGGCTCGCCCATGCCACCGGCGATCCGGCGCACTGGCGGGCGGCGCTGGCGATCCTGCGTGATCTGGGTGTGCCGCGTGCGGAGGTCGTGGCGTCGCACCTGGCCGCGCCGGGGGAACCGTGTTGCGAGTTGTGCGGCGCCGACCGTGCCGCCCAACCCCGTGCCACCCTGTGACCCCTCCACGGGACGGGCAAGCCTGCGCTTGCCCGCCGACCAGCGCATGGCCGCCGCGCCCACGGAGAACCGACCCGGGCCGTGACCTCGTCGGCTTGGCCTCGCTGGTGGCCGTGCGGCGCTCTCCCCGGCGCCGCACGGCCTGATCCTCAGTTCGGCAGGCGGTGGACGGTGTCCATGCCGACGCTCCACTTGCCGTGCTCGCGCACCATGGTCATGGCCACCGCGAAGTGCACGTCCGTGCCCTTGCTCGCGTTCACGCTGTGCGCGTCGACCACCGCGATCCCGCTCGTGCAGCCGTACGTGGTCTCCGAAAGGATCGTCGTCTGCCACACCCAGCCCGGGACGGCGAAGTCCCGCTTGGCGTTCGCCATGATCGCGTCGCGGCCGTAGGTCACGTCGCCGTCGTAGAAGAAGATCATCTTCGGGTTGAGCACCGCCTCGTAACGCTCGGGGTCGCGGGCGTTGTAGGCGGCGTTGTCCTCCACGACGGCCGCGTGCATCCCTGCGGCGCAGTTGTCGTGATCGCTCGATGCCGACGCGGCACCGGGCACCATCGCGGTGATGCCCATGGTGACCGCCACGGCACCGACGGCGACAGCATGCTGCTTGCGCATGGTCCCTCCTCAAGGTTTCGTCCTGCCGAGCAGCGTGGTGCGTGCCGCTCCTCAGCCGCTCCCCAACGCGGGGAGCGGCCCGGGCAGGCCGAACCGCGGCGGCACGCTCTTGTCGAATCCGGTCGACGCGCCGATGCCGTCGCCGGTGATCGCGAGGACGTACAGCAGCAGTGTCCCGTCGGCCCAAGCCGATCCCACACCTGCGGCCAGTCGGCTTGAACGCGCTCGACCCGTCCGAGACCCGACCGCCACCGCCGAGCCGGCAACGCTTCACACACCCGGCGGCTGGAGGGCGGGCACCCAGCGCGCGAGCCGGCCGAGGTCGTACGCGCGGCGGCGTTCGGCCGCGGTCATCCGGTGCCTCGGGTTCACCGAATTTGTAACGGCGGCTCGCCCCGGGACGACTACCTGACACACCGCCGATGCCAAGCGAGGACATGTGAAACTCTCGGAATTACTCGGGCTGTCGAAGATCACCGCGGACGACATCAAGAAGACGGAGGAGTACGCGCAGGTCCGGAACCACGCCGGGGAGGAGGCTTCGGTCCTGGCGTGCCGGATGCAGCTGCGCGGCAGCGTGAAAAGGGCGGTGGACTCGGCTGACCTGGCCGGCCGGCAGCTCACCGCGTTCGGCGCCATGAGGAGGCTCGCGGAGCGCGCGCCGCTGCTCTCGTGGGTCCCGTCCGGACCGGGCGGCAACAACGCCTTCGTCCGGCTGATCGACGGTGATTCCAACACGTTCCCGTTCGACGACCCCTCGACCACGGTGAACTGCTGGGAGGTGATCCTGCTCGCGGTCATGCTGGACGGCCAGATCACCAGGACGCACAACCTGCGGGTGGCCTACGGCGAGCGGCCCGACCACTTCGAGGCGGAGTTGACCACGCGGCTGATGGGCGGCGTGCTGCTCCCGTACACCGGCAGGACCGTCGGCACCCCGATCGCGGGCGACATCGTCCTGTTCGACGGCTTGGCGCACGTGGCGATGGCGACCGGCGTCCACACCGAAGGTCCGATGATCAGTCCTCAGCACCCGACCGGGGCACAGGTTATCAGCTTCTGGCCCGCCCCGCTGCAGAAGTCGTTCGGGCCGGGCGCCCGGACGACGGTCGGATACACGACCATCGAAGCACTCCTGGCCTGGCACGACGACACCAACAGTCCCCGGCCGACGGTGACGTTCGGCTCGCCGGACTGGTCGATCCTCAACTGAACGGCCCCGGGCCCGTGGGTCCTGCCGCACACCGCGACCCACGGCCCGGAGCTCGCAGCGACAAGCAGATCTCGTCACCTCGGCGTCCAGCCCCGTTTCGACCTCGAGGACCGACCCGGGTGCGGCCCGACGTCAGCGAGGCGGTAGCCGTAGGGCGGTCTGCCACCGAGGTAGCGGCCCGGCCTGGTGCCCGGCGGGGTCGGACTCGTCGGGCCGGTCCGGCTCGGAGATCACCTGCAGCCACCTCCCTGATCCGGTCGACAGGCGGTGTCACTCCCGATTGTCGCTGTCGTCGCCCTCGATCTCACGAGGTTCATGCCATCTGGGCGTCGGATCGTGCGGACGCCTCGGTCCGCGTTGGCGTGTGTCGGGGTGACCGTCCACGCGCAGGTTGGCCCGTTTTGCCAGGCCGGCGCCTGTGAGGTGTTGGTGCCCTGGGTAGGATCACGCGTAGGCCGATGAGGTCTCGCGGTTCCCGACCCGCAGTGGAGACCGGCCGCGGACCGGCACGATCACCGGTCGTCACAACAGGTGGGTGCCGGTGTCCGTGCCGCCGACCTCCACCAGGACCGCGCTCCAGGCCGCCGTGGGGCTGGTGTCCAGCAGCACCACTCGGCTGCCGGGCGGCACGTCGGCGGTGTGCAGGTTGTGGAACGTGTCGTTCGGCCCCAGGTGGCCGTAGCGGGAGAGGTTGTCGCCGCACGACGGTGCCAGCGGGTGGCCGAGGACGTCGACGTAGTTGCGGTGCGAGGGGGCGGACAGGTTCTGCGCCACGTAGCACGTCACGTCGGCGGGGCTCAGGGCGTTGCGGTCCAGGAGGCGGGCGGTGAGGTCGCGCAGGCGGTTGCGGGTCTCCACCGCGAGGCGGAACGAGTAGGTGGCCGGGTCGGCGCACTCCTCCCGCCACTCGCGGAACGGGCGGTCGCGGTACGGCACGCGGAAGAGGTCGGCGTAGTCGCCGTTGGTCTCCAGCAGCACGTCGCGGATGCGGGTGCCGCCGGACCCGGTCAGCACCAGCGCCCCGCCGCTGTCGCCGTTGATCGTCACGGGGTGGCGGTAGCGGCGCGAGGTGGCGGGTTTGCTGCCGTGCGCCACGAGCACGGTCCGCACGTCGGGGTCGCGCAACAGGCCCGCGGCGGTGAGCAGGGCCGGGGTGAGCGACGTGCAGCCGAGCCCGCCGACGGAGAACGCCATCGCCCGGCGCGCGCCGAGGGCGGCTTGCAGCCGGGTGGCGTCGGAGCTGATCAGCGTTTCGGGCGCGCGTGCCTCCACCGTGATCACCACGTCGACCTCGGCCTCGGAGACCGACGCCGAGGCCAACGCGCGTCGGGCGGCCACGACGGCGAGGTCGGTGGCACCGGCCGACTCGGCCACCGCGACGCTCTCGATGCCCAGCGCCGGCCACACCGCCCGTTCGGCGTCGGCCAGGTCCGCCCACTCGGGCAACTCCTCGATCGGCACGGGGTCGCCCAGGCACCAACCCGAGCCCGCGAGCGCGATCACGCCAGCTCGCCGTAGGCGGAGGTGATCGCTTCGGCCAGCGCCTCGACTTCGGACTGCCCGAAGTCGACCAGGCTGTTGACCTCCAGGCGTTGCTCGCCGTCGCGCTCCGACACGGCGATGATCAACGGGAACCACGAGGTCATGCCCCGCTTGAGGTTCACCGAAAGGTCCCACCGCGTCCGCAGCAGGCCGATGCCCGAGTCGAACGCCGCCAGGTCCCCCGGCACGTGCACCAGCAAGACCCGCGGCTCGGGCAGGTCGCGCAGCCGAGCGACCTCCGGCCCGTGGGGCGACAGGTGCCGCAGCACGCCGTAGCCCACGCCGTCGTTCGGCACGGACCGGGCGCGGTCGACCGCTGTGGCCAACGTGTCCTGCGCGCCGGCGGACACGGGCAGTGCCACGGGGTGCAGGCTGGTGAACCACCCGATCGACGGTCCCCGCCCGGCGTGCCGGTAGACGTTGGGCGTCGCCTCGCCTTCCACCATCAGGTAAGCGCCCTCCTCACCGCGCCAGCGGGCCAGGCCGGTGGCGACCGCGCACAACGCGACCTCCCGCCCCGACGCGTCGGGGGTCGACACCGACGGCAGCGGGCGGTGCACCAGGCCGATCCCGCCCGGTCCGGTCAGGGTGCCGAACGACGCGCCCTCGCGCAGGACCGCGGTCCAGTACCCCATCTCAGCCGCGACCTCGTCGGAGGACGCCATGTCGTGCAGCCGCCACGCCCACTCCCGCCACCCGGCCGCCGCCGGGCGGGGCGTCGCGGCACGGCCCGCCGCCGCGTCGGCGAGCAGCGCGTCGAGGTCGTCCATCAGCACGACGGTGGACATGTTGTCGAACACGAAGTGGTGCACCAGGAGCACCAGCAGCCCGCCGCGCCGGTGCCCGCGCTCGTAGTAGCGGGCGCGGGCGACCGGTCCGCGGTCCAGGTCGAGGTCGTCCTTCAACGCCCGGCAGTCGGCCTCCACCACCTCGCGCTCGTCGCCCGGTGGGAGGAACACGACGTCGAACGGCACCTCCGCGTCCGGCCGGCACTCCGCCCGCGTGCCGACGGCGTTGCGCCGGAAGCGGTAGCGCAGCGGTTCGTGCCGCGCGACGAGGTGCCGCAGGGCGGTGCGGACGTGGTCGGCGGTGATGCCGGTGGACGTCAGTTCCAGCACGTGCACCTCGACCAGGTCACCGCGCCGTTCGGGCAGGTGCTCCAGGAAGCTGCGCATGATCGGCGTCAGCGGGATCGGCCGCTCGTCCACCGGCTCGGCTCCGGGCGTGATCACCGGGGCGTCGGCCCGGTCGGCGACGACGGCGGGTGCGACGGCGGGTGCCGCGGCGGGAGCGCCGTCGACCACGGCCGCCGCCGCCAAGCCGCCCAAGGTCTGGTGCTGCAACAACTGCTGCGGCGTGATGTGCACGCCTGCCTTGGCCGCCCGCGCCGCCACCCGCACGCCGAGGACGGAGTCGCCGCCCAGGGCGAAGAAGTTGTCGTCCGCCGACACGGTGTCCACGCCGAGCAGGTCGGCGCAGATCGCGCCCAGCACCTCCACGGCCCTGGTCGGAGCAGTGCTCGTCACGGGTACCTCCGCATCGCCGGTCAGGTCGTCCAGCCGCACGTCCGGGTCCGCCGCCACCCGCGCGACGATCACGGGCAGCCACGACGCCAGCCGGTCGGCGGTCTCCCGGTCGTACAGCGCGGTGGCGAACTCGACGTAGCCGCTCATGGCGCCCGTGCCCTGGTCCACGACGCCGAAGGTCAGGTCGAACTTCGCGGTGCCGGGCGCGATGCCGGCGATGGCGCCGTCCAGGTAGCGCGAGCACGGCAGGCCGGCCAGTTCGGCGGTCGCCTGCGGCACGTTCTGGTAGGTGTAGACGACGTCGAACAGCGGGTGCCGCGCCGGGTCGCGTCGGCCCAGTACGTCGGCGACGATCTTCTCCAGCGGCACCTCCTCGTGGTCGAGCACGTCGGCCACGGTGCGCGCGCAACGCTGGACGAGGTCGCGGAACGGCGCTTCGCCGCGCACGGGCGTGCGGAACGGCAGCACGTTGTTGAAGTAGCCGATCAGGTCGTGGGAGGCCGGGTCGACGCGGCCGGACGTGGCCACGCCCACCACCACGTCGGTGAGCCGTCCCCAGCGGTGCAGCAGGGCGTCGACCACGGCGAGCATGGTGACGAACGTGGTGACGCCCAGGCGCCTGCTCAGCGCCCGGACCGCTTCGGCGTCCCGCGCACCAATCTCGAACTCCACCATCGCGCCCGCGAACGAGCGCGTGGCGGGCCGCGGCCGGTCCAGCGGCAGTTCCGGCGACCGCAGCCCGGCCAGTTGCGACCGCCAGAACCGGAGGTCGGCCTCCAGCGCGCCGTCGGTGAACCGGCGGCGTTGCTGCTCGGCGAAGTCGGCGTACTGCGCGGTCAGCACGGGCAGGTCGGGCTCGCGGCCGGCCAGCGCGGCCAGGTACAGCTCGGTGAAGTCGCGGAAGAACACCGTGGGCGACCAGCCGTCGAAGACGATGTGGTGGTAGCTCCACATCAGCACGTGGTCCTCTTCGGCCAGGCGTACCAGCGTGGTCCGCACCAGTGGTCCCGTGGCGAGGTCGAACGGCCGCTGGGCCTCCTCGTCCACCACCCGCCGCGCCTGGCGGTGGCGTTCGGCTTCCGGCAGCCCGCTGAGGTCGATCACGACGACCTCGGGCTCTTCCTCGCGCACGTACGCCCGCGGCACGCCGTCGTCGTCGACCGCGATGCGGGTGCGCAGCACTTCGTGCCTGGCGAGCATGCCGCGCACGGCGGCCACGAGCGCGGTCCGGTCGAGCGGTCCGGTCAGCCGCAGGTCGTGCGGGATGTTGTACAGGGGAGTGCCGGGGTCGAGGTGGTCGAGGTACCACAGCTGCTCCTGGCCGAACGACACCGGCAGCGCACCGCCGCGCGGCACCGGCACCATCGGCGCGGGCCCGCTCGCCCCACCCCCGTCGCGCAGTTCGGCCACGCGGCCGGCGAGTCCGCGCACGGTCGGGTGGGCGTAGAGGTCGGCGAAGGTGAGGCGCACGGCGAAGTCCCGCTCCAACGCGCGCAGCACGCTGATCCCGGCGATGGACGTGCCGCCGAGGGCGAAGTAGTCCGAGTCCGGGGTGAGCCCTTCCGCGCCCAGCACCTCCTGCCACACCTCGGCCACCCGGTCCTCGGGAGCGGCGCCGGTCCTCGGTCGGGCGGCCTCCGGCGCCGGGTGGGTGACCTGGACCGGGCCGAGGGGGCGGCACCAGCAGCGCACCGGCTCGAACGGGTAGGTCGGCGCCTCGATGCGCGGGATGGCGGTGTCGGCGTAGTGCGCGTCCCAGTCGATCCGCGCGCCGAGCCGGTACAGGGCGCCGAGCTGGCGCAGCACGCCCCGCCGCCCCGGCACGGAGAACAGCTCCACGCACGGCAGGTCCGGTCGAAGGCGGCGGATCTCGCGGACGAGCACGCCGTTGCCGCCCAGGTCCACCAGCACAGCCTGGTCGGCGGCGAACCGCTCGACCACCCGTCCGAGGCGGGTGCGGTCCAGGTCGGAGGTCAGCCCCAGCTCCGCGGCGGCGGTGACGGCGTCCGGCACGGACAGCTCACCGCGGGCCACCCGCACCGCGAGGTTGCCGGCGCCCGAGCCGACCAGGTGCGCGTCCCGCACGCCGAGCCCCCGTGCCAGGTCGAGCAACGCGGTCTGCGCCACGACCAGCCGGGCCCCGGACGCCTCGGGCAGCGTCACGGCGGCCAGCGCGGGGAACGACGAGGCCAGCTCCGCCCACGTGGCGTCGTCGAGCGCGGCGTCGCCCGGCAACAACACCACGACCGGCCGGTCGTCAGGCACCGCGGCGTCCGGCGGCACGGCCGATCGCAGCGCCTTGACCAGCTCCTCCCCGCTCTCCACCGCGAACGCGCCCCGGAACGCGTGGTCGTCGCGGCCCCGGTTCATCGCGTGCGCCACGGTCCGCAGGCCGTGCCCGGTGCGTTCGACGAAGTCGGCGAGCCGGTCGCAGTAGGCCTGGAACGCGGCCGCCGACTTCGCCGACACGGTCACCAGCTCCACGCCGGACCCCGCCTCCGGCGCCACCCGCGCGGGCGGCTGCTCCAGCACCGCGTGCACGTTCGTGCCGGTCATGCCCAGCGCGGTCACGCCGGCCCGCCGCGGCACGCCGTCGCGTTCGGGCCACGGCCGGTGCCCGGGGTTGACGTGCACCGGCCCGGACAGGTCGAGCATCGGGTTGGGCGAGGTGAAGTTGGCGGTCGGGTACAGCTCGCCGCGCCCCACCGACAGCAGCGCCTTGATCAGCCCGGCCATGCCCGCGGCGCCGTCGAGGTGGCCGACGTTGCCCTTGACCGAGCCGATCGCGGCGCCCGGCGCGGGCACACCGGCCGCGGTGAACGCCTCGCGCAGGGCGTCCACCTCGATCACGTCGCCCAGGGGCGTGGCCGAGCCGTGGCACTCGACGTAGGCGATCGTGGCCGGGTCGACGTCGGCGTCGCGCCAGGCCTGGTGCAGCACCTCGGTCTGCGCGATGCGGCTGGGCGCGCTGAGCCCGACCATGCGGTGGCCGTTGTGGTTGACCGCGATGCCCTTCACCACGGCCCGGATCGGGTCGCCGGCCGCCACCGCGTCCCGCAGCCGGCGCAGCAGCACGACCGCGCCGCCCTCGCCCGCCAGGGCGCCGGTGGACCGCTCGTCGAACGGTCGGCACCGGCCGTCGGTGGACTCCACGCCCCGGACCGGGCTGTGGGTCTGCTCGGTGAGCAGCACGGGCCGCACGCTGACACCGCCCGCCAACGCCAGGTCGGCGGTGCCGTGGCGCAACGCGTCCACCGCGCCGGCCAACGCGGTCAGGCTGCTGCTGCACGCCGTGTCCACCACGTACGCCGGTCCGGTGAGGTCCAGGTGGTAGGAGACGCGGGCGGCGGAGGACGCCGACAGCGCGCCGAGCGTTTGGTGCGGGTCCTCGCCCTGGTAGAGGGTTTCGTAGTCGGACTGCGAGTGCCCGAGCACGACGGCGGTGCGCGACCCGCGCAGCGAACCCGGTGCCAGGCAGGCGTTCTCGATCGCCTCGTGCGCGAGTTGGAGCAGCAGCCGCTGGTGGGGGTCCATCATCTCGGCCTCGCGGCGGGAGATGCCGAAGAACCGGTGGTCGAACAGGTCGATCCGGTCCAGGTAGGCCATCGGCAGGTACCGGGTGCCGGTGGTGCCGCCGGTGTGCCGCACGCGGGTCGGCGACGGTTGCCCGATCAGGTCGGTGCCCTCGGCCAGCAGCCGGTGCAGGTCGTCGGGTCCGGTGGGGCCGTCGAGGCCGGGCACCAGCGCGGCGACCCCGATGATGGCGATGTCCTCGTCCCGCACGGCTGCCTCCGTCGTCACAGCTGGTAGTCCCGGGCGTCGGCGTCCTCGGCCGCGGTGCTGCCGAGCACCGCTGCCAACGCGCCGACCGTGGGGTGGTCGAACAGGGTCCGGGGCGCCACCGTCCGCCCGAAGACCGGTCGGAGCCGGGCGGCGACCCGGAGGGCGAGCAGCGAGTCGCCGCCGAGGGCGAAGAAGTCGTCACCGCGGCCGACGTGGTCCACGCCGAGCACGTCGGCCCAGGCTCGGGCGACCGCCCGCTCTCCCGGCGTGGCCGGCGGCACGAACGGCGCCGGTCCGGTGGCGGGTGGGTCGTCGCGGTCGACCGGCGGGGTGGCGCGGTCCGGCGGAACAGCGGGAGCCGCGTTGCCCAGGTCCGCCAGCAGGGCCGCGAACTCGTCGAGCAGGGTGGCGGCCGTGGCCGCGTCGAACAGGTCCGGGTCGTAGCCGAGCTGGGCCGTCAGCGGCTCGGTGTCGTGGACGACGAGGTGCAGCGGGTAGTTCGTGTTCTCCACCGCCTGGACGTCGACCACCGCGACGTCGTGGTCCAGCGGGTAGTTCTCGACCACCACCACGCTGTCGAACAGCGGTGTCCCGGCCGGCAGCCCGGCCCACCGGCGGACGTCGGTCAGCGCGGCGTGGTCGGCCGGCCGCCCCTCGGCCTGCAACCGGGCCAGCCAGCCCGGCACGTCGTCGGTCTCCACCCGCACCCGCACCGGCACGGTGTTGACCAGCATGCCGACCACGGTGTCCGCGCCGGGCAGGTCCGGGGTCCGCCCGGACACCACCAGGCCGAAGCACACGTCACGCGTGCCGCCGTGCCGGGCCAGCAGCAACGCCCACGCGCCCTGCACCACCGTGCCGAGCGTGAGCCGGTTGCGCCGGGCGAACCCCCGCACGCCGGCGGGCAGCTCGGTCACGTGGACGGCCGAGGAGCACGACAGGTGCGCGCGGTCCGGCGGCCGGTCGTAGGGCAGCGCGGTCGGCCCGCGGAACCCGTCGAACAGCGCCCGCCAGCGCTCCTCCTCCGGGTCCTGGCGCAGCACCCGCGCCACGTGGTCGCGGAACGGCCGTCGCGACCGCGGCCCGCCCAGCACCTCCGACAGCACCTGGAACGCGCTCCAGCCGTCCAGCAGCAGGTGGTGGAACGTCCACAGCAGACGGATCTCGCGGTCGCCGGTGCGGACGAGCGCCAGGCGGGTCAACGTGTCCGCCGACAGGTCGAACCCGGCCGCCCGGTCCTCGGCCAGCAACCGCCGCCACCGCTCGTCGTCCGCCGCGCCGCGCCAGTCGTGGTGGGTGATCGGCAGGTCGACCGACCGCCGCACCACCTGCACCGGCTCGCGCACCCCCGCCCACACCACGGACGTGCGCAGGGCGGGGTTCGCGTCGACCACCCGCCGCCACGCCCGGGCCAGGCCGTCCGGGTCGGCGTCGGCGAGGGTCAGGTGCAGTTGCTCCACGTAGGCGTCGGGCCGGGAGAGGCTGTGGAACAGCATCCCGCTCTGCGCGGGCGTGAGCGGGTAGACGTCCTCGACCGACCGGCCGTCACCCGCGATCACGTCCAGCTCGTCCTGCGCCAGCCGGGCCAGCGGGAAGTCCGACGGCGTGACGCCGCCCGCGCCCGGTCCGGCGCAGTGCGCGGTGATCTCCCGCAACGCGGCCAGCACCTCCTCGGCGATCCGCTCGACCACCGGCGTCGGGTGGGCCTCCGGCGCGTACGCCCACTCGACCTCCAGCTCGCCGCCGGCCGTGACGGCGGCCGTGACGTCCAGGCGCGGCGTGGTCGTCGGCGGCTCGGCCAACCGGATGCCGCCCGGCACGCGGGCGAACACGGCGTCGTAGCGCCCGAGGTAGTTCACCCGCGCCAACGGCCGGTGCCCGGCCGGGTGGCTGGTCGTCAGCCACCGCAGCACACCGTGGCTGAGCGCGTGCCGGTGCGCGGTGCGCAGGTGCTCCTTCACGGTCTTGACCGCCGTGCCCCAGTCGGCGTCGGGCAGCTCGGCGGTGAACGGGAACAGCGTGGTGAACCAGCCGACCGTGCGGGACAGGTCGACCCCGGCGAACACGTCCTCCCGCCCGTGGCCCTCCAGTTCCAGCGGCACGCGCGCCTGCCCGCTCCACCGGCCCAGCACCCGGCCGACCGCGGCGACCAGCACGTCCTCCGCGCCGGCGCGGTAGGCGGTGGACGCGCCGCGCAGCAACGCGGCGGTCTCCTCGGCGGACAGCCTCACGGTGACGGCATGCTGGGTCGACTCGGCCTCGTCCGGCTTCGCCGCCACAGCGCGGTCCGCGGAGTCCGGCCGATCCGCCGGCACGGCCACATCCCGCCCCGACGCCGCAGCGACCCCGTGATCCCCGTTTGGCAGGTCGGCCGACCGCCCGGTCTCCACGGGGTCGTTCGGCCCCGGCGCCGCAGCGACGCCGTGATCCCCGTTCGGCGGGTCGGCCGACCGCCCGGCCTCCCCGGGCTCGATCAGCCCGGCCGTGGCGGTGACGGCGCGTTCCCAGTACTCCAGGTGCTCAACGAACCGCTCGGCCTCGGCGTGCAACCGCCGCGCCCACTCCCGGAACGACGTGGTCGGCGGTCCGAGGTCGACGGGCCGGCCGGCGACGGCCTGGTCGTAGCCGGTGGCCAGGTCCTCCAGCAGGATCCGCCACGACACGCCGTCCACGACGAGGTGGTGCGCGAGCAGCACCAACCGCGAGGCGTCGGTCGACAGGACGGCCCGGAACAGCGGGCCCGTGGCCAGCGGGGCACGCCACTCGTCCGGCACGAGCGGCCCGGTGGTGAGGACCTCGCCGGACTCTTCCGGCACGTGCTGCCGCCACTGCCCGTCGACCCGTTCGAACCGGGCGCGCAGCAGGTCGTGCCGGACCGGCAGCGCCTCGACGGCGGCCCGCAGCGCGGCCACGTCCACGTCGGGGTCCAGCTCCACCTCGAGCCACTGCGCGAAGTGCGCCGGGTCGGCCGAGGTGGCCAGGAACCAGTGCTGGACCGGGGTCAACGGCACCGGGCCGGTCGCGGGCTCCCGTTCGGCGGACGGGGGCCGGGCGGTGGTGGCGTGCGCCGCGACGCCGCTGAGCGTCTGGTGCAGGAACACGTCCCGGGGCGTCACCGACACCCCCAGCTCACGGGCTCGCGACACCACCTGGATGCTGAGGATGGAGTCGCCGCCGAGGGCGAAGAAGTTGTCGTCCGCGCCGACCCGTTCCACGCCCAGCACCTCCGCCCAGACCCGGGCCAGCACCTCCTCGTGCGGCCCGCTCGGCGGCACGTGGGCGCGGTCGGACCGGGCGCGGGGCGGCGGCAGTGCCCTGCGGTCGACCTTGCCGTTGACCATGAGCGGCAGCGCGGGCAGCGGCACGATCACGGCGGGCACCAGGTGGGCGGGCACCCGGTCGGCCAGGAACCGGCGCAGTTCGTCGGCCCCGGCGTCCGCGACCACGTAGGCGACGAGCTGCCGGTGGCCGGGCACGTGCTCGTGCGGCACGACGACCACCTCGGTCACCTCGGGGTGGCGGCGCAGCGCCGCCTCCACCTCGCCCGGCTCCACCCGGAACCCGCGGATCTTGACCTGGTCGTCGGTGCGGCCGAGGAACTCCAGCAGCCCGTCGGCGGTCCAGCGCACCAGATCGCCCGTGCGGTAGAGCCGGTCACCGTGCCCGAACGGATCCGCGACGAACCGGGACGAGGTCAGCCCGGGGTGGCCGAGGTAGCCGCGGGCCAGCCCGGTGCCGCCGATGTGCAGCTCACCGGGCACGCCGACCGGCACCGGGTCCAGGTTCTCGTCCAGCACGTAGCACCGCGTGCCGGTGACCGGCCGCCCGATGGGCAGGGACGCGGCGCCGAGGTCGATCGGCCGCACGACGTGCGCCGAGGCGAAGGTGGTGCCTTCGGTGGGGCCGTAGCCGTCCACGATCCGCAGGTCCGGCACGTGCCGCAGCACCGCGGCGCAGTGGCCCGGCGAGATCACGTCACCGCCGCTGCCCAGGTGGCGCAGCCCGGCGAACGCGGTCGGGTCGGCCGCGGCGATCTCGTGGAACAGCCCCGCGGTCAGCCACTGGACGGTCACGCCGTGCGCGGCGGTGAACGCGCGCAGGTCGTCGGGCGACAGCAGTGTCCCCGAGGACACCGCCAGCCGGGCTCCGGACAGCAGTGCCGCCCAGACCTCGAACGTCGAGGCGTCGAACGACAGCGTGGAGCACTGCGACACCACGTCGTGCGGGCCGATCGGGAACGGGTCGCCCTCGGCGAGCCGGGCCACCGACCGGTGCTCGACCAGCACGCCCTTCGGACGTCCGGTGGAGCCGGAGGTGAACATCACGTACGCGGCGTTGCGCGGCCGGACCACGACCGGCGGTGCGTGGTCGGGCAGCCGGTCGTCCGGCGCCGGGTCCACGACGTCGATCCCGGCGGGCAGCCGTCCCCGTGCGTCGGCGGGCGCGAGCACCAGGCGCGCGCCGGAGTCGGTGATCATGTCGGCGAGCCGACCGGCCGGGTAGCCGGGGTCCAGCGGAACGAACGCGGCGCCGGCCTTGAGGATGCCCAGCAGCGCGACGATGGCGGGCAGGCCGCGCGGCGCGCACAGGCCGACGCGGTCTTCCGGCCGCACGCCCCGGGCCAGCAGCCCGTGGGCGAGCCGGTTGGCCGCCGCGTCCAGCTCCCGGTAGGTCAGCGACGTGCCGTCGCAGGTCACCGCGACCGCGTCCGGGCGTTCGGCGACGTGGTCGGCGAACCGGCCGGTGATCGTGCGGTCCTGGCTCGACGCCCCCGAGGTCCAGTCGTGCAGGACCTGGCGCCGTTCGCCGGGCGTGAGCAGGCGCAGCCGGGACAGCGGCCGGTGCGGGTCGGCGGCTATGTCGCCGAGCAGTACCAGGAAGCGGTCCACCAGCCGGGTGACGGTGGTGTCGTCGAACAGGTCGGTGCTGTACTCGACGACCAGGTGCAGGCCGCTGTCGTCGCGGGTGAACTCCAGGGTCAGGTCGAACACGGCGGCTTGGCGCGGCGGGTCGAACTCCACCACCTCCAGGCCGGCCAGCTCGGGTGGCGCGGCCGGCGCGTTCTGCAGCGCCACCACCACGTTCACCAGGGGTGAGCGGCCGGCGTCACGTTCGGGTTGCAGCAGTTCGACCAGGCGGTGGAACGGGGCCTCGTCGTGGTCGAGCGCGTCGCGGACGGTGGCCTCGACGCGGCGCAGGAAGTCCACGAAGGACAGTCCGGTGTCGACCTGCGACCGGATCACCACGGTGTTGACGAAGAACCCGACCAGGCCGGCCAGGTCGGGGTGGTCGCGACCGGAGGTCACCGTGCCGACGGCGATGTCGCGTTGACCGCTCACCCGCGCCAGGAACGCCTGCGTGGCCGCCATGAGCGTGGTGAACAGCGTCGTGCCGTGGCCGCGGCCCAGCTCCACCAAGCCCTCGGCGACCTCGGGCGGCACGGTGCGGCGGTGGGTCGAGCCGGCCGCTGTGCGCACCGCGGGACGCGGCCGGTCCACGGGCAGGTCCAGCACCGCCATGCCGGCCAGCCGCCGTTCCCAGTGCACGAGGTGCGCGTCCAGCGCGGCACCGGTGAGGCGGGCGCGTTGGCGGCGCGCGAAGTCGGTGTAGCGCAGGGGCAGCGGCGCGAGGTCGGCCTCCTGCCCGCGCACGGCGGCGGAGTAGCACAGGCCCAGCTCCTGCGCGAGCACGCCCATCGACCAGCCGTCGGTCACGATGTGGTGCAGGCACAGCACGAGCAGGTGCTCGCCGTCCTCGTCCGCCGCCAGCAGCGCCGCGCGCAGCAGCGGCCCGGTGCGCAGGTCGAACGGCCGGGCCACGAAGTCGGCCAACCCGGCCTGCGTCCCCGACTCCACCCGCACCTCGCGGGGCGGTACCACCACCTGCGTGCCGCGGCCGTCGACGGTGTGGAAGGTGGTGCGCAACTGCTCGTGCCGGGCGACGAGCCGGGTCAGGGCCACGCGAAGCGCGTGCCTGTCCGGCTCGCCGCGCAGCCGGAACCCGGCCGTCGTCGTGTACTCGGTGCCGCCGGGCGCGAACTCGTCGAGGAACCACAGGCGTTCCTGGGCGTAGGACAGGGGTGCCGCGGTCTCCGGCGGCGTGGTGTCCACGCCGGGTCGGGGGCGCTCGTCGGACGACAGCGCCGCGGCCAGCGCCTCGACCGTGCGCAACGCGAACACCTGCCGCGCGGGCAGGTTCCGGTCCAGCGCGGCGACGACCCGCATGGCCAGGATCGAGTCACCGCCCAGCGCCACGAAGTCGTCGTCCGCGCCGACCCGCTCGACGCCGAGCACGTCGCGCCACACGGCGGCGACCCGTTCCTCGGCGGGGGTCCGCAGTGGCGTCACGGGGCCGGCGGGCCGCGGCCGGGGCAGGTTGCGCCGGTCGAGCTTGCCGTTGGCGGTCAGCGGGAGCGCGGCCAGCGGCACCACCAGCGACGGCACCGCCTGGGCGGGCAGGAGGTCGGCGAGGTGGGACCGCAGCACGTCCGGGGTCCCGTCGGTCACGACGTAGGCGACGAGCCGGTCGTCCCGCAGGACCACGGCCGCGGCGGACACGTCGGGGTGCCGCAGCAGCGTCGCCTCGACCTCGCCCGGGTCGACCCGGGCGCCGCGCACCTTCACGTGCCCGCCGACGCGGCCCAGGTGGTCCAGCAGGCCGTCGGGCCGGCGGCGCACGAGGTCGCCGGTGCGGTACATCCGGCTGCCGGGCGGGCCGTGCGGGTCGGCCACGAACGACGCGGCGGTCAGGCCCGGCCGGCCGAGGTAGCCGCGGGCCACGCCGGGACCGGCCAGGTACAGCTCGCCCTCGTCGGCCGGCCGCAGGTCGGCGTCCAGCACGTGCGCGCGGGCGCCCGCGATCGGGTGTCCCAGCACCGCCTGGTCGACCTCGGTCACCGGGCACAGCAGGCTCTCCACCGCGACCTCGGTGGTGCCGTAGGCGTTGTGCGCGGCGACACCGGCCGCGACCAGGCGCGCGCACAGCTCCGGGTCGACCGGCTCTCCGCCGGTGACCACGACCCGCGGTCGGTGCCCGCCTTCGAGCAGCCCGGCGCGCAGGAGCTCGCGCAGCCGTGACGGCGTCTCGTCCAGCACGTCGATGCCGGCGGCTGCCACGTGGTCGACCAGCGCCCCGGGCTCGGCGAGCGTGTCGTCGTCGATCACGTGCAGCTCGTGCCCGGCCAGCATCCACAGCAGCGGCAGCCACATCGCGTCGAAGCCGAGCCCGGCGGTGTGGGCGACCTTGAGCGGCGACGCCGAGGCGAACAGGCCGTGGCTGTGGTGCGCGTGCAGGGCGAGCAGGCCGCGGTGGGTGGCCAGCACGCCGTTCGGGCGGCCGGTGGAGCCGGAGGTGTGCAGGACGTAGGCGAGGTGGTCGGGCGTGAGCCGGGGCGGGGGCGCGCTGCCCGGCGAGTGGTCCTCATCGAGGAAGGCGGTGGGGACGTCGGGCAGCCGGTGCGCGAACCGCCGCTGGGTGAGCACGAGCGCCGGGCGGGCGTCGGCGACCAGCTCGGCCAGGCGCGCGTCGGGCAGGTCCACGGCCAGCGGCACGACCGCACCGCCCGCCCGCAGGATCGCCAGCAGCGCCACCACCGCGTCCACGCCGCGTTCGACGAGCAGGCCGACCGGGTCCTCCGGCCGCACGCCGCGCGCGAGCAGACCACCTGCCACCGCGTCCACCCCGGCGGCCAGTTCCCGGAAGGTCAGCCGCCGCTCCCCGCACACCACCGAGGTCCGGTCCGGCTCGACGGCGACCCGGGCCGCGAGGAGGTCGTGCACACTTCCCACCGACAACTGCTCGACATCCATGCGCAATTCCGCCAGTCGACTCCGGATATCGTCCTTGAACGCAACAACCGGAGCGCCGACGTTTCCAGCGCCCTCCGACGGGGGCAACCGCCGATTGGGGGCATACCATTCGGGGAACCGAACCGGCGCTCCGGTCGCGGCCGGACGTTGAATACCGAACCACTGGTCGCCACGGTTGCCGGACCGTGTTACGTTGCCTTGGACTTGACCGGAGGAGGTCATGTGGCCAGCGACTTCGGCGTGGACGACGACCTCGGACCGATCGTCGAGCGCATACGCGCGTTCTTCGCCTCGGCACTGCCGGAAAGCCCGTTGGAACCGGACCAGGACTATTTCGCGCTCGGTCTGGTGAACTCGCTGCTCGCCCTCGAACTGGTGACCTACGTGGAAAAGAGCTTCACCATCCGGGTGGACGTCGAGGATCTCGACCTGGACAACTTCCGGACCATGAACCGAATAGCCGCGTTCGTCCGCGGCAAACTCGCCGCGGCCCGGTGAGCGGTGGACCACGTCACTTTCGCGGAGTCGGTGCGCGCGGACGCGGCCGAGTGGGACCGGGAGGGCGGCGTGCCCACCGAGGTCGTGCGGGCGGTGGCGGTGGCCGGGTTCCTGGCCGCCGACGTGCCCGCCCGCTACGGGGGCCGGGGCTGGTCGCCGACCGAGGTGGGGCGGTTGTGCGCGGACTTCGGCGGCGTGTGCGGCGCGCTGCGCGGCCTGGTCACCGTGCAGGGCATGGTGGCCGCCGCGGTGTTGCGCTGGGGTGACGCCGGACAGCGCGACCGCTGGTTGCCCGCGTTGACCTCCGGCGAGGTGCTGAGCGGGTTCGCGGCGACCGAGGCGGGCGCGGGCAGCGACCTGGCCTCGGTGAGCACCGCGCTCGACGCCGGCCGGGTGCGCGGGCGCAAGCTGTGGGTGACGTTCGGGGCGGTGGCCGACGTGTTCCTGGTGCTGGCCACGCAGGACGGGCGGCCGGTGGCCGTGCTGGTGGACGCCCGACAGCCCGGGGTCTCGGTGGAACCGGTCACCGGGCAACTGGGGATGCGCGCGGCGCGGATCGCGCACGTGCGCTTCGACGACGTGCCGGTGGCCGAGGTGCTGGCGCCGCCCGGCTTCGGCCTGTCGCACGTGGTCGGCACGGCACTGGACCACGGGCGTTTCACCGTGGCCTGGGGGTGCGCGGGCCTGGCCCGGGCGTGCCTGGACCTCACGGTCGCCCACGTCGCGGCCCGGACGCAGGGCGGCACGGCGCTGTCGGCGCACCAGTCCGTGCGCGCGGTGCTCGGCCGGTGCCTGGTGGAGACGCGGGCCGCCTGGCAGCTCTGCGCGCACGCCACGGCCCTGCGCGAGAACGGCGACCCGGAGGCGTTGGCGGAGACCGTGCTGGCCAAATACGGCGCGGCGCGCGCCGCTTCGGTGGTCGCCGAGCACGCCGTGCGGCTGCACGGCGCGGCGGGGATCGCGCCGGACAGCGCCGTGGGCAGGTTCCACCGGGACGCGGCGGTCATGCGGATCATCGAAGGCGCCGACGAGGTGGCCGAGCAGCACCTGGGCGGCTATGCGTTGCGGGGTGGGTCGTGACGGCGGTGAAGTGCCTGGTCTGGGACTTGGACGACACGTTGTGGGACGGCGTGGTGCTCGAAGGCGACCGCCCCGTGCCGCGACCGGAGGCGGTGGCGGCGCTCAAGGCGTTGGACGAGCGGGGAATCCTGCACGCGGTGGCCAGTCGCGGCGACCACGAGGTGGCGTTGGCGCACCTGGCCGAGCACGGCCTGGACCGGATGTTCTGCGCCCTGGAGGTCGGCTGGGGTCCGAAGTCCGAGGCGGTGCGGCGGATCGCGCGCGGGCTCAACATCGGGCTGGACACCATCGCGTTCACCGACAACGACGTGGTGGAACGGGCGGAGGTCGCCGCGGCACTGCCGCAGGTGCGCTGCTACCCGGCCGAGCAGGTGGGGTCACTGGCGTCGCTGCCGGAGTTCCGGACCGCGACGGTGACGGCGGAGTCGCGTCGGCGGCGCGAGTCCTACCTGACCGAGCGGGAGCGCGCGGAGGCCGAGCAGCGGTTCGACGGGTCGGCGGCGCAGTTCCTGGCCTCGCTCGACCTGGAGCTCACCGTCGTGCCCGCCACCGAGGCCGACCTGGACCGCGCGCGGGAGCTGACCGTGCGGACCCACCAGCTCAACACCACG
Source organism: Actinosynnema sp. NPDC051121 (assembly GCA_040689555.1). Taxonomy (GTDB): domain Bacteria; phylum Actinomycetota; class Actinomycetes; order Mycobacteriales; family Pseudonocardiaceae; genus Actinosynnema. The sequence continues at coordinate 36,433 of JBFBCZ010000051.1, read as the reverse complement.
GGGATCACCTACGACCTGGACGAACTGCGGGCGTTGTGCGCGTCGCCGGAGCACGACGTGCTCGTGGCGCGGCTGCGGGACCGCTTCGGCGACTACGGCACGATCGGGCTCGCGGTCGTGGCGCACCTCGGCGGCGACGCGGTGCTGGAACTGCTGCTCATGTCGTGCCGGGTGATGTCGCGCGGTGTGGGCTCGGTGCTGCTGGGCGACATCGTGCGCGATGCCGTCGAGCGGGGGCGGCGGCCGGTGGCGCGGTTCCTGCGCACGCCGGTCAACCAGGTGATGCTGGTGACGCTGCGGTTCGCCGGGTTCGAGGTGGTGGAGCGGGACGGCGACCGGATGCTGCTGGCGCGGACCTCGCCCGCGCCACTGGCCTTTCCCGCGCACGTGCGGCTGGTCGACGGGAGGCGGCGGTGAAGGTCGGTGTGGTCGGCGCCGGGGTGATGGGCGCCGGTGTGGCGCAGTGCTTCGCCGCGGCCGGGCACGAGGTGGTCGTGGTCGACCCGGACCCGGCGGCACTGGCCGCCGGGCCGGACCGGGTGCGCGACGGCCTGCGGCTCCAGGTGCTGCTCGGACCGGCGCCGGCCGATCCGGCCGGAGTGCCGGACCGGGTGGGCTGGACCGCCGACCTCGACGCGCTCGCCGGGAGCGGGTTCGTCGTGGAGTGCGGCCCGGAGCGGATCGCGGTGAAGGAGGAGCTGCTCGCGGAGCTGGACCGCCTGTGCGGGCCGGACACCGTGCTGGCGTCGTGCACGTCGGCGATCCCGGTCGGCGTGCTGGCGGCCGTCACCACCCGACCGGACCGCGTGCTGGCCACCCACTTCATGAACCCGGCGCCGCTGAAGGAGGCCGTCGAGGTCGTGCGCGGCCCGAAGACCTCGGACGCGGCGATGGCGCGCACGGCCGAGGTGCTGTCGTCGCTGGGCAAGAAGGCGATCGTGGTGGCGGACGCGCCGGGGTTCGTGACCAACCGGGTGCTGATGCTGGCCATCAACGAGGCGGTGAAGGTCGTGGCGGAGGGCACCGCCCCCGCGGCCACCGTGGACGAGGTCTTCGTGTCCTGCTTCGCCCACCAGATGGGTCCCCTGCGCACTGCCGACCTCATCGGCCTCGACACCGTCCGGGACACCCTCCTGGTGCTGCGCGAGCTGTTGGACGACCCGGTCTACACCCCGTGCCCCCTGCTGACGGACATGGTCGAGTCCGGTCGGCTGGGCAAGAAGTCGGGCCGGGGTTTCCACACCTGGCGGCTCTGAGCAGGACGGCGTAGCGGTAGCCCGTGCCCCGCGGTCCGCGGCGTGGAGGACCGCGGCGCGCGAGGCGGACCTACCGCACGCCCGCACTCCTTCGCCCGGGGCATCGACCAGGACACCGACGCCGTCACCGCCGCGATCACGCTCGATCACCACAACGGACGCACCGAAGGCGTGGACACCGAACTGATCAAACGCCGGATGTGCGGAGGAGCCGGTTTCGCCCTTCTCCGTCACCTCATCCTTTTCGTGCGCCAGAGCCGGTCAATTGACGGGCACGCGCCAGGTGGTTGATCGCATCGGCCGGACGCGCTATTCGCCACCGGCGGTGCCACCTCCGGCCTCGCTGCAACAGATTCCTCCCGGGCAAACTGCACTGAACGAGCCTTCTGCACGCTGCTGAACCCGGATCCGCAGGTCAGGGCCTGAGCAAAACCGCCGGAGGGGTCAAGGAGGTGCGGTGTCGAGCACACCCTTCGATCAGGCCGTCCGGGGTGATACTCGTCGTTGGGAAATGGCAACGTCGCCACCGTCGTGGACGACGCGCTGCCGGGCATGACGCTCCGTCGCGCTTTGTCATGCCATCGGGGAATTGCTCCTCACCCCGAAGAACGATCAAGATGGCGGCAGCGTTCCGCGTTGGGTGGAACGTCCCGGTTCCATTCCGTCACAAGGGGGTCGAGTGGGCCTGAACCGACGTCCGGGCCGGACAAGTCTGCGGCGGTTGGCAGCGGTGTCGGCGGCCACGGCAGCCGCGACGGTCGGGCTCCTGACCGGCGTGGCGCACGGGTTGGTGGGGGTGTCGTTCAGCGGTGCGGCTCCGATCGACGTCGTCGCGGAGCGGGTCGAGTCGGAGGGAATGGTCATCGTGCCGGCGCTGTCGTCCGACGGGACGGCCTCGCTGATGGTGCGGCTCCCGTCCGCGCGGCTGGAAGGGCTGTGCCAGTCGTCCAGCTTCGAGCTGCCCGTGCTCGGCACCATGAACACCGTCCTGCGTGCCAAGCAGGTGCGGGCGACCGATTTGACGTTGGAAGCGCGGGACGTCCTGGGCACGCTGTCCCTGGAGCAACTGGTCGTCGGCGCGCTGCCGGCCGAGGACGGCGAACGCACCGGGTACCGGTCGGACCGGATGTCGTTGGAGAACGTGACGATCCGCGCGAACTCGGTCACCTCGGCCACCTTCGTCGTCGACGGCCTGGAACTGGGGCATCGCTCCGAGGGGTGCCCGACCCAGGGCGGGGTGGCGACGCGGTGAGCGGGTTCGTGCCGTGGCGACGCTCGTGCCCGTTCTTCGCGGGAGTCCTCACGACCGCGGCGGGCGTGGAACTGGTCGCGGTGGTCCTGGCGTCTCCGGTCGCGGTGCGGTTCGCGGGCGCCGGTGCCGCGGGGAGCTGGCTGTTCGGCAGCCTCCTGGTGGTGGCGGGGCTGACCATGCTGTGCCAGCCCGCGCTGCGGCACTTCGCCGGGGTGACGGCGATCATCGTGGGCCTGTTGAGCCTGGTGCAGGCCAACCTCGGCGGCTTCGGGCTGGGTTTCCTGCTCGCGGCGGTCGGCGGTGCGCTGGCGCTCGCGTGGGTGCCCGCGCCGGACCTGGACGACACCGCCGATTCGCCCTCGCCGGACTTGGACGACACCGCCGACTCGCCCTCGCCGGTGTGACGTCGGATCTGGTGGCGCGGTGGTCACCGGCTCCACGGCCGGTCGGCGCGATCGCCCGCCCAAGGGCATCCGCGGGCCGCGGCGTCGCCCCATCCCCGGGATCGGCGGCGCACCCGTCCGGCACGGCGCTCACCACGCGGACTCCGACCACGGGCTGCCCGCACCGGACCCCGTGACGGCGCGATCCGCGTTCCTCGACGCCGGTGCCGCGACCAGCCGTTCCGGGGCTCCGCTCAAGCAAACACGACAGGGAGAACAACGCATGAGCCCGACCTGTCCGACGGATGCCGTGGCGATCGTCGGCGCGGCGTGCCGACTACCCGGCGGCATCACCGACCTCGACCAGCTCTGGACCGCCCTGTCCGAAGGGCGTGACCTGATCGGGGAGGTTCCTGAAGACAGGTTCGACCGCGACCGGTTCTTCGACCCGGACCCGCTGCGGCCGGGCAAGAGCTACTCGTTCGCCGGCGGCTACCTCACGGACATCACCGGGTTCGACGCCGACTACTTCGGCATATCCCCGCGCGAGGCGGCGGCGATGGACCCCCAGCAGCGGATGCTGCTGGAGATGGGCGCCGAGGCGCTGGACGACGCGGGCCTGGACCGGCGCGACCTGGCGGGGTCGGACACGGCCGTGTTCCTCGGTGTGTCGGGCGCCGGGTACGGCATCCTGCAGTTGACCGGGCTGCGCGGCATCGACGTGCACGGGATGACCGGCGGGACGGTGTCGATCACCGCCAACCGCCTGTCCCACGCCTTCGACCTGCGCGGCCCCAGCATGGTGGTGGACACGGCCTGCTCGTCGGCGATGATCGCGCTGCACCAGGCGTGCGAGGCGGTGCGCGGCGGGCGCAGCGCCCTCGCGATCGCCGGCGGGGTCAACCTCCTGGTCGACCCGTTGACCTTCGTCGGGTTCTCCAAGGCGATGATGCTCTCGCCGACCTTCCGCTGCCGGTCCTTCTCCGCCGACGCAGACGGGTACGTCCGGGCCGAGGGCGGCGGGCTCGTGGTGCTCAAGCGCCTGTCCGACGCCCTGGCCGACGGCGACCGGGTCCACGCCGTCCTGCTGGCCACCGGCACCAACACCGACGGGCACACCAACGGCCTGGCGATGCCCAGCCGGGAAGCCCAGGCCGGCCTGCTGCGGGAGATCTACGACGGGCTCGGTGTCGCCGCCGACGACCTGGTCTACGTCGAGGCGCACGGCACCGGCACGCCCGTCGGCGACCCGGTCGAGTGCGCCGCCCTGGGCGAGGCGCTGGGCCGGCGGCGTGCGCAGGCGGGTCCGCTGCCGATCGGCTCGGTCAAGACCAACATGGGTCACCTGGAGAGCGCGTCCGGGATGCCGGGGCTGTTCAAGGCCATGCTCGTGCTGCGGCACGGCGTCGTCCCGCCGTCGCTGCACGGCGAACGCCCCAACCCGGACATCGACTTCACCTCGCTCGGCCTGCACCCGGTGACGCACGCGCTTCCGGTCGGCCGTGGCGTCATCGGGGTCAACAGCTTCGGGTTCGGCGGCACGAACGCGCACGCCGTGCTCGCGCCCGCGCCCGAGACGGGCGAAGCGCCGCGGCCGGCGGTCGGCGCGCTGCCGGTGGTGGTCTCCGCCCGCAACAGCGAGGCGCTGATCACCGCGGTGACCCGGTTGCGGGACCGGTTCGCGCAGGCCCCGGATGAGGAGTTCTACGACCTCGCCTACACGACCTGCCTGCGCCGCACCCACGACACCTACCGGGTCGCCGTGGTGGCCGCCGATGCGGCGGAGGCGGCGGACCGGCTCGACGCGGCGATGCAGGGCGACGGCGAGGTCCCGGGCGCGCTCGACGCGGCCACGGGGCGTGACGGCGTGGCGTTCGCCTTTTCCGGCAACGGTTCCCAGTGGTTCGGAATGGGCCGCGACCTGCTGGCAGGCGAACCGGAGTTCCGCGCGGCGGTGGAGGCCGTCGACGCCGCCCTCGCGCCGCACCTGGGGTGGTCGGTGGTCGAGGAGCTGTCTGCGACGGTGGACCGGCTGCACGACACCGCGGTCGCCCAGCCCTTGTTGTTCGCCGTCCAAATGGGACTGGTCGCGCTGCTGCGGGAACGCGGGATCGTGCCGAGCGCGGTGCTCGGGCACAGCGTCGGCGAGGTGGCCGCCGCCTGCACGGCGGGCGCGCTCGACCTGGGCACCGCCGCCAGGGTGGTGGCCGAGCGCAGCCTCGCCCAGGCCCGGACCGCCGGCGCCGGCCGCATGGCTGCCATCGGCCTGCCCCGCGACCGGGCCGAGGAGGCGCTGGCCGAGTTCCCGGGTCAACTGGCGCTGGCGGCGGTCAACAGCCGTCAGGACGTGACGGTCGCCGGCGCCGCGGATGCGGTGACCCGGCTGGTCGAGAAGTTGATCGCCAACGACGTGTTCGCCCGTGAACTGGACCTGGACTACGCGTTCCACAGCCCCGCGATGGACCCCGTCGAGGACCGGGTGTGCACCCGCCTGGCCGACGTGCGGTCGGTCGAACCCGAGGTCCCGATGCTCTCGACCGTCACCGGGCGGCCGGTGGGCGCCGGGGAGTTGGACGCCGGCTACTGGTGGCGCAACGTCCGGCAGCCGGTCCTGTTCGACCAGGCCGCCTCGGCGCTCGCGGAGCGGGGCATCGGGGTGGTGGTCGAGATCGGCCCGCACCCGGTGCTCACCGGCTACCTGCGCCGCGTCGGCGGCGAGCCGCTGCGGACGGTGGTCACCATGAACCGCGGCGGCACCGGGCGGACGCTGGCGGACCGGGCGGTCGCCGGCGTGCTGGCCGCCGGCGGCGCCGTGCGGTGGGACCGGTACTTCCCCGTCCGCGGCCGGGTGCGCGACCTGCCCGCCTACCCGTGGCAGCGCGAGCCGCACTGGAAGGGCGCGCCCGAGACGTGGGTGCGCACCAGCGGCACCGGACGGCTGGACCACCCGCTGCTCGGCGAGCGGATGCCCGTGCTCGAACCGACGTGGATCGCCACCGTCGAGCCGGTCCGCACGCCCTGGTTGGCCGACCACCGCGTGGGTGGGTCGGTCGTGGTGCCCGCGACCGGGTACGTCGAGATGGCGCTGTCCGCCGGCCGCCACGCGCTGGGCGACGGGGTGGAGGTGACCTCCCTGGACATCGCCCGCGCGCTCGCGTTGTCCTGGCTGCCGACCATGGACGTCCGGACGCAGGTGTCGCTGTCCGATGAGGACGGCCTGTTCCGGGTGGCGTCCAGGCAGGGCGACGACGGCGACTGGACCGTGCACGCCAGGGGACGGGTCCGCCGCCTGGCCGCCGACGCGCCGGTGGCGCCGCGGGAGCCCGCGGAACCGGCCCGGCACGTCTCCGCCGAGGAGCACTACGCCGCCTGCGACCAGGCGGGCATCACCTACGGCCCGGCGTTCCGGGGGCTGCGGGAGATCCGCGTCCGCCGCGACGAGGCGTGGGCGGACTACGAGTTCCCGTCGCCGTGCGAGGACTACGAGGCCCACCCGGCGCTGCTGGACCTGGCGTTGCAGGCCGGTATCCCGCTGCTGGGGCTCGACGCGCCGGACAGCCGGGCGTACCTGCCCTCGTCGGTGGAACGCGTCCGACGGTGGCGGCAGCCCACCGCCATCGGACGCATCCGGGTCGCGGTCCGCTCCCACACCGCGCGCGAGGTGTGCTGGGACGTCAGCGTGCTCGACGCCGCCGGCGAGGTGGCCGTCGAGCTGACGGGGTGCCGACTGCAGTCGTTCGGCGCCGTGCTGCGACCGGAACTGCCGCGGCTGGAGACCGTGCTGCGGGCCGCACCCCGCCCGGGCGAGCAGGCGCGGCCGTGGCCGTCGCCTGCCCTGCCGCCGGTGACCGTGCGCCCGCCCGCCTGCCACGCCGCCGTGCGGGGGCTGGCGACCGAGGCCGGGGCCCGGTTCGTGGTGCGGGCCGTCGAGTCGCTGCTGCCCGGCCGGGCAGCGTTCACCGTGGACGACCTGCAGGCCGCCGGCGTGCTGCCGCACTACCGGCGACTGGTCGAGGTGCTGCTGCGCTCGGCGTCCGGCCACGGCCTGGTCCGCGCCGAAGGGCAGGTCTGGCACCTGCTCGGCGCACCCGGCCTGGAGGAGTTCGCCCGACGCCACGAGGCCCTGCCCGAGGCCGCGGGGGTCCTGGCCCTGCACCTCGGGTGCGGCCTGAACCTCGCCGACGTCCTGTGCGGCCGGGCGGACCTGCGCGACCTCGGCCTCGGTGACACCGAGATCGCCTCCTGCTTCCACGACCTCAACCCGGTCACCGCGTCCTACCACGCGGCGGTCCGGGACCTGGTGCGCGCCGTCGTCGACGACTGGCCCGCGGATCGCCCGCTGCGCGTCCTGGAGGTGGTCGGCGCGGGCACGGGCGGCACCGCGGGTTCCGTGCTCCCGGTCCTGCCCGCCGACCGCACGCGGTACGTCGTCGGCGACGCGTCCAGCGGCGCCGTCGCCGCCCGGACCAGGTTCGGCTCCTGCGACTTCGTGGAGTTCCGGACGTTCGACCTGGACTCCGACCCCGCCGGGCAGGGGTTCGCCGACGGCGAGTTCGACCTGGTGATCGCCGCCCACGCGCTGCACGCGGCGACCGACCTGCGCGCCGGCCTGGGCCGGGTCGCCCGCGTGCTGTGTCCCGGCGGGCGGCTGATCGCGCTGGAGACGCACGACGTGGCGATGGTGGCGTTGACGGCGGGGCTGTCGGAGCGCTTCTGGTCGTGCACCGACGTCTCCTCGGGGCCGGACTCGCCGTTGGTCCCCGTCGCGCAGTGGACGGAGTTGCTGCGCGCAAGCGGGTTCGACCGGGTCGACGTGGTCGAGGACGACACGCGGACCGGGTTCTCGGTCCTGACGGCCGCGGTCGGCGGCGACACCCCGGAGTGCACCGGCCCGACGACGACCGAGCGGTGGGTGGTCGTGGTGGAGGACCCCGAGGACCGGGAGCGGGCGGAGGCCGTGGTGTCGGCCCTGCGCGCGGCGGGAGCCGGGACCACGGCGGTGACCCCCGGTGCCCCGGGCTGGGAGACGGCCGCGGCCGACGCGGATGGTGTCGCCGTCGTGCTCGGCGGGACCTCGGGCGAGGCCGCGGACCGTGCGGTGCGCGCGGCGGCGATCCTGCGGGACCTCGGCGCGTCCGCGGGTCGACGGGAGGCCGGGCCGCTGCCGCTGTGGGTCGTCGCGCGCCCCTCGGGCGCCCTGCCCGCACCCGAGTCGCCCGACCCGCCGGCGGACGCCGCGACGCTCGTGGACGCCGCGACGTGGGGGACCGCCCGGACCCTGGGCAACGAGAACCGTGCGGTGGCCGTCCGGCGGGTGTCCTGGGACCACGGCGACGACCCGGCCGGCTCCGCCCGGCGACTCGTCGCCGAACTGCTCGACCCGTCCGACGAGGACGAGATCGTGCTCACGGCGTCGGGTCGCTTCGTCCCGAGGACGGTGCCCACCCGCACCCCGACCCGCGTGGACGCGCCGTCGGCCCGCCTGGTGGTCCGCGACCCGAGCCTGTTCTACCGGCTGTCCTGGGTCGAGCAGGAGGTCCCGACGCCCGGCGCCGGGCAGGTCGTGGTGCGGGTGGCGGCGGCGGCCCTGAACTACCGGGACGTCATGGTGGCCACGGGGTTGCTGCCCCCGGCCGCGGAGGCGGCGGCGGGCATCGACTCGACCTCGTCGCTGGGGCTGGAGTTCGCGGGCGAGGTCACCGCCGTCGGGCCGGACGTGCCGGACGTGCGGCCCGGCGACCGGGTCTTCGGCACGGCTCCCGGGTCGTTCGCCGCGCACGTGCTCGCCAGGGTCGAGCAGCTCGCCCCGGTTCCGGACGGCATGACCTGCACCGACGCGGCCACGATCCCGGTCGCCTGGACCACCGCGCACCACAGCCTGCGCGGACTGGCCGGGCTGCGGGCGGGGGAGACCGTGCTGGTGCACGGCGCGGCGGGTGGTGTCGGCGCCGCGGCGGTCCACCTGGCCCGCCGGACCGGGGCCACCGTGATCGCCACCGCCGGCTCGGAGCTCAAGCGGGACTACCTGCGGGCCATCGGGGTCGACCACGTCGTGGACTCCCGCAGCCTGAAGTTCGCCGACGACGTACTGCGGATCACCGACGGGCGCGGCGCGGACGTCGTGCTCAACTCGCTCAGCGGTCAGGGGCTGGCCCGCAGCCTGGAGGTGCTGGCCCCGCGCGGCAGGTTCGTGGAGATCGGCAAGCGGGACATCTACCAGGATTCCCGACTGGCGATGCGGCCGTTGAGCGACAACGTCAGCCTGTTCACCGTCGACATCGCGAACCTGGCACACCACGACCGCGACCTCGCCGTGCGGTGCGCCGAGGAGGTGTTCGCGGGCGTCGCCGCCGGGGACTACGTGCCCCTGCCGCACCGGGTGTTCCCGGCGGCGCGCATCGAGGACGCGTTCAAGCTGATGCAGCACTCCCGCCACATCGGCAAGGTCGTGGTGTCCTTCGACGAGCCCGTGCCCGTCGAACGGGCACCCGGCCGGCTCGCGCTCGACCCCGGGGCGACCTACCTGGTCGTCGGGGGGCTCGGCGGGTTCGGCGCGGCCACCGCGCGCCGGCTGGTCGACCGCGGCGCCCGGCGGCTCGTGCTGGTCGGCAGGCGCGGCCAGGCGTCGCCGGAAGCCCGGGACCTGACCGCCGAACTCGCCGCACGGGGTGTGCGGGTGGACGTCCACGCGGCCGACGTGACCGACCGGTCGGCCATGGCGGCGGTGTTCGCGTCGGTCCCCGCGGGCCACCCGGTGCGCGGTGTCGTGCACGCCGCGATGGCGTTGGACGACCGTCCGCTGGACGAGTTGGACGACCGCGCGTTCCACACCGCGGTGGACCCCAAGCTGCGTGGCGCGCTCGTCCTGGACGAGCTGACCGACGGGCTGGACCTGGACTTCTTCGTCCTGTACTCCTCCGGCGCGGCCCTGGTCGGCAACTTCAAGCAGGCGAACTACGTCGCCGGGAACCTGTTCCTGGAAGCGCTGGCCCGGGCGCGCAGGCGGCGCGGACGGCCCGCGCTGGCCGTGCAGTGGGGAGCCATCGCCGACACCGGCTACGTGGCGCGCGAAGCGATGGGGGAGCAGCTGACCAAGCTCGGCCTCACGCCGTGCCACTCCGGCCGGGCGTTGGACGCCCTGGAAGACCTGTTGTGCGTGCCGGAAGCGGATGTCGTCGCCGTCGGTGACTTCCGGTTCGAGCAGGCGGCCACCGTGCTGTCGGCACTGGCCTCGCCCCGGCTCGCCGGGCTGCTGCCCGAGGACGCCGGTGAAGGGCAGCAGGACCTGCGCGACCTCCTGCGCCGCATCGACGACTACCCCCGCGCCGAGGCACTGCGGCTGATCGAGGACGTGCTCGTCGCCGAGGTGGCCGGCATCATGCAGACCACACCCGACCGCGTCGACCGCACCAAATCGCTCAGCGAACTGGGCGTGGACTCGTTGATGGGCATGGAGCTGCTGGTGGTGCTGCGCCAAAGGCTCGGGTACCAGGCGTCACCGATGGAACTGCTCCAGACCGCCGGCCGGATCTCCACGATGGCCGAGTTGGCTCTTGACCACCTGATCCGGGTGGCCACCGCCGACCGCGCGGTCTGACCCCGGTACCGCCGAGGAACGGTATCGCCGAGGAACGCCGCGCTCTCCGCTCCAGCGGGCCACCCGAACCCGGGTGGCGCTGGAGCGGAGAGCGCGGCGGCCGTTGCCGAGAGGCGTTGGACTGCTCAGCTGTGGACTTCTCGTGGTTCCTGATCGGGCGCGACGACGTCCAGCTCCTCCACGGCCTGCTCCCACAGCCGGCACAACGCGTTGCCGTCGGGCAGCGCCGGGTCGAGGGCGAACCCGATGCAGGCCTGACCGGAGTACGACAGGAGGAACGCCGCGAAGGGGTGCCCGCGCGGGATGAAGCCGAGCGGCGCCATCCCGGTCATGGGCGAGCCCTGGTACTCCAGCGCCTGCCGGGAGCCGCGCATGTTGCTGGCGAGCAGGTCGATGTGCAGGCGGGAGAACGTGAGTCGGAGCATGGTGCTGACGAACCGGACCGGCAGGGCACGGCTTCCGGCGGCCCCGGTGGCGATGTGGCCGCTGCGCTTGCTGATCGCCGTCGCGCGGGCCACCGCCTCCAGCCGACGCCGGGGGTCCGGCTCGTGGCACGGCAGCGGAACCCTGAGGTTGACCACCTTGGCCGCCGGCTCGTCGACGCCTTCGCGTTCGTGGAGGTCGGCGGGGACCAGCGTCCAGACCGGCCGTGGGCCTTTCCGCCAAGGCGTGTGCGGCCATTCCCTCAGCACGGTGGTCAGCGCCGCCAGGAACACGTCGTTGACCGTGCACCCGTGGCGGTCGGCCACCCGCCGCAGCGCGGCCAGCGGGATCGTGGCCCACGCGAAGCGCCGTTCTCCGGTGCCCTCGAACGCGAAGGAACCGTTCGCGGGCGGCAGGAACCGCATCGCGTAGCGGAGCAGGCCGCGGGCGACGACGATGAGGTCGGCCCTGCGCTTGCGCCGAGGCCGACGCGGGGCTCGGTTGTCCGGTGCCCCTCCCAGCAGGCGACAGGCCATCTGGATCAGCGAGGCGCCGTCGAGCAGGGCGTGGTGGGCCTTCACCAGGATGGCCCACTCGCCCTCCGCGTACCCCCGGATGAGCCAGCACTGCCACGGCGGGGCTCCCGGCGGCAGCTCCTGGGCCATGATGGCGTCCACCGCGTCGCGCAACCCGCCCGGCCGCGCGTCCCAGACCCCCGACTGCAGTTCGGGGTCGAGCACCGGCTGGACGACCCACCGCGCTCGCCGTCCCGCGCCGTGCAGCGCCTGCGCCAGCGCGGGCACCTCGTCGGCCCAGGACGCCAAGTACCGCCGGCCCGCCTCGACCTCGGGAGGGGTGCCGGTGAACAGGGCCAACCCGCCGATCTGCAGGTTGATCGGCGTGGGACGCGACGCGTAGGCCAGGAAACCCGCCTCCAGACCGGTGAGCGGCTTGGGCGGCGTCATCGGGTGGCCTCGACGGGCGAGGAGGCGGTGCGCAGCCCGGACAACAGATAGTCCGTGTCCACCTGCGTCGTGCCGGCGGACCTGCCGAGCACCTTGCGCACGCGCGTGTCGTCGTAGCGGCGCTGGTGTCCCAGGTAGGGCAGGAATCCCGACATGAGAGTCGTCACCAGCTCGCGGACTTCGGCTTCCAGCTCGGTCATGCGGGCCGGCGTCCCCTGGACGAGGGTGAAGCGGGTGCGGGAGGTTTCGCCGAACGCGCGCTGGAAGTCGGCCACAGTCACGTCGCGGTGGTGGACCACGTGGTAGGTGTCCACACCGCGAACAGGCCGCACCCGGGCCAGCTCGACCATGGCCGAAGCCGCCTCGTCCACCGGGATGAGGTTGAGGTGGGCGCGGGGAGCGCCGGGGAGCCGAACGGGGTCGCGGCCCGGCTCCAGGAGCGACCTGTCGAGCGATGCGGCCTGCTTCAGGATCATCCCGATGGTCCGGGCGAACGTCTGGAGCGGGTGCGTGGGCAGGTCAGGTCGGGCGGCCCGGTCGTCGACCAGGATGCTGGGCCGCAGCACGACGGCGGAGCGGCGGTGGGCCGCGGCCCAGGAGTGCACCAGCAGTTCCGCCTCGTACTTGGACCGCTCGTAGGCGTTCTCGAACCCGCAGGAGCCGTCGAGGTCGTCCTCGTACACCAGGCCGGTCCGGCGTGCACCGGCCACGAAGGCGGTGCTGATGTGGCAGAACAGCGGATCGCGCCGCCCGGCGGCGGCCAGCGCCAACAGGTTCCGCGTGCCCTCGACGTTGACCGCGCGCACCCTGGCGAGGTCGGCTTCCAGGTCGATATCGCCGGCGCAGTGCCAGACTGCGTCGAGTTCGTCGGCCAGCTCCCGGAAAACGGCGGTGGACAACCCCAGGCCCGGCTGGGTGAGCTCGATCTCGACGACTTGCAGACGTTCCGCGAGGCGCGGCTCGGGAGCGCCGATGGCGTCCAGGACTCGGGCTATGCGGTCCACCGGGTCGGCGCCGCCCGCACGGGTGAGGATCGTGATCGCCTCGTGTCGGGCCAGCAGTTCGCGCACGAGCCGGGTACCGAGGAAACCGGTGGCACCGGTTAGCGCAACGCGCATGGAGCAGCCTCTCGTGACCGTCGATGGAGCGACTGCGGAATGCAAGCAAGATGAACGACGGCCGGCAAATTGCCTGCCACCTTCGGGTGACGTGGGCCCGGAGTCGACGGACAGAGCACGGCTCGGCGGGAGTCACCGTATACATTGGACTGCCCTGCTCGCTGTAGACCCTCAGCAGCGTGGACGCGAAGCGGTACCTTTACCCGCTGTTCTGTCGCGCTGCGGTGGGTTGTGAACGCTCATCACTGGGTCGGGTGAACAGGCCGCGCCCCGAGGGTCGGCCTGGGCGGCCGACCTCAACCGGCTGTTCATCATCACCCAGCACGACAACCAGCCGCGGCCCAGCCTGGTCGTCGTGCCCTGCGCCACCACCTGAGACCCGGACCGGGTGGACTAGGACGTGGCGTCGACCCGTCCTCGTTCACGGTTCCGGGTGTTCCAGCCACTCCAGGTCCATCGGCACCAGGGTGGTGGAGAGCACGAGTTCCCGGATGAGGTTCACCGTCAGCGTCAGGCCGACCGGTTCGCCGACCTCCTCGCGCTTGAGCCCCTGCACGCCCGCGTCGGACAGGCGCTGCCGGACGCGGGACACGATGTGCTCGACGCGTTTCGCGGTCCAGTGGGTGCCCGGTCGGCGTTCGGCGAGCTCGGCGGCCGCCTGGTGGCGGGGCAGCGGCAGCGGCTGCGGGTCGTAGGTGAGGAAGCGCTGACCCAGCACGGCCAGCACGAGGTGCTCCTCCGCGGTGAGGCGCCAGCGCTTCGGCGGTACCGTCGGGTATTGGGGCCGGGGGTGTGCCGCAGGGGTCTCGTCGTCGCTGACGTGCAGTTCCAGCAGGTGCTCGCGGGTGCGGGTGCCGCGCAGGAACAGGGCCGTGTAGCCGGTCGACAGGAGCAGCGGTCTGTTGTCGCGGTGCAGCAGGACGCTGTTGGACAGCCGGATCGGCGAACGGCCGGTGTTGGTCAGCCACCAGTGGTCGAGGTGGCGGGTGAGCAGGCCGTGGACCCGGCTGATGCGCAGGTCGTCCTCGCCGACGCAGACGTCGACCTCCAGCCGGTTGCGCCCGAAGCTCAACCGCTTCCCGGGGGTGGGCGCCGCCGTGACACCTCCGGTGACCGTGAGCGCGCTCAAGGTGCCGGGAGGGGTCTCGGCCACGCCGAGCCGGAGGCTGCGCTGCTGGTGCGGGTCCAGTTGCCCGATGGCCATGGTCACCTCTTTCGCAGGCGCGGGTGTCGTGGTCGGCGGACGGAGGTGCGCTGGTCCGCCCGGTGGTGGCCTGGTCGCAACCGGGGCGCGGTGTGGGAGCCGTGCCCCTTCCGGAGGTCCCTACCGACCACCGGAACGGGCACGGCGGGCCGGCACCGGTTCCGCGCCGGGGCCACCCCCCGTGGTCGCCCTCCCCCTCCCCGGCGCGGCGGCGGCTCCGGTGCTGCCCTGCCGCCTTTTCTACCGCTCCCGACCGGGGAGGGGTCCCCGCTCACGGCAGCCGCCGCACGAGCGCGTTCGCCAGGGTGCGGGCCGGACCGCAGAGCGCGGTCGCGTCGGCCGCGCCCGCGTCCTCCACGGTCACCACGGCGATCTCCTCGCGGTGGGGTTCGGTGCCGCGCAGCACCGGCTGCTCGGGGGTGTAGAACTTGTGCACCACCTGGACACCGCACTTGGGCGGGACGCCCGGCACGACGCCCACGACGGCGTTGCGGTCGCCGACGAGGATGCGCTCCCCGAGCACCTCCTCGTCCAGCTCGATCGGCCATTCCCGGCTGAACCGCACGGTGACGGTGCGCTGGTCCTTCTGCCAGGTGCAGCCCCAGCCGCCGAACTCGGCGTCGGCGCGCCTGACCCGTCCCAGCACCGCGTCGACCTCCGCCGCGTCGAGCAGACCGCAGGCGTCCACGCGAGCCAGCGACCACGGGGCGAACGGCCGGGCCCGCCGGGGGAGCGGTCCGTTGGCGAGCATCGACAGCACGTCGGACAGCACCGATTCGGAGACGGCGCACAGCGGTGCGCCCCGCAGGCCGTTCAGCGGACGCGTGGTGACGACGACGCGGTTGGTGTCGGCCAGCGAGATGCTCCGCTCGCAGGCGTCGTCACCGGCCTGCGAACGCTCGACGTCGCCCACCTTCCCGGAGATCGGGACTCGTGACGGGTAGCGCAGCGGTGTGGTCAGCTGCAGCGTCGTCTGGACCTGGCCGGCGCCGTTGGCGAGCTCGGTGGTGACCACGCAGTTGCCGAAGTTGAGCACTTCGGGGTCGACGAAGGGTCGGCCGAACGGGGAGAGCGCGTCCGTCGAGATAGCGGCGCACGGATCCGCCGCGGCCGGGTCGTCGCCGAGCGTGCCCGGTCCGTGCACCGTGGCGGCGGGAGGCGGCGGCTGGGCGACGACGAAAGCCGCGACCAGCGCGGCCACGGCGACCGGGGCGCCGACCAGGAGCAACGCACGACGTCCGCGGCGCGATAATCGCCGCCGGAACCGGCCGGCGGGCGTGGGGAGGTCACCGGCGAGGAGAGCGCCCGCCTCGGCCGCGCTGGGCCGGTCGCCCGGGTCCTGCCTCATCAGCTCCCGGAGGACCGGGGCGAGCTCCCCGGCCAGCCGCATCGGCTCCGGCCGGCCCCCGGCCGCACGGCGCATCTGCACGAACGGCCCGTCCTCGCCCGACCCCCACGGGGACCGGCCCTCCACGGCGGCGTAGAGGGTGGCGCCCAGCGAGAACAAGTCCGCCGCCGCTCCGGCTTCACCCCCGGCGGCGACCTCGGGCGCGACGTAACCGAGCGTGCCGGCGAACTGGGCACCACCGGTGCGAGTGACCTCGGTCCACCGGGCGATGCCCAAGTCGGTGAGCTTCGCGACGTCGTCCGCAGTCACCAGGACGTTCCCCGGTTTGAGGTCGCGGTGCACGATGCCGCGGGCGTGCATGGCAGCGAGCGCGGCGGCCAGCTGCGCGCCGATCCGCCGGGCCCGCTCCTGCGGCAGCGGGCCCTCGGCCTCGATGATCTGCTCCAGGCTCCGCGCGGTCAGGTACTCGGTCACCAGCCAGCGCGTGTCCCGGTCGTCCACGACGGTGTCGAACACCGTGACGACGTTGGGGTGCAGCAGCCCGGCACCGATCCGTGCCTCCCTCCGGATCTGCCCGACGTCGTCGCCGAGCGACTGCTTGAGCGACACCGGGCGGCCCAGCTCCAGGTCCAGGGCACGCCACACGACCCCCATGCCCCCCTCACCGAGCTGCTCCTCCAGCTGATAACGGCCCGCCACCACTCGACCACTGGCCATTGGTCGAGTCTACGAACCAGCTCTCAGCCACAGGGGACAACGCCCGGTACCAGCGAGGACCGACTCGGTGTTGTGACCATCCGCCCTGCGAGCAGTGCTCATGTCCAAGGTTCCGCAGGAGAACGACGGATCAGCTCAACCACCGCTTGCGGGTCCACAACAGGCCGCCGATCAGCAGTTCCGCGGGCGTGTAGGCGGTGATTGGGTGCCCCGATCCTCCGCACTGGTCAGCTCGGCGTGGCCGGGACGCTGACGGGTCCGGCCGGGACGACGTGCGTCGTCCCGGCCGGAGGGGATCACCCGCTGTGGACGGTCAGAGCCGCTGCCACAGGGACGGTGTGGTCGGGGGTTCCCACCCCGTCAACGCGGTGTGGCCCTGGAGGCAGCGGTAAGACGAGCCGCCGTAGGTCACCTGGGTGCCGGTCGCGTACGCGGTGCCCGCCGTCCACGCGCCACCCGACGGGGGAGTGGTGGTCGTGGTCGTCGGACGCGTCGTGGTCGTGGTCGGCGTCGTGGTGGTGGTCGGACGTGTGGTCGTCGTCGGGTCGGGACCACCAGGGCCGACCTGGAGGTCGACGCACGAGTAGAAGGCCATCGCCGTGTCCGCGATGTTCCACACGGCCAGGACCTTGATCCGGCCCGTGCGGCCACCCAGGCTCACCGCGTGCGTGACGGTCGCACCGGGCTGGCGGCCGTGGTCGTTGAACTCGGCGATCTTCGTGCCGCCCACGAAGTACTGCCACGTGGTGGTGGCGTGGTTGGCCTCGATGACCCAGTTGAACGACACGTTGTCGGTGACCGTCGTCGCCGGCCACGGCTTGCTCTCGTCGCTCAGCGGAGCCCAGCGCGCGTCGCCGCCGTGGCAGTTGGTCAAGCCCTTCGGGCCTTCGACGCTGGCCGGTTCGTAGATGATGTCGCCGCACTGCTTGACCCGACCCGACGCGCACATCGCCTGCCGGCTCGGCGGCGAGCTGATGTACCCGTGCGCGCTGGCCGTTCCGGCTGCCACCACGACGATGAACGGGGCGATCCCGACACCGGCGAGGAACACCGCGAGTTTCCGTCTCAAACCCATTGTCCAGCTCCTTCGCAGGGAACCCGAGGTTTCCCCGGGCACGCTCCGAATCCCCGGCGGTGGGATCGCCCGGCGGGTGACAGCACGCAGGGCACTGGCACTCACCGTGGCGTGGTCTAGACCATAATCGTGGACGTCGCACCTGGTCAAGAAAACGAAAGAAGCTGGACCAACCGGCCGAAACCCACCGCGCGACCGGATCACACCGATCGTCGGGCCACCGCTGCCGACGAACGGCAGGAGCGGCCCGCCGAACACCTCACGCCACGCCGAACCACCGCGACAGGTGCTCGACCCGGCCTGCCCACCCGGTTGAAGAGCTCCTGGCAGGCCCGAGCCGTGGCGCAGGTCAAGGGCCGGTGGCGAGCACCCAGCTCATGATGGCCGTGATCACGGTGCCGCCGGCGAGAGGGAACAGCACCTGCCAGGTCCGTATCCTGCTGTGATCGATTCGCGCGCGCTGCGGGGCGTCGGGCAGGTAGCGCACCGGGACCTCACCGCCCACCGGAAGGCCCTTGACTCCGGATGTGCTGGACTGGAACGTGTGCCGAATACCCCGCGCATCAACGAATTCGACCACCGCGAAGTAGACGGGGTCATCGTGACTGTGGTCCACACGGTGGCGGACCACCAGACCCCTGACGCGGATCCCCTCGCGCAGGAGGCGGTGCTGGGTCATGGCCTCATGGATGCCGAACCCGAGCGTGACGAGACCTCCCAGTAACGCCACCACTTTCCACACCCACACCGTTGCCTCCCCGCCATGCTTGCACGCTGGTCACCGGCCCCGATACTGCCCCGATGCTATCGCCGTCCCGCCCGCACGTAATCCGTGCCCCTCCGGCCGTTCTGCTCGACACCACCCCGTCCGCGATCGGCGGCGTGCCCTCGCCAGGTATACCGCTGGGAGTCCGGTGGCTCGATGAGGACCACGCGATCACCACAGTGGCGCCTCCCAGTCCTCGTCGTCGTTGTCGTGCGGCGCGGGGCGCCTCATCCTGGTCTGGGCTGCGGATGTGGCCATCGCGGGAGGGTGCGGGTGGCGATCCCGGACCGAGGTGGCGGTGGCTGGTTCCGGCTCGCTGTCCATGTCGGACAGTCCGAAACCGAGGTTCTCCGTCCACGGCGACGGCGGCTCGCCGGTCACGTCGATCAGCGGCGGGAAGCGGTTCCGGTACTCCTCGGCAATGGCCTGGCCGCCGGCCGCGTCACCGATCGCGTCGGCGACGACAGCGCCCACCCGGTCGGCCAGCCGCGCCTGGGCGCGCCGCAGGCAGGCCATGATCTGCGCGGCGACCTGGTCAGGTTTCATCCGGTCGACGTCGCCACCCAGACGCAGGTCGGTGGGGATCCCGGAGGACGCCACGGTCAGCACGATGGCTCCGCCTGCGGCGGTCTCGGTCACCGACACGTCATCGATCGCGCGGCGCGCCGCGTCGAACCGCTGGGCCTGCTCGGCGACCCCGGCCCGCCATTCGGCGAGCAGCCGTTCCACCTCATCCGCGGTTTCCACCGTCATTCCCTTCATGGAAGTCTTCTGGGTGCCAGGACGTTACGACCGACCCGTGCCTGTTGAGGACTACCCTCACGCCGTTGTGGCCGACGTACATGAATGTGTTGTGCTCCGGCTGCCAAATACGCCTGCGCGGGTTGGTGAACGCCTCGTGACGCTCGCGGTGCCTGCGAGAGCGCTCCCCGAGCCGGTCACTGCCGTGCTGGGTGTCTCCGAGCATGTGTGCAGGGGGTGACGGTTCTGACCGCGGTGGCTCACCCGTGGGCTGATATCTGGGTTGTGGGGTCTGGACCGACGGGACCACGCCAGGTCTGGCCGCCATGCTCGACCACAAAGGCCGGCCGGTACCCGGGGCCGGCGCGGCGGATCCTCCGGTGGTAGCGGGTGGTCGTGTTCCGGTGACGATGGGGATCGGTTGGGAATTTCCCCCGCTGGTGTTCGCTGCTCGACCTCGGCCGGCACCACGGCCCGCGACCGGGGTCGACGTCGGCGACCCACCCGCCGACGAGCCCCGGCCCGTGCCCGCGACGGGACCGGACCGGCCATTCCCGCGGCCTGCCCCTCGGGCGGTTCCCCGAATGTTGTGCTGCATCGCTCGAGCGGATCCGGACAGGTTCGCGGAACTGCCCATCGAACCGGTCACGATGCGAGTGATCCCGGAGTTGTCCCCACCGCGTCCTCGTGCCGCAGGGCTGCCGCGCCCTGGTGCCGCGGGGCTGCCGCGTCCTCGCGACGCGGGGTTGCCGCGCCCTCGTGAGGTGTTCGGCGTGTTCGGGTTCCTGTGATTTCCCCGGTTCGAGGTGGGCGGCGTCCTGCCGCGGCCGGCTGTGGGCACCGGACATCTCCTTCGTCGTGGCTGGAGTCGGCTTCGTGAGGTCAGGACCAGGCTTCGACGATGGCGGCGACGTCGGCGAGCACGTGGTTCAGCGCGGCCGGGTGGCCGGAGTTGAGGACGTTGTAGTAGTCCGGCAGTCGGGTGATGATGTCGTTGACGCACTCGGTCACCGACTCCTGGATCTGGGTACGGGTGCTGCCCGCCAGGTCCCCGGCGGCGGTCACCAGGGCGACGATCGACTCCGCCGCCTCGACCACCAGGTCCAAGTCGTCCTGTTGGGTGGCGGCGTTCTCCCGGTACTGCTCTCCCGCCTCGCCTCCCCAGTCCGCGGTGTGCCGGCGAACGCTGGTGTCGAAGCGGGTGCCGGCTTCCCGTGCCAGGTCGGCCACGCGCTGCCACTTCTCCGCGTACTCGGTGACCGCGGCCGGGTCGCCCGCGAACCACTGCTGGGGCTCGCGCAACGGCCGAAGCTGATCGAGCAGGCCGGGGATGTTGGTGTTCGACAACGCGTCGACCGGATCCGGGGCCGGGCCGAGCGCGGACGTGCCGCCGGGCACCACGACGCTGTCCGGTTGTACCCAGTCGTTGCGCCGGACCGATTCCTTGATCGCGCGGAGCTCGTCGGCCGGGCGCAGTCCCTTGAGTGACGGGGGAGTGGTGGTCGTCGGCTCTGTCATCACGGCTCCAGTTCGCGGATGCCCAGCAGGTCCGCGTTGGCGCGCTCGGCCTCGTCGTAGTCGCGAACGGTGCGCAGCATGCCGTCCTGATGGGCGCTCACCGACTCGACGGCCCGCTCGAACGCGCCCCGCGCCGCCTCGGCCGCCGGCAGGATCGCCGCCGCCAGCGGGGCGCAGAACGGCCCGAACGCCTCCTCGGGCAGGTGCGCGTCGGACGCGGCCCGCAGCGCGTCCGCCAGTTGGTCCAGGACCGCGCCGAGGTGTTGCTGGTGCGTGACCAACGCGGTGAGGTCGATGTCGAAGCCTGGTGCGGTGCCCGGGGCGGGCCCCGGTTCGAATGTGGTCATGGTGCGGTCGTCCTCGCGGTAGGGCTAGTCGGCGGGGGGCGGAGTGGGCGTGGGCGGCGGCGTGTCACCGATCACCGGGGGCGGTGGGTTCACCTCGGTCATGGAGAACAGGTCCTCGCCCTTGATGTACGAGGCCGTCTTGCGCTCCTGGTCACCGCCTTGGCGACCACCGGCGCCCGGGCCGCCCGCGCCTCCGCCCTGGGGCGGGGCGCCGGAATCACCGGGCACGCCGAGCTGCGGTCCGCCTCCGGAGGGAACGGGCGTGGTGCCGGACGGCGCCGGGCTCAGGCTGCTGACGGTGGCGGCCGGACCGGGCGGCGGTGGGCCGCCGAAACCACCGCCGGAACCACCGCCGTACCCGATGTCGCCGAGTTTCGGGACCGGCGGGGTACCGCCGCCGAAGCCCCCGCCACCGCCACTACGGGTGGACAGGTCGGGCGGATTGACCGGTAGCAGCTTGTGGAAAGCCCGGTCGGTCGTCGGATGCGTCGTGCCCAGGTCGGTGTCGAGCTGGTTGCGGACGTTCTCGACCTTGGGGATGCCGGGCATCTGGTCTCTGCGAAGGTTGGTACCGGGGATCTGAGTGCCGGGCATCGGCGGTCGTGGCGGCGTGAACGGCGCGGGCGCCAGAACCCTGTGGCCGGACGTGGACGGCGGTGTGAACTGCGGCGGTGTGAACTGCGGCGGTGTGAACGTCGGCGGTGTGAACGTCGGCGACGGTGCGGAAGCGGGCCTCGTACCACCGGACATCGGCGCGAGCGGCGGCACCGGCGGCGGTGTGAACGTCGGCGTCGGCGCGGATGCCGGTGACGTTCCGTCGGGCATCGGCGGGAGCGGCGGTATCGGTGGCGGTGTGAACGTCGGTGGCGGCGCGGATGCCGGTGACGTACTGCCGGACATCGAAGGCAGCGGCGACACCGGTGGCGGCACGAACGACGACGGCGGCGCGGAAGACAGCCCCGTGTCACCGGGCACCGCAGGCGGCATCATCGACGCGGGGTTTGTCATCCCCGGAGGCACGAAGTTGCCCGTCGGCGGAGCGCCGGAACCCCCTGTCGTGTCGTCCGTCCACGCCATGTCCTCGTCGGGCATCGGATACCCGGTGCCGTCACCGGCCGTCATGGGGTCCATCGGGTACACGTCGCCCGGCATCGGGTAGCCCGCGCCGTCACCGGTCACCATCGGATCGACCGGGTACCCGCCATCGCCGCCGGGCAGCGTGGGCGGCAGCTCGCCGCCTTGGATGCCGCCGAAGGCCGAGGCGTTCTGCTCCTCGACCGCGGCGTAGTCCGCCGCGGTGGCCTTGGTGCCCGCAGCGGCGTTCTCCACGGCTTCGGCCGAACGCTCCAACAGCTCGGTGATCCGCTGCGTGGCCTGCGCCATCGCCTCGGTGAAACCCTGCTTGCGGGCGGCCGGGCCGAACATGTCCGGCGGAACGTCGATCGTGCCCAACGTCGCCGCCGCCGTGCTCACCACCTCGGACGACCCGGAAAGCCGATTGCCGAAGTCGTTGATCTCCTCGCCCGTTACGCTGAAGCCGGTGCCCATGCCGTGCCCTCCAAGCCCTTCGCGTTCTCCGGGATCACGGCGCCGAGAGGCCCCGAACCGCCCTGTCCGACCTTGCCGAGCGAGCCGACCTTGCCGAGCGAGCCGGTGCCGCCCTGCGGATAGAGGCCCTTCGGGCTTTCGGTCGTGGGGAGCCCGGCAGCCTTCTCGAACCGCTTGAGCGCGTCGGCGATGTCCTCGGCGATGGACTCCAGGGTGCCCATCCGGTCGGTCTGCCGACCGAGTGCGTCCTTCAGCATGGTGATGCGGCGGGCGGATTCGACCGCGGTGACCGCGGCGGCGGCGATCGACGCGGCGACGCCCACCGCGATCGAGGCGCCCAACGTCCAGATCGCCGCCGCGGCCGCGGTGAGCATGATGATGACGATGGAGCCCAGGGCGGCGGCGACCAGGTCACGGACGATCTTCCGCAGGGTGATCACCATGGAGATGGTCACGGCGGTCAACGTGCCCAACCCCTGCACGACGTTCATGAGGCCGAGGAGCTCCTCGTGGAGCTGCTTCATGCTGGCGCGGAACGCCTCCCCGGCATCACCCTGCCAGTCCTGGAGGGACGTGATGTCGGCCTGATGCCCTCGCGCGAGGAAGGACAGGCTCTCGGAAACCTCCTTCATCGAGTCCACCGCGGCCTGCGAAGCGGCCACGTCACCGTCCAGCTCGTCGATGGCGTTGCGGAGGAAGCCCACCGAGTCGATCATCCAGCCGAACCCGGACGAGAACAACTGGGCGAAGGGATCAGCGGGAGGGCCACCGCCGTCACCGACGTTGTCCATGCCTTCCAGGACGTGGCCGACGATCGGCACGCCTTCCTGCTTCGCCTCGTTGATCAGCACGTTGACCTGGTGCTCGATCTCGACGGCGAACTGGCCCTCCGGCCCGCCGGTGCGGCCGGAACCAGCCGAGCCGCGGGACGTTTCGGGCGCGCTCGGGGGCGGACTCGTGTCGAACGTCGTCACCACGGCTCCATCTCGTCAACGGTGTCGTCCTCGGCCGGGCGGCGTCGGGGTGCCCTGGCCGCGGGCATCGGGTGGGGCGCGGGGGCGGGTCGCCCGGCCACCGGCTCGGCCAGTTCCTCCGGGACGAACCTGTCCCGCGGTCCGTCGCCGGTCACGGTGCCGTCCGGGTCGTCCTCCGGCGGCAGGTAGGTGATCAGGTTCTTGGTCTGCTCGGTCAGTGCCGGGTCGCCGAACGGGATGAACGCCTCCGCCACCCGCGCCGCCACCCGTCGCTGCGCGTCGCGGACCGTGCTCATGATCAGCGTGGTGAGCTGCGTGTGGCTGATGGCGGCGGCGCGGTGGCCGAGGCTGAGGTTGTGCAGGGCTCCGTTCGGGCCGACCGTGACGGTGACGGCCTCGTCCCGCGAGCTGAGCGTGACCACCGAGTTGTCGATGTCCTCCCTGAGCTTCGCGCTCCGCTGCTGAAGGTCCTCCAGCCACGCCGGCGAACCGATCGGCGGGCTGCTGTTGGCTGTCGTCATGGCGTCACCTCGGTGAGAATTCGGTCGATGCGTGCCTTGAGGCGGTCGTTGTCGGCGGGCGCGAAGCTCACCCAGTCGCCGTCCCGCACCGCGAGGTAGCGGCCCTTCGCGGTGTCGAACCAGGTGACCACGACCGGGGATCGCCGCTGGTGGTGGGAGATCCCGAACTGGCCGCCGGCACGACGGTGGGCCGCCAGCTCGGCCAGTTCCGCCGCGTCCCGAATGGACAGTCCCGCGTGGACCAGCGTGCTCCGCTCGTGGTCGTCGCCGGTGGACGGGAACGTGTACGGATCGTCGTCCGTCGTCGGTCTCACCGCGGCGACCATTGCCTGGTACGGCACCGACATCGCGCGGCCGGGACCGGTCCGGTTCGTCGGCAGCACGGCGACGATCGAGGCGGCGAGCGCGGTCGGGCGGATCCCGACCTGCCACACTTGGTCCTCGCCGAACGCCGCCAGCACGCCGTGCTGCCCGTCGCCGACCGCGACCGCCCGCAGCGGGCCGTCGAGGTGGCCCACCGCGTCGACGGAAACGTCGTGCCGGGCCAGCAGCCGCAACTGCCCGGCCAACCGCTCGTCCGGCTCCCACCCGGTCACCAGGCCGCGTTCGGCGAGGTCGCGGTACACCTGCTCGGCCACTTCGGCGCGTTCCGCGACGGTCCGGCCGACGGTGGGCACGTCCAGCGGGTAGGGCTTGGGCCCGAGGCCGAGACCGTCCCAGAGGATGTCGAACTCGCGGGCCGACAGCACGAAATCCGGTGCGATCACGACCGATCCCCCTGTTCCCAGGGCGCCTTGCCACCGATCACCGAGGGCGCCACGTTGGCGTCGGACACCTCGAAGAACCGCTCACCACCGACGTACTTGGCCGTGCGCTCCTCGTCCTCGTCGCCGTGGCCGCGAACGGGACCGCCCGCGCCCCCCACGTCCGCTGCCGCCGTCGCGGCCGGGCCGGGCACACCGGGCAGCCCGGTTCGCGGAAGCCCCGGGCCCACCCTGCCGTGGCCGCTGTCGAGTGGGGCGTGGGGCATCCGGTTGCGCGGGTCGCCCTCCACGGGCAGGGTGATCGAACCCCGCGGCCCCGCCCCGCCCCGGCCGCCATCACGGTTCGGCGGCATCACGCCACCGGGCGGCTGGACGTTCGACGTACCCCTCGAATTCCACGTCGACGTCCCGCCCGGCCGGTACCCATCCCGATCCGGCGCCCAACGCACAGGTCCACCGGGCTCGCCCGGTCCGAAGACCGACCCTCCCGCCGAACCCTGCGGCGCCGTCCATCCCTGTCGGTGCGGGTCCACAGTGGACAGACCACCGGTGATTCCCGGGTTCGGTGGCGTGAACGCGGACGGGGCGAGCACACCGTGCCGCGACGTACCAACGGGCTGGTAGGCGTCCGGGTTCGGCATCCCGGAGTTCGGCGCGGCAGTCGGCACCAGGACCTGTCGCGGCTGATCCATCGACGGGAGCGGTGCCGGTGTGGCCGCCGGTAGTCCGACGTGCGGCACCGGTGTGCCCAGCCCTCCCGGCGCCGCCGTCACCCCCTGCGCCACCGTCGTCCCCGCCGGTCGAAGCTCGTCGGGGTCGGACCACCCTCCGCCCGCCCAGTCCCCGCTCCTGTTCGGCACGCCGGGGACGGCCTCCCCGGCAGGCGCTCCCACCCTCGTGTGGAGGGAGGACTCGGACACGGTCGACAACTCGGCGTCCTCCGCCTTCCTGTACGTCGACAGCGTGGGGGTGCTGCCGTTGACCGGGTCCGGCGGCGGCGTGAACCACGGCAAGGCGCTGTCCACCGCAAGGGACTGCTCCTCCATCCGGGCCATCACGAGGACCGCCTGCTGGTGGGCCGAGCTCGCCTGGTCGCTCTTGGCCTTCATGTCCACCAGCCCCACCAGCAGACCGGCCATGCCGCCGGCCGCGAAGCCGTCGCGGAGGATCGCCTGCCAGTCGAAGTCGACGGGTTCCGGCATGGCGGCCCTGGCCTCGGCCATGATCTGCGCCTGCCCGCCCACCCGTTGGCCGAGGACGGCGGCGGTCAGCCCGGCCACCTCGCTCCAGTCGGCGAGCGTGCGGATCGCATCGCGGGACGACTCGGCCGCCTCCCCCTGCCAGCCTTCCTCACCGGCGGTGAGGCATTCCCGCATCAACTGCGCGGAATCGGCCATCTCCACGCCGAACTCCAGCCACTCCTGCGCGAGCACACCGGCCTGGCCGGGGTCGTTGTCGACGTGCACCGACTCGTACAGCGTGCGGTGGTCGTACGCGGCCCAGTTCCAGGTCCGGGTCGGCACCACGTCGAGGCTGGGGCCGACCACGCCGACCCGGCGCTCGGCGGGCACGTTCTGCTGTGCCATTCGCTTGTCCATTTCTCACTGGTCGGGGCTGCTCGGCCGCGGCGTGACCTCGCGGGTGTAGCCGGGGACCGCATCCGGGACAGGGGCGTCGTCGGGACGATCGACGCGTCCCGCCAAGCGGAGGTACCGGCCGCTCCCGTCCGCCAACTGCCGGAAGCTGTGGACCTGGTCCTCTTCGGTCCGCCGGTACAGCTTCATGGCCTGGTCGACCGCGGCGTGGGCTTCCTCCAGCACCAGGCGGTACTGCGTCAGCACACCCGCCAACGACAGGCTGCCGTCGGTGGCACCCGCCCGGTGCTCGAACTTGAATGCCATCACCTGCGCGACAGGGTTGCTGCCCAGCGGCGGGCGACGAGCGAGCTGCCGCGTCCCCCGCAACCAGGCGTCCACCCGGTCCATCTGGTCGCGCAACATCGACAGGATCTTGTCGCCCGTCTCCGGGTCGAGCGACAACCTGCCCGCCACCACGTTGTCGCGAATCGCGGCAACCGCGGCGACCCTTCGTTCGAGGGTCGCCGCCTCACCGATGCCGACCATCACCTGGACTCCCCGTCTCGCGTTGCCTTGGTAGGCAAAGCGTGCCGTTCCCGGGTGGGGAAGTCGCTGGGGTCATCCCTCGACGTCGGGGTGCTGTCCCGCGTTCGCGGGTAGGGATATCCCTACGGCACGGTGGAGCGAGCGGTCAGGGGCCGGTGGTCTCCACCATGAACCAACGGGAGGTGTCGTCGGTGCACTCCTCGATCGTCACGGGCGCACCTTCCGGCCACGCCTCGTCGCGCTCGAGCGCGAGGCAACGTCCGCCGCTCGCGTGGTTGTGGATCCGGACGGTGCCGCTCGCCGTGTCGCGCTCCAGCCACCACTGCTGGTTGTCGTCGAGATGGGCGTTGCAGGCCGCGACCAAGGCCTTGGTCCCGGCGCGCTGACCGCCGAATGCGGGAAGGTCGAAGCAGTACCGATCGTTGTCGTCCGCGTCCTTGATGTGCGAGAGCATCAGCAGGTCGCTGCCGTTCGGTGCCGCCTTGGGATGGGGGACGGTGTAGAACCACTTCTGGTTGGCGGCCGGGTCGTCGTCGCACCTGGACTGTCTGAGGACGTTGTTCGTCGGTGCGCCCGCATCCGCGCCGGGGATCCCCACGCACATGTTGGTCGCCTGGTTGCGGAGCCTGATCTCCTTGGGAGGCGGCTCGACGTAGGGCTTCTTCCCGGTCGGCGGACCTGGTTGCGTCGACCGCGCGGACGATGGCGTCGAGGTGGGTGGGGTGTTCTTCGCGGACACCGGGGAGGGGGTGCTGGGCTGGGACTCGGGCGGTGCCTGCGTGGTCGTCGTGGTCGTGACCAGGACGACGACCAGGGTGGCAACCGCCGCCAGCGCCGCAGCGAGGGCCGTTAGCACCGGCCGCTTCGGTCGGCGAGGTGCCGGCTCGGTGACCGGCGGGGCGTCGACGACGTCGCGGGAGAGGACCGGCCGCGGGTCGGCCAGGGCGCGTGCCGCGATCGCCGCCGCGCCGAGCGCCACGGTGAACTTCGGGTGGTGGGCCGCCCGCACCGGCTTCTCGAACGCCTCGGACAACAGTTGCCGCACCAGCGGAACCTGCGACGAGCCGCCCGCGAGCAGCACCGCGGACAGCTCGTCGTCGCGTAACCCCGCCGACGCGACCGTGCGCCTCAGCGTGCCGACGGTCAGCTCCAGTGACGGCCGGATCACCGCGTCGAACTCCGGTCGGGTGATCGTCACATCGCGCGGCCCGGACGGCAGCGGCACGGTCAGCGCGACGTCCGGCTCGGTCGACAACTCGACCTTGGTCCGCACGCACAGCGCGCGGATCCGGGCCAGCGCCGAGGCTTGGGCCGGATCGGTCGGGTCGAGCCGGCCGATCGCGCCGTCGAGCCGCTCGTCGAGGTGGGTGAACAGCGCGTCGTCGAGGGCCATGCCGCCGAGGTGCTCCAAGCCCTCCGGCGTGCCCAGGATGTCCATGCCGCCCGAGCGCATCCGCAGCACGGTGGTGTCGAGCGTGCCGCCGCCGAGGTCGTACACCGCGACCACCTCGCCGTCACCGAGCGCGCGCTCACGGCTGTAGTGCGTGGCCGCCGCTTCCGGCTCCGTGATCAACCCGAAGTCCGTGACGCCCGCCAGCCGGGGGACCTCGGCGAACTGCTCCCGCCGGTAGGGGCCCCAGATCGCCGGGCAGGTCAGCACGATCGACGCCGGCGGACCGCCCATCGCCGCGGTGACCTGGTCGAGCACGGCCCGTAGCTGTGCGGCCATCAGCGCGGTCGGGGTGTAGGCGCGGCCACCGAGCAACAGCGGTGTCGGGTCGCCCAGCCGGCGCTTGAACCCTCGACCCAGCCGCTGGGGGTCGGCGGGGGCGTCCCCGGCGGCCGTCCCGGTCAGCAGCGTGCCGTCCGGTGTGCAGTAGGCCAGCGACGGAACAACGATGTCGGGTGACAGCGGCACCATCCGGGTCCCGGCCGCGTCGGAGACCGCGGCGGAAGCGAACGTGGTGCCGAGATCGATCCCCACCGCGTAGTGCACGACACCCCCGTGTCCTGGTCCTGCCCCACGAAACGGACAGTCAATCACACCGGGCGACGGGCTGATCACAGAACAGCGGGAAACGGTAGTGGGGATATCCCTACTCGCGACGAGGGGCAGCACCCTTGCCCCGGTGATCGCCACCCGACGAGCCTGGTCGGGTGTACTGCGTGGTCCGCTGGCTGCGCCGGACCGGCGCCCTCCTGCCGGGCTCGCTCCGGCCACCCGACCATGCCGCCGCGCGGCTGCGCCACGGCATCGAGCAGACCCTGCACGACGGCGCGGTGGCCGAGATCTCGACGCTGGCACTGGAGCTGGGCATGGTCGCGGCTCTGACCGACGACCCGGTGGTGCAGGTGAGAGTCGCCGCCGCACAGCACCGGGTCCAGCGCGTCGTGGACGAGCTGCGCCAGGTCGGGTCGGCGATCTACCCACCCGTCCTGGCCTCCGCCGGCCTCGGGCCCGGACTGCGGGCGGTCGCCGAACGCCGCGGCCTGGACCTGCTCCTCGACCTGCCGTGCCGCGAACTCGACGCGGTGACCGGGGCGCGGGCCGGCCTGCTCATCGCCGACTACTTCGCCACGTTGCCTGCCGGTAGCGTGGTGCGGGTGCGCGTACGGGGACGGCGGATCATCCGGGTGAGCATCACCGACCGGCAACGAGGCGGCACGCCGCCGCACGAGCACCGGGCGGTGCTGCGATGCGGGTAGCGGTCGCCGAGGACGGCGCGCTGTTCCGCGAAGGTCTGGCGCTGTTGCTGCAAGCGGCCGGGCACGAGGTCGCGGGCTCCTTCGTCGACGGGGACGCGCTGGTCGCCGCCATCGCCGACGACCCGGTCGACGTCGCCGTCCTGGACATCCGGATGCCACCCGGCCCGGAAGGCGGGCTGGTCACCGCCGAACGCGTGCGCGCGCTGCGGCCCGAGATCGGCCTGCTGCTGTTGTCGCACTACGCCGAGACGCACTACCTGATGCGGGTGCTGGAGATCGGCTCCGAGCGGATCGGCTACCGGCTCAAGGAACGCGTCGCGGGCGTGCAGGTCCTCGGCGACACGCTGAGCCGCATCGCCGAAGGGGAGATCGTCATCGAGCCGGTCCTGGCCAAGCGGCTGGTCCAGGGCGGCGCCCGGCACTCCGACACCCCGATCGCCGCGCTCAGCGAACGGGAACTGGACGTGCTGCGGCTGATGGCGGAGGGCCGTGCGAACAACGCGATCGCGGGCGAGCTGTACATCTCCACGAAGGCCGTGGAGAAGAACATCGCGGCGATCTTCACCAAGCTCGGCCTGCCCGCTGACGCCACCGTGCACCACCGCCGCGTGCTCGCGGTGCTGGCCTACCTGCAGACCGGACGGATCGGCGGACCGGCGACGTGAACGGCGGGCGGGCGCTGGTCCCCGGGCTGCGCAGGCTCCGGTCCGGCTACCGGGCGCCGTACGAGGTGGCCGCCGCGGAACCCCCGTGGCGGTTGGCCGCCGCGCTCGTCCGCAACCTCGCCGACGGCCTCGGCGGTGCGGTCGCCTACGCGGTGCCGTCGGGGCGGGCCCACGCCGTGGTCGAGTCGTGGCCGCCCGGCGTGGCCGGCGTGTCCGCCGCTGTCGGCGCGGCCCGGGTCGACGGCGGTGGATCGGTGTTCGTCATCGCGCCGAGCCGGTGGGACGACGAGGCGCGCGTGATGCTCCGCGACACCGCGGTCTGGCTCGGCACGGCCGTTCGGCTGGAACGGTTGCGGGCCGACCGCGACGCGGCGGAACTGCGGGCGCGCCGGCTGCGCACCGAGCTCGGCACCGCCCGGACGCGGCTCGCGCGGGTCCGCGACCTCGAACGGCAACGGCTGGTCGGGGCGATCACCACGACGACCCTGCGCGACCTGGCCGGGGTGCGGACGTTGCTGCGCGCGGTCGCCGAGGAGGGCACCGGGCTCGAAGCGGCCGGGGAGGCGCTCGACGAGCTGATCGACGATTTCCGCAGCGTGGTGCGCGGGGTGTTCCCGGCGATGCTGCCCGACCGGGGTGCGCGGGCGGCGCTGGAGGAATTGGCCAAGACCCTGCCCCGCCTCGTGAACTTCACCGGCGACCTCGGGCCGCGGGCGGGCTGGCAACGGGAGTCCGCCTTCTACCACGCGGTCGCGTCCGCGCTGAACCTCTTGGCGGGCCGGGAACACGCGGGAGCGGTCACGGTGGTCCTCGGTCGCGACGACGCGTTGCGCGCCCGCGTCACCGCCGCCGGTCCGCTGACCGCCGACGACCTGCGCACCGCGCTGGGCCACGACATCGAGCGGGTCGCGGTCCTCGGCGGCGAGATGACGTGCGGCGTCGTCGACGGATCCGCGGTGGTCACGGTGCGGCTCGCGGAGCGGACCGAGCCGGTGCCGGCGACCAGGTTCGACCCCGCGGTGGTCGCACGCAGTGCCATCTACCGGCAGGTGCGCGACCTCGTGCGGCAGGGTCAGGCGGCCACCGACGGCCTGCCGGAGCGGGCGGCCTGGGACGCCGTCGCCGAGCGGTTGACGATGGCGCCCAGGGCCGCCGTCGTCGGGCCGGACCAGGACTTCGCCGCCCAGACCGCAGCCACCCAGACCCTGGCCGCCCAGACCCTGGCCGCGCAGAGCGTGGCCGTGCTGATCGTCGACGCGCCCATGGACCGTGGACTGGCCGAGGAGTTCCTCGCCGACGACGGTGCCCGCTGTGGCGTGGACGCCGTGCTCCACCAGGCCCCGCCGACGCACGAGTTCCGAACAGCCCTGCGGGCCGGGCGCAACCGGGTCGCCCTCGCCGAAGCCGGGTCGTCGGAAGCCGCGGCGCTGATCTCGGCACTGTCCGCCCGGGGACCGGTTATCGCGGCCCGCCGGGCGGTGGCGGCGATGACCGGGCTGGTCCGCGCATTGCCCGGCGACCACCCGTTGCGCTGGGCCGTCGAACGGGTGGGTGTCGACGCCCACGAGTTCGCCGAACTGGACCTGCTCCACGACCTCGAACGCGGAAATCTCCTGCGCGGGGTCGCCTCCTCGGCGGCCCGCCTGCTCGGCGCGCACGGCGTCGACCCGCGCAGCAGGCTCGGCCTGCCTGAGAGCGCCACCACCGACGAGATCAGCGCCAAGGCCCGCGACGAGGTGACCCGCTGGCGCGCGCACGCCGAGCACCCGGCGACCGGCGGCCGTGACCGTGCCGCCTGCGAGGTCCTCGTGCGCACCGCTGAAGGACTGCTCACCCCCTGAACGGTCAGAACGGGACGAAGCCGCTGACCGTGGTGCCCGCCCCCGGCGCCGAGCGGACCTCCACCACACCACCGACCGACGCGACACGCGCGGCGAGGTTGGGCAGACCCGCGTTCGACGCACCCACCACGAAACCCGGCCCGTCATCGGCGACGGTGAACTCCAAGCCCCGGTAGCCGTCCCGCACGGTGACCGTCACCCGCGCGCCCCCGGCGTGCTTGCGCGCGTTGTTCACCGCCTCCAGCACGACGAAGTAGACCGCCGACTCGACCGGCACCGGGTAACGCCGATGCAGGCCCGCGCTGTCCAGCGTCACCTCGTCGTGGCGGGCGAGCTCGGCGCGCAGGGCGACCGCGACACCACCTGTCACCAGCGCACCGGGCAGGATCCCGGTCGCGGTGTCGACCAGCACCCGTTCGGCCTCGTCCAGCCGTGCCACCAGATCCGCGACGCGTTCCCGGCCCGCTCCCGTGCTGATCGCGTGCTCGACCAGCGCCAGCGACATGCGCAGCGAAACCAGGTGGTGCTGCGCGCCGTCGTGCAGGTCCCGTTCCAGTGCGCGGCGCTCCTGCTCCATCTCGGCCGCCGCCCGCCACCGCTCGTCGGCCAGCACCCGCGCCGCCGAGTCACCCTCGCGACGCAACCGGTCCGTCTCCTCGACCAGCCGCAGAGCCGCCACCGGCGCACCGAGCACCGCGGCGACCGCGGTCAGCGAACCGACCGACTCCGGCGTCACGGCCAGGACACCCTGCACCTCGTCGCCGTAGCCGATCTCGTGCTCGCGCCACGACCCACCGCCGTCACCCCACTGGTACCGACGCCCGTCGATGACGAGCGCGCAGCCGGTCGCACCGAGCGCCTCACCGACCACGCGGGCGAGCGCGCGCGGATCCGGATCGTGCCCGGCCCGCGCCAAGTAGGCCGTGACCGCCTCGGCGAGGCGCCGTTCTCGGGTGCGCACGCTTCGACGTTACCCAGTCGCGGGACCGAGGTCCGTGGTGCCCCGCGCGCGGTTGTCGCCGGTCGTGAGGCCTTCTCGTCGGTGCTTGTCGATCGGGCCGCCGTGGCCTGTGGGGGGGGCGCCGGGGGGGGGGGGGCACCCACACGCCCCCCCCGAAGCGCCCGGCGGCGCCAACCCCCCCCGCCCGGCCCCCCCCCCCCACCCCCCCCCCACCAACA
>JBFBCZ010000051.1:0-3392 GCA_040689555.1 Actinosynnema sp. NPDC051121 | reverse complement strand
CCGCCGCCGGGGGGGGGCCCGCGCGAGGGCGCCGCAGCCCGGGGTGTCTGGGCCCGGGGCCCCCCGCCGGGGGGG
The DNA here is from genome assembly GCA_040689555.1 of Actinosynnema sp. NPDC051121. Lineage (GTDB taxonomy): Bacteria > Actinomycetota > Actinomycetes > Mycobacteriales > Pseudonocardiaceae > Actinosynnema. The sequence continues at coordinate 3,317 of JBFBCZ010000051.1, read as the reverse complement.
GGGGCGCGCGCGGGCGGCCCCCCCCCCCACAGGCGCACCGGATCAGGCGCCGGCGGAACCTACCCGGCGGCGCAGGTCCACCACCGGAACGCCGCCGTCGACGAGCACGGTCGCGGTGGGCCGCTCCTCGAGCTGCACCGAGACGCCGGTGAAGTCGGGCACGGTGAGCAGCACGCCGGTGTCGCCCAGGTCCTCCGACCCGACTCCGATGCACCACGCGCCCGCGTCGACCGCCGAGCGCACGCCGCTCACGGAGTCCTCGAACACCACCACCTCGTCGGGCGGCAGCCCCAGCCGCGAGCAGGCCTTGAGGTAGGGCTCCGGGTGCGGCTTGCCCTGGGAGACCTCGTCGCGGTGCACGACCACGGGCAGCGCGTCGCGCACCCCGATCATGTCCAGGGCGTGGTCGATCTTCGCGGGCCAGCTGCTGGTCACCAGCGCCAGCGCCGTCCCGGCGTCGGCCAGGGCCAGCACGAACTCCGCCGCGCCGGGGATCGCCTCGTAGGGCGCGGTTTCCTCGATCCGGTCGACGTGCCGCCAGATGTCGCGCTGCCGCCGCTCGTCGAACCCGGGGAACAGGGTCGCCACGGTGTGGCTGCCGTTGCGGCCGTGGACGTGGTCGCGCACCTCCTCCTCGGTGAGGTCCCGGGCCAGGTACTCCCGGGCCGCCTCGCGCCACGCGAACTCGATGACCGACCGCGAGTCGATCAGCACGCCGTCCATGTCGAACACCACGGCTCCGGCGGTGACCCGCTGGACCGGAGAACTCATCGCACGACCTTTCACCAGTGGATTCCGTCGACGTCCCGCGCTGGTCAGACCGCCGGGCTCACCGCGTCGTCCGCCCACACGAAGTACCGGTCGTCCACCAGCAGGAGGTCGACGATGCCGTCGCTGACGGCGTCGAGCGCGTCCCGGGGGGAGCCGACGATGGGTTCTTCATGCTTGTTGAACGAGGTGTTGACCAGGGCCGCCTGACCGGTGCGGTCGTGCCAGGACAGTAGCACTCCGTGCAGGAATGGATCGTCCTCGTGACGGACGACCTGCGGGCGCGCCGTGCCGTCCACGTGCACGACCGCCGGGCAGGACTCGGCGAACTCCGGCGTGCAGTCGTAGGTGAGCGTCATGAACCGGGCAGCCGCGTGGTCGGGTCGCCAGCCCACGTAGCACGACGCGGCGAGCACGTCGGCGGTGATCGGGGCGAACGGCATGAACTCGGTGCGCTTGAGGCGCTGGTTCAGCCAGTCGTTCATGCTCGGGTCGTCGGTCCGGTAGATGATGCTGCGCCTGCCGAGGGCGCGCGGGCCGAACTCCATGCGTCCCCGGTAGAGCCCGATCACCCGGTTGTCCTCCAGTGCTTTGAGCAGCATCCCGCTCGGGTCGTCGGAACGGGTGAACCGCAGCGAGGGGTAGGACCGCAGCAGGCCGGCCAGCGAGTCGTCGTCGGTCGTCGCCGCCGGGCCGAGCGCCATCGACGGCGCGTCGTAGCGGTGTCCGCCCTCGCGGTAGGCGACCACGGCGGCGCTGTGCAGGGGCAGGCCGCCGTCACCCATCGGCGGGATCACGTAGACGTTGTCGACGCCGGGGCACTCCAGGATGCGCTGGTTCAGCTTGACGTTGCCGAACACCCCGCCGCCCAGGCACACGTTCGACGTCGGCACCTCGGCGATGTGGGTGGTGACGAGTTCGGTGAGGATGTTCTCCAGGTGGCGCTGGGCGGCGGCGGCGACGTCGGCGGGCGGCTCGGCCGCGACGGCGTCCAGCAGGACGTCCGAGTAGGTGTCGTAGGAGGGCTGGTAGTAGTCGCCGCAGTGCGCCCGCAGCCGGCCGTCCTCGATGTCGATCATGCGCCGCATGAGCGGCAGCAGCCGCTCCGGGTCGCCGTTGGCGGCCAGTCCGGTGATCTTGCCCTCGTGCCGGTTGGGCCGGAAGCCCAGCAACCGGGTGATGCGCCCGTAGAAGTAGCCGAGGCTGTCCACGGAGGTCTCCCGAAGGAGGACCCGCTCCTCGTCGGCGGAGACGAAGCTTATGGTCAGCGACTGGAAGTCCCCGCGGCCGTCGCAGGTCACCACCAGGGCGTCGGTGAACGGCGAGCACACGAACGCGCTCATGCCGTGGGACTCGTGGTGGTCGACCAGCACCACCTTGTCCCGCAGGCCGTGCCGCTCGGTGAACTCGGTGAACTCGGCGCGCTTGGCGCGGTCATTGGCGATCTCGTCGGAGATCCGCTTGCGGACGTGCGGGAGGCCCTCGGGGCGTCGGGTTGCCTCGTGGGCGACCCGCTCGACGTACAGCAGCAGGTGGCGCTCGGCGTCGAAACCGGCGTGCCAGCCGTAGGCGACGCGGTCGAGGTCCGCCAGCGTCACGCCCCCCTCGGCCAGCACGAAGTCGATGGCCCGCTCAGGCCACGTCCGGTGTTCCTTGACGCGGGTGAACCGCTCCTCGCTGGCGGCGGCGACGATCTCGCCGTCGCGCAACAGGCAGGCACCCGCGAGGTCGTTGTTGGTGATACCCAGGACGAGCATGGTCGGCTCTGCCTTCCGGTTTTCGGGTGTGCTCGGTCGACGCGGCAGCCGGTCGGCCCCGCTGGTGTCGGTGCGGTCTTGGTGGTTGTGCGGTCCGGGTGCCGGTCCCGCGCGTCAGGCGCGCGGCAGCCGGTGCGCCTGCTGGAGCGGGATCACGTCGAGCGCGTCACCGGTGGCGACGACGGCCTCCAGCGCTCGGACGACGGCTTCCAGGCCGCGGATGGTGGTGATGCTGTGGACCCGGTGCGCCGAGGCCGCCTCGCGGATGGCCCGGTCCGCGGCGCCGGCGGGGGAGCGGTCGCCCGAGGTGCTGACGACGAGGAAGAACTTGCCGTCGGCGATCTCCCTGATGATGTCACCGCTCGCCCGGGTGTGGATGATGCTGTTGCGGCGCAGGACCTCGGCCGTGCCGGTGGCGGCGAGTACCTCGAAGCCGAGGTCGGCGAGTCGTTTGACGGGGAAGATCATGGCCCGCTTGTCCCGGTTGGCCACCGACACGAACACCCGCCCTGAGGTGGGCAGGGAGCCGTAGGAGGCGGTCTGGGACTTGGCGTAGGCCATGACCGCGACGGGGGCGTGCGGGGGGAGTTTCGCGCCGTCGCCCTGTGCGGGCAGCAGCCCTTCGGTGCGGAGTTGGGCGACGGTGGCGCCGAGCATGATGCGGGCGGCGGCCTTGGCCAGGGGGACGGCGGTGGCCTTGGAGACGAACGGGACGGTGCGGGAGGCGCGGGGGTTGGCCTCCAGGACGTAGAGGACGTCGTCCTTGAGGGCGTACTGGACGTTGAGCAGGCC
>JBFBCZ010000050.1:0-60935 GCA_040689555.1 Actinosynnema sp. NPDC051121 | reverse complement strand
GTCCTCCGCGCCGGCCACTCGCGCGGGAACGGCGCGACGACCGCCGCCGGCCGGAACAGGGCCGTCACCTCACGCCTCCCGGTCGTAGACGGTGCGGCCGCGCAGGACCGTGCGCAGGCACGTCGGCGCGGGGCCGTCGAGCGCGGGCAGGGCGGGCACGCGGGAACGCGGGTCGGTGGACCAGCGCTGCACCCGGCTGTCGGGGGCGGCGACCTCCAGGTCACCGGCCTCCCACACCGCGTAGGTGGCGGGCGCGCCCGGTTGCAGCGTGCCGGTCACCCCGTCGTCCACACCGGCGGCACGCCAGCCGCCACGCGTGTGGGCGGTGAACGCCGCACGCGGCGACAGGCCGTGTCCGTCGGTGCGGTGGTGCACGGCCGCCCTGACCGCCGCCCACGGGTCGACCGGGGTGACCGGCGCGTCCGAGCCCAGCGCGACGATCATCCCGGCGGCCGCCAGGCGGGAGAACGGGTTGAGCCGCGTGCCGCGCTCGACACCGAGACGCTGCGCGTACATGCCGTCCGGACCACCCCAGGCCTCGTCGAACAAGGGCTGCACCGACGCCACGACACCCCACGACCCCAGGCGCGCGGCCTGCTCCGCGGTGACCATCTCCAGGTGTTCCAGGCGGTGCCTGCGGGCGGCCAGCGCCGGCACACCCACCGTCTCCGCGGCCCGCGCGAAGCCCTCGACCACGGCCGCCACGGCCGCGTCACCGATCACGTGGAACCCCGCCTGCAACCCCGCCCGCGTACAGGCGACCAGGTGCCCGGCCACCGCGTCGGCGTCCAGGTACAGCGCCCCGGTGGTGTCCGCGTCGGCGTACGGCTCGCACAGCGCGGCCGTGCGGGAACCGAGCGCGCCGTCCACGAACAGGTCACCCGCCAGGCCCCGCACCGGCAGGTCCACCGGCTCCAGCCCACCCCAGTAGCCCACGACGTCCAGCAGGTCCGTGGCGAGCAGGTCGGCGAGGTCGTCACGACCCGAGATGTCCGGACCGGCGCACTCGTGCACCGACGCGATCCCCCGCGACGCCGCGTGCTCCAGGAACGCCCGCTGCGCGGCACGCCGACGCGCCACCGGGATGGCGTCCTTCGCGGCACGGCGCACGTGGTGGTGCGCGGCACGCGACAACGGCCCCTCGGACGTGAAACCGTCGGCCGCACGCGCCTCGGGAGCCAGGTCCAGCAGCGCCGTGGACGCCAGCGCCGAGTGCACGTCGATCCGCGACAGGTACACCCGCGCACCCCGCGCCGCCTCGTCCAACTCCGCACGCGTCGGCGGCCGGTTCTCCGGCCACCGCGTCTCGTCCCACCCGTGACCCCACACCAGCGGACCCTCGGCCGCGCGCACCGCGTCCAGCAGCTCCCCCAGCGACCGGCAGCCCGTCAGGTCCAACCCCGTCAGCAACAACCCGGCCGAGGTGGCGTGCACGTGGGCGTCCACGAACGCGGGCGCGACGAACGCCCCGCCCAACTCCACGACCTCCGCGTCGGGGTGCAACGCCCGACCGACCCCGTCCTGGCCCAGCCACGTCACGATGCCGTCGGTGATCGCCATCGCGGTGGCGTCGGGAGAAGTCGGGGAGTGGATACGTCCCCCCACGAGCAAGCGCGTCGCCGCGGCGGCGCCGTTCACGGTAGTCACGCCTGCTGAGTCTGCCTGTGCTCGAACAACGCCCGCACGGCAGGCTCACCCCGCAGCACGTCCAGCGCGAACGCCGCGTGACCAGGCACGTAACCGTTGCCGACGAGCATCTCCACGTCCGCCGCCAACCCCTCCGCGCCCAACGCCGCCGCCGGGAACGACGTCGCCATCGAGAAGAACACCACCGTGCCGCCGTCCGCCGTGGCCAGGATCGCACCGTGCTCGCACCCCGGCACGTCCACGCACACCACCGTCACGTCCACCGGCCGCCCCACCGCCTCCGCCACCGCCAGCGGATCCCGCGCGTCGGCCACCACGACCTCGTCCGCCAGACCCGACGCCCGCACCGCCACCGCCTCCCGCTCCGCGGGCACCAACGCGACCAGCCGCGACGCCCCCGCACGACGGGCCGCGGCCAACGACAACGACCCCGACTTGCCACCACCGCCCAACACCAGCACCGACGGCGCGACACGACGACGCACCACCCGATCGGTCAACGCCGGCGCACCGCACACGTCCAACACCGACAACGCCAGCTCCTCCGGCAGGTCGTCCGGCAGCACCGCGGCCACGGAACGCCCGAACAACACCGCCGTCCCCTCGCACGGCACCTGCTCGTCACGCCCGTCCCACCGCGCCAACCCGTCGGTGATCCGCAGCGGCGTGAGCGTCAACGACACCAGCGTCGCGATCCGATCCCCCACCCGCAGCCCCGACGGCGACTCCGCACCCACCTCCCGGACCGTGCCCAACAACATCCCGCCCGACCCGGTCACCGGGTTCTGCATCTTGCCCCGCGCCGCCACGATGTCCAGCACCGCCCGCCGCACCCCGTCGACCCCGTGCTCCTCCCGCAACTGCCGGTACGACGCGGCGTCCAGGTTGAGCCGGGTCACGTCGACCAGGACCTCGTCCGCCCCGCACACCGGCGTCGCGTCCAGCCGGCGCGCCTGCTGCGGCAACACCCCGGCAGGGTCCAGGACGCGATGCACACCGAACGGCGAAGTCATGGAAATCCTTCGGTCGACAGGGCCAGGACGCGGATATCTTCACGTGAACGGGCCAGATTCCGCAAGGGACACCCCCACGACCACAGAACACCGGACGTGCCCGACCCCCAGAGGCCGGGCACGTCCGGATCACCACCCCACGACCACCACCCCACCTGCTACACCACCTGACGGAACCACCGACACCCGTACGGCCCCAACTCCACCGTCGCCTTGCCACCCTTCGCCGGCACCGTCCCGTCCACCAGCAGATCCGTCAACTCACCCTCCACCTTCTCCAACTCCACCGACACGTCCCGATCCGCGAAGTTGTGCACCGCCACCACCACCCCACCGTCGATCTCACACCGGTGCGCGAACACCGCCGGATCCGCCGTGTCGATCGCCGTGAACGCACCCCACGCCAACTCCGGACACTCCCGATACCGCTCCACCAACAACCGCACCCACCCCAACAACGACTCCGGATCACGCCGCTGCCCGTCCACCGCGTCCCACCACATCGGCGTCCGCACCGCCATCCGACCCTCCTGCGACAAATCCTCCGTCATCCCCACCTCCTCGCCGTAGAACAACACCGGCGTACCCGGCAGCGAGAACAACAGGCTGTACACCATCTTGATCCGCCGCAGATCCCCACCCAACATCGACGGCAACCGCCGACGCAGCCCCCGCCCGTACAACTGCATGTCCTCCTCCGGGCCGAACGCCGCGAACACCTCCTGCCGCTCCGGCTCCGTCAACTTGTCCAACGTCAACTCGTCGTGATTGCGCACGAACGTCGCCCAATGACAATCACGCGGAGGCTGCGGACGCTCCTTCAACGCATGCGTCAACGGACTCGCGTCCTGCCGCGCCAACGACAAGTACATCTGCTGCATCCCGATGAAATCGAAACACATGTGCAACTCGTCGCCCACACCGTCCGAATGACCGAAGAACGCCATCGCATCCGTGTACGGCAGGTTCACCTCACCCAACAGGATCGCCTCACCGTTGCGCCGCGACAAGAACGCCCGCAAATCCGCCAAGTAGTCGTGCGGATCCGGCAACGCCTCCACCGGCGCCTCCAACAGGAACGGCACCGCGTCCACCCGGAACCCCGACAACCCCAACTCCATCCAGAAACCCATCACCCGCGCGATCTCGTCCCGCACCTGCGGGTTCGCCACGTTCAACTCCGGCTGGTACCGGTAGAACCGGTGCATGAAATACCGCTTGGCCTTCCGGTCGTACGTCCACAACGACGACTCCTGATCCGGGAAGACCACACCCTCCGCCGCATCCGCCGGCGGCTCGTCCCGCCACACGTACCACTCGTGAAAAGGACTCTCCCGATCACGCGCCGCCTGGAACCACGGATGCTGATCCGACGTGTGGTTCACCACCAGGTCCGCGATCACCCGCATACCCCGGTCCCGCGCCGTCCGCACGAACTCCACGAAATCACCCAACGTCCCCAACCGCGGGTCCACGTCGTAGTAATTCGAGATGTCATAACCGTCATCCCGATCCGGCGTCGGGAAGAACGGCATCAACCACAAGCACGTCACACCCAACCGGTGCAAGTGGTCGATCCTGTCGATCAACCCCCGGAAATCACCGTGCCCGTCACCGTTCGAATCGTGGAACGTCTCCACGTCCAAGCAGTACACCACGGCGTTCTTCCACCACAGATCAGAAGTCCGCGTCAACCTCACGACCGCACCTCCGGCAGCACCCGCTCACCGAACGCCTCCAGGAACCCCTCCTGCTCCCGACCCACGTGGTGCAGGTAGATCTCCTCGAACCCCAACTCCGCGTACTCCCGGATCACCTTCGCGTGCCACCCAAGATCCGACGACACGTTCACCACCCGGGCCACCTGCTCGACCGTCACCCGCTCCGACACCACGTCGAAGTGCTCCGCCGTCTCCAGGTCCCAGCACACCGGCGGCCCGAACACATTGCTCCGCCACTGCTCGTGCGCCACCGCCCGCGCCTCGTCCTCCGACTCCGCCCAACTCAAGTGCACCTGCAACCGCAACGCACCCCGACCACCCGCATCCCGATACGCACCCACCACCCGCTCCAACTGCTCCGGCGGCGCGTTCACCGTGATCAACCCATCCGCCCACTCCGCACACCACCGCGCCGTCTCCGCACTCACCGCCGCACCCACCAACAACGGCGCCACCTCAGGTCTCGTCCACAACCGCGCCCGATCCACCGTCACCAGACCGTCATGACTGACCTCCTCACCCGCCAACAGAGCACGGATCACCTCCACGCACTCCCTCAACCGGGCGTTCCGCACCTCCTTGCGCGGCCAACCCCCACCCGTGACGTGCTCGTTGCTCGCCTCACCACTGCCCAACGCCGCCCAGAACCGACCCGGGTACATCGCACCCAACGTCCCGATCGCCTGCGCCACGATCGCCGGGTGATACCGCTGACCAGGCGCGTTCACCACCCCGAACGGCAAACCCGTCGCCTGCAACGCCGCACCCAACCACGACCACGCGAACCCGCTCTGCCCCTGCCGCGCACTCCACGGCGAGAAGTGGTCCGAACTCATCCCCGCGTCGAACCCCACCTCCTCCGCCCGCCGCACCGCCGACAACAACGCCGAGGGGTGAACCTGCTCATGCGAAGCGTGCACACCGATAACGGTCATGCCACCTCACATACCCAAGCCACCCCCCACCGACACGCTCAGCCCCCGCTGAGCATCCGCGCACCCTTCACCGACGCGTCCGACGCCGTGAAGAACCCCCGCACGTGCGTCGAGAACTCCGCCCGATCCACCCGCCCGTCGCCATCCACGTCCATCCCCGCGAACGCGATCGCCGCCACCTGCGGATCCGTCACCCCCACCCCCCGGTAGATCCCCGCGAACTCACTCCCGTCCAGCGCACCGTCACCATCCCGATCCGCCAACTCGAAATTCCGCCCCGACACCACCAACCACCGCTCCAACAACCCACCCGTCGACAACCGCCCCGACTCGTGCGCCGCCCGGAACTCCTCCCGGCTCACCACACCGTCGGCATCCGCGTCCGCCCCCGCCAGGTACTCCCACACCGCCCGGTACGCCGCCACCAGGTTCCGGACCTCCACCGCCTCCACCCCCAACCCGAACTCCCGACCCACACCCCGCGCCGCCGCCGAGAAGTCACCCCAACTCAGCACACCGTCACCGTCCACGTCGAAAACCCCGAAAACCCGATCGACGTTGTCCATCCGCAGATCACCCGACACGACCACACCTCTCCCCGGAGACAAAGACCAGGGCGAAGCCTAGGAACGCCACACCACACCGGCAGCGCGAAACCGCCCCCCACACCCGATCAGGGCAACTCCGGACGACCCGACGGCTCCGGCCGCACCTCCACCACATCACCCTCCACCACCACACCACCCGCCATCGGGTGCTGCCCGTACCGCAGGTTCAACACCACCGCCCGCTCACGCTCCTCAGCCCGCCGCGCCAACCGCCGACCCACCAACCGCCGCACCGGCGGGAACAACAGCAACAACCCCGCCACATCGCTCACCAACCCCGGCAACAAGATCAACACCCCCGCCGCCGCGACCAGCACACCGTCCGCGATCTCCCGATGCGGCGCCCGACGCGTCCGCACCGCCTCCGAGAACGCACCCACCGCCCGCACCCCCTCACGGCGCACCAACACCGAACCCACCACCCCGCCCAGCACCAACACGCCCAGGGTCGGCACCAGACCCCACGCCCCGAACGCCGCCACCAGAACGGCGACCTCCACCACCAACCCGACCACCAGCACCGCGAACACCCGCATACCCCACCCAACGAACGAACACCCCAAAACGCTCCCAGCCGAAATATTTACGCCCAACCAGCCATCTGGCAGCATATCTTCACGCCACTCGACCCACAGGGAGCATGGATGACTGCGCTGCACGAGGTCGCCCCCCAGCAGCACAAGCCCGACCTCCAGCCCTACACCTACGCGCGCCAAGAACTCGTCGAACCCGACTGGCGCCGCTTCCCCGGCTGGCGCGACACCACCCCCACCCAGTGGCGCGACGCCCAGTGGCAACGAGCCAACTGCGTCAAGAACGCCAAACAACTGCGCACCCTCATGGGCGACCTGCTCACCGACCGGTTCTACGACGAACTCGCCGCCGACCAGCAGCACGCCGCCACCATGTCCATGCTCGTGCCACCCCAGATGATCAACACCATGGCACCGCACGCGCCACTCGACCCCGACGCCTTCACCGAGGCCTTCCTCTCCGACCCCATCCGCCGGTACATGATCCCCGTCCGATCAGACCGCGACCCCGACTGGCCAAGCCACCCCCACTCCACCCGCGACTCACTCCACGAAGCCGAGATGTGGGTCGTCGAAGGCCTCACCCACCGCTACCCCACCAAAGTCCTCGCCGAACTCGTCTCCACCTGCCCCCAGTACTGCGGCCACTGCACCCGCATGGACCTCGTCGGCAACTCCACCCCCCAGATCCAGAAGCACAAGCTCGCCCTCAAACCCGTCGACCGCCAAGACCGGATGATCGACTACCTCAAGAGCACACCCGGCGTCCGCGACGTCGTCGTCTCCGGCGGCGACGTCGCCAACGTCCCCTGGCCCCAACTCGAGTCGTTCCTCATGCGACTGCTCGACATCGACACCGTCCGCGACATCCGCCTCGCCACCAAAGCCCTCGCCGGACTACCCCAGCACTGGCTCCAGCCCAAAGTCGTCGAAGGACTCGAACGCGTCGCCCGCACCGCCGGCCGCCGCGGCGTCAACCTCGCCATCCACACCCACGTCAACCACGTGCAATCCGTGACGCCGCTCGTCGCCGAAGCCGCCCGCACCGCCCTCGAAGTCGGCGTCCGCGACGTCCGCAACCAAGGCGTGCTCATGAAGGGCGTCAACGCCACCCCCGACGACCTGCTCGACCTCTGCTTCGCACTCCAGGGCGAGGCGAACATCCTCCCGTACTACTTCTACATGTGCGACATGATCCCCAACGCCGAGCACTGGCGCGTCGCCGTCTGGGAAGCGCAGGACCTCCAGCACGCCATCATGGGCTACCTCCCCGGCTACGCCACGCCGCGCATCGTCTGCGACGTGCCCTACGTCGGCAAGCGCTGGGTCCACCAGCTCCACGAGTACGACCGCGAACTCGGCATCTCCTACTGGACCAAGAACTACCGCACCGGCATCGAGCTCGACGACCCCGAGGCGCTCGACCGCCGCTACCCCTACTACGACCCGATCTCCACCCTCGGTGACACCGGCCGCCGCTGGTGGTCCGAACAGGCCTGACCCGACAGCATGGAAGCCCAGGAGCCGCCCCGGGCCTCCATGCTGTTTTTTCTTCGGTGCCAGCGTGCCCGAGGATTGGTGGTTAAATTTGGTCAACACTGAAATTATCGAGATGATCGAACTGCGAAGGTCGCTCGGTTGCGCCATTCCGCCGATGCTCGTGGTGCCCCGCCGCAGGCACGGACAGACTGGCCGACATGAGCGATTCAGCCGTTGCCGTCCAGTCCTACGACCTGTTCGCGCCCGAGGTGATGGCGGACCCGATGCCGCTGCTGCACCGCATCCGCGCCGAGAGCCCGGTCAGCCACCTCCCCCAGCTCGACGCCTACCTGCTCACCCGGCACGCCGACATCGTCGCCGCCCTCAAGGACCGCCGCCTCTCCCCCGCCAACATGGCGCAGGGCCTGGCCACGTTCAGCCAGGACCAGCAGGACGAGCTGATCCCGCTGCGCAACTCCATGCACCTGTGGATGGGCCACACCGTCGAAGCCGACCACGTGCGGTTCCAGCAGCTCCTCAAGCGCTACTTCACCCCCGCCACGGTCAACGGCTTACGCCCCCGGATCCGCGAGCTGACCGCCGAACTGCTCGACGCCGTGGCCGAGCGCGGCCGGATGGACGTCGTCGCCGACCTCGCCTATCCCCTGCCCGCCAACGTGATCGCCGAGATGCTCGGCATGCCCACCTCCGAACGCGAACAGCTCCAGGCCTGGTCGCGCGACATCCTGGCGATCTTCCAGCTCGCCGACTTCGAGCAGCTGCGGCAGTCGCAGCGCAGCGTGCTGGAGATGGAGGACTACGTCCGCGGCCTCGTCCGGCAACGCCGCGCCGAGCCGCGCGAGGACCTGATCAGCATGTTCGTCGGCGCCGAGCGCGAGGGCCTGGTCACCGAGGACGAGATCGTCGCCAACTGCGTGCTGCTGCTGTTCGCGGGCCACGAGACGACCGCCGGGCTCATCGCGAACGGCCTCGTGCTGCTGCTCGAGCACCCCGACGAGCTGGCCAGGCTCAAGGCCGACCCCGACCTCACCCCCGCCGCCGTCGAGGAGATGCTGCGCTGCGACGGACCGGCCGCCCTGATCGTCCGCGAGAGCACCGCGCCCGTCGAGGTCGGCGGCCTGGACCTGCCCGCGGGCAAGCGGATCTACCTGGCGATGATGGCGGGCAACCGCGACCCCGAGGTGTTCGCCGACCCGGACCGCTTCGACATCACCCGCCGGCCCAACCGGCACACCGCGTTCGGCCTCGGCGCGTTCTACTGCCTCGGCGCCGCCCTGGCCCGGACCGAGGCCGACGAGTGCTTCCGCGCCCTGCTCGCCCGCTTCCCCGACATCCGCCCGGCCTACGACGTGCTTGACCGCACCCCCGCGCCGCCCCTCGGGCACCGGCTGCACTCGTTGCACGTCGAGTTCTGACCTCGTGGCGGCACGGACCGCTTGCCCCTCCCGGCGTGGTCCGTGCTGCCGTGGCTACCTGGCCGGTGATTCTCTTTCAGTCAACACTGAAGCTATAGAGATAAACATGACAGAACTTGCAGGCGCGCTTGCGCGCCGTTGGCGGGGCTTGTTGATCACCCCTCACAATGGCCCGCATGCACAAGCCGAAGGTGTTCGTCGCGGGCCCGGTGTCGTGGAACCGACTGGTCCTGCTGGACCGGCTCCCCCCGGCCCGCCCGCACACCGCGTTCGCCGCCGGCCACCGGACGGCGGTCGGCGGCACGTCCGCCGGCAAGGCGTTGAACCTCGCCTCGCTCGGCGCGGACGTCACGCTGCGGACCGTCGTCGGCGACGACGAGGCCGGGCGCTCGGTGCTCGGCGTGCTCGAACGCGCCGGGGTCGAGGTGATCGCCGAGGTGGTCGACACGGCCACCGAGCAGCACCTCAACCTGATGGACCCGCACGGCGGCCGGGTGTCGATCTACCTGGAACTCCCCCGGCTGCGCCAGGCCCTGCACGACGACCGCGCGCTGGCCGCGTTGGCGGCGGCCGACGCTGCGGTGATCGACCTCGCCGACCACTCCCGCCCCCTGCTGTCGGCCGCCCGGGCCGCCGGCGTGCCGGTGTGGTGCGACCTGCACGACTACGACGGTGCCGCCGAGTTCCACCGCGACTTCCTCGACGCCGCCGACCACGTGTTCCTCAACGACGACGCCTTCCCGGACCGGGACGCCCTCCTGGCGTTCCTGACCTCCCTCGACCGGCCTGCGGTGGCCACGCTCGGCGCGGACGGCGCGCTGGCCTCGGTCGACGGGGCCGTCCATCATGTGCCCGCCGTGCCGGTCGAGGAGATCGTGGACACCAACGGCGCGGGTGACGCCTTCTTCTCGGGTTTCCTCCTCGCCCACCTCGCCGGGTCGGACGTGGCCGGGGCGATGGCCGCGGGAGCGCGGCAGGCGGCCCTCTGCCTCGGTTCAGCGGGCCTGGCTCCCGAACTGTGACCGTCAAGGCCTTGCTGAAAGTGTTTGCAAGGACTTTCCTTCCAGTGCGCGTGTCGCCGCGACGGAAGGGACCGACATGGACGGCGTGACCGCCCGGTTGAGCGACATCGCCGCGCAGGCCGGGGTCAGCGAGGCGACCGTCAGCCGGGTCTTCAACGGCAAGGCGGGCGTGTCGACCGCGACCCGGCAGGCGGTGGTGGCCGCGATGGACCTGCTCGGCTACGAGCGCCCGCCCCGGCTGCGGCAGCGCAGCGCCGGGCTCATCGGGCTGATCACGCCCGAGCTCGGCAACCCGATCTTCCCCGCCCTCGCGCAGGTCGTGGAACAGGTGCTGACCGGCGCGGGCTACACGCCGCTGCTGTGCACGCAGACACCGGGCGGGTCGACCGAGGACCAGCTCACCGAGATGCTGGTGGACCGGGGCGTGGCCGGGATCGTGTTCGTCTCCGGGCTGCACGCCGACTCGACCGCCGACATGTCCCGCTACACCAGGCTCGCCGGGCGCGGCATCCCGTTCGTGATGATCAACGGGTACACCGAGAAGATCTCCGCGCCGTTCATGTCGACCGACGACCGCGCGGCCATGCGGCTGGCCGTGTCGCACCTGGTGGAGCTGGGGCACGAGCGCATCGGCCTGGCCGTCGGCCCCCGCCGGTTCGTGCCCGTGCTGCGCAAGATCGAGGGTTTCGTGCAGCACATGCGCACGGCCCTGCCCTACACCGCCGAGCAGGCCGAGGCGCTGGTGCAGCACTCGCTGTTCACCGTCGAGGGCGGGCAGTCCGCCGCCGCGGCGCTGCTGGACAAGGGGTGCACGGCGATCGTGTGCGGCAGCGACCTGATGGCCTTCGGCGCGATCCGGGCGGCACGGCAGCGCGGGTTGAGCGTGCCGCAGGACGTGTCCGTGGTGGGGTTCGACGACTCGCCGCTGATCGTGTTCGCCGACCCGCCGCTGACCACGCTGCGCCAGCCCGTCGAGGCGATGGGCCAGGCCGCGGTCAACGCTCTGCTGGAGGAGATCGGCGGCACCCGGGGCCACGCTCTTCTGGACACGCACGCGGAGTTCGTGTTCCTGCCCGAGCTCGTGGTGCGCGGCTCGACGGGCGCGGGGCCCAGGTGACCGCCGGTAGGGCCCGGGCGCTGCGCATGCGGGCGCAACGCCTGACGACCCCCGCCCGCTCGCTGTCGGAGCTGCTGCACGACGTGCTCGCCGTGCAGGCGCAGGACCTGGCCGCCGCCGGGCTGGCCGTGCGAGCCCGCACCGCCGACGTGACGCCCACCGACCTGCGTGCCGCGCTCGACGCCGGCGACGTCGTGCGGACGTGCGCGATGCGCGGCGCCGTGCACCTGCTGCGCCGGGAGGACGTCGGCTGGCTCGTGGCGCTGCTGGGCCCGGTCAACGTGGCCCGCTCCCGGCGTCGGCGGCTGGAGCTCGGCCTCACCGACGAGGTGTGCGCGCGGGCGCTGGACGCGCTGCGCGAGGTGCTGACCGAGCCGCTGGCCAGGCCGCAGGTCGTCGCACGGCTCGCCGACGTGGGCGTGCCCCTCGACCCGGCCTCCCCCGCGCCCGCGTACCTGCTGGCCTACGCCGCCAACCGGGGCGTGGTCGTCGCGGGCGGGTCGACCTACCGGCTGCTCCCCCGCGTCGACGGCGAACCGCACGGCGTCGCCGAGCTGGCCCGCCGCTACCTGCGCGCCCACGGTCCCGCGACGG
Organism: Actinosynnema sp. NPDC051121; assembly: GCA_040689555.1. Lineage (GTDB taxonomy): Bacteria > Actinomycetota > Actinomycetes > Mycobacteriales > Pseudonocardiaceae > Actinosynnema. The sequence continues at coordinate 48,830 of JBFBCZ010000050.1, read as the reverse complement.
TCGAGGACTTCACCGCCTGGAGCGGCCTGCCCGAGGCGCGGGTGCGCGCCGCGTTCCCGTTCGACGAGCTGGTGGAGGGCAAGCACGGCTGGCAGCTCCCCACCGCCGACGCCGCCGACCTGGACGGCACGGTCCGCCTGCTCGGCCCGTTCGACACGTTCCTGCTCGGCTACGCCGACCGCGGCCTGCTCCTGGACCCGCGGCACGCTCCGCTGGTCCGGCAGGGCGGTCCGCACGTCGTGGTGGACGGCGAGGTGCGGGGCACGTGGCGGCGGCGTGACGGCCGGGTCGTGGTGGAGCAGTTCGGCCACATCCCGGTGTCCGAGCTGGATGTCGAGGTGGAGTCGGTGCTGGCCTGGGGCTGACGGCCGGGATCCGGCGGGCGGGCGGTGGGAGAGGGCACGCCCGCCCGCCGGAGGTCACTTCAGGTAGGGACCGTCGGTGCCGACCTTGCCCGGCGCCGGGTTGCCCGGCAGGTCCAGGACGTAGACCCGCGCGTTGCCCTTGCCGCCCGGGTTCGCGGTGAGCGTGCCGCCGGTGACGGTCTTCGCGTCACCCGTGACCGCGTCGCGGTAGGTGCCGTTCGGGACGCCGGTGAACGTCGCCGCACCCGAGATGGCGACCAGCGCGAAGCTGTCCACCGCACCCGAGGTGTAGCGGCGCTTGAACGCCATCCCGCCGGACACGCCCTCCGTCGAGTACTGGCCCTTCTGCAGCGCCGGCACCGCCCGTCGGATCCGGTTGAGCCGCTGCACGTGCTTGACCAGCGGTTTCTGCAAGGTGGTCGCGACCTCGCCGGACGCCGACGACACCACGCCGTAGTCCGACGCCGTCACCTGGCCCGCGAGGTGGTCGCCGTAGTACGCCCGGCCCGTCGTCGCCAACGGGCAGGTGGGGCCGCAGTCGATCGGCTTGCCCGCCTGGAACTCGATCTCCGAGCCGTAGTAGAGCGTCGGGATGCCCCGGAACGTCCACATGAGGCTCATGTTCTCCGCCCACGCGTCCGTGCCGCCCGCGTAGCGCACGCTGGACTTGTTCGGCCCGAAGTCGTGCGAGTCCACGTACGTCACGTTGTAGGTGGCGTCGTTGGTGGAGTCGTCGGAGTCCTTCGCGTTCCAGAACGCGTTGTTCGCGTCGCCGAAGTTCATGTGCATCCGCATGTCGATGATGTTCATGCCAGAGAACTTCGAGTGGTCGGGCGCGTGGTAGCTGTTGCCGTCGAGGAACGCGTTGCGGCTGGTCGGCTGGCCGCCGGTGCCCATCCCCTGCTCGTAGTCGTACTGCTCCAGGGACGCGGTGGCGTCGTCGGCGCTGTACTCGCGCCGCTCCTTCCAGGTGAAGAACTGCGCCGAGTGGTTGACCGAGCCGCGGTTCCACTTGTCGTTGACGAACGCGGCGACCTCGCCGAAGACGTAGAAGTCCCGACCCTTCTCGCCGAACTTCGCCACCGCGTGCTCCTGGATCGCGGGCAGGAACCGGCGGTTCCACGTCACCCGCGGCACGTGCACGGCGGTGTCGACGCGGAACCCGTCCACGCCCATGTCGATGAACCGGTTGTAGGCGTCGATCAGGTACTTCTGCACGATCGGGTTCTCGGTGTCGAAATCCGCGAGGTCCTCGTGCAGCCAGCACGACCGGGAGTCCTCGCCCTCCCAGTTGCCGATCCAGCAGCGGTGGTAGAGCTGCGCGGGGAACATGCCCGAAGTGGGGCTGGGCCACTGGCAGCTGTAGAGGCGGTAACCCTCGGGGCTGGAGTAGGCGGTCGGCTTGCCCCAGTCGACGCACGTGTTGCCGGTCGGCTCGGTGGTCGACCACAGGTCGCCGTTGTAGTAGGACTTGCCGGTGTTCGGGTCGATGGTCAGGCCGTCGTACTCGAAGCCCCGCACCGGCTGGTCGTAGTACCAGGACCACTGGTCGTCGCGGACGCCGAACACCGTGGCCTGGAACAGTCCCTTCGCGCCCCACCGCGAGCTGTGGTTGTAGACGACGTCCTGGTAGATCTTCAGACCCTTGGCGTGCGCCTTGTCGATCAAGTCCTGGTAGGTCGCGCCGGGCGTCTCCAGGCGCGGGTCGACGCGGTAGAAGTCCCAGCCGTGGTAGCCGTGGAAGTCGTAGTCCGAGCGGTTGAGCACGACCGGCGTGATCCAGATCGCGGAGAAGCCCAGGCCCTTGACGTAGTCGAGCCTGTCGACCAGGCCCTGGAAGTCGCCGCGGAACATCGGGTCGTTGGTGGCCGCGTTGCCCGAGCGGACGTGCAGGCTGCCGCCGCGGTTGTTGGCCGGGACGCCGTCGTTGAAGCGGGCGGTCATCACGAAGTAGATCGAGTCCTCGCGCGGGTCGCCGCCCAACGGCGTGCCGCCCGGTGGCGCGGGTGGGGTGTCGCCCGTCGTGACGGCGACCGACGCGGTGGACGCGGATTTGTTGCCCGCCGCGTCGTAGGCCTTGAGCGCGTAGGTGTAGGTGGTGTTCGCGGTGAGCGGCCCGTCGGCGAAGCCCACCGCGCCGGTGGTGCGCACGACGGTGCCGAGAGCGCCGCCGGTGCGGGTGATCTCGTAGCCCGCGACGGCGACGTCGTCGGTGGACGCCGTCCACGTCAGCGCCACGGTCAGCGCGGACGCGGCGGCTCGCAGGCCGGTGGGCGCGCTCGGCGCGGTCGTGTCCTGCGGGGCAGGGGGTCCGCAGGGGTCGGCCGCGTCCGGCGTGACCACGCCGTCCTTCACGGTGCTGCGCCCGGTGCGCACCGCGTAGTCGGCGCCGTTGTTGTTGTCCCACTGGCCGGAGCCGTTGTTGAACGCGGCCTTGAGGCCGGTGGCCTGGCCCAGGTCGACCGAGGCGCGGGCCCAGTCCGGGCAGACCTGCTCCATGGCCACCCCCGGCACGGCCGTCCACGTGCCGCCGGCGGGCTGGTAGTGGATCCGCGTCGCGGTCCAGTCCCGGGTCTTGGTGAAGTAGTAGACCTCGGCGTCGTTCGACGGCTGGGGGTTCGGCTCGGGCTCGGTCCCGCACGGGTCGCCGACTCCGGTCACGCCCGCCGCGACCGTGACGTTCCCGGTGCCCAGGCTGTAGTTCCGCCCGTTGTTGTTGTCCCAGGTGCCGGAGCCGTTGTTGAACACCGCGACCAGTCCTGTGGCGTCACCCAGCGACACGGTCCCGCGCACCCAGCCCGCGCACGCCGCCGGTTCCATGCGCTCGCCCGGCACGGCCGTCCACGGGCCGTTGCGCGGTTGGTAGTGGATGTTCGCCACCGACCACCCCGAAGGCAGTCGGTAGAAGACCGTGGTGGCGTCGGCGGCCGTCGACGCGGTCGTGGCGCTCTCGGCGGAACCGTCCGGGGCGGTCCAGATCGCCGCGGCCAGGCCCAGGGCCACCGGTAAAGCGGTCAGTCGTCGCGATCTCGCTCGCATCACTGCTCCCGTCACGCTCCATTGCGCAAGGTCGTGCAATTCCTTGCAGGCTAGACCCGGTGTCGCGCGGGGGTAAACGGCCTGACGTGGACTAACGCCGGAGGCGCGCTGCAAGGATTTGCAGACTGGTTCACTCGGGGGTCGCTTCCCCGATCTCACGGTCCGCGCACGGACCGATGTCGTACGGTGTCCGGATGACCGAGCGGGCAGCGGGAGGCGGTGTGGTGCCGCGGGCGCTGAGTTCGTTCGTCGGCCGCAAGGATCTGCTGGCCGAGCTGCGCCGGCGGATCGGCGTCGCGCCGCTGATCACGCTCACCGGCGTGGGCGGCGGCGGCAAGACCCGGCTGGCGCTGGAACTCGCGGCGCAGGTGCAGCGCGCCTACGACGACGGCGTGCGGGTGGTCGAGCTGGCGTCCGCGCGCGGCGGCGACCCGGAGCTGCTGGCCCAGGTGGTGCTCAGCGCCGTGGGCGTGCCCGACCAGGCGACCACGACGCCGCTGGAGACGCTGGTCGACTACCTGCGCCACCGGCGGGTGCTGCTGGTGCTGGACAACTGCGAGCACCTGGTCGAGCCGGTGGCGCAGCTCGTGCGCGCGGTGCTCGGCGCGGCGCCCGGCGTGCGGGTCCTGGCCACCAGCCGGGCCCGGCTGCGGGTGCCCGGCGAAGTCCTGGTCATGGTGCCGCCGCTGGACGTGCCCGCCGAGGACGCCCCGCTTGACCTCGGCCACGAGTCCGTGGCGCTGCTGGTGGACCGGGCCGAGGCGAGCGTGCCGGGCTGGCGGGTGACACCGGAGAACTGGCCGCACGTGGTGCGCGTGCTGCGCCGCGTGGCGGGCATCCCGCTGGCGATCGAGCAGGCCGTGGTGCGGATGCGGTCCATGCCGGTGTCGCTGCTGGCCGACCGGCTCGACGACGTGATGCGCGTGCTCACCGCCAACGACACCACCGCGGTCGAGCACCACCAGACCATGGCCGCGCTCATCGACTGGAGCCACGCCCACTGCACGCCCGCCGAACGCCTGCTGTGGGCCCGGTTGTCGGTGTTCGAGGGCGGGTTCGGCCTCACCGCGGCCGAAGAGGTGTGCGCGGGCGACGGGCTGGCCGCCGACGAGGTCGCGGACGCGCTGGCCGGGCTGCTGGACAAGTCGATCGCGCTGCCGTCCGCCGACCGCAGCCGCTACCACCTGCTGGAGCCGTTGCGGCAGCACGGCGCGGCCCGCCTGCGGTCCGCCGGCGAGGAGGGCCAGGTGCGGCAGCGGCACCGGGACCACTTCCGGCGCGAAGCGGCGCGGCTGGCCGAGTCGTTCGCGGGCCACAACGAGGCCGCGCTGCTGGCCGCGGTCGACGCCGACATGGCCAACCACCGCGTGGTGCTCAACGACCTGATCCGCGACCCCGCCACCGCGCACGCCGGCCTGCAGATGAGCGTCGACCTGGCCCGCACCCGCTGGTACACCTACGCCGGCCGATTACCCGAGGAACGGCTGTGGCTGGGACGCGCGCTCGCCGCCACGCCGCCGACCGCGGACCCGTTGCGGGCCAGTGCCATCGCCCTCGACGCGTGGATCGCGCTGTGCCTCGGCGTGGAGCGGGAACTCGTCGCGCGCCGGGTGGACGAGGCCGACGCGATGGCCCGCGAGGTCGGCGGGCCGGTGCCCGCGGTGACGTTCGTGCGCGGCGCGTACGCCGTGCTGGCGCTGGGCGCGGTCGACGGCGTCGAGTTGCTGCGGCAGGCCCACGAGGAGTTCGGCGCGCTCGGCCCGGCGTTCGCCGTGGACCACCACCTCGCGCACATCGTGCTCACCGTGTCGCTGGTGCTGCTCGGTTCCCGCGAGCAGGCCGAGACCGCCGCGGAGGAGTTCCACGCCGAGGTCGAACGGCTCGGCGCGCTGTGGGGCATCAGCTGGGCGCACTGGTGTCGCGGCGTGGTGCAGACCCGGTGGGGCGACCCGGTCGGCGCGCTCGACGTGCTGCTGGAAGGCCTGCGGGTGCAGCGCGAGATCCGCGACAAATGGGGCCCGCTGTGGTCGATCGAGGCACTGGGCTGGGCGCACTCGCGGGCCGGGGACGGCTCCGCCGCCGCCCGGATGCTGGGCCTGGCGCACGGGCTGCACCGCGTCACCGGCGTCCGCGTGGACGGCCTGGTGCCGTTCGCCTGGGTCACCGCCCAGGCCGTGGCCCGGGCCAAGGCGGTGCTCGGCGAGGACGAGTACGCGCGGGCCTACGCCGGCCCGGCCGAATCGGTGGACCAGGCGCTGGCCGTCGTGCTGGACGAAGTGCCCGCCGCCGAGACCGGCCGCCGCCCGGGCGGCCTGACCCCGGCCGAGTGGAACGTGGCGAGGCTGGTGGGCGACGGCCTGTCCAACCCCGAGGTCGCCACCCGGCTCGTGATCTCCCCCGCCACCGTGCACACCCACCTGACCCGCATCTACCGCAAGCTGGACATCACCAGCCGCCACCAGCTGATCACGCTGCTGGCGAGCATGGCCGACTGAGCGGGGACGGCGGGCACCGGGCCGCTTGTCCCCCGTGCGAGCTACACGCAGATGTCCACCGCGAGGTGACGTCCTGAAGACGCCGGATCCGTAGCGTCCGTGCGGTCCGAGGCCGAACGGTCGCGGACCGGACGGAGGAGAAGTCTTCATGCGCTTGGTGATGCAGTTCGCGGCCGTGGGCGTGGTCGCCTTCCTGGGCAACCTGGCCGTCGGCGCCGTGGGCGGGAACCCCTGGCTCACCCTGGTGATCGGGGTCGCGACCGCGGTGTCGGCCCTGCTCGTCTACACGTGGGTGGTGCGGCGGACCGAACGCCGCGAGCCCGCCGAGGTGGGCCCGGTCGGGGCCGTCGCCGCGACCGGCCGCGGGGTGCTGATCGGTGTCCTGATGTGCGGCGCCGTGATCGCCAACATCGCCTTCCTCGGCGGCTACCGGATCGACGGCCTCGGCTCGGTGACGGGCATGGCAGGCCTGTTCGGCTTCATGGCCGCCGCCGCCGTGACCGAGGAGCTGCTCTTCCGCGGCGTGCTGTTCCGGATCGTCGAGGAGCGCGCCGGCACGTGGATCGCGCTGGCGCTGACCGGCGCGGTGTTCGGCCTGGCGCACCTGCCCAACCCGGACGCGACCGCGTGGGGCGCGATCGCCATCGCGATCGAGGCGGGCTTCATGCTCGCCGCCGCCTACGCCGCCACCCGCACGCTGTGGGTGCCGATCGGGCTGCACTTCGCCTGGAACTTCGCGCTGGGCGGGATCTTCTCCGCGGTGGTCTCGGGCAACGACACCGCCCAGGGCCTGCTGGACGTCACGCTCTCGGGCCCGACCCCGATCACCGGCGGCGACTTCGGCCCCGAGGGGAGCGTGTACTCCGTGGCGGCGGGGACGCTGCTGACCGTGGCGTTCCTGTGGCTGGCCCGCCGTCGCGGGCACATCGTCCCCCGCCGCCGCCGGGCGGACCGCGCCACCGCGACCGCTACGCTCGCCGGGTGATCGACGTCCGGACGGTCCAGGACCGGTGGCGGCGGTGCGACGTCACGGTCCGGGACCTCCCGCTCGCCCTGCTGGTCGCCGCCACGGCGTTGCTGCCGGGCCTGAACAACTACGGCACGCAGCTCGGCGCACTGCCGCACCGCCCCTTCGACGCGCTGACCCTCCTGGTGATCGCGCTCGAGTCCTTCCCGCTCGCCGTGCGCCGGCGGTGGCCCGCCGCCTGCCTCGTCCTGGTGTCGGTCGGCTTCGCCGTCGACCAGCTCCGGGGCTACCACACCGTCGCGGGCACCGCGCTGCCCATCGCGCTGCTGAGCGCGGGCGCGCACCTGGACCACCGCCGCCGGACCGCCGCCGTCCTGCTGTCCGCGGCCTACGTGCCGCTGGCGTTCGCGATCGACCGGCTCGCGGCGGGCGAGGGGGTGCTCGGGTACGTCACGTTCCACCTCACGCTCGCGATCGTCTGGGGCGCCGGGTCGTGGCTGCGGCTGTTCCGGGCGAACGAGGCCGAACGCCGCCGCCATCTCGCCGAGACCACCCTCGCCGCCGAACGCACGCGGATCGCGCGCGAGCTGCACGACGTGGTGACGCACCACGTGACCGCCATGGTCGTCCAGGCCGAGGCCGCGCGGTACCTGACCGCCGCACCCGACCGCCTCGACCAGGCGCTGACCGCCGTCACCGACACCGGCCGGCGGGCCATCGGCGACCTGCGGCACCTGCTCGACCTGCTCAACCCGGACCACCGCGCCGAGGCGGGAACGCACCCGGTCGGGGAGCTCGGCGCCCTCGTCGAACGCACGCGGCTGGCCGGCCAGCCGGTCGAGTTCAACCAGGAGGGCGACCCGCCCGAGACGACCGGCAGCGCCCAGGTCGCCGCCTACCGGGTCGTGCAGGAGGCGCTGACCAACGCGCTCAAGCACGCCCACGGCAGCCGCACCGCGGTCCACGTGCACCACGGCGCGGGCGAGATCACCGTGGAGGTGACCACCGACGGCCCGGCGGCGAGCACCGCGTCACCGGGCGGCAGCGGGCGCGGCCTGACCGGGCTCCGGGAACGGGTCGGCGTGCTCGGCGGCGAGTTCGACGCGGGCACGCGGCCCGGCGGCGGCTTCGTCGTCCAGGCCCGCATCCCCGCGGGCAGGCCGTCGTGACCGCCCCGATCCGCGTCCTGGTCTGCGACGACCAGGCGCTCATCCGCACCGGGTTCGCCACGATCATCGACGCCCAGCCCGACCTGGAGGTGGTCGGCGAGTGCGGCGACGGGCGGGCCGCCGTCGACCTCGCCGGCCGATTGCGCCCGGACGTGGTGGTGATGGACGTGCGGATGCCCGTCCTCGACGGCATCAAAGCCACCCGCCTGCTGGCCGGCGCCGGTGTCGCGACGCCGGTCAAGGTGCTCGTGGTGACGACGTTCAACCTGGACGAGTACGTGTACGAGGCGCTGCGCGCGGGAGCGGGCGGGTTCCTGCTCAAGGACGCACCGCCCGCCCAACTGCTGCACGGCATCCGGACCGTCGCCGCCGGCGCGGCGCTGCTGGACCCCGAGGTGACGCGGCGGCTCATCGGCCGGTACGCCACCCGGATCCGGCCCGCCGAGGGCGGTGGGGACGACGTGCCGCTGGCGCCGCGCGAGCTGGAGGTGCTCCGGCTGATCGCCGACGGGCTGTCCAACACCGAGATCGCGGCGGCGCTGGTGATCAGCCACGAGACGGTCAAGACCTACGTGTCGCGCATCCTCACCAAGCTCGACCTGCGCGACCGCGTGCAAGCCGTGGTCTACGCCTACCGCCGCGGCCTGGTGAGCTGACGGGTCACGGCTCCAGCACCACGTCCACCGCGGCGAACGTGTTCGTCACGACCTTGTCGCCGCGCGCCAACCCGTCCGCGTCCGCCTTCAGCCGCGCCCTCGGCGCGCGGGTCCGCAACGCCGTCAACGCGGCCCGAGCCTCGATCCGGGCCAGGTGGTGGCCCAGGCAGTAGTGCATCCCGTGCCCGAACGCCGCGTGCCCCAGCGCCGCGTTGCCGCCCGCCGGCACCCGGTGCGGGTCGAACCGGTCCGCCGTCGGGCCGTGCGCCACCGGGTCGCGACCGGCGGTGCCGAGGCTGATCATGACCACCGAGCCCGCCGGGATCACGCCGCCGGGCACCTCGACGTCGGCCTTCGCGCGGTAGTGCGGCGTGACGCGGACCGGCGAGTCCCAGCGGGCCGTCTCCTCGACCGCGGCGCCGACGGTCGCGGCGTCGAGCGACTCCCACGCGCCGGGCGTGGACAGCAGGGCGACGACGGCGTTGCCGATCAGGCCGGTCGTCGTCTCGTGCCCCGCGACGATCAGCAGGATCGCCGTGGTCAGCAGTTCGTCGGGGGTCAGCCGCTCGCCGTCGACCCGCGCCTGCGCCAGGCCGCTGAGCAGCGCGTCGTCCGGGTGCTCCCGCTTGTGCCCGATCAGCTCGGCCAGGTAGCCCGCCATGGCGTCGGACGCGGGCACGACCAGCTCCGGGCGTTCGGTCATCATCGCCGTCGTCCAGCGGTGCAGCTGGTCACGGTCCCCGACCGGCACGCCGAGCAAGTCGCAGATGACCGCCAGCGGCAGCGGGAACGCCAGGCCGCCGATCACGTCGGCGTCGTCCGGCAGGGCCGCGACCAGGTCCCACGCGGTCCGCTCCACGGCGGGCTGCAGGGCGTTGACGCGGCGCGGGGTGAACGCCTGCGACACCAGCGCGCGCAGCCTGCGGTGGTGCGGCGGGTCGCTGTTGAGCATCGACGGGCCGATGACCCGGGACAGGTCGGTGGGCCTGCCCTTGCGCGCCAACTGGTCCTGCATCGCGGCGCGCAGCCCGGCCGCGTCCTTGGCCAGCCGGTCGTCGGCGAGCAGCGCCCGGGTCGCCTCCAGGCCCAGGGTGGTGACCAGGACTTCGAGGCCGTTGGGCAGCTCGGCCGGGTGCACGGGGCCGACGCGGGCCAGCGCGTCCTCGTGGGCGTGGTGCTGCCAGCCGAGCAGCGGTCCGCCGACGAGGGCCTGGCGGTCCGGGGCGAACTCCGCGGCCAGCTGCACGTCGTCTCCTCGTGGTGCGATCGGGCTCGGCGGCGTCCACTTTGGTGTGACGCGACACTCCGCGCATCCACCGCTTTCCGTAATCCGGGTGACAGCGTACGGAGATCGGTGGACGTGACCCCGTCATCGCGGATACGGAGGTTGATACGGAGGGTTGCCGATGCGGACTCCCGCACGGGTGCGCGACGCTGAGGGGCGTTCGGCAACCCCGACTGCCGGACACCCGGGGGGACGGGGAGGTGCCGCATCCCGCGCGGCACCTTTTCCGACGCCTCACCCCCGACCGGGGACACGCCGCCGCCCACCGCTCGAGCGTGCCGAGGACGGGATCATCAGGGCGGTGAGGGCGAGGACGGCGGCGCTCAGCACGATCGCGATGATCACGGCCTCGAGCGTGCCGAATCGGAAGTACACGGTGCCCAACAGGGCGACCCCGATCGTCGCACCGAGTTGCTGCACCGCGTTGAGCAGTCCGGACGCCGAGCCGGTTTCGGCCGGGGCGACACCGGACAGGGCATTGCCGAAGAACGGCACGGTGAACACACCCAGGCCGATCCCGGTGACGAGCAGCGGTACCACCGTGACCGACACCGCGATCCCCGCCAGGCCCACCAGCACCAGGCCCAGGCCGGCCCGCATCACCTTCGGGCCGAACCGCGGCACCAGCGCCGCACCGGCGGTCCACGAACCGATCGCGAGCCCCACCGACCACGGCAGCAGCGTGAGCGCGGCGCTGGACGGCGTCTTGCCCTGGCTGAGTTCGAGGAACAGCACGAGCACGAACAGCAGGCCGTTCATCACCGTGAAGAACAGCAGCGACCCGATCAGCGACGTGGGGAAGGCTCTACCGCGGAACAGGCCCGGTTCGACGAGCGGGTGGGTCCGACCTCGCTGGTGCCCGGCGAACACGGCCAGTGCCGCGAGGCCGAGCGCCACGCAGGGCCACGTCCACGCGGGCCGGTCGGTGCCGTTGCCTTCCACCAGCGGCAACACCAGCAGCCCGATGCCGACCGACGCCAACAGGGTGCCGCCCACGTCCAGCCGCGGCCGGGTGGGAGACCGGTCCTCCCGGATCAGCGGCGAGACGGCCAACACCGCCAGGCCGAGCGGAACGTTGACCACAAACACCGGCCGCCAGCCCAGGCCCAGGAGGTTCGCGTCGGCGAGCACGCCTCCGGCTACCGGCCCGCACAACGAGGACAGTGCCATGACGGGGCCGATCGTGCCCAATGCCTTGGCGACCTCCGTTCCGGTGAACATCGCGCGGATCAGGCCGAACGTCTGCGGGATGATCAGCGCGGCGCTCGCGCCCTGCACGGCACGGGCCGTGAGGAGCACCGCCGCGTTCGGCGCGCACGCGCACAACGCGGAGCACAGCACGAAGGTGAGCACCCCGACGACGAACACCCGCCTGCGGCCGAGGATGTCGCCGAGTCGGCCACCGGTGATCAGCAGCAAGGCGAACGGGAGCGTGTAGCCGGCCGTCAGCCACTGGAGCGCGGCGTCGTCCACCGCGAGGTTCGCGCGGATCGCGGGGCCCGCGACCGGCATCACCGTGCTGTCGAGCAGGTTCATCGCCTCGGCGAGCAGCAGTGCGGCGAGCGCGAGCCACCGTCGGCGGTAGGGCTGTCCTGTCATGTACGGGAAGCTAGGTTCCGGCGACTCTTCTGACCTCATATCGCGGTGATGTCGACGGATAGTTCCACCACCGTGCGTCTAGCATCGACAATGTGACATTCGACGACCTCGACCGCGCGGTCGTGCACGCTCTCCACGTCGACGGTCGTGCTCCGTTCAACCAGGTGGCGTCGGTGCTCGGCACGTCCCAGCAGACCGTGGCGAGGCGCTACCGCAAGCTGCGTTCGGGCGGGGTCCTGCGGGTGGTGGGCATGACCGACGCCCGACGCCTCGGCCAGGTGGAGTGGTTCCTGCGGCTGCGCTGCACCCCGGACGCGGCGCTCGCGGTGGCCCGGGCGTTGGCGCGGCGGCCGGACACGTCGTGGGTGCAGCTCACGTCGGGCGGCACCGAGATCGCCTGCGTCGTCCGCTCGCCGGGCGACAACGCGCCGGAGGCCCTGCTGCTGCGTCAACTCCCGAGGACGTCGAGCGTCGTGTCGGTGTCCGCGCACTGCCTGCTGCGGTCGTTCGTCGGCGGCCCGGTGGGCTGGCACGGCCGCGCTCGCGTGCTCACCGACGACCAGGTCGCCCGGCTGACACCGTCCTTGGGACCCGGTTCGTCCGAAGTGGACATCAGTGGCGACGGGCGTCTGCTGACCGCGATGCAACAGGACGGCCGTGCCACGTTCGCCGAGCTCGCCGCGGCGATCGGGTCGTCCGAACCGACCGTGCGCCGCCGGGTCAACCAGTTGCGCGGCAGTGGCGTCCTCTACCTGGACATCGACCTGGACCCGACCGTGCTCGGGTTCCACGCCCAGGCGATCCTGTGGTTGTCCGTGCGACCCTCGCACCTGGTGACGGCCGCCCGAGCCCTGGCGCGGCAACCGGAGGTCGCGCTCGCGGCGATCACCACCGGGCCGACCAACCTGCTCGCGAAGGTCGTGTGCCGCGACGTCGAAGCGCTCTACACCTACCTGACCGAACGAGTCGCGACGATCGAGGCGATCGAGCACCTGGAGACCGCGCCGGTGATCCGCACCCTGAAACGCGCCGCGACCACCGGGTGAGGCGAGGACGACGAGCAGCCGGTCGCGCGGCTCTCGGCGGTGGCATGAATAAGACTCGTGCATTGCGCCGTCCGCGGCGGGTCCCGTACGGTCACGACTTGATCGAACCGGTTCGACCCCTTCGGGAGTCCTCATGGTTCAACGGCGAACGATTTCCGCGCACTCGCCGACGCGGTGGTCGACCGCAGCCGGCGACGGACTCCTGAGGCAACCGGCCGACTGACCCGGCCCTGGCGACCTCCGCCATCGCCGGGTCCTCCATCCCGCTGATCTCCTGAGTGCTGCCACCGCCGCCTGAGAGCGCTCCCAGCGCGAACGGCGCCTTCACCGACGAAGGAGGTCCGTGCCCCTGCGCACCGTGAACCCCGCTACCGCGGCCCGACCGACGCTGAACCCTGCCCGAATCCCAGGAGACAGGAACACACCCATGAAACCAACGCACCTCGGCCGGTGGTGGGCACCCATCGCCGCCGCCGCTCTTGTCTTCGCCGGCGTCGGCGTGGCCGATGCCGGGACCGCGCCCGCCCCGGCGGACACCGGCACGCTCGCCGCGTCACCCGGCTGCGGCAAGAGCCCGACGCTGACCAGCGGCACGCACACGATCCAGAGCAGCGGCCAGAACCGCTCCTTCATCCTGCGGATCCCCAACGGCTACGACACCAACCGCCAGTACCGGTTGATCTTCGGCTTCCACTGGTACGGCGGCACCGCCAACGACGTCGACTCGGGTGGGACCGACGGCTACAACTGGTCCTACTACGGCCTGCGGCGACTGGCGGACAGCGCGAACAACGGCACCATCTTCGTGGCGCCCCAGGGCAACGGCAACGGCTGGGCCAACCCCGGCGGCCAGGACGTGACCTTCGTCGACGACATGGTCAGGCGGATCGAGAACGACCTGTGCGTCGACACGGCACAGCGCTTCGCGCTGGGCTTCAGCTACGGAGGCGCCATGAGCTACGCGCTCGCGTGCGCCAGGGCCACGACCTTCCGCGCGGTCGCGGTCTACTCCGGCGCGGGGATCAGCGGGTGCAACGGCGGCACCCAACCGATCGCGTACATGGGCATCCACGGCATCAGCGACAACATCGGAGGCGGACGGGCCCTGAGGGACACGTTCGTCAGGAACAACGGCTGCACCCCGCAGAACGCGCCCGAGCCGACGGCGGGCAGCCGCACCCACATCACCACCACCTATTCGGGCTGCCGCACCGGGTACCCGGTGGTGTGGGCGGCCTTCGACGGAGGGCACACGCCCGGCCCCGTCGACGGCGGTGGCGACGGTTGGAGGAGCTGGACCGCGCCGGAGGTGTGGCGGTTCTTCACCGGGGACACGACACCCGCGCCACAGCAGTTCCGGCTGCGCAGCGAGTCCTCGGGCCGGTGCCTGGACGTCAACGGCGCCGGTTCGGCCAACGGCACCCAGATGATCGTCTGGGACTGCCACACCAACGCCAACCAGCAGTTCACCCAGAACGACAAAGCCCTCCAGGTGCTGGGCAAGTGCCTGGAGGCGCCCGTCAACGCCGGTCCCGGCACCCGCACCCGCATCTGGGACTGCAACGGCGGCGCCAACCAGCAGTGGAACGTGACCGACAACGGCACCATCACCAACGTCCAAAGCGGACTGTGCCTCGAGGCCAACGGCACCGCCAACAGCTCCGCCGTCACCGTGGCGACCTGCACCAACGCCGCCGGCCAACGCTGGGCCAAGGCCTGAGCGAACGGGGACGGCCGCCACCGCCGCGCGGCTGTCCCCACCCCCTCCACCGTGCTCGTCCACGTGGTTGACAAGGTCGTCCCCGCCACGAACACTGGGCCCGCCCAGAAATGTTATCGCTAACATCGTGGAGTCGGGATCGTGCGCGCACGGCGTGGGAGTCGCTCGGTCCCGGCGGCAACCGCCGTCCTCCTCGTGGTCCTCGGCTCGCCGAGCGCGTTCGCACAACCCGCGAGCAGGGACATCACCGCGGACATCCGCGCGAACCGGAACGTCACCCTGAGCGGGGACGCGGTCGTGCGGCTCACCGGTGGCGTCACCACCTACACGGGCGTGATCAGTGGCGAAGGAGTCTTCACCGTCGACGGGACGGGCACCTTGGTGCTGGTGAAGAACAGTGACTTCACCCTGCCCAGTGGTCGACGCCACCAGAAGATCGTCACGGTGGGCGGCAACCACCCGGTCACCACGATCGAGGACCCCGATCCGCCCGCCGTCGTGGTGCACCGCGGCGCGACCCTCCAGTACGGCGCCGGATCCGGCGGCGACGGCGTCATCGGGCATTTCGCCCAGGCGCCCGAGGTGTCCCTGAACACCCTCAACCACCAGGTCGACGGCACCCTGGACCTGGCTGTGCACCGGCGGGTGAACCTGGGTGTCATCAGCGGGTCCGGCCTGGTCAAGCAGCGGCGGGGCACCTGGCCCGGCATCGACCTGCCGGGCACGCACCCGTTCTCGGGCACGCTCTACGTCGGCACCGGCGCGGACTACGGCAGCCTGCACTACCTCACCGCCATGCCGCACGTGCGCAAGGTGGTCAACCAGGGTTCGTTCATCCACAACGCCCCGGACGGCGAGGTCGTCACCGACGCCGCCGACCTCTACTCGCAGTTCTACGGCAACGACGTCAACTTCCACACCTGGGGCTCCGGCGTGGTGCGGATGTCGGGCGTGTACAGCTGGTCGGACAACGGGTCGGACACCGATCCCGCGCTCAGCGACCCGTCCCGGAACTTCGCCACCGTGCCGCACCGCGACAACAAGCGCGGCATCAACATCGAGGGCGCCACGGTGACGTGGGGCGACGGCACGCACAACCGCTTCTTCCTGCCCGGCAACGAGAACACCGTCTACATCAACATGCACGCGGAGCGGAACGGCACCCGCAGCGTGCTGACGTTCGACTACAACGGCCCGGTCACCCTCGACGCACCCATCTCCGGCGGCAAGTACCACGACACCATGGCGGACCTCGGCCGCGGCGACGTCGTGATCGCGGCGACCCCCGGCAACGCGGTCACCTTCACCGCGCCGCAGAACTACGACGGCAGCACCACGATCGGCGACGGCGCGTCGCTGCGGCTGGGTGACGGCAGCCCGCAGGGCGACAGCTCACTGCTGCGGTCCGGCGAGATCGTCGACAACGGCGAGCTGATCCTGCAGAACGCCACCCGGGGCGTCGAACTCGGCCGGATCGGCGGCACGGGTTCGGTGACCCAGGTCGGCCCGGCCACCACCACCCTGACCGGCGACCTCACGTACACGGGCAGGACCACGGTGAAGGCGGGCACGCTCGCGGTCACCGGCGGTTCCCTCGCCGCGAGCACCGCGGTCGACCTGCCGAGCGCGGGCACGACGCTGGACCTCGCCGGGGACGGCGACCAGACGGTCAACAACCTCTCCGGCACCGGGGCAGCACGGTGGCGACCCGAGGGGTTCTGACCGTGCACGCCACGACCGCGACGACGTTCGGCGGCGCCGTCACCGCCGGAGGCGTCACCAAGACCGGACCCGAAACCCTCACCCTGACCGGCGCGCACGCCACCCCGAACGCGGCCTGGACCGTCCGGGACGGAACCCTCGCGCTGGCCGGCTCCGCACAGGTGCGGCGGCTCACCGTGGAACCTGCCGGCACGCTGCTGGCCACCGGCACGGTGGAGGGCGCGGTGGACAACGCCGGAACGGTCGACACGACCGGCCTGACCGTGCGCGGCACCTACACCCAGCGGCCCGGCGCGCGGCTGACCGGTGCCGGGATGAGCGTCACCGACGCGGTGACGCTCGCGGGCACGTTCGAACCGGGCCCGGCGCGAGAGCCTGGCGTGATCATCGACAACAAGGGAACCGCCCAGGTCAGCGGCACGTTCGACGGCCTGCCGGAGGGAGCGGCGATCGGCGCGCTCCAGCTCACCTACCACGGCGGCGACGGCAACGACGTCGTGCTGACGAACAGGTCCGACCCGACCGCGACGGGGTCCGACGGCACGACGCCGCGAGCCGCGACCGGGTCGGGCTTCGGACCGTGGTGGTGGGTCTCGGCGGCTTGCGCGCTGGTGCTGCTGATCGCGCTCGTGCTCGTGGTGCGCAGGCGGTCACGCGGCCGGGACTGAGTCGCGAAGGGTCCGCGAGCCGGTCGGCACGAGCCGCTTCGCGTCAGGCTCCCGTGACGGTGAACGCGAGTGCGGCGGTGTGCAACTGCCCGTTGTGCCGGAACTCCAGGAACAGGCGGTGCGCGCCGGCCTCGCCGAACCGCACACGGCAGGCCGAGCACGATCGGCTCGGGGTGCCGGGCCGTGCCGGGCGGGACGAACTCGGCGTACACGCGGAAACGACCGTCGCCGGGTAGGGATGTCGTCGTGCGCCAGATGTCGCCGACCCGCGGTCGTGGTCGGCTACGGCGGCACCGGGAACCACCGGACCGCGGTTCAACCTGGACCGTCCACAGTGGAGTGAAGACCGCCACTCGGTGGCGTTACAGGATGTGACACCACCCACTCGTGGTCACGCGGGCGCGACGGGCACGTGAATCCCCGGTAAAGTCGCAGGTCGGCGTTTTCTTGGAGGCCTTCACAGTGCGACTTCGTTCCCCCGGTGCCCGTCGGTGACCCTCGCCCCCGACACCGCATTCCCCACGCTGACCGACACGCCGGCGCTGTTCCGCGCCGGCGTCGCCGCACCCGAGCGCACCCTGGTCGGGATCCTGGCCGACACCGCCCGGCGCCACCCCCACTCCCCCGCGCTGGACGACGGCACGACCTCGTTGACCTACCGGGAACTCCTGGACGAGGTCGCCGCACGGGCCGGGGAACTCGCCGTCGCGGGCATCGGCGTGGGCGACCGGGTCGGCATCCGGGTCCCGTCCGGCACCGTCGACCTCTACGTCGCCGTGCTGGCCGTGCTCACCGCCGGCGCCGCGTACGTGCCCGTCGACGCCGACGACCCGGACGAGCGCGCCGAACTCGTGTTCGCCGAAGCCGACGTGTGCGCGGTCGTCACCGACGGGCTCCGGCTGCGCGGCACGCCCATGGGCCTCGTCGGCGCCCCCGGGCCGGACGACGACGCGTGGATCATCTTCACCTCGGGCTCGACCGGCAGGCCGAAGGGCGTCGCCGTCTCCCACCGGGCCGCCGCCGCGTTCGTGGACGCCGAGGCCCGCCTGTTCCTCCCGGACGACCCGATCGGCCCCGACGACCGGGTGCTCGCGGGCCTGTCCGTCGCGTTCGACGCCTCCTGCGAGGAGATGTGGCTCGCCTGGCGGCACGGCGCGTGCCTGGTCCCCGCGCCGCGCGCCCTGGTCCGCACGGGGTTCGACCTGGGCCCGTGGCTGGTCGAGCGCGAGGTCACGGTGGTGTCGACGGTGCCCACGCTGGCCGCCCTCTGGCCCGTGGACGCGCTGGACGACGTCCGGCTGCTCATCTTCGGCGGCGAGGCGTGCCCGCCCGAGCTGGCCGAGCGGCTCGCCGTCGACGGCCGCGAGGTGTGGAACACCTACGGACCGACCGAGGCGACCGTGGTGGCGTGCGCGGCACGGCTGACCGGCACCGGCCCGGTCCGGATCGGGCTGCCGCTGGACGGCTGGGAGCTGGCCGTGGTCGACCCGACCGGCACGCCGGTGCCGATGGGTGGCTCGGGCGAGCTGGTGATCGGCGGCGTGGGCCTGGCCCGCTACCTCGACCCCGCCAAGGACGCCGAGAAGTTCGCCCCGCTGCCCGCGCTGGGCTGGGACCGCGCCTACCGCAGCGGCGACCTGGTCCGCGCCGAGCCCGAGGGCCTGCTGTTCCTCGGCCGGGCGGACGAGCAGGTCAAGCTGGGCGGACGGCGGATCGAGCTGGGCGAGGTCGACGCCGCGCTCCAGGCGCTGCCCGGCGTCGCGGGCGCGGCCGCCGCGGTGCGCGCCACCAAGGGCGGCAACCAAGTGCTGGTCGGGTACGTCGTCGCGGGCGACGACTTCGACCAGGCCGACGCGCTGGCCCGGCTGCGGACCGCGCTGCCCGCGGCTCTCGTGCCGCTGCTGGCCGCCGTGGACACCCTGCCCACCCGCACGTCCGGCAAGGTCGACCGGGCCGCGCTGCCGTGGCCGCTGCCGTCGTTCGACACCGACGCGCCTGCCGGCGACCTCACCGACACCGAGCGGTGGCTGGCCGAGCAGTGGTCGGAGCTGCTGGGCTCCCGGGTCGGCAGCCCCGACGCGGACTTCTTCGCCCACGGCGGCGGCAGCCTCGCCGCAGCCCAACTGGTCTCCACGATCCGGGCCCGCTACCCCAGCGGCTCGGTCAACGACGTCTACCAGCACCCGACGCTGCGCGCGCTGGCGGCGCGGCTGGACGAGCTGGGCGGCCACCACGGCGTCACGCGCGAGGTCGCGCCCACGCCCCGGCGCACCGGCCTGGTCCAGTCGCTGCTGCTCGTCCCGCTGATGAGCCTGGTCGGGCTGCGGTGGTCGGTGGCGCTGGCCGCCGTCGGCAACGTCGTCGGCTTCACCACGCCCGTGTCGTGGTGGTGGATCGCCGCCGGGTGGCTGGCGTTCGTCAGCCCGCCCGGCAAGGTCGCCATCGCCGCGGGCGGCGCGCGGCTGCTGCTGCGCGGCCTGCGCCCCGGCACGTACCCGCGCGGCGGCGGCGTGCACCTGCGGCTGTGGACCGCCGAACGGCTCGCCGAGTTCAGCGGCGCGACGAACCTGGCCGGGTCCTGGCTCACGCACTACGCCCGCGCGGTGGGCGCGAAGGTCGGCCCGGACGTGGACCTGCACTCCGCGCCGCCGGTCACCGGCATGCTCAAGCTCGGCAAGGGCTGCGCGATCGAGCCCGAGGTCGACCTGTCCGGCCACTGGGTCGACGGCGACCGGCTGCACGTCGGCCGCATCCGGGTCGGCGCGGGCGCGGTCGTCGGCGCGCGCAGCACCCTGTTCCCCGGCGCGCGGGTCGGCAAGCGGGCGGAGGTCGCCCCCGGGTCGGGCGTGACCGGCTCGGTGCCGACCGGTCAGCGGTGGGCGGGCGTGCCCGCGCAGCGCCACGGCAAGGCGGCCCGGCCGGGTCCGCGCCCGCCGCGGTCGTGGTGGTGGAAGCTCGTCTACGCGGTGACCACGTCGGCGTTGGGGCTGCTGCCGGTGGCGGCGGCCGTACTACCGGCCCTCCTGGTCGTGCGCGAGCCGCTGACCCTCGGTTCGGCGCTGCTCGCGGTGCCGTCGGCCACGGTGGCGTGGCTGGGCTCGTACGCGCTGCTGGTGCTGGTGTCCGTGCGGCTGCTCGGCGTCGGCCTGCGGGCGGGGACGTACCCGGTGCACAGCCGGATCGCCTGGCAGGCGTGGACCACGGAACGGCTGATGAACACCGCGCGGGTCGCGTTGTTCCCGCTGTACGCGAGCCTGTTCACGCCGGTGTGGCTGCGGGCGCTCGGGATGAGGGTCGGCCGCCGGGTCGAGGCGTCGACCGTGCTCGCGCTGCCGAAGATGACCACGATCGGCGACGGCGCGTTCCTCGCCGACGACACCATGGTCGCCACCTACGAGCTGGGCGGCGGTTGGCTGCGCATCGCCGCGGCACGGGTCGGCAAGCGCGCGTTCCTGGGCAACTCGGGCATGACCGCGCCGGGCCGCTCGGTGCCGAACCGAGGCCTGGTGGGCGTGCTGTCGGCGACGCCGAAGCGCGCCAAGGCGGGCAGCTCGTACCTGGGCATGCCGCCGATGAGGCTGCCGCGCGCGGCGGAGCAGGGCGACCAGAGCCGCACGTTCGACCCGCCCCGGCGGCTGGTCGTGGCGCGCGCGGTGGTCGAGCTGTGCCGGGTCGTGCCGGTGATGTGCCACGTGGCGCTGGTCGTCGGCGTGCTGTTCGCGATCCGCGAGGTCGGGCCGTGGCTCGCCGGTCCGGTGCTGCTGGCCGCCGGCGTGGTCGCGTGCGCGGTGTCGGCGGCGGCGAAGTGGCTGCTGGTGGGCCGGTTCCGGGCGCGGGAGCACCCGCTGTGGAGCGGGTTCGTGTGGCGCAACGAGCTGGCCGACACGTTCGTCGAGGTCCTGGCCGTGCCGTGGCTGGTAGGCCGGGCCGGCGGGTCGCCGGTGATGGCCGCGTGGCTGCGGTCGCTGGGCGCGCGGATCGGGCGCGGCACGTGGGTCGAGTCGTACTGGTTCCCGGAGTCGGACCTGGTGCGGCTGGGCGACGGCGCGACGGTGAACCGGGGGTGCGTGGTGCAGACCCACCTGTTCCATGATCGGATCCTGCGCATGGACCAGGTGGAGCTGGCGGCAGGGGCGACCCTCGGCCCGCACGGAATCGTGCTGCCCGGCGCGACGGTCGGCGCGCACGCGACCGTCGGCCCGGCGTCGTTGGTGATGCGCGGCGAGCACGTGCCGGAGGGCACGCGCTGGCTGGGCAACCCGATCTCCGCCTGGCGATGACCGGCCCGTACCTGGCCGACCACGGCGACGACGGCTACCGGGTCGCGCACTACGACCTGGAGCTGGACTACAAGCCGCACACCGGTCGGCTGGCCGGGCGGGCCACGCTGTCCGCCGTGGCCGCCGGCCCGTGCGCGCGGGTGGTGCTGGACTTCGGCACGCTGACCGTGAACCGGGTGCTGGTGGACGGCCGACCGGCCCGGCACACGCACGGCGGCGGCAAGCTGCGGTTGCGCCCGTCCCGGCCGGTGGACGGCCCGTTCACCGTCGAGGTGCGCTACTCCGGCGTGGCCCGCCCGGTCCGCTCCCGGCACTGGGGCGAGCTGGGCTGGGACCAGCTCACCGACGGCGCGCTGGTGGCGAGCCAGCCGATCGGCGCGCCGTCCTGGTTCCCCTGCAACGACCTGGTGCGCGACAAGGCGACCTACCGCATCTCGGTCACCGCGCCCTCGCCGTACACCGTGCTGGCGAACGGGGTGCCGGTCGACCGGCGCACGGGTGGCAGCAGCACGACGTGGGTCTACGAGCAGGCCGAGCCGATGGCGACGTACCTGGCGTCGGTGCAGATCGGCCTCTACGGGCGGCTGCCGCTGGCCCCCGGCCAGGACGTGGCCGCGCCCGCCCGGCTGCTGCGCGCCGCCCGCCACGACTTCGCCCGCCAGCCGCGGATGATGAGCGTGTTCGAGGAGCTGTTCGGCCCGTACCCGTTCCGGACCTACCAGGTCGTGGTGACCGACGACGAGCTCGAGGTGCCGGTCGAGGCGCAGGGCATGTCGGTGTTCGGCGCGAACCACGTCGACGGGCGGCGCGGGCACGAGCGGCTGGTCGCGCACGAGCTGGCGCACCAGTGGTTCGGCAACGGCGTGGGCCTCGCCGACTGGCGCGACATCTGGCTGAACGAGGGTTTCGCCTGCTACGCGGAGTGGCTGTGGTCGGAGCGTTCCGGCGGCCCCACCGCCGCCGCGCACGCCGGACGCGCCCACGCCCGGATGGCCCGGTCGCCGCAGGACCTCCGGATCGGCGACCCCGGCGTGGCGAACCTGTTCGACGACCGGGTCTACCAGCGGGGCGCGCTGACGCTGCACGGCCTGCGGGTGCGCCTGGGTGACGCGGCGTTCTTCGGCGTGCTCCGGGAGTGGACCGACCGCCACCGCCACGCCACCGCGACCACCGGCGACTTCGTGGCACTGGCCCAGCGCCACGCCACCGAGCCGCTGACCGCGTTCTTCCGCGCCTGGCTGGCCGAACCACGCCTGCCCCCGCTGTGACGCGAGCCGCCCTCGCCCGGACGAGGGATTCGATCACGGCAGAACGGGTAGATGTCCGTTATGCCCGATCGAGTAGCGGTGTTCGCGCCGTCGCCTGAGCTGACGGTGACGGTGGAGGAGCTGGACGGCACGCCCGACATCCACATCCACGCCGGAGGGCAGGGGGTGTGGATCTCGCGCATGATCGAGTCACTCGGCGCCGAGGTGGTGCTGTGCGCGGCGTTGGGCGGTGAGACCGGGCAGGTGCTGAAGCAGCTGATCGGGGTCGGGCTCAAGGCGCGGGACGTCGCCGCCCGCAACGGCGGGTACGTGCACGACCGGCGTGACGGCGGACGCGACCAGGTGGTGCGGATGCCCGCCGACGCGCTGTCCCGCCACGAGCTCGACGACCTGTACGAGCTGACGCTGGTCGAGGCGCTGGACGCCGGCGTCGCCGTGCTCAGCGGGCCGGCCGCGCAGGACACCCCGGTGCCCGACTCCGTCTACGAGCGGCTCGCCAAGGACCTCGGCGGCAACGGCTGCCGCGTCGTCGTGGACCTGTCGGGCGACCGGCTCGCCGCCGCGCTCGCGGGCGGGGCCCGAGGTGGTCAAGGTCAGCCACGAGGAGCTGGTGTCCGACGGCCTGGCCGCGTCCGACTCCCTGTCCGACCTGGTCGAGGGCTGCCGCAGGATCGCCGAGTGCGGTGCGAGCGCGGTCGTCGTGTCGCGTGCCGCCGAGGAGACCCTGGCCTGGCTCGACGGCGAGCTGCACCTGGTGGAGGCGCCCGGGCTGACCCCGGTCGACACCCGCGGCGGCGGCGACTCGATGACCGCCGGGCTGGCCGCCGGGCTCGCGCTGGGCCGTTCGCTGGAGGACTCGCTGAAGCTGGGCGCGGCGGCGGGCGCGGTCAACGTGACCCGGCACGGGCTCGGCACCGGCAGCGGTGACGTGGTGCGCGAACTGGTCGACCGGGTGACGCTGCGACCGTGGGAGGACGCATGAGGGTGCTCATCACCAACGACGACGGCATCGACTCGCCCGGGCTGGCCGCCCTGGCGCGCGGCGCGGTGGCGCACGGCTGGACGACCGTCGTCGCCGCGCCCGCCCGCGAGTCCAGCGGCACGAGCGCGGGCCTGACCGCCGCCGAGGACGACCGGCGCGTCCAGGTCGAGCGCCGTGAGCTGCCCGGACTGCCGGACGTGCGCGCCTACGCGGTCGCCGCGCACCCCGCCTTCATCGCGCTCGTCGCGTCCCAGGGAGCGTTCGGCGACCCTCCCGACATCGTGCTGTCCGGCGTGAACCGCGGCGCGAACGTCGGCCGCGCGGTGCTGCACTCCGGCACCGTCGGCGCGGCCCTCACCGCCGCCGTCAACGGCGCACGCGCGATGGCGGTGTCCTTGGACGTGGGGCTCGACCCGCAGGTCACGCACCACTGGGACACCGCCGTCGCGGTCGCCGCGAAGCTGTTCGACCGGGTCGCCGCCCTCCCGGCCGGCGCCGTGCTCAACCTGAACGTGCCCAACCGCGCCGAGGTCGGCGAGCCGGAGCGGGCCGCGCTCGCCGAGTTCGGCACCGTCCGCACCAGGGTCAAGGACAGCGAGGACGGCACGATCGGCCTGGCCGCCGTCCTCGTGGACGACGACCTGGTGCCCGGCACCGACGCGGCGCTGCTGGTCGCAGGCGTGCCGACCGTGACGCCGCTGCGCTCGGTCGCCGAGGACCCGGACATCGAGGTCTAGTCGTCCTCCCCGCGCTCCGCCGCGGGCTCGGGCTGCTCGCGGTCGGACCGGCCCAGCGCGTCCTCCGCGCCGTTGACCAGGTCGGGACCGCCCCACTGACGCCCTTCGGACTGGCCCAGTCTGTGCTTGCCCATGGTGTGACCTCCCTCGATCCCAGGACTGGTACCCACTAACCCGGCGTTTCACACCCGAATGGCCGTGGCCTACCCCGAGTGAGGTAGGCCACGGCAGCGGAGCGTGATCGTCAGGGAGTGCTCAGCGGGCGTAGTGCACGTCCGGCCAGGGCGGGGTGACCATGCCGTTGCCGATGTGGAAGCTCGGGTGCGGCGGCTGGTTGTACGCCGTGTTCTGCCACGCGACCGCGACCCGGTACATCGTGTCGTGCATCAGCGTCGGGATCCGGCGGTCGGTCTGGTTGGGGGTGGAGTAGATCCGCAGCGCGCTGTTGTCCGACGTGCGCCACACCACTTCTTCCCGCCAGTCGCCGAACAGGTCCGCGCTCAACGCCGGCGTGGACTTCGTGCCGTTGTTGGACGCCACACCCGACCCCGTGAGCAGGCGGGTGTCGCCGCCGGTGCCGTACTTGTCGACGTGGGTGCCGTCCAGCAGTTCGCGGGTCGGGTCGCCGTCCCACCACAGCAGGAAGTTCATCGAGGACGGCTTGCGCCCGATGTTCTGCCCCTGGGTGTTGCGCAGGCCGTCGACACTGGCCGACCACGCTTCCGCACCGGGGTTCCCGGCGTAGATGTCGTCGGCGACGCCACGACCGTTGTCACAGCCGCACGACGGCGCGGCGAACACCGTCTGCCCCCGCCCGGTCACCATGAAGTCTGCCGGGTGGCCGCCGTCCTCGGTGGGCTTGAACACCTCCACGCCCGGCTGGCCCGGGACGAAGTCGCCCACGTGCAGCGAGTCACCGTGGCCGTTGCGGGTGTTCCACAACGGCGAGCCGTTGTCGTCGATCGCCATCGACCCGAACACCACCTCGTCCCGACCGTCCAGGTCGAGGTCCGCGATGGACAACTGGTGGTTGCCCTGGCCCGCGTACTGCGACCCGGCCGAGTTCGAGTCGAACGTCCACCGCTTCGTCAACGCGCCGTTGCGGAAGTCCCACGCCGCGATCACCGAACGGGTGTAGTAGCCACGGGACATGATCAGGCTGGGACGCGCCCCGTCCAGGTACGCCGTGCCCGCGAGGAACCGGTCGACGCGGTTGCCGTAGCTGTCACCCCAGGAGGAGACGGTGCCGCGCGGCGGGTCGTAGTTCACCGTGGACATCGCCGCGCCGGTCTGGCCGTTGAACATGGTCAGGAACTCCGGGCCGGACAGGACGTAGCCCGAGGAGTTGCGGTAGTCGGCGGAGGCGTTGCCGATCACGGTGCCGCGACCGTCCTTGGTGCCGTCGGCGGTCTTCATCGCGACCTCGGCCTTGCCGTCACCGTCGTAGTCGTACACCTGGAACTGGGTGTAGTGCGCGCCGGCGCGGATGTTGCGGCCCAGGTCGATCCGCCACAGGCGGGTGCCGTCGAGCCGGTAGGCGTCGATGAACACGTTCCCCGTGACGCCGGACTGCGAGTTGTCCTTGGCGTTGTCCGGATCCCACTTGAGCACGAACTCGTAGTCGCCGTCACCGTCCAGGTCGCCCACGCTCGCGTCGTTGGCGACGTAGTTCGAGCCCGGCGACTGGATCGGCACGTCCCGGTAGCCCGCGGCGAAGCCGAGGGAGGCGGGTGAGGCGGCCTGCTCGGCGCCGTCGACCACCGCGCGCACGGTGTAGGAGGCGTCCGCCGCCGCACCGCCGTCCAGGTAGTTCGTCGAGGCGGTGATCGGCGAGGAGTTCAGCTTCGTGCCGCCCCGGTAGACGTTGAACCCGACGTTCTGCGGATCACCGGCCAGCAGGCGCCAGCTCACCAGGTTGCCGCTACCCGACCGCACGCTGACCACTCCGCGGTCCAACCGCTCCACCTGCCGCCGACCCGTCGGGTCCGACGGACCGGGACCAGGCGTCGTCGTCGTGGTCGTGGTGGTGTCGGTGGTGGTCGTCGTCGTGGTGGTGGTCGTCGTGGTCGACGTGCCGGTGGTCGTGGTGGGATCGACCCCGCCCGTGCACACCGTGCCGTTCAGCGTGAACGACGCCGGCACGCCGACCTGGTCGCCGGTCATCGTGCCGTTGAAGCCGAACGACGCCGTGCCACCCGTCGGGATCGACCGGTTGTAGTCCACGTTGGACGCCGTCACGCTCGCACCGGAAGAGGCGAACGTCGCGCTCCACCCCTGCGCCACCCGCTCCGAACCCGGGAACGTCCACGCCAACGACCACCCGTCGACCGGATCACCCAGGTTCCTGATCGTGACACTGGCCGAGAAACCACCCTGCCACTTGTTCTGCACCACGTAGTCGACCCCGCAACCAGGGGCCGCCGACGCCACGCCGGCGACCAGCAGGCCCCCGGACAACGCCGTGACCGCCGCGGCAGCCGCTATCGCACGCGCTCTGAACGAGTTCGTGAGCACCATTGCTCCTTCGTCGCAGATTCTGGGAGCGCTCCCAGGTGAGATCCGGGTAACGCCCTCGCCCGCCACATGACAGCACCGCCACCGAGCCGCTGTCAAGCGATGAAACGATTCATTGCCAGCGGGCTCAATTGGTCCGGGCAGGTCGGCGACCAGCGCGGAAATCGGCCGAAGCGGACTGAAAAGGTTCAACCAACCCTGTTCAGCGGGTCCGGCGACGGGCCCGCTGCACCCGGCGGCTCGACTCGCGGACCACGAGTTCCGGCGCGAACAACACGTGCTTGTGCACGTGCTCGGACGGCGTCATCGTCTCCGCGATCACCAGCTCGGCGGCCGTGCGGCCGATCAGCTGGCGGGGCTGGCGCACCGACGTGAGCGGCACGGCCGCCGCGGCGGCGAAGTCGATGTCGTCGTAGCCGACGATGGCCACGTCCTCCGGCACCCGCACACCCGCCCGCACCAGCACCTGGAGCACGCCGAGCGCGAGCAGGTCGTTGGCGCAGAACACCGCGTCCGGCCGGGTGGAACGGGCCAGCAGCTGCTCGGCCGCGCGCTGCCCGGACGCCACGTTGAGCGCCGGGACCTTCAGCTCCTCCAGCACGCGCTCGTCACGGCCCGCCTTGCGCACCGCGTCGACCGCGCCCTCGTGCCGCTGGCGGCCCTGGTGGATGCGCGTCGGCCCGTTGACCATCACGATCCGCTCGTAGCCCTCGGCCAGCAGGTGCGTGACCGCCAGCTCGCCGCCCGCCCGGTCGTCCACGGCCACCGCGCACAGGCCGGGGTCGTCGGTCGGGTGGTCGAGCAGCACCACGGACATGCCGCGGTCGCGCAGCCTGCGCACCGCGGCCAGGTCGGCGTCCACCGGGGTGATCAGCACGCCGTGCACCCGCTGCTCGGCCAGCAGGTCCACGTGCCGCGCCTCGCGCTGCGTCGACTCGTCGCTGTTGCACAGGATCACCGCGTGACCGGCCTCGCTGGCGGTGTCCTCGACACCGCGGGCGACGTCGGTGAAGAACGGGTTGCCCACGTCGAGCACGACCAGCCCGATGGCGCGCGGCGTGCCCGACCGCAGTTGGCGGGCGGCGTCGTTGCGGACGAAGCCGAGCTCCTCGATCGCGCCCATGACCCGGTCGCGGGTCGCCGGCGCGACGACCTCGGGGCGGTTCAGCACGTTGGACACCGTGCCGACGGACACCTTCGCGCGCGTGGCCACGTCGCGGATGCTCACCGGTGACACCACCGCGCCTCCTCGGCGGACTGGACGTGGGAAGACCCTGATCGGTCGGCGCCGTGCCTGGTCAGGCACGGCACCACCGCCGATCCTAGCCCGCCGGCACCGGTGTTAAATCGTTTCACCCCCGGTTCGGCGACGGCGTGCCGCGATCACCGCAGGAAAGCGGCGGCCACGCCCGCGTCCACCGGGATGTGCGCGCCGGTCGTGTGGGACAGCTCCCCCGCCGTCAGGGCGAACACCGCGTTGGCGACGTGCTCGGGCAGCACCTCCCGCTTGAGCAGCGTCCGCTGCGCGTAGAACGCGCCCAGTTCCTCCTCCGGCACCCCGTACACGGCGGCGCGCTGAGCGCCCCAGCCGCCGGCGAAGATGCCCGACCCGCGCACCACGCCGTCGGGGTTGACGCCGTTGACCCGGATGCCGTGCCCGCCCAGCTCGGCGGCCAGCAGCCGGACCTGGTGCGCCTGGTCGGCCTTGGCCGCGCCGTAGGCGACGTTGTCCGGGCCGGCGAAGACGGCGTTCTTCGAGGCGATGTAGACGATGTCGCCGCCCATCCCCTGCTCGACCATCGCCTTCGCGGCCGCCTTCGCGACCAGGAACGAGCCGCGCGCCATCACGCCGTGCTGGAGGTCCCAGTCGCGGGTCGTGGTCTCCAGCAGCGGCTTGGAGATCGACAGGCCGGCGTTGTTGACCACCAGGTCGACCCCGCCGAACGCCAGGCACGCCTCGCCGACGGCCGCCTCGACCGCGTCCTCGTCGGTCACGTCGGCGACCACGGCCACCGCGGCGTCCGGACCGAGCTCGTCCGCCACGGCCCGCGCCGCGTCGGCGTTGACGTCCGCCACGACGACGCACGCGCCCTCGGCGGCCAGCCGCAGCGCGATGGCCTTGCCGATGCCCGAGCCCGCGCCGGTCACCAGGGCGACGCGGGTGGCCAGCGGCTTGGGCGCGGGCATCCGCCGGAGCTTGGCCTCTTCCAGCGCCCAGTACTCGATCCGGAACTTCTCCGCCTCGTCGATCGGCGCGTACTGCGACACCGACTCCGCGCCGCGCATCACGTTGATCGCGTTGACGTAGAACTCGCCCGCCACGCGCGCGGTCTGCTTGTCCTTGCCGTAGGAGAACATGCCGACGCCGGGCACCAGCACGATCGCCGGGTCCGCGCCGCGCATCGGCGGCGAGTCCGGTGACGCGTTGCGCTCGTAGTACGCGCGGTAGTCCTCGCGGTAGGCCTCGTGCAGCTCCCGCAGCCGCGCCTGCACCTCGGCAGGCGGCGCGGTCGGCGGCAGGTCGAGCAGGAGCGGCTTGACCTTGGTGCGCAGGAAGTGGTCCGGGCAGGACGTGCCCAGCGCGGCCAGCCTCGGGTGCTCGGCGTGGGCCAGGAAGTCCAGCACCACGTCGGAGTCGGTGAAGTGGCCGACCTGCGGCCGGTCGGTCGAGGCCAGGCCGCGCAGCAGCGGCGCCAGGGCGGCGGCACGCGCACGGCGTTCCTCGACGGGCAGCGGGTCGTGCAGCTTCGCGCCGAACGGCTCCGGCTTGCCGCGCGCGGCCAGGAACCCGGTGGCCCGCCGGATGATCTCCTGCGACCGCTCCTGGCACTGCGCCGAGGTCGCGCCCCACGCGGTGATGCCGTGCCCGCCCAGGATCACGCCGATGGCCTGCGGGTTCTCCCGGGCGATCGCGGCGATGTCCAGGCCGAGCTGGAACCCGGGACGCCGCCACGGCACCCACAGCACCCGGTCGCCGAACACCTCCTCGGTCAACGCCTCGCCGTCCGCCGCCGCGGCCAGCGCGATGCCCGCGTCGGGGTGCAGGTGGTCGACGTGCGCGGCCTCCACCAGGCCGTGCATGGCGGTGTCGATCGACGGCGCGGCACCGCCCTTGCCGTGCAGGCAGTAGTCGAACGCCGCCACCATCTCGTCCTCGCGGTCCACGCCGGGGTAGACGTCGACCAGGGCGCGCAGCCGGTCCAGCCGCAGCACGGCCAGGCCGCGCTCGGTCAACGTGCCCAGGTCGCCGCCCGAGCCCTTCACCCACAGCAGCTCGACCGGCGCGCCGGTCACCGGGTCGGTCTCCACGCCCTTGGCCGAGGTGTTGCCACCCGCGTAGTTCGTGGTCGCCGGGTCCGCGCCCAGCTCGTGCGACCGCGCCAGCAGTGCCTGCACCTGATCGTTCACGCGCCCCATCCCGCCTGCTCGCCGCCCACCCGTTCCGCCACGATCCGCTCGCCGTACCCGGACCGGGCGTAGGCGCCCATCGGGTCCGGGTCCAGCCCCATGCCCTCGCGCACCGACGCCACCAGCGGTCGCACGTCGGTGTTGTAGGCGTCCATCAGCACGGCGTTCGCGCCGAGCACGTCACCGGCCAGCTGCGCCGCGGTCAGCGCCTCCCGGTCGACCAGCAGCGCCTTGGCGGTGGCCTCCTGCACGTTCATCACCGACCGGATCTGGCCGGGGATCTTCGGCTCGATGTTGTGGCACTGGTCGAGCATGAACGCCACCCCGGAGTCGGCCGCGAGCGCGCCGCCCCGCACCACCTCCAGCATGATCCGGAACAGCTGGAACGGGTCGGCCGCGCCGACCATCAGGTCGTCGTCGGCGTAGAAGCGGGAGTTGAAGTCGAACCCGCCCAGCTTGCCCGCCCGCAGCAGCACCGCGACGATGAACTCGATGTTGGTGCCCGGCGCGTGGTGGCCGGTGTCGACCACGACCTGCGCCCGCTCCCCCAGCTCCAGGCAGTGCGCGTAGGCCGTGCCCCAGTCCGGCACGTCGGTGGTGTAGAACGCGGGCTCGAACAGCTTGTACTCCAGCAGGATCCGCTGGTTCGGCCCGATCCGCGCGTAGGTCTCGCGCAGCGCCTCGGCGAGCCGGTCCTGGCGGGCCCGGATGTCGTCCTGGCCGGGGTAGTTGGTGCCGTCGGCGAACCAGAGCTTCAGGTCGCGCGACCCGGTGGCGTCCATGATGTCCACGCACCGGAACAGGTGGTCGAGCGCCTTGCGGCGGACCGCCGGGTCGGGCGAGCACACGCTGCCGAGCACGTACGCGTCGTCCTGGAAGACGTTGGCGTTGATGGTGCCGACCGACACGCCGTGGTCGCGGGCGAACTCGGCCAGCTCGGCGTAGTCGTCCACCGCGTCCCACGGGATGTGCAGCGCCACCGAGGGCGCGACGCCGGTGAACCGGTGCACGGTGGCCGCGTCGGCGATCTTCTCGTGCGGCGTGCGCGGCACCCCGCGTTGGGCGAACACCTTGAACCGCGTGCCGGAGTTGCCGAACGCCCAGGACGGCAGCTCGATCCGCTGCCCGCCCAGGGCTTCCCGCACGGCGCCCGCGCCGGGTGCTCCTGTCTTGGTGTCCACTTCGGACTCCTTACCTGCTCAGTCGAGGTGGAAGACCTCGGTCAGCGGCCTCATGGCCTCGTCGGGCTGCCTGCCGTCCAGCGCGGTGAAGAACTCGGCCATCTCGGCCTGCCACCGGGCGTTCACCTCGCGGTCGCGCATACCGCGCTGGGCGGCGTCCCAGTCCGGTGTCTCCAGGTAGCCGACGAGCAGGCCGTCGTCGGCCAGGAAGAGGCTGTAGTTGCCCCAGCCGGTCTCGCGCAGCGCCTCCCGCATCTCCGGCCACACCTCGCGGTGCCGCTCCCGGTACTCGTCCAGCCGCTCCGGGCGCACCCGGAGCAGGAAGCAGACACGCCGCACGCCGACCTCCGTGGAATGAAACGTTTCACAAGACGCTATGGTCGGCCCGCGACGCTTGTCAATGGTCTGGACTACCCGGCGCCTTCACGGGGTGCGCACGCCGTCGTAGAACGCCACCCGGACGGCGATCTCCCGCCGCTGTCCCGGTCCGAGCACGACCGGCGCGGCCCAGGCCGGCGCCGAGCCGATGCCCTGGTACGGGGAGACCCGCACGAACCACGGGTCGGTCGGTCCGGACAGCACGGCGGTCCACGGTCGCTCCGGGTCGGCGACCACGACCGCGAGCCACGGCGCGGTCCGGCCGTCGACCTCCGCCTCACCCGCGCCGTTGGGGCTGTAGACGCGCACCGACAGCGGGTCGAGGTCGGGCAGCCGCCAGAACCAGCCGCCCGCGCCCTCGCGGCCCTTGCCGGCGGAGCTGTGCAGCACCACGTCCACCTCGGCGGTGAGCACGCTGGTCCACTCCAGCTCCCACCCGCCGGACACCACCCGGCGGCGCACTCGGCGGCGCTCGCGCAGCAGCACCCCGCCCGCCTGGTCGCACCAGGCCAGCTCGCCGGGTCCGGTCTCCTCGACCCGCCCCAGCTCACCGGGCACGTGGCCGCCCCACAGGTTGACCCCGTTGACGTCGGGCAGGGCCAGGCCCATCCCCCGGTGCCACGGGTGGTCGTCGGGGTGCTCGCCGGTGACCACGACCCCGCCGAGCGTGCGCACGGGGTGCAGCGCGGGTCGGGGCACGACCAGCGGCAGCCGGACGCCGTCCCAGCCGTACCGGGCCACGCCGGCCAGCGGCGACCACGGCACTTCCAGCTCGGCGAACGTGCGCAGGTGCTCGGCGGCCTTGGCCACCACGTGGTCGACGCCGTCGACGTCCACCCTCTTGCCGTTGCGGCGCAGCCACGCGGGGTCGATCGGGATCGGGTCGGGCGCGGTCCGGACCGCCTCCAGCACCCGCGTGAACGCCCCGGTCTCCACCAGCGGCGCGTGCAGCGGCACGGCCGGGTCCGCCAGGTGGTCCAGCAGGTTGCGCAGCGGCGAGACGTGCCGGTAACGCTCCTCGATGCCGTCGATCACCAGCCGGTGCTCGGTGTAGTGCAGCTCGGCGCGCTTGCGGCTGCCGTGCACCACGAGCACCGGTTCCCGGACCACCTCGGCGCACAGCGTCACCGCGACCACGACGACCGTGCCGTTGCGGGTGCGCAGCCGCAGGCACGAGGTGTCGTCGGCCTCGATGTCGCGGGAGCGCAGCAGCTCCAGCTCGATGTCGTGCACGTCGTCCACGCCGGTGCTGCCGTCCAGCGCCAACGCAGTCGCGATGCCGTGCGCGAACGGGTTGGTCAGCGCGCCGTCCACCACGGGAGCGCCGTCGAGCGTGCGGCGGCCGGCCCACGGCGCGCGGGTGTAGTAGCCGTCGTCGCGAGACCAGGTGCCGCACACGCCGATGCCCCGGATCTCGCCCAGCGCGCCCGACCGCATCAGGTCGGCCAGCCGGTGCGTAGCCCGCGAGCCCAGGCTCTGGAAGCCGACCTGGACCAGCCTGCCCGCCGACCGGTCGACCAGGTCGTGCCAGTCGGCCAGCGTCGGCGTGGGCGGTTTCTCCAGCAGGAGGTGCGCGCCCGCGTCGAGCACCTGGTGGGCCAGCGGCACGTGCGTGTGCATGGGCGTGGACACGATGCCGATGTCCGCGTCACCCATGAGCGCCGTGAGGTCGGCGCACACCGGCCGGTCGCCGACGAGCCGGCGCGCCTCGCCGTCGAGCGGGTCGACGTCGCACACGCCCGTGAGCCGGACCAGGCCCTCCGCTTCCAGCGCGGCGATCTCCCGCAGGTACAGCCGCCCGTACCCGGACGCCCCGGCGAGCACGACCCGGGGCGTCACCGGCGGCGCTCCACCGCGACCGCGGCGAACACCAGCAGGCCCGGCGCGACCACGGCGAACGCGGGCGCCTGCACCACCACCAGCCCGGTCACCGCCAGCGCGACCAGCAGGTACGCGTACCCGGCCCAGTCGCGCGGCGGCGTGGCTGCCGGCACGGCCCACCGGTCACCGGGGTTCCACCGCGCCGCCGCCCGCAGCAGCACCAGCACCACCGCGGCCAGCGCCGACCCGATCACGGGCCCGAGCATGGCGGACCCCGGCAGCCCGCCCATCAGCGCCAGCACGTCCAGCGCGCCGACCGCGAGCACCGCCGCGGGCAGCACGACCGCGAGCGGGTCGCGCATCGCCCGGCCCAGCAGCACGACGAACCGCCGCGCGCTCGGCGTGCGGCCGTCGTCCACCAACTCGCGCAGCAGCACGCCGCCGGCCGCCGCGGCGGGCAACGCGGTCAGCACCGGCAGCGCCGCGACCGTCACCAGCACCCCGATCAGCAGCACCTCGGCGAGCAGGGCGAGCGGTCGCGCCCACGGGCTCGTCCTCGGCGCGGTCATCCCTTGATCCCGGAGGTCGCGACGCCGTCCACCAGGAACCGCTGGAACGCCAGGAAGAACAGGCCGATGGGCAGCAGGGCGAGCACGGACATGGCGAACATCGGCCCGAACGCCGACTGCGTCGCCTGGTCGATGAACAGCTGCAACGCCAGCGGCAGGGTGAACTTCTCCGGGTCGTTGAGGTAGATCAGCTGGCTGAAGAAGTCGTTCCAGGTCCAGATGAACGTGAAGATCGCCGTGGTGATCAGCGCGGGCCGCAGCAGCGGCAGGATCACGTGCCGGAACACACCCACCGGGCCGCAGCCGTCCAGGGTCGCCGCCTCGTCCAGCTCGCGCGGCAGGCTCCGGATGAACTGGACCATCAGGAAGATGAAGAACGCGTCCGTGGCGAGGAACTTCGGCAGCACCAGCGGCCAGAACGTGTTCACCAGGTCCAACTGCTGGAAGATGACGTACTGCGGGATCAGCACCACGTGCTGCGGCAGCATGATCGTGATCATCATGAACCCGAACAGGGGTCCCCGGCCGCGGAAGTGCAGCCGACCGAACGCGTAGGCCGCCAGCGAGCACGACAGCACGTTGCCGACCACCGCGCCCACCGAGATGACCAGCGAGTTCCGGAAGTAGTGCAGCACGCCGAACTCGCCGACGCCGTCGAACACCTCGGCGTAGTTCTCGCCGGTGGGGTCCCGCGGCAGCAGCGCGAGCGTCGAGATGACCTCGGTGGCGGGCTTGAACGACGTCGAGACCAGCCAGACCACCGGGTACAGCAGCACCAGCAGCACGCCGATCACGACGACGTGCCACACCACCCGGCCCGGCGCGATCGGCCTCCGGGACGCGGTCGACAACGCGCTCAACGGTCCTCCCCCGCGTAGAACACCCAGCGCCGGGCGCTGCGGAACACCAGCGCGGTCAGGATCGCGACCACGGCCAGCAGCACCCAGGCCATCGCCGAGGCGTAACCCATCCGGAAGTCGGTGAACCCGCGCTGGTACAGGTACAGCGGGTAGAGCAGGGTCGAGTCGCCGGGACCCCCGCGCCCGCCGCTCACCACGAACGCCCCGGTGAACGCCTGGAACGCGTGGATCGTCTCCAGCACCAGGTTGAACAGGATCACCGGGGACAGCATCGGCAGCGTGACGCCGAAGAACCGGCGCGCCGGTCCCGCGCCGTCGATCGCCGCCGCCTCGTACAGCTCGCGCGGCACCTGCTTCAGCCCGGCCAGGAAGATCACCATCGGCGCGCCGAACTGCCACGCGGCCAGCGCCACCAGGGTGAGCAGGGCGTACTGCGGCTGGTCGACCCAGCCGCCGATGTCCAGGCCGATCGAGGACAGCACCCGGTCCACCGTGCCGTCGGTGGAGAACATCGCCCGCCACGCCAGCGCCACGCTCACGCTCGCGCCCAGCAGCGACGGCGCGTAGAACGCCGACCGGTACAGGCCGACGCCCTTGCGGGCCCGGTTGAGCACCATCGCCACGGCGAGCGCCACGCCGAGCTTGAGCGGCACCGAGACCAGCACGTACCTGGTCGTGGTCCAGGCCGCGTGCCAGAACCGCTCGTCGCCGGTGAACATCGTCACGTAGTTCTCGACGCCGATCCACGTGGGCGCCTCGAACAGGTCGTAGTCGGTGAACGACAGGTACAGCGACGCCACCATCGGGCCGATGGTCAGCAGCGCCGCGCCGACGATCCACGGCGACAGGAACAGGTACGCGACGCCCTGCCGCTGCCGGCGGCGGCCGGGGGTGGAGGTCGCCGCCGGTGGTGGGCCGTCGACCTCGGGCGGGGCGTCGGCGATCGCGGACCGCGTCATGCTCAGGACCCCAGCGACTTCTCGGCGTCCTGGACCACGCGCTCGGCCGCGTCGGCGGCGCTCGCCCGGTTGAAGATCACCTCGTCGTAGGTGCGCTGGAAGTCGCGCTTGATGGCCGAGGACCCGGTGGGCCAGGCGCCGAACGCCGGACCGATCTTGTCCTTCTGGGTCGCCTCGTAGTCGCACACGGCCTTGCTGCCCGCCTCGGCCGACGCGCACACCTGCGCGCGGATCTCCTCGTTCGGCGGCACGCCGCGCGACGCGCCCAGCAGCTTGCCCGCCTCGGGGTCGTTGACCAGGAAGTCGAGCAGCTTCACCGCCGCGTCCTTGTGCTTGGA
Organism: Actinosynnema sp. NPDC051121; assembly: GCA_040689555.1. Lineage (GTDB taxonomy): Bacteria > Actinomycetota > Actinomycetes > Mycobacteriales > Pseudonocardiaceae > Actinosynnema. The sequence continues at coordinate 12,804 of JBFBCZ010000050.1, read as the reverse complement.
GCGCTGCGACACCGCGAACGACACCGGCGGCATGGCGGCCATGCCGCTCTCCGCCACGTCGCTGGGCAGCGGCGCGAGCGCGAGGTGGGGCCCGAACGCGCCGAAGTAGCCGGTGACGCCGGAGTCGTAGCCGATCTCCGAGGCGGCCTGCTTGGTCACGATGCCGGAGTTCTGCACCGAGCCGTCCATCTTGGTGGTCACCTCGGCGGGCGAGACGCCCTTGCCCGGCCGCATCGCGCCGATCATCTCCCAGTACTCGGCCAGCTCGTCGGCGGTGAAGCCGAGCTTGCCGTCGGGGGTGTAGAGCGACTTGCCGTGCTGGTGCAGCCACACCTCGAACCAGTCGACGGCCCAGCCGAAGTCGGTCGTGCCCGCGACCTGGCCTGCCGCGCCCACCTTGCCCATCGCCTCGGCGAACTGCGCCCAGGTCCACTTCTCCCCCGGACCGGTGGGCAGCTTGACCCCGACGGCCTCGAAGTGCGAGGGGTCGAAGATCAGCATCTGGGTGGTGGCGCCGGCCGCGACGGCGTACTGCCTGCCGTCGACCCTGCCGCCCTCCAGGAGGTTCGTTGGGATCTTGTCGAGCTCGAGGTCCTTGCCGGTGTGCTCGCCGAGGTCGGCCAGCACGTTGCGGCCCGCGTACTCGCCGACCGTGGCCCGGTCCAGCTGCAGCAGGTCCGGGCCCGCCCCGCCCGCGACCTGGGTGGACAGCTTCTGGAAGTACGCGTCGTAGCCGCTGTACTCCGTCTCCACCTTGATGTCCGGGTTGCGCTTCTGGAACTCCTCGACGGCCGCCTTGGTGACCTTGGCGCGGTCCTCGTTGCCCCACCAGACGAACCGCAGCGTCACCGGGCCGTCGGCCGACTCGCTGCCGCAGCCGGACAGCGCTGCGGTCAGCGACAACAGCCCGACCAGCAGGCCTGCCGCGCCGCGGCGAGACACTCGTCCCATCACCCTCACCCCTCGGTTGAATCGGTTCAACCAACGTAGGTGAGCTCCATCACGCCGTCAAGACTCGTGTTCTCCTGACGAAACTCCACCGTCATCCGCCCTTGCCTTTCGGGTTGAAACGGTTCATCGTGTGGCGGCGTCACGCACCCCGCGCACTGTCGCGCTCCTGGGAGGCAGCCGATGACCCGTGCCAGACCCCTGCCCGCCGTCCTGGCGGCACTAGCGCTCGTCCTGAGCACGTCCCCCGCGTCGGCGTCACCCGACGGCCCCCGGCTGGAACGGCTGGACCGCGGCCTGGTGGCCGCGCGCACCGACGGCGGGGTGTTCCTGAGCTGGCGGCTGCTGCGCCACGAGGTCACCGGCCACACCGCCACGGGCCTGGCCGGCCCGGCGTTCGCGGTCTACCGCGACGGCCGCCGCATCGCCACGGTCACCGACAGCACCAACTACCTCGACCGCGAGGGCGGCTCGGAGTACCGGGTGGCGCCGGTGGTCCGCGGCGGGCAGGGCGAGGCGAGCGACCCGGTGTCGCCGTGGGCGGGCGGCTCCTACGACCTGCCCCTGCGCAAGCCCGCCGACGGCGTCACGCCGGCCGGTGAGGCGTACACCTACCGGGCCAACGACGTCAGCGTCGGCGACGTGGACGGCGACGGCAGCTACGAGTACGTCGTGAAGTGGGACCCGTCCAACTCCAAGGACGTGTCGCAGGTGGGCTACACCGGCCCGACCTACGTCGACACCTACCGGTTCGACGGCACCCTGCTGCACCGCGTCGACCTGGGCGTGAACATCCGCTCCGGCGCGCACTACACCCAGTTCCTGGTCTACGACTTCGACGGCGACGGCCGGTCGGAGATGATGATGAAGACCGCGCCCGGCACGAAGGTCACGACGTACGACCGGCGCGGCAACGCGGTGTCGGAGCGGTACGTGACGATGCCGCGTGAGGACGTGAAGGCGGGTTACTCGCACAGCGACGACTACCGGCTCAGCGCCGCGGGCTACTACGAGCACGTGGTGAAGATGTTCCGGGGCTGGCACGCGCACCCCGAGGTGGTGTCGGGGCGGTGGCCTGCGACGGTGGAGCAGGCGTTCGGCATCGAGCCCCGCTACGCCTACCCGCTGTCCGACGCGGACGCGCGGGCGCTGGCCGACTACTTCGTCGACGTCTACGCGCCGAGCCGCAGCAGCCGCAACGCGCTGCGGGCGTTCGCCGGGTTCATCGTGGACGGCCCGGAGTACCTGACCGTGTTCGACGGCAGGTCCGGCCGCGAGCTGGAAACGGTGCGGTACGAGCCGGGGCGGCACGACGACGGGCTCATGTGGGGCGACTACGCGTACCCCCGGATCGAGCCGGGCAACCGGGTGGACCGGTTCCTGGCCGGTGTCGCGTACCTGGACGGCAAGCGGCCGTCGGCGGTCTTCGCCCGCGGCTACTACACCCGCACCACGCTGGCCGCGTACCGGTGGAACGGCCGCAAGCTGGTCAAGGACTGGTTCGTGGACAGCGGCTGGGTGCCGATGACCAACCCGTTCGACTACCCGGTGCACGGCAGGGACGGCACGTCGCCGACGCACGGCGGCCTGGCCACGCAGGGCGCGCACTCGCTGAGCGTGGCGGACGTGGACGGCGACGGCAAGCAGGAGATCGTCTACGGTGCGTCGACCCTCGACGACGACGGCACGGTGCTCTACAACTCCTCCGCCGTGCTGCCGCCGGGCAGCGCGAACCCCGGCGCGGAGGCGCGGCTCGGGCACGGCGACGCGTTGCACGTGACCGACATCGACCCGGCGCGGCCGGGCCTGGAGATCTACATGGTGCACGAGGGCGCGACGTCGGCGCCCTACGGTTACGCGCTGCGGGACGCCGCCACCGGTGAGGTGATCTACGGCGGGTACACCGGCAAGGACACCGGGCGCGGCATGGTCGGCGACGTGCTGCCGGACGAGCCGGGGCTGGAGACGTGGGCGTCGCTGCCGGGCGGCACGGACGCCGCGGGGCTGTGGTCGGCGGACGGGCGTCCGCTGTCGACGGCGATCCCGGGCACGAACGCGAGCATCCGCTGGGCGGCCGACCTGACCACCCAGGTCGTCGACGGCGCGATCGACGTGACGCCGACGATCCGGGACTGGCGGCGCGGGACGCTCCTGACCGCCGAGGGCACCCTCGCCAACAACCACACCAAGGGCAACCCGTCGCTGGTGGCGGACGTTCTCGGTGACTGGCGCGAGGAGCTGGTGGTGCGCACGGCGGACAGCTCGGCGTTGCGGATCTACCTGAGCACGGAGGTCACCGGCCACAAGCTCTACACGTTGATGCAGGACCCGCAGTACCGCGTGGACGTGGCCAGGCAGCAGACGGCCTACAACCAGCCCGCCTACCCCGGCTTCTACCTGGGCTCGGACGTCGATTGGGCGAAGGTGCCGCGCTAGGGTCGGAGGATGATCGCGATCGCCGTGGCCCAGCCGCGCTGCACCTCCTACGACGTGGCCGCCAACGTGGCGGCGCACGCGGAGGCGGTGCGCGCGGCCGGGTCGCGCGTGGTGGTGTTCCCGGAGCTGTCGCTGACCGGGTACCACCTGGACGCACCGGTGGTGCCGTTCGAGCTGCTGGAGCCGCTGGTGGCGGCGTGCGCCGAGACGGGGGCGGTGGCGTTCGCGGGCGCGCCGGTCGCGGGGCCGCACATCGGCGTGCTGGAGGTGTCCGGCGCGGGGGTGCGGGTGGCGTACCGGAAGATGTGGCTCGGCGGCCGTGAGCCGGTGCGGTTCCGGCCCGGTGGCGCGCCCGCCGTGGTCGAGGTGGACGGGGTGCGGCTCGGGTTGGCCGTGTGCAAGGACACCGGCGTGCCCCGGCACGCGGCGGAGACGGTGGCGCTGGGCGTGGACGTCTACGTGGCGGGCGTGCTGGAGCACGCGTGGGACGCGGGGGTGGTGGAGGAGCGGGCCCGGCGGATCGCGGTCGGGCACGGGGTGTGGGTGGCGGTCGCGAGCTTCGCCGGCTCGACGGGTGAGGGGTACGAGTCGGCGGCGGGTCGTTCGGCGGTGTGGGACTCGTCCGGTGGGAGGATCGCCTCCGCCGGCACCGGGGTGGACGCCGTGGTGCGGGCGGTGATCCCGGGCCGCGCCACGGATGGAGGGGCATGACCGACGCCGACCTGCCGGCTCTCTTCCACGACGCCGAGAACGCGTCGCTGCGCGGTCAGCGGCAGGCGCTGTCGTGGAGCCGCATCCGCCTGGTCAGCGCCGTGACGGCGGCCATCGGCGGTGCGATCAGCTGGAAGATCGGCGGTGGCGTCGCGGGAGGCGACCTGCTGGCGATGGCGTCGTTCGCGGTGGCGCTGGTGGTGGAGATCCTGCTGTGGACGCAGCAACCCGAGCGCGACTGGTACGCCGGGCGCGCGGTCGCCGAGTCGGTCAAGACGCTGGCCTGGCGGTACGCGGTGGCCGGCGCGCCGTTCGCGGCCGACGTGGCGCGGCCGAAGGCGGTGTACGCCGAACGGGTGGCCGAGGTGGTCGCGCAGGGCGAGCAGCGGCTGTCGATGGAGGGTGACGACCCGTCGCCCACGCGGGCGATGACCGCGTTGCGGGAGGCGTCGTTCGAGCGGCGGCGGACCGCCTACCTGGAGAACCGCCTCCAGGAGCAGAAGGAGTGGTACACGAGCCGGGCGCGGGACAACCGGCGGCGCGCGCTGCGGTGGCGCATCGCCTTGATCGCCGGCGAGGTGGCGGCCATCGCGATCGCCGGCGTGCAGGCGTTCGGCCCGAACGACGTCGACGTGTCCGGTGTGCTCGCGGCGGCCGTGGCGAGCGGCGCGGCGTGGCTCGGGACGAGGCGGCACTCGACGCTCGCGACCAGCTACTCGATGGCGGCGCGCGAGCTCGTGCTGGTGCGGGCGAAGCTGGTGGAGGCGGACGAGGCCTCGTGGGCCGATGCGGTGGCCGAGGCCGAGAAGTCGATGGGCCGGGAGCACCGGCTGTGGCTGGCGTCGCGACCGGTGGAGAGCTGAGCGCGGCCCCGGGCCGAGCTCGCGCGGAGCCGGGCGCGATCTTCTCCGTCACCCGACCGATGTCTCCGCATCAATGCGGCCTCATCGTGGGCTCATCGCACCGACGCCCGCACGACGACGTGTGCGGCCTCACCGGAAGGTGCACCCCGATGATCCTTTCCGTACCCGCCGAGCACGCGGACGAGGCAGGCGCCCGGGCCGAGACCATGGCCCGGTTCCTGCGCGACGTACCCGTCCCCTTCACCCGCGTGCTGTCCCTGTGGGTGGGCTACCGCCTGCGCCGCGATCCCCGGCAACCCGACCGCACCCACCACCTCACCCCGCGACAGGCCCACCTGCTCGGCTTACCCCCGCACGCGGAGGTCACCCGGCGCGAGGGCTACCTGGTCCCCCACCTCGGCGACAGTGGCCCGCGCCTCGCCGCCATCACCGCGCTGGTGCACCAGCGCGGCCTCGAACTGGACGAGCCCGGTCGCGACGAGCTCGCCCGCGGCTACACCCCGCTCGGCCTGCTGGTCACCGGCGCCCACCGGGCCACGCACTACGCCGCCACCACCCGCGCGCCCGACGACCCCGACTTCGCCGACCCGCTGCCCGACGACCCCGACGACGTGCCCGCCCTGTGGTGCCAGGCCACCCTGCTCAGCGCGGGCAGACCGGTGGCGCTGGTGCGCGAGACCGTCTACCGGGTGGCGTTCACCGGCCGCCGCCCACCCGACCTGACCGGCTACCTGACCCCGGCGCCGCCCCGACTGGTGTCGTGATGCGCGCCCGGACCGCCGCGCTCGCCGCGACGACGGTGGCGGCGGGGTCCAGCGGGTACGTGGTCGCGGCGGTGCTCACCGAGGTCGCCGCCGACCACGGCGTCACGACGGCGGCCGCCGGCCAGACGATCACCGCGTTCGCCCTGGCCTACGCGGTCGGCTCGCCGGTGCTGGCGATGCTCACCGCCCGGTTCGAGCGGCGGGCCGTGCTGGTGGTCGCGCTGCTGGTCGCCGCGGTGGGCAACGTCGGCGCGGCGCTCGCGCCGACCCTGGACCTGCTGCTGGTGGCCCGCGTGGTCACCGCGTGCGGCGCGGCGCTGGCCACGCCGGCGGCCACCGCGGTCGCCGCGCGGCTCAACCCCGACCACAAGGCCAAGGCGATGGCGGTGGTGACGGCCGGGTTGACGGCGGCCACCCTGCTGGGCGTGCCCGCCGGGCGGTTCGTCGCCGACCGGTACGGCTACCGCGGGGCGTTCGTGCTGGTGGCGGCGTTGTGCGTGGTCGCCACGGTGGTGGTGCGGTGGGCCGTGCCGCGCGTCCCGCCCGGTCCGGCGATCGGGTTCCGGCACCGGCTCGCGCCGCTGGCCGACCCGCCCGTGCAGCGGCTGCTGGCCGTGTCGCTGCTGGCGTGCCTGGCCACGTTCAGCGTCTACGGCTACCTGGGCCCGATCACGGGTCACCCGCCCGACGGCGGCCACCTGCTGGCCTACGGCGTCGGCGGGGTGCTCGGCAACGCGATCGGTGGCGTGGCCGCGGACCGCCACGGGCCGCGCACACCGCTGCTGGTGGCGCTGGGCGGTTGCGCGGCGGTGCTGGTGCTGCTCCCGGCGATGTTGGCCGGGCCGACGGCGGTCGTCGTGATGGCCGCGTGGGGCGCGTTGTTCTGGGCGTTCAACCCGCCCCTGTTCGCGGCCCTGGTCGCGGTCGACCCGGACCGGGCGAACCTCCTGCTCGCCCTGAACGCCTCCGCCATCTACACCGGCATCGCGGGCGCGGGTGTGCTCGGCGGCGCGGTAGACGCCCCGGCCGTCCCCCTCGTGGGCGCCGCCGTCGCCGTCGCGGCCGTCGCGATCGCCGCCACGAACCACGAGAGGAGGCTGGTGACGCGCTGACCGACGCGATCCGGGTTAGGTTGCCCGCATGGCCGGAAAGGTGCCTTCGGTGGAGCTGGAGGTCGGGGACCGCGTCGTGCGGATCTCGAACCCGGATCGCGTCTACTTCCCCGCGCGCGGGGAGACCAAGCTGGACCTCGCCCGCTACTACCTCTCGGTCGGCGAGGGGATCGTGCGGGCGCTGCGCGAGCGGCCGTGCATGATGCACCGCTTCCCGTCCGGGGTGACCGGCGCGAAGGTCCACCAGAAGCGGCTGCCGAGCGGCGCGCCGCCGTGGGTGCGGACCGTGCGGGTGCACTTCCCCCGCTACGACCGGTACGCCGACGAGCTGTGCGTCACGGACGTGGCGGACGTGGTGTGGGCGGTGCAGATGTCGACGGTGGAGTTCCACCCGTGGAACTCGCGCAGCGCCGACACCGAGAAGCCGGACGAGTGGCGCATCGACCTGGACCCGATGCCCGACTGCCCGTTCGACCGGGTGCGGCGGGTCGCGCACGTGGCGCACGAGGTGCTGGACGAGCTGGGCGCGGTGGGCTGGCCGAAGACGTCCGGCGGGTCCGGGCTGCACATCTACGTGCGGATCAAGCCGGAGTGGGGTTTCGCCGACGTGCGGCGGGCGGCGCTGGCGTTCGCCCACGAGGTGGAGCGGCGCGCGCCCGACGACGTGACCACGGCGTGGTGGCGGCGCGACCGCGACCCGCGCAGCCTGTTCGTGGACTACAACCAGAACGCGCGCGACCACACGATCGCCGGCGCGTACTCGGTGCGGGGCGTGCCGGAGGCGACCGTGTCCACGCCGGTGCGGTGGGACGAGATCGACTCGCTGGACCCGCGTGACTTCACCATCGCCACCGTGCCCGCGCGGTTCGCCGAGCTGGGCGACCTGCACGCGGGTATCGACGACGCGGTGTTCTCGCTGGAGCCGCTGCTGGAGTGGGCCGACCGGGACGGGGTGGAGGTGCCGGAGCCCTAGCGCAGGACGCGCGGCTGCCGCCGGCCCAGCGCGATGCCGTTCTCGACGTGGTGCAGCGCCTCCCGCCCGGTCCAGCCCTCGACGCCGTCGTGGGTCGAGGCGGCGGCCAGCAGCACGGCCGTCGCGGTGGCCTCGTCCAGCCAGCCCGCGCCGACGAGTTCGCCGAGCCGGCACGCGGCGGTGAACACGATGTGCGCGCGTGCGCCCGGCCGGGCGTGGCGGACGCGGTCGGCCTCGCCTTCCACCACGGCGGCGCGGTAGGCGTCGACCCGGCGCGGCGACGGCCGCTGGGTCGGGATCGGCGGGTGCTCCGGCGGTGGCGGGGTCAGCACGGCGACCAGCCACTCCGGCGCGGGCGCGACCGGCGCGTCCCGCACCACCTCGTAGCGGTGCGGGCCGAGCACGGAACCGGCGGCGACGACGTACCCGCCGACGCCCCGCGTGTCGACGTGCGGCGCGATCCTGGCGACGGTGTTGCCCAGCGGCACGTCGGGTGCCCGGAAGTAGCGGTGCTCTCCCCCGCTGGGTGTCGCGACCGTGTAGGTGTCGCGCGGGTCCTCCTCGCCGTGCTGCCAGGCGCGGCGGGCGAACGCCTCGCGGCCGTGGGGCACGTCGAGGTCGACCACCAGCAGCCCGGCCGGCCCGCAGGAGATGCCGACGTTGTAGGCCCGGCGCGACCACCAGTGCCGGATCCGGTCTCGGTCCAGGGTCGCCTCGTCGTCCCAGCCGCGCAGCGCGGGCGCCTTCCCGTGCGGGCGCAACGGCACCACGGGCCACCCTCGTGCGGCGGCGGCCAGTGCCGCCCGGTACCTGGTCATGCTCGTTCCCCCTCGCGTCAGGGCAACGGGGGAAGCGCCGCCGACCTCCAGTGTGCCGGGGTCCGGACCCCCGGTACAGGGGGTCCTCCGCACCTCAGCCGAACACCGCGATCGTGGCCCGGCAGCCGTAGCAGTAGCTGCCGACGCGGAAGTACCGCCCGGCCGACCACGCGCCCGCCGTGCCCGGGATGGCGGTGATGCCGCGCATGGAGGTGTGCGACAGGCCTTCCGGGGACTCCACGCGCCAGTCCCCCGCCTGGTGGTGGCCGAGGAACGGCATCGACTCGCGCCCCACCTTGGTCTCACCGGCCACCCACAGGCCGCCGTGCCCGTCGTCGGCCGCCGCGTTGATCCTGGTCCCGTCCGCGACGACCGGCATCGTCACCTCGGTCCACGCGCTTCCCGTCCAGGCCAACGTCAGCGGGCGGCCGTCGGCCCGGCCCACCGCCCACACCCCGGCGCCCGCGGCGACCACGTCGGTCAGCTCGACCTGCTGCGCGCCGAAGGCCGGCACCGGCACCTCGCGCCACGCGACGCCGTTCCAGCGCCACGCCACTCCCCTGGACGCGGCGCCCGCGAGGCCGCCGTCCGTGCCGACGGCCCACACGTCACCGGTCGACGTGCCGGCGACGCCCTTGGCCTCGGCGTACGTGCTCGCCGCGGGCAGCGCGAACCGCTCCAGCGCGGTGCCGTTCCAGCGGTGCGCGACGGGGCGCTCGGTCAGGCCGGAGCCTTCACGCCCAACCGCCCAGCCGGTGCCGTCGGCGACGAACGCGACGTCGGAGAGCCGGGCCTGCTCACCGTCGGGCACCGCGCCGACGGCCTTCGTCCACAGCCCGCCGCGCCGGGCCAGCAGCAGCGGCCGGGTGGCGCCGGAGACCCAGTCCTGCCCCACGGCCAGCACGCCGTCGCCGCGGGCGTGCACGCCGAACAACGCCGAGTAGCCCGTCCGCTCCGGCAGCCCTTCTTCGTGCCGCCACCGCGAGCCGTCCCAGCGCAGCAGGAACAGGCCGCCGGCGCTCTCGCCGAGGCCCACCGCGTAGGCCAGGTCGGGCCCGGCCGCGCTGATGTCCTCCAAGGTGTACTCGAGCCCTGACTCCGGCGCGGCGACCCTTGTCCAGCCACCGGTGTCCGCCGCCGCCGTCGTCGCCGTCGCGAGCACGCCGACCGCGACCGCCGCCGCGGTCGCCTTCCACTTCACGCCCACCGCACCCTCCCTGTGATCATGCCGTGATCGAGTCTGGTGAGCGGATCACCGGCCCGGAAGTGCGGCGCGGCGACGGTAAGAAGGCGGTAAGGAGGGCTCGGACGCCGGGAGGCGTTCATCCCATCGGGTAGTGATGACGCCGGTCCACGGCCGATAGCATCGGGTCCAGGGGGCGCCATGAATCGCATCGAGGGCCGTCGTGGAGGACGGTGACCTCATCGGGCGATTCGCGCGCCGGCTGAGGTTGTTCGACTCCAACGCCGACGGCGTGGTGCGCCGGCGGGACGTGGTGGCGGCGGCCGAGCGGCTGGTCCGGGCGTTCCGCGTCGACCCGCGCTCGATCGGGGCCGAGCGGATCCGCACCGGGTACGAGATGTTGTCGCTGGCGCTGCTCGCGGACTTCGGCGACCTGCCCCGGGACGAGGTCGCGGTGCCCGGGTTCACCGCGGCGCTGGCCGCCGACCCCGCCCGGATGGCGGGCCTCGGCCGCCGGATCGCCCGCACCGACGCGGCCGCCGTGCGCGAGTGCCTCGCACCCGTCGGCGAGGCGGTGAAGGCCGAGCACGTCGCCGAGGTGATCGTGGTGCTCGGCGCGCACCCCGGCCACCAGCCGGTGATCCAGCGGGCGCTGGAGCGCGACGGGGCGCTGATCCGGCTCGCCGACGCGGCCCGCCCGTTCGCCGACCACTTCACCGGTTCCGGCTACCCCGGCCTCTACGGCCGCCCCTAAGGTCGCGTCCATGGCGGAATCGGACGGTCAGTACGACGCGCTCGGCGAGCTCTACGAGCGCACCAAGCACATCCCGACCGGGCTGGCCGAGCGGGCCACGTTCCTGTCCTCGCTCCCCGACCTGCGCGGCCGGTCCGTACTCGACGTCGCGTGCGGCACCGGCTTCTACCCGCGCGAGTTCCGCCGCCTGGGCGCGGAACAGGTGGTCGGGGTCGACTCGGCCGCCGAGATGGTCGCCCACGCCCGCGAGGTGGAGCACCGCGCGCCGCTCGGCATCGCCTACCACCGGCACGACGCCGACACGCTGCCGGTGCTGGGCGTGTTCGACGTGGTGACCGCGATCTGGCTGCTCGGGTACGCCGAGGACGAGGCGGCGCTGGACCGGATGGTCGGCAACCTGCGCGCCAACCTCGCCCCCGGCGGCACGCTCGCCGTGCTGGTGCCCAACCCGGACGCGGACTGGGACGTGCTGGCCGACTACGGCCGCTACGGCTACGAGGTGGTCCGCACCGGACCGCTGCGCACGCGGCAGCCGGTGGTGGTGCGCGTGCTGGGCGACCCGCCGTTCGACTTCGACTCGTTCTACTGGCCCGGCGACGCCTTCGAGGCCGCGCTGGGCCGGGCCGGCCTGCGCGACGTCACCCGGCACCCCACCGTGGTCCCCGACGACGGGCGCGGCGAGGAGTTCTGGGGTCCGCTGCGCCGCAGCCCGAGCTTCGCGGTCTTCACCGGGCGGGCGTGAGGCGGGGCCCGCTGTCGGACCCGGGTGGCAGGATCTGCCCGTGACCGTTCCCGCAGCGCTGCGCACGCTGGCCCGGCTCAGCGCGTCCGAGCAGCCGCAGCGGGTGCAGCTCGACCTGACCAGGACGGCCGGGCTGGTGTGGTTGGGCGACGACGAGTCGGCGTGGCAGGCCCTCACCGCGACCGCGGACCCGGCCGCCGGGACGCCGCCGCCGTGGACCGCGCGGCCCGACCAGCGCGCGACCGTGGACCGGCTGGCGTCGTTCGACGCCCTGCACCGGGAAGACCGGCTGCTGCGGCTGGGGTGGGCGTTCCTGTGCGGACCGGCGACGGTCGACGGCCGGCGCAGGCGGGTGTGCCTGCCTCTGGTGTCGCGGCCCGTCCGGCTGCACCCGGCGGGTCGGCGCGGCTACGCGTTCCAGGTCGCCGGTGACGTGGGGATCTTCCCGCTGCTGGCGGACTGGTCCAAGGCGGCCGAGTTGGAGACCCGGCTGACCAGGGACGAGGAGTGGATCGGCGCGACGCTGGCGGCGAGCGGGTTCGCCGACGTGCCGGTGCTCGGACCGGGCCACGACCCGCGCGGGCTGATCGGCGGCGACCGGCTCGTGGTGGTGGCGGGAGCCGGGCTGCACGCCGGTGAGCCGGTGGTCAGCACCGAGCGCGGCGCGGCGCTCTACGCGTGGGCTCGCGGCGCCGGTCTGGAGGCGACCGCGTTCGCCGGGCTGTACTCGACGACGGCGGAGGAGCCCCCGGCGGAGGGCGACGACGTGGTGCACGGGGCGTTGCCGCTGAGCCCGAGCCAGCGGGCCGCGGTGGTGGCGGCCCGGACCGCGCCGGTGACCGTGGTCGGCGGGCCGCCCGGCAGCGGCAAGACGCACACGCTGGCCGCGATCGCCCTGGACGCGGTGGCGTCGGGTCGTTCGGTGCTGCTGGCGAGCCGCACCCGCAGCGCCGCCGACGTGCTCGGTGAGGCGTTGCGGCGCGCGGGAGGTCCGGCGCCGGTGCTGTTCGGCGACTCCGAGCTGCGCCAGGAGATGGCCCGGGAACTGGGGGCCGGACTGGCGGCCACGGCCGGGAAGACCGAGCTGGACCGGCTCGACCGGAGCCGGAGGAACGCCGTCGCGGCGGTGGCCCGGGTCGAGCGCGCGGTCCACGACGCGTTGCGGGACGAGGAGCTGGTCGAGGCGGCGGTGCGGTTCGAGGCGCTGATGCCCGCGCACCGGTCGCTCGCGCCGCGTGCGTTCGACGAGGGCGTGGACTTCGAGCGGCTGCACGGCCTGCTGCACCCGCGTGCCGGGGTGTTGGGCGGGGTGCGGACGTGGTGGGCGCGGCGGACGGCCAGGCGGCTGGTCGGCGCGGCGGACGAGGTGGACGTGGCCGACCTGGAAGCGGCGGTGCGGGCGGCCGAGCAGTCCGCCGCCCAGGTGCGGGTCGCGGCGAACGACGGCACGTCGCTGGAGGCGTTGCGCGGGCTGCTGGCCGAGGAGGACGCGCGCGGGCA
>JBFBCZ010000049.1:0-62319 GCA_040689555.1 Actinosynnema sp. NPDC051121 | reverse complement strand
GCCCCCCCCCTGTCCGTGTATGGCCCCGCACCGTTTTTTACCTCCTAATAACCGGGGTTACGGGTATACCCTTTCTCCGGCGCCCCCCCCCCCGGGGGGCCGCGCCGGAGCGGGGTGCGTCTCCCACACCCCGCCCCGGCGCGAGCCTGGACTACTTGATGCCGAGCTCGGTGCAGACGGCGGCCAGGTCGGCGACGCAGACCTCGGACGCCTTGACGAAGCCCGCGTCCACGACCGTCTTGACCTTGTCCTTGGTGATCAGCTGCGCGGGCAGCAGGACCGACTTGACGTCGCGGTTGGCCTTGGTGTCCTTGGTGACACCGGTGGCCAGCTTGTCGGCGGCGGCGGTGTCGCCCTTCGCCAGCGCCGCGGCGAGCTTGGCGGTCGCGTCCGCCTGCTCGTTGATCGGCTTGAACACGGTCATGAACTGGTCGCCGCGCAGGATGGCCTGCAGGCCCTCCGGGGTGGCGTCCTGGCCCGTGACCGGGACCTTGCCGTTCAGGCCGTACTTCTTCAGCACGGTGATGACCGCGCCGGCGAGGCCGTCGTTCGCGGCGACGACGCCGTCGACCTTCTGGCCGTTGCCGGTCAGGATCTGCTCGAAGGTGGTGCCACCCTTCTGGTTGTCCCAGTTGTCGATCGGCTGGGACTGGACCAGCTTGTAGTCGCCGGCCTCGTACTTCGGCTTCAGCACCTTCTGCTGGCCGTTGTAGAAGAGCGTCGCGTTGTTGTCCGTCGGCGCGCCCTCGATCTCGATGACCTCGGCCGGCTTCTTGCTCGGCGCCAGCGCGGTCAGGCCCGCGACCAGGCCCTGGCCCTGCAGCTCGCCGACCTTCTCGTTGTCGAACGAGACGTAGTACTTCGAGCTGCCGCCCAGGTTGAGCCGGTCGTAGTCGATGACCGGGATGCCCTGCGCCTCGGCCTTCTTCGCGACCGTGGCGCCGATCTCGCTGTTCGGCGTGGCGATGATCAGCACCTTGACGCCGGCGTTGATCATGCCGTCGGCGAGCGTGGAGAACTTCTGCACGTCGCCCTGGGCGTTCTGGATGTCGGCCTGGAGGCCCTCGGCCTCCAGCGCCTTCTTCAGGAGCGGCTTGTCGAAGCCCTCCCAACGCGCGGAGCTGGCGGTCTCGGGGAGGATGACGCCGACCTTCGCGCCGCCCGAGCCGCTGTTCGTGTTGGTGTCCGACGACGGAGAGTTGCCGCCGGACGTGTTGGCGCCACATGCCGTCATGGCAACGGCGAGGCCGGTGCCAACGGCGATGAGAGCGAGGCTCTTGCTGCGCATCCGCCATCCCTTTCACGCAGGAGCGTAAATGTTGTGGCGCACAACGTATGCCGGGACAGGCGGTGACCGGAAGCACACTTGACCGGTAAAGTAGGCACGATGCGCTAACGAGGAGGTAACCGAACGGACATGTGACTACTTCCAATGCAGTAGTCCGTTACGTCAGGTCACAACAAAGGTCACCACGAGCGCAGCGTGGCGATGCGCTCCTCGAGCTGTTCGATGCTCGCCATCGCGGTCGGCGGGCCCCCGCAGTACTCGCGCAACTGGTTGTGGATCTTGCCGTGCGGCTTCTTCGTGCGGTGGTGGTACATGGCCACCAGCGTGTTGAGCTCCTTGCGGAGCTGCGCCAGCCGTTCCTGCACGCTCGCCGGACGGGTCGCGGCAGGTGGGGGCGGTGGCGCGGCGACCTGGCGCTTGCTGGCCTCGACCAGCTGCTTCTCCTGCCGCTGCCGCAGCAGCGCGCGCACCTGGTCGGGCTCCAGCAGGCCCGGCAGCCCCAGGTACTCCTGCTCCTCGTCGCTGCCCGCGAACGCGGCCGTGCCGAACGACGAGCCGTCGTAGATCACCTGGTCGAGCTCGGCGGAGGCACCCAGCGCGGTGAACGCCTTCTCCTCCTCGCCCGGCTCGTCCTTGACCTGGTTGGCCTGCGACAACAGCTCGTCGTCCCAGCCGTCCTTCTCCCGGTGCGGCTTGCCCAGCACGTGGTCGCGCTGCTGCTCCAGCTCGCTGGCCAGCCCCAGCAGGACCGGCACGCTGGGCAGGAACACGCTGGCCGTCTCGCCCTTGGCGCGGGCCCGCACGAACCGACCGACGGCCTGGGCGAAGAACAGCGGCGTCGAGGCGCTGGTGGCGTAGACGCCGACGGCCAGCCGCGGCACGTCCACGCCCTCGGACACCATCCGGACCGCGATCAGCCAGCGGTCGGTCGAGGCGGAGAACTCGGCGATCCGGCCGGACGCCTTCGGGTCGTCCGAGAGCACCAGGGTCGCGTCGTGGCCTGTGGTCCGCTTCAGGATCTCGGCGTAGGCCCTGGCCACGGTCTGGTCGGTGGCGATCACCAGGCCGCCCGCGTCCGGCATGCCGCCCTCGCGCAGCTGGGTCAGGCGCATGTCGGCGGCCTTGAGCACCGACGGCATCCACTCGCCCGTCGGGTCCAGCGCCACCCGCCACGCCCGCGCGGTCTGCTCCTGGGTCAACGGCTCGCCGAGGCGTGCGGAGAACTCCTCGCCCGCGCTCGTGCGCCACTGCGCCTCACCCGAGTAGGCGAGGAAGATCACCGGCCGGACCACGCCGTCGCGCAACGCGTCGGCGTAGCCGTAGGAGTGGTCCGCGCGGCTGCGCTGCACGCCGTCCGGGCCCGGCTCGTAGCCGACGAACGGGATCGGCGAGTCGTCCGAGCGGAACGGCGTGCCGGTCAGGCACAGGCGCCGCACGGCGGGCGTGAACGCCTCGCGGATCGCGTCACCCCACGACTTGGCGTCGCCGCCGTGGTGGATCTCGTCGAGCAGCACGAGCGTCTTGCGGTTCTCCGTGCGCACCCGGTGCAGCATCGGGTGGGCGGCGACCTGGGCGTACGTGAGCGCGACGCCGTGGTAGTCGCGGGAGGTCATCGCGTTGGTGTTGCGGAAGTTGGAGTCGATGGCGATGCCGGCCTCGGCCGCCGCCTGCGCCCACTGGTGCTTGAGGTGCTCGGTGGGCGTGACGATCGTGACGGCCTCGATCGTGCGGTCGGCCAGCAGCTCGGCCGCGACGCGCAGGCCGAACGTCGTCTTGCCCGCGCCGGGCGTGGCGACGGCCAGGAAGTCCTTGGGCTTCGCCGCCAGGTACTTCGTCAGCGCGCGGCGCTGCCAGGCGCGGAGGGGACGGGTCGTGGCGACTTGCGGTTGCGACAACCTCGAACCCCTTCTGCGCTGATCAGCGGCGGTGCCGCGGTGCCCGTGCGGTCCCCTCGCGGCGGTGGACACGCAAATGCCCTCGGTGCGGGTGACCGTCGAGGGCATCGACAGCCTACCCGCTCGGCTCGCGGCGCACGGTCTCCGATGCCGCGAAATCACCCGGCATGCACCATGCTTGATGTTGCGATGGGTTCGCCGAGGGACGACACAGCACGCAGCGCGGGTCGCAAGGGGCCCCTGCGTCTGTTGGCGCGCACGCTGTCGAAGGCGTGGGAAGGGAGCATCTTCTCCGAGGCGGCCGAGGCGGCGTTCTGGCAGGTGCTGTCGTTCCCGCCGCTGCTGCTGGGCCTGCTGGGCAGCCTCGGGTACCTCGGCGACTGGTTCGGGCCCGAGGTCGTGAGCGCGGTCAAGGACCGGATCATCTCGACCTGCCGCACGATCTTCAGCCAGGACGTGGTCAACGGGGTGATCGTGCCCACCGTCGACCAGATCCTGACCACCGGCAAGGGCGAGATCGTCTCGGTCGGGTTCCTGATCTCGCTGTGGGCCGGGTCGTCGGCGATGTCGTCGTTCGTGGACGCGATCACCGCGGCGCACGACCAGTACGGCGTGCGCAACGAGGTGTGGCAGCGGATCTTCTCGCTGCTGCTGTACATGGCGAGCCTGGTCCTGCTGATCATCGGCCTGCCGGTGGTGGCGCTGGGCCCGGACCTGTTGCCGCGGGTGTTCCCGGACTCGTGGGAGCCGACGATCGAGTCGTGGCTGAGCGCGTTCTACTACCCGGGCATGGCGGTGCTGCTGGTGGTGGCGCTGGCGACGCTGTACAAGCTGTCGCTGCCGAACAAGCTGCCGTGGCACCGGCTCGTGCCGGGCGCCGTGCTGGCGATGGCGGTGTTCCTGCTGTCGTCCATCGGGCTGCGGCTGTACATCCAGTGGATCACGACCACCGGCTACACGTACGGCGCGCTGGCGACGCCGATCGCGTTCCTGCTGTTCGCCTACCTGATCGGGTTGGCGATCACGCTCGGCGCGTACTTCAACAGCGCGTTGCAGGAGATGTGGCCGGCGAAGATGACGCGGCGGCAGCGGCGGCGGTGGCAGCGGCTGGAGATCGAGCGCGCCGCCGAGCGGATCCGGTCGGACGAGGGCAGGCAGGCGGCGCCGGAGGCACCCCACCACACCGCGCCGTCACCCGCGGACACGAACCACACCGTGCCGCTGCCGGTGGACACCGTGCCAAGGAACCACGGCGGCGGGGAGCAGCGGGAGCCCCCGCCCGCGCGGCGCGGACGAGGGCTCCCGGGGTGATCAGCTCGCCCTGACCGGGATGGTCCAGCGCTGCGCCACGTGCGTGCTGCAGTCGTTGATCTGCACGGTCGCCCCGTCGCCGGGGTTGCCGTCGCGCACGCTCAGGCACCGGTTCGCCAGCGGGTTGACGATCCGGCCGTCGTGCCGGGCCACCCACTGCTGGCTCTCACCGCCGTTGCAGCTGCTCAGCTGCACCGGGGTCAGCGCGTTGACGCTGCCGATGTCCAGGCACTTGCCGAACGCCCGGTACGCGCCGTCACCGGTGTCCCACCACAGCTGCCCACCCGGCCCGTAGCAGGTCCACAGCCACAGGTCGTTCCGGCTCGGGTCGTTGCCGACGACGTCGAGGCACTTGTCGACGTGCCCGATGACGGCGCCGCGCATGACCGTCTCCGCGGTCATCCGCCACACCTGCCGGTCACGCGCGGCGCCGCAGTCCTCGATCGACAGGGCGGCGCCCGCCGCGGTGGTCGCCCCGGTGAGGCACCGGCCCGACACCGGGTTCACCAGGGTGCCGTCGGGTCGCGCCTGCCACTGCTGGGCCGCGGTGCCGTTGCACTCCCACAACCCCACCGGGCTGCCTGCCGCGGTGACGCCGCCCGACACGTCGAGGCACTTGCCCGCGCCGCGCAGCGCACCGCCGATCGCCACCCAGCTCTGCGCGAGCGAGCCGTTGCAGCCGTACTGGCCGACCTTGTTCTCCAGCGGGTTGTTCCCGTAGACGTCGAGGCACAGGCCCGCCGGACCGGTGACCTTCCCGGCCCTGCCGCGCTCGGCCGGCGTCTGCCAGACCTGCGTGGACAGGCTCGTGGCGCAGGACTGGATCACGATCGGCGCGTTGACCGCGATCGACGTCGGGGTCAGGCAGCGGCCGGAGAGGGTGTTGACGATCCGGCCGTCCTGGCGCATCACCCACTGCTCGCTGTCGTTGCCGTTGCAGCCCAGGAGCACCACCCTCGTGCCGTCGGCGGTCCCGGCGCCCTCCGTCGCCAGGCACCGACTGCCCAGGAGGAGCGACCCCACGCCGTTGGTCGACACGACCTGGGCGAAGCCGTTGTGGCAGTTGTGCATGGTGACCGCGCCCAGGCCGGGATCGCCGTTCGTCATGTCCACGCACATCCCACCGGCGCGGAGCTGACCCGAGGTGACCGGCGTGTCGCGCTTGACCCGCACGTTGCGGAACCGGACGGGGTCGTTGGCCCCGCTGTTCTGCAACCCGAAGTAGCTGTTGCGGGCGTAGACGCCCTCGGGCACCGTGAACTGGTTGACCTGCGTGCCGTTGAGCAGCACGGTCACCGTGTTCCAGAGGACGACCAGCTCGAACGTGTTCCACTCGCCGACCGGCTTGACGGGAGCGGTCGTGCTCGGAGCCTGCCACCCCACGACGCCGCCGGTCTTGAGGGTGTCGGTCGCGGAGGTCGGGCCGATGTTGACCTCGACGCCCTTGCCTGCCGCCGTGACCGCCGTGACGCCGGTGCTGGTGACCGGGGCCGGGAACAGCACGAAGACACCCGAGTCGGAGTTGGCGGTGGTGGCCTTCCAGTCGAGCTTGAGCGTGTAGTCGTTGTTGTAGGTTCGGGCCGCGTACCAGGTCACGTCGGTGCCGGCGTCGGTGAGCAGCTCGCAGCCGTCCCGCTTCACCTTGGTCGTGCCCGCGACCCGCCAGCCGGAGAGCTCGGACTCGTGCCGGCCGTCGAACACACCGGTGAAGCCCGGCCCGTCCACCGCGGTGACGCAGTTCGACGCGGGCGGCGTGTACGCCGTGCCGCCGACGAAGTAGCCGGACGCGTCGACCGAGACCTTGGCCTGGCCGCGCTCGTTGCGCACGTCCACCTTGCCGCCCGCGCCCAGCGGGGCGAGCGCGAGGCCCGCGATCGACTCCAGCTTGCGCGAGCCCATGTTCGTCACCGGCGACCACCCGCGCTCGGACGGCGACACGGACAGCTCCGTGTCGACCGAGTCACCGGTGCCCGTCACGGTCAGCGCGGCGGCGACGGCCTGCGAGCTGATCCCACCCACGCCCTTGACCTGGACGTTGACCGACTGGCCGTGCCCGACCGGTCCGACCGGCACGCCTCGGCCGGTGGCCGTGTCCGCGATGCGGGTCGAGGTGGGCAGCGCGACGTACCGCGAGCCCGAGCCCGGCGCGAACCAGCCGACCACGTCGACCGCCGCGCCGCTCTGGGCGCCGTCGGAGCGGTTCGCGATCCGGATCTTGCCGTCACCCGCGATGGGGACGACCGAGATGTTCGAGCGCCGGTCGACCTGGCTCAACGCCACCGTGGTGATGCCGGTGGGGTTGTCGCCGTGCAGGGACAGGTACGAGACGCCGGTCGCCTCGAAGCCCGTCACGTTGACCACGACGGACGTCGCGTTGGTCGGCACGCCGACCACACCGCGGATCGGGATCTCCTGGACGTCGTCCTTCTTCAGCGGGGTGTTGCGCGGGCTGGACGTGAACCCGCGCGTGTCGAGCACGCGACGCGGCGTCGGCGCCGCCGTGAACAGGTCGGTGCTCTGCGACGGGCTGAAGTAGCCGAGCGACTCGACCACCACCCACGCGCCGGCGTCCCTGCTCCGGAGGCGGATCGCGCGGTCGTCGCCGAGCGGGGCGAACATCGTCAGCGTGGTGAACTGGTCGTCACCCGGCACCTGCACCGCGGTCGTCCGGCCGGCGTGGGCGGCGGGGTCGCCGGGCGACACCTCCACCACGTTGTCGGCGGCCGACCGGGCGCTGATCGTGATCGCCACGGCGGTCGTGTCGCCGGGGACGTTCGGGAACGGCAGCGTGACGACCTGCCCGGCGTCGTACCACTGCGAGTGGATGCGCTGCTGCGACTGGTTGACCGTGAAGCCCGCGCCGGGGAAGGCGGGCACGTCGGAGTGCGGGCCCAGGTTGAGCACGCCGTTGCCCCACGTGTTGTCGTAGGTCTTCGGCGACGTCCTGCCCTGGAGCGCGGCCTGGACCTGGGCCGCGTCCAAGGAGGGGTTCGCCGACTCGAGCAGAGCCGCCGCGCCCGCCACGTGCGCCGCCGCGGCCGAGGTGCCGGCCATGGGCAGGCCCCACGAGGACGTGGTCACCTTGTCGGGACCGGTGAGGTCGGGCTTGAGCCGGCCGTCGACCGTGGGGCCCCGCCCGCTGGACGACTCGATCACGCCGGAGCCGGCCGCGGTCGCACCGACCGCGATGACGTGCGGCGATGTCGCGGGCTCGGTGACGCTACCCGCCTCGGTGAAGGTCTGGAGCTGCCCGCTGCTGCCCGTGACGAACACCTCGAACGGCGTGGTGAACTGCGCGTTGTTGTTCTTCACGAACACGTAGTAGGTGTAGGTCACCGCGTTGGGGTTGGCGAACGTGACCTCCTCGTTCGGGCTGAGGCCGCCCGCGGTGTCCTTCTGCGCCCTGATCGACCGGGCCACGATGTTCGGGTCGTTCGGCCCCGTGGGCGGCTGCGGGCCGGACATCACGTAGAGGTCGAGGTCCTGGGTCGTGCGCGGCCACGCGTCCCAGCGGATGCCGACCGTCGCGGACACCCCCGGCTGGACCGGGAACCCGTTGTTCTGCGTGCTGCCGCTGAACTCGACCCAGCCGTCGCCGTTGGCGTCGACCGGTCTGCCCGCGAAGTGCAGGCGGGCCTGGTTGCCGGCCGCGACGGACCACAGGATGCCCGCCTCGCGGCTGCGCTTCACCACGTCCGCCGGGCTGCCCGCCGGACCGGTGCCGTCACCGCGACCGCCGGTCGGGCTCAGGAAGCCGACGGCGGCGGTGATCACGGTGACGCCCTTGCCGCGCAGCCACTCCTCGGCCGCCGAGAAGCTGACGGTGTCCTCGATGCAGGCCAGGTAGAGGGCGGCGTCGGGGGCCATGTCGTGCACGATCTCGGCGACCGCGGTGCCGTGGGCCGTCTTCTCGCTCGCGTCGACGCAGTTGGTGTTGTTGATCTCCAACTGCGTGCCGGACGGCAGCTCGCCCGCCGTCTGCGTCTCGACCAGGTCGCCGAAGCCGACGTCGATGACGCCGACCTTCACCCCGGCGCCGCGCTTGCCGTCGGCGATCCACCCCTGGGCGCCGGACAGCCCGACACCCTCGGACGTCACCGCGCCCGCCATCGCGACGGCCCGGTCCGGCAGCCTGACCTCGGTGACGCCGGGCTCGGCGGCCACGACGTCCAGCCGGTCCCCCGGCACGGCGGCCTTGACGCGGCCACCGTCCGAGTCCGCGACCACGCCGCCCGCCTTGGCGACGGCGTCGCGCAGCCGGTTCTCGTCGGCGCCCTCGACGTAGACGAGGGTGCGGTCCTCGGCGTCCTTGGCGACTGTCTGGCCGGGTCTCGCGTCGTCGGCGGAGTTCACCACATCGGGTCTGGACTGGTTCGACGGCTCGGCGGCCGCCCACCCCGGCGATGCGACGACAGCCGCCCCCAGCGTGAAACACACGGCCATGGCGGCCGCACGTCGCAAAATTGTCATGTCATCTCATTCAGGATTCGTGCCGCAACAGGGATTGAAAATCAGGAAGCCGGGACGAACCGCGCCCCGACTCCCTCGTCGGGGGACAGGAGAGGAGCGCCGGAGCCGGCGTTCTTCCCCGCGAGGTAGTCGGCCAGGAAAAGGCTGAACGACTTGTCCGGCATGTACGTGCCGAGCCAGCTCGGGTCCGAAATCGCCACCGGCCACACGTCGGGGTCGGGGCCGGCGGGAATCCAGGAGAAGTAGAGTCCGCCGTCCATCTCGCCCCACGGGATCAGTCCGCCCCGCTGCGGGTGGTAGGGCCCACCGAATTCCGGCATCGTGGACGCGCGGAACTCCTCTGCCTCCCGCCCCACCCGCTCCACCAGGCCGAACAGGTCGAACTCCGGGGCAGGGGCGTCGGGAGCGAACACGCGGAGCGCCCCGACCGTGCCGGCGCCGAACTTGTCGATGAACCGTCGGTAGTCCGCGGGCAACGCAGCACCCAACCGCTCCCCGACGACTCCCCAGTCGCTTCCCGGCCCGGCCGAGGCCGGCTCGTCCAGGATTCCGGCGAGCTGGTCGACGCAGTCGAGCGGCTGCTCCATGCGGTGGGGCCGGTGCAACCTGATCCAGTAGTTCGGACTGGTCATGGTACTTCCACTACTCCTTGCCTGCAGCCAGTGAAATCGGCCGGTTTGGCCGCGACGTTGTGGATGACCACCTTGCACGCGAAACCCTTGTTCCCGACGCTGTGGATCGAGATCGACTCCGGGACGCCCTTGCCGAACTTCTCCACCGTCGCCGGGTCCTCCGGGAAGTTGGGGATCACCTGGTAGTAGATGGTCTCGTCCAGTTCTTCCAACCGGTTGGCGACCTGCTTCTCGACGCCGTGCCACATCTGGGAGTTGTTGGTGGCGTCCTGGTTGATCGCGACGAGGTTCACCAGGATGTCCTCGCCACCGAGACAGTTCGCGATCAGGTGGCCGCGAGCCGTCGCCAGCGGGTTTTCGCAGGAGAAGCCCGGCGGGTCGGGCAGGTTGGTGCGCTTGGCGCCACGCAACCCGGTCAGGCACGCCACCGCGCCGCTGGCGTGGCCATCGACGAGTGGCCCGTACCAGATGGTCGACGGCATGTCGCCGTTGAGGCACTTCTTCTCGTCTTCCCTCTCGTCGTAAGTCGTGCTCGCCTGCGTGGCATCCGCGACGTGGGTGAAGCCGTCCTTCGTGATGACCGTGTTCTCGTCGACCACTTCGTCGATGCGGCGACGGATCTTGTCGAAGGCGGGGTTCACCGGCACCGTGGGGTCGAGCACCTGCCGCGCCATCTCGCCGGCGGCGGCCCTGGCGAGCGGGATCAGGGCGTTGGTCACCCACGGCGGGGGCGGCGGCGGGGCCGGGGGGCGTGGGGCCGGTGGGCGTCCGGTGGTGGAGCCCGGGGGGTTCGACGTCCCCGGTGGACGGGGGCCTCCGACGGTGTCGTAGCAGCGGGCGCCTCGTGCGCAGTCCACCCGCATCGGGCGGCTCGGCGACCCGGTCCTCGGCATGGTCGTCGTGGACGTGCCGGTCCGGCTCATCGAATCGATGTTGTCCACGGCCTGGTCCGCGAGGTGGACCGCCACTGCGCCACCCACCAGGACCCCAGCGCCGGTGATCGCCTCACCGGCGGTGATCCCGCCCGCGGCCGCGATGATGGCGGCGAGGCACGGAGGGCAGTGGCCGGAGGGGTCGGCGTTGTCGACCGGGTCGTTGTTGCCGTACTGGTAGCGGTTCGCGGCGGAGGACGGCGCCGGTGGGATGGTCCAGTCGTCACGGCTGAGGAAGGAGCCCGTGCCGGGCGAGTACCAGCGGGCGGTCATGTTGACCGCGCCGGTGTCGCCGTCGGTCCAGTCGCCCTGGTAGCCCAGCGACGACGTGTCGCCGGACGACCTGGTCACCTCGCCGAACGGGTCGAACGCGCGCAGGCCGTCCACCGACGCCCCGAGGTACCTGCCGATCACGTCGCCGTGCCGGTCGGTGAAGAGCATCTTGCCCTTGGTGGTGGCGGACGCCTGCTTGTCGGAGAACGGCCGGCCGTCGGGCAGGCGGCTGACCAGCCTGGTCCCGTCGGCCACCGCCTCGTTGGACAGCCCCGCGTACTGGAACCGCGCGCTGCCCTTGCCGACGACCCGGTCGAGGCTGTCGTACGCGTACCGGACCGCCCCGTCCGACACCAGCCGGTCGAAGGCGTCGAACGCCGAGGCCTTCGACTGCCCGTCCACGACGGTCGAGGCGAGGGTGCCGCGGGCGGAGTACGAGTAGGTCTTGCCCTCGCCGGACTGGAGCCGGTTGCGCTGGTCGTAGCTGAACGTCGCAGCGCCTACGCCGGTGCGGTTGCCCGCGTCGTCCCACCGGTACGGGGTGGTCGTGCCGGTGTCGTCCTTCCACGACGTGAGCCGGCCCGCGCCGTCGTAGCCGTACTCGTTGCTCTCCTCGGTCGAGGTGTCGGTGACCGTCTTGGACACGAGCTTGTCGTCCAGGTCGTGGCCGTACCTCGTGCCGATGAGGACGCGCGGCGGCAGTCCGCTGTCGACGTACTGCAGCACCTGGTCGGTCGCGGGCCGGCCGAGCGCGTCGTAGGCCAGCTGCCTGCTGGTCCACGAGCTGACCGAGCGGTCGGAGACGAGCGCCAGGCGCCCGGCCGCGTCGTACCGGTGGTCGACGGTCCGCCCGGACAGCGCGTCGACCGTGCTCGCGAGCCGACCCGCCTTGTCGTAGCCGAACGCGGCCTTCCCGGACGCGTCCTCGCGGGTCGCGACCGTGTTGTCGCCGTTGTAGGTGTAGGTGGCGCTGCCGGCCGCGCCGAACGACTGCACGAGGTTGCCGCGCTCGTCGTACCGGTAGCCGCTGTCGCCGCTCGGCGAACCGGCCCGGATCACGCGGTTCGCGAGGTCGTAGGTGAACGTCCGGTCGGTCGTGACCGCCTCGGCGCCGACGCCCCGTTCGACGGTGACCCGCCCTTGGGCGTCGTACTCGCGCTCCACGGTCACGCCACCCGGCTTGACCAGCCGGACCGCCTGCCCGGCCGCGTCGTAGACCGTGGTCCACGTGCGGTCGGCCGGGTTCGGGTGCGCGGTGGTCGGCGGTTCGACCACCGACTCCGGCGCGCCGAACGGCGTGTGGGTGTAGTCGGTGGCGTTGCCGTTGCCGTCGACGAACCGGCTCCGGTTGCCGACCTTGTCGTAGCCGGTCGAGGTGGTGATCGACCTGGTCGCGTCCACCCGCTCGACCTGCCGCACGACCCGGTTCAGCTCGTCGTGGACGAAGCCGCGCACCCGGCCCTGCGGCGTGGTCTCCTCGACCAGGTTGCCCGCGGCGTCGTGGCGGAAGCTCGTGGCCCGCTGCTCGACACCCCCGACCAGCTGGGCGCTCCTGGTCTTGCGGCCGAGCAGGTCGTAGGTGTGGACCGTGACGACGCCCGCCGTGTCGGTCGCGGTGGCGAGCCGGCCCGCGTTGTCGTAGCCGTAGCCGACGGTGCGGTTCGTCGGGTCGGTCTTGCTCAGCACCGCGCCGGTCGCGTCGAACGCCGCGGTCTCCGTGGCCTGCACCGGGTTGGTGACCGCGACCGGGTTGCCTGCCAGGTCGTGCCGGATCGTCGTGGTGTAGTACAGCGTGGTGCCCGACGAGCGGTCGACCTGCGTCGACGTGACCTGGCGGCCCAGTTCGTCGTAGGTGGACCTGGTCTGCCCGCCCGCGGGATCGGTCTGCGAGAGCACCTGGCCGACCCGGTCGTAGGTGGTCCGCTCGACGCTCGGCACGGTGCCGACCTGCGGCAGCGTCACCGACAGCACCCGCCCGTACGGGTCGTACTCGTAGGACGTCACGCGGTCGAGCGGGTCGGTCATGCGGATCAGCCGCCCCGCGTGGTCGTACTCGCTGCGGGCCGCCGCACGGATCGGCGTGCCGTCCGGTGGCGTGTAGTCCGGCACGGTGGTCGTCGTGGCCAGGCCCATCAGGTCGCGCTCGAACGTCGTGACGGCGCCGCTGCCGTCCTTGCTGTGCGTCGGCTCGCCGAACGCATTGCGGCCGACGACCTCCGTGCGGGCGAACCCGGCGGTCCGCGTGCCCGCGACCCACGCCTCGGTGGGCGGGTACGTGGTCGAGACCGGCATGCCGTTCGCGTCGTAGGCGTACGAGGTGGTGATCTGGCGCCGGTCCGTCGTGGCCAGCACCAGGCCCCGCTCGTCGCGGTCGTAGTGCGTGCTGAACGCCGTGGTCGCGTCCAGGAACGCGTCCTCGCGGGTCACCAGGCCCGCCGGGTCGTAGTCGTACGCCGAGGTCTCGACCCGGTTCGGGTCGGCGGCGCCGCGGTACTCGACCCGGACGGGGTTGCCGTCCGCGTCACGGCGGTAGGTCGTGCTGCGCTTCAACCCCTCCGGGTCGACCGTCGCGGTGGTGACGAAGCCCGCCGCGTCGAAGGTCTGCACCGTCTTGCGGCCACCGGCCGCGACGAGCTGGGTGAGGTTCCCGGCCGGGTCGTAGAACCGCTCCTCCAGCGTGACGTCGCCGACCGAGCCGTCCGGGCGGGTGTAGCCCTTGCGCACCACCGAAGCGGGCAGGCCGTCGTCGTAGTAGCGGTACTCGGTGCGGCGGCCCGCGGCGTCGTACGAGGTCTGGAGCAGGCCCGACGGGTCGTAGACGTGCGACTCGACCAGCAGGCCGGCCGCGCCGGGGTCCTCCGGGTCGACGCCGGCGCCGGTCGTCGTCCTGGACAGCAGCAGGCCGCGTTCGTCGAACTGCGAGGCCCACGCGGTGCCGTTGACGTCGGTGACGACCTGGGTCAGCCCGTTGTCGAGGTAGGCGCGCTTCTCCTCGCCGCCGTCCGGGAACCGGGTGGAGACCAGGCGGTCGTGCTCGTCGTAGGCCGTGGTGGTCGAGCGCGCGGCGTCACCGCCCTGGGCAGCGGGCAGCGCGTCCGCCACCGCGGTCTTCACCAGGTTGCCGTTGCCGTCGTACTCGTAGGACGTGACCTTGGCGTGCTTGGCGCCGGTGACCGGGTTGGTGATGGTCGGCTCGGTCGTCTTCGCGAGTTGGGACCGGGGCGTGTACTCGTAGGTGGTGGTGCCGAACGCGACACCGCCCGCGTTGGCCTTGGTGACCGAGGTGCGGCGGCCCAGCGCGTCGTAGGTGTAGCGGACGCGCAGCCCGGTCGGGCCGGTCACCTCGGCCAGGTCGCCGTTGGCGAGGTACGCGTACGCCGTGACCTGGTTGCGCGCGCCGGTCGACCTCAGCAGCAGGCCGGCCGGGACCGTGCGACCGTCCGCGGAGGGTTCGGTCCCGGTCGAGTAGGTGCGGGTCTCGACGGGTGCGGTCGCCACGCCGTCCGGCCTGGGCCGGGTGATGCGCGTGGGGCGGCCGTCCTCGTCGTAGGCGAAGGTCACCCGGAACGCGGTGTCCTCCGGTCCGCTGGACCGGGCGTCCGAGGTGGACTCCACCTTGTCGCGCCTCGGGTCGAGCGGGTCCGTCGACCGGACGTAGGTGAAGTAGGTCGTGTTGCACGACCCCGGCGCGCGGCACGTCCTGCGGCTCAGCACGTTCCCGCGCTCGTCGGTGGTCTCCTCGGTGCGCCGGTTGCCCTCGTCGACGACCGCGGACCGGAACCCGGCGGTGTTGTACTCGTACTTGCGCCAGGCGCCCCGGTGCAGGCGCCCGGTCTGCCTGCCGCCGTTGTCGACGTCGAACGTGTGCGTCCAGTCGCCGTGGTTGGCCGGGCCGCGCAGCACCGCGGTGCGCGTCGAGTCCAGGACCACCGGCGTGTCGGTGGACCAGGTGCGCCCGTGGTGGTCGACCAGGGTCTTCACCCGGTCGTTGACGTCGTCGTACGTGACCCTCGCGAACTGCCTGGCGTCCTGCGGCAGGGTGATCGCGGTCAGGACGTCGATGGACGCGCGCGCGTCGAAGTGCTGCCGCGCGGCCAGCGCGCCGAGCGGGCGGCCGTAGAGCGCCACCTCGTCGAGGGAACCGTTGAAGTGGAAGTTCCCGCCGTTGGTCGCGGGCCAGTCCTTCGCCACGCCGGCGCCGAGCGTGAGCTTGCCCTGCTGCTTCGGGTCGACGAGCCCGGCCAGCGTGCCGATGTCACGTCCGTCGAGGTAGAGGACCTGGGTGTCGATGGCGGCGGACAGCACGGCGTGGTGCCACTGGCCGTCGGCGACCTGCTGGGAGCTCACGACCTGGCGCGGCCCGCCGGAGTCCCGCAGCGAGAACCCGCCGTAGAGCAGGCCGTCGGTGCCCACGTACAGGATCGGGGTGGACCGCGTCGGCGTGCCGGTCGGGAACGGCTGGTCGGCGTAGCTGATCAGGGTGCCGTGCGCGGTGGTCTTGAACCACAGCTCGACCGCGAGCGACATGGTGCCCTTGGTCAGGTCGTCCGGCAGCGTCACGTAGCTGCTGTTGCCGTCGAACGTGGCCGCCTTGTCGGTGGTGCCGCCGAGCGCGCCGTCCGTGCCGAGGATGACGCCGTGCGGGGTGGCCGCGTGCTCGCCGGGACGCCGCGCGGTGGCGTTGGCGAACGTGTCGCCGTCGGTCTCGCCGAGCCGCCAGTAGGTCCTCGGTTCGTCGTCCAGCACCGAGCTGGGGTAGTGCGACGCCGAGGTGTGCTCGTAGGTGGTGCAGTTCGGCCCGACACCGGGCACGCACGCCTTGGTGAGCCGGTCGCCCACGTACTCGTAGGTCCACACGAGAGGCGACGCGCCGGCCGCGGGCGGCTGCGTGGTGACGGTCGTGACGTGCCCGCCGACCCACGTCATGGTCAGCTCGCGGCGGCTGACACCGCTGGTGATCGTGGTGACGTGGTCGTTCGTGTCGTAGTGCAGGTCCTCGACCAGACCCGCCGGGTCCACGATCGCGCGGAGCCTGCCCAGCACGTCGAACCGCCACTGGCCGCCGGTCGAGTCGCGCAACGCGTAGAACCCGGACGCGGTGTCGTGGACCAGTTCGGTGCTGTCGCCCAGCGGTGAGCCGAAGGTGCCGTCGCTGTTGCGGCCGAACCGGACCTGCCTGCCGCTCGGGTAGGTGACCACCACGTTGCCGGACCGGTCGGCGTCCTGCTCCAGGCGCATGTCGAGCCGGGACGCCCAGCCGACGCCGAACGCGGTGTCCCGGCGCGGGTCGAGGCTGTTGTAGGTGCGGGTGATCGTCAGGTCGGGTCCGGCGGTGGCCACCGCGGCGTCGGTCACGGCGGTCGAGTAGTTGCCGATGTTCGGGTCGAGGCCGGGCGCGAGCGCGCCGTCCGGGTCGCCCGCGAGGTGGGAGGTGATCTGCGGTTGCGGCACGCGGGTCGTCAGCACCAGCGGTCCGACCCAGCCGGGTGTCGGGTCGACGGTGTCGTAGACCTTCACCGCCCAGTAGTAGGTCTCGGCCCACCTGAGGGGCGCCGGCGTCCAGGACTGCGCGGTCCAGCCGGACTCCTGGCAGCCGGTGGTCAACGCTTCGTCGGTGCAGACCAGGAACTTGTAGGTCAGCCCGCGGGCGGGCCAGTTGTCGTCGTCCACCCCTTCGGCGAACAGCGTCGGCGTCACCGACTCGACCACCGCGCCGCTGCCCGGCTGCTGGTAGTTCGACGTCGGTGGGGTGTTGTGGACCGTCAGGTCCACCCGCCCGTACGGGACGCCGTGCGCGACGAAGAAGTCCTGGCCGGCGGGGGTGAACATGGTCAGGTAGAGCTGGTAGTCACCGGGTGCCAGCGGGTCGATGGGCACGTCGAAGGCCGCCGTGCCCATCGGGCCGACGTCGTGGGGCGGCGCGAACGTGGGGGTGCGGACGAACGTGTCGCCCTGCTTGACGATGTAGCCGAACCGCGTGCCGCCGCCGGGGGTCCAGGTCGAGGAGCCGAGGTTCACCGCGGTCGCCTGGAGGCTGCCCGCCCGGCTGTTCGTGGGCAGCGTGACGCCGGAGACGTCGAACGACGCGCCTTCCGGCGAGTAGCGGACGTCCAGGTACGGCGAGTTGTTGTTGTTGGAGTTCGCCGACGCGAAGCGCTTGCCGTTGACGTCGGTCTCGTCGGACGCCCGCAGCGACAGCCCGTGGCCGAGGGCGGCGCCGTGGGTCCACCGGGTCATCAGCCAGGCGTCGAGCGGCAGCCCTTCCCAGGCGGGTGCGGCACAGGCGCTGCCGGCCGGGCCGCCGTGCGCGAACGACTTGCTCGACAGGGCCTGGCCGACCGGCGCGCCGGGCCACGACATCGTGCCGCCCCACGGCTGCGTCACCTCGAA
Organism: Actinosynnema sp. NPDC051121; assembly: GCA_040689555.1. Taxonomy (GTDB): domain Bacteria; phylum Actinomycetota; class Actinomycetes; order Mycobacteriales; family Pseudonocardiaceae; genus Actinosynnema. The sequence continues at coordinate 45,128 of JBFBCZ010000049.1, read as the reverse complement.
CACCGTCACCGGGCGGGGCGTGCAGTTCGGCGAGTAGATGTTGTCGACCGCCAGCGACGCGCCGAGGACGAACATGTTGCGCAACTTGTTCTGCGCACCGCTGAAGTGCAGGTACGCGCGGGACGCGGGCTGGCCCTGGACCCGGCCGACCTCCAGCGCGATGGCGGAGGGCTGGCCGGCCTGGTTCGAGCGGACGTAGGTGTCGTCGAGGTCGGTGTTGTAGGTGCCTGCCGACGGGTCGACGGTCACCGGGAAGACCCGTTCGGGCGCGCGCAGCCAGTCCTGGTCCAGGTCGACGCGCAACGTCCACTCGTCGCCGGACCGGTCGAGGGCGTAGCGGACGCCGGTGGAGCGCACGCCGGCGGCGTCGTCCATGAAACCGGCCGGGATGACGGCGACGATCTTGTCGCCGTCCACGAGTTCGACGTCGCCCGCCGCGCCGAGCCGCGGTTGCAGGGCGCGCGTCGAGAGGGCGAACGAGTACGACGTGGGCGCGGCGGTCGACGCCAGCACCAGGTCTTCCTTCAGCCCCGTCCGGGTGGCGGTGAGCCGCAGGTCGGTGGCGGGCCGCACGGCGCGGTAGGTGATCGCGCCGCCGGAGACCTCGCCGCGGGCGTCGACAGCGTCACGCATGCCGTAGGTGAGGTGGTGGTCCGCGTCGAACGCGACTCGGACGAGGTCGCGTGCCCGGGCGGAGGTCGAGAAGCTGACCTCGACCGGGGTGGTCCTGGGTCGGACCCGGTCGCCGTCCGGGGTCAGGGCGAGGTCGACAGGCTGCCACGAGCCGTCGGGCTGCCGGACGTTGGCCTGACCGGTGTGCAGGCGCAGGGTCCGCGTGCCGTCGGGGTTGTCGAAGGTCTGCGTGTCCTCGGTGCGGTCACCCGCGCGCTCGGTGGCGTTCGCGTCGATGGCGGGCAGGTCACGGCCGCGGGTCACGGTCGGCGTGACGCGTTGCTGTCCGGCGCCGGAGGCGCGCACCTCGGGGAGCGGGGCCGCCCGGTCCGGCACCGCACCGGGAGGTCGGGCCGGGTCGCGCGGCGGGAGTGCCCGGTCGAACCGCGAGTCTTCCGCGCCGGCTTCGTGCGTCGAGTCGTCGGCGGTGCCGCCGCGCTGCGCGGGAGCGGTGGTCGAGGCACCCGCGGGGAGTCCCGAACCCGGCCCGAACGGGGTCTGCGAGCCGGGCACCACCGGCGCGAACACCGCCAGCGCCACCAGCAGTACGAACCATCTTCGAGCAGCACGAATTACCGGCGCGCGTCTCACGCGTCCCCCCCAGGTCCCGTTGGCGGGCGTTTCTCAGCCCGGCCGGGACGCTAGTTAGGGGGCCTCACATTCGGCTCACACGAACGAGACGCGACGGCACCCCGGGCGCATCGATCCGGTGCGCCCGGGGTGCCGTCGTCCGCGGAGGGGTGCTACTCGCCGCCGCCCTTGGGCAGGCCGTCGTAGATCTTCTTGCACTCCGGGCAGACGGGAGAGCCGGGCTTGGGCGACTTCGTCACCGGGAACACCTCGCCGCACAGCGCCACCACGTGCGTGCCCATCACCGCGCTCTCCGCGATCTTGGCCTTGCGCACGTAGTGGAACATCTTCGGGGTGTCGTCCCCGGTGTGGTCCGTGCCTTCCGGCCGGGTCTCCACCTCGGGCAGAGTCTGCGTGCTCACCCGGACAGCGTACCTGGGATGATGGCCCCTCGTGAGTACGCCGAGCGTCACCGATGAGGTCCGATCCGCCCTGGCCGAGAACCGGCCGGTGGTCGCGTTGGAGAGCACGATCCTGTCCCACGGGCTACCGCCCGGCCGCAACCGCGAGGTCGCCGAACGGCTCGAAGGCGTGGTGCGCGCCGCGGGCGCGGTGCCCGCCACGATCGCCGTCCTCGGCGGCGTGCCCAAGATCGGGTTGACCCCCGCCGAGCTGGACTACGTCTGCGACCCGGCCAACGACCTGGTCAAGCTGTCGCGGCGCGACCTGGGGGCGGCGTACGCGTTGCAGCGCGACGGCGCGACGACGGTCGCGAGCACGTCCGCGCTGGCCCACGCGGCGGGCATCGGGGTGTTCGCCACCGGTGGCCTGGGCGGCGTGCACCGGGGCGCGCGCGAGACGTGGGACGTGTCCGCAGACCTGGACGTGCTGGCCACGACGCCGGTGCTGGTGGTGTGCTCGGGCGTGAAGTCGATCCTGGACATGGGCGCGACGCTGGAGCTGCTGGAGACCCGCTCGGTGCCGGTGATCGGCTTCGGCACGGACCGCTTCCCCGCGTTCTACCGGCGGGAGTCGGAGTTCGGCGTCCCGTGGCGGGTCGACTCGGCCCGGGACGCGGCGGCCGTGGTGGCGGCGCACCGGACCGTGCCCGGTTCGGCGGGCGTGCTGCTGGCCAACCCGATCCCGGTCGACTTCGAGATGGACGCCGACCTGCACGAGCGGCTGCTGGCGGAGGGCCTGGAGCTGCTGGTCGAGCGGGACGTGCACGGCAAGGAGGTCACGCCCGTGCTGCTGGAGCACTTCCACACCGCGAGCGGCGGGGTGAGCCTGGACGCCAACGAGGCGCTGGTCGTGTCGAACGCCTCCCTGGCCGCGGCGGTGGCCGTGGAGCTCGCGGCGTGAGCGGGATCGTGGTCGTCGGCGACGCCGGGCTGGACGTGGTCGCCCGGCACGCGGGCCCGATCGTGCACGGCGGCGACTCGCGGGCGTCGGTGACCATCGAGCCCGGCGGCGCGGGCGCGAACACGGCGGTGTGGCTGGCCGCGTGCGGCGCGTCGCCGGTGCTGGTGGCGCGGGTCGGCGCGGACTCGGCCGGGCGGCAGGTGCACGCCGAGCTGACGTCGGCCGGGGTGCGGTGCGCGTTCGCCGTCGACACCGAGGCGGCGACGTGCTGCGTGGTGGTGCTGGTGGACGAGACCGGCCAGCGCAGCATGCTGCCCGACCGGGGCGCGAACGCCCGCTTCTCCCCCGGCGACCTGGACGAGGGGTTGTTGCGCGACGCCTCGCACCTGCACCTGTCCGGGTACGTGCTGCTGGACGCGTCGTCGCGGCCGGCCGGGCTGGCGGTGCTGCGCGCGGCCCGCGCGGCGGGGCTGACCACGTCGGTCGACCCGCAGTCGTCGGCGTTGATCTACGACGGGTTCCTGGACGACGTCCGCGGTGTGGACCTGCTGCTGCCCAACACCGAGGAGCTGGTGGCGCTCACCGGGTCGGCGGAACCGGCGTCTGCCGCCGCGCTGCTGGACGTGGTGGGCGCGGTGGCGTTGACGTCCGGGGCGGACGGCGCGAGCTGGGTCGACCGGGACGGCGTGGTGTCGGTGCCGGCGGAGGACGTCGAGTGCGTGGACTCGACGGGTGCCGGTGACGCGTTCGACGCCGGGTTGCTGGCGGCGTGGCTGGCCGGGGCGTCACGGCGGGACGCGCTGCTGGGCGGGGTGCGCGCGGCGGCACGGGCGGTGTCCGCCGTGGGCGCACAGCCGTCGGCGGCGGGTCAGCCGTCGGCGGGTCAGCCCTCGGCGGCGGGTCAGCCCTCGATGACGTGATGCGGGCGTGACTCGATCGCGCGGTGCTCCTTGACGAACCGGCTGGCCTTCTCCGCCTTGCGGGGAGGCCGGTCGTTCGCGATCAGCACGGCCATCCACGGCAGCGGGACGGACAGCACGATCAGCGCCAGGGCCAGCCACCACGTCTGGTAGAAGACCATCGCCAGGATGAGGCACGGGATGCGCGCGCCCATCATGATCGCGTACTTGCGCTTGCGCGCGGCGTGCTGCTCCTCGTAGGAGGGCGCTGCTTCGGTGATGAGCACCGGTGTGCCGTCGCGCTCGGGACTGACCATGCCCCCATCGTCCCACCACGTGAGCCCGGCGGATACCTGCCGGAGGTGATTTCACAATCACCGCGCGCCGGCCCGGCCGGCCGTACGATCCCGCTGTGGTCGCCCTTGATCGGCTCGTGGACGTGCTGGGGAGCCTCGGCACGCACCTGAGCTGCGCGCCACGGGGGCGGGACGTGGACTTGCGCGGGGTGGCGCTGCACGATCCGGCGGAGCACACCGCAGCCGCGGCGGACGACGTGCTGCTCGGGTTGGGGGTGCCCTCGCCCGCGGCGGCGGCGAGGTTGGTCGCCGGGACGGCCGCGGCGGCGGTCGTGCTGCACGGGGCGCCGCCGTTGGACGAGCGGGTGCTCGCGGCGGCGAAGAAGTCCGGGGCGGCGGTGCTGCTGGTGGACCCGTCGGTGCCGTGGGGGCAGTTGGCGAACGTCGCGCAGACCCTCGTGCTGGGCGGGCAGGGTTCCGGTGACCTGTTCGCGGTGGCGGACGCGATCGCGGCGGTGGTCGGCGGGCCGGTGACGATCGAGGACCAGCAGTCCCGGGTGCTCGCGTACTCGTACCGGCAGCTCGGGGTCGACCCGGTGCGGGTGCAGACGATCCTCGGGCGGCGGGTGCCCGAGGAGGCCTGGCAGGCGCTGGACGAGTACGGCGTGTTCACCCACCTCGCGCGGTCCGACGAGCCGCTGTTCGTGCCGAAGCTGACCGATCAGCTCGGCGGGCGGCTGGTGGCGGCGGTGCGGGCGGGGCGGGAGCTGCTGGGGTCGGTGTGGGTCGAGGTGGACGACCCGGTGGACGCGCTGCGGCAGGCGGCGCTGGTGGACGGCGCGCGCACGGCGGCGTTGCACCTGCTGCGGGCGCGGGCGTCGGCGGACCTGGAGCGGCAGGCCGAGGCCGACCTGGTGATCGAGGCGCTGGACTCCGGGCTGCCCGCGAACCTGGCCCGGCTGGGGTTGCCGTCGACGGACCTGCGGGTGATCGCCGTGCAGGCGCACGCCGGCGAGGGCGAGCACGGGGCGGCGCTGCTCGCGTTCTCCCGCGCGACGGCGGGTTTCGGCTGGTCCCGGCCCGGCCGGTCGGCGTTGTTCGGCAACGTGCTCTACACCGTGCTGCCGTGCGGCGACGACCCGTCGGCGGCGGTGGACTGGGTGCGCGCGCTAGGGCGGGAGCTGCCGGCGGAGGCGGTCGTGCAGGCCGGAGTCGGTGGCCGGGCGGACGCCGCGTCGTTGCCCGCGTCACGGGCCGAGGCCGACGAGTGCCTGGCGCTGTCCGCGGGCGAGCCCGTGGTCTACGACCTGGCGTGGGCGCGGGTGCTGCTGCGGCGGTTGGCGGCGGTGGCGGAGGCCGGGCGGCTGCCGTCCCGCGGGCCGGTCGCGGACCTGGTGCGGCACGACGCCGAGCACGGCACGCAGTACGCGACGACGTTGCGGGCGTGGCTGGCCGCCCAGGGCGATTCGCGGGAGGCCGCCCGGGTGCTGTCGGTGCACCCGAACACGCTGCGGTACCGGATGCAGCGGATGGCGGCGGTGACGTCGTTGCCGCTGGACGACCCGGAGCAGCGGCTGGCCATGGCGATCGCGCTGGCGATCACGCCCTGAGCGCCGCCAGCCCGCCGAGCAGCACGTCCAGCCCGAACTCGAACCGCTCGGCGGCGGTCTCGGCGGTGAACAGGTCGGCCATGGCCGTCATGTTGGCGAACGTGCCGGACGGCACGGAGGCCAGGTACTCCCCCATCTGCCGACCGCGGGCCTCGATCTCGGCCTGGTCGACCGCGCCCCAGGCGGACGCCTCGAACGCGAACGCCTTGGTGTAGAGCGTGAGCGCGTCGGCGGCGTAGGCGGCCTGCTTGAGCGTGAGGCCACCGGCCCGCAGGAGGCTGAGCAGCGCTTCGCCGTGGCGCAGGGCGTTCGGGCCGACCGGGATCATGACCTGCCAGGCGACCTTGGCGATGCCCGGGTAGGCCTGCATGGCCTGGACCTGGCCGCCGAGCAGCGCCCTGACCTGCTCCCGCCAGCGGTCGGGGTCGGGCGCGGGCAGCGGCACCTCCTCCAGGACCTGGTCCAGCATCAGCTCGACCAGCTCGTCCTTGGTGGCGACGTGGGCGTAGAGCGAGGCCGGTCCCGTGCCGAGCGCGTGCGCGACCCGCCTCATGCTCACCGCGTCGAGGCCTTCGCGGACCAGCACGTCCAGGCCGGTGCGGACGATCAGCTCCCGGGACAGGCGCGGCTTGACGGCCGGCTTGGCGGGCGGCGTGCGCCAGGGCGGGTCCTGCGTCATGCGAACACCGTACTTGACACGAACACCGTTCGTCCGGAACATCGTTCGTGGAACGAACACCGTTCGTTCGCCTTCGAGAGGGGATGGGGACATGACCGACAGGGCAGCCGTGGTGGCCGTGCTGGAAGGGCTCGCCGACGCGTGGAACGCGGGTGACGCGACCGCTTACGCGGGGCTCTTCACTGAGGACGCCGATTACGTGACGTTCTTCGGCCTGAACACGCCGGGGCGCGCGGCGATCGAGTCGGGCCACCGGGCGTTGTTCGAGGGACCGCTGCGGGGTTCGAAGCTGACCGGGAGCGGCGAGCCGCCGAAGGTCCGGTTCGTGCGGGACGACGTCGCGATCGTGGTGGCGGGCGGCGGCTCGTCGCTCGACGGCGAGCCGGACCCCGACCGCGCGTCCACGGTCACGTACGTGCTGGTGCGCGAGCCGGACGCGTGGCGGGTCGCGTCGTTCCAGAACACCCGCCGCACCCCCGTGCCGGGCCTGGCGTGACGAGGCGGCCGATGGTCGAGCTGACCGCGACCGTGCCGTTGTCGCCGGACTCCGTGCTGGCACGCGTGGTCGAGGTGGTCACCCGGGCCGGTGGCGGCAGGGTCGAGGTGGACCGCGAGCGGCGCACGGTCGCGGTGCAGGGCGGGTGGTGGTACCGGGGCGAGTACCAGGTGGACGCGACCGCCGACGGCGCGCGGCTCACCCACCGGGTCCGCAACGTCGCCCGCCGGGGCCGCTGGGCCGTGCCGCTCGCGAACCGCCTGTTCCTCGGCTACCGGGCCGGGGTGGAGCGGAACTTCGCGGCGTTCGTGGCGAGCCTGGCGTGACGGACCGGGGGCTGGTCAGGCGCGCGCGGGTGGGGCGCGAGACCATGACCGCGTGCTCCCTGATCTTTCTGCCGACCTGACCGCACGGCTGCGCGAGGCGTTCCGGGCCGCCGACTACGACGCGGACGGCGTGGTCGACGTGCTCGGGCCCCAGGCCCACGCCGCCCTCGGCCGCGGCGAGCCCGAGGCCGCCCGCCGCGCCACCCGGGACGCGGGCGCGCTCGGCACGCTGGTCCGCCTGTTCCTGCTCGGCGACACCGAGCCCGAGGCCGCCGTGCGGGCCGCGCTCCCGGACGTCGACCTCGACACCGCGGTCAAGGCCGAGGTGCTGCGGGGCGAGGGCGACGGACTGCGGGCCGGGCTGGACATCCGGCCCTACGGCGACGACGAGGGCTCCTGGTGGGTCATCGCCGACCAGGACGCCGACCAGCGCGGCGGCCCCGTGCCGACCGACCACGTGCTCGGCGTCGGCCACGCGTCCATCAGCCTCGCCCGCGCCACCTCGCGCCGCCCGGTCGGCACGCTGCTCGACCTGGGCACGGGCTGCGGCGTCCAGGCGCTGCACGCGAGCCGCCACGCCGACCGGATCACCGCCACCGACCTGTCGGAACGGGCGCTCGCGCTGGCCGCGGGCACGTTCCGGATCAACGAGGTGGACGTCGAGCTGCGCCAGGGCGAGTGGTTCGGCCCCCTGCGCGGCCGCCGGTTCGACCAGGTCGTCTGCAACCCGCCGTTCGTGGTGGGCCCGCCCCGGGTCGACTACGTCTACCGCGACTCCGGCCTCGCCGGCGACGACGCCAGCGCCCTGGTCGTGCGCCAGATGCCGTCGTTCCTCAACGAGGGCGGCGTGGGCCAGCTCCTCGCGTCCTGGTTGCACCGCAAGGGCGAGGACTGGGCCGACCGGGTGTCGTCCTGGCTGCCGCGCGGCGGCGTGGACGCCTGGTTCGTGCAGCGCGACGTCGCCGACCCGGCCCTCTACGTCGGCACGTGGCTGCGTGACGCGGGCGTGGACCCCCGCGGTGAGGAGGGCCGGGCCAAGGCGGCGGCCTGGCTGGACTGGTTCGCCGAGAACGACGTCGAGGGCGTCGGGTTCGGCTTCGTCACGCTCCGCCGCACCGACACCGAGCACGCCGAGGTCGTGTGCGAAGACCTCCGCCACGCCTTCGACGACCCGCTGGGCCCCGAGTCGGCCGCCTGGCTCGACCGGGTCGCCTGGCTGCGCGCCACCGACAACGCGACGCTGCTCGGCACCCGGTTCACCGTGCCGGAGACCGTGCTGCTGGAAGAGGTCTCCTCCCCCACCGACGAGGGCTGGGAGGCGGTCGTGCGCCGCCTGCACCGCGTCGACGGCCCCGGCTGGCAGCACGAGCTGGACGAGACGGCGGCGAAGCTGCTGGCGGGCTTCCGGGGCGCGCTGCCGCTGGAGGACCTCGTGACGCTGCTCGCCTACGCCCACGACCTGGACGCCGACGCGCTCGCCGAGTCCGCCCTCCCGATCGTCCGCGACCTCGTCCGGCACGGCATGGTGGTGCCCGCGTGAGAGCGGTTGTGGCACGTGTCACAGAGGCGTCGGTCACCGTGGACGGCGAGGTCGTCGGCGCGATCGACGAACCGGGCCTGCTGGTCCTGCTCGGCATCCACGTGGCCGACGACGCCGAAAAGGCGCACGTCATGGCCCGGAAGCTGTACGAGTTGCGCGTCCTGAGGGACGAGGAGTCGTGCGCCACGACCGGCGCGCCCCTGCTCGTGGTGAGCCAGTTCACGCTCTACGGCGAGACGCGGAAGGGGCGGCGGCCGTCGTGGACCGCCGCCGCCCGGCCCGCGCACGCCGAGCCCTTGGTGGCGGAAGTGGTCTCGGAACTGCGCCGGAAGGGCGCCCGAGTACAAACGGGACGGTTCGGCGCGATGATGTCGGTGCGCAGTGCGAACGACGGCCCGTTCACCGTGTTGGTCGAACTCTAGATCCTTCTCAGGCAATCCTCAGGATTGCCCGCGCAACCGCTGTGACGGCAGTGACGTCTTGAAGGTCGTGGGAAGCGGGAACCATTTCGGCCCGGTTCGCGTTTCCACCAGTGTCAGACACCGAAAGGTGAGCCGCGCACCGCAGCGCGGAGTGTGCGACACGACCGCACTGCCAGCCCGCGACACAAGGGGGAGGGAGCTCCATGACCGTCCCGAAGCTCCTCGACCGTCAGGTCGGGAACGAGACGACCACCACGAGCGCCGAGTTGGACCTCGACGCCCAGGGACCGGCCGCAGACCTGGTTCGGGTGTACCTGAACGGGATCGGCAAGACAGCGCTGCTCACCGCGGCCGACGAAGTGGAACTCGCCAAGCGGATCGAGGCCGGCGTCTTCGCGCAGCACAAGCTGGAGACCCACCCGGAGCTGCCCGATGATCGCCAACGGGAACTGCGCGCGTTGATCCGCGATGGTCACGTGGCAAAGAACCACCTTCTCGAAGCGAATCTCCGGTTGGTCGTTTCGCTGGCGAAGCGATACACCGGCCGCGGAATGCCGCTGCTCGATCTGATCCAGGAGGGGAACCTGGGCCTGATCCGCGCGGTGGAGAAGTTCGACTACACCAAGGGCTTCAAGTTCTCGACCTACGCGACCTGGTGGATCCGCCAGGCGATCACGCGGGGAATGGCGGACCAGGGCCGCACGATCCGGCTGCCCGTCCACCTCGTTGAGCAGGTCAACAAGCTCGCCCGGATCAAGCGCGACCTGCACCAGCAACTCGGCCGCGAGGCGACCAACGAGGAGCTGGCCAAGGAGTCGGGCCTGACCCCGGAGAAGGTCGTGGACCTGCTCGACCACGCCCGCGACCCGGTCAGCCTGGACATGCCGGTCGGCACCGAGGAGGACGCCCCGCTGGGCGACTTCATCGAGGACTCCGACGCCACCGACGCGGAGAGCGCGGTCATCTCCGGCCTGCTCCAGGACGACCTGCGCCGGGTGCTGGCCACGCTGGACCCGCGCGAGCAGGCCGTCATCCGGCTGCGCTACGGCCTCGAGGACGGCCAGCCGCGCACGCTGGACCAGATCGGCAAGCAGTTCGGCCTCTCGCGCGAGCGGGTGCGCCAGATCGAGCGCGAGGTCATGTCGAAGCTGCGGCAGGGCGAGCGGGCGGCCAAGCTGCGGGCCTACGCGAGCTGAGCAGGGGGCTTCTGACGCGATACAGCGGATTGGTCACCGTTGTGCGGGATTGACTTGTGACGGCAGTCACGGCACGGTCGTGCGTTACACGAGCCAAGCGACACCTCCGCCCCATTTCGCGGAGGTGCTCGCACGCTGAGGAAGGTCGGGGCGGTCGGGGGCCGGCCCGGCCTTCCGCATCCGCTCAGAGCTCCAGGTACTCCGCGAGCTTCTCGCGGAAGAACCGCACGTGCGCCTCGCGCTCCTCGCCGGCGTAACCGCGCGGCACGCCTTCCACGATCATCACCAGGCACAGGTACGCGCGGTAGAGCGCGATCCGGGTCTCCTCGGCCGCGGTGAACCCCGCGACGCCGTAACCGGCCTTGAAGTCGTCGTCCAGGTCGGTGAACAACGCCACCGTCGCGATCTCGGCCAGCGGGTCGCCGAACAGCGCCCGTTCCGGGTCGATGATCCCCTCCACGTGCCCGTCGGCCAGGAAGATGTTCGCCTCCCACAGGTCGAAGTGCACCAGCACCGGCTCGGTGACCTCGTCCAGCAGGTGCGCGCGGGCCTCGAACGCCGGCCGCACGTCCGGCAGCCCGACGCCGAACCGGTCCGCGTCGGCCAGCACCGCGTCCACCATCGCCGTGAACGCCTCGCGCCACGTCGCCCCGTTCGGCCCCTGCACGTACCCGAACACGTCACCGGTGATCCGGTGCAGGTCGCGGACGATCGTGCCCAGCTCACGCCGCAGCTCGCCGTGCTCGGCGTCGGTCAGCCGAGGGCGCGCGGACGACCACGGCTCGCCCTTGAGCGCCGTCATCAGCAGCAAGCCGTCCTCGTGGAGCAGGACTTCCGGCACCGGCAGGCCGTGCGCCGCCATCAGCCCGAACGCCAACGCCTCGGTGCGCATGATGTCGCGCTCGTGGGTGAGCAGCGGCACGTCCGGCGGCGGCGCGACCTTCAGCACGGTCTCGCGGCCGTCCGCCGCGGTGAGCCGGTAGGCGGTGTTGAACATGCCGTCCGTCAGCTCGACGTGCGCGGCGAGCGGCACGCCGAGGGCGCGGCGGACCAGGGCGTCGAGTTCGGCCGCGGGGAGCCGGCGCTTGGTGAGGCTGTCGACCACGACGCGAATCACATCACGCCGTGCGGACGCGGCGGCGTGATCGGTATAAGTTCGGCGGAACCCGAAGCGCGCAAGGGAGCCCGCGACGTGACCCCGTCGAACCTTCTGGCACCTACGTTCCAGTACACCGACGTCCTTCCACTGGCCAAGGACAACCACACCGACTACCGGCTCGTGACGCCGGATGGCGTGTCGGTGGTCGAGGCCGCGGGCCGGACGTTCCTCCAGGTCGAGCCCGCGGCGCTGACGCTGCTGGCCAAGGAGGCGATCCGGGACATCCAGCACCTGCTGCGCCCGTCGCACCTGGCCCAGCTGCGCGCGATCGTGGACGACCCCGAGGCCAGCGGAAACGACCGGTTCGTCGCGATGGACCTGCTGCGCAACGCGTGCATCGCCGCCGGCGGCGTGCTGCCCATGTGCCAGGACACCGGCACCGCGATCGTGATGGGCAAGCGCACCGAGTCCGTGCTGACCGGCGGCACCGACGAGGAAGCCCTGTCGCGCGGCATCTTCGAGGCCTACCAGGAGCTCAACCTCCGGTACTCGCAGATGGCCCCGGTCACCTTCTGGGACGAGAAGAACACCGGCACCAACCTGCCCGCGCAGATCGACCTGTTCACCGCGCCGGGCGTGGAGCCGAAGTACGAGTTCCTGTTCATGGCCAAGGGCGGCGGCTCGGCCAACAAGACGTTCCTGTACCAGGAGACCAAGGCGCTGCTGAACCCGTCGCGGCTGGCCAAGTTCCTGGACGAGAAGCTGCGCTCGCTCGGCACGGCCGCGTGCCCGCCCTACCACCTCGCCGTGGTCGTCGGCGGTCTGTCGGCCGAGCAGAACCTCAAGGTCGCCAAGCTCGCGTCCGCCCGCTACCTCGACGGCCTGCCCACCGAGGGCTCCGCCGCCGGGCACGCGTTCCGGGACGTCGACCTGGAGCAGCAGGTGCTGGAGCTGACCCGGAACTTCGGCATCGGCGCGCAGTTCGGCGGCAAGTACTTCTGCCACGACGTGCGCGTGATCCGGCTGCCACGGCACGGCGCGTCCTGCCCGGTCGGCATCGCGGTGTCGTGCTCGGCGGACCGGCAGGCCAAGGCGAAGATCACCCCCGAGGGCATCTTCCTGGAGCAGCTCGAACGCGACCCGGCGCACTTCCTGCCCGAGGTGACCGGCGAGGACCTGTCCGACGAGGTCGTGAAGATCGACCTGACCCGGCCCATGGCGGAGATCCGGGCCACGCTGTCGGCGCTGCCGGTGAAGACCAGGGTGTCGCTGACCGGGCCGTTGGTGGTGGCGCGGGACATCGCGCACGCCAAGATCAAGGAGCGGCTGGACGCGGGCGAGCCCATGCCGCAGTACCTCAAGGACCACCCGGTGTACTACGCCGGACCGGCCAAGACCCCCGAGGGGTACGCCTCCGGGTCGTTCGGCCCGACGACGGCCGGCCGGATGGACTCCTACGTCGAGCAGTTCCAGGCCGCCGGCGGGTCGCTGGTGATGCTGGCCAAGGGCAACCGCTCCAAGCAGGTGACCAACGCCTGCCAGACCCACGGCGGGTTCTACCTGGGCTCGATCGGCGGCCCGGCCGCGCGGCTGGCCCAGGACTGCATCCGCAAGGTCGAGGTGCTGGAGTACCCCGAGCTGGGCATGGAAGCGGTCTGGAAGATCGAGGTGGAGGACTTCCCGGCGTTCGTGGTCGTGGACGACAAGGGCAACGACTTCTTCGCCGAGACCTCCGCCCCGACCCTCCAGATCTCGTTCCGGAAGTAGCTCTTACCGGCTCTTACAGGTCGAACACGCCGAGCTTGGCGCCGCGCGTGAAGAAGTCCCACTCGCTGTGGGTGAAGCGCTGTGGGACTTCTTCCGGCCGGTTGCTGTTGCGGACGAGCACCTCGTCGGCCGTGCGCATGACCTCGACGCAGTTCGAGCCGGTACCACTGAACTTCGTCCACTCGTGCAACTTCAGGGCCATCAGGTCTCCTTCACGATCCGGGTCAGGAGTTCGCGGCTTTCCTCCGTTCCCAACGCCTTCGCACGGGTGTAGTCGAACAAGTCGGCGATCTTCTCCACCTGCTTGACCCCGTCGATGAAGTTGTCCCCGAACGGGACGTCGACGCTGACCAGCGACGGCAGTCCCACGGGCAGCCGGAACAAGGTCAGCGTAGTGCCGCTCAGCGCGTGGGCTCCGGCTCCCTGCGGCATCACCTGGACCACGACGTTCTCCCGCTCGGTCATGGTCAGGATGTGCTCGATCTGGTCGCGCATGACCTCCGGGCCGCCGATGTTGGCCCGCAGGGCGGGTTCCGCGATCACCGCCCACAGCTTCAACGGCGGTTCGCGGTCGGTCAGCAGCGCTCGTCGTTCCAGGCGCAGTTGGAGGTGCTTCTCCAGGACCTCTCCACCGACACCGCTGCCGACCATGAGGGCACGCGCGTAGTACTCCGTCTGGAGCACGGCGGGCACGAGTTCGAACGATGTGTACAGGGCGTCGGTGGCGATGGCCTCGACGTCGAGGATGCGCCGCAACCACGGCGGGATCGAGCCGCCGATCTTGCTCTTGGGCCTGCGCCGGTGTGCCTCGGAGTTGAGCGCGAACAGGTCTTCCCGCGTCGCGTCGTCGGCTTGGTACAGGTCGAGCAGCTTCTCCAGCTCGGCCTGCTTGATGCCGCTGATCGCGTTCTCGATGTTGCTGACCTTGGTCATCGTGCAGTGCAGCACCTCGCACACCCGTTCCCTGGGCACGCCCGACTCCTGGCGCATGCGGCGCAGGGTGGTGCCGATCTGGATGCGGGCGGCGCTGCGGTGTGGGCTGGTCATCGCTCTCCTCGATCATCACCCGACCGGGACTTGTCACCACCTTGTACTTACGAGATAGTCGTCCCGAATTCGAAGAGTATACAACCATGAGCGGGGAGTGATGACCATGGGGTCGCGTTTCTACCAGGTGAGCCTGATCGAGTCGTCCGGCGACCGGTCGCTCTTCCGGCAGATCGCGCGGGAGCCGGCGGACGGGCGGGAGGGCCTGCACGAGTGGATGGTGCGGGCGCTGTCGGCCCACGGGTGCGACCTGGGCCTCTACGTCGGCGAGACGGGCACGATCGTGGCGGACGAGGACCTGATCGACGAGGACCTGTGGCTGGCGTGGGACGGCGTGGCGACCTTCGCGACGGCCGAGTGACCGGGTCGCGAGTGAGCCGGTCCGCCACCGCGCCCACCCCCGTCAGGGGTGTCGAGGTCCGGCCGATCCCCGCGCCGCCCGTGACGAGGGCCGTCGCGTCACCTCTGCCCCGCCGGGACGAGACCGGGAGCGGCCTTGAAGGAGACGGCGGACGTCGTGGCCCACGCGCGCCGCGGGCTCGCCGAAGTCCTGGCCCGCTACAGCCCGCAGGAGCAGGAGGTCCTGTTCGACTACTTCACCCGCGCCGCCCCCGCCTACCGCGAGGCGACCGAGGAGATCCGCGAGGCCACGGCACGCGCCCGTAAAGCCACCGGGTGAAATCCGGTGTCGCCGGCGGCGTCGCTGTAGCAGGTTGGGCGGTATGACGTTCGAGGACTTGGTGGCCGAAGGCGCGGCCGTGCCCGTCGAGGGGTGGGACTTCTCCTGGTTCGAGGGGCGGGCGACCGAGCAGCGGCCGTCGTGGGGCTACTCGACGCTGCTCGCCGAGCGGATGTCCCGGGCCGAGGCGGCGCTGGACGTGCAGACCGGCGGCGGCGAGGTGCTGGCGTCGATCCCGCACCCGCCGCCCGTGCTGGCGGCCACCGAGTCGTGGCCGCCGAACCTGGACCTCGCCCGGCGCACCCTCGCACCGCTCGGCGCGGAGGTCGTGCACGCCGAGGACGACGGGCCGCTGCCGTTCGCCGACGCGTCGTTCGACCTGGTGGTGAGCAGGCACCCGGTCGTCACGCGCTGGGACGAGGTCGGCCGGGTGCTGCGGCCGGGCGGGACCTACCTGTCGCAGCAGGTCGGGATGGGCACGCTGCGGGAGCTGACCGATTTCATGATGGGTCCGCAGCCGGTCGGCGACCAGCGCAGCACCGAGCGGGCCGTGGCGGGGCTGGAGGCGGCCGGGTTGACCGTCGTGGACCTGCGGTCGGAGTCGTTGCGGGTGGAGTTCTTCGACGTCGGCGCGGTCGTGCACTTCCTGCGCAAGGTGCTGTGGACGGTGCCCGGCTTCACCGTCGAGGCGTACCGGGACCGGCTGCGGGCGATGCACGAGCACATCGGGCGTGAGGGGTCGTTCGTGGCGAGTTCGGAGCGCTTCCTGGTGGAGGCGCGCAAGGGCGGTCAGCTCCGGGTGTAGATCACGCCCAGCTTGTCGACCTCGCTGCCGGCCCGGCCGGTGAAGCCCGCGATGTGCCAGCCGGCGGGTGCGGTGAACGTGACCGCGTCGGCGGTGGGGGTGCCGGCGGCGACGGTCCGGCCGAGGTCCGTGGTGATGCGGACCGAGAAGATCCGGGTGCGGCCGTCGCGTTGGCCTTGCGTGAGCGTGGCTTCGGTCAGGTGCTCGCCCGGGTGGAGGGTGAGCGTCGCCGGGGTGCCGCCCGTGCCGCCGTGGGTCCTGGTGGTGCCGTCGGCGAGCGTGATCCCGACCTGGTCGAGGCGGGCGCCGCCGCGCAGGGTCACGTCGCGCACGGCGGTGCCGGGGTGCACGGCGTCGACGTCGGTGAACGGGGTGCCGTGCGGGCCGCCGAACTCCTCGCTCAGGCGCAGGTGGTCGGCGAGCCGCCAGGTGAAGCCGACGGCGTGCGGGTAGTGGTCGGACAGCGGCTCGCCGTCGGCGTCGAGGAAGGCCGCGTGCTCGTTGCGGTAGGTGGTGGCGGCGAGGTCGACGAAGGCGTTGTCGCGGTAGAAGACCTTGTCCACGACTTCACACGATGTGGTGACGTTCTGCGGGTCGCACGTCAGCGCGGGCGCGCCGGCGGCCGGTTCGACGCCGCCCCGGACCAGCTCGACCCAGGCATCGGTGAGACCGTTCGAGCGGACCAGGTCGCGGATGTTGTCGCCCGTGCGGGTGTAGCGGGTGTTGGTGTCGCCCATGATGATCACCGCGTTGCCGGCCGAGTTGCGGGCGACGTACTCCGAGAGCTGGGTGATGTTCGCGCGGCGGGCGGCCAGGTCGGCGTCCGTGCTGCCGGCGTTGGCGTGCACGTTGTAGAGGTCGACGCGCACGCCCTCGGCGAGGTGGAGGCGGGCGAACGTGAAGCCCTTGGGGGTCAGGCAGTCCGTGCCGTTGCACTGGTTCCACTTCACCCGGGCGAAGTCGCCGTACGGGAGGGTGGACAGGGTGTTGAGGCCGTCGCCGAACGGCACTCCCCCGCTGGTCGGCGTGCGGTGCGGGTGGTCGTCGGCGGCGTAGAGGGCGGCGTGGTAGTTGAAGTCCTCCTGGACGTTCACCACGTCGTAGTCCCGGATGCGCGCGCCGATGAGCGGCGTGTTCTTCGCCGGGTCGGAGGAGGAGAGCGGTTCGGGGAGGCCGGCGACGTTGTAGGTCAGCGCGGTGAACTGCCCGCTGACGTCGGCGGACGCGGCCGGTGCGGTCGACGCGCCGGCGATCGGGGAGGTCAACGCGGTGGCGCTCGCGACCACGAGCGCGATGCCGAGGAGTCGTCTCACGTCACCGGAGTCTGGCGGTCGCGCCGGCCCGCCGGAACCCCGTTACGCGAAACTTTCTCAGGTATTCACCCGGTCGGACCCGCGCGCCCGCCGCACGGCCACCGCGAGGTGGTCGCGCACCTCGGTCAGCGCCCTGATCCGGTCGTCCAGCACGGCGAGCCGGCGTTCGGCGACGGCCACCAGTTCCGGGGCGGGTTCGGCGTTCGCCACGTCGCCGTCCAGGCAGTGCCGGAAGTGGACGACGTCCTCCAGGGTGAGGCCGTGGGCGAGCAGGTAGCGGATGGAGTGGACGCGCGCGACGGCGTCCGGCCCGTAGTGGCGGTAGCCGTTGGGCGCGCGTCCGGCGTCCAGGAGGCCCTGCTCCTCGTAGAACCGCAGCGCCCGGGTCGAGACCCCGGTGGCGCGCGCCAACTCGCCGATCCGCACCCGTCGCAGGGTAGTCACCCGACCAGCGCGCCTCCGTCGACGGGCAGCACCACGCCGGTCGTGTACGCGGCTTCCGGCCGGGCGAGCTGGACCACCCAGAACGCGACCTCCTCCGGCCGCCCGGCCCGGCCCAGCGGCACCCGGGACACCAGGGCCTCCCGTCGGGCCTCGGCGTTCAGGCCCTGGTGGGACATGGGCGTGGTGATCGGTCCGGGCGCGACGGCCACCACCCGCACGCCGTGCGGCGCGTACTGCACGGCCCAGCTCCGGGTCAGGGAGTCCAGCGCCGACTTCAGCGCCGCGTACAGCTCGCCGCCGGGCAGCGGCCAGCCGCGCTGACCGATGGCCGTGCTGATGTTGACCACGACGCCGCGGGTCCGCTTCAGGTGCGGGAGGGCGGTCTCGACCAGGCGGATCGGGGCGAACAGGTTCGTGGCGGCCATCGAGTCGCCGGACGTGACGGCGGCGTTGTTGACCAGCACGTCGATCCGGCCGAACTCGGCCTCGGCGGCGTCGACCACCCGTTCGGCGTCGGCGACGTCGGCGGTGCAGGGACGGATGCCGGGGTGGTCGGCGGCGGTCTCGGCCAGCGTCTCGGCGGTGCGGCCGACGGCCAGGACGTCCGCGCCCTGCGCGGCGAACGCGCGTGCGGTGACGCGGCCGATGCCCGTGCCCGCACCCGTCACGACCACGGCTTTTCCGGTGAAGATCGTCATGGGGGCGAACGTAGGGCTTCACGTCCGCGTGAAGGTCAAGCCGTTTCGTCGCGTGATTCGAGGACGACGCGGCGGGAGCCGAGGGGCGCGTCGAGGGTGACGTTCAGCGGGACCGGGCGCAGCTCCTGCGTGCAGGCACCGCCCGTGGGAGGCGGGTAGTAGGTCGTGACGAGGGTGATCAGCACCTGGTCGGCGGACTGGGCCGTGATCTCGGCGCTCGCCACCTTGCAGCCGCCGCCGATGCCGTTGACCTGGACCGTGCGGCCGTCCACCGAGGACGACACCTTCTTGTCGTAGACGTCCGGGAGCGTGCTCGCGTCGACCTGCGCGGTCGGCACCTCGGTGGCCCCGCCCGTCAGCGGAGCGGCGGTGGTCTGCGGCGGTGGCGCGGTCGGCTGGGCCTCGGTGGTGGATGACAACGTTGTCGGGGCAGAGGGCGAGGCGGTCGTGGTCGTGGCGGCGGTGGACGACTGCCCGAGCGGGGCGTTGCCGGTGGTGGTGCAGCCCGCGAGCGCGAGCAGGGAGAAGGCGACGGCGACCTTGACGTTCCTCATAGCTGGAGGACGGTACTCGGGGCCGTGGGGTTGCAGGCGGTGCCCGGCCGACCGGGGGCAGGCCGACCGGGCGCCGGGGCGGTTACTTCTGGTCCTGCCGGGTGCTCAGCACGACCGTGCGGTCGCCGAGCGGCGCGTCGAGCTTCGCGGTCAGCGGCGGGTAGCGGATGTCCATCGTGCACATCGGCTGGTCCAGGGGCGTGGTCTCGACCAGCACCACCTTGACGACCTGGGCGTTCTGCTCGGCGATCTCGACGCTCGCCTTGCCGCAGCCGGCTTCCGTGGCGATGACGCCGAGCACGCTGCCGTCACCCTCGGTCCAGGTGGTGGTGGGGTTGCCCTCGGGGACGCTGTTCGCGTCGATCCGGTCCTTGGGCACTTCCTTGCCACCCGGCGGCACGGCGCTCTCGAACTGCGGCTCTTCGGCGGTGGTCGACGTCGGCGCGGCCGAGGTGGTCAACGTCGGTCCGCCGTTGCCCGGACCGACGGGCGTGGACGTTGCGCAGGCGGCGAGCGCGACCAGCAGCACACCCGCGCCGATAGCGGTTCCCAGGCTTCTCATACCTCCAGGACGGACCACCCCACCCCTCCGGTTGCCCACCCTTCTTCACAGTTACCCAATCAGGTGACCCGCGTGTCGAACGCTCAGGTCAGGCGTGTCGAACGCTCAGGACCCCTGAATTCAACGCTCAGGACGACCGGCGACCGACCTGAGTGTTGAACACGGGGTACCCGAACGTTCGACACGCGGGCGCTGAACGTTCGACACGCGCGGGTTAGAGGGTGGCGATGGCGTGGCGGAGGGCGGCCAGGCGGGCCGGGGAGGCCAGGCCCGCGTGGTAGAGGTGGAACTCCTGGACGCCGGCCTCCGCGTAGGCGCGCCACTCCTTCAGCAGCTCGTCGCCGTCGGCCGGCTTCGGCGGCAGGGCCAGCACGTACGCGGCCGTGCGCACGTCGGTCTCCGCACGCAGGGCGCGGATCGCGGGCACGGACGCGTCCACCCCCGGCCAGCACGTCAGGGTGAGGACGTCCACGTCGGCGCCCACTCCCCCGGCCACCGTGGCGAACGGCCCGGTGCCCCACGGGTCGGCCGTCGCGTGCACGGCGACGCGCGTGCCCGGTGACGTCGACCTGATCAAGCCCACGAGCTCACGCCGGAGCGAACGCGAGATGCCGGTCCGCACGTCGCGGACGGCGGCAGCACGCTCGCCGAGAGCCTCCTCCACGCTGGTGACACCGTTGTCGACGCCCGCGCGCACCAGCGCACGCAACCCCTCCGGGTCGTCATAACGCCCCACGCACGCCCCGCAGAAGCACAGCGACAGCAGCTTCTGCTGCACGGCCGACCAGTCCGCGCCGTCGGTCTTCTCGTGGTGCCCGCCGTGGAAGAACCCGAGCGGCCCGCACGCCTCCAGCACGATCCCGTCCGGCCGCCCGAGCTCCAGCACTTCGGAGACCACCGTCCGGGTGTACTCGACCACGTCGTCGTTCGACGGGCACAGCGCGTACGGGTACACGTCCCCGAAAGCGTTACGCACCGCCACGTCCGGGTGGGCGTCGCCCAGTCGACTGCTGTGCGTCAGCACGGTCCACGCGTACACCGGCAACCCCGCCGCCCGCAGCGCGTCCGAGGCCGCGGAGTACGAGTCACCGTCCACCCAGGACGGTTCGACGGGCGCCAACCGCTTGCCCCGCCACGCCTCCTCCCGCACCGGCAGGTAGAACGCCGCGTGCCGCGCGTCCACCATCCGGTGCTCCGGGTGGAACGGCGTCGCGGCCCGCACCGTGTGGTACGACGCGGCCAGCGCGACCGCGTCCACGCCCAGCGACGCGATCCGGTCGACGGCCGACGGGTCGCCTACGACGTCCCAGGGGTACAGGTGCGCAACGGTGGTCACCACCGGGGCCGCTTCCTCTCGTAAGACGGGTCGTGCTGCTGCATGTAACCGGTGTCGTCGCGCTGCACGAGGCCGCACGTCCGGTAGTTCTCCGCCAGCCGGCCCAGCGCGTCCCGGTCCAGCTCGACGCCCAGCCCCGGCCCGGTCGGCACCTCCAGCGCCCCGTCCACGAACGTGAACGGCGTGGTGATCACGTCGTGCGCGGCGTTCCACGGGTAGTGCGTGTCGCACGCGTAGTTCAGGTTCGGCGTGGACGCGGCCAGGTGCGTCATCGCGGCCAGGCTGATGCCCAGGTGCGAGTTGGAGTGCATGGACAGCCCGATGCCGAACGTCCGGCAGATCCCGGCCAGCTCCTTGGACCGCGACAGCCCGCCCCAGTAGTGGTGGTCGGACAGGATCACCTGCACCGCGCCCACCTCCACCGACCGGGCGATGTGCTCGAACGCGATCACGCACATGTTCGTCGCCAACGGCATCGGCGCGCGTGCCGCGACCTGCGCCATCCCGTCGATGTCCGGTGCCGGGTCCTCCAGGTACTCGACCACGCCGTCGAGCGCCTCGGCGACCTTCACCGACGTCTCGGGCGTCCACGCCGCGTTGGGGTCCAGCCGCAGCGGGTGGTCCGGGAACGCCTCGCGCAGCGCGTGGATCGCCTCGATCTCCTGCTCGGGCGGGTACACGCCGCCCTTGAGCTTGATCGAGCCGAACCCGTGCCGCTCGATCAGCACCCGGGCCTGCGCGACGATGCCCGCCGGGTCCAGCGCCTCGCCGAACTCGTCGGGTTCCGCGCCGGGGTGGCCCGCCCATTTGTAGAACAGGTACGCGCTGTACGGCACGGTGGTGCGCACCGCGCCGCCGAGCAGGTCGCTCACCGGGCGGCCGAGGGCCTTGCCGCGGATGTCCCAGCACGCCACCTCGAACGGTGAGAACACTCGGTCCACAGTGGACTCGACGGTCAGCGGCCCGGTCAGCCCGTGCCGGTCCGAGCCTGCCTCGCCGCCCAACGCCGCCGCGATGCGGGCGCGCATCTCGTTCAACGCGTGCACGTCCAAGCCGACCAGTGCGGGCGCGGCCGTGCGCATCCGGGTGAGGTGGCCGATGTCGCCGTAGCTCTCGCCGAGCCCCGAGATTCCCTCGTCGGTGTGCACTTCCACGATGGTGCGCAGCGCCCACGGCTCGTGCACGCCGACCGAGTTCAGCAGCGGCGGGTCGGGGAAGGCGACCGGGGTGATGGTGATGTCGGTGATCCTCATGCGGCCAGGCTCCTGCCGGCGGCGACGACCTTCTCCAGCTCCGCCACGTGCTCGGGGGTCGGGTCGAGCAGCGGCGCGCGGACGCCGCCGACGTCGAGCCCGGTGGCCCGCACCGCCGCCTTGATCAGTGACACGGCGTAGCCCGGCACCTTGTCGCGCAACTCGACCAGTGGCTTGTAGAACTCCAACAGGTACCGGTTGACCAACGCCGCGTCACCGTTGTGGACGGCGTGGTAGAAGCCGAGCGAGATCTCCGGCGCGAAGCAGAACACCGCCGACGAGTACAGGTCCACGCCGATGCCCCGGTACGCGGGCACGGTCAGCTCCGCGGTCGGCAGGCCGTTGAAGAACTGGAACGGCTTCTCGACCGCCGAGCGCACCGCGAGCACGATGCGGTGCAGCAGGTCGATGTCGCCGAGACCGTCCTTGAACCCGACCACGGTCGGCAGCGACGCGACCCGCACCGCCGTCTCCGGCGTGAAGATCGCGTTGTTGCGCTGGTAGACGATCAGCGACAGGTCCGACGCGGCCGCCACCTCCGTCACGTACCGCACCAGGCCCTCGGCCGGGTTCGCCACGAGGTACGGCGGCAGCAGCAGCAAGCCGTCCGCGCCGGCCCGTTCGGCGGCCTGGGCGATCCGCTTGGCCGTCGGCACCGGGCCGCCGACGCCCGAGAACACCGGCACCCGACCGGCCGTGGCCTCGACCGCGACGGCCACCGCACGTTCGACCTCCGACGGCTCCAGCGCGTGGAACTCGCCGGTGCCGCAGGCGACGAACACGCCGCCCGCGCCCGCCGCCACCCCTCGTCCGACGTGCTCGGCCAGCACGTCCTCCGCGAGCGCGCCGTCCGCGTCGAACGGCGTCACCGGGAAGAACAGCACCCCATCCAGTTGCATACCCAGACCTTCATCCCTTGATCGCTCCGGTGGTGATCCCACGCAGGAAGGACTTGTGCGTTTCCTCGCGCGGCAGCGCACAGGCGGCGAGCGCGCAGACGGCGAGGTGGAGCAGCAGGGGCACCATCGGCGCTGATGAGCGAGTCCCCGCCGACGTGGCAGTGGTTCGGGTGCGGTCCGTGGGGCGACCCCGGTGTCGGGATCGCCCCACGGGGTGGGCTGCGACGGCACCGCCGCCACTGGCCGTCGCACCCACGTCTCGGGCGTTGTCGACCGGTGTCACCGGGCCACCCTGGGCGAACGAGCGGTCCAAGTCCAGGTTTTGCGCAACCATGGCCGAACGCGCGGATTCACCGGTTCGGCGGATGCCGCCGTTCCGGCGGGGTCCGCCCCGGCGCGGAGCCGTGCGCCGGGAGACTGGGAGTGGACCGGGGGCGACCTCGCCGTGCGGCACGTCCGGGGCGGGGGCGGCGCGTGGCGGGGCGCCGCTCCGCTCGACGGCGCCTACCACGACGCGTACCCGCTGGTCGGATGCGTGCCGGGACCCGCGGCGGTCGCTGCCGCGGGAGCCGTGGCGCACCGGCGGGTGAGTGTCATGGACGGCGACTCCTGTTCGCGGCCGTACCGTTCATATATATGAATCGGGGTCGTACTTGTGAACGTGTTGGGCGGACTGTAAGAATCGGCGCAGCGACGTGTCAAGTGCGTGTTGCCGGAACATTTCCCGTGGAGGACTTGGTGACTGGACCCGCGTCACCCGCTCGGCCGAACGCGGTCAAGTCGGCCGATCGGACTGTGGAACTGCTCGAAGTGCTGTCGGCGTCGGACCGCCCGCTGACCCTGACCGAACTGCACCGCGAGCTGAGCTACCCGAAGTCGAGCCTCTACATGCTCTTGCAGACGCTCGTCGCCCGGGGGTGGGTGGAGCTCGACCCCACCCGCGGCACCTACGGCATCGGCGTGCGCGCCCTGCTCGTCGGCACGTCGTACCTCGACCACGACCCGGTGGTCCAGGTCGCCATCCGGGTGATGGAGCAGGTGCGCCGGGAGATCAACGAGACCGTCCACCTGGCCCGGCTCGACGGCGCGGACGTGGTCTACCTGGCCAGCCGCGAGTCCGAGCACCACCTGCGCGTGGTGTCCCGCGTCGGCAGGCGGCTGCCCGCGCACTCCACGTCACTGGGCAAGGCGCTGCTGGCCGCCCGCACGCCCGCCGAGGTCGACGCGATCCTGCCGCCCCGGCTGACGCCGTTGACGCCGAACACGGTCGTCGAACGGCCGGCGCTGCACGCGCAGCTCGCCGGGTTCCGCGCCGTCGGGTACGCGCACGAGCGCGAGGAGAACACGCCCGGCCTGGGCTGCTTCGCCGTCGCCCTGCCCTACCGCAACCCCGTGCTCGACGCGATGAGCTGCTCGGTCCCGCTGGGCCGGCTCGACCCCGACCACGAGCGCCAGGTCGTCGAAGCGCTGCTGCACGCCGCCCGCACGATCACCGAACTGCTGCGCCAGTTCGGCCGCTGATTCCGTTATCGCGAAAGGGCTCGATGTGACCGGACGAATCCTGATCACCGGCGCCGCCGGCGTGGTCGGCACGCTGATGCGCACCCGACTGGCCGCGCCGGACCGGACCCTGCGCCTGCTCGACATCGCGCCGCTGCCGGCCGCCGCCGACGGTGAGCGGGTCGAGCTGGTCACGGCTTCGGTGACCGACCAGGCCGCGATGGAGGAGGCGTGCGCCGGGGTCGACGCGGTGATCCACCTCGGCGGGCACAGCCTGGAGCGGCCGTGGGCGGAGATCCTGGACGTCAACATCAACGGCACGCACGTGGTGCTGGAGGCGGCGCGGCGGGCCGGGGTGTCCCGGGTGGTGCTGGCCAGCTCGAACCACGCGGTCGGGTACTACGAGCGGTCGTCCGGTGAGGCCGGTGACTACCTGTTCCCGCAGCCGGACACGTACTACGGCGTGAGCAAGGTGGCGCTGGAGGCGTTGGGCAGCCTGTACGCGTCGAGGTACGGGATGGACGTGATCGCGATCCGGATCGGGTCGTGCTTCGAGAAGCCGCGTGACGCGCGCATGCTGTCGACGTGGCTGTCGCCGGACGACGGGGCGCGGCTGTTCGAGGCGTGCCTGTCGACGCCGTCGCCCGGGTTCCGGGTGGTGTGGGGCGTTTCCGACAACACGCGGCGGTGGTTCTCGCTGAGCGAGGCGGAGGCGTTGGGGTACAAGTCATCCGATGATTCCGAGGTGTTCGCCGCGGAGGTGCTGGCGGCGGGCGCACCCGATCCCGACTCGGCGGCCATGACGTACCTCGGTGGTGCGTGGTGCACGTCCGAGTTCGACACCGCGGTGAAGGAGGCCGGTCGATGAGCGACGGCGTGCAGGGGTACAACCCGCGGACCGGTGAGCCGGTGGGTGAGGCAGTGCCGGAGACGTCCGATGTCTCGGTGGACGAGCTGGCCCGTGCGGGTGCGGCGGCGTTTCCTGCGTGGTCCGGGTTGCCGGCGGTGGAGCGGGCTTCGGTGCTCGATGCCGTGGCTGATGCTCTGGACGCTTCTTCCGCTTCGCTGGTGGAGTTGGCGGAGGCGGAGACGGCGCTGGGCTTGCCGCGGTTGACGACGGAGCTGAAGCGGACCACGAACCAGCTTCGGTTGTTCGGGGAGGTGCTGCGGGAGGGCAGTTATGTCGAGGCGACGCTGGACTCGGCGAACCCCGACATCATCCCGCCGCGCCCGGTGCTGCGGCGGATGCTCCGTCCACTCGGGACGGTCGGGGTGTTCGCGGCGTCGAACTTCCCGTTCGCGTTCTCGGTGGCGGGCGGTGACACGGCCTCCGCGCTGGCCGCGGGGTGCCCGGTGATCGTGAAGGCGCACCCCTCGCACCCGCGGACGTCGCACGAGACGGCGCGGATCGTGGCGTCCGTCGTGCCCGCGGGGGTGTTCGGGATCGTGCACGGCCAGCAGGCCGGCGTGACGCTGGTCAAGCACCCCGCGATCAAGGCGGTCGGCTTCACCGGTTCCACGGCCGGTGGACGGGCGCTGTTCGACCTGGCCAACTCCCGCCCCGACCCGATCCCGTTCTACGGCGAGCTGGGCAGCGTCAACCCGACCGTGGTGCTGCCCGACGCCGCCGCCGCGCGGCCGGACGCTTTCGCGGCCGAGTTCGTGGGCTCCCTGACCCTCGGCGTGGGCCAGTTCTGCACCAACCCCGGCCTGCTGTTCGCCCCGGCCTCCCTCGTCCCCGCCCTGGCCGCCGCCGTGACGTCCGCGACGGGCGGCCCGATGCTGAACTCGCGCATGTGCGACGCCTACCGTTCGGGCACCGACGCCCTGGCCGCCTCAGGCCTGGCCGACCTGGTCGCGTCCGGCAACGCGCCGCGCGAGGGCTGGAGCGTCGAGCCGCGCCTGTTCCAGGTGCCGGTCGCGACGTTCGCGGACAACCTGGAGAAGCTCACCGAGGAGCACTTCGGCCCGGCGGCCATCGTCGTCACCTACACCGATCCCGCCGACCTGGAGACCGTCCTCCCCCGGCTGCCCGGCACCCTCACCGGCACCGTGCACGCCGCCGAGTCCGAGCACGAGGCCGCGGGCCGCGTCGGGGAGACCCTGCGCCCGGTCGTGGGCCGGCTGATCTTCAACGGCTGGCCGACCGGCGTCGCGGTGGCCTGGGGCATGCACCACGGCGGCCCGTGGCCGGCCACCACCAACCCGCTGCACACGTCCGTCGGGGCCACCTCGATCCGGCGGTGGGTCGCACCGGTGACGTACCAGTCCTGGCCGGACGCCCTGCTGCCCGCCGAGCTGCGTGACGGCAACCCGCTGGGAATCCCGCGGCGGGTGGACGGGGTGCTCGGGGTCCACTGAAGCGTTGGGCGGCGCGGTCTGCCTGGGCGTCGCGGCCCCGCATTGGGCGTCGCGGTCGGCGCGGCCCCGCATCGGGCAGTGCGGTCGGCGTTAGGGAGCGCGGTTCGCGGTTCGCGTCGTTCGGGTTCGTGTTGCGCGTCGTTCGCGTCTACGTCGGTCGGCCTCGGCCTCGGCCGTCATTGGCTTCGACTGGTGGCGGTTGGGGTCGGGGTGGGGGTCGGGCAGGGGTGGTTGCTCGGGTCTCCTCTTCGTTTCAACCGACGTTTCAGGGTGCGAATAACGGCGTTTTGGTTGATGCCCTTTTTCAGGTTCACCCGTTCGTGGAGCGGATGATCCCGATCAGGCCTGGTCAGGGTAGTAGGGGTTCGGGATCGCCGCCAGCGGAGGTGCGGCTTGATCAGGTGGCTAGGCCCGTGTCGCCGCGCGTTGTCATGTCCACAGTGGACGTCGCCGCTCGCCGTCCGGCAGCCCACCGCGACAGCGGTACAGCCTCAGCGCAACCGTCGTGCGGCGTCACGGGCCCGGTTCCGGACCGCGCCGGGCAGGCTGCGGTCCTCCGCCAGCACGTCGAGCCGCGTCACCGCACCTCCCGGATCGAGGCTGCCCAACGCGACAGCCGCCGCCAACCGTGCTTCGACAGCCTCCGCCCGGCTGTCCGCGACGGTCCGGAGGACGGCGGCCCGGTCCGCGGGCGGCAGCTCTGCGATGAGGCTTTCACGGGCCCGGTACGACACGGTCGGCCAGGCAGCCAGCGTCCGGAGGTAGGCCCGGTCGTCGGCAGCGCCCTCCGAGGCGGCCCGCCGCGCCGCCCCGATCCGCATCGCGTCGACCTCACCGGAGTCCCTGGCGAACTCGCGCAGCAGTTCGAGAGCACGACCACGCCCGGCCCGGACCGCGAAGCGCACACGGTCCTCGACGGTCAGGTCGCTGCGTCGGGCGAGTTCCGCGCAGAGGTCCCGGTGCCGGGAGGGATCGATCTTCGCGACCGCGGACAACGCGGCTTGCCGCTGGTCCGCGGTCGCCTCGTCCTCGGTCGCCAGGCTCCGGTACAGCTCGGTCCTGCGCCGTCGGTCCAGGGGCCGGCCCGCCTCGGTCACGGCGGCCATCCGGGCGCGGTGCGGGACCTGCCGGTCGGCGACCAGGTCGAGGAGGTGGCCGAAGCCGTCTTCGGGGGACAGCGTCACCAGGAGGGCGATGGCGCGCACCTTGACCGGACCGTGCTCACGGAAGCCGGTGATGATGCCCGCGACGACGGCCGGGGTCGCCGCCCTCCGGTCGATGTCCAGGCTCGCGAACCGCATCTGCGGCGGCACGGTCGGGTCGGTGGCGAGATCGACCACCACGTCCGGTCCGGCGCCGAAGCGTTCGACCAGGTGCCGGGTGAAGTGCAGTCGGGTGGACGGCGCACCGGTGCGGCGAAGGGCGTCCAGCCGGGTTCGCAGTCGCGTCGGGGCCATGCGGTGCAGGTCGTCCAGCACCTCGCCGCGCACGCGGTCCGTCGACGTGTCCTCCAGGAAGTCGAACAGCAAGTCGACGCCCTTGTCCGGATCGCGCCGGCAGACCTCGCGGCACGCGGTCAGCCGGTCGGCGTCGCCGCTCGTGCCGCCGGCGGCGGTGTGGGTGAACAGCTCCAGCGACTTCACGTGGTCGTGCGGCGCGAGGATCTCGGCCGCCTGGTTGCGGATCCCGCCGGCGGTCGTCTGCCTGCCGACCCGGTGGAACACGTCCACCAGCACGGCGGGATCGCGCGCGGCGAGCGTCTTGCCGATCGCGAAGCGGGTCGCGCGGTGCACGCCGGTGTCGGCGGCGAGGTCCAGGGCGACCTCCGGCGAGTCCTCCGGGAAGTGGGCGTCGACGAACGCCCAGGCGCGGTACCGCTCGTCCTCCGGCCGTGACCCGGCCCGCGCGAGCCGTTGCAGGACGGTGACGGCGAGGTCGGGGGTGAGCTCGGTGAACCACCGGGCGTACCGCTGCCACGCGTCGTCGGCGGCATGGCCGTTCACCAGCGCGCGCAGCGCCTCCCTCGCCGCCTCCACGGCCTCGGGTGGCACCGCGACCCCGTGTCGCACCAGCGCCGACACGAACCCGACGTTGGTCCGCCGCACCACCGGCCACGTCAGCCTGCGCAGTGGTCCGCCGAGGTCGCCGCCTGCCTCGGCCCAGTGCCGGGCCACGGCGATCGCGTCCTCCAGGTCCGGCCACGGCCACGTCAAGCGCGGGCGCAGCGCTCGGCGGACCGCCCGCGCGTCCGGGGCGGTGTCGTGGCGGGTGCGGGGTCGGGGCTCGTTCGGGTGCGACGACTGGTCCCTGGGCACGCCACAGGCAACCACGGCGGCACCGGGCGCGAACCGCAAAAGTGCCGAGTCCCGGCCGGTCTTCCGCTCACCACGATCCGACGAGCGGGAAGTCCGGGCCGCGTCGCCGCCACTGCTCGGTGATGCGGCCGAGCCGGGTCGGGGCGGCCAGGCCGTGCACGGTGGCGATCTTGTCGTCGCGGACCTCCAGCACGACCACGCCCACGACCCGGTCGTCCACCACGGCGATCATGGCGGGGTCGCCGTTGACCACGCCGGCGTGGACCTCCAGCGTGCCGCCGACCAGCCTGCGCTTCGCCGGGGTCTGCTTGAAGAGGTTCCGCGCGGCGGCGGCGACCTGCTCGGGCAGCGGGTACCGCATCAGCTTGCGGGCCAGGCCGGCGCCGTCGGAGATCGCGGTCGCGTCGTCGGTCAGCAACGCCACGAGTTCTTCGGTGCGGCCCGAGGACGCGGCGGCGAGGAACGCCTCGACGACCCGGCGCGCGGTGGCGCGGTCGACCTCGGCGGCCGTGCGCCCGGCGGTGACGTGCCGTCGGGCCCGGTGGGCGTGCTGCTGGCTCGCGGACTCGGAGATGTCGAGGATCCCGGCGATCTCGGCGTGGCTGTAGGAGAAGGCCTCGCGCAGGACGTAGACGGCTCGTTCGACCGGTGGGAGTCGTTCCAGGAGCATCAGCACCGCCAGGGTCACGGATTCGCGCTGCTCCACGGTGTCGGCCGGGTCCAGCATCGGGTCGCCGTCGAGGAGCGGTTCGGGCAGCCACGCGCCGACCGCGCGTTCCCGCCGCGCCTTCGCCGAGCGGAGTCGGTCGAGGGACAGGTTGGTGACCACCTTGGTCAGCCACGCCTCCGGCACGTCGATGTGGTCGCGGTCGGCGGCCTGCCAGCGCAGGAACGCGTCCTGCACGGTGTCCTCGGCGTCGGCGGCCGAGCCGAGCAGGCGGTACGCCAGCGAGGCCAGCCTGCCCCGGCTGGCCTCGAAACGCGCCACGGTGTCCACCGGCGTCAGGTTAGGCGGTGACCGCCTCGGTGACGCGGTCCCCGCCGGCCAGGCGGTGCTCGCGCGTGGGCAGGCCGAAGGTCGGGTGGCCGATGCTGTAGGCGGAGGCGCGGACGATCGCCGCCTTGAAGAGCGCCGCCGGACGTCCGCGCAGCGCCCACGACTTCGGCCGCGCGTCGCCGCCGACCGCTTGGAAGATCGCGTCCTTGCGGCCGAGGCTGATGTGGTTGCCCACGTAGGACAGAGCCGTGCGCGGCACCTCCCGGCCGGTCAGGTCGCCGATGACCGCGGCCACGAGCTGCTTGCCGGTGAACCCGGCCGAGGCGCAGGACATCGGCAGCGGCAGGCCGTTGTCCCCGATCACGTGGACGCTGTCGCCGGCGGCGTAGACACCGGGGTGCGAGACCGACCGCATCATGCGGTCGACCAGGACCTGGCCGTTGTCGGTGACCGCGAGGCCGCTCGCGGCGGCGAGGGGGTGCACGGCGAAGCCCGCCGCCCAGACGGTCGCGTCGGCGTCGAAGCGGGTGTCGCCGGCGAGGGCACCGGTCGGCTCGACGCGGTCGACGGTGGTGTGCTCGTGGACCGCGATGCCGAACCGGTCGAAGGCCCGCAGCAGGTGGGCGCGGGCGCTCGGACCGAGCCAGCCGCCCAGCTCGCCCCTGGTGACCAGGGTGACCCGCAGGCCGGGCCTGGACTCGGCGATCTCGGTGGCGGTCTCGATCGCGGTCAGGTTGCCGCCCACGACCAGCACCGTCCCGGTCCCGTCGAGCTCGTCCAGGCGGTGGCGCAGGCGCAGCGCCGCCGGCCGTGCGGCGACGTGGAAGGCGTGTTCGGCGACGCCCGGGACGCCGTGGTCGGCGACGGTGCTGCCGAGCGTGTGGACGAGGGTGTCGTAGTGGATCCGGTCGACGCCCTCGTCTCCGGTCACGGTGACGGCGCGGTGCTCGGCGTCGATCCCGGTGACGCGCGCCAGGCGCAGGTCGACGGCGGTGCCCGCGAACACCTCCGCCAACGGGTACCGGGGCAGGTCCTGGCCGGCGGCGAGCTGGTGCAGGCGCAACCGCTCGACGAAGTCCGGCTCGGCGTTGACCACGGTGATCGTGACGTCGTCGGGGTGGAGGCGGCGGGCGAGGTTCCCGGCGACGAAGGCCCCGGTGTACCCGGCTCCGAGGACGGTGATGCGGTGCGGCATGGGCGTGCTCCTGTCTGGTTCGCTCGCCCTCTGAACGGGACGGCGAGCCGATCCCTGACAGGGTTCGACTATGGCGTGGGTCACGGTGACGACGGCTCCGCCCGGCGGTGCGGACGTTCCCGTTGTGCGGCACGGAGTTCGTCCGGCGGTCGGCGGGGTTGGGGGAGAAGATCACCGGGACGGGCGATCGAGGCCGGGGTCTGGGGCTGTCGATCGCCCGGGTGTTCGCCGCCGCCCGCGGTTCGACGGTGGCCCCGTCACCAGGGGCGGACGGCGGCTGGCGGTAGCGGTCAGTTCTGCCGGAGAGCTGTCAGGAACGCCCGGAACGGGCGCTCCCCGAAGGTCAGCCTGGGCCCTGGCCGCTTGCTGTCCCTGACGCTGGTCGTGCTCCGTCCCACGGCCAGCTCGACGCAGTTGTTCCCCGCGCCGGAGTAGGTGCTCTTGCGCCACGCTCTGTCGTTGTTCATGTGTCCTTCAGTGCGGTTGCCAGTTTTCTGATCAACGAAGCCGACTCCTTGGGCGACAGGGCGACCTCGTTCACGATTTCCTCGAAGTGCAACAGGTACTTCTGCACGTCGGCGCGATTGTCCACCCACTTCCCGCCGCCCGCGTACTCCAGGTACACGGCCGAAGGATCGCTGTCCTCGAAGCGGAGGGCGGTCGCGCCACCGCCCGACATGGTCCCGTGAGCACCGGCGCCGAACGGGACCACTTGGATGGTGATGTTGTCCTGCCTCCCCTTCTCGAGCAAATGTGACAACTGCTCGCGCATGACGGTCGGGCCGCCGACGATCCGGTGCAACGCGGCCTCGTCGATCACCGCGTGCAGGACTAATCCCGGCAGCCGGCGCTGCCGGTTCGCCAGTGCCGCCGTCACCTGGTCCACCGACACCGACGAGTCCATGAACCGCTGCCCCGCGAGCCGGATCGCGGCCGCGTAGGCAGGTGTCTGGAGCAGACCCGGTATGACGATCATCTCGATGGTGCGCACCTCGGTCGCGTCGGCTTCCTGCCGCGCGTAGGTGCGCGCCTCCGGGGTGTACGCGGCCGCGTACACCAGGCGAGTGCCGTCCTGCTTCGCGTCTTCCCACAACGCTTCCGCCTCACGCCGTTCGGCATCGGTCGCACCGTAGAGCCCGAGCAGCGCGCCCAGCTCGGTCCAACTCGGACTGATGTACCCGTTCTCCATCCGCGACAGCGTCGACTGCGTCTTCCGAGTCAGCGCGTGGTAGTCGATCTCGGTCTTGCCCGCACGCTTGCGCAATGCGTTGAGGAACTGCCCCAGCTTGCGCTTGCGTCGGGTTTGGACGGCTGCCATGCGGATCCGCTCCTCGCTGAAAAGAACTGCGAACACCCTAGTGCTGTTCCGCAGCCCGCTCGCTTTCACTCGATCGAGCGCTGAAAAGGTGCATATTCGCCCCTTTCACCCGCCACCTGCCGTCGTCGCCCCGCCGGCGGTCGCGGGACGACGACGAAGTGGGCGAGTGATCAGCACCGACTGAAGTCTGGCCACATGTACATCTCGCAGGTCCGGCCGCGGAACGTCAAGGGGTTCCACGGCACCCGCGAAGTGGATCTCAGTCCGACGGCCCCTGCCGGACCGCGATCGCGGGCCTCGACGGGTCGGGAACACCTCGCCACTCCGGGCGATCGGGCCGTCGCGGTCCGGCAGTGGCCCGGTCCGGCAGTGGCCCGTTCGGCGAGGGGCCGTCCGAGGGCAGGCCGTCGGCCGGGCTCGGCTGGACGGGTGCCCGACGCCTACCGGGTCGAGATGTTTGCAGGCTCAACTTTCCCTGCCGGCACAAGGTGGTGCGCGCGAGGTCGTGCTGACCGTACGGGGGCACCCGTTCGCCGAAAGTGACAGGCGACGGCGCGGGACCGTCCACAGAGCTCACTTCAAGGCCGGGCCGCGCGCGGGGTTTCGCCGAATCCACCTGAAATTGTCGGACCCGAGGTCCATCATGGCCCGCATGGCAGACGCAATCGTGGCCGAGGGACTGGTCAAGCGCTACGGCTCGGTGGTCGCTCTCGACGGCCTCGACCTCGTGGTGCCGGAGGGCACCGTCATGGGCCTGCTCGGGCCGAACGGCGCGGGCAAGACCACGACGGTGCGCGTGCTCACCACCCTGCTGGAGCACGACGAGGGCAAGGCGACCGTCACCGGCCTCGACGTCGTCGCCGACGCCAAGGAGCTGCGCCGCCGGATCGGGCTGTCCGGCCAGTACGCGGCCGTGGACGAGAACCTGACCGGGTTCGAGAACCTGGACATGGTCGGCAGGCTCTACCACCTGGGCAAGAAGCGGAGCCGGGAGCGGGCGCGCGAGCTGCTGGAGCGGTTCGACCTGGTGGAGGCGGGCGACCGGACGGTGAAGACGTACTCGGGCGGGATGCGCCGCCGGCTCGACCTGGCGGGCGCGCTGGTGGCCAAGCCGAGGGTGCTGTTCCTCGACGAGCCGACCACGGGCCTGGACCCGCGCAGCCGGCTGGGGATGTGGGACGTCATCGCGGAGCTCGTGGCCGGCGGCACGACCCTGCTGCTCACCACGCAGTACCTGGAGGAGGCCGACCGGCTCGCCGACAAGATCGCGGTCATCGACCACGGCCGCGTGATCGCGCTGGGCACGGCGAACGAGCTGAAGGACCAGGTCGGCGGTGAGCGGCTGGAGCTGACCGTCGGCTCCGCGCAGGACGCGGCGACGGCGAAGGCGGCGCTGACGCCGCTGGCGATCGCGGAGATCGCGGTGGACGAGCGCGGGCACCGGCTGACCGTGCCGGTGTCGGGCGGGGCCGAGGTGCTGGTGGACGGCGTCCGCAGGCTGGACGCCGAGTCGGTCAAGGTGCTCGACATCGGCCTGCGCAGGCCGACGCTGGACGACGTGTTCCTCACGCTGACCGGACACGCGACCGGCAAGACCGGCACCGAGGACAAGCAGGGGGAAAAGGGAGCATGAGCGCGTTCACGCAGGCGTTGGGCGACGGCGTGGTGGTCGCCAAGCGCAACCTCATCAAGATCAAGCGGGTCCCGGACCTGATCGTGTTCTCGACCCTGTCGCCGATCATGTTCGTGCTGTTGTTCGCCTACGTGTTCGGCGGCTCGATCGACATCCCCGGCATGGACTACCGCGAGTTCCTGATGGCCGGGATCTTCGCCCAGACCGTGGTGTTCGGCTCGACCATCACCGGCAGCGGGCTGGCCGAGGACATGCAGAAGGGCGTGATCGACCGGTTCCGGTCGCTGCCGATGGCGCGCTCGGCCGTGCTGATCGGGCGGACCACCAGCGACCTGGCGAACAACGTCATCGTCATCCTGGTGATGTCGCTGACGGGCCTGATCGTCGGCTGGCGGATCCACTCGTCGCCGCTGGAGGCGCTGGCGGGGTTCGCCTTGCTGTTGCTGTTCGCCTACGCCGTGTCATGGGGCATGGCGATCGTCGGCCTGATGGTGCGCAGCCCCGAGGTGTTCAACAACGCCTCGTTCATCGCGATCTTCCCGCTCACGTTCATCGCGAACACGTTCGTGCAGGAGAGCAACCTGCCCGGGCCGCTCAAGGCGTTCGCCGAGTGGAACCCCGTGTCGGCGGTGACGGCGGCGGCGCGCGAGTTGTTCGGCAACACCAACCCGATGGCGCCCGCGGCGGACGCGTGGCCGTTGCAGCACCCGGTGCTGATGACGTTGGCGTGGGTGGTCGTGTTCCTGCTGATCTTCGTGCCGCTGGCGATCCGCCAGTACCGCAAGGCGGTGGCGCGCTAGCGACGACATCGACGTCGGTTTGTCAAGAGGCGAACAGGTTTCGGATCGGTCGCCTCATGGGTAGCCGTTGGACAACAGAGCCCTAGGAGGCGCAGATGTCCACCGGTACCACCATCGGCGTGATCGTCGTCGTGCTGGTCGTACTGGCCGCGATCGCGGTGCTGCTGAAGTTCCTCATGCAGCGCAAGCGGTTGCGCTCGAAGTTCGGTCCCGAGTACGAGCGGGCCCTGGAGCGCAACGGCAGCCGCATGGCGGCGGAACGCGAGCTCGCGGAACGGGAGCGCGAGCACTCGAAGCTCGAGCTCCGCACGCTCGACGCCACGACCCGCGACGACTACGCCCGCAGCTGGACCCTGGTCCAGGAGCAGTTCGTCGACGAGCCGACCCAGGCGGTCAGCCGAGCGGACCACCTGGTCACCGACCTGATGGCCGAACGCGGTTACCCCACCGAGGACTTCGAGCGGCGCGAGAAGCTGCTCTCGGTGGAGCACGCCCGCACGCTCGACCACTACCGCGAGGCGCACTCGGTGATCGAGCGCCAGGAGCGCGGCGAGGCCACGACCGAGGACCTGCGGAACGCGATGGTCCACTACCGCACCGTCTTCGAGGACCTGCTGGGCGACCACCGGGAAGGAGCGCGGTCATGACCGACCAGCGTCAGCACCTCACCACCGAGGACTTCGTCGACCGCACGGCGGCCGAGCGCGAGCCGCTGGACGGCCAGCGGGCCGAGCGCGAGCCGGTCGAGCAGACCCCGGCCGACCACGACGTCGTGGAGCCGGACCTGACCGACGGGGAGCGCTTCGACCGCGAGGCGGCCGGGCACGACTCGACCGCGCAGGACCCGACCACCCACGGCTCGGCGACGTACGACACCGCGCCCGGCTCGGCGTCGTACGACTCGACCTCGCACGACTCGGGCACCTTCGGGGAGCCGACCGCCGACGACTCGGCGACCCTCGAGGACGAAGCCGCCGACGAGGGCGCGGAGCCGGTCGAGCCGTCCGCGGTCGACACGACGGCCGGTGACGCCCCGCTGTTCACCCCGGACGACTCGGCCGACTACCAGGCCGAGTGGCGGGCGTTGCAGGCCGACTTCGTGGACGACCCGCGCGAGGCCGTGCAGCGTGCCGACGAACTGGTCGCCCAGGTGATGCAGACGCTGGCCACCACGTTCACCCAGCACAAGCACGCGCTCGAAGAGCAGTGGCAGCGGGGTGACGAGGTGCAGACGGAGGAGTTGCGGCAGGCGCTCAAGCGCTACCGCACGTTCTTCGACCGGCTGCTCTCCGTCTGATCCCCGGCAGGTGAGACTCCCCGTTGTGCGTCTGGCGACCCAGGTGCACAACGGGTGTTTCACGTCTTGATCCAAGTCCGGGTCGAAGCGGGAACCCGAAGCCGCGGCGGGAACTCACCCCGGCAATTCCCGGATCTCCATCTCCAGCACGTCGATCTCGTCGCTGATCGCCTCGTCCAGCATCCGGTCGAGCAGCTCGGAGCAGTCCGACGACCCGACGCCGAACCGGGGCACCTGCTCCCACCACACCGCCGGGTTGTTCCAGAACGAGCCGGAACCCTGGTCGACGCCTTCGAGGCAGCGCAGCCGCGAGTCGTCGTCCGGCAGTCGGCGGACGTAGTCGATGAACCGGGCCAGCGCGTCCGGGTCGACCACCGGAACCGCGCCGTACCCGCGCAGGCAGTCCTCGAGCTCCGTCAGGAACTCCTCTTTGAACGTCACCGCGCCACCCCCGCTTCCCCCGCGACCGTGCGGGTGAGGAGGACTCACGTCCCAGGGCAACAACGGTACCTCCGCCGGGGCGCGCAGAACTTGCTGCCAATGGGCGGTTCCAGGGCAAGATTCGCTAACGGTCGGCGGCACGCGAGCCCCCGGAGGCCCGGAAACCCCCGATTCCGTCCTAAGTGGACTACCGAAGCCGACGCCGGGCGGCGCGACGGTGACCGTTACGTGACCTTCACTCGGCCCGCACCCGCGCCACGAAGCTGAACCGGTCGCCCCGGTAGAGCGCGCGGACCCGCTCGATCGGCTCGCCGACGTCGTCGTGGGACACGCGGTGCAGCAGCAGCATCGGCTGCGCCGGGCTCGTGCCGATCAGCAACGCCTCGCGCGGCGTCGCCGGCACCGTCTCCACCCGCTCCTCCGCCTCGGCGAACACCACCCCCAGCCGGTCGGTCAGGCACGCGCGCAGCGACGTGGTCGGGTCGAAGACCTCCAGCAGGGTCGGGAACCGCGCCGCGGACACGTACGTCGACTCCAGCCCGACCCGCTCGCCGTCGGCCAGCAGCACGCGTTCCAGGTGGACGACCGGGTCGCCCCGCCCGAGCCGCAGGTCCCGCGCCAGCACGTCGTCCGCGGGCACGTGCTCCACGGTGATGACGCCGCGCGCCGGGTCGACGCCCTGCCGTCGCATCCCCTCGGTGAAGCTGAGCAGCGACAGCGGCTGCACCAGCTTCGGCGGCGCGACGTAGGTGCCGCTCCCCTGGCGGCGCCGCAGCCTGCCTTCGAGCACGAGTTCCCCGACGGCCTGCCGCAGCGTCACCCGTGACACCGCGAACCGCTCGGCCAGCTCCCGCTCCGGCGGCAGCGCGGTGCCCTCGCCGAGCGCGTCGACCAGCCACAGCAGCTCGGTCTTCACCGCGTAGTAGCGGGGGACGCGGCCGTGGTCGGGGATACCGGCGCGGACCGGACCGTCCGCGCGGTACCGGGGCACGTAATGCGAGGCATGCACGCAACGAGCCTACGGGCCGGTCCGGGCCGGGCGGACCGCTGACGGAGTGGGTCGCAGATCACGGCGCGAGCTCCGGCGGATCCGGGATGGCGTAACCGGAAGCCCCCACGTTGGCCTCCAGGGACCTGCGCCATTCGCCGGTGTCGATCATCTTCCGAACGGCCGCGGTCACCTTCGCCTTGCTGGTCGCGTCACCCTTGCGCAGACCGATGCCGTACTCCTCCTTGCTGAACGGCTTGTTCACCACGCGCAGCAGCTCGGGGTTCTGCGCGGCGTAGCCGGCGAGGATCACGTCGTCGGTCGTCATGGCGTCCACCTGCTCGGCCAGCAGGGCGGTGACGCAGTCGCTGAAATTGGGATATTCCACCAACTGCACGGACTGCGCGAACCGGTCCTTCACGTGCTGCGCGGAGGTGGTGTTGGCCACCGAGCACAGCTTCAGGTTGCCGGAGTCGAGCGATTCCGGGCCGGCGATCCGCTCATCGGTCAACCGGACGAGCAGGTCCTGGCCCGCCACGAAGTACGGGCCCACGAAGTCGATGACCTCCTTGCGCTTGTCCGTGATCGAGTAGCTGGACACCACGAGGTCCGCCTCGCCGCGGGTCAGCAGCGTCTCGCGCTGCGACGGCGTCGCCTCGGTGAACCTGATGCCCTTCTCCTCCACCCCCAGTTCCTTCGCCACATAACGGGCCACGTCGATGTCGAAGCCGCGGTAGGTGCCGTCGAGACGGCGCACACCGAGCCCCGGCTGGTCGTACGCCACGGCGATGGTCAGCTCGTTGGAGCTGTCCGCCTTGCCGGCGACGGTCGTGTCGTCACCGGTGGAGCACGACGCGAGGACAAGCGCGGCGGAACACGCCACAGCGAGGGCGCGCAACGGTGCCAGAGCCATTCTTCCCCTTTTCGGGAGCTTCCTCGGGTTGCCGGAAACCTAGGCGGCCCAAGGGAGTTGGTCCAGACCTGCGGGGAAGATCGGGGACACCGGATCGGTCAAGGACGACGGTCGCGCACCGGGATCGCGGTCGCGCTAACGACCGCCGCCGGGCGAACGCAGCCGCCTGGGACCGGTGTCGTGCCGGGACGGCGGCGGTCCCAGCGTGATCCGGGCGCTGCTGACGTACGCGCCGGCGGCACTGGCGAGCACCGGTTCCAACGACAGCTCCCGCACCTCGGGCAGGTCCTCGGCGAGCGCGGCGAGCCGCAGCACGAGGTCCTGCAACGCGGGCAGGTCCGCGGGCTCGTCGCCCCGGTAGCCCGCCAGCAGCGGCGCGGCCTTGGGCGCGCGCACGAGCGCCGCCGCGTCCGCGTCGGTGAGAGGGACCGCGCGGTAGGCCCGGTCCCCCAGCAGGTCGCTGACCAGTCCCGACAGCCCGAACGACACCAGCGTGCCGAACGAGGGGTCGTCCTGGAGGCCCAGCACGCACGAGATCCCCTTGGGCGCCATGCGCTGCACGTACACGTCCGGCCGTTCGGACATCCCGGCCAGCATCGCGTACGCCGTGCGCACGGCTTCCTCGCCGGACAGGTCGAGCCGCACGCCGACCAGGTCGGTGCGGTGCCGGAGCCGGTCGTCGGTGGACTTCATCGCCACCGGGTAGCCCAGCTCCCCCGCCGCGCGCACCGCGTCGTCCGCCGACGTGACCACCCGGAACGGCACGACCCCCACCCCGTAGCAGGCGAGCAGCCGCACGGTGGTGTCGTCGTCCAGCAGCCGTTCGCCGTCGAGCTCCAGGGCTTCGACGATGGCGTGCGCGGCGTCGGCGTCGATGCCTTCGGGTCGGGCGAACGTGCCCTGCGGCGCGGACCGCCACCGCGCGTAACGCGTCACGCGGGCCAACGCGGCCACAGCGCGCTCCGGGCTCGGATAAGAAGGAACGGAACCCCGTCCGGGCGCGCCGCCGGGACCGGGCACGGCCAGCTCGGCGGGCACGCCCTCCACGGCCAGGAACGTCGACGCGATCGGCTTGGTCCGCCCGCCCCGCTCCACGACCTCGCGCAGGGCGCGGGCGAACGACGTGCCGGGCACCGCCAGCGGCGGCACGAACACGACCACCAGCGCATCCGCGTCGGGGTTCTCCAGCGCCTCCTGCACCGCCGCCGCGAACGCCTCCGGCCCGGCCTGCGCGCCCACGTCCACCGGCTCGCCGGCCAGCTCCAGGCCCTGGGCCAGCGCGGTGTCCGCGGCCAGCAGCCCGATCGCGGTCGAGTTGCCGACCACGGCGACGCGCGGCCCGGTCGGCAGCGGCTGGTGCGCGAGCAGCAGCGCGGTGTCGAACAGCTGCGCCAGCGACTCCACCCGGATCACGCCGGCCTGCTCGAACAGCGCCTGCACGCTCGACTCGTCCACCGGCACCGAGGTCGCCGCCAACGCGGGCGTCACGGCGTGCCGGCCGGACTTCACCGCCACGATCGGCTTGGTGCGGCCGAGCCGGCGGGCCAGCCGGGCGAACTTGCGCGGGTTGCCGAACGACTCCAGGTACAGCAGCACCACGTCGGTGGCCGGGTCGGTCTCCCAGTACTGGAGCAGGTCGTTGCCGGAGACGTCCGAGCGGTTGCCCGCCGAGACGAACGTGGACAGGCCCAGGCCGCGTTCGGCGGCGGTGGCCAGGATCGCGGTGCCCAGCGCGCCGGACTGGCAGAAGAAGCCGGTGCGACCGCGGGCCGGCAGCCTCGGCGCGAGGGTGGCGTTGAGGCGCACACCCGCGTCGGTGTTCAGCACGCCCAGCGCGTTCGGGCCGACCACCCGCATGCCGTGCGCGCGGGCCTCGGCGGCCAGCCTGCGTTCCGTGCTCAACCCGCCCGGCCCCGTCTCGCCGAACCCGGACGTGACCACGACCAGCGCTTTCACGCCCTTGGCCAGGCAGGCGTCCATCACCTCGTCCACGCCGGCGGCCGGCACCGCGACCACGGCGAGGTCCACGTCGTCCGGGATCTCCAGCACCGACGGGTACGCCCGCACCCCGCGCACGGACCGGTGCTCGGCGTTCACCGGGTACACCGGCCCGGCGAAGTCGGCGGCCAGCAGGTGGGTCAGCACCGCGTGGCCGATCTTGGTCTGGTCGGTGGACGCCCCGATCACCGCGACCGACTTCGGGTGCAGCAGGTTGTGCACGCTGCGTGCCTCGGCGGCCTGCTCGCGGGCGCGGGCCACCTCCACCGACTCCTCGGTCGGGTCGATGTCGAACTCCAGGTGCACCACGCCCTCCTCGAACGCGCGGCTCACGCCGTAGCCCGCGTCCCGGAAGACCCGCACCATCTGGCCGTTCTCGGCCAGCACCTCGGCGGTGAAGCGGCTCAGGCCGCGTTCCCGGGCGGCGGCGGCGAGGTGTTCGAGCAGGATGGAGCCGAGGCCGCGGCCCTGGTGGGCGTCCTCGACCACGAACGCGACCTCCGCCGAGCTGCCCTCGCCGAGGCGGTCGTAGCGGCCGACGGCCACGATGTCGTCCCCGAGCAGCGCGGTGAACGCGACCCGGTCGGCGTGGTCGACCGTGCTGAAGCGTTCGAGGTCGCGCCGGGGCATCCGCGGGTAGGGGCCGAAGTAGCGGAAGTAGCGGGTGCGCTCGGACAGCCTGCCGTGGAAGGCGAGCAGCTTCTCCGCGTCGTCGGGCGTGATCGGGCGCAGGTGGACCGTGCCGCCGTCGCTGAGCACGACGTCGGCCTCCCAGTGCCGCGGGTAGTCGTACGGGTCCACGCCGTCAGTCCCTCGGGTCGTCGGGGTCCAGGCCGTGCAGCGGGAACACCGCGCGCCGGGTGTCCCGGATCGCCAGGTCGGCCGGGGTGTCGAGCTGGCCGCCCCACGGCTCGAACGCGGTGTCGGAGTCGTCGGTCATGGACGACGGCAGCGGCCAGTTCGGCGCGAGGGAGGAGGCGTGGGCGACCCAGTCGGCGGGCAGCGCGGCGCGCGGGTCCACGTCCCGGTCCAGCACGGTGGCCAGCAGGTGCGTCCAACTGCGCGGCACGACCCGCAGCAGCTCGTACCCGCCGCCGCCCAGCGCCAGCCACCGGCCGTCCGCGACCTGCCCGGCCAGCTCGCGCAGCCGGCGGTAGATCGCGCGGTGGCCGTCCACGGTGAGCGCGAGGTCGGCCAGCGGGTCCTCCCGGTGCGTGTCGACACCGCACTGGGTGACCAGCAGCTGCGGCCGGAACGCCGTGAGCAGGGACGGGACGGTGGCCTCGAACGCGCGCAGCCAGGCCTGGTCGCCGGTGCCGGGCGGCAGGGCCAGGTTCACGCTGGTGCCCTCCGCGCCCGCGCCGCCCACCTCGGCGGGCCGTCCCGTGCCGGGCCACAGGCTCATCGGGTTCTGGTGGATCGAGACCGTGAGCACGCGGGGGTCGTCGTAGAAGGCGGCCTGCACGCCGTCGCCGTGGTGCACGTCGGTGTCGACGTAGGCGATCCGGTCGAAGCCGTGGTCCAGCAGCCACGAGATCGCCACGGCGCAGTCGTTGTACACGCAGAACCCGGCCGCGTGGTCGCGCATGGCGTGGTGCAGCCCGCCCGCGATGCTCACCGCCCGGTCCGCCTCGCCCGAGGCGATCCGGCGCGCGGCGGCCAGCGAACCGCCCACGACCAGCGCGGACGCCTCGTGCATGCGGGCGAACACCGGGTTGTCGGCGGTGCCGAGGCCGTGCCCGACGTCCCAGCCCGCCATGGGCGCGGCCTGCACGGCGGTGAGGTAGGACGGCTCGTGCACGCGCTCGATCTCCGCGTCCGGCGCGGGGTCGGGCGCGATGAGCTCCACGCCGTCCAGCACGCCGAGCGCGGTCGCCAGCCGCACGGTCAGGTCCAGCCGGACGGGGTTGAGCGGGTGGTCCCCGCCCAGGTCGTAGGCGAGGAAGGACTCGTCCCAGACGACGGCGGCCGGCTTTCCCATGTCGGCAACCTAACCCACGTCACGGACGGTGGTGTGATCACAGCTTGGTCGACCCCGGCGTGCGGAGGTCCGACGTGGACTTAGAGTCTGCCGAGACGACGCGGGCCAGATTGCGGCCATCGAGGATGGAACCCCGCACGTCGGAACGGGGTCAGAGAAGACATGCACCTGCGACGAGTCCCCGCCCTGACCACTGTGCTGGCTGTGGCGCTCACGCTCGGCCTGTCGGCCTGCGCCACCAAGGTCGTCGGCAGCCCGGTCGCCGCGGCGGGCGGGTCGACCGGTGAGAAGACCGCCTCCGGCAAGCCGTCGTCGACCAAGACTTCCTCCCCCAAGGCGTCGACCAAGGAGAGCTCGCCGAAGACGTCCGCGGCCGAGAAGCCCTCCGGCGACGTCAAGATCACGACGAAGAAGAAGACCGAGGGCTACGAGGACTGCGACATCCTCACCCCCGAGGACGTCGCCACGGCCGTCGGCGCGTCCAAGGGCGGCGAGAAGGGCTGCGTGCAGAGCACCGAGGACCCGTTCTCGGTCGTGCTGTTCATGGTCACGTTCGCCGAGTACGAGGGCGAG
Source organism: Actinosynnema sp. NPDC051121 (assembly GCA_040689555.1). GTDB lineage: Bacteria > Actinomycetota > Actinomycetes > Mycobacteriales > Pseudonocardiaceae > Actinosynnema. The sequence goes on along the minus strand of JBFBCZ010000049.1, from coordinate 2,294 downwards.
GCGCGGACCATCGAGGTCGGCGGCAACACCGCGTACGAGGTGAAGGAGAAGAGCGGCGACTGCACGGTGCTGGTCATGCTGACCGACGACAAGGACGAGATCACGCCCGCGTTCCAGGCCACCGTGACGCCGATCGACGAGATCGACCCGTGCCCGATCGCGCTCAAGCTCGCCACCAAGGCGTTCGAGAAGATCCCCAACGCCTGAGGTACGTCGGAGAACGGCCGGTCGGCGCGTCCGACCGGCCGTTCCGCGTGCTCAACCCGCGTCGGGACCGGTGGCGGCCGGGCGGGACGGGTCGGAGGACCACTGCGACCACGACCCCGCGTAGAGCGGCGCGGGCTGCTCCGGCGTGGTGATGCCGGCGACCTCCAGGGCCAGGACCACTGACGACGCCGTGACGCCCGACCCGCAGTAGGCCGCGACCGGGCGGTCCGGGGAGACGCCGATGGCCCCGAAGCGCTCGGCCAGCGCGGCGGCGGGCAGCCAGCGGCCGTCGGACGTGTGGCCCGAGGTCGGCGCGTTGAGCGCCCCCGGGATGTGGCCGGCGCGCGGGTCGACCGGCTCGGTCTCGCCCCGGTACCGCTCGGGCGCGCGGGCGTCCAGGAGCGTGCCGGACGCGGTGAACGCGGCGGCCTCGTCGGCGTCGAGCACGGGCATGGCGCCGGGCCGCACGACGACGTCCCCGGGAATAGGGGTCGGCGTGTCCGCGTTCACCGGACGGCCCTCGGCGGTCCACGCCGCGAAGCCGCCGTCCAGGACCGCCACCTCCGGGTGGCCGGCCCACCGCAGCAGCCACCACGCACGGGCGGCGACCGAACCGTCACCGCCGTCGTAGGCCACGACCGGGTGATGTCGGCGCACGCCGGCGGCCCGCAGCACGGCCTGCAGCGCGGCCGGGTCGGGCAGCGGGTGGCGGCCACCGGCGCCGGGTGGGGAGGAGAGCTCGGTGTCCAGGTCGACGTAGATCGCACCGGGAACGTGTCCGACCTCGTAGTCTTGACGTCCCGGCGGTCCGCCCAGCCGCCAGCGGACGTCGAGGACGACCGGGGGTTCGGCGCCGTCCAGCGCGGAGGCCAGGGCTTCGGTGCTGATCAGTGGATGCACGGCACCATCCTGCACCTGTGACCGGCCGACTAGCATTGATGCCATACGAAGGGGAGCGGGTGTGAACGAGCTCATCGACACTACCGAGATGTACCTCCGCACGATCTACGAGCTCGAAGAAGAGGGCGTAGTGCCTCTGCGCGCGCGGATCGCCGAGCGGCTGGCGCAGAGCGGCCCGACGGTCAGCCAGACCGTCGGGCGGATGGAGCGCGACGGTCTCGTCATCGTGGCGGACGACCGCCACCTGGAGCTGACCGAGCAGGGCCGCAACCTGGCCATCGCGGTCATGCGCAAGCACCGGCTCGCCGAGCGCCTCCTGGTCGACATCATCGGCCTGGAGTGGGAGCACGTGCACAGCGAGGCGTGCCGCTGGGAGCACGTCATGAGCGAGGCCGTCGAGCGCAAGCTGGTCAAGCTCCTCGGCAACCCCACCACCTCGCCCTACGGCAACCCGATCCCCGGCCTGGACAAGCTGGGCGACGGCGAGCCCGCCCCGGCCGCCGAGTCGGACCTCGTGCGCGTGGACGAGGTGGCCCGGCGCGGCGGCGGTCGTGTCGAGGTGCGCCGGATCGCCGAGCACGTGCAGCTCGACCCGGACCTGATGGCCGAGCTGAAGGCCGCCGGCGTGGTGCCGGGCGGCACGGTCGAGGTCGACTCGCTGGGCGGCGCGAAGGTCATCCAGGTGCGCGGCAACGGCACGGTCGCCGAGCTGGACCCGGCGGTGGCGCACGCCGTCCTGGTGCAGGCCCGGTGAATCCGACGCGGCGCGCGGTCGCCGCGTTCACCCGCCTGCACGGCGCCGAGCCCCGGGGTGTGTGGTCGGCGCCCGGTCGGGTGAACCTGATCGGGGAGCACACGGACTACAACGATGGTTTCGTGCTGCCGTTCGCGTTGCCGTACCGGACCGCGGTGGCCGCGTCACCGCGGGACGACGGGTTGTTGCGGGTGGCCACGGTGGGTGACGACGGCGCGGTGCAGCAGGCCTCGCCGGTGCTGGTCGCCGACCTGGAGCCGGGTGTGGTGAAGGGGTGGGCCGCGTACCCGTCGGGGGTGGCGTGGGTGTTGCGTGGGCAGGGTGTGGCCGGTGGTGCTGATTTGGTGATCGCGGGTGATGTGCCGGCGGGGGCGGGGTTGTCGTCGTCGCACGCGTTGGAGTGTGCGGTGGCGTTGGCGTTGTTGGGGTTGGC
>JBFBCZ010000048.1:0-62567 GCA_040689555.1 Actinosynnema sp. NPDC051121 | reverse complement strand
ACGGCGGCGGCGTGGACGGCGACGACCCGGCGGGCGACGTCGTGGCCGAGATCCGCGCCGCCGGCGGCCGGGCCGTCGCCTGTCGCGCCGACATCTCCACCGAGAGCGGCGCCGCCGAGGTCGTCGACACCGCGGTCGACGAGTTCGGCCGCCTCGACGCGGTGATCAACAACGCCGGCATCGTGCGCACCGCACGCTTCGACGAGGTCGACACGCGGGAGTACCAGCGCCACCTCGACGTGCACTTCTTCGGCTCGCTCAACGTCTGCAAGGCGGCCTGGCCGCACCTGATCGCCTCCGGCAGCGGCCGCGTGGTCAACACCGTCTCCGCCGCCATGCTCGGCAACCCGCTGATGACCCACTACGGCAGCTCCAAGGGGGCGGTGTTCGCCCTGACCCGCAACCTCGCCCTCGAAGGCGCCGAGCACGGCATCCTGGTCAACGCCGTCGCGCCCGGCGCGGGCACCCGGATGGCCGAGAGCTCGGCGGAGTCGCTGGCGCCGGAGGTCATGGAGTACCTGCGCACGCAGCTGCTGCCCGAGCACGTCGCCCCGCTGGCGGCCTACCTGGTGCACCCCTCCTGCACGGTGACCGGCGAGCTGTTCAACGCCGCCGGCGGCACGGTCAACCGCGCCGTCGTGGTCACCACCACCGGCATCCACGACCCCGCCCTGACCGTCGAGACCGTCGCCGAGCGGTTCGACGAGGTCATGGCCCTCACCCCCGACGCGCGACCCGAACTGGTCGCCGTGCCCCAGCTGCCCACCGCTTGAACACCGGAGACGCGACGATGACCACCACCCCGGGCACCGAGTACCCCTTCGGACCCATGACCCCGGCCGACGCCGTCGAGCACATCGGCCGCCTGGTCGCCGACCGGCCGATGACGAAGATGACCATGCCCCACGGCGGCGACGTGTGGCTGGTGCACCGCAACGCCGCCGCCCGCGAGATCCTGAGCGACCGCCGGTTCGTGCGCGAGCCGTTCCGCACCGGCGAGCGCGTCGTGCCGTTCTTCGTGCCCTTCCCCGACTTCCTGCGTGGCACGCTCCAGTTCGAGGACCCGCCCCAGCACACCAGGCTGCGCAAGCTGGTGCAGAAGGCCATCTCGCCCAAGCGGGTGCGCGAGATGCGCGACTCCGCCGTGGCCTTCGCCAACGAGCTGATCGACGGCATGATCGCCCGCGGCGGCGTGCGGAACCTGGTGTCGGAGTACTCGCTGTCGCTGCCGATCGAGATGCTCAGCTCCCTGCTGGGTGTGCCCTCCTCGGACCGGGAGAAGTTCGAGCGGTGGAGCTCCTCGACCCTGGCCGTGGCGGGCAGGACCGAGGCCGAGGTGGCGGCCGACATGGCGGAGCTGGCCGCCTACATGACCGACCTGATCGCGCAGCGCCGCGAGGTGCCCCGTGACGACCTGCTCAGCGCCCTGGCCCACGCCCGTGACCGGGACGAGACGCTGACCGACGCCGAGATCCTGCCGATCGCGTTCATCCTCATCGTCGGCGGCTTCGACAACACGGCGAACTTCCTGACCACCGGTGTGCTGTCCCTGCTGCGGTCGGACGAGCAGCGTGCGCTGTTCCTCGCCGACCCCGACGGCCTCGCCGCGACCACGGCCGAGGAGGTGCTGCGGCACGGCGGGTTCGTGACCTCCCCGATGGTGGGCGGTGGCGGCGGCCTGGTGCCGTTCGTCGCCACCGAGGACGTCGTCGTGGACGGTCAGCTCATCGCCAAGGGGGAGGCGGTCAGCGTCGACATGACCACCGCCGGGCACGACCCCGACGCCGTGACCGACCCGGGCCGGTTCGACATCACCCGGACCGAGAACGCCCACCTGACGCTGAGCCACGGCCTGCACCACTGCCTGGGCGCGCCATTGGCCCGGATGGAGTTGCAGGTCGGCCTGGCCGAGCTGTTCAAGCGCATCCCGAACCTGCGGTCGGCGGGTGAACCGGTGGTCGACCGCACGGTCCTGACCCAGCCCATCACCAACCTGCCGGTCACCTGGTGACGGAGGGGAGCACCACCGTGCCCAAGGTGTTCTACACCCAGCCCGACGGCACCGAACGGGTCGTGGAGGCCGAGGTCGGCGACTCGGTCATGCAGACCGCGGTCCGCAACGGCGTCCCCGGCATCCTCGGCCAGTGCGGCGGGTCGCTGTCCTGCGCGACCTGCCACGTCTTCCTCGACGAACGCCACGCCGACGACTTCCCGCCGGTGGGCGAGGACGAGGACGACATGCTCGACGTCGCGGCCACCGACCGCGAGGACAACTCACGCCTGTCCTGCCAGCTCGTCCTGGCCGCCGGGCAGGAGGTCCGCGTCACCGTCCCGGAGACCCAGCTGTGAGCACCGGCCACCTGCTCGTCGTGGGCGCGGGCCAGGCCGGCGCGCAGCTGGTGAGCAGCGCCCGCGAACTCGGCTGGACCGGCCCGGTCACCCTGGTCGGGCAGGAACCCCACGCCCCCTACACCCGGCCGCCGCTGTCCAAGGCGGTGCTGCGCGGCGAGGCGACCGTCGGGTCGTTGGCGCTGCGCAGTCCCGCCTTCTACCGCGAGCAACGCGTGGACCTCGTCCTCGACGAACGTGTCACGCGGCTGGAGCTGGCCGGGACGGGCGCGGGCGCGGCTGTGGCCGCCTCCGGGCGGTCCTGGGAGTTCGACCGCCTGGTGCTGGCCACCGGCGCCGAGCCACGCCGCTTGGAAGTGGAGGGTGCCGACCTCGACGGGGTCGTGGTGCTGCGTGATCTCGCCGACGCCGAGGTGCTGGCCCGCCGCCTCGACGTGGCCGACCTGGTGGTTGTGGGCGGCGGGTTCATCGGGCTGGAGGTCGCCGCCACCGCGGCTGCGGCGGGCGTGCGGGTGACCGTGGTGGAGGCCGGTCCGTCGCTGATGGGCCGCGTGGTCAGCCCGCTGACGGCCGAGCTGGTGCGGGCCGCGCACCAGGCCGCCGGGGTGCGGGTGCTCACCGGAGCGCGCCCGCTGCGCTTCCGCGGTGATCGGGGTTCGGTGACCGCCGTGGAGCTGGAGGACGGCACGAGCCTGCCCGCCGGTCTCGTGCTGGTCGGCGTCGGTGCCCACCCGCGCGACGATCTGGCGCGCGCCGCCGGGCTGCGCTGTGACGGCGGCGTGGTCGTCGACGCCTTCTCCCGCGCCTCCGACGGCCACACCCTCGCCGTGGGCGACTGCGCGGACCTGCCCGACCCCACCCCCGGCTCCGACCGGCGGCTGCGGCTGGAGAGCGTGGACAACGCCGTGGAACAGGCCAAGGCCGCCGCCACCACCCTGGTGGGCGACCCGCGCCCCTACACCGGTGTGCCGTGGTTCTGGTCGGACCAGGGCGATCTGAAGATCCAGATCGCCGGTCTGGCGCACCCCGACGACGAGGTGGTCCTCCGCCCGGGTGATCGGCCCGGCCGGTTCACCGCGCTGCGCTACCGCGGCGACCGCCTCACCGCCGCCGAGTGCGTCAACGCCCCCGCCGACTTCATGGTCGTGCGCAAGGCGCTCGCACAGGGCAGGGCGGTGTCCCGCGACGCGGCGGCCGACGCCGGTGTGCCGCTGAAGAAGCTGGTGGCGTGAGCCGTCCCGGTCGGGTCGACACCCTGGTCACCCTGGTCGCCGTCCTGGTCACGGGGCTCGCCCTGGTGCGGATCACCGCCTCCGGCGGCCCGTGGCCCTCGGCCGCCTGCGTCGTCGCGGGCTGCGCGGCGGTGCTGCTGCGGCACCGGCACCCGCCGGCGGTGTGGGCGGCCACGACGGCCGGCGTCGTGCTGGTCGGCCAAGCCGACCCGGCGTGGGTGTCGCTGGGCGCGTTGAGCCAGCTCGCCCTGCTGCACCTGGTGTCGACCGCCAGGCTGCGGGCATGGGCGGTCGCGGCCGTCGTCACGGTCCTGGTGTTCTGCCTCCCGCCGCTGCTCGACGGTGCCGGCATCGCGGTGGAGGCCGACGTGGCGGCGATGATCGCCTGGACCGCGGGCGCGGTGGGCGTCGGTCACGCCGTGCGGTCGCGCCGCGACTACGTGCTGGCCGTGGAGGACCGGGCGCGGCGGGCGGAGCAGATGCGGGAGGCGGTGGCGCGGCGGCGCGTCGTGGAGGAGCGTCTGCGCATCGCCCGCGAGCTGCACGACGTGGTGGGCCATCACGTCGCGGTCATCACCGTCCACGCCGGACTGGCCCGCCGCACCCTGCGCACCGACCTTGCCCGCTCGGAGGACGCCCTGGTGGAGACCGAGAACGCGGCCCGCGCGGTGCTGCGGGAGATGGCCGGCATCCTGCGCCTGCTGCGCGCCGACGACGTGGACGCCGACACCCCCGCCCCTGGTCTGGAGCGGGTCGGGGACCTGGTCGAGGCAGTCCGCCGGGGCGGTGTGGAGGTCGAGGCGCGACTCGACGGGGGGCACGTGCCGGACCTGGTGTCGGTGACCGGCTACCGCGTGGCGCAGGAGGCGCTGACCAACGCCGCCCGCCACGGCACCGGCCGCGTCGAACTGGCCGTGCGCCGGGGACCCGGCACCGTGGTGGTCGAGGTCGTCAACCCGGTGGCCGACGCGGCGCCGTCGCGGACCGGCGGCCACGGCCTGGTGGGGATGCGGGAACGCGTGGACGCCGTCGGCGGGTGCCTGGAGGCGAGGCGGGACGGCGCGGCGTTCCGGGTCCGCGCGACCCTGCCGCTCGAATCCGGCTGCGCCGACCCTGACGGGGAGGACGTGCGGTGACCGGCGACGTCCGTGTCCTCGTGGTGGACGACCAGGCCCTCATCCGGGCCGGCCTGCGCGGCGTGCTGGAGTCCGAACCCGGCATCACCGTGGTCGGCGAGGCCGCCGACGGCGACGGCGCGGTGCGCCGGGTCCGCGAGGGCGGGATCGACGTCGTCCTCATGGACCTGCGCATGCCGCGCGTGGATGGTGTGGAGGCCACCCGCAGGCTGACCGCCGACCCCGGCGCGTCGCGCGGCGCCGCCGTACTGGTGCTGACCACCTTCGAGACCGACGAGCACGTGCTGTCCGCCGTCGCCGCCGGGGCGCGCGGCTACCTCGGCAAGGACTCGCCCCCCGAAGCCCTGATCGACGCCGTGCGCGTGGTCGCCCGCGGGGAGACGCTGCTGTCCGCACGCGCCATGACCACCTTGGCCGCCCAAGCCACCCGTGCGGTCGCGCCCCCACCGCCACCGCGATCGTCGCTGGACCCGCTGACCGACCGCGAACGCGAGGTCGTGCTGCTCGTGGCACGTGGCCTGAGCAACGACCAGATCGCCGCCCGGCTGGTCATCTCGCCGCTCACGGCCAAGACCCACGTCAACCGCTCCATGACCAAGCTCGGCGTGCGGGACCGGGCCGCCCTGGTCGTCACCGTGCACGCCTCGGGGCTGCTCGACGCTCCCTGAGCCGTACCGCGGGCGCAGTACGCGCCGTGGACCTACCGCGGGCGCGGCAGCGGGGATGCCGTGCGCGGACGACGACGCGACAGCCTCCCGCCGGAAGGCTGGTGCCCCGGTGGGGACGGTCGGCGGCGCATCGCGTCGCGCCCCTCACTGGGACACCGCAGGAGAGATCACCGCATGGCACGACTGCTCTACCGGCTGGGCGTGGGCAGCGCCCGACGCCCACTGCTGGTCATCACCGCCTGGCTGCTGCTCACCGCGGGCCTGGCCGCCGCCGCGATCGGCGGCATGCGCTTCGCGGACGGCGGGTTCGATATCGACGACACCGAGTCGAGCACCGCATTGGAAGTCGTCGAACGCGAATTCCCGTCCCCCTCGAGGGAAGCGGGCACCGGCACCCTGCAACTCGTGCTGTTCACCGAGGACGGCACACCCCTGGACGAGGCGCAGCGGACCGTCGTCGCCGACGTGCTCGCCCGCGCCGCAGCCACCGGGCACGTCGCCGCGGTCTCCGACCCGTTCGACCCGGCCCGCCCGGCGGTCTCCCCGGACGGCACCACCGCGATCGCCACCCTGTCGCTGCGCGAGCTCACCGAGGACAACCGCGACGCGGTCCACGGCGCCGTCGTCGCCTTGGCCGAGCAGACCCGCGACCGCGGCCTGGGCGCGGAGGTGGGCGGCTCGATCGGCGACCCGATGCCCGAGGTGTTCGGACCCACCGAGGTCGTCGGCGCGGTCCTGGCCTTCGCCGTGCTGCTGCTGACCTACGGCTCGCCGGCCGCCGCCGGGGCCAACATGCTCGGTGCCCTGATCGGCGTCGCGGTGGGTGTGCTCGGCGTGTTGGCGTTCTCCGCGTTCTCGCCCATCGGCAGCATGACCCCGATTCTGGCGGTGATGCTCGGCCTGGCCGTGGGCATCGACTACTGCCTGTTCGTGCTGGCCCGCTTCCGGGCCGAGTTGCGCGAGGGTTGTCCGTTGGAGGACGCGATCGGACGTGCCACCGGCACCGCCGGGTCCGCGGTCGTGTTCGCCGGCAGCACGGTGGTCATCGCCCTGGCCGGGTTGGCGGTGGTCGGCATCGGCTTCATCACCGAGATGGGCCTGGCCGCCGCGGTCGGGGTGGCGGTCGCCGTGCTGATGTCGCTCACGCTGCTACCCGCCGCGCTCAAGCTGATGGGGCGCAGAGCCCTGCCGCGTCGTGAGCGCGCCGGTGGCACGCCGGTCCGCGCCGATCGGATCGGTTTCCTGGATCGCTGGATCAGGCTGGTCGTGCGCCGGCCGGTCACGGTGCTCGCGGGCGCCGTGGCGGGCCTGCTCGTGCTGGCCGTGCCGGTGCTGTCGCTGACCACCTCGCTGACCACCCCCGGCGGCGAGGACCCCGACAGCACCCGGCGCGCCGCCTACGAACAGATCGCCGACGCGTTCGGCGCCGGCTATCAGGGACCGCTGATCGTGCTCGCGCAAGGCGACGGTGTGCAAGCCCGCCTGGACGAGGTGACCTCGCGGCTCACCGCCCTCGGCGGGGTCGCCTCCGTCGCCCCCGCCGGCGTCGACGCCACCGGTGACACCGCCCTGCTCCAGGTCGTGCCCACCACCGGTCCGGTCGACGAGCGCACCGAGCGGCTCGTGCACGACATCCGCGACCGTGCCGACGACGTGCCCGGAGTGGACCTGCTGGTCACCGGCCAGACCGCACTCGGCATCGACACCGACGAGCGGCTGTCCGCCGCTCTGGTCACCTACCTGGTCGTCATCGTCGGCCTGTCCCTGTTGCTGCTGGTCGTCGTCTTCCGATCCCTGCTCGTGCCGCTGATCGCCACGGTCGGCTTCCTGCTCTCGCTCGGCGCGGGCGTGGGCGTCACCGTCGCGGTGTTCCAGTGGGGTTGGTTCGGCCCGGTCTTCTCCGCACCGCAGGGCAACCCGATGCTGAGCCTGCTGCCCGTGCTCATCGTCGGCATCCTGTTCGGCCTGGCCATGGACTACCAGGTGTTCCTGGTCTCCCGCATGCACGAGGCGCACGTGCGCGGCCTGGACCCGATCGAGGCGGTGATGGACGGCTTCGGGCGCACCGCCGTGGTGGTCGTGTCCGCCGCGACCATCATGACCGCGGTGTTCGCCGGGTTCGCCCTGAGCCCGTCGTCGCTGATCGGGTCCATCGGCCTGGCGCTGACCGCCGGGGTGGTCACCGACGCGTTCATCGTGCGCATGGTCGTGGTGCCCGCGCTGCTGACCCTGCTCGGCCGCCGCGCGTGGTGGCTGCCCGGGTGGCTGGACCGCGTCCTACCGCACCTCGACGCCGAGGGGCGGGCACTGGACGAGCCGTCACCGGCCCAGCTCGGCCACCAGGTCGACGACCAGCTCCGCCCACCGGTCCCGGTCGCCGTGGGGAGCGCCGCTCAGCAGGCCGCGCAGTCCGGCCAGCTGGAAGTCGCGGACCCGCCGCACCAGGGTCCGGCCGCGCCGTGACGCCCTGACCAGCGTGCTGCGCCGGTCGAAACCGTCCGCGGCCCGCTCCACCAGCTCGTGCTCCTCCAGCAGGCGCACCTGCTTGCTCGCCTGCGACTGGTCCACCCCGGCTCGCTGCCCCACCTCGGTGATGGGCAGCGGGCCGTGGGCGTCGATCAGGCGCAATGCGAAGTAGGCGGACTGCCGGATCGGCGCCCGCAGTTCCCGCAGCAGGTCGTCGAACCCGTGAGAGGTCCCCACGAGCTCCACCAAGCCCACGACGACCTCGGCGTAGGAGCGCAGGTGCGGCGGCGCGGCATCCACCCCGGCGGCCCGCCGACCACCCGGTGCGCCCGCCCCCAACCCCCGGCGCAACGCCGCGTCCACCAGCCGCAGCCACCGGGTCAGATCAGCGACGTCGGCCTCCGGCCACCGCGCCACCGGGCGCAGGTAGTCCCGCAACCACGCCGCCCGCCACCGCCGGTCCACCTCCGCGCCGCGCTCGGACAGCGCCACCAGGCTGCGCCGCCGGTCGGCCGGGTCCGCGGAGCGCCCGACCAACCCCGCCCGATCCAGCGCCGACACCTGCCTGCTGGTCTGCCCCAGGTCGATCGCCAACGCCGCCGCCAGGTCACCGCCGCTGCGCGCGTCGCCCTGAGCCAGGACCAGCAGGGTGCGCAGTTCGGCGGCGGGCAGGTCCACGCCGGTCGCGTCGCGGAAACGGCGGGCGAAGGCGCGGCCGTGCGCGGCGAAGGCGATCAGGTTGACCAGGTCCACCGTCGCCGACTCCAATCGGGCCTGGTCGACATCGATCGGCACGACCCGGTCCGCCGTCTCACCCACCCCGTCCTCCTCCCCGCGCCCGACCAGCCTAGCCGGCGGGCGCGGGGAGAACCCGTCACTGGTGGGTGCCGCCGTCGATGCGGATCTCGGTACCGGTGATGAACGCCCCGTCGTCCGAGGCCAGCATCGCCACCACACCGGCCACCGCCTCCGGCCCGGCGAAGCCCTGCCCGAGCGCCGGGGTGAGCTTGCCCAGCAGCGACCAGTCGATGTCGGCGGGCACGAGGTCGCCGATGCCGTTGGTGATGCCGCTGCTGATGCTGCCCGGCGCCACGGACACCGCACGCAGTCCCTGCTTGGAGTACTCCTGGGCGATGCTGTGGGTGAACGACTCGACACCGCCCTTGCTCGCCGAGTAGGCGGCCATGAACGGGTGGGCGAACGAGGCGGAGGTGGAGCTGAAGTTCACCACCACGCCCCGGCCGGTGGCGAGCAGGGAAGGCAGCGCGGCGCGGGTCACCAGGAACGTGCCTGTCAGGTTCACCGAGATGACCCGGTTCCACAGCTCCAGCGAGCAGTCGTGGGTGTGCGCGCCGCGCAGCATCCCGGCGGCGTTGACCAGCACGTCCAAGCCGCCCAGGGTCGCCACGGCACCGGTGACGACCTCCTGCACGGCCCGCTCATCGGAGATGTCCAGCACCGCGGTCGCCAGCCGCCCGCCCGCGCCCGCCTCCGCCGCCTGCGCCGCGGTCTTCTCCAAGCCGTCGGCGGAGACATCGGCCGCGACGACCGTCGCGCCCTCGGCGAGCAGGCGCAGGGCGGTGGCCTGGCCGATGCCGGACGCGCCGCCGGTGACGAGCGCGGTGCGTCCGTCGAATCGCTGCATGGGTGTTCCTTCCGGGGAGATCTCGCGGCGGGTCACCGCGAGGGGAGCGAGGCGGCGTGCCGGGCGGCGAGGTGGCCGAACACCAGCCCTTGGCCGATGGTGGCCCCGGCGCCGGGGTAGGTGGCGCCGAACGCGTTGGCGGCGGCGTTGCCGATGGCGTACAACCCGTCGATCGGGGTGCCGTCCTGCCGCAGGGCGCGCGCCGAGCCGTCCGCCGTGATGCCGCCGCACGTGCCCAGATCGGAGAGCACGACGCGCACCGCGTGCAGCGGTCCCCGGTCCAGCGGCCGCAGGTTCGGGTTGGGCGTCACCGTGGGGTCGCCGTAGTAGCGGTCGTAGGCGCTGCGCCCACGCCCGAAGTCGTGGTCGACACCGGATCCGGCAAGCTCGGAGAACCGCCTGAACGTCGCCGCGAACTGCTCGGGAGGCAGCCCGGCGGCACGCGCCAAGTCGCTCGGCGTGGTGGCGCGGTGCGCGATGCCCGCGTCGTACCAGGCGCGGGGGAGCGGCATGCGGGGGAACACGGTGCCCGCGAACACGTAGCTGTTGCGGTAGCGCTGGTCGAACACCAGCCACATCGCACCCACCGGGTCGCCGGCCTTCTCGCGGGCGAGCACCCGTTGTCCGAACGACATGTAGTCGGTGGCCTCGTTGACGAACCGGCGGCCGGTCGAGTCCACCATGAACGAGCCGGGCAGCGACCGCTCGGCCAGCAGCACCTGCGGCGACCCGCCGGGCAGCGGTGCGACCGCGGGGAACCACCACGCCTGGTCCATCAGCGCCGTACCAGCCCCGACCTCCTGCGCGGCGCTGATGGCGTCACCGGTGTTGCCCTCGGCGCCCAGGCTCCACCCCGCCTCCAGCGCCGGCGACTGGTGGTGGTGCCGCCAGTCCGCCCGGTGGTCGAAGCCCCCGGCGGCGAGCACGACACCACGCCGAACGGTCACGGTGACCTCCCGGTCGCCCTGCCGCAGCACCGCGCCGGTGACCCGGTCGCCGTCTGTGGTCAGGCGCACCAGGGAAGTTTCCGTCCAGACCGGCACACCCGCGCGCAGCACGCCCGCGAACAGCCCGGCGGCCAACGCCTGACCACCCGCCAGGTACTCCCTGCGCAACAGGAGACCGCCCAGACCCTGCACGACGCGGCGCGCGATGCGGGGCACCGCCCTGCGGGGCACACGGGCCACGAGGTTCATCCACCGGTAGTCCGCGCCGGTGACTGGCATCGGCACCGGAGCGGAAAGCACACCCGGCCGCAACCGCCGGCGTTCCGACTTGAGCACCGAGGCGTCGAAAGGACGACACTCGCAACTGCGCCCGGCCGCGCTCCCGCCCGGCCGCTCCGGGTGGTAGTCCGAGTAGCCCTCGGCCCAGGAGAACCGCATCGGCGTCGTGCGCAGCAACATCTCCACGGCGGCGGGACCGTGCTCCAGGAAGGCACGCCACCGCTCCTGCGGGACGGAGTCGCCCACCAGGTCGAACAGGTACTCGGCCGCGCTCTCCACGCTGTCGCCCGAACCCGCCGCCCGCAGCGCGGAGTTGCCGGGAATCCAGAACGCGCCGCCCGAACGCGCCGTCGACCCGCCGACGTGGGAGGTCTTCTCGACCACGAGGACGATGAGCCCGGCCTCCCGGCCGCCCAAGGCGGCTGCCAAGCCCGTGCCGGACCCCACCACGAGCAGGTCCACGGTCGTGTCGTGCGCCGTCGGCGCGGGTGTCGTCATCGTTCCTCCACATCAACTAGCGCGCTAGCGGAATATTCGTGGCCTACTGGCGCCAAAGCGGCCCACCTCGGGTCGTGCACGTCTATCGGCGAAGGCTGAACGGACGTGCCGAGTGCTCGCGGAAGCTGCCGTCAGTCCAACCGAGCGTGTCGAGCCCGACTGCGATGACGGACTCACGCCAGTCGCTCCCGTCGTCCCGCGTGCGGGCGGACAGGCACAGCGCCGTCAACACGCTGACCGTGCCGATGACCCGGACCGAGCGCTCGGTGTCGCCGCGGTGTGGGGCGACTCCGAACAGTTCGTACACCAATGCAGGCACGCAGCCCGGTTCCCGAATCCCCGGCCCGCTGCCAGCCGAGGTGAGCGCCAGATGCGCCAGACCCGGTCGGTTCAGCAGGAAGTCGATCGTCAACTCCACCGCTCGCCGGGCACGTGCGGATCCGGCGGGCGCCCGCATCACCCGGCCGAGAAGCGCGTTGCCCTGCTCTCGGCTTTCGTCCATCGCTGCGCGGTAGAGCATCTCCTTGCTGCCGAAGTGGTGCAGGAGACCAGGTTTGGAGATCCCGGCGGCACCGGCGACGACTCCGAGCGATGTCCGCCTGAACCCGTGCCTGGCGAACAGTCCGGCGGCGTGGTCGAGGATGCGGTATCGGGTTCGGGGCTCCATCTCCTCACTTCCGCTCCGGGACTCGACCGAGGATGCGCCCGCGACTGCGGTGATGACGGCAGCGGTTCCAGTGAGTGGAACACCACGTGGAGCCGGTTCGACGGCGTCGAGACAAATCGGTGGGCAGATGTCGAAGCAGACGTCAAGGCCGCGGGCAGCGGTTCGAGTCCACGTTGCCGAGCAGCGACTCGTCCTGCTCCTCCCAGTCGCCGAGCACGTTCGGACATGCGGATGCCGCAGCCGTCGTACGACGAACCAGGCGGCTCCAACTACTCCAACCGGGCGTATCTTCAGGGTTCTTTGTCATCGCGGTGAGGGCACCTCGTCACCTCGGCGTCTGCCCATTCCGACATCGAGGATCACTCCATGACGGTGCCCGCCGCCCCATCTCGCCCCACCACGCTCGCCGAGTGGATCGCCGCCACCGTCCCGCCTGGTATCCCGGCCTTGGATTCCGCTCCAGTCGGAAGCCTTCGGTTCCTCTTCTACGGGCGCGCTTCCACCCACGAGCACCAGGACCCGCGCACGTCGCGGGCGTGGCGGGTCTGTCAAACGAGCGGCTCTGGCGCACTTTCGGTGGTGTCACCCCAGGAGGATGCGGTGGCGCAGAAGATCGAAGCCAGCTCTTCCGTACATCTGGCGTTTGATCAGCTTCGTTTTGGTGTTCACGCCTTCGGTGCGCCCGTTGTGGTGGTCGAGGGTGATGGCGGCGGTGACGGCGTCGATGTCCTGGTCAATGCCCCGGGCGAAGGAGTGCACATGGGGTAGGTCCGCCTCACGCGCCGCGGTGGTCCATGCCGCCAACCGGACGGGATTGTCCTTGTTGGGACGGAGAAGTGCGGCAAAGGAACGCACGGCGGCGGCCAGCGCTGTCATTTCGGGGCAGGCCGCGGTCAGGGCTTCGAGTCGTTCGCGTTGCCGTTCGGTGAGATTCCAGGGCCGGGTCAGCAGCAGTCGGGTGGCCCGACGTGGCGACAGGTGTGAATGGTTGTCGAGATGCCGCCCTTGGTTGAGGTAGTGCACGAGGAGGTTCTGGCTGCCGTTGTAGCCCAGGGCGCGGATCTCGCCCAGCAGCGCGGTGGCCCCCACGCCCGGCTGCTGCTCACGACGGGCGCGCAGGTGGTCCCGATAAGGATCGACCATGCTGGCCCGGTACTTCGGCACTCGTTGGATGCGCTCGGGTGTGGCCGCGCGGGCGTAGCGCTTGACCGTGTTCATCGCCAGGCCGAGGCGGCGCGAGCACTCCAGCAGTCCGACCCCGGCCTCGCGCAGGGCATGGATCTGCCGCCACCGGTCGAGGGTGGTCTCGGCGAGCTTGCCTTGGCGCAGTCCCGTGGCCGAGGCCCAGCACGCACTGTGGGCCGCGACCTCCCTGCCCGCGGCGTCGCACAGGCCGTGCCACAGATGCCACCGGTCGGCGACCTGGACCGCGTGCGGCAGCGCGTCGCGCACGGCCTGCGCGTAGGCGGTGGAGCCGTCCCGGCACACCACCTCGACTCCCGGATGCGCCCGCAGCCACCCGGCCACCACCTCGGCGCCGCGTCCGGGCAGCACATCGATCCGGGCACCGGTGTCGGCGTCGATCACCACCGCGGCGTAGTCGTGACACCTGCGCAGAGCGAAGTCGTCGATCCCCAGCACCCGCGGCACCGCGCGATCCGGTAACGGGATGCCCAACAGGACACGCACCGCGGTGTCCCGCCCGGCCGCGATCCCCAACGACGGCAGCAGCCGGGCCGGCCAACTCGCGCACCACACCGCGAACCTGCTCACCCAATCGCACCGTGCGTCGTTGGTACCGTTCGATCAAGCCCGGCACCTGCTCCCGGAACGTCCGGCGCGCACATTCTGTGACAGGACAACGCATCCGACGTATCCGAACCCTCACCAGCACCCGGCGTCCGTCGACCGGAACATCCGCGAGGACCCGCTCGTGGAAAGCGTGGACCCGGCCCGTCGATGTGCCACAAGCGGGACACGCCACCTCATAGGCCTTGGTCGACGCCCGCACCACGATCACATCACCCGCGTCCTCTACGCCCTCGACCGACAGCGCCGAAAGCCCTGAGAACACCGTGCCGACCAGCTTCGCCACTCGAGCCATAAATGATCAGGACAACCCCCGGTCCCGTCACCGCCTGAGGCCCACCGCACCACCACCGAAAGTGCGCCAGAGCCGCTCGTTTGACAGACACCCGCATCCTGGGCGGGCTCATCAACGAGTACAGGTACGCCGCTTGACCAGCAAAGATGATTTTTCGAGCGTCACAGGGTGCTCTCACCGCGGCAGGTAGGTGACAAGGGCGGGACGCGTCCGCGTGCCGGTGCGTAGGGTCCTGTGCATGGCTTGTTCACGGGCGTTCGTGGTCGTCTTGGCGTTCGTGCCGTTGTTCGCAGGGTGTTCGGATGGCGCTGTGGGGACACGGCCGTCCGCGAGCACGTCGATGCCTTCGGCCGGCCTGTCCGCGCCGAGGGGGATCGCGGTGACCGCCGAGGAATTCGCCGAGGTCGATCCCTGCGCGTTCGTCGACACCCGATCGCTCGGCGAACTCGGCACGGTCGAAGTCGCGCAGGGGCGTATCTTCCCCGAGTGCGAGGTGCGGGTGAGAAAGGGGAACTACACGGGATCCTTTCGGTACACGAAGGTCAACGAGTTGACCAACTACACCGCGCCGCCCGCGACGAGCGATCACGGGGGCGTCACCGTGTACAACTACGCCGCGCCGGAGAACGCGGGCTGCAAGCGGGAGATCGAGGTCGCCGACCGGGCGTTCGTGGAGATATGGCTGTCCGAGGAGCCTTCCGAGCCCACGTGCCGGAACGCCGACGCGGCGGTCGACGGCACCCTGCGCGAGCTCGGGCGCGGCAACCTGCCCTCGGCGGGGCTGCCCGCGAACTCCCTGGCCAACCAGGACGCCTGCGGTCTGGTCGACCGCGAACTGGCCGACCGGGTGCCCGGCATCGACAAGGGGCAGGTGAAGGCCTCCTACGGCGGCCAGGGCTGCACGTGGGGCGTGGAGTCGGTCACCGAGCCCAACCTGTACGTCGCCTTCAGCAGGGAGGAGGCGCCTGCCGTCGACAGGCCGGTCGAACGGGAGATCACGGTCGTGGGGCGTCGGGCCGTGGTGACGCCCCGTCCGGCGAACGAGCACTCGGAGTGGCTCGGGCCGTCGAAGGCCAACTGCGCGGTCGCCGTGGAGCACCGGGTCTCGGAGGTACCCGGCAAGGTCGAGGTCCTGGCCGTGGTCGTCGCGGCCGACGCGCCGGAGGCGTCGCTGTGCCCGCTGGCGATCGAGATCGCCACCCAGGCGGCGGGTCGACTGCCCCAGGGATAAGTGGCGGAGTGGTGCCGCGCGCAGACGGCCCGGCTACAACGTCGCCGTCAGCGCGGTCTGCGGCTACCACACCGCTGTCAACGGCCACAGTGGACTGTATCTGGCCTGCGGTCGGGTGTCGAACAGTCGAACAGCCTCGTAGGCCACCGCACCGCCGCCTCGGAGAACCGCGGTGCCGGACCAATGGCACGCCGTCCGATCGGCGTATGGCGCTTCACATCCATCCCCGGCTCCCGGGCCACCCGTGCCGGCAGGCCATTCACCGTGGACCAGTTCGGGGGCATTGCCGAAACGTTTTTCGGCTGCCACAGTGCTGAGTGGCGCACCCGCCATCGGCCAACGGCCGGTCAGCGGGTCGATGTGTCCTATTCGGACGATGCGTCCTCCGCCGTCTCCCGACAGATCGATCGACTGCGAGTGAGGATGTGAGGATCCGATGACGCGTTTCGCCAGAGTGATCGTGCCCCGGCCACGCCCGTGCCCGTGCCATGGCCCCGATGCTCGCGTCGACGTCGTCCGCGTCCACGAACTCGTTGATCAGCCCGGCGTCCTCGTTGCCGAGGTTGAAGCAGTACACGTAGCCGTTGAGCGCCAGCGGTTCCGGCGACGCGGCGTGGGCTCCGACGTGCGCGCTCAGGCTCGCGGAGTGCAGCAGCACGCCGGAGTCCACGAAGACGGAGATCTCACCGGTGGCGTGCCGGATGCCGACGTTGCGCGCCCTGGCCACCCGGTAGCCCTCGTCGGGCTGGTAGAAGTACCGCAGGTCCAACCGGTCCTCGAAGCCCCGCACCACGGCCGCCGTGTCGTCGCTGGAGCCGTCGTCCACGACCAGCACCTCGAACCGGTCGCGGGGCAGGTCCTGCCTGGCGAGCGAGTCGAGCGTGAGCCCGAGCAGTCGTCTCCTGTTGTAGGTCGGGACGATGACCGTGCAACGCAGTCCGCCGGTTAATTCTCCACCCATCACCGGGCAAGTCTGTGAGCTCGGGCGGCGCGGGGTCAACACCGGGGCGAAGTGTTCGCATGGTCGACGATGAACGCGTCGAAAATGAAGCGGGAACGAAACGGCACTACAGTGGGGACACAGGGGAGCTGCCAGGTCGTCCGGTGTGGCTGGATTGTCGACCGGTGCGGGGAGTTCCGGTGAGCCGGACGAGTCGATGGGTGCGTGACGCGGAGTGGTGATCTTCGGATTCCGGACCAAGGTCTTCGTCCTGGCGGTGCTGACGTTGCTGTGCTCCCGGTGCGGCAACCAGGTGGCGCACCCGCTGCACAAGTCGGTCACGAGGTTCACGCTCTTCTTCGTCCCGCTGTTCCCGGTGAAGACGAGGTACACCACGCAGTGCACGTTCTGCGGTGTCGCCAGTCGCCTGACCAAGGAAGAGGCGATGCGCCTGCACCGCGAAGCGCTGGGGCAGCGACCCATCGCCTGACGGTCGCCACAGACGATCGGGCCCGGGTTGTCCTGTTCCTGTCAGGCTCTCCGGTTGCCCCTGCCCCTCGGTCAGACTTCGGACTCGGTGAGCACGGGGTCATACACAGGGGAGACGTAGATGCGACGACGTTCGTTATTGATCGCGGCAGCCGTGGCCGTGGGCTCGGTGGGCACGGCGTCCGCCCAGACCGAACCTCGCGGCCTGCCCGGCTTGCTGCGACCCGCTGCGGCAAACCTGTTCCCTGAGGGGGTGGCGTGGGACCCGAGCAGGCGGGCGTTTCTCGTCGGGTCCTTCGCCAACCCCGCCGCGCCGGTGCCGACGATCTCGGCCGTCGGCCGGGACGGGGTGGCGCGGACCATCGTGCGCGACCCCGAGGTGCGGGGCTTCTTCGGGCTCAAGGTCGATGAGCGGCGGAGCCGGATCGTGGCCGTGGCGGGCAACCCCGCGGGTGCCGAGAGGTTCGGGCTGGCCGTCTACGACCTCCACACCGGCGTGCGTGCACAGCTGATCATCCTGTCCGGTGAGCCCGTCGGCGCGCAATCGGTCAACGACGTGGCGATCGGGCCGGACGGCACCGCTTACGTCACCGACCCGTTCGGGGGCGCGATCCACGCCGTGGACACCGAGGGCCGGGTCACGACGCTGGTCCGGGACCCGCGGTTGGCAGGCGAGGGCTTCGGGGTGAACGGGATCGTCTGGCATCCGCGCGGCTTCCTGCTCACCGTCATCTACAGCGTCGGCACCCTCTACCGGGTGTCGCTCAAGGGTGAGGTGAGCGAGGTGAGAACGCCGGAACCCCTCACCGGCGGGGACGGCCTCGCGCTGCGCCCCGACGGCAGACTGATCGTGGTCACCAACACCATGGGCGGCAACGGAACCAACGCGGTGAGGGAGTTCCGGCTCGTGGCCGACGCGCGGTTCGCGATGCCGGTCCGCGAGGTCGAGCCCTGGCCCGACCCCTCGCCGACCACCGTGGCGGTCACCCCGTACGGCGCCTACGTGCTCGACGGCGGGCTGGACATCTTCTTCACCCCGGGCGGAACGACCGCGGACTTCACCCTGCGTCGGATCTGACCAGCCCCCACCTGGCCCGGCCGCGGACTCCCGGGTCTGACCTGTGTGGTCGGGTGTCGGCCGCGGCCCGCACCCGACCACCCGGCCTCAGCGACGGCCCGCGAGTGAGGTGCCGCCCGCGTACTCGGCCTGCGAGCCCAGTTCCTGCTCGATGCGGATGAGCTGGTTGTACTTGGCGGTCCGGTCGGACCGGGACAGGGAGCCGGTCTTGATCTGGCCGCAGTTCACCGCCACCGCGAGGTCGGCGATGGTGGAGTCCTCGGTCTCGCCCGAGCGGTGCGACATGACGACCGAGTAGCCGGCCTTGAAAGCCGTGTTCACGGTCAGCAGCGTCTCGGTGAGCGTGCCGATCTGGTTGACCTTGACCAGGATCGAGTTGCTGATTCCCAGGTCGATGCCCTTGCGCAGCAGCTCGACGTTGGTGCAGTACAGGTCGTCGCCGACGAGCTGGCAGCGGTCGCCTATTGCGTCGGTGATCTGCTTCCAGCCGTCGAAGTCGTCCTGCGCCATCCCGTCCTCGATGGACACGATGGGGAACTTGACGACCAGCTCGGTCAGGTAGGCGACCTGCTCCTCGACGGAACGCTTGCGGCCCTCGCCCTTGTAGTCGTACACGCTGCGGTGGCTGTTCACCGAGCGACGTGCGGGGCGCAGCGTGCAGGATCTGGTCGCCACGCTCAACCGGCGAGGCGTGCCCTGTCCGGCCGAGCACGACCCCGAACGCAACCGGCACCGCACCCGCCGCAGGTGGACCGCGCAGTCGGTGGCGGCGATCCTGGCCAACCCGCGCTACACCGGCTGGCAGGTGTGGAACAGGCAGAGCGTCGACCACGACCACCACACGCCCGGCGAGCGCCAGCGCCGCCGGATCACCCGGTGGAATCCGACCAACCGGCGGGTCGTCTCCCGGCAGCGCTCCCACGCCCGGTTGGTCAGCGAAGCCGACTTCGTCGCGGTTCAGCGACTGCGTTCGGACCGCCCCAACCAGGGCGGCGAGTCCCGCGAGTACGTGTTCGCCGGGCTGTTGCGCTGCGGTGTCTGTGGCCGGCGGATGGACTGCCACTGGGTGCACGGCCGCCCCGGCTACCGCTGCCGCCACGACCGCACCGGTCCGCGTACCGAGCACACCTCGGCCACGCTCTATCTGCGCGAGGACGACCTGATCACCAAGATCGGGCACACCCTGCACATGCCCGTAGCCGCCAGTCCGAGCCTGGTCGCCGCGCAGCTCCGCGCCCGCCACACGGTGATCGTGTGCACCGCCGACGGGGTGTCGGTCGAGGTGCCTCGGCTGATCCTGCGGGCCGCATAAACAAAGACCCCACGGGCCTGATCTGATAAACTCAAGATCGAACCCGTGGGGTAAAACTGTGTCCGAGTGTCCGAGTTTGCCCGAAAACGCGCCTGTGGGGAATTTCCCACTCCTTTCGAAGGGGAGTGGCTCATAAGCTCAGCTTAGCAGGGGTTTGAGGCATCTTCGCAAGAGTGGGGAATTTCCCATCCCAGTTTTATCCAGTGAAATGAATCGTCCGGAACCCGTCACAAAGGGGCACCGCCAGGCGCATCAGATGCCGACTCTCCTCCGAGGTCGGTCAGCCAGTCGTCATTCTGCTGAAGGTAGCGGTATCCCACCCATTCTTGTGCGATCCGCCGCCCCGCGACCAAGGTGTCCGCCGCCAGACGGCAGTCCTCCGGTAGCCACGAGGCCAAGGCGGCAGCGCCGGACGGCGTCATGGGCTTCTCCGTGCCCGGTCGATCCCGGCCCGCCGAAAGCAGCGCGCGGTAGAGCCGAGCAGCGGGCTGGATCTCGGGGAGCCCCAGTTCCCGTGCGTAGACGGCCGCCTTGGTGGGGATGTCCAGCCCAGAGGGGTCCAGGTCGCCGAAGTACCTGATTCGCGAGATCCTGTGACGCTCCGACAGCGAGGCGATGGACCGGGTGAACGCCCTTCCGAGCCCCCAGGCCACCGCGCCCACGTCATGGTCACCACGCAGCCACGAGACGACCGAGTGCCACGTCGCCGAGTTCTCGACCACCAGCAGCAGGTCGCCTTGGCCGATCCGACTGAAGTAGCCGTCACCGACTTCCTCCACCGGCGCCTGTGGGGTTCCAGAAGTCGGCCATAGCATCCGACCTGCGTCAGGCTGCAGCGGGTTCGTACTCGTTGATCAGGCCGCCGAGGATGGGGCGGCGCCGCGCCAACGCGAGGCCCGGCTCTGTGATCGGATGGTCTGGTCGTGGTGGTGCGAGCTGTAACGCCCGGTGGGGTCGGCGGTGGTTGTAGTGCGACGCGTAGCGGTCCAGGGCCGCCCGCAGGTGGTGTTCGTTGAGGATGAGTAGTCGGTCGGTGGCTTCGCGTCTGACGGTGCCGACGAACCGCTCCGCGTAACAGTTGGCTCGCGGGCACCGTGGCGGGATTCTCGCGATCTTAAAGCCTGCACCGGAGAGGACCGCGTCGAAGGATGCGGTGAACTGGCTGGCCCGGTCGCGAATGAGGAACCGGAAGTCGTCTGCCCGGTCACCCAGGTCCATGAGCAGGTTGCGGGCTTGTTGGGTTGTCCAGGGTCCGTCGGGGTTGGTGGTGGCGCCGAGGATGTGGACGTAGCTGGTGGCGACCTCGAGCACGAAGAACACGTAGACCCGCTTGAGGGTCAGGGCGCAGTCGATGTGGAAGAAGTCGCAGGCCGGCAGGCTCGCGGCCTGCGCGCGCAGGGACCGCCGCCACGAAGTGTCGCTGTCGCGCTCGGGTGCGGGCGGTATGCGTAGGCGCTTGAGCACGCGGCGCACGGTTGAGGCGGCTACCCGGTGGCCGAGCTTGAGCAGTTCGCCCTGGATCCTTCGGTAGCCCCAGCTGGCGTTCTCCCGCGCCATCCGTTCGATCAACGCCACGACCGTGTCGTCGATCGGTGGTCGGCCGGTGCGGTTCGGGTAGGTCCACTTCTGTGCGACCAGGCGTCGGTGCCATCGCAGGACGGTGCCCGGCGTCACCAACCGGTGGTGTCGTAACCAGTTGGGTAGGCGTCGCGCCAACGCGGCGAGTGCCGCATGATCGGCCCAAGCCAGTCGCGTGCGAGGGTTGGCCCGGTGTAGAACGGCGATCTCGTGCCGCAGCATCAGCAGCTCCACGTCTTTGGTCGCCGACGACCGGCCGAGCAGAACCAACCAGCCGACGATCCGGGCGAAGATCAGGTACAGCAGTCGTAACGCCACGCTCCATAATCGTGCCCCTACCGCCCATGATGCGCGATCGCTGCAGCTCAGCGCCGAGGGCGGAGTTCTTGAACCCCACAGGGTCCTGCTGCTGTGCGTGGCGGCGACCTGGAGCGGTGCGCTGCGCGGTCTTGACCAGTCCCCGGAGGGCGGTGGGCGACCCGCCTGACGGGTTCACGGCCGGCTATGTCGTGGCACCCGGACTCTCGGCGACGGTCAGCCGGCGTGCCGACGCGACGTCCGGGCAGCCCGCCAGGCGCAAGGCCGTCTCGAACTCGAGCCGCAGCACGTCCAGCACCGCTGCCACACCCCGCTCACCGCCCGCCGCGAGCCCCCACAGCACAGGCCTGCCGACCAAGACCGCGGTCGCGCCGAGCGCCAACGCCCGCAGGACGTCCACCCCGCTGCGGACACCGCTGTCCAGCAGTACCGGGCACCGCCCGCGCACCGCGGCGACGACCTGCGGCAGCGCGACCGCGCTCGGCACCGCACCGTCCAACTGCCGCCCACCGTGGTTGGACACCACGACACCCTGCACCCCGAGGTCGACGGCGCGGGCCGCGTCACCGGCGTCGAGCACCCCCTTGAGCACCAGCGGCAGGTTCGTGTGCGCCCGGATCCACTCCAGGTCACGCCAGCTCAACGACGGGTCGAACACCGCGCTGGTGTGCCGGGCGATCACCGAGTCACCGGGCACCCGTTCGCCGACCTCGCCGTCGGTGTTCACCGGCTTGACCCACGACGGCAGCGCGAACCCGTTGCGCAGGTCCCGCAGCCGCCGCCCGAGCACCGGCACGTCGACTGTCAGCACCACCGCACGGCACCCCGCCTCCTCGGCACGGCGCAGCAGCTTCACCACCACCTCGCGGTCGCGCAGCCAGTACAGCTGGAACCACGTCGTGCCGCCCGCCGCGGCCACGTCCTCGATCGGGTCGGAGCTGAGCGTGCTCACCACGTACGGCACACCTGCCGCCGCCGCGGCAGCCGCGACCGCGCGCTCGCCACCGTCGTGGATCAGCCGCTGGTAGGCCATCGGAGCCACGGCCAGCGGCAGGGAGGACGTGACGCCGAACAGCTCGCAGCCCGTGTCACAGGCCGAGACGTCCACCAGCGCCCGCGGCACGACCGCGACCCGGTCCAACGCGGCCCGGTTCGCGGCGAGCGTGACCTCCTCGCCGCTGCCGCCCGCGATGTAATCCCACACGTCCGGCGCGGACCGCTCGGCGGCCAACCGCTCGACGTCGGCCGTCGACCACACCTCACGCATAAGCTGCCGCCTGCATCGAGTACAGCTCGGCGTACAGGCCGTTCGCGGCCATGAGCTGGTCGTGCGAACCCTGTTCCCGCACGCGTCCGTCGGCCACCACCACGATCAGGTCGGCCATGCGCACGGTGGAGAACCGGTGCGAGACCAGCAACGTGATGGCACCGGTCCGCCGGCCGACCTCGCGCGCACCGGCCGCGTACCGCTCGAACAACCGGTGCTCGGCCTGCGCGTCGAGCGCCGCGGTCGGTTCGTCGAGGACCAGCAGCAACGGGTCGCGACGCATCATCGCCCGGCCGAGCGCGAGCTTCTGCCACTGCCCGCCGGACAGCTCCACGCCGTCGGCGTAGGTCTTGCCGAGCTGGGTCTCGACACCGTCCTCGAGGCGGTCCAGGACGTCCTCGGCGCGTGCGCGGCGCAGGGCGTCGTGCACGGCGTCGGCCGACTCGATCTCGGCCAGCTCGCCGACACCGACGTTCTCGCGGGCGAGCAGCTCGAACCGGGCGAAGTCCTGGAACCCGGTGGCGACGCGGGCACGCCACCCGTCCACGGGAAAGCGGGTGAAGTCCGTGCCGTCCAACGAGATCGTGCCCGTGGTGACCGGGTAGAACCGGCACAGCAGCTTGATCAGGGTGGTCTTCCCGGCGCCGTTCTCACCGACGAACGCGACCGTGCCGCCGGCGGGCAGGGTGAGGTCGACGTCGGCGATGACCGGCCGGTCGGTGCCCGGGTAGGTGAACGACACACCACGCAGCTCGATGCCCTCGCGGATGCGTCGGGGCACGTCCCGGTCGGGCGGGGGAGGTGCCTGGCTCGCGACCAGCGCGCGGACCCAGCGCACGTTGCCCATGACCCGCCCGGTGCGCTGCATCTCCTGCAACGTGGCGACGGACGAGGTCACCTGCTGGTTCACCTGGGACGCCAAGGTCAGCACGAGCAGGACGTCGCCCACGCCGCGGCGACCGGCCACCGCGTCCCGCAGCACGAGCAGCGTGCCCAGCACGTAGGCCACCGCGAAGAACAGCTCGCCGCCGGTGCGCAGCACCACGGCCCGGCGCTCACCGCGCCACAGCTGTGCCGACGCCTCGTCCCAGGCCCGGCGCTGGCGCGAGCGCAGCTCCGACTGCAGCCCGCTGACGCGCAGCTCCTTGGCCGAGGCCGCGTTCGCGACGAGTTCGAACAGGTGCTTGGCGTGCCGGGACGGCGGTGCCGAACGCTCGCGTGCGGCGTTGACGATCGACTCCGCCCGCCGCCCGAGCAGCAGCGGCGGCACGGCGGCCAGCGGCAGCAGCAACAGCAGCGGGTTGAGCCGTGCCAGCAGGATCGCGGTGATCGAGATCGCCACCAGCAGGCCGAGGCTGTTCAGCAGGCCCTCCATCGAGCCCCACCCGGCCCGGTGCAGCTCCTGGCGCAGCAGCTGGATCTTGTCGGCGTACTCGGGCCGCTCGTGGTGCTCCAACCCGGCCGAGCCGTTGGTCATCTCGATCAGCTCGCGCTCCAGGCGCGGCACGGCGCGGTCGCCCAGCTCGAAGTAGAAGATGTGGGCGAAGTGCCCGGCGGTGAGCGCGGCGATCACCGCGACCACGACCAGCACCGCCGCCACGGTCGCACCCCGGACGTCGCCGGCCAGCGCCGAGTCGGTGAGCGCGGCCAGGGCGGGCGCGGCCAGCGGCATCGCCGACGCCTGGGCGATCATGAGCACGACGGCGAGCACCAACCGGTACCGGCTCTCCTGCCAGGCGATGAGGAACAGCTCCCAGCCACCGCGGACGACCTCGATCACCGGCTGACCCCCTCCACCACGGCGTCCGCCGCCGCGCCGTCGACCGCCGGGTACCCGGTGGCCGTGTCACCGTCCGGCACGTCGTCGGCTTCCGCGTCGTCCAGGCCGTGCGCGAACCGCTTCGCCTGCAAGGTGAACAGGCGCGCGTAGTGGCCGCCCGCCGCGATCAGCTCGTCGTGCGTGCCGCGCTCGACCACGTGCCCGCCGTCCACCACCACGATGTGGTCGGCCCGCCGGACGCTGGAGAACCGGTGCGAGATCAGCAGCGAGGTCACCCCGCGCGTCAGCTCCACGAACCGGTCGAAGAACGCCACCTCGGCGCGGACGTCCAGCGCCGCGGTGGGCTCGTCCAGCACCAGGACCTTGGCACCCGTATCCAAGGCGTAGAGCGCACGGGCGATGGCGATCCGCTGCCACTGCCCGCCGGACAGGTCCGTCCCGCCCGGGTAGGCCCGCGAGAGCGGCGTGTCCAGGCCGTCGGGCAGGGCGAGCAGTGCGTCGGCGATCCCGGCGCGTTCGGCGGCGCGCAGCACCACCGCGCGGTCGACCGGGACGTGCGCCGCGCCCAGCGCGATGTTCTCCGCCGCGGTCAGCTCGTAGCGCACGAAGTCCTGGAAGATCACGCCGATCTGACGCCGCCAGAGCACCGGGTCGAACTCCGCGATGTCCACCCCGTCCGCGCGCACCGCACCCGATGTCGGCTCGTACAGCCGCGCGAGCAGCTTCACCAGCGTGGTCTTGCCCGCGCCGTTGACGCCGACCACGGCCGTGCACCGCCCGGCGGGCAGGTCCAGCTCGATGCCGTCGAGCACGGTGCGGTCCGAACCGGGGTAGTGGAAGCCGACGCGGTCGAACCTGAGCGACGCGGCCGGCGTGCCCGGCGGCACCTGCGCCCGACCCGGCGGGGGCTGACCGTCGTCCAACTCGTCCAGCCGGTCGCGCAACCGTTGCAGGGCCGTCAGCGACAGCATCGCGAACTGGGTGCTGGTGTCCGCCTCGGCGTAGTAGCCGCCCAGCGAGATCGCCAGCACCACCGCCTGCACCCCGAGCGCCAACGCGGTCAGGCCCACCCGCCCGGTCGCGGCGAGCTGGGCGGCGTACACCATCGCGCCACCCGCCGCCACCAGGCCCAGCGCCGTCAGCAGCAGGTACGGGATCAGGTAGACGCGGCGGCGCGCACGTTCGAAGGTGTTGCGCACGGTCTCCCACACGGCCGCGTAGCGATTCGCGAGCCAGCCGGTGAGGCCGAACACCCGGATCTCCTTCGCCGCCACGTCGGTCATCGTGAGCTCGTGCAGGTAACCGATCTCGCGCATCCTGCCGATGAGGTCGCGCCCCACCCGCGAGTACTTGCGCAGCCCGCCGCGCTGGCCGTAGCGGAACGCCAGCACCGCCGCGCCGACCCCGAGCCCCGCGGGCCAACCGATCGTCAGCCCGATGGCCACCACCAGCGCCACCAGCCGGGTGTAGCGGGCGATCAGCGCCACCAGGCCGAAACACGCCTGCCCCGGTGTGCCCCAGTCGCGCTCGAAAGCGCGCACGGCCTCGTTCAGCTCGTCCAGCGTGCGCTGGTCCTCCAACGGTCCGGTGCCGACCGGCCGCAGCATCAACGCCATCGCGTCGTCCCGCAGCGCGCTGTCCACCCGTCGCCGCAACTGCAGGCCCAGGGCGTTGCCCACGGGGGTGAGGATCTGGGTGAGCAGGAACGCGCCGGCGGCGAGCAGGAAGATCGAGGTCAGCCGGTCCCAGGCCGCGCTGCCGACCCCGCCGCCGACCGCGGCGGGCACCTCGCCGAGCATCACGCTCGTCGCGACCACGAAGGCCACCGGCAACAGGCCCAACACGAAGTGGAGCACGGCCAGGAACACGACCAGCCCCACACCACCGGACGGCAACAGCCTCGCGATCCGCAACCGCGGCCGCACCGCCTCGTCCACCCAGTTCGCCCACGTGACGCGCAACCCGGCCGTCGCGGGAGGTGTTCCGGTCGTCATGGCGCTCCCGCGGATCCTCTGGTGGTGCGGTTCGTCGACCAACCGCTCGTCGAATCGGCCGCAGGTGCATTGCCGCGTTTCTTCACGTCGTACGGGCACCGATCCTCAACCGGCTGCCAGGAGTCCCCGGGGCATACAAGCACAGGGGTGCGAGCACCTCCAAGGAAGTGATTTCGTGGATCCGCACGGTCTTCTCGCGCACTCACCGGACGTTGCTCCGGTCGGTCCAGCGGCTCGTTGACGACGGTGATCCGGATGGCGTCTCGTGTGTCCGGTGGAAGTCGCGCGGTGATGGGGAACCTCTGGCCGGCAAGGACGATGTCCCGGGCGGTGAGTTGAACGAGGGCTGTCGTCGGTGCGCGCCGATGATGGCGTGGGCCATGGTCAGACCGGCGCGGCGGGCGGTTCCGGCGTGGGTGAGGTCGTGGTGGGCGCGGACCACCGCGGCGCGCGAGGCGGACCTACTCCCACGTGCACTCCTTACCTGGCGCTGCGAGGAGCTGATCGCCACCGGGCAACTACTGGAGACCAGCATCGACAACGTCGCACTCGTCGGCGGATCGCCGAGCTCGATGCCGAGATGGCCGTCCAACGGCGTGCTACCGAGTTGCCCGAGGAGGCCGGGGACCCCACCGTGGTCCGAGGCCACCGAAAGTGCGCCCGAGCCACTCGTTCCACAGTCCCGTCAGGCGTAGTCGGGCAGCGTGCGGGCCACGTCGTGCGGTGACGGCATGGTGGCCACTTCGGCGGCGACGGCCCGGGTCGCGCCGAGCACGGCGTCGTCGGTGAGCAGTCGTTTCGCCTTGGCCGTGAACACCTCGGCGGTCACGTCCGCGCCGAGCACGCGGTCGCCGAGCCCGGCCTCGGTCACCATGTCGGCGTTGTTGAACTGGTCCGCCGCCTGCGGTATGACCAGTTGCGGCACGCCCGCGCCCAGCGTGCCCATGGTCGTGCCGGCCCCGCCATGGTGCACCACGAGGTCGACGTGCGGCAGCAGGTCGGCCTGCGGGATCCACGGGAGCACCACGACGTTGTCCGGCAGTTCGCCGAGCGCGTCCGGTTCCACCGTCGGTCCGGTCGCCACGAGCACCTTCACGTCCAACGCGGCCAGACCCTCCGCAGCGGTGCGCAGCACCTCCACGACGCCGAAGGCCGTGCCCAGCGTCAGGTACACCAGGGTTTCGCGGTGTTCGAGCACCCACGAAGGCAGCTCGCCGGGCTCGGTGAACGGCACCGGCCGCAGTGGGGTTCGGTGCACCGACGAGGTCAGGAACGCCGGGTTCTGCAACGACGGTGGGCAGATGTCGAGGTACAGGTGGCCGAGCACCAGGGGATCGCTCTGCGGGACCTCGACGCCCAACTCCGCACCGAGGTCGGTGAGGTGGGCGAGCGCGGCCTCGGCGAAGTCAGGCTCCTGCCACATCCGGCCGAACGAGTGGCACAGCGCGGGTACGCCCGCGACGTCGGCGGCGAGGCCCGCGCCCGGGTTGCCGAACTCGTGCACGACCAGGTTCGGCTTGCGGTCGGCGATGACCGGCGCGAGTTCGGTGGCGAAGCGGCGCGGCATCACCGAGCCGAAGGTGTACGCGACCCGCTCGGTGACGTCCTCCGGCCTCCTCGGCCGGGCGTCACTGGTCGCGATGGCGAACGCCTCAGGCACCTCGATGCCGCCGACGATGTGCTCGATGCCGCGCGCGGTGAGGGTGTTCGCGAACGCGGCGCCGGTGAAGTAGCCGACGTCGTGGCCCAGCTCCCTCGCGGCGATCGCGAGCGGCAACAGGGGGTAGGTGTGCCCGTAGTGGCCAAGGCTGGAGAAGAGGATCCGCACGGTACGAGGGTAACCGGGCGATGTCCGGCAGCGGGTGAACCTGTCCGTGTCCGGGACCTTCCCGCATACGGCCGTGAACCTGCGATTCGACGCCCGTCGGTCCCACGCTGATCACGCAGCCCTTGGTCGAAGATCGTTCTGCCGCAGGAAGATCTCCAACCAAGGGCTGTACCTGTGATCAACCAGGGTGCCGAACGATCCCCGATCCTCGGGTCCGGCGAACCCGAGCAGGGTGTCGTCGGCATAGCGGACGTACGGCAACCGCCGGACGCCCGTCTGCCGATGATTCCGGATCGAGCGGATGCCCGACCACGTGCACCGAACCTCGCATGTCGACGAACATCCGCACATGCCGAAGGGCGTGCAGCCGAACGTGCCGCCAAGCCGTAGTGGCGGGACGAAGTCTTCTCCTGGCCTGGTCGCGGAAGGGCTACGGTCGTTGCGCGACAGGCGAGCGCGGACGGATGGGATGAGGTGCGGGGGAATGGTCACCGGTGGCTTCTCGTCGAGAGGGCTGGCTCGGGTGCGAGAGCTGCTGGAGCGCCAAGTCGAGTCCGGCTTCGTGCCCGGTGCGGTGGCGGTTCTCGGCCGCCACGGCGAGGTGCACGTCGAAGCGGCGGGCACCATCGCCTTCGAGGGCGAGGGCGCGGGGACGCCGATGGCGGCCGACACGATCTGCCGCACGGCCTCGATGACCAAGCCGATGGTCGCCGCGTGCGCGATGACACTCGTGGACGACGGCACCCTGCGCCTGGATGAGCCGGTTGACGACCTGCTCCCGGAGCTGGCGGACATGACCGTGCTCGCCGATTTCCACGGGCCGCTGGACGACACCGTCGCGGCGCAACGCCCGATCACGCTGTGGGATCTGCTGTCGTTCACCTGCGGCATCGGCATGATCCCGACCAGACCGGGAAGGGTACCGATCGTCGACGCGCTGAACGCACTCGACTACACGTCGCCGGACGAGTGGATGCGAGGGCTGGGCGCGCTTCCGCTCGCCTACCAACCGGGTGAGCGCTGGATGTACGACACCGCCTCCAACGTGATCGGCGTGCTCATCGCCAGGGCCACCGGCATGTCCTTCGGAGACGCCCTCCGCGAGCGGATCTGCGATCCGCTCGGGATGAAGGACACCGCCTTCAGCGTGCGCGGCGAGGACATCGGCCGGTTCGCGACGGCGTACCAACGTGCCAGTGCGGTCACCGGCGGGCAGGTCGTGGACGACGGCCCCGACGGGCAGTGGAGCCGGCCGCCGACGTTCGAATCAGGTGCCGCCGGACTGGTCTCGACCGCCCAGGACTACTTCGCCTTCGCTTCGGCTCTGTTGGCCGGCGGCTCCCACGGCGGCAGGCGGGTGCTCTCCCGACCGTCGGTCACGCTGATGACCGCCGACCAGCTCACCTCGGAGCAGCGGGCCGGCTCCGGGTTCCACCCGGGGTTCTTCGACGAGATGGGCTGGGGTCTCGGGATGTCGGTCCGGTCCCACCGCAGCCCGTTCGGCCAGTCGGTCGGCAGCTACGGGTGGTGCGGCTTCTACGGCACCGCCTGGTACAACGATCCTGAGCAGGACATGACGGCGATCTTCTTCATGCAGCGAGCGCACACCGGTGACCAGAGGTTGCCGATGTGGCACGACCTCTGGACCGCTGTCTACCAGGCGATCGAGAACTGACCGCGGGGGTACTGCCTCACCTGGTGGCGGCCACAGCCCGGTGGCAACCCGCGCCGCACGAGGCCGAACCGCCGTAGTCCAGGATCTCCGGCGGGCCGTACGGCCCGCCGAACTCGCCGCTCGACCACCCGAACGGCCCGCAGGCCCAGTCCGAACCGCGGCAGAACTGCCAAGCGGATCGCTCCACGTCGCGCATGACGCCATTGCCGTGCTCGGCTTCGGAGTGGTCAACGCCCGGTGCCGGTGGTGAGGGGTGGCGGCCACGCGGCGGGGTCCGACGCGTCGGCCGGGGCGGTGGGGCACAGGACGTAGTGGCGTGGGGCGATGGCGTTGAGACGGCCGGGTAGTGCTGCCAGGCAACGGGCATGGGCCTGTTCGGGTGTCCGCACGGCGTCGGTCGCGGTCAGGTAGGCGACCAGGTCGCGGCCGTCGACCGAGCCGAAGACGCGGGCCGTCGAAGGCGCCAGGGCTTCGTCCAGCAGTTGTTGCACCTCGGCGAGGTCGACCCAGCACGAGTCGACCAGCACCCAGTTCGAGGTGCGGGTGACGGGGTCCAGGCCGATGACCTCGCGGGTGCGCGAGGCGTCGAGGTCACCCGCGGCCGCACCGACCAGCAGGCGCTCGACGGCCAGCAACAACGACTCCACCTCGGCCCGGGGCACCAGTCCGGTGTCCGCGCACCACAGGTCGAGCAGGACCCGGCCGTCCACCTCGTGCAGGTTCAACCGCACCGGCGTCGCGTCGTAGGACAACGGACGCCATCGCAGCGCCGTCCGCCGCAGCGCGGCGGTGATCTCCTCCGGCCGGTGCCGGAGGCCCGCAGTGACCCCGGACCACGACTCGGGCACGAGGCTGTTGAACAACGGGTCGTAGAGGAAGTGCACACCCCGCTCGTATTGGATCCGCTCGTCCGACGCGCCGCGCTCGACGCCGTCGTACCTGGCGTGCCTGCTCGCCTCCAGCACCGCGGTCCACGTGTGCTTGACCAGTGCGTCGAAGCTCCGGTCGCCGACCTCGACGGCGACGAGGTTGCCCTGCGCCAGGGGACCGACGAAGTCGACCAGGCGGCGGTCGAAGCGGTTGCTCGACAGCGATGGGAACACCAGCTCCCGGTAGCCGGTGCGCCGTGCCAGCACCGCGCACGTCGCGGCGAGCACGACGGAGGACCGGCTGGACCGGGTGCGTGCCGCCACCTGTCGCACCGCCATCGCGGCGGCCGGCGACGACAGCTCCACCGCCAGCGACTCGCCGGACCGCGTGGCCCCCGGCAGCGCGAGCAGGCAGCGGGGTTGCCGCCGCGCCAGCTCCCGCACGTAGTCGTTCGCCGCACGGGTCCGACGCCGCTCGGCGGGTGTCGCCTCCAGCTCGGCCTGGTCCAGCGGCTGGTGGCGGGGCTCGCCCACCTGCCGGAGGTCCGGGTGCCCGAGCATCTCGGTGAACTCCCGCTTGAGCACCTCGATGGCGCCGAAGTCGACGGCCAGGTGGGAGAACCCCGCGACGCAGGCGATGACAGTGCCCTGCTCGTCGGTGGCCACCGCCATCCGCAGCGTGGTGGCCGCCGTGTCGCGCCGTTCCCCCAACCACACGAGCAGCCTCCCGGCCACCGCCGAGCGGTCGCGAGGCCCCCACGGACCCCCGTCGAGGGCGCACACGTGGAGCGTGAACGTGCTCGTCGCCGCGACCACCTGACGGGGGTGCTCGCCCCGGACGTAGGTGGTGCGCAGGGATTCGTGCCTGGCCACCAGCACGGCGGCCGTCTCGACCACGTCGTCCACGGACCTGCCGTCGAGCACGGGCAGTTCGACGCGCAGGACCGCGTTGGGGTGGTCGGCGTCGCGCCCCAACCACTGCAGGATGTTGAGCTGGCCGAGGGTGACGGGTCCCTCGCCCGCGCGCGATCCCTCGGAGCTGACCTGGATGGCGTCGACGGGCGTGAGCCGCACGCGCCGCCTGCGCTGACCGGTGTCGATCGAGGTGCTCATCCCGATCAGCCGATCAACCCGCGCAGCGCGCCGGCCACGTCATGCGGCGTGTGCTCGCGCGTCACCGCCGATGGCCAGTCCGCGAACGCCGGCCGGTCTCCCGACGGGCTGAGGAAGACGTCGAGCGGACCGGAGTACGGCCGGGGTTCCCAGTCGCGGACGGCGACCTCGTTCGCCTGCCACACGCGCGCCGAACGCCGGACGAACTCGGGGGTCGCGTCCGACGGCACGAGGTCGAGTTCCTTCCACCGGTCCAGGACCGCGACCAGGTCACCGGGCGGCTGGTCGAACCGGGGTCCGATGTCCAGGAGCTCGGCGTCGACCAGGACCAGCAGCCGAACCTCGGCGCCGTCCTCGGTGAGCCGGGCGGCCATCTCGTGGGCGACCGCCGCACCGGTAGAACAGCCGCCGAGCAGGTAGGGGCCGGTCGGCCACGCCGCGCGGACGGCTTCGACGTAGGTCTGCGCCAGGGCACCTGCACAGGCGACCGGGTCGACTTCGGAGTAGAGCCCGGCCGCCTGGAGCCCGAACACGGTGAACTCCTCGCCCAGCGCCTGGGCGAGCCCGGCGTACGGGCCGACCTGCCCGTTGGCCGGGTGGACCAGGAACAACGGGGGAGCGGTCCCGTCGCCGCGCTGGATCTCCACCAGCGGGTCGGACAGCTGCCCGTTGTGGTCGCGCAGCCGGGCGGCGAGGCCTTCCACGGTGGGGTGCTCGGTCATCACGTTCAGGGGCAGCTGGACGCCCAGTTCCTCGAACACGGCGTTGACGACCCGCGCCGCGTCCAGGGAGTTGCCGCCCAGCTCGAAGAAGTTCTCCCGGATGCCGACGGCGAACCCGATGACCTCCTGCCACTGCCGGGCCAGCCACAGCTCCACCGGGTCGCGGGGGTGCCGGTAACCGGTGTCGAGCACGTCGTCCACGGTCGGGTTCATGGTGTGAATGCACCGCCTTCGTGATCGGCGACGAGCCGCCAGCGCTGGATCTTCCCGGCCGCCGAGCGGGGGAGTCGGTCGACGAACGCGAAGTGCTTGGGAATCTTGTAGCCGGCCAGGCGCCGGCCGCAGTGCGCGGCGAGTTCGGCCTTGCGGACGCTCACCTCGGGTCGCAGCACCACCTGCACGCCGACCACCGACCCGAGGGTCCCGTGCGGCACGGCCAGCGCGACGGCGTCCACCACCGCGGGGTGGGCCAGCAACGCGGCCTCGACCTCGTTCGGGTCGACCTTCTCACCACCGACGTTGATCGTGCCGTGGTCGCGGGGTTCGAGGTAGAGGTAGCCGTCGCGGTCGAGTCTGCCGCGGTCGCCCACCGTGGCGAACCCGTCCGGGGTGGTGCGGACGACCTGGTCGTTGACGTAGTCGGACCGGCCCACCCGCTGGGGGGTGCGCATGAACACGGTGCCGGCCTCGCCCGGCGCGACGGGCCTGCCGTCGTCGTCCAGGACGCGGAGCTGGGTCAGCACACCGCGCCCGACGGTGCCGGGCCGGGCCAGCCACTCGTCGCCGCGGGCCAGCGTCACGCCGATGCCCTCGGTCGCGCCGTACAGCTCGAAGACCCGCTCGGGGCCGAGCAGGTCGATCCACCCGCGCTTGGTCTCCGCGTCGCAGGCGGCCGCCGTGTGCAGGAGCGTGCGCACGCTGGTGAAGGCCGCCGGGTCCGCGTCGGCGAGCATCAGGATCTCGCGCATGTGCGTCGGCGTCAGCTGCACCCACTCGATGCGTCGCTGCCGCACCAGGTCGACGGTCCACTGCGCAGCGAAGAACGGTTGCAGCACAACGGTGTTCAGGTCCAGCAGCGCGTCCACGAACACGGTGAACGGCGCCGCGTGGTACAGCGGACCGACGATGAGCTGCCGCTGGCCGGTCCGCCAACCGGTCTGCCGGATCACCAGCGACGGCGTCCGCGCGGGGTCGTAGCGCAACGGCCCCGGTCGCGCCGAGACCTTCGGCACGCCCGTGCTCGCGCCGGTCGCCAGCAGGTAGGCCGCGGCACCGTCCCGGGTCGACGGCGGCGTGGCCGACACGATCGGCGGCCCCGGCCGGTTCCAGGCGTCCATCAGGTGGACGTGCCCGTAGCGGCGGCCGATCAGTCCGAACAGGACGTCCCGCTCGGCCGCGGGGGTGGCCGGGTTCAGCGCGAAGACGGGCACCTCGGCCGCGAGCGCCGCCGCGATGCCGGTCGCCGCGGCCAGTGTGTTGGCCGCCTCCACGACGACGCACGACGGCACGTCCGGGTCGAGCGCCGCCCGCAGCGCGGCCACCGCGTCGTCGACCGACCCGGCGAGTTCCCCCCACGACAGGGTCTGCTCGGCCAGGTCGGCGTCGAACCCGATCAGGGCCGTCCGACCGGGTTCGGCGCGGGCGATGTCGGCGATCCGCCGGTGCACGGAGAGGGTCATCGCTACCGCAGGACCTCGGCCAGCCGTCGGACGTTGGACGCGCTCATGAACTCGTACACGTCCAACGGCCGGTCGAACTCCGCTTCGAGCGCGGCGATGATGCCGAGCGCGGACAGCGAGTCGCCGCCCAGCTCCAGGAAGTCGTCGGTCGCGCCGACCGGCCGCACGTCCATCTGCGCCGACCAGATCTCCGCGACCCGCCGCTCGACGTCGTCGCGCGGATCCTCGAACAGGGTGCACCGGCCATCGGCGACGGCCGCCGCCAACTGCCCGGCGTCCACCACGCCGTCCACCATCGGGACCTGGTCCACGACGAACACACCGTTGAGCCCGCAGTCCTCGCCCAGCTGTCGGTGCACGTGGTTGCGCAGCACCGGCCCGCTCAGGTACTCGGTCAGCTCGACCGCGGCGACCGTGACGTCACGGCCGTCGTGGCGCACGACGGCGACCTCGGCCCGGCCGACGCCGGGGTGCGCGGACAGGACGTCGGCTATCTCGGCCACGTTCACCACGGGCGCTCTCCTATCAGCAGTTCGGCGACGAGGTCGTGCACCGCGGGCTCGCGCAGCAGGTCGGCGTGGTCGAAGTCCAGCGGGAGGCGTCGGACGTCGTCCACGGGCGGCTCGTGGTCCTTCGAGGACACGAACAACGGCGTCCCGGAGCGCGTGTCGAACCGGCCCTGGGCGGCCAGCAGCATGTAGTCGACGTAAGCGGTGAACCCGCCGGTGAGCTGCTGCCGGAAGAACTGGTTGAGCGACAGCCGGGCGGCGACCTCGCCCATCAACGCGTCGTACCGGTCGACCAGGGCCACGGCGATGCGGGGCAGGTCGTCCGGGTGCGCCTCGACCAGCCCGTCCGCCAAGGCACGCGCGTCGTCCAGCTCCTCGGCGGTCAGGTGGTCCGCGGAGGTCTCGATGGTGGACGTGAACTGGTCGCCGAACGAACCGGCCGTGGTCGCCGCGGCGTCGAAGAGCAGGGTCACCGGCGCGGGCGCCGACTCGGCGACGGCATCGGCGACGCAGGTGGCCAGCGACGACCCGGCGCAGTACCCCAGCACCGCGCGCACCGGGCGGCCGGTCGCCGCCACGTCTGCCACCCAGCGGTCGACGCACGCGTCGAGCGACCCCGAGCCCGGCTGGGCGATGTGCAGGAAGCAGGCGTCCACCGGGGCACCGGACGCCAGGTCCGCGAACCCCGCCGCGGCCCGTCCGCCAGGGAAGTCGAGGCACAGCACGAGGTCCGGGCCGCGATCGGACAGCTGTCGCCAGTGCGTCAGTTCCACTACCCGACCTCCTGGGCGTCCACGGCCGCCGCCAGCGCCGGGTAGTCGACCTTGCCGCCGGGGGTCCGCGGCAGGCGGTCGACGTGGCGGACCGCCACGTGCCGGCTCGGCACCCCCAGCGCCTCGGCGAGGTGCCGCCGCTGCTGCTCGTGCACATCCGGGTCGCCCGCGCCGAACAGGTACACCACGTCGTCGTCGGAGACCACGGCGGACGGGTGGTCGGACCGCTCGACCATCCGCTCCAGGTCGTCCAGGCTCGTGCGGACACCGAGCACCTTGACGATCCGCTTGGTGCGGCCGGTGAGGTAGAGGTAGCCGTCGCGCAGGTATCCGAGGTCGCCCGTGTCCAGGACGTCCACCTCGGCCCCTCGGCCGAGGTCGTCGCGACCGGTCGCGTAGCCGAGCATCACGCCCGGACCGCGGTAGTGCACGGCGCCCTCGCCGGGTGCGGCCCGGCCGTGTGCTTCGACGGGCGCGATGGTGACGACGCCGCCGGGTACCGCCGTCCCGACCGAGCCGAGGCGGTCGGGGAGGGCGGCCGGGTCAAGGCACGTGATCCGCGAGGTGGCCTCGGTCTGGCCGTACATGGGGAAGAACCGGCCCTGCCGCCGCTGCATCATCCGCACCAGCCGCATCGTCAGCTCGTCGCCGAGGCGTGCGCCCGCTTGGGTCATCGTGCGGATCTCGGTGCGTTCCAACAAGTTCACGTGCGCCGGTCCGAACGCCGCGTAGGTCGTCGGCACGGCGGCGAACGAGGTGGCACCCGCCCTCGTCACGTGGTCCCACAGCGCCAACGACAACGGCGACCGGTCGGTCAGCACGATGCTCGCCCCCGCACTCAGGTGGCTGTTCACCACCGATAAGCCATAGGCATGGGTGATCGGCAACGTGGTCGGCGCCCGTTCGGCGGACGTGACGCCCAACGCGCGGACGATGGCGTCGGCGTTCTCGGCCATCGCGTCGTACGACAGCCGCACCGCTTTGGGGCTCCCCGTCGTACCGGAGGTCGACAGCAGCAGCGCCGTGTCCGGGAAGATGTCACCCGCCGGTCGCGCCGAACGCCTGCGGAAGACGTGCGATCCTCCCACCTCGCCGACGGGCACGTAGCCACGGGCAGCCAGGTCCGACCCGCCGCCGGGCTCCGGCACGACGAATTCCGGGTGGTACTTCGAAAGTGTTTCGGAGGAGGTGGGAAGGAATGCGACCGTGTGGCCGAGCCGCAGCGCGGCCAGGTAGGTCAACAGGGTGGGCAGGTCACGATCCCCCGCGCACAGCACCAACGCCTTGGTGTCGTGGCGCAGTGATCTCTCGGCCTCGCCGACGAGCGCGGCCAAGTCGCCGTACGACAGCGTCTTCCCGCCGACGAGGTGGACAGCAGGGGACCCCGGCGGCGCCTCTCCGAGCGTCACGAGGTCCAGCATCGCCGAGGGCATGGCGCACATTCTGCGGCTGTTCCGAACCGCGGTCCATAGCCCGTATTCGGGTATGGGCTCGTGCTTGACGGCCAAGACTCCCGTGGGGCAGATTCCCGTTGACCTCCCGGAGAGGGGAAGTGCCGCCATGAATTCTGAGATCCGCCAGTTCCTTTTCGACTCGTTGACGGTCATGAAGTACAGCACCGCCGACATGGACGACGACACGGTGCTCGGACCGGCAGGCGCCGACCTCGAGTCGCTGGCCCTGGCCGAGCTCTCGCTGCGGGTGGAGGACCACTTCGGCGTCCGGTTCGACGAGGACGAGGCCGAGCGGTTCGCCG
This sequence comes from Actinosynnema sp. NPDC051121, assembly GCA_040689555.1. Classification (GTDB taxonomy): domain Bacteria; phylum Actinomycetota; class Actinomycetes; order Mycobacteriales; family Pseudonocardiaceae; genus Actinosynnema. Next base: position 25,665 of record JBFBCZ010000048.1, on the reverse strand, counting down.
CCATGACGGTCGGCGAGTTCTGCGCCGAGGTGGCCCGGCGCGCGCAGACCGCAACGGCGACGTGAGCGCGAGCGTCGCCGTGACGGGGATCGGGCTGGTCAGCCCGGTCGGCACGGCGGTCGAGGAGGTCTTCGAGGCGGTGTGCTCCGGTCGGTCCGCGATCGTGCGCCCGCCGGAGGACCACCCGCTGCACGGCGTGCTCGAGGCGGCCGCGATCGGACCGGCCATCGACCCGGAAAGCGTTCTGCCGCCGAAGGAATCGCGCGTCGTGGACCGATCGATCGTGATGGCCGTGCGGGCCGCGGACGACGCCCTGGCCGACGCCGGGATCGAGATCGGCCGCGACGTCGACCCGTACCGCGTCGCGGTGGTGCTCTCCGGGGTCGGTGGGCTCGCGACGCTCGCGGAACAAGCCGTGGAGCGGTCCCGGCGCGGCCGGCTGGGCGTGAGCCCGTTGCTGCTGCCCGGCGTGCTGCCCAACATGGCCGCGGCACGGGTCGCCATCAAGTTCGGCATCCGGGGGTACACGTCGTCCTCCGGCACGGCGTGCGCCGCCGGTGGGCAGTCCATCGGCGAGGCGATGCGCATCCTCCGGGCGGGCGAAGCGGACGTGGTGGTGTGCGGGTGCACCGAGGCACCGCTGTTCCCGACGTTCGCCGACGCCTTCGGCAACGCGCTCGCCCTCGCCCGCGGTTGGCCCGACCCGACCACCGCGAGCCGCCCGTTCGACCGGCGCCGCAACGGTTTCGTGCTCGGTGAGGGCGCCGGCGTGCTCGTGCTGGAGCGGTCCGACTTCGCGCGGGCGCGCGGCGCGGCAGTGCACGCCGAGGTGCTCGGCTGGGGTGCGACGAGCGACGCGCACCACCCGACCACGCCCCGGCCCGACGGCTCCAGCGCGGCGCAGAGCATGCGGATCGCACTTCGGGATGCCGGACTGTCCACAGGTGACATCGACTACCTCAACGCGCACGGCACGGGCACGAAGGCGGGTGACTCCGCCGAGGCGGCGGCGATCCGCGGCGTGTACGGCGACGCCATGCCGCCGGTCAGCTCGACCAAGGGTGTCACCGGGCACATGCTCGGCGCGTCGGGTGTGGCCGAAGCGGCGATCGGCATCGTCGCCATGCGCAAGGGGCTGCTCCCACCGACCCACAACCTGGACGATCCCGACCCGGCCTGCGACCTCAACCACGTCCGCGGTGAGGCGCTGCCCGCCGCGGTGGGCGCGGTCATGTCCAACTCGTTCGGCTTCGGTGGCCACAACGTGAGCGTGATCTTCGGGAGAGCCGATGGGTAAACGGATCGTCCACGACCTGGTGCCCGTGCCGTTCTCCGGGCCCGGAGCGGGAACCGCGCCGCTGACCTGGGGGCAGAAGACCATCCTCCACGACATGCGCAACAGCGACTGGACCTACAACATCAGCGGTGCGCACCACCTGCCGGAGGGCCTCACCGTCGCCGACGTCGCCGATCGCCTGAGCCGGCTGATGAGCAAGCACCCCGCGCTGCGGACGCGGTTCGGCACCGACGACGAGGGCAAGCCGTGCCAGGTGGTGCACGGGTCGGGCGAGATCGACCTGGAAGTCATGACCTTCGCCGACCACCTCGACCGCACCGATGCCGTCGACCACGGCAACAGGCTGTGGCTCAAGTGGATGGCGGCCCCGCTAGAAGAGCACACCCCGTGGCCGCTGCGAATGGGCGTGATGCAGTACCGGGGCGAAGCGGTGTCCCTGGTGCTCACCCTCGGCCACATGGTCGTGGACGGCGTGGGCGGGTTGCTGCTCATGACCGACCTCGACCTCGGCGAGCTGGTCGGCCGCCCGGTGGACCCGGACGCGGTGCGGCTCGCCGACCTCGCCCGTCGGGAGGCGACGCCGGAGTTGCGGCGGGTCAGCGACCGGGCGATGCGCTACTGGGAGGGCCACCTCCGTTCCCTGCCACCGCTGACGTTCGGCGGGTCGGGTGCGCCGGACTACGAGGCGGGGCGGCGGTGCCGCAACGTGCGGTTCCAGTCGCGGGCCGCCTACTTGGCCGTGGTCGAGATCGCCCGGCGGACCCGCACGGACACCGGACGGGTGTTGCTCGCGGTGATCGCCACCGCGATCGCCCGGACCACCGGCGTCAACCCGCTGACCTTGCACGTGGCCGGGGGCAACCGGTACCGGCCCGGGTTGGCCGACGTCATCGGCTCGGTGGTCCAGAACGCCGTGCTCACCCTCGACCTCGACGGCACGGTCGACGACGTGATCGCGCAGGCGCGCCAGGCCAGCACCGCGGCCCTGATGAACTCCTACTACGACCCCGACCAGTTGGCGGAGCTGGCCGCGCGCCTGGACGCCGAACGCGGCTACCCGGCCCGGATCACGTGCCGGATCAACGACCGGCGGTTCAGCACCAGGGCCCAGGCCGACGCGGTGGCGGACGCCGCGCCCCTCACCGAGGACGAGATCAGGGCCAAGCTCCCCGAAACGCAGGTCATGTGGCACAAGTTTGTCTACCGGTGGACCGACCAGCTGTTCGTCAACATCGAGGACCACCCGGACGCCGTGTACCTCCAGGTGGTCAACGACACCGAGGTCTTCCCGCCCGAGCAGGTGGAAGCGATGTTGTACGCGGTGGAGGAGGTGGCCGTCGAGGCCGCGTTCCGGTCGGACGTGCCGACCGGCGCACAACCCCGACCGGCCGTCACCGGCGCCTGACCGAGGCAGCCGATCAGTCCACTGAGGACTGACCAGCCGCGACCCGGGCGAGGCAGAGGTAGCGCAGTTCCGGGTCGTAGTCGCCCGCCAGCACCGTGTCCTCTTGCGCACCGGCCAGATCCCACCAGACACCCGTCGTGGGCTGCCCGGCCGGCGCGCGGGTGTGGTCGGGGTGGTCCGGCCACACTGCGGCGAGCGAGTCGCTCAGCGCGACCCGTGCGCCGGGGTGGCCGGCCGACAGCTCGGCCACCCCTCGCCGAGCCAGTTCGGCTACGGTATCCGGCCCCACGTCGGGGTACTGGAGCACCTCGGTAGCCCGAGCACCCGCGCTCCCCTCGTACAACATGGCCACGCCCCGGTGTGCCCACGGTGTCGCCGCCGCCGACTCGTAGGGCAGTGCGGCCTGTTCGACCACGACCAGCAGCGCCCGCCGCACGCCGTAGTCACCGATCAACCGCAAACCGGTGAACGGCGACGCGCTGCCCTGGTCGCACACGGCGAACGACATCGGCGTGCCCGGGCAGACGTGGCTGAGGTAGGTCGCCGTCGCCCGGCCCGGCCACACGTCGTGGATCGAGAACGCCAGCACCAGCAGGTCGACCGGCTCCGTCGGGGGCACGACGTCCGACACCAACGCCTTCGCCATCTCGCCGTAGGACTGGCCGGACAGGTCGGTGACGGGTCCGGCGTCGAAGGGTCGGACGAGGTCCGCGAAGTAGTCGGTCACCTGCGCGCGGTGGTCGTCGTCGGCGAGGACGTCGGCGTTGCCGGTGAAAGCCCTGCGCCCCGCGCGGACCAGACGCATCACCAGGGCCGGCTGTGGCCGGCGATGAACGTGGCCAGCTCGCCGACGGTCAGCAACTCGTCCGGGCGCATCCGCTCCACGTCGATCTGGATGCCGAGCTGCTCCTCCACCTCCAGCAGCAGCTCCAAACCCAGCGACGAGCTGACCCCCAGCTCGTCGGCCATGTGCATGTCCTCGGTGATCGGCTCCTCGCGCTCGACCAGCCGCTTGAGGACGGTGGTCATGGCTTCGACCACGCGTTCCCGCAATGCGCTGTCGACCTGGGCGTCCGGTGCGGTCATGGCGGCCTCCTGAGTGGGACGTGGGATCAGTGCTGGAACACCATCGCGGAGAACGTCGCCCCGGCTCCGGCGCCGACGGTCGCGACGAGGTAGTGGTCGCCCTCGCGGAGCAGGCCGCGCTCCCTGGCGGTGCGGTAGTTGGCGAACGCGTCGGTGCAGAACAGGTGGCCGTGGTCGGGCACGTTCGACAGCAGCACCCGCTGCACCGGGAAATCCATGAGCGAGCAGAGGCGTTGCCAGGTCACGACGTTGACGTTGTGCGGCAGGACCAACCGGATGTCGTCCAGGGTGAGCCCCGCGTCGGCGACGGCCCGGTTGATCACCTCGGCCAGGGACGGGCGGTACTGGCGTTGGAACTCTTCCTCCCGGTCGCCGAACTCGCCGTCGAATTCACCGCGTTGGGCGCACACGAAGGACAACATCCGGTCGCGCGGCCCGTTGGCGCTCACCAGGCACGCGGACGCGCCCTCGCCGAACAGCGACGTGCCGGGAATCAGCCGGGCGTGGCGGGTGAACGCCTTCTCGCCCGTCAGCACCAACGCCAAGGCGTCGTCCGGGTCGCGGGCGAGCAGCCGACCGGCCAGCTCGACCGCCAGCAGCCCGCTCGCGCAACTCTGTTGCGTGACGGTGAAAGCCAGCGCGTGACCGAGTCCCAGCTCACGGCAGACGTCGTGCAGCGGGTTGTGCGGGTACGGCACGACGACCGGCATCGCGCGGCCGTGGATCACGTACCGGACCCGGTGCTCCTGGCCGCGCAGCTCGGCGAGCCCTTCCACGGCGGCGCGCAACAGCTCGGCGGGCGACCGGTCCGGGTCGAACCGGACCTGGTCGAGCCCGTGGAACCGCCGGAAGAGCCTGACCTGGATGTCGGTCAGGCCGAGCGGGTCGGCCAAGTCCTCGAGGGGAACGCGGAAAGCCGGTGTGTACACCGACACCGCGTCGAGAGCGGTCACACTTCGGGATCCCACCACGTCGTTCCGGGGAACGTCAATGTGTGCCACCATGTTGCGGTGTCGCGGTTTCTGCTGGTCGTACTGCCGCTGCAAGGCCACCTCTACCCCATGCTCGCGATCGGGCAGGAACTCGCCCGCGCGGGTCACGACGTCGTCTGGTGCGGTCCGGAGAACGTGCTGCGCCCGCTGGTCGGTCCGGACGCGACCGTGCACCCCACCGGCGCACGGGCTTATCGCCGCTACGACGAGATGGGCATGGCCGGGGTGCGGGCGATGTGGGACGGGTACCTGATCCCGTTCACCCGCTTCACCCTCGGCCCCGTCGATGAAGCTGTGCTGGAGCACAAGCCGGACGTCGTCGTCACCGAGCAGTACGCGCTGGCCGGTGCGTTGGTGGCGCACCGGCACGGCATTCCGTGGGCGACCCTGTGCACGGGCACGCTGGAGCTGACCCCGCCCGAAGACCTCGTCGGGTTCGAGGACTACCTGGCCGACAAGATGGCGCAGGCGGTGGCGATGGCGGGCCTGTCCGACGAGCCGATCGACCCCCGGTTCTCGCCGCACCTGGTGATCGCCCTGATGACGCCCGGACTCGTGGGCGACGCCGTGCTGCCGGACCGCTGCGTGCTCACCGGCGCGGCACTGGGCACCCGGCCGAACGCGCCCGATTTCCCCTGGCACCGCTGGGATCCCGACCGCAGGCACGTGCTGGTGACGGTCGGCACGCTGGTCGGCCACATGATCGGCGACTTCTACGACCGGGCCGCCGCGGTGCTCGCACCCATGGCGGACGAGGTGCAGGCGGTGTTCGTCACTTCGGGCGTGGCCGCGGAGTCCTTCCCGGACGACGCCATCACCGCCGAGCTGGTGCCGATGCTCGACCTGATGCCGAAGCTGGACGCGGTGGTGTGCCACGCGGGTGGCGCCGTCAACGAAGCGCTCACCTTCGGGGTGCCGATGGTCGTCGCGCCCGTCCGGGCCGAGCAAGTGGCGCTGGCGCGGCAGGTGGCCCGGTCGGGCGCGGGCATCGAGGTGCCGATCCTCGACGTCACAGTGGCCGAACTGGACGCCGCCGTGCGGGCGGTGCTCGACGAGCCGGACTACCGGCGCAACGCTCGTCGGATCGGGGCGGAGTTCGCCGCCGCCGGTGGCGCGGCGGCCGCCGCCGCCCACCTGGTCGAGTTGGCGTCCGGCACGTGACCACACGCGAGCGGGAGGACGGTCCGGTGGACGGGTCCAGGGTGAAGGCGCTGCCGGCGGCCGAGGAGTTCGCGTGGGCGAGACAGCGGCGGGCCGACATCCGCCGCGCCGGTGGCGTCCTGGACCTGGTGCTGCCGCTGCGGGAGGGCGGTGCCGGCCCCGCGCTGTTCTGCGCGCCGCCGTTGGTCGGTGCGAGCTGGTGCTACCTCGCGCTGCTGCCGCACCTCGCGCCCGAGCACCCGGTGTACGGCCTGCAACTGCGCGGTCTGCGCAGGCCCGAACCGCTCCCGGTGGACATGGCCGAGGTGGCGCGGGACTTCGCCGACCGGATCAGGCTCACCCAGCCGCACGGCCCGTACCACCTGTTCGGGTGGTCGATCGGCGGCAACACGGCGCACGCGATCGCCGAGGAACTGGAGCGCCGCGGCCACGAGGTGGGCCTGCTCGTCATCGGTGACACGCTGCCCGGCCTGCCGAACAGCCTCAGCGTGGCCGATGACGACCTGTGGCTGGTGTGCGACTTCGTGCTCCGCGAGCTCGGCTACCAGCCGGTGGTCGAGCCGGACGACCCCGACCCGGTGCGCCGGATGCTGGAGGTGGTCCGCGGTCGGCCCGGGCTGGGGCTGCACGACTGGCCGGATCGCCAACTGCTCGCCTTGCCGCACGTGATCCGGAACAACCTCGCGGTGGCACAACGGCATCGCCCCGGTCGGGTCCGCTGTCCGGTGCTGTTCCTGTCCGCCACCGAGGACGAGGAGACCACCGAGGCGAAGGTGGGCTCGTGGGACGACTGCGTGAGCGGACCGGTCGACGTGGTCGAAGTGGACTGCCTGCACGAGCACATGCTGCTGCCGGAGCCGGTCGCGCGGATCGGCGCCGCGATCACGGCCCGGCTGGCCGGGAACCCGAAGTCTTCCGCAGCCACTGCGGACACGTCCGAAAGCCTGATTGCCACAGGGGAATCGCGAACCTAGTCTCGGTGCACACGCCCGCGCCCGCGGTCGCCAGGTTCACGAGACCGGCGATCGCCACCGCCGCAGTTCGCCGAGCGCCGCCGCCCCACCGCCGCCGATGCGGGAACCCGGCTTGGTGTCTTCCGTTCGGTGGTCCACTGTTCTCCGCAAACGGGAGGTCTGATGAGTCGGGCGAACCTGCGCACCGCGCTGGCACAGGACATGCGGGTCGGCGCGGGCAACGTGCTGCCCATGCTGCTGGAGCACGGTGCCGACCTGGACGCCCCCCGGCTGACCTTCGACGTCGACGTGGACGGCATCCCCGCGTGGACGCCGCTGTCGCTGCGCGACCTGGCCGAACGGGTCGCCGCGCGCGCGGACTGGTTCGCCCGCAAGGGGATCGGCCGACGTGACCCCGTCGCCGTGTTCGTCACGTCGGCGGCCGACGTGTTCCTCAACTTCTTCGCGCTCAACCACCTCGGTGCGATCCCGGCGCTGATGAACGGGAGCATGCCGATCGAGGTCGCCGCGGAGTTCGTCCGCCGGCTGCGCGGCGTCGGCGTGCTGGTCGACGCCGACCACGCCGCGCTGCGGGACCACGAACTGGGCGTGCCGGTCCTGGGTGACGCCGCGGAGACCGGCATCGGTGACCCCGCCCAGGCACCCCCGCCCTACCGCCACCACGGCGACGACCCGGTGGCGATCACGCACTCGTCGGGCACCACCCGGATGCCGACGCCGGTCGTGCACTCGCACCACTCCCTGTTCGCCGCGGTGCGCGCGGTGCGGCTCACCGAAGCCAGGCCGCACGGGCAGGTGCGCGAGCTGTCCGTGCTGCCCGCCGCGCACGCCGCCGGGATCATCGTGGTGAACCAGGCGCTGTGCAACGGCTACGAGCTGCTGTGCCTGTCCGGGCAGGGCGGGCCGTTCGAGCACAGCGGCGAGGTGGTCCTGGACGCCATCGAGCGGTGGCGGCCCACCGGGGTGTTCGGTTTCGCGGTCACCTGGGCGGAGCTGGCTCGGTTCGACCTGTCCCGGCGCGACCTGAGCTCGGTGCGCAACTGGTCCAGCACCGGCGACTGCGCGCACGAGGCGCACATCCGCAAGCTCGTCGCGGTCGGCAGCCACCCCGTGTGGACGGCGGACGGCGTGGTCGACGTGCCGGGCTCGAAGTTCATCGACACGCTGGGCTCGACCGAGATGGGCCACGCCGCGTTCGCCATGAGCCACCGGCTCGGCAGCGACCGCTACGACCGCTGCGTCGGCAAGCCGTACCCGTTCGCGGAAGTGGCGTTGCTGGACGTGACGACGGGCGAGGAGGTGCCGGTGGGCCAGGTCGGTCAGTGCGGGCTCAAGTCGCCGACGCTCGCGCCCGGCTACTGGAACGACTCCACCGCCACCTACCGCAACCGCCTCAACGGCTACTACCTGACCGGTGACCTGATGTACCGGGACGAGGAGGGCTACTACTACCACCTCGACCGGGCCAGTGACGCGGTGGACCTCGGCGACGGGAACTGGCTCTACACCGCGTTGACCGAGGAGCGCATCCTCGCCCGGTGCCCGGACGTCCGCGACTGCACGGTCCTGGCGACCAGGCGGGAGGACGGTCCGCCGATCACCGACGTGCTGCTGGTGCTGCACGAGGGCGCCGACCCCGCGCTGGACCGGGGTGAGGAGGTCCGCGCCGCGGTCGGCGAGGCGGTGGCGCGCACGGTGCGCCGGGTCGACGTGGTGCCCGACGCGCAGCTGACGGTCGGGCCGACCGGGAAGGTCCGCAAGTTCCTCATGCGGCAACGGGCTCTGGCGGACGCGCCCCACGGGAGGTAGTTCGTGCGGTATCCGCTGTCGTTCGCGCAGGAGCACGCCCTGTCGCTGCCAGAGCCCCTGTCCCACGCGACCTGGCTGGACGGTCCGGTCGATCCCGTCGCGCTGCAACGGGCGATGGACGTCGTGGTCGCCCGGCACCCGACGCTCCGGACGAGCGTCAGCGCCTCCGGCGAGCAGGTCGTCTCGGAGACCGGTCGCGTGGTGGTGGAGCACGTCGTCGTGCCCGGTGACGTCGAACGGGCCGAGTCGATGGCCGCGGCGCTGGTCGGGCGGCCGTTCGACCTCTCCCGTGAGCCGTTGCTGAGGGCCTCGGTGATCGAGGTCGGCGCGGACCTGTTCCTGGTCGCGCTGGTGGCGCACCGGGTCATCGCCGACCGCTCCGCACTGGCGATGCTGATGGCCGATCTGTCCACTGTGTACGGCGAAGGGCTGGCCGAGCTGCCTCCGTCGTGGATGGACTACGGGGATTACGCCGTGTGGCAGCGTGAGCGGTTGGACGGCGAGGAGTTGGTGCGTCAGCTGGAGCACTGGCGCGAGGTGTTGCGTGACGTGCCCGCACCACTGCGGCTCCCGACCGGACACCGTGCCGACCGGGTGACGGCGGCGGTCGACCCCGCCGCGGTCCGACGACTGGTCGACGTGGCGGAAGGCGTCGGAGCCACCTTGTCCACGGTGTCCCTCGCCGCGTACGCCGTGGTGCTGTCCCGGTACGCCCGGGTGGACGACCTCGTGGTCGAAGTGCCGGTGAGCGGTCGCGTGCGGGTGGAGCTGGAGCCGATCGCGGGCCCGTTCGCCGACGCGGTCCCCGTCCGGGTGTCCCTGGCGGGCGAACCGGCGTTCGGCGACCTGCTGGTCCGGGTGCGGAACGCCACCGCGCACGCGGTGTCGCACGACGAGGTCCCGCTGACGAAGCTCGCCGAGGAACTCGAGGTCGACCTGTCCGCGCCGCGGTTCACCTTCGGGCCGCGTGCCGCACCGGCGCTGGACCTGCCCGGCGTGACCGTGCGCGGCCACGCCGTCCTGACGGGCACCGCCGAAGCCGACCTCGACCTGCGGGCGGACGAGCGCGGCACGCTGACCCTGGAGCACCGCACCGACCCGGGGTTCGCCGCCTGGTTGCTGCGGTCGGTGGTGGCGGTGCTGGAGCACGCCTCCGCGGACACCGCGGTGGCGGAGCTACCGGTGCCCGCTCCCGAGGGGGACTGGTCGGCGGTGACCGAGCCGTCGCCGAACGGCGTGGTCAGGCCCGTCACCGCGGAGCCGGAGGCGGACGAGGACCCGGTGCCGTCGCGTGACCGGATCGAGGAGACCATGGCCGGGATCTGGGCTGAGCTCCTGCGCACCACCGAACCGATCGGGCCGCACGACAACCTGTTCGCCCGCGGCAGCGGGTCGCTGACCGCGGTCCGGTTCGCCGCCCGCATCGCCGACCTCTACGGCGTCACCCTGCCGATGGACCGCATCGTCACCTCGCCCACGATCGCGGCCCTCGCCGAGGTCGTGTCGGCCGAACTCGCTCCCGACCCGCCTGACGACACCGCCCGCGACGCCGCGCTGGCCGACCTCTCCGACGACGAGCTGGACGACCTGCTGCGCGCGGTCGTGGCCGCCCGCGAGCGCCGTCGGACCACGGAGGGGGACCTCCGGTGAGCACACCGCCGGTCACCGCGGAGAACATCGCGGACCTGACCACCGGGACGTTGTTCGGCGCGTTGGAGGACCCGGCGCTCAACTCGATGAATTTCCTCAACGAGGTCGCGATCCACTATCCGGAGGCGATACCGCTGGCGGCCGGCCGGCCGAGCGAGGAGTTCTTCGACCTGGAGGACGTGCACCGATATCTGCGCGAGTTCTGCCGCTATCTCGCACAAGAGCTCGGGCGGACCGAAGAACAGGTGCGGCGCACCGTATTGCAGTACGGTCGGACCAAGGGGATCATCCACGAACTGGTCGCGGAAAACCTGCGGCTGGACGAGGGCATCGCGATCGACCCGGAATCGGTGGTGGTCACCGCGGGCTGCCAGGAGGCGATGTTCCTAGTGCTGCGCGCGCTGCGCGCCGACGAGTGTGACGTCCTGCTCGCGGTGTCACCGACCTACGTCGGATTGACCGGCGCGGCGCGGCTGGTCGACCTGCCCGTCCGCCCGGTGCGCACCGGTGAGCACGGGGTCGACCTGGACGACCTGGTCGCCGTGATCCGGCGGGAGCGCGCCGCCGGTCGCAGGCCGCGCGCCTGCTACGTGGTGCCCGACTTCGCCAACCCGTCGGGGCTGAGCCTGGACGTGGCGACCAGGCGGCGACTGCTGGAGGTGGCCGCCGCCGAGGACGTCCTGCTGATCGAGGACAACCCCTACGGGCTGTTCCACGGCGACTCGGACCGGATACCCACGCTCAAAGCCCTGGACGAGGACCGGCGGGTCGTCTACCTGGGCTCCTTCGCCAAGTCCGTGCTGCCCGGCGCCCGGGTGGGCTACGCGGTCGCCGACCAGCGGGTGGTCGGCGCCGACGGCGTGGTCGGCCTGTTCGCGGACCAGCTGTCCAAGATCAAGAGCATGCTGACGGTGAACACCTCGCCGATCGCGCAGGCCGTCGTCGGCGGCAAGCTGCTGGCGCACGGCTGCCGCCTCACCACGGCGACCGCGCCGGAGCGGCAGCTCTACGACCGGAACCTGCGGCACCTCGTGACCGGGCTGGCCGAGCGCTTCCCGCCCGGCACGGACGTCACCTGGACCGTGCCGACCGGTGGGTTCTTCGTCGTGGTCACCGTCCCGTTCGTGGTCGACGACGCGCTCCTGGAACGCTCCGCCCGCGACTACGGCGTGCTGTGGACACCAATGGGGCATTTCTACGACGACAGTTCGGAAGTCCGCGCCCTGCGCCTTTCCTGCAGTGTCGTATCGGTCGACCTGATCGACCGCGGTCTCGATCGGCTGGCCGCATTGATCAATGACCGGCGGGCCGATAGGGAAACCCGATGATTCATCACGGCCGATTGGCCGATGGTGCGTCGGGTGAACCCTGACGTACGATTCGGCTCACTCGGTACGCGGCTGAGTCGAAAGTTCCGCGCAACATTTTCGAATGACCTCCGGAACCAGGCGGGAGAACTGATGACAAAAGGCCTGGCGCCGGCCGGATCGGCCCTCGTGGCAAGTTCGGAATGGGTCGACGAGATCCTGCTGCGCGGCGCGGACGACGAGAGCTGCCTCCACTCGTGCGGACCGGTCGACCGGGCCGCGCTGCGCCGGTTGGTCGCGCAACGGCAGGCACGCCTGGCGGAGGCGGGGCTGCGCGCGGGCGGGTCGCTCGCGCTGCGCCTGCCGCCCTCGATCGCGTACGTGGCCAACCTCCTCGCCGGGTGGCGCATCGGCGCCCAGGTGAGCCTGCTCGACCACCGGCTCACCGCGTTCGAGGTCGACGCCGCGCTCGGCAGGCTCGCGCCGCAGGTGGTGGTCGAGCCGGGACGGATCACGAGCAGCCCGCTGAGCCCGTTCGCGGACGTGGAGGAGACCGTCACGGCCCGCCCCGGCCGTCCCGCCGCGACACCGCACGCGGTGATCCAGCTCAGCTCCGGCTCCACCGGCCCGTCCAAGGTGATCGGCCGCACGGCCGCCGACCTGGTCGCCGAGATCGAGCGGTACACCCGGATCGACGGCGTGCCGCAGCCCGGCGAGCGGATCGTCGTGCTGGCCTCGATGGTGCACGTGCTCGGCCTGGTCGGCGCCCTGCTGTACGGCCTGCACGCCGGTGTCCAGGTCAGGCCGCCCGAACGGCTCACCGGCGACAGCGTGCTGGACGCGGTCGCGGCTGAACCGACCCCGGCGACGGTGCTGGGCGTGCCGTTCCACATCGGACTGCTCGCGTCCGTGGTGGACCCGCCGTCCCTGCCGCAGCTCAAGCGGATGACCACCGGCGGCGAAGCGGTGCCCGCCGCGACCGCCGCCGCCTTCACCGCGAAGTACGGCGTGCCGCTGGGCAACATGTGGGGGATGACCGAAGTCGGCGTGATCGCCACCGACCTGTTCGGCGAGCACCGGCCGGCCCTGACCCCGGCACCCGGGCTGTCGGTCGTCGAGCGGGACGGCGAGCTGCTGGTGAGCCGGGCGGAGTCGCCGTACGTCGGCTTGTCCGACCCGGACCGGTGGGCGGACGGCTGGCTGCACACCAGGGACGCGGGCGAGGTCGACCCGGACACCGGGCTCGTCACCGTCAAGGGCCGCCTCGACTCCCAGGTGTCGGTCGGCGGCCTGAAGGTCGACCTGACCGAGGTGGAGGCGACGTTGGCCGAACTGCCGGGCGTGGTGGCCGCAGTGGTGCTGCACGACGACGTCATCACCGCCTACGCCCAGCTCGACGCGCCCGCCACGGCGGCATCCGTCCAAGCAGCCTTGGCCGAACGGCTCGCTCCCTACAAGCGACCGCGACGGCTGCAAGTCCTCGACGCGATGCCGCGCACCACCACCGGGAAGCTGGTCCGCGACCGCTCGGTGCTCCGCCACGCCGCGCAGGAGGTGGCGCGATGAGCGCGCCGCCCGACCGCGAGGACATCCTGGCGATGCTCGCGAGCCTGCACGGCAGGCCCGCGCAGGACGTCCCCGAGCTGATCGAATCGATGGAACTGGCCTGGCTGGTGCACCAGGTCGAACAGCGCTACGGCGTGCGCATGGAACTCGACAGCGGTCAGTACGGCCGCATGACCACCGTCTCGGGAGCCGCTGACGTGCTCCGGGAAGTGATCGGGATGCCTGATGAACATTTCCGGGATTGACCACATCGAGTTGTACGTGGGCGACGCGAGGCAGGCGGCGTTCTACCTCTGCACCGCCTTCGGGTTCAAGATCTGCGGTCAGGGCGGGCCCGAGACCGGGCTGGACGGCGTGCGCTCGTTGTTGTTGCGGCAGGGCGACATCCAGGTCGTCCTGACCACCGGCCTGGTCCCCGACCACCCCGCGACCGAGTACGTGCGCAAGCACGGCGACGGCGTGGCGGTCGTGGGCATCGGCGTGGACGACGTCGAAGCCGCCTACCGCGGCCTCACCGAGCGCGGCGCCGAGCCGGTGTCGCCACCGCGCGAGTACGTGACCGGGGGACCGGGCGGGCGCGACCAGCGGGTCGTCGTGGCCGAGGTCTCCGGGTTCTCCGACGTGACGCACCGGCTGGTCGAGCGGCACGGCTCGCCGAAGGAGTTCCTGCCCGGCGCGATCGAGGTCACCGACCCCGAGCCGCACACCGACGACAAGCTGCTGCGCGCGATCGACCACCTGGCGATCTGCGTGCCCGCGGGCGGCCTCACCCCGACCGCCCAGTACTACGTGGACGTGTTCGGGTTCACGCAGGTCTTCGAGGAGTACGTCGAGGTCGGCGGCCAGGGCATGGACTCCAAGGTGGTGCAGAGCCCGTCCGGGCACGTCACGTTCACGTTGATCGAGCCGGACCCGCAGCGCCAACCCGGTCAGATCGACAACTTCCTGACCTGGCACGCGGGCGCGGGCGTGCAGCACGTCGCGTTCGGCACCGACGACATCGTCAAGGCGGTGAGCACGCTCGGCGACAAGGGCGTGCGGTTCCTCGGCACGCCGGGCACCTACTACGACGCGCTCGAAGAACGGGTCGGCCACCTGGACGCGCCGCTGGACGAGCTGCGCCGGCTCGGCGTGCTGGTCGACCGGGACCACTGGGGGCAGTTGCTGCAGATCTTCACCGAGTCGATGCACGTGCGCCGGACGCTCTTCCTGGAGATCATCGAGCGGCGGGGCGCGCTGACCTTCGGCAGCGGGAACATCAAGGCGCTGTACGAGGCGAAGCAGGGCGAGCTGTCCGGCACGACGGCCGGCTGAAGGGGAGAGCACCGTGAACGAGTTCGCGCTGACCGAGCAGGAGCGCGCCCTGCTCCCGACCGACGACGAGGTCCGGTTCTACGCCGAGCACGGCTGGTACCTGTCGAAGAAGCTGTTCTCCGACGACGAGGTGGACGAGCTGGCCGCCGCGGTCGACCTGTACTACGCGGGGGAGCGCAGCCGCTTGCTGCCGACGCGCCCGCCCCGGCTGGCCTATTGGACGCCGGAGCACGGTGATGTCCAGCGCCACAACGACTACGTGCACTACGAGAGCGACGCGATCGCCAAGGCGCTGCTCAAGCCGCTGATCGGCGCGGTGGCCGCGCGGCTGGCGGAGGCTGACGAGATCCGGGTGTTCCAGTCGACCCTGATCTACAAGCCGCCGATCGCCGAGGAGCCGTCCAACGTCGTGCCCTGGCACTTCGACAAGCACTACTGGTCGTCGTCCTCGTCGGACCGGATGCTCACCGCGTTCATCCCGTTCCACGACTGCGACGAGGAACTGGGCACGATCACCATGGTCGACGGCAGCCACGTCTGGGAGGAGGTCGGCTCGGACGACAGCGCCACCAAGCACTTCGCCGAACGGGACCCGGACCACCTGGAGAACCTGCTCACGGCCAACGCAGAGCACAACGGCACCACGGTCCGGAAGATCCCGATGATCATCCCCAAGGGGCACATGAGCTTCCACCACTGCCGGACCTACCACGGCAGCGGGCCCAACCGCTCCACCCGGCCCCGCCAGGCCATCTCGCTGCACCTGCAGGACGGCGACAACGCCTACCGCGAGTTCCCCCTGTCCGACGGCAACCTCGCCTTCTACAACCACGACTCGCTCGTGCGGCGCACCGCGGACGGCAAGCCGGACTACGCCGACCCGGAGTTCTGCCCGCCCGTGTGGCGCGCCTGACCGCCGTGGCGGCACACGCCCCGGACACCGACGTCGGCCTGTACCGCACGGTGCGGCTGATCCGCCGGTTCGAGGAGCGGGCGGTCGAGCTCGTCCGCTCCGGTGACATCATCGGCGGCATCCACCCGTACACGGGCCAGGAGGCCATCGCCGCCGGTGTGTGCGCGGCGCTGCGCGTGGACGACATGATCACCAGCACGCACCGCGGGCACGGGCACGTGCTCGCGAAGGGCGCCGATCCGGCCCGGGTGCTCGCCGAGCTGGCCGGTCGTGCCACCGGGTTGAACAAGGGGCGCGGCGGGTCGATGCACGCCGCGGACTTCGCGCTGGGCATCCTCGGGGCGAACGCGATCGTCGGCGCCAACGGCGCGATCACGGCGGGCGCGGCCTGGGCCGCCCGGCAGGAGGGGAGTGACCGGGTCGCGGTGAGCTTCTTCGGCGACGGCGCGGTCAACCAGGGCGTGCTGCTGGAATCCATGAACCTGGCCGCCCTGTGGCGGCTGCCGGTGCTGTTCGTCTGCGAGAACAACGGCTACGCCACCACCCTGACCGTGTCGGACGCCGTCGCGGGCACGATCACCGGGCGTGGCGAGGCGTTCGGGATACCGTCGGTGACGGTGGACGGGATGGACCCGCGCACGGTGCTCGCCGCAGCGCGCGAGGCGGCGGACCGCGCCCGCGCGGGCGGTGGGCCGTCACTGGTCGAGTGCCTGACCTACCGGTTCGACGCGCACCACACGTGGGAGCACAAAGCCCGGGTCCGCTACCGGGACGACGACGAGGTCCTCAGTGGACGTGAGAGAGATCCGTTGGAGATCCAGGGTGCTCGGCTGACCGACGGTGAGCGGGAACTCCTCGACGCGGAGGTCGAGTCCCTTGTGGACGCGGCGGTCGCCTTCGCGCTCGACAGCCCGCACCCCGACCCCGTCGGCGCGCTCGACCACCTCTACGCGACCGGGATGCGAGCGCGTCCGGGCGGTGGTGGGTGATGCCGTGGCTGTCCTACCAGAAGGCGCTCAACCGCGCGCTCGGCGACGAACTGGCCCGCGACCCTTCGGTGTTCGTGCTGGGTGAGGACGTCCGGGTCGCGGTTTCCAACGTGACCGCGGGCCTGCTCAAGCGGTTCGGGCCGGACCGGGTGCTGGACACGCCGCTGTCGGAGCAGGCGTTCACGAGCTTCGCCACCGGTGCGGCGCTGGCCGGGCGGCGGCCGGTGATCGAGTTCCAGATCCCGGCACTGCTGTACTTGGCGTTCGAGCAGATCGTCAACCAGGCGCACAAGTTCTCGCTGATGACCGGTGGTCAGACCCGCGTGCCGGTGACGTACCTGGTACCCGGCTCCGGGTCGAAGACGGGTTGGGCCGGGCAGCACTCCGACCACCCGTACGCCCTGTTCGCCCACGCCGGGGTGAAGACGGTGGTGCCCGCCACGCCCGAGGACGCCTACGGCCTGCTGACCACGGCGATCCGGGACGACGACCCGGTGGTGGTGTTCGCACCGGCGGCGGCACTCGGCGTCCGAGTCGACCTCGACCACGACGGGCTGGCCCCGGTGCCGCTCGGTGTCGGCCGGGTCCACCGCGAGGGCGGTGACGTCACGGTCGTGGCGGTCGGGCACCTCGTGCACGACGCGTTGGCGGTCGCCGAGGAGTTGGCCGGTGACGTCTCGGTGGAGGTGTTCGACCCGCGCACCGTGTACCCGTTCGACTGGGAGGGGCTGGCGGCCTCGGTGGCCAAGACCGGTCGGCTGGTGGTGGTCGACGACTCCAATCGCATGTGCGGCATCGCGGCCGAGGTCATCGCCACTGCGGCCGAGCGGTGCGACCTGGTCGCGCCGCCCGTCCGGGTGACCAGGCCGGACGGCGCCGTGGTGCCGTTCGCCCTCGGGCTCGACCTCGCCGTGCAACCCGATCGCGCCCAGCTCACCGCCGCCATCCAGAAGGTGCTCAAGCAGTGACGACGGAGGCCCGCATGCCACTGGACCCGCCGCTCGGGAAGCCGGCCTCCGCGCCGCTCTACACCCTTTCGATCGAACAGGCGCGGGCCGCCGACCTCGCCGCGATCCGGGCGGCGGCGGGCGCGGGCGAGGCGGTGCGCCACGTCACCGATCGGCACCTGCCCGGACCGGGCGGCGACCTGCCGATCCGGATCTACCGCCCGGTGGACGCGGCCGGATCCCTGCCCACCCTGGTCTACTTCTTCGGCGGCGGTTGGGCGCTGGGCAGCATCGAGACCTCCGACGAGATCTGCCGCGCCCTGGCCAACGCGGTGCCCTGCCAGGTGATCACCGTCGGCTACCGGCTGGCGCCCGAGCACAAGTTCCCCGCCGCCGTGGACGACTGCCGCACGGCCGTCGCCTGGATCGCCGCGCACGCGGCAGAGCTCGGCGTCGACCCCGACCGCCTCGCCGTGGCGGGCGACAGCGCAGGCGGCAACCTCGCGGCCGTGGTGACCCTCGACCGCGGCGGCCCCGCACTGGCCGCCCAGGTGCTGGTCTACCCCAACACCGACCACCGCGGCGACACCGAGTCCATGCGCGAGAACGACGACCCCGCCGCGTTCAACCGCCGATCCGTCGCCTGGTACTGGGGGCACTACCTGGCGAGCCCGGACGACGGCCGGGACCCGCGGGCCTCACCCCTGCTCGCCGAGGACCTGACCGGCCTGCCGCCGGCGCTCGTCATCACCGCCGAGCACGACCCGCTGCGCGACGAGGGCGAGCGGTACGCCGAACGACTGCGCGCGGCCGGTGTGCCCGTGATCGCGACGCGGTATGCGGGGGTGGCGCACGGCTTCTTCGCCATGTCGGGCGTGGTGGATGCGGCTCGTGAGGCGCGGGCCGAGGTCGCGGCGTTCCTGCGCACCCACCTCGGTCGGTGAAACCCATGCCACCGACACCACGTTCGAAAGGGATCTGAACCCGTGCGCATCCTCTTCTCCAGCCTCGGTCTGTACGGGCACACCTTCCCCCTGCTGCCGCTCGCCGTCGCCGCCCGGGAGCTCGGCCACGACGTCGACTACTTCACCGGCAGCCTCTTCGCGGACGTCCTGGCCACGCACGGCATCGGGCACATCCGGGGCGGCATGTCGCCGCGCAAGGCGTTCGAGTCCGCGATGGCGGGCGTGGAGTTCTCGACAGCGGGTGACGTCGACGCCGAGCGGGTCGCGTTCACGTTCGCCTCGGTGCTGCCGCGCAGCTTCGCCACCGGGCTCGCGCCGGTCCTCGCCGAGCGCAAGCCGGACCTGGTCGTGCACGAGTTCGGCAACCCCGGCGCGGGCCTGGCCGCGAAGGTCGCGGGCGTGCCCGCGCTGTGCCACTCGTACGGTCGGATGTGGCAGGAACCCGACTTCGCCGAACCCGCCCGCGACTACCTCACCGCCCTCGGCGCGGAGCTGGGCGTCGAGGTGCCCCGGACCGATCCCATGACGCTGGGCCACCCCTACCTCGACATCTGCCCGCCTTCGGTGCAGAACCCGGCTTTCCTGGCCTCGTCGGCGCACCGGATCCCGTTGCGGCCGGTGGCGTTCGCCACACCGGGCGAGTTGCCGTCGTGGGTCGTGGAACACCGAGAACCCCTGGTGTACCTGACTTTGGGCACGGCGTTCAGCGAGGCGTCACTGTTGCGCACCGCCATCGACGGCCTGGCGGTGGTGGGCGCGCGGGTGCTCGTGTCCGCCGGACGGAGAGCCGACCCGGCGGCGCTGAGCGACCTGCCGGACAACGTCGTGGTGCTGCCGTGGGTGCCCCAAGCCGACCTGCTACCCCACACGGACCTCGTGGTCCACCACGGGGGCGCGGGCACCACGTTGGGCACGTTCGGCGCGGGCGTGCCACAGTTCGTCCTGCCGCAGGCGGCCGACCAGTTCAACAACGCCGATGTGGTGACCGAGGCCGGCCTGGGCGACCACCTGCTACCCGGAGACATGACCGCCGAGGCGATCGCGACCAAGGCACGCCGACTGCTCACCGACGACGCCGTGCACCACGCGGCCCGCGCGATGGCCACCGAGGTGGCCGCCATGCCGTCACCGCACGACGTGGCCCGCACCCTGCCCGACCACACCTGACCGGCGGCGGTGCGCACGCCTGCTGCGGCAACCGGTGCAGGCGATCCTCATCCGACTGTCTCACGATCGCGCTCACGTCCGGAGGAGACGGATCATGCGCACATCGAAGACATCGACCAATCCCGCGCGGAAGAAGCTCATGGCGGTGGCCGGCGGCCCCTGATCGGAGCTGTGTCGTAGCACCGGCCCGGCGCCACGACCGCGAATCGTCAGCTGGGTCTGTCAAACGAGCGGCTCTGACCCGTAGTCGGTGGTGACGTCGAGTAACCATCCGCGATCATGATCTTGTGATGGATGTCGGTTCCTCTGTGGGGGCGGTGTTTTCCGGGCTGTCGGCGTCGGTGGTCCAGGACGTGGCGGACGGTGGCGGCATGGTGGTGGTCGCGGCCCGTACCCGGGATTCGGCCGTGCCCTGTCCGGCGTGCGGGACTGCGACGGCGAAGGTGCACGGCTATCACCACCGGGCGGTGAAGGACGTGCCGGTCGACGGCCGCCAGGTCGTCGTGCACCTGCGCGCCCGGCGGCTGGTCTGCCCGGCTCGGAGCTGTGGTTCGACGAGCCACTAGGGGAGGCCGCGACTTCTGCGGTCGCTGATGGTAGGCGCTTGGTCCAGGAACACGTCGGGGTCGAGGTGCTGTCCGCGACCATGTTGTCTGACTGGTTCGACCAGCCCGAGTCGTTGACGTAAGGGGTGTAGTGCGCTCACCAGCCATGCCGGCGTATCGGTCTCGGATTCGGAGCAAGGTGCACTCCTAGTTGCAGCGATGCGTGATCGAGCGCGTTGCGAGAGGCACTCATTGCGACCTCACGCTGAGGGCGTTGATCAGGATTGGCTTACTACAGCGTCGTCCTCCAGCGTCGAATGATCTGCCATCAGCGAGCGTAGGACCCGCACAGGACAGATGAGGAGCACCTGTTCTTGGGGCACGGCGAGGAGTGCGATGTGGTCGGCGGTGCGGATGCCTGTCAGGTCACGTAGACCGAGGGGGACGAAGACGTGGTGCCGGCTCTCAATCCGACGCGGGCTCTTCGGGTCGAGGCGCAGTGTGATCACGTCGCCGCGTAGTTGGGTGCTGGTGGAGTCGCCTGGGTTCCAGGCCAGTGCACGCAGAAGTCGACGGGCCGGGCTGCGGCCGGAGTGGTCGATGGCCGCAGTGACGAGCAGGAGTTCGGCCTTCCTTGAAAGCGCCGGTGGCGGGGCGATGGTCTGTAGTGGTGGCGACGGGCGGTCGGTCGGGGGGATGAAGAGTCGTGTGGGGCGCTCGGTCACGGACGTACCGGCGTGAAGACGGGGAACATGGGCTGTCCGCCTTCGGGTGGTGGTGTGGTGACCAAGGGGTGTGGTTCGCGGGTGTAGGCGGCCAGGGCGGTGGCGATCTCGGGCAGGGTGGCTTGGTGTAGGTGCCGGTGACGTTGTCGCCGCGCGGGTGGCTGTGGCCTGCGTAGCCGCGGGTGACTGAAGGGTCGTAGTGGCGGTCGACCCAGGTCAAAGTGGTGTGGCGCAGCCAGTGGGTGGAGATGTTGCGGGCGGCTACCCAGGGGATGCGGTCGGCCAGGCGTTGCCACATGCGGTCGTAGCGGCGGCGGTTGATCGGGGTGCCGTTGTGGTGGCGCAGTAGTGGTTCGGTGGTTGGTTTGCCGTTCCCGCGGTGTTCGCGGTGAGCCAGTAGTGAGGCGATCAAAGTGGGGCTGATCGGTGGCAGGCGCACGGTGTTGTTCTTCTCGCGCAGGCGGATGAGGCAGGAGGTCGGTTCGATGTCCTCCTCTCGCAGGGCCAGTGCGCCGCCACGTCGGCAGGCGGATTCCAGGTGCAGGCGGAACAGCAGGGCGTCCAGTACGGCGTCATGGCCGCTGGTGGTTAGCGCGTCGGACAGGGCGGCTACTTCATTGGATGCCAAGGCGTAGCGGGTGGTGGGGCGAGGGCGGGGTTTGGCGACCTTGAGGGCGGGGTTGTGGTGAGGGGGCAGGAGGTCGTCGTCGATGGCCTGGGTGTAGACGGCTCGCATGGCTGAGACGAGGTGTTCGGCCACGGACTGGCCGCCGCGGTCGTTGCGCCTGATGCGTCGATTGGCGACCAGCTGTCGCTTGAGGATTTCGATGTCGGTGGCGGTTACCTCGTCAATGCGCCGGTCGCCGAAGGTCTCGGTGAAGCGGGTCCAGTAGCTGCCGTAGGTGCGGGCGGCGCCTGGGCCGGAGGCCGCTACCACCTTGGGCACGTACTGCGCGAAGGTCGGGATGTCCGCCGGGACCCACATCAGGTCCTGGGGAGTGAGGCCGAGTTGGGCGATCAGCAGTCGTGCGGCTTGGACGTTCTGGGGTCGGTGCTCAACGGTGTCCTCGAGTCATGGTGCTGCGGCGGTGGTGGGCTGACCAGCGTGAACATCGCCGGTCCGGGCTCCGGTGCCGCATGTTGTACCAGTGTTGGTACGGACTCGCACGGCCAAACGTACCAACGTTGCCCCCGTGCCAGCGTCCCCGGTTCATCCGCGCCTCGCGGACTACCGTGCGCGCTTCGGGCACCGCCTCGCCTCACTGCGTTTGGGACGCGACCTGACGCAGGAGCAACTGGCGGAGGCGAGCGGGTTCGACCGCAAGACGATCAACCGCATCGAGAACGGCCGTCATTCGCCGAGTCTCGACCGTGTGTTCGTCTTGGCAGACGCCTTGCAGGTGGAGACGTTCGAACTGTTCCGGCCTACGGACGACGAAGTCTGACTTCCGCCACGGCCCGGTTCCGCGGGGCGATGCCTTGAGCATGCTCCGCCGTCCAAGCTGTGCCGTATGCCGAGCCGGACGATACGTCCGTTACTGACAGTAATGAGCGGCTGGCGATTTTTGCTGGACGCGTGCCGACGGGCTATCAATGTCCACAGTAGACATTCATCACGCAACGCGCTGACCAGCGACTATGCAACAGCGCGTGTTCGAGTGTCAACTTGAACACGCGCCGAAAAGAAGATCATCTAGGCGCTGAAGTTATCTCATGTTGGCACACAAAACCCCCAGTGAACTGCGAAGATCACCGGGGGTGAGGTTGAGGTATCAGCTCATTTTGTGTCCGAGAGGTTTGCTCGTCCACTTGAAAGTGGGAGATCTCCCACCACCTTTGACAGGTGGTGGTCCATGAGCAAACCCTACCAGCTACGACGACCCTACCACACGCGTGGGAAATTTCCCACTCCGACTTTCGCTCAGCGAAAACGATGGCCGCCCTGACGGTTCCGCTTGGTAGCCGTCCTCGAGTAGGTGGATGCTCCCTTGATTCGACGGGAGCATAGTTCGTCGCACATCAGAAGGCATGGGCGACCAGCAAACATTGCCGCGCAGGCTCGAAGTGACGCCGGAAACACAACTCCCTCACAAGTATCCGCAGCTGACCGGAGATACTCGCCGCAGAGAATTACCGTAGACGTCGGGACCGAACGTTTCGCAAAATGTTGCACAGAGTGGCAAATCGTAGGCCACGTGGCATTCGACAACGAGCGACAGGAGTGTCGCCGTCGACGATTCCCGGGGCAACAGATTTGCCCGGCCGGATCAAGGCAGTCGTATTTATCAGCTTTGCTGGCTGGCCGCAGAACCTTGTCGAAGCGTCGGTGGTCGGCCGCGTATGTCAGTATGCGACGCATCGAGCGCGAAGGGAGCCGCCATGAGCGTCGACTATCGGGCCGCTTGGCTGCCCTTCGATCCGGACCACGGACAGACCGTAGCGGTGCTTCGGCTCGCTGTCTCCTGGGTGGGGCGTGAGTCGAAGGATCAAGAACGGGCAGCGCTGCTTGTGACTCCCAGGAAGGACATCGACCAGTACGAGGCGCCTCTACGGGAGTTCGCGGCGCGTCACGAGTGGGGCACCCGGCGCGGCGGTATGCGTAGGCGGCCCGCGGGTGGCCGTCCAGTGCTGGTGCGCTGGCCGATGTTCGACGACCTCGTCTACGCGTCGTCGTTGGCGCGGGGCGCCTCGCTGTGTGCGACGGAGTGGCCGGGGGTGCCCCTTGCCGGATGGGCGTCTGCGGTGGGGGCGATGAACCTCGTCACCGGCGAGACGACGCCGCGGCCGGGCGACGACGTGGTGGAGCTGCTCGAACACCTGCGCTTCGCCGGCAACAACGGATGGTTCGACGAGCCTGGCAAGCGTGACGCGCTTCGGTTGCTCGGCGAACTGCGTGCTGCCGCACCTGAGCTCGACGCCCGGTTCATCGCCGGATACATGCTCGGCATGGGCAAGGGGGCAAGCGCTGTCGAGAACCTGGTCAAGTTGGCAGGCAAGAAGGTCACCCCGTAGTCGCGAAGCGCTTGCTGGTACCAAGGATGCTGGAGCGCGCTCCGCTACAACCGCCGTGCCGTGGTCGGGTTCGCGGCGCGACGGGGACGGTTTGGCCTACCGCGTCGGGCTGGGGAGCGAGGTTGGCGTTGGGTATGACGATGCGTATGTCCGGATCTGTGCCGGCTGACGAGATCAGGCGGTTGGCCACCCCGGGGCTTGCTCTGCGGTTGCCGGCGAGTCTGGGAACGGGACGATCTGAATGCGAACAACACCTTGCGGGGTGCGGAGCAGGCGTTCGCCAACGAGTCGGACGCAGACGAGTTGCTGGGCCGCCTCTCAGACGCTTGGGCGTGGTTGGAATCGCATGGGCTGATCGGGCCGAGTGCGCGCAACACCGCGTCGGTGTGGCAACGGCTGACACGCGCCGGACACGAGGCCAAGGCCGATGCCGCCGCCCTGACCAAGTTGTGGGCCGGTGACCGCCTGGCGGGCTCTCTGCATCCGATCCTGGAGGAGCGGGTGCGCCCCATCTTCAACCTGGGCGACTACGAAACCGCGTGTTTCGCCACGATGAAGGCAGTCGAGGTCGAGGTACGCCGGCTGGCCGGTCCGGACAACGCGGTCATCGGAGTGGACCTGATGCGCCAGGCGTTCAAGCCAGACGGCGGCCCCCTCGCCGATGGCGATCATGGAGCTGTTCGCCGGAGCTATCGGGGCGTTCAAGAACCCTTCCAGCCACCGCACCGTGCACTTCGACGATGCGGTCGAGGTGGTGCAGACCGCCGACCTGCTCTTGCGGCTACTACAGCTAGCGGCCCGCCGCGGTAAGAGTGCTCCATCGGCCACACCGGAGTAGGTGGTGTCCGCATGCAGGCAGATTGGCGGCTGTGTCGTCGGCCGTTTCGACCGAGCGGGCCGAGCCCTGTGGCGCACGGTTGAGTTGCTCGGCGGGTAAATCCGGGCTGCCAACTTCGGCACGGGCCTGCACGGCCGCGACCGTGGCCGGCGGGACGGGACCGGTCATGCCGACCATCCCGGTGCGTACTGCGACGTCCGTCGAAGGTGTGTGCCGGCCGTTGTGGTGGGTAGTCGTGGTGTGCTGTTCCCGCGTGCGGGAACGGCGGGACCGCGCTAGCGGTGGGCCAGGCTCGACGCGGTGTCGTTGAGCAGACAGCGCCCCCGGCGGTCTGGTTGCGCGGTGCGGGTCGGCGCTGGGTGCGCTCTGGGGCCGGTCCGCACCGCGCCCGGACCGGGCGTCAGGACGACTCGGCTGGTGGGTCCGGGCGGACGGTGTCGAGGCCGGCGGTTGGGCTGCCGCGGGCGACGCCCGCCAGGCATGCCCTCCGTGGTTCTCCACGCCGGTCGTCGTGGAGCGGCTCGCTGGGGGGTGTAGCGTTGTCGTCATCGGGTCGACTCGTTCGAGTCGCCCGGACATCCCGCGTCGTGAGGCGGCTCCGACATCGTTCGCGTTGAGCCCCGAGGGCGTGGAGAAGGACGGAAACCCATGTCACCCCAGTACGTTTCACGGTACGAAGCACGAGTCGATCTCGTGCGGGCCACGTTGCAGGAGTTGTCCGATCTGGACGCCAAGACCGCGCAGGACGTCGCGGTGCGCGTGGTGCACGTGTTGGACCACCTGCCGGAGAGCATCCGGTGACCGTGGACGGGTTGTTCAGCCACCCCGAGGTCCCGCGGCCGACGCCGCCGGTACCGCCGGCCGACGACGAGCACCAGCTGCTGTTCCTGGAGCCCGGGAAGAAGGTCGGTCAGGCGTAGTCCGGGGGACGGTGTCCTTCGGGTGCGGTGCGGTCGAGGTCGCTCGCGCGCAGGCGGAAGACCTGGAGGTCCAGGTCGAAGTA
>JBFBCZ010000047.1:0-66097 GCA_040689555.1 Actinosynnema sp. NPDC051121 | reverse complement strand
CGGGCGCGGCGGCCGGGCGCGGCGGCCGGGCGCGGCGGCCGGACAACGACGGACCGACGGCAGCCAGGCAGCGGCGGCCGGACAGCAGCGGCCGGACACCGCTCGCCGGGCAACGACGGACAGACAGCAGCCACGCAGCGGCGGGAAGGCGCACCGGTCAGCGCAAGCCGATCGCGGGCTCCGGGCGGTGGACGCCGCGGGGGCAGTAGCCCAGCGCGTCGGACAGGCCGCCGACGGTGCCGCACCGGATCACGCCCACGACTCGTTCAGCCGACCGGTCCGGTCGCCGTTGGCAGCCGCACCGCCGGTTCGAGCAGCGACAACGTGCGTTCCCGCGCGTCGAGGCCGACGCGGATGCCGACGGGCATCGGCAGGTTCGGGCCCGCGTGTCCGAACTCGACGTTGCCGAGCACCGGGATGTCGCGGTCGCCGAGGACGTCGAGGACGATCTCGCGCAGGGACGGCGACGCGTCGAGCCCGTCGATCGCGTGCGGGACGCCCACGACCATGCCGGAGATCCGGTCGAGGATGCCGCAGTGCCGCAGCACCTGGAGGTAGCTCCACACGTACGCCGCCAGGCCGCCCGACTCCTCCCAGAACAGCACCGCGCCGTCGAAGCGTTCGAGGGGCAGCGCGTAGGGCGTCGCCTGCGCCAGCACGATGCGGTTGATCACCGCGCCGATCAGCCTGCCCTCGGCCCGACCGGGACGCCAGCACTCCCACGACGGGCCGGTGGGCAGCGCGCCGATCGGCTCCGCGCTCGTCAGCAGCGTCGAGTAGAGCTCCGCGAGTTCCGCCCGGCGCGCCGCGGGCGCGGTCTGCCACGCCCCGCCAAGGCCGGGCGTCGCCAGGTCGGCGTGGAACCCGACCAGACCCGTGCGCGCGTAGAGCACCAGGTGCAGCAGCGAGATGTCGCTGTAGCCGAGGATCGGCTTGGGGTCGGCGGTGATCGCCTCGACGTCGATCAGGTCGAGGTAGCCGAGCGCCGTCTGGCCACCGTCGTGCGCGACGATCGCGCGCACCTCGGGATCACGCAGCAGGCCGTTGAGCTCCTCGGCGATCTCCGCCGGCCGGGCCGCGCTCCACCAGTGGCGACGGCCCGCTTCGAGCAGCGGCGCGAGGCGCACGCGGAACCCCATCCGCACGAGTTCGGCCACCGCCAGCCGGAGGTCGGGCGCGTGCTCGACGTGGAGCGGCCCGGACAGCGACGCGATGACGACGAGGTCACCGGGAGCCAGCGCACGAGGTCGGAGCAGTCGGGGCGGCGCGGCACGGGTCACCGGGGCAGTGTCCCGACGCCCCCGGCACCGCGCGACACATTTACCGACCGGTCAGGCGTCCTCACCGATCAGACCGGCGAGCACCGGCGGCACGCCGGCCGCGGACTGCGCACGACTCCCGAGGTCGCCGCACCGGCGCGGTCAGCGGGTTCCGCTGCCCTCCGGCTCGCTGTCGATGGGCGCCGTGCCCGCACCGGACGGCAGCTGCACGTGGACGTGCCCCTTGCCGGCGTCGATGCCGATCACGTCGAGCTGGAGCGCGGCGGCCGACCAGGTCCGCAACGCCGTCGTGCGCTGCTCCGCGGCCAACCCGACCAATCGGCCCCGCAGCGGGTCCGACGCGGCCACCGCCGACTCGAACGCCCCGACCGCCAGCGCGAGCTGCTCCACCGCGGCTCGCATGGACGTCCGGGCCACGTTGACCCCGTTGCCTGCCGACGGCGTCTGCTCGTAGCGCTTCACCTCGGCCGTCACCACCTCACGCCAGCCCGCCAGTTCCGCGGCGGTCGGCACGGTCCCCGTCGTGCCGTCGACCGGTGCGGCCTTGTCCATGCCCGTCAACACCGGCGTCAACCGGTCGCGGGTGCCGCGGGCCAACTCGATCAGCGCCCCGACCTGCTCGACGTCGCGGGTGCGCTCCTCCTGCTCCAGCTCGGCGATCCGCTGCGTCGTCGCGTCCGGCCCGCTCGTCCACGACCCCACCACGAACGCCACCGCGAGCCCGAGCACGAACGCCACCACCACCGCCGACACGGGCTTCCACCCGCGCAGCCCCGCGGTCTGCTTGGAGTCCCCGCGAACCGCCCTCCCCCGTGACGCGGGAACGGTCTTCACCACCACAGCCTCCTCCGACCGGCGGACACGCACCTCCAGGCTGCCCGGACCGGGCCGGCGAAACGAGAGCGCAAACCGGCGAGAACACGACACCGCGAACACTTGACCCGGCCGCGGGATCGGCTTCGCCACCCGCCAGCGACCAGGCCGCCGCACCGCGGACCTGCGCACCCGGACCGAAACGGGTTCGCACGCTCCGGCTCCGAGCCACCTGACGGCAAGACATCCCATCAATGGGTCCGCCCGATAGCACCGCTCTGGACATCACCTGACCCACGACTTATAAACATCATATGTCAGCGGCCGGTCTTGCACCGCCTGCGAGACGCCGCACGACATCGCGTGGTTCACCGTGACGCCGCAGTTCCCGCCGCCCCTCCCCCCGCCTCTCGCCGGACAAAGGAGTTTGCGTGATGGACGGTCAAGTGGACCGGAGGCGCTTCCTCGCCCTCACCGCACTGGCGACCGGAGCCACCGCCCTCCCCGGCGTCCTGTCGGCCGGACGAGCCGACGCCGCCGTGCCGCCGCAGGTGACCCTGCCGGAGCGCGGCATCCACGACACCGGTCCGGCCACGTCCTGGACCGACGGCTTCCTCACCGGGAACGGCGAGTACGGCGCGCTGGTGCACGGCGCCCCGGCGTCCGAGAAGGTGATCTTCAACTACCACCGGCTGGTGCTGCCGAACGGCACCCGCTCCCTCACCCCGCCGGTGATCGCCGGACGGCTGCAAGGGGCGCGCGACAAGGCGCTCGCCGGTGACTACGCCGGTGCGAACCGGGACTTCGCGTCCGGGTGGTCGCTGCGCTGGACGCAGACCTACCACCCCGCCTACGAACTCCGGATCGCCGCCTCCGGCACGGTGACCGTCAACGACTACGCCCGGATCACCGACTTCCGCACCGGCGAGGTCACCACCGCCTGGACCGACGGCTCCGGCACCTGGACCCGCCGGGCGTTCGCCTCCCGCGCCGACGCGGTGATCGTGCACGAGCTCGTCCCCGCACCGGGCCGGACGATCGACACCACGTTGAGCGTCAACACCGCGCTGGACGGGGTGCCGTCCTCGGTGGGCTTCACCACCCGCGCCGCAGTGGCCAACGGCTCGGGCTACCTGAACCTGCGCGGCACCTACCCGGCGGGCCAGGGCGCGTTCGGCTACGAGGGCGTCACCCGGGTCGTGCCCACCGGCGGCACCGTCACCGCGAGCGGATCCACGATCGTCGTGACCGGGGCGAGCCGACTGCTCCTGCTGACCAAGCTCGGCCGGTACGAGTCGCCGACCGGGTGGGATTCCCAGCCCCTGCACGCCGCGCTCGCCGCGATCACCGACGACTACCTCGCGCTGCGCTCCCGGCACACCGCGATCCACACCGAGCTGTACGACCGCT
Source organism: Actinosynnema sp. NPDC051121 (assembly GCA_040689555.1). Taxonomy (GTDB): domain Bacteria; phylum Actinomycetota; class Actinomycetes; order Mycobacteriales; family Pseudonocardiaceae; genus Actinosynnema. The sequence continues at coordinate 62,594 of JBFBCZ010000047.1, read as the reverse complement.
CGCGCCTGGACCTGAACGTGACGGCAGCCGACCGCAGGCTCTCCACCAGCGAGCTGATCGCCCGCCAGAACGCCAACCGGAACGTCATCGACCTCGCCCTGCTCGAACGCCTCTACGACTCGGGCCGGTACCTCTTCATCAGCTCCAGCGGTGTCCTCCCGCCCCGGCTGACGGGCATCTGGACGGGCACCTGGACCGGCGCGTGGGCCGACGACTTCACCACCGACGCCAACGTCAACCTCCAGGTCGCGGGCGGCAACATCCTCGACACCACCGAGGCCATGCAGGGGTACTTCACCCTGGTCCTCGGCCAGCTCGCCCACTGGCGCACCAATGCGCGCAACCTCTACGGAGCCCGCGGCTTCCTCGCACCCTCCCGCACCGACGGCGAGTACGGCCACATGCTGCACTTCGACGGCGGCTTCCCCGGCCACACCTGGACCGGCGGCGCCGACTGGCTGCTCTACCCCCTGGTGGAGTACTACGAGGTCACCGGCGACCAGGCGTTCCTGCGGGACAAGCTCGGCCCCGCGCTGATGGAGCTCGCGCTGTTCTACGAGGACTTCCTGACCCGCACCGACGGAGGCGGCAAGGTCGTCTTCGTGCCGTCGTTCTCGATGGAGAACAGCCCCGCCAACACCGGTGTCCTGCTGTCGATCAACGCCACCGGCGACGTCATGGCAGGCAAGCACGCCCTCCAGGCCGCGATCTCGGCCGCCAACGCCCTCGGCGTCGAGCAGGGCAGCGGCCAGGGCGTCGCGCGCTGGACGGCGCTGCTGAACAAGATCCCCGCCTACCGGATCAACGGCGACAACGCGCTCGCCGAGTGGTCCTGGCCGAGCCTGACCGACCGGTACGACCACCGCCACGTCCACCACCTGTACGGCGCGTGGCCGCTGCACGAGATCAACCCGGAGGACAAGCCCGAGCTCGTCCGCCCGGCGCTGCGCGCGTTGGAGCTGCGCGGCGACCAGAACATCTCCGCCCACGGCAGCCTGCACCGGGCGCTGGCCGGCGCGCGGCTCAAGGACGGCGGCAAGGTCTACGACAACCTCCGCAAGATCATCGGCAACAACATGGTCTTCAAGTCGCTGATGACCTCGCACAACCCCAACCTGGACATCTACAACGCCGACGCCGCCAACGCGATCCCCGGCGTGCTGGCCGAAGCGCTGATCTACTCCCGCCCCGGCGTGCTGGAGATCCTCCCGGCGCTGCCGGCGCAACTGGCCAAGGGCACGATCACCGGCGTGCGGGCCCGCGGCCGGATCCGCGTCCACAGCTTCGCCTGGGACGTGCCCGCGCGCACGGCCGCGTTGTCGGTCACCTCGGACGTCGACCAGGAGGTGACCCTGATCAGCCGGCCGGGGATGGCGTCGGTGACCACGTCGGCGCCCGTGGCCGGCTCGCCCCTGGGCGGCCACGCCCGCAAGGTCTCGTTGACCGCCGGGCGGCGCACCGACATCACCGTGGCCCTGCCGACCGCGTCCCTGCCGACCGGCTGGTGCCGGTTGGTCAACAGGCGCAGCGGCAAGGCCCTGGACGTCTCCGCCGCCGGCACGGCCGACGGCGCCAAGATCATCCAGTGGGCGCCGTCGACCGGGACCAACCAGCAGTGGCAGTTCCTCCCGAACCCCGACGGCTCGTTCCGCCTGCTCGCCCGGCACAGCGGACGGCTGCTCGACAGCCCGAGCGGGTCGGGCCAGGGCACCCAGCTCGACCAGTGGCAGGACACCGGCACGGACAACCAGTGGTGGCGGCTCGTCGACGCGGGCAGCGACCACTACCGCCTCGTGAACGTGCGCAACGGGCTGTGCGCGGACGTGGAGGGCGGCTCGACCGCCGACGGCGCGCACGTCGTCCAGTGGCCCGTGGGCGGCGGCAGCAACCAGGAGTGGCGGATCGTCCCGGTGTGACCCGCCCCCGCGCGGTTCCCTGGCATCTGTCAACCACCGCCGTCCGGTGCCATCCGGGCCTCGGAAGGGGTTGAATTCCGGAACTACGCCGCTCGGAGCAAGGAGTGCACATGCGCACAGCAACCGTGGCCGCGGCAGTCGTCGCCCTGGCCGCCGTCACCGCCTCGCCCGCTTCCGCGATCAACACCTACAACGCCGTACCCGCCCCGGAGCGCACCGAGGTCGGCGCCCTGGTCGCGACCTGGGACAACGACGACGATCCCACCACGCCGGACCGCGTCGACTGGGTGTGCAGCGGCACGATGGTCGACGCCGACACGTTCCTCACCGCGGCCCACTGCGTCAACGACTGGCCGTCGAACGTCAAGTTCTACGTCTCGCTGTCGCAGGACGTGCAGTCCGCGCTGGACGCCGCGACGGGAACCCCGGCGCAGAAGGCGGCGGCGGTCGGCGTGCCTGGCGTGGCCCACGACGACCCGGCCTACCCGGGCAACTCCGCCGACGCGCACGACATCGCGGTGATCGAACTGCCCGCCAAGCAGGTGGCCGCGCGCTGGAGCTTCAAGCCCGCCACCCTGCCGACCGCGGGCAAGCTCGGCACGATGAGCCCGAAGGCGCTCGACGCCACCGAGTACACCGTCGTCGGCTACGGCACGGAGGAGGCCCAGAACGGCCCCGGTGGCCAGACCCACCCCGGCGGCGGCGTGCGGATGAAGGCGTCGCTGGGCTTCAACGCGCTCAACAACACCTGGCTGCGGCTGTCGATGATCGAGGCGCAGGGCAACGGCGGCGCGTGCTACGGCGACTCGGGTGGCCCGAACTTCGCCACCCTCGACGGCAAGCGGGTCCTGGTCGCGACCACGATCACCGGCGACGCCCCGTGCTACGCGACCAACGTCGTGTACCGCCTGGACACCCCCTCCGCCCGCTCGTTCCTCGCACCCTTCGTCGCCCTGCCGTAACGCGTACGACGACGCACAGCGCTGGTCCCCCGTGTGGCGGGGAACCAGCGCTGTGTTCTTCGCGGGTCGGAGCGGGTCGGGTCAGGGTGCCGCGTCGGTGACGGTGCCGTAAGCCGAGACGCGGGGGGAGTCCGGGCGCAGCGACGAGAGGTCGAAGCGGATCCGCTCGGCCGGCTCGGCTTCCGCGTCGACCACCGTCAGCACGGACACCTCCTTGGTCACCTCGCCGCGCATGAAGTAGGCGGTCACCTGCACGCCGGTGGTCGACAGCGGCCGTGAGGGCAGCGGGTCCTCCTGGTAGACGCGTTGGCGGAACCACGTCTCGTCGACGTCCGTGGTGGACAGCTCGACGCCGTCCGGGGCGATCGGCTTGCCCGTGACGGTGTAGTTCGAGTCCGTCGGGGACGACAGGGTGACCCGCCAGACCAGCGTGCCGCCCTCGGAGACCGAGTCGGCGACCGGGGTGACGACGAGGGTCGGCTCCGGGTCGTCGTTCGGCACGACCAGCCGGTCCGTGTAGTGGCCGACGACCGCGCCGCGCACGACCTTGGCCTGCACCACGCGCTTCGCGTCGAAGCTCCAGCGGGTGTTGCCGGTGACCTGCACCGGGACGACGACCTCGTGCTGCCCCGGCTCGATCGCCACCAGCCGCTCGGTGTACGCGCGGCCGTCCTCGTCCTGGACGAACACCCGCACGGAGCCGGTGCCGTCACCGGTGACCGTGACCGGGAACCGGACGGTCCGCGTGCCGGAGTCGCCCTCCTCGACGGTCAGCGCACCCATGTCCACGCGCGGCAGCGCCACCGGGCGCGGGTCCGGCAGGCCGGGCGCCCAGCCGTGGGCGTCGATGAGCCACGCCTGGCCGGAACCTCCGTGCGGCACGAGCTCCACCTCGGCGACGCGGCGCAGGTCGAGCCCGAACGGCGGCAGCGGCACGCGGACCTCCTGCGCCAGGTTGGCGGACAGCCGGTCGGTGGCGGGCAGCCCGTCGAGCGACACCGTCCCCAACCGCGCCCGACGCCCGGCCGCGTCCGTGACGGCCACGTCGAAGCTGGTGGCCGCGGTGTTCGGCGGCACGGCCAGCCTCAGCGCGAGGTGCCGAGCCCCCGCCAGGGACACCGGCGCGCCGGGCCGCACGGTCGCGGCCTGCCCGTCGGCGGTCCAGCGCAGCGCGACGGCGAACCGGCCGGACTCGGGCACCACCCGGTTGAACCGGACGAAGTGCGGCGACGGCCGGGTGACGGCGGGGTCGACGCACGCCGCGGCCGGGTCGGCCGAGACCTGCGCGCACACCCGCGCGGACCCGCCCGCCACGGTCGCCTCGTCGGGCACTACGAACGGGGAGCGCGCGCCGCCGACGGCGTTGGCCACCACGCGCGCCGGGTCGGCCGAGGGGGCGCGGACGCCCGACCCGTCGAGCAGCGGCAGCACCCGCCGGTCGCCCGCGACGAACAGCCGGGCCGCCGCCGCGACGTAGGTCGCGCCCGCGGTCTGCTGCTGCGCGGCGGTGAGCCGGGTGGCGGTGCCCGGCGAGCACACCGCGTCGACCCACGTGTCGCGGAAGTCGTCGGACGCCGGGGCCTCCGCCTGGCCGGGCGTCCACTCGGTGTTGAAGAAGTTGTGGTTGGCGCCGACGAAGTACAGCGCGCTGTGCAGCGCGGCTCCCCGGCTCACGCCGCGGGTCGCGTCCACGAACAACTGGCCCTGGAGGTCGGACACGTCGCCGTCGCAGCCGGGCAGGATCGTCGCCGAGGGCACGTCCGGCGCGGGGTTGTGCCCGAAGATCGTGGGCCCGATGAGGAAGGCGCCCTTGACGGTCCAGCGGGCCGGGCCTTCGCCCGGTGGCGGGGAGAGGGTGTCGATCGCGGCCCGGTTGACGCCCTCGCCGCCGCGAGAGTGCCCGACCAGCAGCACGTTGCCCAGGTCGGCGACCGGCGCGGCGCGGACGGCCTCGGGCGCGGTGGCCCGACCGGCGCCCGCCCAGTCCGCCCACCTCGCCAGGTGGGCGCGGACCAGGGCCGACCGCGCGCCCGCGCCCGCCTCGACGTCCAGCGTGTCGTGGGCGTTGACGGCGTTGGCCGACACGGACACCGTCACGTAGCCCTGCGAGGCGAGCAGCCGCTGGGCCTGGAGGTAGCCGCGGTGGCTGGGCACCGGCTTGGCAGGCTCGGGGCACGGCCACTCCAGCAGGATCTGGGTCCCGTTGTAGCAGGTGATGTGCCGTCCGTGCAGGAAGAGCGCCAGCGGACGCCGGCCCGGCGCGTCGGTCGGCGCGACGACCACGGCCTTCATCTCCAGCGGCACCGGGTAGCCGGGCACGGTGATCGGGTCGACCTCGTACTCCCCGGTGCGGGTGGCGAACGGACCGGGCTTGCCGGGGTCGGTGTCACCGGCGGGCAGCGGCGCGGGCGGCGTCGCGTTCGCGGCGGTGGTCGGCGGCGCGGGCTCCTCGACGTCCACCCGCCTGCCCGAAGCCCGCACCTGGAGGCCTGCGGCGTCGTCGACCCCGACCGCGTCCAGGGTGTAGGTGCGCAGGTCGGCGGACTGGCGCGGCACGCCGAGCAGCCGGTCGCCGTCCCAGAACTCGATCGCGGCGTCACCCGGCGGCACCGGCGTGGGCGCCGTCCACGTCAGGCGGGGGCCGGTGATCGTCCACCCCGCCGGGGGTGGCGAGTCCGGTGCTCGTCCGGGCTGAGCCGTCGCCGCGATCGGCGTGATGAGAGCCGCCGCCACCAACGCTGGTAACAAGAGTTTCATCGAACGCATGCGCGATCCCCTCGAATCGGCCGAAGTCCGACCAGTCCTAGCGGTGGCGCACACCGCGGCACAAGCGTTGCCGGGACTGTTGCCCTTGAGGGCAACGAGACCCGCGACGGTGCCGAATAGGCCGTAAGGACCAATGAATGTCCTATGTGGACTCTCGGCCGAGCACTTCGACCACGGCCCGCGCACTGGACTTGGGCGTGACACCTGTCGCCTCCGGCACCGTCGACAGCGCCGACATCCGACCACGAACTCCCACAGCGACCATCCGGGTTCTCCCCCCTGGACCGACGTCAGGGCCAGGCCCCACGCCTCGGCCCCGACGACCACCCTGCGGCCACGACGTGCTGTTCAACCAGCCGTTCACCCCGTGCCGAACAGACTCGAACCACCGGCTGGTCGCAGGGCGATGATGCGGCGGTCCGGGCTTCACGCGCCGCCGCAACGGTCGGGTGACGACCTACGCGGTCGCACCGGGGGTCGGGTTGTCGTACAGGTGCCAGATCTCCTGCATCGGGGCCCACCAGTTGCCGGAGCCCCGCTCGGTCAGGGATTCCTGGCACGGGTCGGTCAAGGTCCACCAGCGCTGCGTCTCCGGGTCGGCGGCGATGCGGGCCTGGTCGGCGTCGTGGTCGTCGCCGGTGTACTCGTAGTAGCCGAAGAGCAGGTCGCCGTGCAGGAAGATCGTGAAGTTGCGGATGTTGGCGTCGAGCATCGTGCGCTCGACCGACGGCCAGACCGCGGCGTGCAGCCGCAGGTACTCCTCCCGTCGCTCCGGGCGCAGCCGGATGACCATGCCGTAGCGCTGCGGACGGTCCATGGTGGTCTCCTCGTGGGCCGGCGGCCGCACGTGCGGCCGCGTTCGGTTCAAGCCTCGGGGCCCGCGTGCACACGCGTGGCGGTCGTCACCGGGTCGTCACCGGGTCGGCTCGTGGTTGAGCGCGCCCGTGCGGAACACCGCCAGCTCGACGCGGTCGAACCCGGCCTCCCGCACGATCCCGGTCAGCGCGGCCCCGATCTCCGGTCGGTCGACCAGGTGGGGGTCGAGTTCGACCCTCGCGTCGTCGCCCAGGTCGCGCACCCGCAGGTCGACGCTCGGCGTGCCCGCGTCCGCGAGCCACGTCCGGACGGCCACCTCGGCGCGTTCCACCCTGGCCAGCCGCGCGGGGGTGATCGTCACCCCGTAGCGCACCCGGCTCGCCAGGCACGGCATCGCGGGTTTGTCCCAAGTGGACAGTCCCCAGGAACGGCTCACCTCGCGGACACCGGCCTTGGTCAGCCCGAGGTCGCGCAGCGGGGTGCGCACGCCGATCAGGTCACCGGCGCGGATCCCCGGCCGGAACGGGTCGACCGCGTCGTCGGCGTTCACCCCGGTCGCCACCGCGTCCAGGCCGTGGTCGCGCGCGACCGCCGTGATGGTGTCCAGCACGGTGGACTTGCAGAAGTAGCAGCGGTCCCGGCCGTTCGCGGCGTACGCGGGGTTGTCCAGCTCGGCGGTGTGGGGCGTCAGGTGCCGGACGCCGAGCTGCGCGGCGAAGGCGGCGGCGTGCGCCAGTTCGGCGGCGGCCAGGCTCGCCGAGTCGGCGGTGACGGCGAGCACGGCGTCCGGTCCGGTGGCGCGCACGGCGGCGGCGAGCACGAGCGCGGAGTCCGCGCCACCGGAGAAGGCCACGGCGACCGGGCCGATGTCGGTCAGGTGCCGCACGAGTCGTGCGGCGGCGGTACCGGTGTCCATCAGTTCTCCTCCGGGGTTTCCGCCGCACCGCGCGCGGCCGCGGCGAGCACGGTGCGCAGCGGCAGGCCCGTCCGCCGGGCCACGGCGACGGCGTCGTCGTACTCCGGCTTGCCGTGGTGGGGTCCGTGCTTGCGGCCCACCGGCATCCCGTGCACCCGCACGGTGTCGGTGGTCCGGGCCAGCGCGGTGCGCCGCACGCCCGTGCGCCGCACGCCGAGGGTGCCGGTCTCGAGGAACATGCGCCGCTCGATGCCGTCGGCCACCTCGGGCGCCGCCAGCGCGTGCAGCACGTGGCCCGGCCTGCCCTTCTTCATCGTGGCGGGGGTGATCCAGCTGTCCAGCGCGCCCAGGTCGAGCAGGAGCGGCACCAGGTAGCCCAGGACCTCTCCGGTGACGTCGTCGAGGTTGGTCTCCAGCACCACCAGGTCGCGCACGTCCGCCGCGTCCCGGTCGCCGAGCCTGACCACTGCGACGTTGGGCCGGTCGGGCAGCGTCCTGGTGCCCACGCCGTAGCCGGTGGCCGACATCCGCATCGCGGGCGCGAGGCCGTAGTCCGCGCCGATGGCGCGCAGCAGTGCCGCGGCGGTCGGGGTGACGGTCTCGCCGGTCAGGGTGGTGGACACGACGTGCGCCCCCTGCAACAGCGCCGACGTCGCCGGGGCCGGGCAGGGCAGCACGCCGTGCGCGGTGCGGACCGACCCGGCGCCGATCGGCAACGGCTCGCAGTGCACGGCCCGCACGTCCAAGGCCCGCAGCGCGGCGGCCACGCCGACGATGTCCACCAGGGTGTCGTGGCCGCCGAGCTCGTGCAGGTGCACCTGGTCGGGATCCTCGCCGTGCAGTCGTCCCTCGACCTCGGCGATGGCCCGCAGCGCGGCGACCGCGGTGTCGGCCACCTCGCGGTCGCGCACCCTGGACGCCATGGCGATCAGCTCGCCCGCCTTGCGGCTCGTCGCGTCGTCGGACACCGCCACGACGGCCCGCCGTCCGGTGAGACCGTGGGTGAGCACCGGGTCGACGGTGAGGTCCCAGCCGGTCAGGCCGGTGTCGGAGACGGCGGCGCGGATCGCGTCCAGCGGTGCGCCCGCGTCCACCAGCGCGGCCAGCAGCATGTCACCGGCCAGCCCGGTGAACGGGGAGATCACGCAGACCCTGCTCACGTCGTCCTCCGCCCCACCACGCGGGCGAGCCGGAACGCGGCCATCGCGGCGCCGAACCCGGAGTCGATGTTCACCACGGTGATGCCCGCCGCGCAGGACGCGTGCATCGCCAGCAGCGCGGTGACGCCCTCCAGGCCGGCGCCGTAACCGGTCGAGGTCGGCACGGCCACCACCGGGCACGCGACCAGACCGCCGACGGCGCTCGCCAGCGCGCCTTCCATCCCCGCCACCACGATCACGGTGTCCGCCGCGCGCAACCGGTCCTGCACGGCCAGCAGCCGGTGCAGACCCGCCACGCCCACATCGGTGACCGTGGCGACGTCGAGGCCCACGGCGGTGGCGATGGCCGCCGCCTCCCGCGCCACCGGCAGGTCGGCCGTGCCCGCCGCGGCCACGACCACGCCGAACCCGGTCGTCGCCGCCGGACGCCACACCAGCAGTCGCGCCCCGCTGTCGTAGGAGCCGTCCGGCACGGCGGCCAGCACGGTCGCCGCCGCGTCGGGTTCCACGCGCGTGGCCAGCACCGGGCCGTCGTTGTGCCGCAACAACGTCCGCACGATCCCGCCGATCTGCTCGGGCGTCTTCCCGCTGCCGTAGATCACCTCGGGCAGCCCCTGGCGCGCTTCGCGGTCCACGTCGACCCTGGCGAACCCGAGGTCGACCGCACCCGGCCCGGTCACGGTCCCACTCCCGGCCCGACGGCGGAGGACGCGTGCGCGACGAGTTCGCCCCCGATCGCCCGGAGCAGCGCGGACGCCTGCTCCATGGCGGTGGCCGGGTCGTCGACGCGCTCCAGCAGCGACCAGGCGGCGACCACGCCGACCTCCCGCAACCGCTCGGCGGTGAGCCGCACGTCGCCCGCGACGACCACGACCGGCACCCCGTGCCGCCGTGCCGCCGCGGCCACGCCGACCGGAGCCTTGCCCCTCAGGCTCTGCTCGTCGAACCGGCCCTCGCCGACCACGACGAGCGAAGCGTCCCGCAACGCGTCCTCGACCCCGATCGCCCCCAGCACGAAGTCGGCCCCGGACGTCCTCCGGGCGCCGAGTGCGGCCAACGCCGCGAACCCGGTGCCCCCGGCCGCGCCCGCGCCGGGTTCCCCGCTCGCGTCCCGCCCGATCTCCTCCGCCACCACGGCGGCGAACCGGCGAAGCCCCCGCTCCAGCACCTCCACGTCCCGGGGCGTCGCGCCCTTCTGCGGCGCGAACACCGCGGCGGCGCCGTTCGGCCCGGTCAGCGGGTTGTCCACGTCCGACGCCAAGGTCACCCGCGCGAGCCGCAGCCTCGGGTCCAGCCCGGACAGGTCCACCCGCGCCGCACCGGTCAACGCCGCGCCGCCGGGGCCGACCGGCGCGCCGGCGCCACCGGTGACGCGGGCGCCCAGAGCGCGCAGCAGGCCCGCGCCCCCGTCCGTCGTGGCACTGCCGCCCACGGCCAGCACGATGTCGAGGCAGCCGCGGTCGAGCGCGGCCCGGATCAGCTCACCGGTGCCGTGGGTGTCCGCGGTCAACGGTGCGAGCACGCCGTCGGGCAGCACGTCCAACCCGCTCGCCTGCGCCATCTCGATCACCGCGCGCTCACCCCGCACGGCGAACGCGGCCCGCACCGGCTCCCCCGTCGGCCCGGTGACCTCGACGCGCACCTCGTCGTAACCGGCGCGCACCAACGCCGCCACGGTGCCCTCACCACCGTCCGCGACCGGCATCGCCACCGCCCGACCGCCCGCGCCCGTCACGCCGTCGACCACCGCCGCACAGGCCTGTGCGGCGGTGAGGGAACCCCGGAACTTGTCCAGGCACACCAGGATCGACCCGCTCACCGGTGTGCCCCGTCGACGTAGGGGATCGTCTGGGGGCCTTCCGGCAGCACGCACAGCCGGGCGTCGGGTCCCGCCGCCGCGAGCGCCTCGGCGACGGTCGCGGAGACGTCCGCGGTCTGCTCCAGGTGGGCGGTCCGCAACTCGGCGTCGCTGAGGTGGGAGGTGTGCACCACGACCCGGCACTCGGCCTGGATGCGCGCCTGGATCTGGACCTGCCACTGGTCGGGCACGGTCACCTGCCGGGCGGAGATCTCCGCGAACAGCGCCGCCGGCGAATCGGCGGAGGCGAGCACCTCGCGGTAGGACCCGTGGTCGGGGAACCCGTCGCGGCACTCCGCCGCGCACACGATCGTGCCGCCCGGCTTGACCACCTGGTACGCGGCCGACATCCCCTTCACCGCCTGGTAGAGGTTCTGGTCGAGCGGATAGCCGGAGTTCGTGGTCACCACGACGTCGAACAGCTGCGGCACCGGCCTCATCGCGACCTCGCGGGCCGTGCGCACCGCCTCGGCGTGCATCGCGAGCAGGTCGCCGCCGAACGCGGCGACGACCTCCTTGTCCTGGTTCAGCACCACGTCGAAGCCGAACGTCACGCCGGTGGCGCGGGCGATGGCGCGCACGTCGTCGTGCACCGGGTTGCCCTCCACGATCCCCCACGTCGCCCGGGGGTCGCCGATCCGGCGCGCGTCGTGCAGCACGAGCACCGTCTCCAACGCCGCCAAGCCCGGCGCGACCAGCTTCGGCCCGCCCGAGAACCCGGCGAAGAAGTGCGGCTCCACGAAACCGGTCGTGATGCGCACGTCCGCGTCGACCCACTCGCTGTTGAGCCACACCGGCACACCCGCGCCGAACTCGCCCATCCACGTCAGGCTGCCCCGGTCACGCGCGTCGTGGTTGACGATCCGCACCGAGTCGACCACCCGGTCGCCGAACATCCGGCGCAGCTCGGCCTCCGAGTTGCCCCGGTGCGTGCCGGTGGCCACCAGCACCACCACGTCGTCCAGGTCGACCAGGCCGTCCAGTTCCTCCAGGATCGCCGGGATCATCAGCTCCCGGGGCTGCGGACGCGTACCGTCACAAGCCGAGATCGCCACCGTCTGACCACGCCGCACCCGTTCCCGCAACGGCGGCCCGGCGACCGGCGCGCGCAACGCCCGGCGCAGGATCTCCCCCGGCGCTCCGGTCGCCTGGTGGTGCCTCGGCGTCACCACGGTGGTCACCGCCGGGTCGACCCGCAGGTCCAGCCCCGTCTCGCCGTAGGCCAGCCGCACGGTGTCCATCAGCGGTCCCCCAACCCGTAGACGCGGGCGGCGGTGCCGCCGAAGACCTGGTCCCGCTCCGCGGCCGAGCACCCGTCGAGGAGTTCCGCGGCGGTGGCGAACACCCGTTCGTAGTCGGCGGCCAGGAGGCAGACCGGCCAGTCGGAGCCGACCATGAGCCGGTCGGGGCCGAACTCCTCCAGCGCCAGGTCGACGTAGGGCCGCAGGTCGGCGGCGGTCCACCGGGTCCAGTCCGCTTCGGTGACCAGGCCGGACACCTTGGCCGCCACGTTCGGCTCGGCGGCCAGCGCCGCGAGGCCGGTCGCCCAGGGCTGGAGCACCCGGCCGGCGATGTCCGGCTTGGACAGGTGGTCCACCACGAACACCAGGTCCGGCACGGCCCGCACGGCTTGCAGCGCCGCCGACAGCTGGTGCGGCCGGGTCAGCACGTCGTAGACCAGTCCGGCGTCGCGCACCGCGCGCAACCCGGCCAGCACGTCGGGGCGCACCAGCCAGTCCGGGTCGGGCTCGGACTGCACCAGGTGCCGGACGCCCCTGAGCCGGTCACCGCCCGGTCCGCGGCGCAGCCGGTCCAGTTGCTCGGCGACGTCGGGCGCGGTGAGGTCGACCCACCCCACGACGCCCGCGATCAGGTCGGACTCCCCCGCCACCGCCAGGAACTCCGCCGTCTCGTCGACGTCGGGGAGCACCTGGACCAGGACGGTGGCGTCCACGCCGGCCCGTTCGGTCGCCGCGCGCAGGTCCACCGGCCCGAAGTCGCGGCGGATCGGCTCCAGGGCGGGCTCGTCGAGCCAGCCCTGCGGCCGGGCGGAGAGGGACCAGAGGTGGTGGTGGGCATCGATCCGGGTCACTGCGCTCGCTCCTCCAGAGCGTCGAGTTCCGCCCACAGCGCCTCGGGGATCCCGGTGGCGGCGTGGGCGGCGTTGTCGGCGACTTCACGTGCGTTGCGGGCGCCGACGACGACGCCGGTCACCGCCGGGTGCCGCAGCGGGAAGCGCAGTGCGGCGGCGACCAAGGGGACGCCGTGCGCGGCGCAGCGCTCGGCCAGGGCGAGGGCGCGCCGGCGCACGTCGTCCGGGGCGGGGGCGTAGTCGTAGGTGGCGTGGGCGGTGGGGTCGGCGAGGATGCCGCTGTTGAACACGCCGCCGACGAGCACACCCACCTGGCGCTTCTCGCACAGCGGCAGCAACTCGTCGGCCGCGCCGCGGTCGAGCAGGGAGTACCGGCCCGCGACGAGCACGCAGTCGACGTCGGTCTCGGCGACGAACCGGGTGAGCATCGCCGCCTGGTTCATGCCCGCCCCGATCGCCCGCACCGCGCCCTCCGCCCGCAGCCGCTCCAGCGCGGGGTACGCGCCGGTGACCGCGTCCTCCCAGTGGTCGTCGGGGTCGTGGATCAGCACGACGTCGAAGGAGTCCAGGCCGGAGCGCTCCAGGCTCTCCGCGAGCGAGCGGTAGACCCCGTCGGCGCTGTAGTCCCGCACCCGGACCAGGCCACGCTCGCCGTGGAAGCCCTCGTCGCCGGGCGCGGCCTCACCGGGCACCAGCAGCCGGCCGACCTTGGTCGACACCGTGCACTCCGCCCGGGGACGGGAGGCCAGGAACGCCCCGAGCCGCCGTTCGGCCAGTCCGGCGCCGTAGTGGGGCGCGGTGTCGAAGTAGCGGATGCCCGCCGCCCAGGCCGCCTCCAGCGCGGCGGCGGCCTCCTCCTCCGCGACCGCCGAGAACAGCCCGGCCAGCGGCGCGGTGCCGAGCCCGAGGCGGCTCACCGTGACGCCGGAACGGCCGAGCGGCACCCGCTCGGTGGACCACTCCGGAGCCGCGGAGGTCATCAGGCCTGCCCCAGGACGTGCCGCTGCCTGCCCAGGCCGTCGATCTCGACCTCGACCACGTCGCCCGCGCGCAGGTAGGGGAAGTCGTTGGCGCCGAAGGCGACGCCTGCCGGGGTGCCGGTGTTGATCACGTCACCCGGCTCCAGCACCATGAACTGGCTGAGGTACCAGACGACGTGGCGGACCCCGAAGATCATGTTCTTGGTGTGGCCGTCCTGGCGCGGCTCGCCGTTGACCCGCAGCCTCATCCCGAGCTGCTGGGGGTCGCCGACCTCGTCGGGGGTCACCAGCCAGGGGCCGAGCGGGTTGAACGTCTCGCACGACTTGCCCTTGTCCCACTGGCCGCCGCGCTCGTGCTGGAACGCCCGCTCGGTGACGTCGTCGGCGATCGCGTACCCGGCGATGACGTCGTCCGCGTCGTCCGGCGAGTCCAGGTAGCGCGCGGTGCGGCCGAGGACCACCGCCAGCTCGATCTCGTAGTCGGTCTTGACGCTGCCGCGCGGGATCAGCACCTCGTCGTCGGGACCGACCACCGTGTTCGACGCCTTCATGAACACCACCGGCTCGGCGGGAGGGGCCGTCGCGGTCTCGGCGGCGTGGTCGGCGTAGTTCAGCCCGATGCAGACGACCTTCCCCGGACGGGCGACGGGGGCGCCCACGCGCTGCCCCGTGATGTCGACGACGGGCAGCGCACCGTCGGCCAGGGCGGCCCGAACGCGGTCCACGCCGTCGCCCGCCAGGAAGGCGCCGTCGATGTCGGCGGTCAACGGGGTCAGGTCGCGGGCGGTGCCGTCGGCGTCGAGGACGACGGGCCGTTCCCGACCCGCCGGGCCTACGCGCAGAAACTTCATCGGTTCTCCTTGGTGCGGGACGTCGGTGTCAGACCGCGGGCGGGACGTCGCCGTCCCGGTCCACGTGCTCGCGCAGCCACCGCTCGGTGGTGGTGATGTGCAGGAGGGCGGCGGCCTGGGCCAGGGCGGCGTCGTGGTCGGCCAGCGCGTGGAAGATGGCCTCGTGCTCGGCGAGCGTGCGGCTCGCCGCGTTGTCGTCCACCAGGCCTCGCCAGACCCTGGCGCGGACGGTGCGACCGGAGATGCCCTCCAGCAGCGTCGTCAACGTCGCGTTGCCGGTGGCGGCGACGACCGCCCGGTGGAAGGCGGCGTCGTGCTCGTTGAGCCGCTCCACGTCGTCGTGCGCGGCGCGCATCGCATCGAGGTGCCCCTCGACCACGGCGAGCTCGGAGGCGCTGATCCGGGTGGCGGCGAGCCCGGTGGCGACCGGCTCGAACAGCCTGCGCACCTCGGTGAGCTCCAACAGGGTGTCGCCGCGGAGCAGTTCGACCGCGGAGGCGATGCTGCCGAGCAGCACCTCCGGCTCCAGGCTGGTCACGTACGTGCCGTCGCCGCGTCGGATCTCCAGCACCCGTGCGACCACGAGCGCCTTGACCGCCTCCCGCATCAGGTTGCGGGACAGGCCCAGTTCGGCGGCCAGCTGCTGCTCGGGGGGAAGCTTCGAGCCCGGGGACAGGCCGCCCGACTGGATCAGGTCCCTGATGCGGTCGATGGCCTTGTCGGTCAGTGACATCGGCGGCTCCCCGAGGCGGTGGCGTGCGGTTGGGAGGCTAGCAATACATCCCATCTCTCGGGAAGAGGTTGGATGTCTCGAAATCGCGAACTCTTCCCACATTGGCCGTTCACCAGGACGTTTGCCGCTTTTCCGGTTCAATTGGCCGCTCGGTCTAGACACCAGAGCTCCGAGAACCTATAAATCCATCCCATGTCCGGTGTCCAGCTGTTGCACCCGGGACATGCCACAGACACACGACAAGGGGTGGTCGCATGCCTTCGACCCGAAGCCTGGCTGTCCGAGCCGGAAGTGCCGGGCACGATGACTGAGCTGATCACCGCCGTCGACGCGGTCGACGTGCGGTTCCCGACCTCGCGCGAGCTCGACGGCTCCGACGCCATGAACCCCGAGCCCGACTACTCGGCCGCCTACGTGACCCTGCGGACCAGCGGGGGCGCGGAGGGCCACGGGCTCGCCTTCACCGTGGGGCGCGGCAACGACGTCGAGGTCGCCGCCGTGCGCGCCTTGGCGCCGCTGGTCGTCGGCCTGCCGGTGGACGAGGTCCTCGGCGACCTGGGCGCGTTCTCGCGGCGCCTGACCGGTGACAGCCAACTGCGGTGGCTCGGCCCGGAGAAGGGCGCCATCCACATGGCCGCCGCCGCCATCGTCAACGCGGTCTGGGACCTGTACGGGCGGCGCGAGGGCAAGCCGGTCTGGCGGCTGCTCGCCGAGATGTCCCCCGAGCAACTGGTCGACCTCGTCGACTTCCGCTACCTCGAGGACGCCCTCACCCGCGACGAGGCGCTCGACATCCTGCGCCGCGCCGAACCCGGCCGCGCCGAACGCGCCGCCCACCTCCTGGAGCACGGCTACCCGGCCTACACCACGACACCGGGGTGGCTCGGCTACGACGACGAGAAGCTCGTCCGGCTGTCGAAGGAGGCCGTCGCCGACGGCTTCACCCAGATCAAGCTCAAGGTCGGCGCCGACCTCGCCGCCGACCGGCGGCGCCTGCGGCTGGCCCGCGAGGCGGTCGGGCCGGACATCAGGATCGCCGTCGACGCCAACCAGGCGTGGGGCGTGCGGCAGGCGATCGACTGGATGACCCCGCTGCTGCCCTACGACCCGTACTGGATCGAGGAGCCCACCTCGCCCGACGACATCCTGGGCCACGCCGCCATCCGGCGGGCGGTCGCACCGGTGAAGGTCGCCACCGGCGAGCACACGCACAACCAGGTGATGTTCAAGCAACTGCTCCAGGCGGAGGCCCTGGACGTGCTGCAACTCGACGCCAGCCGCACCGCGGGCGTCACCGAGAACGTCGCCATCCTGCTGCTGGCGGCCAAGTTCGGCGTCCCGGTCTGCCCGCACGCGGGCGGGGTCGGGCTGTGCGAGATGGTCCAGCACCTGGCGATGTTCGACTACGTGGCCGTCAGCGGCACCACGGAGGACCGCGTCATCGAGTACGTCGACCACCTGCACGAGCACTTCACCGACCCGGTGCGCATCCGCGACGGCCGCTACCTCGCCCCGACCGCGCCCGGCATCAGCGCCGAGTTGCACCCCGCCTCCATCGCCGACCACCGCTTCCCCGACGGTCCCGTCTGGAACCGGCAGGCCACCGCATGAGCGCCCCCGAACTGGCCGGGCTGACCGCCGTGGTGACCGGCGGCGCCTCGGGCATCGGACTGGCCACCGCCCTGCTGCTGTCCTCGCGCGGCGCCCGGGTCGCGTGCCTGGACCTCACGCCGGACGGCGTTCCCGAGCCGCTGCTCGGGATCCGGGCCGACGTGTCCGACGACGCCACCGTCCAGGAGGCCGTGGAGCAGGCCGCCCAGCGGCTCGGCGGCATCGACATCCTGGTCAACAACGCCGGGATCGGCGCCCAGGGCGGGATCGAGGACAACCCCGACGACGAGTGGCGGCGGGTGTTCGAGGTCAACGTGTTCGGCATCGTCCGCACCACCCGTGCCGCGCTGCCGCACCTGCGCCGGTCCGCGCACGCGGCGATCGTCAACACCTGCTCCATCGCCGCGACCGCCGGCCTGCCCGACCGGGTCCTGTACTCCTCCACCAAGGGCGCGGTGCTGGCCCTCACCCGCGCGACCGCCGCGGACCTCGTCCGCGACGGCATCCGCGTCAACTGCGTCAACCCCGGCACCGCCGACACGCCGTGGATCGCGCGGCTGCTGGAGCGCGCCGACGACCCGGAGGCCGAGCGGGCCGCGCTGAACGCCCGCCAGCCGACGGGCCGGCTCGTCACGGCCGACGAGGTCGCCGCCGCCATCGCCTACCTGGCAAGCCCATTGTCCGGTTCCACGACCGGTGTCGACCTCGCCGTCGACGGCGGGATGAGCGGACTGCGCGTCCGCCCTCGTGCCTGAGCTCCCCTCCCGTTCCCACAGCAACGCCGCTAGGAGAACCGCCGTGAAGACGCCCAACCGCACGATCGCCTGCCTCGGCGCAGCCGCCGCCCTCACCGCCGCCCTCACCGCCTGCGGTGGCTCGGGCACCGGGTCCGCCGGGGACGGCGCGCCCGTGGTCGGCCTCGACTACCCCCGCTCCGACACCGACTTCTGGAACTCCTACATCAAGTACAGCCCCGAGTTCGCGAAGGAACTGGGCCTCGAGCTCAAGACCACCAACTCCCAGAACGACGTCGCCAAGCTCACCGCGAACGTCCAGACCTTCATCAGCCAGGGCGTCAAGGGCGTCGCGATGGCGCCGCAGGACACCGCGGCCATCGCGCCCACCCTGGAGCAGTTGGAGGCCAAGAAGATCCCGGTGGTCACCATCGACACCCGACCCGACACCGGCAACGTCTACATGGTGGTCCGGGCCGACAACCGCGCCTACGGCGAGAAGGCCTGCCGGTTCCTCGGCGCCAAGCTCGGCGGCCAGGGCAAGGTCGTGATGCTCCAGGGCGACCTCGCCTCGATCAACGGTCGGGACCGCACCGAGGCGTTCAACGACTGCATGAAGGCCAACTACCCCGGCATCACGGTCCTCGGGGAGGCCACGAACTGGGACGGCGCGGTCGCCGCGCAGAAGCTCCAGACCGACCTGACCGCCCACCCGGACATCAAGGGCGTCTACATGCAGTCCAGCTTCGCCCTCGCGGGCACCCTCCAGGTGCTCAAGCAGAAGGACCTGCTGGTCGGGCCGGAGGACCCCAAGCACGTGTTCGTGGTCTCCAACGACGGCATCCCCGAGGAGCTCCACAACATCGCCGAGGGCAAGATCGACGCCACCGTGTCCCAGCCGGCCGACCTCTACGCCAAGTACGCCCTGCACTACCTGAAGGCCGCGATCGACGGCAAGACGTTCGCGCCCGGCAAGACCGACCACGACAGCACGATCATCCAGGTCCGCGACGGCGTGCTGGAGGACCAGCTCTCCGCTCCCCTGGTGACCTCCGACGGCGGGACCTACGACGGCGTCGCCAGCGTCAAGAGCGACGACCAGTCGCTGTGGGGCAACAAGCTCAGCTGATCGGAAGGGCGAGACGCGAGATGGCTGTGACTGCGCCCGTCGCCGAGGCGACGGGGATAACGAAGCGGTTCGGGTCGACGGTGGCCCTGCACGAGGCGTCGATCAGGATCGACGCCGGGCAGACCCACGCCTTGGTCGGGCGCAACGGAGCGGGCAAGTCGACGCTGGTGTCCATCCTCACCGGGCTCCAGGCCCCGGACGAGGGCGAGGTGACGTTCGGCGGCGAGCCCGCGCCGCGGCTCGCCGACCGGGACGCCTGGCGGCAGCGGGTGGCGTGCGTCTACCAGAAGTCCACGATCATCCCCGAGCTGACGGTCGCCGAGAACCTCTTCCTCAACCGGCACGACCGCGGGCGCACCGGGTTGATCAGCTGGAAGACGGTGCGCGACAAGGCGCGGGACCTGCTGGACACCTGGTCGGTCGACGTGGACGTGCGCACCCCCGCGCGGGAGCTCGACGTCGAGCGGCGGCAGTTCGTCGAGATCGCCAGGGCGCTGTCGTTCGGGGCGCGGTTCATCATCCTGGACGAGCCCACCGCCCAGCTCGACGCCGCCGCCATCAACCGGCTGTTCGCCCGGATCAACGACCTCCAGCGGCAGGGCGTCACGTTCCTGTTCATCAGCCACCACCTCCAGGAGATCTACGAGATCTGCGACACCGTGACCGTGTTCCGCGACGCCAGGCACATCCTGACCGCCGCGGTCGACGAGCTGCCGCGCGCCGAGCTGGTCGCCGCCATGACCGGCGAGGCCGTGGCGGAGGCGGGCAGCCGGCGTCGCGACCCGTCGCCCGGCGCCGCGGACGTGCTCAAGGTGGACAACGCGTCCCTGCCCGGCCGGTACGACGACGTGTCGTTCCGCGTCCGCGCCGGCGAGATCGTCGGCCTCGCCGGCGCGGCGAGCAGCGGCCGCATCGAGATCGCGGAAACGGTCGTCGGGCTGCGGGCGGCGGCGACCGGCACCGTGGAGATCGCCGGCACCCGTCCTCGGCCGGGCAGCGTGCCCGCCGCGCTGAGCGCGGGCGCCGGCTTCGTCCCGCAGGACCGCCACCACCAGGGCCTGGTGCCGGAGATGTCCATCGCGGACAACGGCACGCTGACCATCCCGGAACGGCTCGGGCCGAGCGGGTTCATCGACGGCCGCCGCCGCGACGGCTTCGCCCGGGCCATGATCGAGAACCTCGCGATCAAGACACCCGGGCCGGAGCTGCCGGTCTCCGGCCTCTCCGGCGGCAACCAGCAGAAGGTCGTCATGGCGCGGGCCCTGGCCAGCGACCCGGCCCTGCTGGTGCTGATCAACCCGACCGCCGGCGTCGACGTGCGGTCCAAGGAGTTCCTCCTCGGCAAGGTCGAGGAGATCGCCGAGTCCGGTACCGGCGTGCTCATCGCCTCCGACGAACTCGACGACCTGCGCATGTGCGACCGGGTCCTGGTGGTGTTCCAGGGCCGCGTGGTCGCCGAGACCGCCCGCGGCTGGCACGACCACCAACTCGTGGCCGCGATGGAAGGAGTGGACCTCGATGTCTGAGAGCAAGACCGCCGCCGCGGTCGCCGGGAACGGCTCGCCCGACGCGACGGGCGGACCCACCGGCACGGGTCCGTCCGACCGGCCCGCGGGCAGGCGGCGGATCGCCTTCGCCCGGCTGCGTGACCTGGCGCTCATCCCGGCGATCATCGTGATCGCGATCGTCGGCCAACTGGTCAGCCCGGTGTTCCTCCAGGCCGACAACCTGATCAACATCCTGCAGACCATGTCGGAGATCGCCGTCCTGGTGCTGGCCCAGACGCTGGTGCTGATCGTCAAGAAGATGGACCTCTCCCTGGAGTCCACCGTCGGCCTCGCGCCCGGCGTCGCCGCGTGGCTCACCGTGCCGGCCGGCGCCGGCCACGGGCTCGGCCTGCTGCCGGGAGGCTGGTCGGTACCCATCACGCTGGCGGTGGGCCTCCTGGTCGGCGTCGTGAACGCGCTGTTCATCATCCGGTTCGGGCTGCACGGCTTCATCGTGACGCTCGGCATGCTGATCGTGCTGCGCGGCATCCTCACCGGCATCTCCGGCGGCCAGACGTTCTTCCGGCTCCCGGACTCGATGCTCTACCTCGGCACCACCCAGTGGCTCGGCATGCCCGCGTCGGTGTGGCTGTGCCTGGTCCTGTTCGCCATCGGCATCGTGGTCCTCGGCTTCACCAGCTTCGGCCGGTCCCTCTACGCGATCGGCGGCAACGTCGACGCGGCCAAGGCCGCCGGCATCCGCACGGACCGGGTGCTCTGGATCGTCATCGTCACCGCCAGCCTGCTCGCCGCCCTCGGCGGCCTGCTGCTGTCGGGGCGGCTGGCCTCGGTCGCGTCCGGCCAGGGCAACGGCTACATCTTCACCGTGTTCGCCGCGGCCGTCATCGGCGGCATCAGCCTCAACGGCGGCAAGGGCACCATGTTCGGCGCCTTCACCGGCATCCTGCTGCTGTTCATGATCCAGAACGTGCTCACCCTGGGCGGTGTCCCGGCCCAGTGGATCGGCGCCCTCAACGGCACGATCATCCTCATCGCCCTGGCGGTGTCCCGCGTCACCGGCGGCAAAGCGCAGGAATGAGGCCGCACCACAAGGCTTTCGCGGCCGGGTGGTCGCTGCTCCGCGCGCAGCCACCACCCGGCCCGCGAAGCCGGGCGTGCGGCAACGGGCCCGGTCGGACGCGCGAGCGCGCCGGCCGCGGGCAGGGTCAGGTCGGGGTGGTGGCCCGCAGGTAGGCCAGGACCGCGAGCACCCGCCGGTTGGCGTCCTCGGTCGGCGGGAGGTCGAGCTTGGCCAGGATGTTGCCGACGTGCTTGCCCACGGCGGCCTCCGTGACGACCAGCCGGGCCGCGATCGCGGTGTTGGAGCGGCCTTCCGCGACCAGCGCCAGCACCTCGCGCTCCCGTGCCGACAGCCGGTCCAGCGGGTTGCGCCGCCTGCTCAGGAGCTGGCGCACCACCTGCGGGTCGACCACCGTGCCGCCGTCCACCACCCGGTGCAGCGTCGTGACGAAGTCCTCGACGTCGACCACGCGGTCCTTGAGCAGGTAGCCGACCCGCTCGCCGCCGCCGGAGTCGAGCAGTTCGGCGGCGTAACCGCGCTCCACGTACTGGCTCAGCGCGACGACCGCCAGGCCGGGGTCGGCGCGGCGCAGCTCCACGGCCACCCGCAGGCCCTCGTCGGTGAACCCCGGTGGCATCCGGATGTCGGTGAGCACGAGGTCGGGCCGGTGCGCGCGGACCGCCTCGCGCAACGCGTCCGCGTCCCCGACCGCCGCGACCACCTCGAACCCGAACCGCTCCAGCAACCCGGCCAACCCGGCCCGCAGCAGCACCCCGTCCTCCGCGAGGACGACCCGCGTCACCGTCCGCACGGCAGCTCCACGCGCACCAGCGTCGGGCCACCGGCCGGGCTGGACAGGAACATCCGGCCGTTCACCACGGCCGCGCGGTCGGCGAGACCGGTCAACCCGGTGCCGTGCGCCGGGTTCGCGCCGCCGACGCCGTCGTCCGAGACGTCGACCACGAGCGCGCCGTCGCGCAGCGCGGCGGTGACCGAGGCCCGGTCCGCGCCGCTGTGCTTGGCGACGTTGGTCAACGCCTCGGCGACCACGAAGTACGCGATCGTCTCCACCGGGGCGGGCAGCCGGTCGGCCAGGTCGGCCTCGACGGTCACCGGTATCGCCGCGCGGTCCGCGAGCTCGCCCAGCGCCGCGGGCAGGCCGCGGTCGGTGAGCACCCTGGGGTGGATGCCGCGGACCAGCTCGCGCAGTTCGGTCATCAGCTCCTTGGCCTCCTCGTGCGCGGACGTGACGTCGGCGTAGGCGGGCGAGTCCGGTGGGAGGTCCACCTTGGCGAGTCCCAACCGGAGGGTGAGGCCCACCAGTCGCTGCTGGGCGCCGTCGTGCAGGTCCCGCTCGACGCGCCGGCGTTCGGCCTCGAACAGGTCCACCAGCCGGGCCCGCGACCGGCCCACCTCCACCAGTTCGGCGCGCAGCCGTTCACCGTCCCCGCCGCGCAGCAGTGCACGTGCCACGGCCGCGTGCGCCGCGGCCAACAGCGCCAGCGGGTACGGCGACAGCAGCAGCAGGACCAGCGCGGCCACCGAGTAGACGAGCGCCCCTTCGGGCGTGGTGACCGTGTCGAACCCGATCGACACCGGCTGGCCGTCGTCGACCAGGAGCGGGGACGCGACGAGCAGCACCAGCAACGCCAACAGCCCGCACGCGGCGGACGCCATCGCCCCGCCGACGGTGACCAGCAACGCCGTGTACCCGGCCGCCCGCCAGGTCGCCGGGTCGGTGTAGCGCACCGGGTGGCGCGCCGGGTCGCCGAGCGGGCGGGCGTCCACCAGCCTGAGCCGCCACCGCTCCACCCGCGCGACCGGTGCCGCGACCCAGGGCAGCACCGCGGCGAGCAGAACACCGCCGATCAGCACCAGGAGCAGCACCGTGCCCCACGGCAACGGGTCCGCGCGCCGGAGACCGGCCAGTGCGAAGAGCCACGGCATGCCCGGGAACACGAGCGCCGACAGGGCCGTGCCCGCGACGACGGGTGTGCCCAGCACGTAGAGGAGCGAGCGCCACGGCCACCCGCCGACCAGGAAACGACGCCTGGTCAGCGCTTCCAGCGCCGTGGTCGGTTTCGGTTCGATCACCGGGCCGACGTTAACCGAGCGGTCGGGCGGCGTCCCGCCCTCTCGCGGTAGTTCCGGGGTATGCCCAGCCCTACCTCTCGGCCGCCGCCTGGAGGTAGTGACCGCGCGGCGGCCGTGCTGATCTCGTTCCGGCATGACCACTCACCTGCCCCGGACCCGCACCACCGGGCTGCTCGCCTTCCTGCTCCTCGCGTTCGGGGTCGCCTGGACCGGGATGGTCGGCGCGCGGCTGCTCGGCCTGTCGACGGCCGACCCGCTGGTGCAGCTCCCGTTCGCCTTCGCGCCCGCCGTCGCCGCGTTCGTCGTGCGGCGGTGGGTGACCCGGGAAGGGTTCGGCGATGCCGGGCTCGCGCTGCGGCTGCGCGCGGCGTGGCCGCACTACCTGGCGGCCTGGCTCGGCCCGGCCGTGCTCGTCGCGGCGACCGCGGGCGTGGCGGCGGTGTCCGGGTTGTGGCGTCCGAGCCTCGCGCCGCTGGACGCGCAGGTGGACGGCCTGCCGGGGTGGGCGCTGGTCGCGGTGCTGCTGCTGGCGGTCCCCCTGCTGACGCCGCTCTACTGGGGCGAGGAGTTCGGCTGGACCGCCTACCTGCGACAGCGCGTGTTCCCGGGACGGCCGCTCGCCGCGACGATCGCCACCGGCCTGATCTGGGCCGTCTGGCACTACCCGCTGGCGTTCACGGGTTACGTCGAGTTCGAGAACGTCCTCATCGGACTGGCGGCGTGGACGTTCTCCTTCGTGTGCCAGGAGGTCCTGCTGAGCTCGCTGCGGGTCCGCAGCGGCACGGTGTGGACGGCGAGCCTCGCCCACGCCGGGAACAACATGGTCCTGTTCCTGCTGACCGGCGTCCTGCTCGGCGGCGACGGCACGGGCCTCGGCGTCACGGCGACCACCCTGCTGACCACCGTTCCCCTGGCACTTCTGAGCCTCTGGGTCATCGCCACCGGACGACTCCGCGAGCCCGTCGTCACTGGTACGGGATCGGCACCCCGGCAGCGCGCAGCCTGGCCTCGACGAGCGCGTTCAACCGGGCCCAGGTCGTCCGCGCGTGGTCTTCGCGGTGGTGGTTGACCAGGCCGTAGCGGGTGGTGCCGTCGGACGGCGGCCGGTAGCCCGACGGCACCGCCAGGCGCTCGTGCTCGGCCAGCAGGTTGTCGGCCAGCGCGGACGCCAACTCGACGACCCGGGGGTCGTCCGGGTCCCAGGACCGCGCGTCCCAGCCCTGCTTGGTCAGCTCCACGAACTCGGGATCGTCCAGCCGGTGTTCGAGCCGGGTCAGGAAGAGGTCGAAGAACTCCGGTGCCAGCGCCCTGGCCAGCACCAGGGCCTCCCGCTGGCCGGCCACGTAATCGGGGTCGAAACCGAGACCGGTGAGCCGGTCCAGGATCGCCAGGGCACGGTCCGGCAGCAGGACCCGGTCGCCGTCGGCGAGCTGTCGCAACGTGTCGCGCCGGGCGACCAGGTCGGCGATCCGGTCGGTGAGGCGCCGTTCCACGTCCGTGACCGCGGCGGCGAACTGCTCGGTGTCGGCGTCGAGCAGGGGTCCGACCTCGGCCAGCGGCACGCCGGCGGTGGCCAGCGTCCGGATCTGGATGAGCCGCAGCAGGTCCGCCGACCCGTACCGCCGGTAGCCGGAGCTGTCACGTCGTGGTTCGGCGAGCAGGCCCTGCCGGTGGTAGTGCCGCACGGTCTTCACCGTGACCCCGGCGAACGCCGCCGCCCGACCGATCGTGACGCCTGTCGAGGGAGCCATGGGACGAGTGTGAAGCCTGACCCGAGGTCAAGGTCAACACACCCGTCCCGCCCGGGTCCGTCAGCCGGTGGCCCGCTCGCCGCAGAACGCCGCGTCGAGGAGGTCCTCCAACGCCTTCGGATACCCCTGTGCCAGGTCGATCTCGGCGTCGCCCCCGGTCAGCGAGGCGGTCAGGGTCCTGCTGCCGTCGGGCGTGCTGTACATCAGCGCCCCGTAGCCGACGGTGCTGCCATTGTGGAAGAAGAGGACGCCGGCGCAGTCCGGGCCTGCGTCCTGCACCCGCAACCCCAGGCCGAAGCCGCTCTTCGGGTGCGGCTCGCGCATCTCGGCCAGCAGCGGGGCGGGCAGGAGTCGGCCGCCCTGCAGCGCGGCGAAGAACGTGTGGAGATCCTCGGTGGTGGAGATCATGTCACCGGCGCCGAACAGCAACGAGGGGTTCTGGCGCGTGACGTCGACCGTCTTCCACTGCCCGGCGTCCTGGTAGTGGTAGTAGCCGTGGGCGTGAGGGCCGGGGATCCCCGACCAGGAGCCCGGCACGACGGTGCCCGTCAGCCCGAGCGGCCCCAGGATCCGCCGCCGCACCTCCTCGCCGTACGAACGGCCGGTGACCTTCCCGATCAGCAACGCGGCCAGCGCGTAGTTGGTGTTGGAGTAGTTCCAGTCCGTCCCCGGTGCGAACAACGCGGGCTTGGACAACGAGAACCGGACCAGTTCCTCCGGCCGGTAGGTGTGGAACCGGTTGTCCACCCATTCCTGACCCGTCGACGGCAGGCCCGGCATGGCCGTCCCGTCGTAGTGGTCGCCGGTGTGGTTGAACACCCCGCTGGTGTGGGCCAGCAGCATCCGCACCGTGATCCGCCGGTCCAGCCCGAACTCGGGCAGGTAGTCGGCCGCCGGGGCGTCCAGCCCGACCTCGCCCTCGCCCACGAGTTGCAGCACCACGGTCGCGACGAAGGCCTTGGTGTTGCTGCCGATCCGGAACCGCCCGTTCGTCGGCGGCTTCGCGGCCCCGCCCAGCTCGCGCACACCGGCGCTGCCGACCCACTCGCCGCGCTGGTCGTGCACGCGCACCTGCACCCCGGCGAAACCGATGTCGACGAACGCCCGCATGGCCTCCCGCAGCTCCGGGCGGTCCTGCCCGGCAGCGGCGGCGGCCGGGGCCATCCCCGATGCGACGACCCCCGCCAGCAGTGCGAGTGCCACGCGCCGGGAGACGCGCGGCAGTCGCACCCTCTTCTCGAACCCACCGGCCGGAGCGAGCCGAGCCGTGGGAGTGGTGTTGTCCGTCATGCGGCCAGGCTCCGGCCTGACCTCGGGTCAAGGTCAACTCCATCCCACCGCGGCACCCGGCGTCCTCATCGCGCGGACGGAATCGACAGCTCTCCGCTCGACGCGAGCAGCGCGGCGAGGGCCGCGCGATCCACCTTTCCGTTGGCCGACAGCGGCAGTTGCTCCAGCACGTGACAGCTGTTCGGCACCTTGAACGGCTCGATCAGGTTGCGCAGCTCTTCGAGCACGGCGCCGGCCTGCACCGACCCCGCGACCACCAGCACCGCGCGCGGCCGGTCCTCCGACGGCGGCAGCACCGCGGCCAGCCGCACCCCGGGCACCTCGGCGGCGGCCGCCTCGATCTCCGTGGTGCTCACCCGGAACCCGCGCTCCTTGTACACGTCGTCACGGCGGCCCTGGACGTACACGTAACCGTCCTCGTCCAGCCAGCCGTAGTCGCCGGTGCGCAGTTCCCGGCCACCGGCGCCGTCCGGGCGGAACCGCAGGCCGGTCAGCTCCTCGCGCCGCCAGTAACCGGCCATCACGTGCGGCCCGCGGACCACGAGCTCGCCGACCTCGCCGGGCCGCAGCTCGGCGCCGTCCGGGTCGAGCACCCGCACGACGGTCCCCGGCAATGGCCGCCCGGACGAGCCCGGACGGCGCGCCGCCTCGCCGGCCGGCATGATCGACACCCGCTTGCACTCGGTGAGCCCGTACATGATCCGCACGTCGAGCCGGGGCAGCGCCCGCCGCAGGGCCGCCGCCGCGGACGCCGGCATGGCCGCGCCGGTCGTCGTCAGCATGCGCATCGCGGGCGGCTCGCCGCGGTGCCGGCGCAGCAGCCAGAGCAGCGTCGGCGCCATCGCCGGCATGGCCGCGAGCACGGTCGCCCGCGACGACAGCAGCGCGCCGAGCAGGCCCGCGCCGCCGTCCACGCGCGAGCCGAACCGCACGTGCGCCCCGGACAGCGCGCCGAGGAACAGCTGGTACAGGCCGTAGTCGAACGACAGCGGCAGCGGCGCGAGCACGACGTCGTCCGGCCGGTAGCCGAGCTCGGCCTGGATGGCGCCGGCCGCGAACACCACCTGCCGGTGCTCCCCGACCACCGCCTTCGGCAACGCCGTACTGCCCGAGGTGTAGATCAGGCAGACCGGATCACCGGGCTCCGGGCGGTCCAGTGCGGCGGTCGCCGGCTCGACGTCCACCGCGGGCGGTTCGGTGATCACCAGCCTGGGTTCGAGGTCCGCGAGCACGTGACGCCGCACGCGGTCCGGCATCTCGTCGTGCAGCACGCTGAACGCCGCACCGACCCGCGACACCGCGTAGATCAGTCCGACCAGTTCGATCGACGGCGGCAGCACGAGCGCGACGCGGTCGCCCCGGCCCACCCCTCGGGCGGACAGCCAGCCCGCGAGCCGCACGCTCAGGTCGCGCAGCTCGGCGTGGGTCACCGTCCGGTCGCCGACGCTGACCGCGGGTGCGTCGCCCGTGGCGTCCGCCCGGCGGTCGAGCAGGTCGTGCAGCACCTCACCGGGCATTGGCCAGCACGTATTCGATGAGCGAGCCGACGTTGGCGAACATCCCCTCGTGCAGCTCCTCCGGCTCGACCACCAACCCGAACCGGTCCTCGAGCCGGGTGAGCAGGTCGATGATGCCGAGCGAGTCGATGCTGAGGTCGTCGAACAGCCGCGCGCTGTCCGAAATGGACCCGGGAGCCACGTTGAGCGCGGCGGCGATCTCCGCGCGGACCGCGTCCGCACCGGCCGGCTCGTCGAACTCGACGAGGATCTGGTGGGTGAACAGGTCTTCCGTCGTGTCCCGGCGCCGCACGAGGCTGGCCTTGCCCTGGTGGACGAGGACCTCGGCGGGGAAGCCCTGGCCGTTCATGTAGGTGATCGACGCGCTCGGCCCGTACGCGCCCGTCTGGAACACGCCGATCACGTCGCCGGGCGCGATCTCCGGCAGCTCGACGTTCTTGCCGATGGTGTCGGTGGGGGTGAGCAGCAACCCGGTCACCGTGCACGGCCCGGCCACCGGCCGGTCGGTGTCGGACAGCAGCGCCATCGGGAAGTTGCGCTTCAGGTACGTGCCGGTGCCCACCGCGGCCATGTTCTGGTGCGTGCCGCCGTCGGTGATGACGAACCGCTCGCCCTTCGACTCCTTCACGTACCGGGCCCGGATCGCGTACACGCCGCTCGGCCCGACCATGTACCGGCCCGGCTCGATCGCCACGCGGGCGTCCGGGAAGCGCAGCACGAACTCCGCCACGGCGTTGTTGATCCCGACGGCCAGCCGCTCCAGGTCCAGCTCCTCCTCGCCCGGGTAGTACGGGATGCCGAGGCCGCCGCCGATGTCGACCAGCCGCGGTTCGAACCCGAGCGCCTCGCTGACCTTCACGGCCAAGTCGAAGATCCGCTCGGTGTTCTCCACCACCACGTCGACGTCGAGGATGCGCGTGCCGGTGAACACGTGGATGCCGAGCACGTCGAGGTTCGGGTGCCGCGCCAGCAGGTCGGTGGCGGCCAGCACCTGCTCCTCGTCCATGCCGAACTCGCGGGGCCGGCCGGCCATCGTCAGCCGGCCGCCGCGCACGCCGAACGCCGGGTTCACCCGCAGCAGCACCGGGGTGCGCTTGCCGGCCCGCGCGGACAGCTCGTCCAGGAGCGCCAGCTCGTCGAACGACTCGCAGATGACGGCCCGGATGCCGAGGTCGACCAGGGTGCGCAGCTCCTCGACGCTCTTGCCCGGTCCGGTGAACAGGATGTCGGACGGCGACACCCCGGCCCGCAGGGCGCTGTCCAGTTCGCCGGCCGAGCACACCTCGGCGGACGCGCCCGCGCGGTGGAGCAACCTGACCACGCTGATGTTCGGATTCGGCTTGAGGGAGTAGAAGATCTCCACGGTGTCGGAAAGCGCCGCCCGCATCCGCCGATAGGTCTCGACGATCACATCACCGTCGTAGATGTAAAGCGGTGTGCCAAAGCGCTCGACGAGTTCCGAGATTCCTGTTCCCTGAACGGTGTATTCGGCCACCAGGCCAGGTTATGCACTGGACCGCCCGGTCCGCAACGCCGGTCGACCTGGAGTTCAGGCATCCCGGGTGACCTGCCCGAACGGGTACACCACTCGGTTCCACCGAATTTCCATTGTGTCCCACGACGCATTTTCCGGCATTCCTTGACCGACCTTCCGGCGGCTACCTACGGTCTGCGCCCATGGCAGCCGAGACGTTCAGCCGACGACGTGACGCCCTCAGCAGCTTCCTGCGCGGCAGACGCGCGCGCCTTTCCCCCCAGCAGGTCGGGCTGACCGTGTCGGCGGGCAAGCGCCGCACGCCCGGCCTGCGCCGCGAGGAGGTCGCCGTGCTGGCGGGCATCGGCACGTCCTGGTACACGTGGCTGGAGCAGGGCCGGGACATCAAGGTCTCCGAGCCGATCGCCCGCGCCATCGGCCGGGCACTGCGCCTCGACCCGGGCGAGCTGGCCTACTTCTACCGGCTGGTCGGGCTGGCCCACACGGCGCCGGCCGCGCCGCTCCCCGCGCACGCCGAGTTCGGACCGGTGGTGGACGGCTGGTCGCCCAACCCGGCCGTGGCCATCGACAGCCTGTGGCGCATCCTGGCCCTCAACCAGGCCGCGAGGCTGGTGTTCGGCCTGTCCACGGAGGACGGGAACCTGCTCGCCGGGCTGTTCGGGAACAACGTGCTGCGCGCGCGCTGCGCCGACTGGGAGCACCTCACCAGGGTCACCGTCGCCCACTTCCGGGCGGCGACGGTCGAGCACCAGGACGACCCGGCGCTGCACGAGCTGGTCGACGGGCTGGCGATGCGCAGCAACCGCTTCGCCGAGCTGTGGCGCCGGCACGAGGTGCTGCCGCCGAGCTCGACGCCGACCGCCGTCGAGCACCCCGAGGTGGGCAGGCTGGACTTCGAGTCCAACACCTGGCAGTTGAGCGGGGCGCCGTCGGTCCAGTTGCTGCTGTACCTACCGGGCACGGACGCCACCGCGACGAGGCTGGGGACGCTGCTCCGCCGGCGTCCGCAGGCCGCCGCCGCGGAGACGGCGGTCAGTGAGCCGGTCCGCTCCCCGGCTGCCGGCGCCTACTGATCGCGCAGGTCAGCCGGGCGGTGCAGGTGCGACGCCCGCGGTCGTCGGTGATCACGATCTCGTAGCTGGCGCTGTTGCGGCCCTCGTACAGCGGGGTCGCGACGCCGGTGACCACGCCGGAGCCGACCCACCGGTGGTGCGTGCAGGACAGGTCGAGGCCGACCGCCTGCCCGTTCGGCCCGCCGTGCAGGAACGCGGCCACGGAGCCGAGCGTCTCGGCGAAGGCGGCGTTCGCCCCGCCGTGCATGATGCCCATCGGCTGGCGGTTCCCCGCGACCGGCATGGTGCCGCGGACGTAGCCGGGACGGCACTCGATTATCTCGATCCCCAGTTTGTCGATCAGCTGCTCGTGGCGGTAGTCGACGGATAACGAAAAAGAAGTCACCCAACAAAGCCTATGCCGACGACCGGAGCGTCGGTAACGCCTATGAGGTAGACCACCCTGGTGTTCCGAGTACCAGTCTCGGGTTAACAGGACCGCATTAACAGGACCAACTGACACAGGAACGTCCGACGAGAACCCCCTACGGTTGTGGGCAGAACAGCTCGAGATGACGTGGAGGGGGTATCGGGTGTCCAGTCTCGAACTCATCAGGCATACCGTGGACGACTTCCTGGGACCGGCGGAAAAGCGTTTCTTCTCGGCCGGCTACCGCCGGGTGGGCTACGAATTCGGCGAGGTCACCGCGGACCGGACCGGGGTCGCCACGACCCTTCGGCTCGACTACCCGGCCGACTGGTCCAAGAAGGCCGCCGCCCGGGGCGCCCTGCCGCCGCACCTGAGCACGGTCGACGCGATCCTGCTCGGCGCGCAGCTGACCGAGCTGTGCCTGGTCTCGAACTACCGGCTGACCGCGGCGCAACGGCGGCTGATCCGGCTCGACGACATCCGGATCAAGGCCGGGAGCGCGCCGGACGAGGTGCTCGACCAGGTGCCGGTGACCGCCTCGCTGGTCGACACCGCCGACCACCCCGGCGGTCGCAGCCGCTCCACGGTGGACGTCACGGTCGGCCGGATGCGCGTCCGCTGCGCCGCGGTGCACGACACCGCCGAGGCGGAGCAGGCGCACGGCACGCACCCCTCCCCCGAGGCCGTGCTCGGCCCGGCCGCTTCCCGTTACTACGGAACGGGTTTCGTGCGCGGCAGCCACCGCATCGACGAGCTGTCCGTCGACGTCGAGCGGCTGCGGGCGACCGCGTCGGTGACCGTGCACCCGACCGACGCCGACCAGGGCATCGAGGGCGCCTACCAGCCGCGGGCCACCGCGGTGGACTTCTTCGTCACCGGCCTGCAGCTCGGCCAGGTGCTGCTCTACGAGCTCGACTCGATGCGTCGCGGCGCCAGCAACACGCTGTGGATGCGCAACACCCACATGACGCTGCCGGAGTCGCACGACGGCCTCCTCGAGCGCGTCCCACTGATGACCGCCATCGAGAACCCGAAGCTCATCGAGATGAGCGGCGGCGTGTGGCGGACGGCGGACATCGTCGCCGAGCTGGGCGGTGCGCGGTTCACCTGCGCCGTGACCCACCAGCTGCCGAACCGGATCTGACCCCGTGACCCTCCAGACAAGGACCAGGACATGAAGCTCGCCATCTCCGGCACCTACTCGTCCGGCAAGACGCTGACCTCCTACGCGTTGTCGCACTACGTGGGCATCCCCCGCACCCGGGCCCGCACCATGCGCGAGCTCCTGCCGATCGCGGTCCCCGGCAAGACGCTCGAGCAGTGCACCGCCGCGGAGCTGATCCAGCTCATCGTGCGCCGCCACGTCGAGCGCGTCGTGCAGGAGAGCCACCTGACGGAGGGGTTCGTCTCGGACGGCTCCTCGTTGCAGGAGTGGATCTACGGTTCGGTGCGCGTCGTGGTCGGCATCAACCCCAACGACTCGGTGCACCTCACCGAGTTGGAGACCGTCGAGCGGACGGCCGAGATGGAGTTCTTCGAGAGCGTGATGGACCAGCTCGGCGTCGCCGTCAAGGACCACGTCAAGAGCACCTACGACGCGTTCGTGCACCTGCCCAACGAGCTGGAGCTGGCCAAGGACGGCCACCGCCCGGTGAACGAGCGCTTCCGCTCGATGGCCGACGAGGCGATCGCGTCCACCATCGACGAGCTGGGCATCACCCGGCACGTGGTGGGCGGCACCCTGACCGAGCGGCTGAACGGGATCGTGGACCTCTTCGACCTCACGCCGATCATCGACGTGAACACCGCCATCGAGCGCGCCCAGCAGGAGTACCGCGCGGTGGACATGACCATCGAATCCGACCGCGCCTGGGCCAGCGCGACGGCCTCCTGACGCACCGGGAAGGAACGACATGGGTCGCGCGACGATTCTCACCGGACTGGGCGCCGCGGTGCCCGAGAAGGTGCTGACCAACGAGATGCTGGCCGCCCGCATGGACACCACCGACGAGTGGATCGTGTCGCGGACCGGCATCCGGGAACGCCGGGTGGTCACGCCCGACATCGCCACCGGCGACCTGGCCGTGCAGGCCGGCGCGCACGCGCTCAAGTCGGCCGAGCTGGACAGCGTGGACGCGGTGGTACTGGCCACCACGACCCCGGACCACCGGTGCCCGGCGACCGGCCCCTCGGTGGCCGCCCGCCTCGGCCTCGGCCGCATCCCCGCGTACGACGTGAGCGCGGTGTGCTCGGGTTTCCTGTACGGCCTGGCGAACGGGGCGGGGCTCATCTCGGCCGGCATCGCGGACCGGGTGCTGGTGATCGGGGCGGAGGCCTTCACCACGATCATCGACCCGGACGACCGGACCACCGCGCCGATCTTCGGCGACGGCGCGGGCGCGGTGGTGCTCGAGGCGGGTGACGAGGCCCAGCGGGGCGCGCTGGTCGGGTTCGACCTCGGCAGTGACGGCGACCTGGCCGACCTGATCATGATCCCGGCCGGCGGCTCGCGCCTGCGCACCTCGGACGACCCGGGCGACGTGTTCATGAAGATGCAGGGCAAGCAGGTCTTCATGAACGCGGTGACCCGCATGGTCGAGTCCACCAGGAACGTGCTCGACAAGACCGGCTGGCCAGCCGACTCGGTCGACCTGCTGGTCGGGCACCAGGCGAACGTGCGGATCCTGCACGCGGTGGCCGACCAGTTGGGCCTGCCGCGCGAGAAGGCGTTCGTGAACCTGGACAAGTACGGCAACACGGCCGCCGCGTCGATCCCGCTGGCCCTGGCCGACGCCGCGGCGAGCGGGCGGCTGCGCCCGGGTGACCGGGTCCTGCTCACCGCCTTCGGCGGCGGCGCCACCTGGGGCTCGGTGACCCTGGAGTGGCCGCAGCTCAAGTCCGTCTGAACCAAGTGACACAGAGAGAGGCGAAGAAGTGGAACTCGCGGTGGACTCCCGCCTGATCGAGCTGATCGCGGAGAAGGCCGAGGTGAAGCCGGACGAGCTGGACCTGGACAGCACGTTCGAGACGCTGGGTCTGGACTCGCTGCACCTGATGGAGATCGCGCTGTGGGTGCGCAAGGAGTACGGCGTCGACATCCCGGAGGGTGACCTCCAGTACGACCAGACCGCGCGCGAAGGCCTCAACTACCTGATGGACAAGGTGCGTTGACGATGACCGAGCAAGCGACAAGTACCGAGGTGCTGATCGTCGGCGCCGGCCCGGTGGGCATGGTGCTCGCCTGTGAGCTCCTGCAGCAGGGCATCGACATCAGGATCGTCGACGCGGAGAACCGGGAGCGGTTCGTCGACCCGCACTCGCGCGGCATCCTGGTCTGGCCGCGCAGCGTGGAGATCCTGCGCCGCATCGACGTGGCCGACCGGCTCGTGCGGCTGGGCCACCAGTCCCCGTCCGTGCACTACTACTCCGAGCGGAAGCTGCGCGGCAGCGCCCGCCTGGACCGGCACCCGGACTCGCCGTACCCGTTCGTGCTCACGCTGCCCCAGCGGGACACCGAGCGCGTGCTGCGGGAGCGGGTGGCCGAGCTGGGCGGCACCATCGAGCACGAGGTCCACCTCGTCGACCTGGACAACTCCGGCGAACGCCCGGTGGCCACGCTGCGGCGCGCGGACGGCACCACCGAGCTGGTCACGGCGGAGTACCTGGTCGGCGCCGACGGGCCGGCCAGCACCGTGCGCACGCTGCTGAACATCCGGTTCGACGGCGACCCGATCGACGTCAGCTACGCGATCGGCGACGCGCCGGTCACGGGGGACGTGCCGGCCGAGGCGCAGTACTACTACTGCCGCACGGGCGTGGTCGCGCTGGTTCCGCTGCGCAACGGGCACTACCGGATCGCGGCGAACATCCCGCACCGCGGCGAGGACGAGCCGAACCCGCCGGCCGAGCTGCTCGAGCAGATCATCAAGGAGCGGGCAGGCCGGGACGTCAAGGTCGGCGAGCCGGACTGGACCCGGTCGTTCCGGCCGAGGCTGGGCCTCGCGGAGAAGTACCGGGCCGGCCGGTGCCTGCTGGCGGGCGACGCGGCACACGTGATCAGCCCGGCCGGCGGCCAGGGCATGAACGTCGGCCTCCAGGACGCGGTCAACCTCGGCTGGAAGCTGGGCGGCGTGCTGCGCAACCGGCTGGACGAGTCCATCATGGACACCTACGAGCCGGAGCGGGCGGTCGCCGCGGAGCGGATGTCGCGCACCTCGGCCGCGCAGGCCCGGTTCGCGCTCCAGCGCAGCACCTGGCGCATCATCCGCCGGGACGCGATCTTCCTGTCCGCGAAGGCGCTCGGCGTGCTCCAGCGGGTGCTCGTCCCGCTGCTGAGCCAGACCGACGTGCACTACGGCGACTCGGACTCGACCCCGATCATGCTGCGCGGCCGGGGCGACCGGCTGGAACCGGGTCGGCGCGTGCCGCTGTTCGCGGGACCGCCGCTGGCCGACGGCACGCCGAGCCTGGACCTGTACCGCTACACCATCGCGTGCTGGCCTGGACGGCGTGCGCCGAGGGGCTGGGCCGAAGTGGTGTCCGCCCACCGCAAGGCGGCAGGCGACGACGCCGCCGTGCTCGACCTGTCGACGCTCACGGGCCCGGCCGCGACCAAGCTGCGCCGCGCCTTCGGCAGCAAGCCGGCGATCGCGATCGTCCGCCCGGACGGCCACCTCGCGGAGCTCACCACCGACCTGACCGGCGCGGCGGCGCGGGCCTACCTGACCGGGCAGGCGCCGGCTCCGACAGCGACACCGTCACCGGCGCCCGAGAAGACCACGCGAACGACGGTCCCCGTGCCCTGAGCCGGGAACCACACTGACCACGACAACGGGAGACACCCTCATGACCACGACCCTCACGTCCACGAAGGACATCGTCGAGGCGTTCTTCGCCCGGTTCGGCGCCGGTGACGCCGACGGCGTGCTCGAGCTCTTCGCCGACGACGTCGACTTCAACATCGCCGGCGCCTACTTCGTGCCGTGGACCGGCCCCCGCACGGACAAGGCCGGTGTCGCCGAGTTCCTGGCGGCGGCCGCGGCCGTCGAGCCGCAGCAGTTCGCCATCGAGCAGGTCCTGACCGACGGCGGCACCGGCGTGGCGCTCGGCCACTTCACGCACCGGGTGCGGGCCACCAACAAGACGTTCAGCAGCAGGTTCGCGCTGCACGTCGTCATCGAGGGCGGCCTGATCACCCGCTACCACATGTTCGAGGACAGCTACGCGATCGCCGAGGCGTTCCGCGACTGAACGTGCTCGGCGCGACGGGCTTCCTCCGCGTTGAGAGCGTCGACCACGGCCGCACCGTGCACCTCCGCCCATTCGGTCAGCGCGTCGATGGCCGGGAGCAGGGTGCGGCCGAGGTCGGTCAGCTCGTACTCGACCCGCCGCGGCACCTCGGCGTACTCGTGCCGCAGCACCATGCCGAAGTTCTCCAACCGGCGCAGCGTCTGGGTCAGCACCTTGGAGCTGATGCCGCCGATGAGCTCGCGCAGCTCGCCGTGGCGCCACGGCCGGGAACCGAGCGCGTGCAGCGCGACCATGCTCCACTTGTCCGCGATCACCTCCAGGGTGAGGCGGGCCGGGCAGTCGGCAAGGAAGACGTCACCGGGACGGTCGAAGCGCACGACTGACTCCCATCGGTAGTAGCTCAATGGTTACCGCGAGGTTCGCACGGTGCGTCCTAGCGTAGTCACCACCCGTCACACGCGAGGAAGGTTTGAAACCGTGAGTTCGGCACAGTCGTCGCCCGTCGGGGCGACCCCTACCGCCAAGGCGGGGCCAGGGCTCGCCCCGAACGCGGGCCTGTCCCGTGCCATGGTGGCGCTGTTCGCCGTCGCGGCCGGGTTCGCGGTGGCCAACATCTACTACTGCCAGCCGCTGCTCACCGCGATCGCGGACACCTTCGACGTCGGCAGCGACACCGCGTCGATGATCGTCACCGCGGGCACGGTCGGCTACGCGGCCGGCCTGGCCCTGATCATGCCGCTGGCCGACGTCGTGGACCGCCGCCGACTGGTGGTGACGCTGTTGCTGGTGGTCGCCGTGATGCAGGCGGTGTCCGCCACCGCGTTCTCGGTGTCCATGCTGATCACCGCCGGCGCGGTCATGTCGCTCACCGCCGTGGTCGCGCCGATCCTGGTGACGTTCGCGGCGACGCTGGCCAGCCCGCAGGACCGGGGCCGGGTCACCGGCGCGGTGATGAGCGGCGTGCTCATGGGCGTGCTGCTGGCCCGCACGGGCGGCGGCCTGATCGCCCAGTTGGGCGGCTGGCGCATGGTCTACGCGGTGGCCGCGCTGTCGATGGTGGTGCTCGCGGCCGTGCTGTTCCGCACCCTGCCCCGGCTCACGCCGACCGCCACGATGCCGTACCCGAAGCTGCTGCGCTCGATCTTCACGATCCTGCGCGAGGAGCCGGTGCTGCGGCTGCGCTGTTTGTACGGCTTCGTCTCCTTCGCCGGGTTCAACGCGCTGTGGACCTCCATCGCGTTCCTGCTCGGCGGCCCGCCGTACAACTACGGCACCGGCCTGATCGGGCTGTTCGGCGTGGCCGGCGTGGTCGG
This sequence comes from Actinosynnema sp. NPDC051121, assembly GCA_040689555.1. Lineage (GTDB taxonomy): Bacteria > Actinomycetota > Actinomycetes > Mycobacteriales > Pseudonocardiaceae > Actinosynnema. Next base: position 25,310 of record JBFBCZ010000047.1, on the reverse strand, counting down.
CGCGTACGCCGCCAAGGCCACCGGCCCGCAGGTGGACCGCGGCCGGGATCACGCCGTCACCGGCATGATGCTGGCGTTGATCCTGGTCAGCTGGGGTCTGCTCGGGCTGGCCGGCGGGACCTGGCTGCCCGCGCTGCTGCTCGGGGTCGTGCTGCTGGACCTCGGCGTGCAGGGCATGCAGGTGGTCAACCTCGCGGTCAACTTCCGGCTGCGCCCGGAGGCCCGCAACCGGATCACCACGGCCTACATGACCTCCTACTTCAGCGGCGGCGTGGTGGGCTCGGGCGCTTCGGCCGCCGCGTACGCCGCCGGTGGGTGGCCCGCCGTGGTCGTGGTCGGCGCCTGCCTCGCCGGGTTCGCCCTGCTGGTCTGGGTCATCGAGACGGTCCGCAAGCGCGGCGCGGCGGCGGCGTGACGGTGACCGGCATGACAACCGGCACGGCACTGATCACCGGCAGCACCTCCGGCCTGGGCCGGGCGTTGGCGGTCGAGCTGCACGAGCGCGGCTGGAGGGTGCTCGCCCACGGCCGCGACGAGGCGAAGCTGGCCGACCTGGCCGAGGCGACGGGAGGCGGGGTCACCACCCTGAGGGCCGACCTCTCCTCCCTCGCCGAGGTGCGCTCGTTGGCCGAGCAGGCCGGCGAGCGTGCGGACCGCCTGGACGTCCTGGTCAACAACGCCGCGGTCGGGTTCGGTCGGCCGGGCGCCGCCCGGGAGGTCAGCGCGGACGGCCACGAACTCCGGATGGCGGTCAACTACCTGGCCCCGGTGCTGCTGACCCGGCTGCTGCTGCCGCTGCTGCGGACTTCCGCACCGGCGAGGGTCGTCAACGTCGGCTCGATCGGCCAGATCCCCTTCGACCCGGCCGACGCCGACTTCAGCCGGGGCTACAACGGTGTGCACGCCTACCGCAGGTCCAAGCTCGCACTGGCCGCCCACACCTTCGACCTCGCGGAGGAGCTGCGCGGGCAGGGCGTGGTGGTCAACTGCGTGCACCCGGCCGGTTTCATGGACACGCCCATGGTCCGGGAAAGCGGCGTGACCCCGCTGTCCACCGTGGACGAAGGGCTGACGGCGGTGCTCGCGCTGATCACCGCCCCCGAAGTCGGCACCGGCCAGTTCTACTCCGGCACCATCCGCGCCACCGCGCTGGCGCCGGCCTACGACCCACGCTTCCGCCGCGACCTCCGCGAGGTCACCGAGCGGATGCTGACCACTCGATCGGGCAGGGAAACAGGATGACTCAACAGCTTGTCGACACCGACGACACGACGGCCGAGGGCGAGCGCGTGTTCGCCGCGCTGGCGCCGGAGGGCGCGGTGCCGCCGTGGCAGGCGATCGCCGACGTGGCACCCGCGCTCGGCGCACAGGTGCGGCAGAGCCTCGGCGCGATCATGGCCCGGCCGCAGCTGGACCTGCGCACGCGGGAGCTCGCCACGGTGTGCATGCTCGCGGCGCTCGGCGGGTGCGAGCCGCAGTTGGAGTTCCACATCGGCGGCGCGCTCAGGGCGGGCGCGACCACGACCGAAGTGATCGAGTCGATCACCCAGGTGTACCTGTACGCCGGCTTCCCCCGCACGCTGAACGCGTTGCAGGTGGCGAGGAAGGTCCTCGCCGACCACCAGGCCTAGGGTGACGCGGCGATCAGGTCTCGTCCCAGTCCCCGGGATGGTCGGCCGGCGCAGTGCCGGTCGACCATCCCGAGCACGAATGTCCCCTTTGTCGCAGAAGTGAAAAGCACACGCCGCACTCGGTCATCCCGAACATCTTCGGCGATGACCGGGATCGACGTGACCGTAAAACCTTTGTCGTCGCCCACCGGACCGCCGCGACGGTGATCCCGCCTGGTGCGGACCGCCCTGTCCGGCGCGGTCGCGCCGCCATCGGCGCCCATTCCTCGCTCAACACGTGAGACATCGCCGACTACCGCGCCGGCCGATGCCCCCAGTGCCATCCGACCCCGAAGCGCCCAGGCGCTCGGCGTTGCAGCCCGCCTTCGACGAGGTATATTCTCCGCCGCGGGGGATCGATCCGTGAGGATCCAACTGGGGGACTGGCACCTTGAACGGAAGTCTGCTCACTTCAGAACGGAAGTCTACTCACTTTAGTCCGACCCGTCCGAATTGTACCGAGAGAACCGGCGCACCAGAAGGCCGCCGGCCGGGTACCGCGCGCCGGGGCGGCAACGCCGCGGCCGGACGCGTCCACCGCCTTCGCCGAGCGGCCGGGGAAAGACCGGTGCCGCCGAACGCCCGGTTCGCGCCCGGGAGACCGACCGGCTTCGCCGTCGACGGCTTCCTGCCGACGAACCGCAGGTGGGAACCGGTCACCGCGACCACCTGCCGCCTGCGGGACGTCTCGGCGCCCGGCCGCTCCGGCGTGACCGCGGACGCGAGACCGGTGCGGAAAGCCGACAGATCGCCGCGTCCGACCGACGTCGGCGGGCTCCGGGCACGGGCCGTCCCGCTGTCCGACGGCCGCGTCCGCTCAAGACCGTCCGTACGGCCCATCGGATTGTGCTCCGGTTTCCGCCGTGCCGTGAACTGGATGAGCCGGTGTTTTCCCGGCCGCGATCACATCTCCGGCAACGAGCTTTCCGGACGTGTACGGTCGATCCAGTCCGACCGCACCGCGGCGACCGGCGAGCCGACCTTCTCGACAAGCCACCACCTCGTCCCCCGGCTTGGTCAAACAGTCCGGGCAGCCCAGCCATGCGTCATTTGCATTTCGCAATAGCATGCGCCGCCTGCCCAGGTGAACTCCGCGTTACGGATCATTCGAGCACAAAGCATCCAGCAGAGTATTTGTCCGGTGTTAGGGTGTGCCCAACGGTGGAACGAGGCACTGCCGTTGAGGCTGTCGCAAGAACCACGAGCGAGGTACGGGACGTGATGACGACAGGCGCGCACGCGGGTGAGACGAAGGTCGATCCCGAGTTACGTATAGTGGTGGCACTCGAAGAAGAACTGCTTGACCAGAGGGTCAACGAGCTGCTCGAAACGTCGCCGGCCGGTGCGAAGGTCCACAGAGTGCGATCCGCGCACGCCGCACCATCCTCGGTCGACCTCGGTACCGACATCCTGGTGCTGGCGCTGAACGAGATCGACGCGCCGCTCTCGGCCTGGCTGCGCGCAGCGGGGGACCACGGCCTGCGCACGCTGCTGCTGGTCGAGGACGAGGACACCGCGGACCTGAGCGCGGTGGCCGGCATGCGCAACGTCGGTTTCGTGTCGCTCGCCGGCCTGGACGCGCGGGTCCTCGGTGACGCGTTGCGCCGAGTGGCGTGCGGTGAGCTGCCGATGCCGCCGAAGCTGGTGCACCGGCTGCTGTCCTCGGTCGCCGAGGTGGAGAAGCGCCGCGCGCTTCCCCGGCTGACGCCGCGCGAGCAGCAGGCGCTGGTGCTGCTGGCGGACGGGCTGAGCAACAAGCAACTCGGCCGCCGGCTCGCCATCTCCGACCACGGCGCCAAGCGCCTGGTCACCAACATACTGGCCAAACTCGACTGTCCGAACAGGACGCAGGCGGTCGCGCTGGCGTTCCGCCAGGGGCTGTACGACAAGTGCGTCCAGGAGATCGGTCAGCCCGACGCCACCCGGGCGAGGGCATGAGCAGCGCCGTGCGGCGGGTGGCGTTCTTCGACGTCGACGAAACGCTGCTCGCCGGCAAGAGCATCTTCGAATTCCTCCGGCACTGGCTCGCGCTGACCGGGGACGACAGCCGCTACCTGTCGGTGCGCGCGACCTCGCGGCGTGACGCCGCCGCCGGCGTGCCGAGGGAGGAGTTGAACCGCCGGTTCTACCGGCACCTCGCGGGCGCGTCGCACGCCGAACTGCTCCGCGAAGGCCGCCGCTGGTACGACGGGATCCGCCGCTCCCCCCAAGGCTTCGTCCGCGCCGGACTGGACGCGGTCGCCAACCACAAGGCCGCCGGTGACCTCGTGGTGCTCGTGTCCGGGTCCATGCGGCCGATCCTCGACCCGGTCGCCGCCGACGTGCGCGCCGACCTCGTGCTGTGCACCGAACTCGTGGTCGCGTCCGACGGCACGCTGACCGGCGAGGTCGTCCAGCCGATGATCGGCCCGGTGAAGCAGCGCGCGGTCGCGGAGACGATGGCCGAACTCGGCGTCGACCCACTCGACTGCTTCGGGTACGGCGACCACGCCAGCGACCTGGACATGCTGACCGCGGTCGGCAACCCGCACGTGATCGGCGACGACGCCGACCTGGTCGCCCACGCCCGCCGCCACGACTGGCCGGTGCTGCCCGCGACCCCGGGCCCATTGCGCCGGATCCCCGTACCCGCCGGGCGTCCGTCCGTCGTGTGACGGCGGAACGCGCAGGCGATCAGTGACGTAACCCGACCGTCGAACGGGCACCCAGCCGCCACCGGCGTCATCGAGCCGCACGCGCCGGTGGCGGCGGTGCTCGAACGCCACCCTCGCGGTCCAGGCGGGGCGTGTGGTGACGACGACGGTGACCGCCCGGCCCGGTGAGCAGAGAACCGCCGAGGTGATGCCCCGGTCATCGGTGGTGCGCGGTGGTCGGAGCCGGCGTGGATGCCGAGCGACGCTCACCCCACCGTGAACTGTTCGTCACAACTCGGGCGATGACGTCACGGTGTTCCGCGTCGAAAGCGAAATGCCTGCCGCTCACCAACGTCGGCTGTAGCAATTCCGCTATTTCGCCACTTTACGCATTGCAAGCACTCACCGGAGTAGCCGAGCTACGCAGAGTGCGCGCAGGGGATGTGGCTCCTGCACGTCGATCAGCTCGCCACAGCGGTTGAAGTTGCCGACGAACAGCGCGTACGTGGCGTTGCACCACAGGTGGTTGTCGATGAGGTTCTCCAGTTCCTCGCCCGTCGGAGGACTCGATGCCTTTGCGGGCGATGCGCGGGACGATGCCGCGCTGGCGTAACCATCGGCGGAGGTGGTCGATGTCGTAGGCCTTGTCGGCGTGCAGCTTCGCCGGGCGGAAGCGCCGCGGGCCGCGGCGCGACCGGGTGCGCGGGATGGCCATGAGCATGGGCTCGAGTGCCTGGCTGTCGTGCAGGTTCGCCGCGCACACGCCACGGCCAGCGGCACACCGGCCCGGTCTGACACGACGTTGATCTTCGAGCCGGGTTTGCCGCGGTCGACCGGGTTCGGGCCGGTCATGTCGCCCCCTTTTTCGCCCGCACCGAGGCGGCGTCCAGGATCGCCCGTGACCAGTCGATCTCGCCCTGCGAGCCGAGTTCGCCCAGAACGGCTTGGTGCAGACGACGCCACAACGCGGCCTCGGTCCACTGCGTGAACCTGCGGTGTGCGGTAGGCACGGTGACGCCGAATGAGGGGGCAGCTCGCGCCACCCGCAACCGCTGGTCAGGACGTAGACGATCGCAGTGAACACCGCGCGGTCGTCCACCGGAGCTGTACCCCCACCCTGTGGACGCCGTTGGAACTTCGGGATCAACGGCTCGACCAACGCCCACAGTTCGTCGGGCACCAACCGCAACGACAACCGATCAACCACGGCCCAGGATCATGACACAGCGCTCACCACCACATGAGACGATGTCCAAGGAGTCCTCGACCAACCCTTTAGGCCATGCGCACCAAGGATAGTCCATTCAGCCGCCACCCGGCCGCCACCTGATGCTCAACGATCCAGCTTGGCGACGATCGAGTCGACTTGAGCAGTCCGGTTCTGCGCCGTGTAGAGATCGAGCGCTCGCCGCCACTGCGCTCTGGCGGCGGCGAGGTCCACGACGGCGTAGGCATCTCCGAGGCTGGCCATGGCATCGGCCTCCTTGTAGGTGTTCTTCAAGGAATGAAAACCCCGCACGGCTTCCTGGTAATGCGCCACGGCCTGGTCGGGGTGGCCGCTCATGTGATCTATGTACCCCAGGCACGCCGCCGCCTCGGCAACACCGTAAGGGTTGGCGTGCAATCGTTGGGTTCGCATCGCGTCCACGCCGAAGCTTCGGGCCTTGGCGTAGTTCTCCAGTCCCGCCTGTGCCCACGCCGCGGTCGTCAGGCCGAGCGCCATCCTCAGCGGGTTCCCGATCCTCCGGTACCGGTCCAGGGCTTCCAGGGCGTGGTCGACCGCTTGGCGGTGCCGGCCGCGGCGAGAGGAGTTGCGGGCGAGTGTGCGCAGTGCCGCCGCTTCGCACGACAGGTCGACGCCACGTGACAGGTCGACGGCTTCGCGGAGGTGGTCCTCGGCCTCGTCGAACCGGCTCAGCCGAGAGCACGCCTGCCCCATCTGCCGGTGCGCCCACGCCAGTCGCCGTCGATCGCCCAGGCCGTGCGCGGCTTCCAGGGCGGTCGTCCACGTGTCGTAGTAGTCGTGCAGGTGCCCCTGCCACCGCTGGAAGTCCATGAGGTGCCAGGCCACGCTCCAGGCCCGGTCGTACCACTTCCGCCGCAGCGCTTCCTGTTGGACCGCCAGCAGGTTGCGGTGTTCCGCGCTGAACCACGGCAGCACGTCGGACGCCTCGATGTGGCCGACAGGTCCAGCGATGTCAGCCGCCGTCTCGTACGGAGCCAGCCGGAGGTGGGCCGCACGCGCGGTGCCCAGGTAGTAGTCGACGAGCCGCCGGAGCGCGATGTCGTCGTCGCCTGCAGACTCGCGGGCGTACAGGCGGACGAGGTCGTGCATCCGGTAGCGGCCCTCGTCGACCCACTGGACGAGGTTCATCGTCTCCAGGTTGTCCAGCAGCGGGACCACGTCGTCCACGGGGCGGTCGGCCAGGGCGGCCACGGCGTCCACGTGGAGGTCCTGGCCCGGGCTCACGGCCAGCAGCGCGAAGACCTCGCGCGCCTCGTCGCGGAGTGCCGAGGCCGAGTTCGCGAGCACATCGCGCACGCTCTCCGAGCCGTCCTTGGTCTTCATCGCGTCAAGACCTCGGGCTGCCAGTTCCCGGGCGAGCGCCGACAGCGGCAGGGCCGGGCGGTCGATCGCGCGCCCGGCGGCGATCAGCAGCGGCAGCGGCCACCGCCCACAACGCCGGGCGATCTCCGCCACGGCTCCGGGCTCGCCCACCGGCCGGTCGTCGCCGTCGGGCAGCGATCGCCCGAACAGGGTGCCGGCCTCGGCGTCGCTCAGTGCCCCCAGCCGCCGCAGGCGGAAGCCGCCGATCCGGAGGCCGTCCAGGTGGGCGCGGCCGGCCGCGATCAAGGTGGCGTTCGACGGTCCCGGCAACAGCGCCCGGATCTGATCCGGGGAACACGCGTTGTCCGCGAATACCAACACCTTTCGCCGGCTGAGCACCGTCCGGTAGTGCTCGCCGAGTTCGTCCGGGTCGCGGGGAATCGCCTCATCGGGCTCGCCCAGCGCCTCCAGGAAACGCCGAAGCACGGCAGCGGCCACCGGTCGGACCTCCGCGGCGTCGGCGCCGCGCAGGTCCACGTACAACTGGCCGTCCTCGTAGCGGTCCCGACGCGAGTGCGCCCAGTGGAGGAGGAGCCCTGTCTTGCCCGTACCCCCGACCCCGCTCACATACGGCGCGTGCCCGTCTGCGACCACCTGATCCAGCCACCGCAGATCCGCGGACCGACCGACGAACGACGAAGGTCCTCTCGGCAACTGCGCGGGCCTGCCCGGCGGTCGTCTGGGGACGGAGATGTGGACGCCACCCGAGATCCACCCCGCCTGCACCGCGAGCCCGATGGATTCGGCATCGACCTCGTTGCGCCCTAAGGCGGCATCACCACCAGCCCTGTCCACGCACCAACGGTATCCCGGTGCCGCCTGGCTGAACACCTGGTCGAAGTCACAGGCGACGGCCGGTGTGGCGATCCGGCCCAACCGGTTGGGCCGAACCGGTCCGGCCGGACGCCGTCGGGGCAGCACACCGTGGCCGTGGCCGAGCGGAACTTCCCCAACCGGAATGTCGGTCACCGGCATCGGCGTCGGCCTCGAAGTCCTGTCCGTGGCCATCGACCCGCCGGCGCGGTCGCCTCCTACGGCGTGTCCTGGCTCATCGAGCACGTGCGGCGGCGGCCCTCGCGGTTGCCGACGCGTTCGGCATGGGAGACCAACTGCAACCGACCTACCGCGCCGGGTGGACCGTCGAGGTCTCCCCGTGGGACATCCCGAGCACTCGTCACGAAGGATCGGCGGCAAGCACCCCGTCGTAGGCAGTAACGGCAGGAAGCGCGCAACGATGCACGCGGTGTGCCGATGACCGATCTGACGACGGTGACGTCGCCGCCCTGGGCGGTGCCCTCTCGTCCCCGCCCAGTGAGCGTCGGCGACCACGCGATCGCCATCCCCGAGCAGTGGTGGCGCGACGCGGTCAGCGCCCGCGGGCTGCCCGGCACACCGCCGGACGGGCCGACGCTCACCCGTGCGCAGGTGTGGGCTCCGGCCGACGACGTGTTCACGCTGCTGTGGCGGGTGCTGGCCTGGGGTTCGGGCAGTCGCCTCCGGCAGAACGCCCGCAGGCTGGACAGCGTCGCCGCCGACGTGCCGCGCGCCGAGGAACTCCTGACCGGGGCAGCGGACAGGTCACGGCACGACCCCGCCGGCGCGTACGCGGTGCTGTGGGCGGACGACCGCAGCGCGATCCGGTTCCTGGGTCCGTCGTTCTTCACGAAGTTCCTCTACTTCGCGGGCGGCGGCGACCCAGGGCACCCGTCCCTGATCCTGGACCGGGTCGTGGCCACCGCCTTGCGCGACCACTGCGGCTGGACCTCCCTGAACCCCGCGGGATCGTGGCCCGCACGGACGTATCAGCGCTACTGCGACCTGCTGGCCCGGTGGGCTCGGGAGCACCACTGCGCACCCGACGAAATCGAACGCACCCTCTTCGCCGGCCCACCGAAGGACGTCCCGTGATCATCACCTGTCCGAAGTGCTTCACCGCCGACGACCGACGACGACCGACACGGCCTGACCAATCCCGACTGAGCCGCACCGACGAGGTGCGCCACCGCGACTTGCTCGGCGAGGACGCGGGCGGGACTCGCGAGTCATGGGCAGCGGACCGGTCGCCCCGCGTGCCTGGCAGCATGACGCAACGGCTGCGGATGATCGGTGGAGTACGGGTCGCCCGGTGCAAACCGGCAATCGAACATGACGATTCAAGGAGCTCGGTGTGGACTCTGACGCCCTCGAAGGACCGTTACCTACGTCGAGCGGACGGGGGCAGGTGATCCTCGACCTGCTGGACAAGGCCATCAGCCTGCAGGCGCCACTGGTCCGCAAGAACATCGCCCGGGCCCGCCAGCGCAACCCGGAGGCAACCCCCGCCGAGGTCATCCGGGCCCTGGAGCGGATGTACGTCAGCGCCTTGACGGGTACCGGGGCCGCGGTCGGGGCCGCCGCTGCCGCACCCGCCGTCGGCACCGGGATCGCGCTGGCGCTCTCTGCGGGCGAGACCTTCTCCTCACTCGAACTGAGCACCCTGTTCGTGCTCTCGGTCGCCGAGGTCCACGGAGTCCGGATCGACGAGATCGAACGTCGACGCACCCTGGTCATGGGAGTCCTGCTCGGCCAGTCCGGCTCCACGACCATCGGCAAGGTCGCCGAGCGCACCGGACAGCACTGGGCCCGCCAGCTCGTCGGCAAGGTGCCCGTGTCGACCCTGCGCCAGATCAACAGCGTCCTGGGCAGGAACTTCATCACCAAGTACGGCACCAAACAGGGAATCATCGTGCTCGGCCGAGCAGTCCCGTTCGGCATCGGCGCGGTCATCGGCGGCGGCGCCAACGCCACCGTCGCCACCCTGGCCGTCAGGGCCGCCCGACGCGCGTTCGGCCCGGCGCCCCAGTCATGGCCCGAGACCTCGCCGGAGCCCTCGACCGCAATGCTGTCGGAAGTCGAACCTGAGATCGTCCCAGAGCCCGGACCTGAGCCGAAGACGGATCCAAGGCCGCAGACCGGCTGAATCCCGTTCAGACCGACAAAGTCCGCTACACCCCATGCATCCCCACCGGGCTGCTGCATCGTGCCATTCAGGCCACGTCCTCCGGCAAGTCGCCCCGGATCAGCACCTCCACGTCGCCGTGCTGCGTTCCGAGACGCAGCACCAAATGACAGCCGCGCTCGGATAATTCCACGTGACGCCCGACGATTCACACTTTCCAGTGAACACGCGAAGCGTTCGACCAGGCAGGCGCAGCCTCCGACATCATGGGAAACACCGTCACCGGGCACGGCGGCGGCACGACGGCGCGATTCGGTCCGATGTCGCGTCGTCATTTCCACGGGAGAAGGAAACATGAATCATCCTCAGGCAGCGTTGCGCCGGGTCGACCTCGTCTTCACGTTGTTCGACGCCAACGGCTCCGGTGAGATCGAGGCGAACGACTTCGAGGTCATGGCACGCCGGGTGGCCGAGGCGGCGCCGCAGTCCGACCCGGCGGACAAGGAGGCGATGACCGCGGCGTTCCACCGCTACTGGACGACCCTGGCCGAAGAGTTGGACGACGACCGCGATGGCCGCGTCACCCGCGAGGAGTTCGAGGACATCGTGTTGTCGACCGAGCGGTTCGACTCCACGATCGACGAGTTCGCCCGGTCGTTGGCCCGGTTGGGCGACCCGGACGGCGACGGCCTGATCGAGCGGCAGGTGTTCGCCGCGCTGATGTCCGCCATCGGGTTCGAACGGCAGAACATCGACACGCTCTTCGACGCCCTGGAGCCCGACCAGGACGACCGGATCTCCGTGTCGGGCTGGGTGGCGAGCATCAAAGACTTCTACCGACCGGACGCAGCCGGCATCCCCGGCGACCGCCTGGTGTCGAGCGCCGGATGACGGTGGAGGTCGGGCTCGCGGTCGGACGGGGCACCGGCCCCGAGCTGGCGGCCGTCTTCGAACGAGTGGTGGGCCGGCTCGGGCAGCTGCACGGCGTCGAGCCGGCCATCACCCGTTCACCCCGGGTCTACCACTCCTACTTCTCGCTGCGCGCCGAAGCCGACGGGATCGGGGACATGCGCCGGCTGACCGAGGACGACGCCGGGCACTACGAGCGGTTCTGCCGGGCACTCGCCCGGCGGGGCGCCACCGCGGTGTTCCGCACGGCCGTCAACGCGCAGTCGCTGTACCTGGTCAGGCAGCGGTTGCGGGCGGTCAAGGTCGACGTGATGGCGGCACCCGGGTCGTCGCCCGACGAGGCGTTGCTGCTCGTCCGGGACGAGGCCCAGGGCTTCTACACCGGCGAGAACCGGCACACGCCCGGCGTGATCACCCGCACGATGCAGTTCAGCCGGGAGATCACCGACGACGTCATCGCCCACGCCCTGGCACAGGGGTGGCGGCAGTGGCCGGACGGCGGCGCCGACCGGATCGTCATGGCCTACAAGCACCACCTGCTCGACGGCGCACTCGACGACTGGGTGCACGCCGCGGCCGAACGCCACCGGGTGCGGATCGAGCTGAGCCAACCCGACACCGTGAACAGGAACCTGATCCAGCACGGATTACCCAGGCGGACCGTCGTCGTGGCCGGCAACGAGTGGGGCGACATCATGCACGTCGTCCTGCTGGACCGCTACGGCGCGGACAAGCAGGAGAACCGCTGCACCGAGAACGTCTACCTGCACCCCGAGCTGGCCGGGCTGGTGGAGTACCAGACCGTGCACGGCTCCGCCGACGACCTTGCCGGTCGCGACACCGTCAACCCGGTGGCCACCGTGCGGGCCGCGGCGTCCGTCGTCGAACAGCACTGCGGCGGCGCGGGCGCGATCGAGTCGACGGAACGGGCGCTCGCCGCCGTGACCGCCCGCGGCGTGCTCACCCCCGACCTCGGCGGGCGGCACTCGACCACGGCCGTGGTCGACGCGCTGCTCACCGAACTGCCCCACCGGCGCACCGGGCGGTCGACGAGGCTGGAGGCAGGGTCGTGAGCCGGACGGCGCTGGTCGTCGTCGACCTGCAGAACGACTTCTGCACCGGACCGGTCGCCACCGCCAGGTACCCCGGAGACCCCGCACGCCTGGACGCGGTGACGACCAACGCCGCACGCGCGGTCGACCTGGCGCGGGACCGCGGCACCGAGGTGGTGTTCGTCCGCTTCGTCGGCGACGTCGAGCACCAGAAGCCGAGTTGGCGTCGCCGCAACGAACGTGCCGGTCGGGCGCCCACGTGCCGTGAGGGCACCCCTGGCGCGGAGTTCTGCAAGGTCACCCCGGCGCCGGGCGAGTTCGTGGTCACCAAGCACGCGTGCTTCGACGCGTTCCTGACCTCCGGCTTCGAGCAGCACTTGCGACGGCGGGGCATCGAGCACCTGGTCTTCGCCGGCGTGTACGCGGACGTGTGCGTGGACTCGACCGCCCGCACCGCCTTCCAGAAGGGTTGGCACATCACGCTCCTGGTTGACTGCACCACCAGCCTGCTCCAGCGCGACGAGGACACCGTGCGGTTCATGGCCGAGCTGTACGGGGCCCGCACCACCACCCACGACCGCCCCGACACGTGGTGCGACCCCCTCGGACGAGAGGACGGGCGGTGCTCGGTGACGGCGTCGCACTGACCGCGCTCATGGTCGCGGCGGCCCGCGCGATCGAAACCCACCGCTCGGACTCGTTGGCCCGCGACGACTACGCCGAGCACTTCGTGCGAGCCGCGCCGGCGTCCGCGAACTGGCCCGTGCACCCGCGTGACGTCCCGGACGGCGAGGCGAACCCCCTGTGGGGCAGGCTCGCCCGGTACTTCGGGCTGCGCACCAGGGTGCTGGACGACGTCGTGCTCGCCGCGGGCAACCGCCAGGCCGTGCTGCTCGGCGCGGGCCTGGACACCAGGGCGTTCCGCCTCGACTGGCCGCCGGACTCCGTCGTGTTCGAACTCGACCAGGCCCCGGTGCTGGCCTTCAAGCAGCAGGTGCTGGACGGCCTCGGAGCACGCCCGCGTGTCACCCGCCGCCCGGTGGCCGCGGATCTCCGCGACGACTGGGCGCGGCTGCTCCCCGGGTTCCGACCGGGCGAACCCACGACCTGGCTGGCCGAAGGCCTGCTGCTGTACCTGCCCGGGGACGCCGAACGCCGCCTGATCGACACCGTGGACCGGCTGTCCGCACCCGGCAGCACCCTGGCCTACGAGGTCAAACTGGTCCGGGAACACCCCGCGGTGCGCGACAACCCCGTCTACACCTCGACCAAGGCGCAGACCGGGATCGACCTGCTCGCCCTGTTCGACGACGAGCCCCGACCCGACTCGGTCGCCGCCCTCACCGCCCACGGCTGGACCACCCGGGTCCACACCCCGTTCGACTTCACCCGCCACCACGGACGCGGGCCACTTCCCGAACCCCACGACACACTGGCAGCCAACCGCTGGGTCATCGCCACCAAGACCTGACCCGTCGATGCGGTCTACACTGTAGACATGGCCTACAGCGTAGACACAGTGCGGGTTGCCGGTGCCCGGTTGCACACCGAGATGACGGGCACAGGCCCGGCGCTGGTGCTGATCCCCGGTGGTGGCGGTGACGCCGAGATGTACGCCGAGGTCGTCCCACTGCTGGCGAAGCGGTTCACCGTGATCACCTACGACCGGCGTGGGAACTCCCGCAGCCCGCTCGACGACGAGTCCGCCTCGATCGCCGTCGCCGATCAGGCGGCCGACGTGGTGGCCGTGTTGGACGATCACGGGATCGGGCGGGCCCATGTCTTCGGCAGCAGCGGCGGCGCGATCATCGCGCTGGAGGTCCTGGCCAGGCACAGCGACCGGCTGCTGGGTGCGGTGGTGCACGAGCCGCCGCTGGTGCAGCTCCTGCCCGGCAGCCCGGAACAGCGGGAACTGGACGGCCTGCGCCGGATCGCGGACACCGAAGGACCGCTGCGCGGGTTCGTCGCCTTCGCGACGATGACCATGCCCCGACCGCCCCGGTTGTTCCAGACCCGCGCCGGCCGAGCGGTGCTGGCCTCGATGATGCAGGTCGTGCTGGTCCTCGGTGCGCTGTGGCGTCGGCTGACCGGACGTGCACCGGGTGGGATGCACCGCATCCTGGGCAACGCCGACATCCTCTTCCGCCGCGAGCTGCCCGCGTTCTGCTACGACTACCGACCCGATCTCGCGGCGCTGGGGTCGGTCGGGGTGCGTTGGTGGCCGGCCACCGGTCGGGACAGCGTGGGCCGCCCCTACCGACGGCCCGCCCACGTCCTGGGTGAGACACTCGGCGTGCCCTGCGTGGAGTTTCCCGGCGGGCACACCGCGTACCAGCAGCACTCCGAGGACTTCGCCCGCTGCCTGACCGAGCTCCTGGACACATGACCACCGACGAACGCCCCCACCGACCGCGGCCGGTCGCGCCGACCAGGCCGACGCTGAGCCGCGAGTACATCGCCGCCGTGGCACTCGCGCTCATCGACGACATCGGGCGGGACAAGTTCTCCATGCGCAAGCTCGGCGTCGAACTGGGTGTCGACCCGATGGCCGTCTACCGGTACTTCACCGACCAGGAAGCCCTCTTCGACGGCATCGCGGACACGCTCTTCACCGAGCTCGACGTCGAGACGCTGCCCTGGGACGGGCCGTGGCGTGACCTGGTCGAGCAGTACACCCGTCGACTGCGGGACACGCTGCTCGCCCACCCGCGAGCGGTGACCATCTTCGCCACCCGTCCGGTCCGCTCCCCCGCCGCCATCGAGACCGGCAACCGCATGATCACGCTGATGACCGAGGCGGACTTCACCCCGGGCGACGCCCTGCGCGTCCTGCGCTGCCTGCGGGAGTTCACCATCGGCCACGCCCTCACCCTGGCCGTGCTCCGACTCGGCGGCGAACGGCGCAGCAGGAAGCCACCGCCGAGGTCACCGGAGTACAACCTGCTCGCCCGCAGCGCCGACGAGGCGGGCACCGACGACCACTTCGACCTCGGCCTCACCGCCATGCTCGACAGCTTCGCCCTCCTCGTCAGGTGAAGGCCCAGGCGCACGGGTGCGTCGCCGCCACGGACGACAGCGCCTCGCACCTGAACGGCCACGTCGGTGACCGCACGCACTACACTTCCGGCTCCATGGGGACCTCGACGACGGCGATCCGCAGCCAGATCTTCACCGGCACGCCGGTATGACCGTGCGAGGCTGGGCGGTGCTCGCCGCCCCGATCGTCGTGGCCGCCGCGGCGGTGTCGCTGGTGCTCCTCTACATCGGGCGCATCGAGGGCCCGGGCGACCCTGCCGACCTTCGCGACGAGCTGACGGTCGAGGGCTTCGACCGGGTCGCGACACTGCCGGACGCGACCGTCTTCGCAGGCCCCGCCGGCACCGCCGTGCGCTTGTCCGGTCCCGGCGCTCCTTGGGTGAACGGTGGAACCACGGTGGGACTGCCGGAGGACCTGGGGCGAGGCTTGGACGTCGTGGTGTCGGGCCGCGCGGAGGACGACTGCCTGGTCCAGGCCGCCCGGTTCCGGCGCGACGCGCTGCCGGCCGACACCCTGCGGTCGTGGTCGATCGCACCGTCCGAAGTAGAGGGTGCGGCGGCCGGAAGTCGTGACCTGCTCTACGTGTGGGTCACCTGCGGAGGCGGCTAGCCCGCGGAATCCGGGCCGCTCACCCGGAACGGGTGTTGATCACGCATCATTCCCGCGCTGCCGTCGTTGCCATCACGAAACAGCGAAGGGCGGTATGAGGGACGTGCGCGGCGGTAACGGGATCGGCCGCAACTTTTCTCTGTTGTGGTCCGCGTCGTCGATTTCGATGCTCGGCGACGGAATGCGTGTCGCGGCACTGCCTCTGCTGGCGGCGACGATGGCGGGTTCGGCGGCGGTGGTGAGCGCGGTGACCGTCGCAGGTCATCTTCCCTGGCTGTTGTTCTCGTTGTTCGGCGGCGTGATCGTCGACCACTTCGACCGCGTCCGCCTGCTGTGGCTGGCGGGACTGGCGCAGGCGGTGCTGGTCGGCGCGTTCGCCGTGTGGATGTTCCTGGGTACGCCCGACCTGATCTCCCTGGTCCTGCTCGCCCTGCTCATGGGATGCGTCGGGATCGTCCACCTGACTGCGTCCAACGCCCTGCTGCCAGACGTGGTCGGGTCGGCGGACCTCGAGCGGGCCAACGCCCGCCTACAAGGTTCCAGCGTGGTCGCTCTGCAACTGCTCGGCCCCCTGCTCGGTACCGCCGTGTTCGCCCTGTCCCACTCCGCACCGTTCGCGATCGACGCCGCATCGTTCCTGTGCGCCGCGCTCCTCGTCCGCCTCCTCGCCGAACGGATGCCGCCGACCAGCGCCAAGACCGGCCTGACCGGGAAGAAGTTCGTCTCCGACGTCGGCGAGGGCATCCGTTGGCTGTGGAGCCACCCAGGCCTGCGGCTCCTCGCGCTCGAGTTGGGCCTGGCCGCACTGGCCCTGCAACTCGGCACGACGGTGATGGTGCTGCTCGTCACCAAGACCCTCGGCGCACCCGCGACGGTCTACGGCCTCGTCCTGGCCACCGGCGCCGCGGGCGGCCTGATCGCGAGCGCGGTGGCAGGACGACTGCGCCCACTGCTCGGCGTGACCGGGATCATCGTCCTGTCCATCACGACCATGGGCGCGTCCCTGCTGATCGCCGGGGCCGGCAGCTCGGTGGTGCTCGTCGCCGCGATGTACGGCCTGGGCAGCTTCGGAGTGGTGTTGTGGTCCATCCAATCGGCCTCCCTGCGGCAACGGCTCATCCCCCGCGAACTGCGCGGAAGGGTGGGCAGCGTCTACCGACTCATCGGTTGGGGCGGCGTCCCCATCGGCGCGGCGCTCAGCGGCGTCCTCGCTACCGCCTTCGGCGTGCGAGTCCCCTTCTTCGTCGGCGGGACGCTCCTACTGCTCTCGCTCGCGCTGGTGCCCCGGTTCAGCAACCTCCGGGCCGAGGACATCCCCGCCACGGCACCGAACACGACCAACCCCGAACACTAGCGCCGAGGCAGCCCGGAACGGCGCGGAGCGTCGGACCTGCGGTGTCCGCATCATCGCGAAATCCCTCGCCGCCCAACGCCCCGACGCATCGCCTACGTTCGTGGCACGACGCTGGTCTGCCTGGCCGACAACGCTCCGGTGTCCTGTTCGCCATTCCGCGCGACTGCGCCCCGCCCCCTCGCCCCTCCATCGGGCTGACCCGTGGCTGCCTGCTACACCTGCTCGGTGTCGACCGTTGCCACGGGCCGGCTGACGGGCTGTTGGCGGTTCTCGAGCGTGATCCCGTACTTGCCGGCCAGCGCGACACCGGTACCGATCACCGTGACCACCGGAGCGGCCAGCGCCGCGACCAACCCGACGGCCACCGGCACCTCCAGCACCACGTCGTCCTTGCTGTCACGCACGACCACACGGCGGTTGATGCCCTCGTCGACCAGTCCGCGAACGGCGTGGACCACGGCATCGACGGCGGCACGGGTGGACTCGGGCTTGAACTCGCTCATGACTCTCCTCGAACAGCGTGTGGTTGTTGACTCCTCCAGCGTGCCTGCGGTCGGGCACCCTGCCATCAGGGGTCTCCCTGACCTCCGCCTGATTCACTCCCTGATACCGCTCACCGCCGCCTGTGGCTCCGACATCGACGCCTGACCGGTCGCCACGCCGTCCTCTCCGGCCTGGATGCAGAATGTAGTGAGGCGATCACAAGGTGATTGCGGCGTGCAGTCGAGGAGTTCTCACCGAGGAGACGTGGACCCAGCACGTCACCCGAGGCAGAAAGGCGTTCCATGCCCACGGTCACCGTGATCACCGCCGCGTACGGCCCCAGCGCCCACCACCTCCCCGAGGCCGCCCACAGCGTCCGAGCGCAGCAACTCCCACCAGGGTGGTCGCTGGAGTGGATCGTCCAGGAAGACGGCGACAACCCGGTGCTGGCCGATGCTCTCGGCACCCACGCCCACTACGACCGCAACGGCTCCCGACTGGGCATCGCCGCCACCCGCAACCTCGCGTTGGCCCGCGCCACCGGCGCGCTCGTCCAGAACCTCGACCACGACGACGTGCTGCTCCCCCACGCCCTGGCCACGCTCATCGCCCGCTTCGAACAGCACCCCATCCACTGGGCCGTGGGGGCGGCCGACGACCTCCTCGAAGACGGCACCCGCCAGTCCTGGGACTCCGCACTGCCCTTCGGCCTCATTCCGGCGGGCCGCGTGAACCAGTGGGCCGAACAGCACGGCGGCAACTGGCCGGTACACGGCGGCGGACTCATGATGCGCACCGACACCCTCCGCGCCATCGGCGGCTGGACCGGCATCCCGGTGGACGACGACCTCGCCGCCCTCGCGGCGATCTCCGAACTGGCCGACGGCTGGAACGACCGCACCGTCACCTGGCTCTACCGCAAACACCGCGCCCAGACCACGCAGAACTCCCTCTACCCCGGCCTCGAGGACACAGGCCGCCGCATCGCCCTGCAACGCGTCAAAGCCATCCGCAACACCGCTGGACCGAGCCTCACCACCGGCGCCGCGTTCGACGGTGACAGCACCGAGGTCGAAGTAGGGCCCAACATCAAGCTGACCACGTAGTCGACGCCACAGCGGAAGCCTGCGACCATGCGGATCACGTTCATCCTGCCCGTTTTCTCCCGATTGCCGAGCGGCGGCTTCCGGGTCGTCTACGAGTACGCCAACCGGCTGGTCGGACGGGGCCACCAAGTCACCGTGGTGCACGAGCAGTGGTACGAGGGTTGGCACAAGCCGCTGAAGCACGTGTACGAGATCGCACGGGACCGATGGCACAGCAGGCGCCCCGGCACGTTGTCCGAGTGGTTGCGCTGGATGCCGATCGACCGCGGCGTGCGGATGACCATGGTCCCGAAACTGGAGCCCGATCGGCTGCCGGACGCCGACGTGGTGGTAGCCACCTACTGGACCACCGCACGTCTGCTGTCGCGGCTCACCGAACGACACGGCCGTCCGGTGCACCTCGTCCAAGGTTACGAGGTCTGGGGAGTCGAAGACCCCACCCGGGTCGACGACGTGCTGCGGTCCGCCGTGCCGAAGATCGTGGTGTCGAACCACCTCGCCGAGCTCCTCCGAGGACTGGGCGTGCCCAGCGCCCGGATGTCGGTCGTCCAGAACGGCCTGGACCACTCCACGTACCGACTTCCGAGCCACGACCGACCCCGCGGCACAAGTGTCAGCATCCTGGTGGGCACGGGTCCCCAGAAGGGGTCGTCGGTCGCCGTCGACGCCCTCGAACGGGTGCGCGAGCAGCATCCCGAACTCGTGGTGAACGCCTTCGGCCCCGAAAAACGGCCCTCCCTCCTACCTGGTTGGGTTCGATACGCGCGGGCGCGCAACGGCCCGGAGCAAGCGAGCCGGGCGTACCGGGCGAGTGCGATCCACCTGTGCAGTTCCGTGCAGGAAGGATGGGGCTTCCCGGTCGCGGAGGCCATGGCGTGCGGAACGGCGGTGGTGAGCACCCGCAACGGCGGAGTGGAGGACTTCTGCGTCCACGAGCAGAACTCGCTGCTCGTCGACGTGGGCGATTCCCGAGCCATGGCCGAGGCGTTGACCAGGCTCCTACGAGACCCGGAACTGCGCGATCGACTGGTCGAAGCGGGACTGCGGACGGCGTCGTCCATGGACTGGGACACCTCCACGGATTCGTTCCTCGCCGCACTCGAAGCCGCCACCTGATGGGACTCCTGGCAGAGCGGCGTTCCGACGACGTCCGACCTACCAGGAGTTCCCCTGTTCGCGAGCTACTTGCGCCACCACGCTTCGCAGACCGTGTTGGTGAATCCGGAAACCCGCGCGTCCGAGACGTAGCCCGCCCCGACCCAGTCGGAATCCCAATCATCCATCTGCACCGATGAGCCGTGGGCGACGGAGACGTGCTGGTACTGCGAGTAGCAGACCTTCTGCCCGATCGCGTTGCGCGTGGACCCGTAGGCCCAGGTCCCACCGCCCGCGGACACCACGGTCTGCGCTCCGACGCCGCCGGAAGTGCCGTCGATGACGACCTCACCCACGCCGGTGTACTTGACCCACCCGCCGTCGGCTGTCTGCCCTTGCGCGACGACGCGGATTCCGGACCGGTCGTCCGACGAGGAACCGTGCGATGCCGTGGCAGCGGATGCCGGCGCGGAAGAGGCGTTCTCGGCCGCCGAAGCCGGCGCGACCAACACCACCCCCACGCCCACTACCGCAGCGGTGGTCAGGCCCAACTTCCGAAAGAACGTTGTCAACTGGATCCCCCTGTAATCAGCATCAGGTCAGGCTCGTGTTCACCTTCGTGACCTTCAGCCGTGCCTTGGTGCCGTCGTCGGAGCGGTAGTCCGGGCCGTTGCCCCAGACCGTGGAGGTGTCGATCGTGTTGTCGCACCGGGGAAACCCATCCTGAGGCCCCTTGTAGCGTGGCGACCCACTCGTGCTCCCGTGACCGCCCGTCCCGGCTCTGTACGGCTCCCATCGTGGCCGGGTGATCTGGGAGGAACCTTGGACGAATCTGGTCCGCCACGCCTACAAGGTGTTGAATCCCGTGTTGACCTCTAGGCGTTCATCGCGCCCATCACGAGGTTCGACTCGGCAGGTCTTCCAGGTCGAGGACCACTACAACCGCCACCACCCCGAGGCTCAACAGGCGAAAGAGCTCGCATTCCCTTTGGCCACCTAACCCACAACTGGCGGTCGACAGGAGTCGTCATCAGATAGCGGAATTTCCGATTCCTTCACCAACCAGGGCCAATGAATCCGAGACTTTTTTCCAGCGTTGGTTCCATGCCGTCCCGGGCCAGTGCGGTAGAACCGCACCCGCAGCGGCCAGCGGAGAGCGTCTCACCGCCGGTCGTACGGCTGGGCCATCTCCCACTGCACGGCGTCTCACATCCGGCCGATGGCCACGATCACCTCACTCCCTGGCATGGCACCCGAACCACATCGCCCGTAACCGCATTTATGCGGATATATAGAATGGGTTCACCGCAGGGTAAAATGTGCGCCTCCGTCACTTTATTGGCGTGGTGGCGCACGCCTCGTCGATGTGATTACAGAACCGGAGGATTGATCACATGGCAGGTGTGTTCGTCAACTACCGAGCCAAGGACAATCCGGTCGCCGCGGCTGCCATCGCCCAGGTCATGAGCGACAGCTTCGGCGAGGATCTGGTGTTCCGGGACTGTGTCTCCATGGATCCGGGCGAGCCCTACCCGCAGACCATCCGCAACGCTCTGTACGCGGCCGACGTCCTGGTGGCCGTCGTGGGCCCGAACTGGATGGTGAAGGACCCCGCGACCGGGGAAGCGCGTATCAAATCCGAGGATGACTGGGTCCGGATGGAGATCGCCCACGCGCTGAGCCACCACATCCCCATCGTCCCGGTGCTGTTGCTCGACACCCCGGACAACGCTAGCGCTCCGCGCCACCACGAATTGCCCGCCGACATCAGGCGGTTCGCCAGCATCCAGGCCGCGCGCTTCAGCCAGCGGCGGTTCGGCAAGGACATGGCAGACCT
Source organism: Actinosynnema sp. NPDC051121 (assembly GCA_040689555.1). Taxonomy (GTDB): domain Bacteria; phylum Actinomycetota; class Actinomycetes; order Mycobacteriales; family Pseudonocardiaceae; genus Actinosynnema. The sequence goes on along the minus strand of JBFBCZ010000047.1, from coordinate 3,979 downwards.
GGTGGAGCGCTTGGTCGAACTGGTGCCCACGCTCGCCGTACCGCGGCTGTTCGTGCAGCCCGTACCCGCGCTGAGCGCCGCCGTGGCGCCCAGCGTGCTGTTGCGGGCCGAACACGGTGTGGTGCCGTTCTCCGGTCGGAAGCAGGAACTCGCGGACCTGATCGCATGGGCCAACGACCCGGCCACCAGCGCGGCCCGTCTTCTCGTGGGCCATCCCGGCTCGGGACGGCGTCGGCTGGCGCTGGAGCTTTGTGACAGGCTGCGTCGTACCGGTTGGTTCGCCGGTGTGCTCGACGGGCAAGCGCCTGTGGCTCAGATCCGTCGTGCCGGCGCGGTGGGCAAGCCTCTCCTGGTCGTCGTCCCGGACGGTGAGCTCCGATCCGAGCAGTTGGCCGTAGTGGCGGAAGCACTTGTCGACCGCTCATCGGTTCGCGGCGCCCCGAGCAGGTTGCTGGTGCTCGGGCGGTCGGCTGGTGATTGGCTGACCCGGCTGAGGGAACACACCGACGACCGGGTCGCCGCGCTGTTCACCGCCTCCGACCGCATCGGTCCGGTGAAGCTCGACGGTCTTCCGGATGGTGCGACGCCCGAGGCGGCGGTGACGGCATTCGCGAACGCGCTCGGTCGCCCGGTGGTGTCGCCTCCCACCAAGCAGACGGAGACGGTGCTGGAACTCCACGCGCTCGCCCTGGGAGCGGTCCTCGAGTCGGTCGACCACGGGGATCCGCTGGTCCAGGTGCTCGGTCACGACCGTGGTCGGTGGAACTGGGCGACTGCCGACCGCAGTGCCGTGGAGACCACCCGGACCGCGCTCGCAGTGATCGGAACGCTCGCCACGCTGTGCGCCCCAGCCTCACGGGATCGAGCGGAAGCCTTGATCACCAGGCTTCCCGACATCCTTGGAGAGGACGCCGCGACCGTGCACGAGTACGTCGGGCTGTGGTTACAGCTGTACCCAGGACCGCACCCGGTGAATGCGCTGAGCCCCGACCTGCTCGGCGAGCACCTCGTGGCGGACACCCTGACGGCGCAGCCCCTGCTCGTGACGACCCTCATCGCCACATTCCCCGACGAGTGGCTCACCCCGACGTTGACCGTGCTCGGCCGGGCGCTCCCACGGCATCGGGACCTGCTGCCCGTCGTCCAGGCCCTGTTCCGCGCCGCGCCCCACCGGATCGAGCCGCTGATCTTCGACGTGGCCACCAGGTTGGAGCACCCCGAGCCACTGGTGAGGGCGGTCGCCGACGAGATGCGGAATATCGACCGGCCGGTGCCGGACGCCATGTCACTGATCATGAAGCTCCTCGGCGGAGACCAGGCACGCGACCCGTTGCGCGGTGCCACGCTCGACGCGCTGCTCAACTCGACCCGGCAGTTCACGGACCAACTCAGGGAGCACAGCGGCACCACCATGCCGCCACGCCTCACGCGTCTCGTCGACACCTTGACCGACACGGTGCGCGACGTGCTTGTGGGCGGCCTGGATCCCGGCTCGGAGCGCATGCCGATCAAACCGGACGGGAAGCCGATCCTGCCGCCCGGGACGCTGACCCTCCTCCGCGACCTGTTCCTCAACCACCCCGAGAAGAAGGACTGATCCGGTGCTGTCGAAGCCCCGCGCACACGAGGACGGCGCCATCAGAACGGCTCTGACCCCGTGGAGCGCGTCGTGACCAAGCACGAGAGGTTGGCGTGGTCGGTGGTACGGCCGTTGGAGCAGTACCTCATCCTGAAGAACCGGGTGGGGAGCGGCGTGTACGACGCCCAGCTCGAAGTCCTGCTCGGCCGGGTCGACGTGCAGATGGTGTCCGACCCCTTTGCCGCGGAAGCCTTCGAACGCTTCAAGGCGTCGCCGGCCGACCCGCTCATGACGCAGACCCTGTACCTACAGCTCGTCCGGCACCTCCGCGACGACCCGGAATTCGGCCGCCGGCTCCGCGAGGCGCGCAGCGGTGCTCCAACCGGCACCCGCAGGCCCCGCACGCGCCGTGGCAGGCGACTGGTGCTGTGGATGGCAACGGCCGGCGTGGTCGCCCTCCTGCTGATCGGGTTCCTCTGGGGACGCTCGATGAACCCGCACTGGTTAGGAGCGACACAACCCCGATCCGCTGCCGAGACTTCTGCCCGACCCGCGGTCGCGCCTGCGACATCGTCCAGGACGACGAGCACCGAGGCTCCTGAGTCGACCGATGCGCCAGACAGCAAGCGCCCGACGGGCCACGAGACCTCGGTGCCCGTCGATGCCCTGCCGACTCCGGACAACTGGCAGTTCGGGCACGGCGGACAGGACGTGCAGGGCAGGACGTACCCGTCGTCGGTCTGGGCGCAACTGTCCATCTGCAAGGACGTGACCGTCTCGCAGCGGTTCGAGGTGACGGGCTTCCACCGGCTGGAGGTCCAGGCCGTGGGAGCCAATGCCGCCGCTGCCCCGTCATCCATCAGGTTCGAGGTCCTGGACGGCGACGCCAAGGTCTTGACGGACGTGGTAGTTGTCAAGGGTCAAGTGAGCGCGATAGACGTCGCCCTACCGCACAGCACCTCAACCATTGAGCTGCGCAACTCATTGATGGACACCGATGAGTCGAACTGCGAACCGGTTCACGCGGTGTGGGGATCTCCTCGGGTGATCGCAGCAGGACAGTGACCGGTGTGAGGTGCCTGAACCCTGCACGGGACGCTGAAGCTTCGGCATCCGCGCACCACGGGGACGTAGAGCATGATCGCGAGGCGGCGTGGTGTCACGCCTGCCGGCAGGGGCCCTGGCGTCACACGTTCCAAGTCGGACGGTTCGGTGCGGCACCGCCCGGGGAGTAAGGCAAACGAAGTTGATGGGGGATCGCGCCGGCGATGTGCGCGAAGGCGATCCTGAACGACCGAATCATCCGTGATCAGCGAGGCAGGAATCGATGACCACTGGGCCGTTACCGTCGAGCCATGAGTGGGCGGCGGCTTGGAACGGAGCGGTTAATCTCTACCAACACCTTGTGAACGGCGGCGTACCCGAGGAGGTCACGACTTCCCTGTTGCTCCCACCGGGCGAAGAGACCTACTGCGACCTCACGCTCGGCTACGCCCGTTTCTATGCCATGAATGTTACTTATCAACAATCCAGCGGCTTCGTTCTCGGATCACCACTGTTCGTAGCAGCTGGCTTGGCGTTCAACGCGGTGAGCAACTCCCTCGCAAAACGACGTGCGGAGGACCAGGCAGCACCCCAGTGGCGAGAGCACTGCCCGGCCCGTGTGGTCGTGACCACGTATTGCACCATGTGTTTCGCACACGGCAGATGGTTGCGGTTCCCGCATGCTTCAGTGGTGGACTTCAACGCCGACATGCTCAACGGCGTCTGCTATCTGATTTTCAACGACACTGAGCCGGTGCAGCTGACCGGCCCTCAGGTCCCATGGCTGGCCGTCCTGCTGGCAGGCTTCCTCTACGGCCCCGACCGGCTCCGGAAGTTGCCTTTTCTTCAATCCATCGCGCAAGCTTGAGGAGTTTCCAGCGGAAGCGGTCGCGCACGTGGTCGCCGGGGCTGCAGCGAGTGCAGCAGGGCCGCAGGCCCGTGACGACGTCGGTTGGCACGGCATGACGAGCGGCTGTGCCGCTCCGACTGTGGCCCACCCCGGCGTGACCGACGCCTTCGCGTTGCTGCGCCTGCTGCCCGCGAAAGATCGGGACAAGGACGTGGTGATCCTGGCCCTACGGCAGCAGATCACCGTCCTGGAACGCGGACTCGGCAGCGCCCGCCCGCCTTGGGCCGAGACCAGGGGCCACTCGCGGTTGAGTTGGCGTCAACGTCAGGGGAAGGACGGCCGAATGTGGTGTTGGCCGCGGGTGCGGCGGACCACGGACGGTGTACGCCCCTGGGGGTCGTGCGGTCGACTGATTCAGCCGGTGGTCACGAAGTTGGCCATCATCGCCATGTCCTCGTGTTCGAGGTTGTGGCAGTGGAAGACGTACTTCCCGGCGTAACCGTCGA
>JBFBCZ010000046.1:0-67523 GCA_040689555.1 Actinosynnema sp. NPDC051121 | reverse complement strand
GGAACGGGTGCGTCAGACACATCCACTCCGCCCGGAGGTCCTCCCTGCGTTCAACCCGACACGCCGTCAACAACCTCATTAGTCACTACAGCTAGGTCCGCACTGATCGCAATTCGTGACGCACTGCGACATCGCGGTGACGAGACGTGGTCCCGGGCCGATGGGTCGGCCACGTCGTCCGGCGTTGGCGGTCAGGAGCCCTTCGCGCGGACCGCGTCGAACAACGCCTTGGTCGCCGGCGGGTTGCCCCAGGCCGTCTCGTCCGGGATCGCGTCCAGCGAGTTGCCCAGGTTCCAGCTCGGCTGCATGGCCACCACCACTCCCTGGGCGGTGCCGGGGGTGTGAGCCGCGTCGGAACGACCGGCACCCGGAGTGGCGAGCGCGGGTGCCGTGGCGACGCCTGCCGCGGTGATCACTGCCAGGCAGAGGCTCGCCGACAGCCGCGGCCACCGACCGATCCCCGTGGTCTGCGCGATTCGGTCATGTTTCGTCCTTCTCGGTCGTCACTGCGTTCTCACGTGGCGGCGGAGGAGTCAGCGGGACCGTCGGCTCAGTCGAGCGGCCGGTAGTCGAACCAGTCGAAGTGGACTGTCCCCGTGGTCGCGTACATCCCGATGACGCGGCCGGTGAAGCCGCCCGCCACCTCGGTGGAGAGGTAGCGGCCGTCGAGCGTGGCGAGGGCGGTGAAGGATCCGTCGGCATCCTCGACGCCGAGCGCGACGAGGTCCGGCCCGCTGCCGGGTTCCTCGGGCGGCGGCGTGGTGATCTCCGCGCGCAGGACCACCGGCCCGGCCGGGACCGGTCGGGTGGCCACCACGGTGCGCACCGAGCTCATCCGGGTGATCACCCGCACCTCGCCGTCCGCTACCTCCACGTCGTAGTGGTGGCGCTCGTCGAGGCGGATCGCGAGGCCGCCGGCGCCCTCGGCGGGGTCGATCAGCGCGGTGGCCCGGCACTCCAGGTGCTGCTGGCGGCGGCCGACGAACACCACGTCGCGCTCGTCCATCGAGCCGCCCCGCGCACGGAGGGTGAGCCAGCCGGACCGCTCGCCGGTGGTGCACAACTCGCCGGGGCGGTCGCGCAGCGAGATCCAGGACGGCCGCAGGCGCTCGTCGTCGAAGTCGTCGCGGGTCGGCTCGGCGGGGACGGGGTGCAGCGGCCAGCCCGGCGCGGCCAGTGCGAGGTCCGGCGAACCGACCACCGGCCAGCCGTCCTCTCCCCAGGTCACCGGCGCGAGGAACGTCTCCCGACCGAGCACGTGCCAGCCGGGGGTGCCGCCGCCCGGGCGCACGCCGAGCAGTACCACCCACCACGAGCCGTCCGGGCCCTGCACCAGATCGGCGTGGCCGGTGTTCTGCACGGGGTGCTCGACACCGCGATGAGTGAGGATCGGGTTCGCCGGGCACGGCTCGAACGGACCGTTCGGCGAGGTGGCACGGGCGATCGACACCGCGTGCGCCCGTTCGGTGCCGCCCTCGGCGATGAGCAGGTACCAGTACTCGCCGATCCGGTACAGGTGCGGCGCCTCGGGGTAACGGGCACCGGGCGTGCCGGCCCAGACGTCGCGCGGGTCGCCGAGCACCTCGCCGGTGCCGGGGTCGAGCCGGACCTGTCGGACGCCGGCGCAGGTGCACCAGCAGGTGCCGTCGGCGTCCCAGGCGAGGTCCGGGTCGATGCCGGGCACGTCGGGCAGCCGGATCGGCTCCGACCACGGTCCGGCCGGGTCGGTCGCGGTGACGAGCAGGTTCCCGTAGCCGCTGACGTTGGTGACGATGAGGTGGAAGCGGCCGTCGTGGTGCCGCAGCGTGGGGGCGTAGACGCCGGCGGAGGAGGGCGAGTCGAGCGGCAGGACCAGTTGGCTCGGCCGGTCGAGGACGTTGCCGATCTGCGCCCAGTTCACGAGGTCGCGGCTGTGGAAGATCGGCACGCCCGGGAAGTACTCGAAGCTGGAGCAGACGAGGTAGTAGTCCTCGCCCACGCGGCAGATGCTCGGGTCGGGGTGGAAGCCGGGGATGACGGGGTTGCTCACCGTGCCGGTCGTCTGGTCCTGGTCGAACACCTGTCGTTCCTTTCGCGGACCGGCGGCCCGGTGGTACGGAGGAGAGCCGGCGATCACTGTCGACCACCGGGGGGCACGGCTTCCAGCCGTGGCAACGGGTAGCGCCGATCAAGCGGCGGCAACTTTCGCTCAACGGAGCGAAACGTGGAATGATCTGGTGGTAGCCCTGTCCGTGCCAGCGAAAATGCCCGTCGAGGCAATGGGAGAGGCTGCGGCGCGCACGACCTATCCTGGCGGTGCGCGCACGGCGGGTCCGGCACGTCAGCGAGGGGGAGTGGGGCTTGTCGCACACCGAGTCGGGTGAACCGGTAGTGGTCGGGGAACGTCCCAGTGGCGATTCGTCCAGGCCGGTCACGATCTCCTACATCGCCGAGACGGCCGGGGTGTCGGTGCCGACGGTGTCCAAGGTGCTCAACGGGCGCGCCGGCGTGTCGCCGGACACCCGGGCGCGGATCGAGGCGCTGATCGACGAGTACGGCTACCGGAAGTCGAGCCCGCCGAGCCGCAGCAACCAGTTGGACCTGGTGTTCGACGAGCTCGAGAGCATGTGGGGCGTCGAGATCATCCGCGGTGTGCAGCGGGCGGCGCGCAAGCACCGGGTGGGGGTCGTGCTGTCGGAGTTCGGCCCTCAGGGCAACGCGATCCGCTACTGGATCGACGACGCGCTGGACCGCCGGCCCGCCTGCGTCGTCACGGTCGCCCAGTTGTCGCAGGAGGAACGGGACCAGTTGCGGGCCAGGGGCATCCCGTTCGTCGTGTTCGACCCCACGGTCGAGCTGCCCGAGGACGTGCCGTTCGTGGGGGCGACGAACTGGTCGGGTGGTCGGACGGCCGCCCGCCACCTGACCGGCCTGGGTCACCGCCGCATCGCCCTGCTCGCCGGTCCGGACGACGTGCTGTGCTGTCGTGCCCGGCTCGACGGCCAGCGCGCCGGGCTGGAGGCCGCGAAGGTCCCGGTCGACCCCGCCCTCGTGGTGCACGCGGACCTGACCCGGGAGGCGGGCCTCGCCGCGGCTCGTGAGCTGCTGAGCCGGCCCGACCGCCCGACCGCCGTCTGCACGGGCGACGACATCCAGGCGCTGGGCGTGTACCAGGCCGCTCGCGAAGCGGGGCTGCGCATCCCGGAAGACCTGAGCGTGGTGGGCTTCGACGACCTGCCGGTGGCGGCCCTGGTCGACCCGCCGCTGACCACGGTGCACCAGCCGCTGGTCGAGATGGCGATGGCCGCCACCGAGCTGGCCCTCGCGCTGGGCCGCGGCGAGACGCCACCGCAGATCGGGCTGGAGCTGGCCACCACCCTGACCGTCCGGCAGAGCACCGGACCGGTTCCCGGCGTCCGGGAAGACTGACGCCGACCGGTGTCGGGCCGGTCGGGAGCTGGGGCGGCGCGTCATCTCGTGGTGTCGCGGTGCATCGCGTCGCCGACGACCGGCCACCCGTCGACCCAGTGCACCGGTGCCCGGAACGTCTCGCCGTCAAGCCTGTGCCGGTCGGGTGTTCTCCCCTGTGCCGGCACGCCGAGGAACACCATCCACCACGCCCCGTCGACCGCCTGCACGAGGTCACCGTGACCGGTGTGCCGCAGCGGGTGATGCGCGCCGAGGTGGGTCAGGATCGGGTTGGCCGGGCAGGGCTCGAACGGCCCGTTGACCCTGGGACCGCGCGCGATCGAGACTTCGTGCAGCCCGGTGTCGCTGATCTCCACGACCATCAGGTACCAGTGGTCCCCCACCCGGTAGAGGTGCGGCGCCAGGGGGACTCGAGGACCGGGTGAACCCGACCAGAGCCGGGTGGGCGTGCCCAGTGCCCGGCCTGTCGCCGGGTCGATGCGGACCTGGCCCACACCGGCGTAGGTGCACCAGCAGTCGCCGTCCTCGTCCCAGGCCAGGTCGGGGTCGATGCCGGGCACGTCGGGCAACGGCGTCGGGACGGACCAGGGGCCGGCCGGGTCCTCGGCGCTGAACAGCACGTTGCCCTCGCCGTGGGCACGGGTCGCGATCAACCAGAACCTGCCGTCGTGCCTGCGTAGCGTCGGTGCGTGGATCCCACCGGGGGAGGCCGGGTCCGGCACGGTGCCGATCCGGACCCAGTCGGTCAGATCGCGGCTGTGGAGGATCGGCACGCCGGGGAAGTGCTCGAACCTCGACGAGACGAGGTAGTAGTCCCCGCCCACCCGGCAGACGGTCGGATCGGGGTAGGGCCTCGTGATGATCGATTCGTTCATCTCACCGTTCTTCTGCCGGCGACGATGCCAAAAGTTTCAGAACAGGTGCGAGAAACTTTCCTGGTAGCGCCAGGGTACGGGTGGATGCGGAGCGAGGTCAACGACATCCGGGCGACATGTCGAACGGCGAGGTCAGGACGCCGGCTAAAACTGTTAGCGCTAACTTCGCGTCAGGAAGTGCAGTCCTGGCGGCAACGGACGAAGCTGCTGCGCAGTTCGGTGTACGGATGCGGGCCACGGTGCCCCATACGGCCTAACTACGAAAGTTTCTCGAAAAGAACCTTGTGAGCGTGAACAGGCGACTGCCACACTTCTGCCCGGTACGACCCACGACCCGCTTGCTCGAAGCGCGGGTCTCGTGCCCGGTGACCACGCCGCCGCCACGTGGCCGCCGTGCGGAGTGCCCAGGGTGAAGCCGATGAAGTCGGTGCTTCCGGCCTGTTCGGCGATGCCGTCGACACGCGGTCCGGACCGGCGTGCCGACTCGCGCCCACCGTCGGCCGGAGTTCCGAGGAGCGGAGATGGCAGTGAGCAGTCCCTCGCGGTGGCAGAGCTCCGCCCCGGAGCTGATCCGCATCGAGCCTGGTGCCTGGGACCACGACTCCGAGCACGTTTCCCGACGGTGCAATGTCGCCCGCTGAGAAAGGTACCGCCATGTCCTCGCCAGTGAACCCGTTCACCCGTCGCAGGTTGCTCGCCATCGCGGGGGTCACCGGTGCCGCCGCGGCGACCGGGTTGCTGCGGCCTGGCCTGATGTGGGCGACCAACGGGCCCAGCAGCTACACCCCGACCTGGTCGTCGGTGGACCAGCACCCGCCGGCCCCGGAGTGGTTCCTGGACGCGAAGTTCGGCATCTACTACCACTGGGGCGTCTTCAGCGTCCCGGCGTTCGCGAACGAGTGGTACCCGCGCAGCATGTACATCAACGGGTCCGCCGAGAACAACCACCACAAGCAGGTCTACGGCGACCCGTCGGTGTGGCCCTACCACAACTTCATCAACGGGGCCCGGGACAAGGCGGGCAACTGGGTGCAGTTCGCGCCGAAGCTGAAGTCCGCGGGTGGCAACTTCGACCCCGACGAGTGGGCGCAGCTGTTCGTCGACGCGGGGGCGAGGTTCGCCGGTCCGGTGGCCGAGCACCACGACGGCTACTCGATGTGGAACAGCACCGTCAACGAGTGGAACTCGGTGCGCACCGGCCCCGGGCTCGACCTCGTCGGTCTGCACGGCAACGCGATCCGGGCCAAGGGCCTCAAGTTCATGGTGTCGCTGCACCACATGTACCACTTCAGCGGCTACTTCGACCAAGTGCCGCAGCAGCCGACCGCCACCCTGCGGAAGCTGTACGGCCAGCTCGGCTGGGCCACGCACGAACAGCTGTGGTTCGACAAGCTCCGCGAGGTGATCGACGGCTACCAGCCCGACCTCATCTGGCAGGACGGCGGCCTGCAGTACATCAACGAGACGCAGCGGCTGAACTTCCTGGCCCACTACTACAACAAGGCGGTGGCCTGGAACAAGGACGTGGTCACCACCCACAAGGACGGTCTGAACGACCGGAACTCGGTGTTCGACTACGAGCGCGGCGGGCCGGCGGGGATGAGGAACCCCTCCTGGCTGACCGACGACAGCATCTCCAGTTCCAGTTGGTGCTACACGGTCGGCATCGGCTACTACTCGCCGGCCGCGATGCTGCACTCGTTGATCGACCGGATCAGCAAGAACGGCAACGTGCTGCTGAACATCGCCCCGATGGCGGACGGCACCATCCCCGCCGGTCAGCGGACGATCCTGCTGGGCATGGGCGACTACCTCAAGCGCTTCGGCGAGTCGGTCTACGCCACCCGCGCCTGGACCGCGTTCGGCGAGGGCCCGACGCAGATGGGCGGCGGCTCCTTCGTCCAGCCGCGTGAGGGCACGAACCGGGACATCCGGTTCACCCGCAGCAAGGACAACACCGTGCTGTACGCCACCGTGATGGGCTGGCCGGGCAGCACGCTGAACATCACCACCCTGAGCTCGAACCGGATCACCCTGGCCAACCTCGCCAGGGTGCAGATGCTCGGCTCGACGGCGGGCTCGTACGTCGACCTGCCCGACCGCAGCCAGACCGGTTCGGCGCTGCAGATCACGATGCCCTCGGCCACGCCGCCGTTCAGCGCCCCGGCCTACGTGGTCAAGCTGACGTTCTCCGGGCAGATCCCCACCCTGGACGGCGCGCCCAACCCCACGGGACGGGCGAGGATCACGAACGCGGCCACGGGGCTCTCCCTCGACAGCGGGGGCAACGTCGCCTCCGGTTCACGGCTCAAGCAGTGGAACTGGGACGGCAACGCCAACCTGCAGTGGCAGGTGGTCGACCTGGGCGGCGGCTGGTACCGCATCGTCAACCGCACCAACGGCATGGTCGCCGACAGCTGGGGCGACATCGCCAACGGCGCGATCTGCCGGCAGGCCGCGTGGAACGGCGGCACCAACCAGCAGTGGCGCCTGAACAGCGTCGGCAACGGCCGCTACCAGGTCGTCAATCGCGGCACGGGCACCGCGCTGGACGGCCTCGGCGACACCACCCCCGGCGCCGGCACGGCCATGTGGGCGCCGAACAGCAGCCCCAACAACCACTGGACCATCACCACGGTCTGACCGACCTCCACGCGGTTCGGCACCAACCGGCAATGGAGCCTGCGCGCCTGACGCGGCTGTCCGCCGTTGCCGCAACTCGGCGCCGACCCCACAACCGACCACACCGGCAGATCCCAGGATCGGCCGTGATTCCGGAGAAAGGACGTTCGCATGCAGTCCTCCGAGCGGCGACGACCACCTGTCGGACAGCGGGGCGTCGCCCGCCGGGCGCTGACGGTGCTGTCCGCGCTGGCCGTCGCAGTCGCCACCGCGCCCACGACGGGCACCGCCTTCGCGGCGACCCCGGCCCAGGTCATCCCCGTCGCGCCGAACGACCCACCCGCCACGATCATCGCGAACGCCGCGGACGTCGTGCCGTCACCGCGGCAACTGGCCTGGCAGCGACTGGAGAGGATGGCGTTCATCCACTTCGGCGTGAACACCTTCACCGGCCGGGAATGGGGCACGGGCACCGAGGACCCGAACGTCTTCCAACCCACCGGCCTGAACACCGACCAGTGGGCAGCCTCGCTGAAGGAGGCCGGGTTCAAGGGCGGCATCCTCACCGCCAAGCACCACGACGGGTTCGTGCTGTTCCCCTCGCGGTACACCACCTTCGACGTCGCCTCCGACCTGGCCTGGCAGAACGGCAACGGCGACGTGATGAAGAGCTTCTCCGACTCGATGCACAAGTACGGGTTGAAGGTCGGCGTCTACCTGTCACCGGCCGACCTGCACGAGAACCTGTCCGGTGGGCGGTTCGCCAACGGCAGCGCGCAGCGGCCGGTGACCATCCCGAGCAATCCCGCGGACGTCGTCAACGGGGTGAGCTTCAACGTCAACTCCGACGACTACAACGCCTACTTCGAGAACACGCTGTACGAGGTGATGTCCCGGTACGGCACCGTGGACGAGGTGTGGTGGGACATGGCCAACCCCACCGGCCGCAACCAGCCCTACAACTTCCAGGACTGGATCAGGATCGTCCGCACCCTGCAACCCACCGCGGCGATGGAGAACGACGGCGGCCCGGACATCCGGTGGATCGGCAACGAGGACGGCTTCGCCCGGCAGTCCGAGTGGTCGGTCGTGCCCTACGCGGGCAACGCGGCGATCGCCGGCGACAACATCGTCAACCCGCCCGGTGGCAACGGGGCCGCCGACCTGGGCAGTGACGGCCTGCTGTCGCGCCGCAAGGCGGACGGCACCAGCGCGTGGAACTACCTGAAGTGGTCGCCCGGCGAGTGCAACGGGACGTTGTCCGCGCGCCACAACTGGTTCTGGCAGCCCAACGAGGTGTGGCGGGGCGTGCCCGAGCTGGAGGAGATGTACTACGCCTCCGTCGGCCGCAACTGCAACTCCCTGCTCAACGTCTCGCCGAACCGGCAGGGCGTGCTCGACCAGTCGGCGGTGACGGTGCTGAAGGACTTCAACGCCAGGCTCACCGGGACGTTCGGCGTCAACCTCGCCGCCGGCGCGACCGTCGCCAACGACAGCGGCACGGGCAACGTCACGGGCCGCACGCCGGGCCTGGCGCTGGACGGCAACCTGGACACCTCGTGGCAGTCGACCGCCACCACCGGCGGGCTGGTGTTCGGCCTGCCCGAGGCGCGAGCCTTCGACGTCATCTCCGTGCAGGAGGACCTGAACTTCGGCCAGCGCGTCAAGTCCTACGCCGTGGACGCCTGGAACGGCAGCGCCTGGACCCAGGTGGCGACCGACACCACGATCGGCCAGAAGAAGCTCATCCGCCTGTCCACCGCCGTCACCACGAGCCAGGTGCGGCTGCGCGTCACCGGATCGAGGGCCGCACCGGCGATCGCCGAGTTCGGCCTGTTCAAGCGGCCCGGCGGCGGTACGGCCCAGGGGAGCATCACGTCGGTCCAGTCCGGCAAGTGCGTCGACGTCGACGGCGTGAGCACCGCGAACGGCGCCGCGGTGCAGTTGTGGGACTGCCACGGCGGCACCAACCAGCGGTGGACCTACACCGCGGGCAAGCAACTGACGGTCTACGGCAACAAGTGCCTGGACGCCTACGGCGCGGGTACCAGTCCCGGCACGCAGACCGTCATCTGGGACTGCCACGGCGGCGCCAACCAGCAGTGGAACGTCAACCCCGACGGCACCATCACCAGCGTGCAGTCCGGGCTGTGCGTGGACGCCTACGGCGGCGGCACCGCGAACGGCACGAAGCTCGTCCTGTGGACCTGCAACGGCGGCAGCAACCAGAAGTGGCAGCTCCGCTGACTCCGACCGGCTTCCCGAACCGCACCCGCAACAGCCGTGTCGTGCAACACCGATGTCCTCATCCGTACGGAGGCCGCTATGAGCACGAACCCGTGGTCCGTTTACCGCCGGACCCTGTTCCGGGCAGGGGTGGCCGCCACGGCGGTCGCCGCCGTGGGCCGGGTTCCGGCGTACGCCGCTCCGTCCGCCCGGCCCGACATCGGGGCCTCGGCCCACCCCTTCGACCTCGGCGAAGTGCGGCTGACGGCAGGCCGCCAGCTGGACAACCAGAACCGGACCCTGGCCTACCTGAGGTTCATCGACGTGGACCGGCTGCTGCACACGTTCCGCCTCAACGCCGGTCTGCCCAGCTCGGCCCAGCCCTGCGGCGGCTGGGAGGCACCTGGCGTCGAACCGCGCGGCCAACGGCGCCACCTGCTCCCAGGCGCCGTGGGACGGCGGCCACAACCAGCAGTGGCGGCTCAACGGTGTCGGCAACGGCCGCTACCAGATCGTCAACCGCGGCACGGGCACCGCGCTGGACGGCGCGGGCAACACGACCACGGGTTCGGACGTCGTCATGTGGGCGCCGAACGGCAACACGAACAACCACTGGACCATCACCACCGCCTGACGCTCAACAGCCCTGAGCTGACCGAATGACACCCCAAGTTCGTGGCGGCGCGGACGGGGTGTTGCAGCAGCACGGGTGGCGGGTGGCGGATGCCGCCCGTCATCCGCCACCCGTGCTGCCGATCACCTGCGTGTTTGACCTGATCACGTGAAGGAGGAGTCGTGGGAGTTCGACGCATCGTCCGGTTGGCGGTGGCGCTCGTGGCCGGGTCGGCGTTGGCGGCGGTGCCGTTCGCCGGTCCGGCGCAAGGCGCGACCCAGGGGCCGTGTGACATCTACGCGGCCGGTGGTACGCCCTGCGTGGCGGCGCACAGCACGACGCGGGCGTTGTACGGCGCGTACAACGGTCCGCTGTACCAGGTGCGGCGTTCTTCGGACAACACCACGCGCGACGTCGGTCCGCTGAGCGCGGGCGGGGTGGCGAACGCGGCCACGCAGGATTCGTTCTGCGCCGGCACGACGTGCCTGATCACCGTCCTCTACGACCAGTCCGGTCGCGGGAACCACCTCACCCAGGCCCCTCCCGGCGGGTTCGCCGGCCCAGCCCCGGGCGGCTACGACAACCTCGCGAACGCGACCGCCGCGCCGGTGATGATCGGCGGGCAGAAGGCGTACGGCGTGTACATCTCGCCCGGCACCGGTTACCGCAACAACAGGACCAACGGCATCGCGACCGGCGACCAGCCGGAGGGCATCTACGCCGTGGTCGACGGCACGCACTACAACGGCGGCTGCTGCTTCGACTACGGCAACGCGCAGACCGACGGCCAGGCCGACCGGCAGGGCATCATGGAGACCGTCTACTTCGGCTCCAACAACTGGTGGGGTTACGGGGACGGCCCGGGCCCGTGGGTGATGGCCGACCTGGAGTGGGGCCTGTTCTCCGGCGTGAACCCCCGTTACAACAAGAACCCCACCATCAACCACCGGTTCGTCACGGCGATCGTGAAGGGTGAGTCGAACCACTGGGCCATCCGCAGCGGCAACGCCCAGTCGGGCGGGCTGTCGACGGTGTTCGACGGGCCGCGTCCCAACGGCTACCACCCGATGCAGAAGGAAGGCGCGATCCTGCTCGGCATCGGTGGCGACAACAGCATCTCGGCCGCGGGCACCTTCTACGAGGGCGTCCTGACCTCCGGCTACCCGTCCAACGCCACCGAGGAAGCGGTGCAGGCCAACATCACCGCCGCCGCGTACGCCCCCGGCCCCGCCGCACCCACCGGCCAGGTGCGCGCGGTCGGCGCGGGCAAGTGCCTCGACGTCAACGGGTCGACCACGACGCCGGGCACGCAGTTGCAGATCTGGGACTGCCACGGCGGGGCGAACCAGACCTGGACCCGGACGGGCGGGGGAGCGTTGACCGTCTACAGCGGCGGCGACCTGCGCTGTGCCGACGCCTCCGGTCAGGGCGCGAGCAACGGCACCCCGGTCGTCATCTGGAACTGCAACAGCCAGACCAACCAGCAGTGGCGGTTCAACGCCGACGGCACCATCACCAGCGTCCAGTCAGGGCTGTGCCTGGACGTTTCCGGAGCGGGCACGGCCAACGGCACCAAGGTCCAGCTCTGGGCCTGCACCGGCGCCGCCAACCAGAAGTGGAGCCTCGGCTAATGGCCGAGACCGCGGCTCAGGTCGACGCGGGAGGGTGCTCACGAGGGCGTCCTCCCGCATCGGGCCGGCACTGCCGGGGAACCGGTCACCGGCCGGGCGCGACCCCGCTCAGCTCGCGAGGGCGCCGAGCTTCTTCAGCGACTTGTCGAGGGCGCCGGTGAGGGATTTGTTGAACACCGCTCCCATGGGACCGTCGATCATCCCGCCGTCCACCTCGGCGTTGACAGCGACGAGGGTTCCGGTGTCGTGAGCTGAGAGTGTGATGGTCAGGCGGAGTTCGACACCGGCGCGCGTGGTGCCGCTCATGCCCAGCTCGTGCGGCGCGTCGACCTTCTCGAAGGTCCAGTCGATCGTGATGGGCATGTTCATGGCGGTCGCGGTCGCGGTGGCGTTCAGCCCTTCGACCGCGGCCGCGGGTGGTTCGCCCTTCCACGACTTGTGCAGCACCAGCCACTCGCTCCACCGGCCGGGGTCGGCGAGGCATTCCCAGACGCGGTCCGGGCCGGTGGTGAATGCGGCGTGCGCCTCGACGGTGCGCATGGCTTCTCCTCTGACTTGGCTGATGTTGTGGCGGTGGCCGACCGGAGGCCGGTGACTGCGGCGGCAGCGAGCACGGCGACGACCACGGCGAATCCGACACCAGCCGCACGCAGTCCGACGAGCCGTGCCGCCACCCCTTCCGCGTCCGGACGGCAGTCGCGCCGCGACCAGCGTCGCGACGTCGTGTGCGACGTGGAGAAGCCCATCGCCCGCTGGTAGAGCGGGTACGGGGGAGTGGGCAGGGTGGTGCCGGGCATCGTCACCGCGAAGGCCGCCGCGACGATCCGGAACGCCGTTCGGTGCGACGTCACCGGCCGCGATCGACCGACTGGACCGGCTCGCATGCGACTCCTCGCCCGGCACGCCGCGGCGGCCACTCGACGGTCTATTTATGGCTACATTGTAGCCGATATTGTCGGGCGCGGTCAAGCCCGACATACTTGACCCGTGTCACCATCCCCGAACAGCCGCGGCGCGACGGCAGGTCGACGCGCGCCCGGCCGGCCGGCCATGCCCCGCGAGCAGATCGTCGCGGCGGCACTGGCGATCCTCGACGACGAAGGCGCCGACGCGCTGTCCCTGCGCGCCCTGGCCCAGCGGCTGGAGTCGAGCACGGCGACGCTGTACCGCCACTTCGACAGCCGTGCGGACCTGCTCGCGCAGGTGGTCGACCGCATCTTCGGTGAGATCGAAGTCGGCCCGGAACAGGCGGCGACCTGGCAGGACGCGTGTGGCGCGCTGGCCACCGCGATGTTCGAGGTGCTGCGCAAGCACCGCAACGCCGCCCCGCTGATCGGCGAGCACGTCCCCGTCGGGTCCAACGCCCTGCTGCACCGCGAGCGCGCCTTGGCGCTCCTGCTCGCCGCGGGGTTCTCGCCCGCGTTGGCGGCGCGGGCCTACTCGACGCTGGCCCGGCACGTGCTCGGCTTCGCGATGCAGTTGAGCCGGGACGCCGCCGCCCAGCGCCGCGAGGACACCGACGTGTCCGCCCACCTGCACCGGCTGGACCCGGACCGGTTCCCCGCCACGGTGGCGGTCGCCGACGCGCTCCCGGTGGCGCTCGAGGACGAGTTCGAGTTCGGGTTGCGGTTGATCATCACCGGCTTGGAGGCCGCCCGGGCCGGCGAAGCCCGCGACTGACCGTGCGACGTGCCGGCCGGTTCCTTGACCGCACCCGACGTTACGGATACGGTGTAGCCGAAACCAACGTCCGGAGGCGTGCCGTGAAGATGCGTACCGTGCTGCGCGGCGGAGTCGTGCTGAGCATGGACCCGAACGTCGGCGACTTCGACCGCGGCGACGTGCTGATCGAGGACGGCGTCATCGTCGCGGTCGGGCGCGAGCTCCCGGCAGGTGACGCCGAGGTGCTCGACTGCACCGGGAAGATCGTGCTGCCGGGCTTCGTGAACACCCACCACCACATGTTCCAGACCGCGCTGCGCTCGTACTGGGCCGACGCGCTGGACATCGACTACTTCCTGCAGTCACGCGCCGGGGACGAAGCGCTGTTCCACCGGTACGCCCCCGAGGACGTGTACTGGGGCGAGTTCGGCGGCGCGCTGGAGAACCTGGCCGCCGGCACGACGACCGTCGTGGACACCTCTCAGTGCTCCTACACGCCCGAGCACACCGACGCCGCGCTCGACGGCATCCGCCGCTCCGGCATCCGGTCGGTGTTCGGCTTCTCGCCGGTGTTCGGCGACCACGAGCCGGACCCGAGCTACGCCCACCCCGACGACATCCGTCGACTCGTGACCGCCGGCACGGGCTCGGAGACGGTCCGCCTGGCGTTGGGCTACCACGTGGACGAAGACCTGTTCCGGCTCGCGCGCGAGGTGGACCTGCCGGTGTTCGCCCACGTCAACGACGTGAACTGGGGGCGGGTCCTGGAGGGCTTCGAGGCCGACGGCCTGCTGGGGCCCGACATCACCTACATCCACTGCCTCGGTCTTGCGGAGTCCTCGTGGAGGTCGATCGAGCGCACGGGCGGCAAGGTGTCGGTCTCGTGCATCGCCGAGCAGACGCTGGCCATGGGGCGCCCGGCCCTCCAGGCGGCACTCGACCACCGGCTCCCGGTCGGCTTCGGCACGGACGCGGTCAGCATCGCCCCGGTCGACTTCTTCTCCCAGATGCGCGCGGCCTACATCCTGCAACGCGGCGGGATCGACATGGCCACCGGCTCTCCCGACGTCGAGCCGGTCTCCACCCGCGACGTCCTGCACATGGCCACGCTCGGTGGAGCGCGGGCGGCACACCTGGACCACCTGGTCGGGTCCCTGACGCCCGGCAAGCGCGCCGACGTCGTCGTCCTCAACGCCCGCGCGCTCAATGCCGGGCCGCTGCTGCACGCGCCCGGCGCCGTGCTGCACATGGACACCGGCAACGTCGAGACCGTGCTGGTCGACGGTCGGATCGTCAAGGCGGGCGGCCGACTGGTCGGCGTCGACGTCGACGGCGTCCTGGCCGAGTTGACCAGGTCCGCCGAGGGACTGCTGCGGCGCTCCGGGGCGCGCTCGACCCTGTTCACCTCCTGCCGCGCGAGCTGAATCCCACCGCCCGCCGGGCGCTTCCGCAGCGACTGATAACGGATACGGAGTAACCGAAATGGAGTTCACGGACGCGACGTCCCGGTTCGTCGACCTGGACGGCATGCGGGTGCACGTCCGGCGAACCGGTACCGGGCCCACGCTCGTGCTGCTGCACGGCAGCGGCGCGTCGCTGCACGTCTTCGACGCCGTCACGGACCTGCTCGCGGACCGCTTCGACGTCGTGCGACCGGACCTGCCCGGGTTCGGGCTCACCGGACCGCGGCCGGACCGCGACTACTCGATCGGCGCGTACGTGTCCTTCCTCGACCGACTGCTCGAACCGCTCGCCCCCGGGCCGTTCGTGCTCGCCGGCCACTCGTTCGGCGGGCAGGTCGCCTGGACCTACGCCCTCGCGCACCCCGACCGGCTCGGCGGACTCGTCCTGATGAACGCGACCGGCTACCCGGACAAGGACGTCCCGCTCGCGCTGCGTCTGGCCCGGATACCGCCGCTGCGGCCGGTCCTGCGTCGCATCGGCTCGCGCGCCGCGACCGCCCGCAACCTCGCCGGGCTGGTCGGACCCGGATCGGACGCAGTCGATGACGCGATGGTCGACCGGGTGCACGCGCTGATGTCCTGGCCCGGCGCACGGGACGCGTTCATCGACTTCGCGAACACCGACCACCCCGACCGCTCCGCCGAGATCACTGCGATCCGGACCCCGACGCTGGTGCTGACCAGCGACCTCGTGTCGGGTCAGCACTTCGGTCGGGACATCACCGACAGCCACGAGGCCGTGCTGCCGGGAGTCGGGCACCTCATGCCGACCGAAGCGCCCACCGAGGTGAGCCGGGCGATCACCGCCTTCCTCACCCACGAGGAGGCCTGAATGCGGTACTTCGTCGCGAACGGCGAAACGGACTGCCTCGGTCCCGGCACGCGCGTCGGACGGCGTGGCGACTTCGCCGTGCTCTCCGACGGCACGACCCACTACGAACTCGCGGGTCCCGGCGACGGGCCGGTGTTCGTCTTCGTCCCCGGCCTCACGATCCCGCTCGACTTCTGGGACGACGTCACCGCGGTGCTGCACGGGCGGGGTTTCCGCACGCTGGCCTACAGCGCCTACGGGCGCGGGTACTCCGACCGGGTCCGCGGCCGGTACGGTCGCCCGCTGTTCGTGCGGCAATTGGACGACCTGGTCCGCCGGCTCGACCTGTCCGACGTCCACGTGGTCGGGTCCTCGATGGGCGCCCTGATCGCCCTGGCCTACGCCGCAAGCCCAAGCGGGCGCGTCGCGTCGCTCACGGTGAGCGGCCCGGCCGGGCTGTCCGCCGAACGCAACCCGATCGCGCTGCTGCCCGACCCGCTCACCCCGCCGGCCGGCAAGCACCTGCTGCGCCGCAACCTCCTGGCCCACCTCGGGCGCAACGTCGACTCCCCGGCCGAGGCGGAGCGGCTGCGCACCCTGGTGCTGGACGGCTTCCGGTTCGAAGGGTCGATGTACGCGCTCACCTCCACCCTCAAGCACTTCCCGTTCACCGGACAGGACGCGCTCTTCGACACCTCCGCCGTCGACCTGCCGCCCACCATGCTGATCTGGGGCGCGAACGACCGGGTCACCCCCGCCATCGCCTTCGGCCGCGCCGCCGAACTGCTCAACCCCGTGCGCGCCGAACACATCCCCGACTGCGGGCACATGGCGTCCTTCGAGCGCCCACGGCAGTTCGCCGACCTGCTGACCACCTTCGTCACGGAGCTCCCGACATGACCGACACCACCGACGTGCTCATCGTGGGCGCCGGGCCGACCGGCCTCACCCTCGCCTGCGACCTGGCCCGCCGCGGCGTCCGGTTCCGCCTCGTCGACGCCGCGGACGGCGGTTTCCCCGGATCCCGCGCCAAGGGCGTCCAGCCGCGCACGCTCGAGGTCTTCGACGACCTCGGCCTCCTCGACGACATCGTGGACCACTCGCGCACGTACCCCCTGCTCGGCATCCACCTCGGCCCCGTCACGCTGCCGTGGCGGATGATGGGCCGCCACAAGGCCACCGAGGACGTGCCCCACCCCGAGACCAGGCTCATCCCGCAGTACGACACCGACGCGTGCCTGCGCCGCCGCCTGGCCGAGCTCGGTGGCCGCGTCGAGTACGGCACGCGCCTGACGTCCCTGGTCGACCAGGGCGACGCCGTTGTCGCGACCGTCACCGGGCCGGACGGCGAGCGGACGATCCGGAGCCGGTTCGTCGTCGGCTCGGACGGCGGCGCGAGCACCGTGCGAGTCCAGGCGGACATCCCGTTCGTCGGCCACACCGACGAGAGCGACAAGATGATCGTCGCCGACGTCCTGGTAGACGGCCTGGCCCGCAACCGCTGGCACATCTGGCCGCGCAACGGCGGCCGGTTCCTGGCGTTGTGCCCGCTGCCCGGCGAGAAGTTCCAGCTCATGCTGCGCCTCAAGCCCGGCGAAACCCCGGACCGCGACCCCGCCGCCATCAGCCGACTCGTGCACGAAGCGTCCGGACGAGCCGGCCTGCGGGTCCGGGAGGTCTTCTGGTCCTCGATCTTCCGGCCCAACGTCCGCCTGGTCGAGCGGTACCGCGCCGGCAACGCGTTCCTCGCCGGCGACGCGGCACACGTGCACACCCCCGCCGGAGCCCAAGGCCTCAACACCGGCGTCCAGGACGCCTACAACCTCGGCTGGAAACTCGCCCAGGTGGTCGCCGGCGCGCCGGAAGCACTGCTCGACAGCTACGAAGCCGAACGCCGTCCCGTCGCCGCCCGCGTGCTCGGCCTGTCCAGCGAGCTCTACCGGAACATCGGTGACCGCCCCCTCGCCGCCGCCACCCGCGGCGACGAGGAACGCCAACTGGAACTGAACTACCGCGACAGCCCGCTCACCCGGCGGAGCGTCGGCGGCGGGGCCGTCCAAGCCGGCGACCGCGCGCCGGACGCGCGGTACCGCGACAGCGACGGACGCGCCGGCACGCTGTTCGACCGGTTCCGCGGCCCGCACTTCAGCCTGCTCGCAGTCGGCGACACCGCCATCGCCGCCGCCGGCTCGCTCACCTGGCCCACCGCCGGCGCCGCGTTGAAGGTCATCGAGGTCCCGACCGGAGCCGCGCCCAGCCTGACCACCGTCTACGGCCTGGACCGGCCCACGCACGTCCTCGTCCGGCCCGACGGCTACATCGCCCACATCGCCACCGACAACTGGGACGCCGCGCTCGCACGCAGCGCACGAGCGCTGGCCCCACCCGTCAACGTCTGACGAACGTCCGTGACGCCGTCGCGATCTCGTGCGCTTCACCGAGCATGTCCAGCACCTGTCGGCCGTCTCGCCGCACCTCGCACGGCCGGTGGGCGTTGGGCGCGGGGAGTGGTTCTGAGGCGGAACGGGCTGCGCTAGCTTGGGTCTTCGTGCTGCCGCCGGGGTCGTCCCGCCGGGGCAGGCGGGCGAAGGGGAGGTCGGGGTGTCGTCTGTGGAGCCGGGGTGGCCTCTGGCGGCACCGCCGCCTCGTGCCTTGGAGGCGGGGGATCCGGGGACGGTGGGGACGTACCGGATCGAGGGTGTGCTCGGCGAAGGGGCACTGGGGCGGGTCTACCTGGGGCGGACGCCGGCCGGGGTCGCGGTGGCGGTGAAGGTGGTGCACCGGGAGTTCGCCGCCGACAGCGGGTTCCGGGCGCGCCTGGAACGCGAGGTGGCCTCGACTCGGCAGGTGCAGGGGTTGTACGCGGTGCCGGTGGTGGACGCCGACCTGCGGGCGGAACGGCCCTGGTTGGTGAGTGCCTATGTCGCCGGGCCGTCGTTGCGGCACGCGGTGGTCGAGCACGGGCCGGGGTCCACTGCGACGGTGGTGCGGTTGGTCGCCGAGCTGGCGGAGGCGTTGCAGTCGTTGCACGCGGTGGGTGTGGTGCACCGGGACCTCAAGCCGTCCAACGTCCTGCTCACCGCCACCGGATCGCGGTTGACCGACTACGGCCTCTCGCACGCGGTGGAGGGCACGTCGGTGACGCGGGCCGGCACACCGGCGTTCCTGGCACCGGAGTACATCCGGGGCGAGGAGGTCACCGGGGCCGCGGATGTGTTCGCGTTGGGGCTGGTGGCGTATTTCGCGGTGACCGGTCGGTCGGCCTTCGGCGGGGGTCATGCCCACGCGGTGACGTACCGGATCGTGGAGCAGGAGCCGGATCTGGAGGGATGTCCGGAACCGCTGCGGGACATCGTCGTCGGGTGCCTGGACAAGGATCCCCGGCGGCGGCCCGATCCCGTCGAGATCATCGAACGGTGCCACGCCGCCATCCCGGACGCCGGCCACACCTTCGCCCCCACCGTCACCCCCGACGCCGGCCACACCGCCGCCCTCGCTGCCGGCCCGGCCGAACCGCCGTTCGTATCCCCTCCCGAGCCGCCGACCGCGCAGCTGACCGAGGCGGTGCTCACCCGACCTGTCATCGCGGCCCCGCGGCCACCCGACGCGACCGGTCGGCAGGGTCCCACTCGGCGGCAACTGCTGGTGGCGGGGATCGGACTGGCCGGGGTGGTGGGGCTGGGTGCCGCCGGCACGGCCCTGTGGTTGGGCAAGCAGGACGACGGCGACGAGAACGCCCAGCCCGAGGACACCGGCCCGTTCCGCCTCGCCGCGACCCTCGCCGGCCACACCGCCAGTGTGAACGGCATCGCGTTCAGCCCGGACGGCGCGCTGCTCGCCAGCATGAGCGGCGAGGACGTGCGGTTCTGGGACGTGGCCGGTCACGAGCAGCGCGCCGTGCTCACCGGACCGGCGAAACCGACCTTCGGGGTGGCGTTCAGCCCGGACGGCAGCCTGCTCGCCACCGCGGACGACCGGACGGTGTGGCTGTGGGACGTGGCCGACCGGAAAGCGCGGACCGTGCTGTCCGGCCACACCGGCGAGGTCGCCGATCTGGCGTTCAGCCCGGACGGCCGGCTCCTCGCTTCCGCCGCCGAGGACGCGACGGTGCGGTTGTGGGAGGTGCCGAGCGGTCGGGAGGTCGCCGTGCTGCCCGGATACGGCACGAGCGTCATGAGCGTGGCCTTCCACCCGGCCGGGCACCTCCTCGCGGCCTGCTCCGGTCAGGCTGTCCTGGTGTGGGACATGCCCGACGGGCGGCGTCGCGACGTCCTCGACGCGCACGACGGGAACGTCTGGGACGTGGCGTTCAGCCCGGACGGCGCGACCCTCGCCGCTGCCGACAGCGGCGGCGCACGGGTGGTCCTCTGGGACGTCGAGGTCGCCGGTCGGCAGAACTCCGTGCTCGGCGGCCACGAGGCCCCGATCAACGCCCTGGCGTTCAGCCCGGACGGCCGGCTGCTCGCCACCGCCGGCGAGCAGCTGAAGGTCTGGGACGTGGCCGGTGGCGAGCAGCTCGCCGCCCTCGAAGCCGACGACCTCCACCTCAACGACGTGGTCTTCAGCTCGACCGGGCTGCTGGCCGCCGCCGGTCTGGACGCCAAGGTGCGGTTGTGGGAGGGGGTGTAGGCATGTCGGGTGGCGTGGGGTGGCCGGTCGTGGTGCCGCCGCATCGCCCGCTGGAGCCGGGTGATCCGGTGACCGTCGGTCCGTACCGGATCGAAGGCGTGCTGGGCACGGGCGGGATGGGCCGGGTCTACTGGGGACGGACGCCGGCAGGTGGTGCGGTGGCGGTGAAGGTGGTGCACCGCGAACTCGCCGAGGACAGCGGCTTCCGCCGGCGGTTCGAGCTGGAGATCGCGACGGCACGGCTGGTGCACGGGCTGTACACCGTGCCGGTGGTCGATGCGGATCCGCACGCGCCGCGGCCCTGGTTGGCGACGGCGTACGTGCCCGCGGCTTCCGTGCAGCACGTGGTGGACGAGTCGGGACCGCTGACCGGCGAGACGGGACTGCGGTTGGTGGCCGGGGTGGCCGAGGCGTTGCAGTCCCTGCACGCGGCCGGGGTGGTGCACCGGGACCTGAAGCCGTCGAACGTGCTGCTGACCGCCGACGGGCCGCGGGTGATCGACTTCGGTATCGCGCGGGCGGCGGACGTCACCTCGCTGACCGGGACCGGTGCGCTGACCGGGACGCCCGCGTACCTGGCCCCGGAGTACATCCGCGGCCAGGAGGTCACCGCGGCGGCCGACGTGTTCGCGCTGGGCGTCCTCGCGTGCTTCGCGGTGACCGGGCGGCCCGCGTTCGGCGGGGGCCACTCGCACGCCGTGACGTACCGGATCCTGGAGCAGGAACCCGACCTGCGCGGATGCCCGGAACCGTTGCGCGGCATCATCGTCGCCTGCCTGGACAAGGAACCGTCCCGGCGACCCGCACCCGCCGAGATCGTCCGGCGATGCCAGGCGGGTGCCCTTCCGCTCCCACCCTCGCCATCTGCGCCCCCGCCATCTGCGCCCCCGCCGTCTACGCCCTCGCCACCTGCGCCCCCGGTGTCGGCAGGCCCGGCACCGGCGTCCGGTCCGCGGGGGCTCACCCGGCGACGGCTGCTCCTGGCGGCGACCGGCGTGGCGGCGGTGGCGGGGCTCGGCATCGCAATCCCGTTGCTCTGGCCGGACGACGAGCGGCCACCCGAGGCGTCCCCGAGCGGGTCACCCGACGACGACGGCGCGTTCCGCCTCGAAGCCGAGCTGTCCGCCCACAGCGAAGGCGTCAACGCCGTGGCGTTCAGCCCGGACGGGAAGGTGCTCGCGACCGGTGGGGCCGACCGCACGATCAGGCTGTGGGACGTGCGCGACCGGCGGCAACTCGGCGTCATCACCGCCCAGGAGCACGGGCTGACGGACGTGGCGTTCAGCCCGGACGGGCAACTGCTCGCCTCCTGCGCCGACCTGGACGTGTCCGGCCAAGGGCACGACGCCGTGATCCGGCTCTGGGACGTGGCCACCCGCCAACCGCGGGCCGCCCTCACCGGGCACACGGCCGGCGTCAACGGTGTGGCGTTCAGCCCGGACGGCGCACTGCTCGCCTCCGCCGGCTCCGACCACACGATCCGGCTCTGGGACGTGGCCGGCGGCGGGCAGCGCGCCGTGCTGGCCGGGCACACCAGCCCGTACGCCGGCATCGCGTTCAGCCCGGACGGCCGCCTCGTCGCGGCCGCCAGCTCCAAGGACGCGGTCGGGGTGTGGGCCGTGGCCGACGGTCGGCAGCTCGTCGATCTCATCGGGCACACCGAGGAGGTCCGGGCGGTGGCCTTCAGCGCGGACGGCCTGCTCGCGTCGGCGAGCCGGGACCGCACGGTGCGGCTCTGGGACGTGGCCGCGGGTCGGCAACGCGCCGCGCTCAACCACGGGTCGGCCCTCAACTCGGTCGTGTTCAGCCCCGACGGCACGCTGCTCGCGACCAGCAACTGGATCGACAACACGGTGGTGCTGTGGGACGTGGACACCGGCGAACAACACGCCACCCTCACCGGCGAAGGCCGCGGCAACATCGCGAAGGTGACGTTCAGCGCGGACGGCGAGCTGCTGGCCACCGCGAACACCAACGGCACGGCGACGCTGTGGACCCGCGGGTAGCGACTGGCCGGGACACCCGGCCCACCTGATCGGTCGTGATGCGGCCCCCCGCCCGTTTCGGTCCTGGCAATTGGGTCGAGCGGGTGTCGGCGGCCCGGAAGTCGAATTGTGCGGTCCGTGCGCGAGGTCACGGATCGGCGATCCGTGCCGGATGTCCTACTCGATCGGTTCCGCCGGGGTTGATCTGCGTGGTTCACGTCCCCTCGTGTGAAGGCGATGTGGAGTCGGATCGCTCGCGGTTCCACTCGAGCGAGGAATTCGCGGTGCCGATCATTTCCTGGTGGAACGCGAAAATCTTTGATGGTCATTGCGCGAGATCGGCCCGCGGGCGGCGTGGTGCCGGCGCCACCTGCGTCGGCATGCTCCGGAAACGCCGCTCCAATCGGTCGGCCACCTCGCACCAGGCCCTGGCGCTGTCGCGGGCGAGCCCGGCGACCAGGGCGAGGCAGTGCTCCGGCACGTTCTCGACGATCCGCCGCCAGTCGGGGACGCCGGTCGGGTGCGCCTCCAGCCAGCGCAGCAGGTGGCGGCCGGTCTCGCTGAACCGCAGGGACGGGTCGTGCTTGAGGATGCGCAGCGCGCTCATCCGGTCGACGGGGTCGAGCCCCGGACCGGTGCCGGCGAAGGCGGAGGCGGGCGCGGGTGAACGGCGGCGCCTGCGCGGCCCGTCGCTCCCCGGTTCGACGTGGACCTCGGGGTCCCGCCTGCCGGGTACCGGGTCCTCGCCCGCGAGCAGCCGCGCCCGCACGTCCATCACCGTCGACGGGGCCAAGCCCACGGCGTTGGCGATCTGGCGCAGCGACGCGTCCGGGTCGCGGGTCATCAGCTCGGCGGCCAACCTGCGGCTCGCCGCGGTGCTGACCGGCCTGGTCCGGCCGTCCCGGCCGATCCTGGCGGTGGGCCGCGCGTCGGTCGCGGAGCGCTGGCGGACCGCGGCCACCGTCTTCGGCGACAGGCCGACGGCCGAGGCGATCGAGCGGTCCGACCACCTCGGGTGCGAACCGACGATGCGAGTCGCCGCGTGCACCCGGTCCTTGAGCGTGAGCGGCAGGCCGTGCACCACGTTGGCCTGCACGGACAGGACGAAGGCGTCGTCGGCGTCGCCCGGGAAGAGCCGGGCGTCGATGTGCTCGGCACCGCGCAGGACCGCGGCCCTCAGGCGGTGCATGCCGTCGATGACCCGCATCGTCTCCTGGTGCACGATGATCGGCGGCAGTGCCGCGTCGGACTCGGCGAGCAGCAGGACGTGCTCGTCGTTCTCACCGCCGGAGCGCGGCGAGTGCGCCGGTTGCAGCGCGTCGATCGGGATCGTGACGACGGGGCACCCTCTCAACTGGTGGTCGAGCCAGGAAAGCGGTGAGTTCTTCCGTCGGTGATCTGCGAGTGAACCGTGCCCAGTCGCCATGGATCATTCCCCCTTGTCCATGTCCCCCGAAGCCACATCAAGGGCTGCCTCCGTGCGGAGCGGAGGTACTTCCGGTCGAGCTGTCGGTGTTCGACCGGAGAAAATGCCCGGTCGAACACGATCGTTTTTGATTCCCCAGGTCCCGTGGAATCGTATCATCGGGCGCCGGAAAGCTGTTCGACGTTTTTCCGATGCCGCTTCGCGCGTAATGTTCCGGCGCGTATCCGCAGCCTATGTCCAGGGGGCCTCGTGCGTAGGAACGCGTTCACCGGCGACCGTGACGTCGCGGTGGTCGGCCTGGGGCCGCGCGGGCTGTCCGTGGTGGAGCGGCTGTGCGCGAACGCCCGATCGTCCATGCCGGACGGCGGCACGCTGACCGTGCACGTCGTCGACGCGCACGTGTTCGACGGCGGCCGGGTGTGGCGCCGGACCCAGCGGCCGGAGCTGCTGATGAACACGGTCGCCTGCCAGGTCAGCGTGTTCCTCGACGACAGCGTCGACTGCGAGGGGCCGGTGGTGCCCGGCCCGGGGCTGTACGACTGGGCGCGTTCGGCCGCGGCCGGCCGGGTGTTCGGCCTGCCGCCCGAGGTGCGTGCGGAGGCCCGCGCGCTCGGCCCGAACTCCTGCTCGACCCGGTCGTTCTACGGCCACTACCTCAGGTGGGTGCTGGGGGAGTTGGTGCGCGGCGCGCCCGCGGGCGTGCGCCTCGCGCTCCACGCGGCCCGCGCGGTCGACCTGCTGGACGAGCCGCCCGGCACCCAGCGACTGGTGCTGCACGACGGCACGTCGTTGACCGGCCTGCACGCCGTCGTGCTGGCGCAGGGGCACCTGGCGCACGAGCCGGGCGCGGACGAGGTGGCGTCGCTGCGGTTCGCCGAGCGGCACGGGCTGCACCACGTCCCGTCGGGCAGCCCCGCCGAAGCGGACCTGGACCCGATCGCGCCGGGCGAGACCGTGATCCTGCGCGGGCTGGGCCTGAACTTCTTCGACCACCTGGCGCTGCTGACCGAGGGCCGGGGCGGTCGGTTCGTCCGCGACCGGGCCGGGCGGGTGGTCTACCGGCCCTCGGGCCGGGAACCGCACGTGGTGGCCGGGTCCCGGCGCGGCGTCCCGCACCACTCGCGCGGGGAGAACCAGAAGGGCGCGCTCGGCAGGCACGAGCCGCTGTTCCTCACCCCGGACGCCATCCGGTGGCTGCGCCGGGCCGCCGACCTCGGCGCGCCGTCCGACTTCCGCCGCGACGTGTGGCCGCTGATCGACCTGGAGGTGCGCTCGGTGTACTACGCGGCGCTCACCCGGCGCGAGGGGTTCACCTCCGCGTTCGTCGCGGCGGCGCGACCGCATCCGCAGGAGGACCCGTTCGACGTCACCGAGAGCCCGGCGCAGCGGGAAGTGCTGACCGGGCACGGGATCGACCGCGAGCTGTGGTGGGACTGGCGTCGGGTCGCCACGCCGTACCCGCCCGCGGCGCTGTCCTCCACCGGGGCCTTCCGCCGCTGGCTGCGGTCCTACCTGGACGAAGACGTGCGCCGGGCCAGGCGGGGCAACGTGGACGACCCGGTGAAGGCGGCGCTGGACGTGCTGCGCGACCTGCGCAACGAGATCCGGCTGGTCGTCGACCACGGCGCCCTCTCCGGCGACTCCTACCGCGACGACCTGCAACGCTGGTACACGCCGCTCAACGCCTACCTGTCGATCGGCCCGCCGGTCGAGCGGGTCGAGCAACTGGCGGCGCTGGTCGACAGCGGCGTGGTGGAGCTGCTCGGGCCGCGGCTGGAGGTGTCCCGCGCGCCCGGCGGCCGGTTCGTCGCGCGCTCGGCGGCCGTGCCCGACGTGGTGGTCGAGGCGACCGCCCTGGTCGAGGCGCGGCTGCCGGAAACCGACCTGCGCCGGACGACGGACCCGCTGGTGCGCACCCTGCTGGCCCGCGGCGAGTGCCGGGCCCACCGCATCCCGGTCCGAGGCGGCGGCAGCTACACCACCGGCGGGATGGCAGTCGGCAGGCGCCCGTACCACCTGCTGGACGTCGAGGACCGGCCGCACCCCAGGAGGTTCGCCTTCGGCGTGCCGACCGAGACGGTGCACTGGGTCACCGCGGCGGGCATCCGGCCGGGCGTGAACTCGGTGATCCTCGGCGACGCGGACGCCGTGGCGCGCGCCGCGATCCGGGCCGGGGCGGTAGCCGACGAGGACGTGGCCGGGGTCCGCCTGGCGACGTCGTGACGGAGGGCACGATGGATCACGGACTGCTCGCCCCGGCCTGGGCGGCCACCGGTGTCGCCGAGCTGGTCGACGATCGGGCGCTGCTGACCGCCATGCTCGACACCGAGGTCGCGCTCGCCGGGGCCCAGGCGGCGCTCGGCATGATCGGGCCGGGCGACCTGGCGTCGATCCGCGAGGCTGCGGTGGTCAACCGCATCGACCTCGCGGTGCTCGCCGCCGGCGTCCGCGCCACCGGGAACCCGGTGGTGGCCCTGGTCGACCAGCTCACCGCTGCGGTCGACCCGGACGCGGCCGGGTCCGTGCACCTGGGCTGCACCAGCCAGGACGTGCTGGACACCGCGCTGATGCTGTTGTGCGCCAAGGTGTTCGACCGCATCGCGGCAGACCTGGCCGAGTGCGCACGGCTGCTGGCCGAGCACGTGGCGCGGCACCAGGACACGCCGATGGCGGCCCGGACGCTGACCCTGCACGCGGTGCCGACCACCTTCGGCCTCAAGGCCGCCGGGTGGCTGCACCTGGTGCTCGACGCGGCCGTGCGGGTGCGGGCCGCGCGGGCGGCGCTGCCGGTGTCGATCGGCGGCGCCGCGGGCACGCTGTCCGCCTACCGCGAGTACGCGCCGGCCACCGGGCCCGCCGACCGCGTGCTCCGGCTGCCCGCCCTGGTCGCGCGGGAGCTCGGCCTGCCCGAACCCGCCGTCCCCTGGCACGCCATCCGCACGCCGATCGCCGACGTGGCGTCCGCGCTGCTGGTCACGACCGGTGCGCTCGGCAAGATCGCGGCCGACGCGCTGGTGCTCGGCCGCACCGAGATCGGCGAGGTCGCCGAGGCGCCGCGACCCGGCCGGGGGGTGTCGTCGGCGATGCCGCAGAAGCGCAACCCGGTGTTCTCGACCCTGGTCGCCACCGCGGCCCGGCAACTGCCCCCGACCGCCGCGGTGCTGTTCGCGTCGATGGCCGTCGAGGACGAGCGGTCCGCCGGCGGCTGGCACGCCGAGTGGCAGCCGCTGCGGGAGTGCCTGCGCGTGGCCGGCGGTGCGGCGGCCAACGCGGTGGAGCTGGTGCGGTCGCTGCGGGTCTCGCCCGAGCGGTTGGCGGCCAACCTGGCGCTGACGGGCGGCGCGCTGGTGTGCGAGCGCGTCAACGCCGTGCCGGCGCCCCTGTTGGGCAAGGCCGCCGCCAAGCGGGTGCTCGCCGAGGCCGAGCGGGACGGGCGTCCGCTGCCGGAGGTGCCGGCGCGCCGGGTGCCCGGAGCGGGCCTCGGCGCGGCCGACTACGCGAAGCTGCTCGACCCGGCCGACTACACGGGGGTGGCCGCCACGCCGGCGCGGCGGGTCCTCGACCGACACGACGCGGAGGGTGCGCGATGAGCACGGTGACCTTGGTGGCGGTGGGCGACGTCCTGGTCAACCGGGAGGACCCCGGCACGGCCCTGTCCGGGATCCGACCACTGCTGGAGGCGGCCGACCTCGCCTTCGGCAACTTCGAGGGCGTCTTCACCGACACCCACCCGGTGGTGCCCGGCGCGGCCTCGTACTCGCTGACCGGCACGCGCAACGCGCCCGGCCTGGCCGGCCTGGACGTGGTGTCGCTGGCCAACAACCACGCGATGGACGCGGGCCGCCCCGGCCTCGCCGACACCGAGGCCGCGCTGGCCGGCCTGGGCATCGCCGCGACCGGGGCCGGTCCGACGCTCGCGGACGCGCTGAGGCCCGCCGTCCTGGAGCGCCGCGGGCTCCGGGTCGCCGTCGTGGCCGCGACCGCGGTGCTCCAGCACGGGGCCGAGGCGCGGTTCGGGGTGCCCGGGGTGGCACCCCTGCGCGCGGACGACTGCTACCTCCCCGCCTACCCCGGCGGGTGCGCGCCGGGTTTGGCGCCGCGGGTGGTGTCGGTGCTCAACGAGGGCGACTGGGAGGCGCTGGCGGCGGCGGTGGGCCGTGCCCGCGAGGCGGCGGACGTCGTGGTGGCCAGCGTGCACTGGGGCGACCACACGCGGCCGTGGGTGCTCACCGACCACGAGCGGTTGTGCGGGGAGCTGCTGGCCGAGGCCGGGGCGCACCTCGTGCTCGGCCACCACCAGCACATGCTGCGCGGGGTCGAGGCGGTGGCCGGCGCGCCGGTGTACTTCGGGCTGGGGCACGCCGTGTTCGACGTCCCCGGCTACACCGACGAACTGGCGAGCTTCGGCGTGCGCGTGGCCGAGACGAGCCCGGCGGAGTTGGAGGCGATGTTCGGCGAGTACGGCATCTACCCGCGGCCGGAGCAGCCGGAGTTCCCGTTCCCGCCCCTGGCCCGGCACACCGGCGTGGCGGTGGCCGAGCTGTCGGCGGCGGGGGTGCGGCGGTTCGGGTTCGTGCCCTGCCTGATCGACGGCCGCGGCATCGCACGCCCCGTGTCCAGGACCGAACCGGCGTGGGCGGACGAGCTCGAGTTCCTCCGCCGAGCCCAGCGGGCGCCGGGCCTGGCGACGGAGGTCCGGGACTCGGGCTGGGTCCTCGCGGACCACGACGTGCTGGAGTACACGGCCCCGGACGCCTGAAGCCCCGGACGCCAGAAGCCCCGGACACCAGAAGCGCGGACACCTGAAGCGCGGACGCCCGGACCCGGCGGCGCTACTCCCGGTCCTCGGGCCGGGGGTAGCGCCGCCGCACCTCGTCCACCTGGAGGTCCCGGGACACCGGGCCGTTGAACCGCCTGCGGTCGTACGGGGCGAACGGCAGCTCCAGCCCGTCGAGCTCGTCGACGAGCGCGTGCAGGTCCGCCAGCCAGCGCGGCGAGTCCGGCGCGGGGTGGGCCAGCGCGGCGTCGATGGCCGCGCCCAGCTCGTTCTTGCGCCGCATCCGGTCCGGCGTCAGCTCGCGCAGGCAGACGTACCGGCCGCTGAGGTAGCCGGACCACTCGTCCGCGGCCTGCTCGGGATCGCTCCACTGCCGCCGGAACCAGCCCGGCAGCGCGGCCACGCCGCCCGCCTCGTCGGCCAGCTCGAACAGCTCGGGCCACACCATCTCGGTGCCGTCCGAGCGCAGGTAGCTGGGCAGCGGCAGCCGCCCGTCGAGCATCTGGCGCCGCACCTCGTCGGGTTCGACGCCGCGCCGGGCGCACACGGCGGCCAGCGGCGCGTAGTACTCGTCCACGTAGGCGTCGTCCTCGGTCGTCATCGGGTGCGAGCCGTTGAGCTCCAGGTAGCGCCGGACGATCGCGGACCTCAGCGTGTCGGACATGGCGGGTCTCCCTGCGCCGGTCGGAGGACGGCAGGTGCCGGACAGCCCAGTATCACAGGGCCGACGGGCGCTCGGCCAACAGCGGCTCCAGCAGCTCCGCGAACTGCGCGAGGCCACCCCGCCAGGTGTCGGGGTCGGCGAGGTCGACACCCAGCGCCGCCAACTGCTCGGCCGGGCCTGCGGTGCCGCCGCGGGCGAGCAGGTCGAACAACGCGGGCCGGAAGCCGTCCGGGTCCCGCCGGTACCGCGCGTGGAAGTCGAGCCCGAGGAGCCGCGCGAAGGCATAGGTGTAGCCGTAGAACCGCTCGTGCGTCACGTGCGGCACCAGCGCCCAGTGCAGGCCCCACCGCTCGGGCAGCGCCACGTCCGGACCGTAGAACCGCCGGCCGCACTCGACCCACAGCTCCCGGATCCGCGGGTCGGTGAGCGCGCCGCCCGAGGCCCGGACCTGGTGCGCGCGGGTCTCGAACCGGGTCAGGAACGTGCTCATGAAGATCGCGTCGATGGCGTTGTCCACCCGCTTGGCCGCGAGCAGGTCGCGGATCGCCGGGTCCGGTTCGTGCTCGATCAGCCAGTCCTGCACGAGCAGCTCGGTGAACGCGGGGGCGATCTCGTTGAGCGCCTGCGGCGCGTCGAAGGTCAACCCGTTGCGGGAGCGCCCCGCCAGCGTGAACTGCAACGCGTGCCCCAGCTCGTGCGCGAGGGCCACGACGTCCTCGACGGTGCCGAAGTAGGACAGCACGACCTGCGGCGGTCGGCCGGGCCCGAGGCTGCGGCAGGACGCGCCGGGCTGCTTGCCCTCGCGGGGCTCGGCGTCGACGTGCCCGCCCTCGACCAGCTCCTCGACCAGCCGGCCCGCCTCGGGTGCGAGGCCGTGGAACGCCTCGGTGACGGCCCGGACCGCGGCGGGGTAGGGGATGTGCGGCCCCCGCGCGATCGGCGCGCGCATGTGGGCGTACCCGAGCCGGTCCAGGCCGAGCAGCCGCGCCTTGCGGGCGAACCAGCGCTGCGGCAGCTCGTAGTTCTCCTCGACCACGTCGAGCATCGCGTCGACCGCGGCCGAGGGCAGCTCGTTGGTCAGGTCCCGCTCGGCGCGCGGGTGCGGCAGCCCGCGCACCTCGTCGACGGCCAGCCGGTCGGCCACCAGGCTGTCCAGGCACTGGCTGAGAACGTGGGCCACCGGCTCCAGCGCGGTGTAGACCGCTTCCAGGGCGGCTTCGCGCCGCTCGACGTCGTGGAGCTCCAGCTCGCTTCGCGCCTGTTCCACGGAGATCGCCTCGCCGGCGACGACCGGCCGCAGCTCGCCCATGACCCGGTAGTACAGCTCCACCCACGCGGTCCCCGCGGCGGCCTCCCGCGCGGCGAGCGCCGTCTCCGCCTCCGCACCCAGGGTGTAGGGGGCGAGGCTGCGCACGCTCGTCAGGTAGTGGCGGTAGGGCGCCAGGACGGGTTCGGCGAGCAGCGCCGCCGCGGCGCCCTCCGGCAGCGCCAGCCAGTCGCGCTCGACCACCTGCATGACCTCGTCCACGGCCTCGACCGCGACCGCGGCCACCAGCCGCAGGTCGCGCAGCTCCGGCGAAGCCTGGTCGCGGGCCAGGGCGACGGCCTGCCTGCCGTCCTCGTGCAGGGCGGCGGCCCGCAGCTCGGCGATCTCGTCGAGCGCGGCGGCGACCTCGGCGGGCGGGCGGGTGAAGAGCCTGCCGCCGAGGCGCTCGGCCAGGACGCCGCTGTCGGCGACCAGCTCGGCGCACCGCCGGCGGGGGTCGCTGCGGTCGCGGTCCGTCGACATGACCTTCTCCTAGTTCTGCTCGGCCGGCCGAGCCGGCTCGGCGACGACGCGCAGCGGGGTGAACAGCGCCGCGACCGCCACACCCACCTGCACCGCGGCGGACAGCGCGAGCACCGGCCAGAACGCCCCGGTGGCCGACAGCAGGGCGCCGCCGACCAGCGGGGCGAACGGGACCGCGCCGAAGGCGATCAGCCGGGTGATGACCACGACGCGGCCGAGCAGGTGCTCCGGCACGAGCTGGTGGCGCAGCGTGAAGAAGGTGACGATGAAAATCGTCGTGGACGCGCCGACCAGCACCCAGGTCGCCGCGATGGCGGGCAGCCCCGTCGACACCAGCAGCAGGGCGGTCGCGCCGCCACCGGTGGCGGTGGCGCCGATGATCAGCCGCCCGGGGGTGACCCGGGCCAGCAGCCGCGGCGTCGCCAGCGCGCCCAGCAGCGAGCCGGTGCCCAGCGCCGCGAAGACCACGCCGACCGCGGCCACCGGCTGCTCGCGGAACCGGACCAGGTAGGTGATCATGTTGGCCTCGACCATGAACAGGCCGAACCCGCTGCCCGTGGCGACGATCGCGCCCCACAACAGCGGCGGGTGCGCCCGGACGAAGGCCACGGCCTCCTTCAGGTCACCGAGGACCGTCACGTGCTCCCGGGGCGGGCGTGGCACGCGGGTGTGCGCGATCAGGGCCACGGCCAGCGCGGACAGCGCGAAGGACGCGGAGTCCAGGCTCAGCGCCCACGTCGCGCCCAGCGCCGCGACCGCGCCCGCGCCGAGCAGCGGCCCGGCGAGGTCGAGCACGCCCTGACCCGCCTGCATCCGGGAGTTGGCCCGGCTCAACCGGTCGGCGGGCACGGTGCCGGGCACCATGGCCTGGAACGTGGCCTGGTAGAGCGGCGTGATCGAGGACAGCGCGAACGCGGCCGGGTAGATCAACCACAGGTGGTGCTCGCCGAACCAGGCCGCTACCGCGAGCAGGCCGACCACCCCCGCGGCCGTCAGGTCGGCGCCCACCAGCAGCAGCCGGCGGTCGTACCGGTCCGACAGCACCCCGCCGACCAGCGCGAACAACAGGTAGGGGACGTACTCCAGGCTGTAGACCACCGCGGTCTGCACCGCGGAGCCGGTCAGGTGGAGCACGAGCAGCGGCAGTGCCAGCTTGTAGAGCCAGTCGCCCGCCGTGGACACGACGAACGCGCCGAACAGCAGTCGGTAGTCCCGGGGCGACCGGGTGCGCGCAGCGCTGTCCGGCGCCCGTTCGCCGACCGGGTTCACGGCGCCGGAGCCGCGACGCCGGCGCACACGGGGCAGTCGGGGCGCCGCTCCCACTGCTCCGCCTGGTGGGTCGTCATGTCCGCGAAGCGCGTCTCCATCAGCCGCCCGGCCGCGATGGGCTCCACGACGCCGGTGACGTGGCGGACGAACTCGGTGACCATCAGGGAGTTCAGCACCGACACCAGCGGGCCGAACGCGGCCATGTCGGGACCGACGCCGGTGTCGACCCCGTGCAGGTCCTCCATCTGCGCGCGCAGCGTGCGGGTGACCTCGTCGTCGGCGCTGCTCCGCCGCCAGCACTCGATGCACCCGGTCACACCCGGCTTGACCA
This sequence comes from Actinosynnema sp. NPDC051121, assembly GCA_040689555.1. Classification (GTDB taxonomy): domain Bacteria; phylum Actinomycetota; class Actinomycetes; order Mycobacteriales; family Pseudonocardiaceae; genus Actinosynnema. The sequence goes on along the minus strand of JBFBCZ010000046.1, from coordinate 35,342 downwards.
GGTAGATGATGGAGCGCGCGAGCTCGACGCCGCCGCCGATGAACGGCACGCCCGCGCGCACGCACGCCTCGTTGACCCAGCGGATCACGTGCACCTTCGGCCGGTCGACCGCGCAGAACACGAAATCCCGGTCGGCGACGATGTCCTCCAGGTCGGCGATCGAGGTCAGTTTCCGCTCGACCCCCTCGATCTTCGCCTCGGCGTAATAACTCCGGAGGCGGTTCAGCGCGACCTCGATCTTCCGCTCGCCGATGGCGTCCTCGGAATAGAGGATCTGCCGGTTCAGGTTCGACAGCTCGACCTTGTCGAAATCGAGCACGCGCAGGTCGCGCACGCCGATGCCCAACAGGCTCAGTGAAACGTAGGAGCCGACGCCGCCGAGGCCGAGCAGCAGGACGCGGCTGTCGCGCAGCTTTTCCTGGGCGGCGTACTTGTTGCGGGACAGGTCGGCGTAGATCTCGAAGAAACCGATGTTGCGCTTGTACCGCTCCAACTCGTACGTGCTCAGGTCGGTGGTCGCCGCGGCGTCCTCCAGCAGGCCGGCCTCGTCGAGCTGGACGATGGCCGCGGGCACGTCGAACTCCGAGTCCGGCAACTGCTCGTGGAACGCCCGCTCGACCTCGGCCGCGGTCCGCGAGCCGTCCAGCAGGGCGAGCAGCGGCCGGACCTCGCGGTCGGGGTCCTCGATCTCCAGCATCGACCCGCTCTGCTGCACCATCACCGATTCGTTGATCTCATATGCCGGGTTGGTGACCTTCAACTTCGGTCTGGGCGTCATTTCCGCCAGCTCCAATCGGGTGTTCGAGGTGTGGGGAAAGGGAGGTCTGCTCCGCGGGCCGGCCTCGACCCGCGGAGCAGACCTCTCATCGGGATCAGCTGGGAACACTCAGGCCCGCGACGCTGGAGCTGTGCTTCTTGATGCGCATGCCGGTCACCTCCCCCTGGTGACTGAAGTGATGAAGCGGTGCGATCGCAAGCTAGCCGGATTTCTCGAAGCCGGTCAACCGAAGTGCCCGGTGTTCGTCTGTGGAAAACGAACACGGTGAAAGTCGACGGAAAATGCGCGACCAGGGCACGCGACCAAGTCGATCCGGGGTGGGGGTACCGGCGAAGTCGATCTGTCCGATCCGGACCACGGCACGGCCGGGATCACGCAGGCAACCGGAGACCCCTCATGCACACAACCACACCCGTGCGCGTCATACGGCGCACACGAGGCGTTCTTGTCGACCCGGGAGGCCGCGAAGGACTCCCGGGTCGACGACCGCTGTGTTTCCTATGTCGATCTCCGCCCGACTCGGGGCGGGTTCAGGGTCACCGGCCGCGCGGCGGCGTCGCGAAGACCAGCCCCTGGCTCTTCGGGGACGAGAAGCTGTACGAGTCCTTGGTGGTGACCTTGACGCGGTGCTGGGTGTCGGGGCTCAGCCCGGTGATCGTCGCCTGCTTGTCGGTCACGAAGGCGACCTTCACGCCGTCCAGGAACACGTCGTAGCCGATCGTGGGGAACCACCACGAGGTCGAGTACCAGCTCAGCGAGACGCTGGTCGGCGTCACGGCCGTCACCTGTAGCTGCGACGGCCGCACCGGGTGCTCGATGATGCTCGACTCGGACTTGACCACGGTCAGCAGGTCGTTGGAGCCGGAGCGGTGGCAGGTCACGGTGGTGGCGGCGCCCGCGGGCGACCCGTCCGCGTGCTCCGGCCGCAGGGACAGCGTGAGGTCGCCCAGGTGGATCGCGTAGTCCCCGGCCGGGTAGAGGCCCAGCTGCGGGAACCCGCCGGCGGCCTTCACCGGCCCGCCGGACGAGGTGAGCAGGGTCGGCGCGAAGCTCAGCGCCGCCGCGGTCGCCGTGGTCCCGGCGGGGCCGACGACGGTCGCCGCCAGCGAGGCGGTGCTGTCCCCGTCGATCCGGACGCCGGCAGGCGCGCGGCCGAGGGCGAACGTCACGTCCACGTCGATGTAGGCGGGTTCGAGGTACGGGACGTTCCCGCCGGCCATCCCCTCGTCGGGCACGACGGCCGTGACGTCGGCGTGCACGACGACCCCGGGACCGCAGGTGTAGTCGAGCCCCAGCGCGGCCGTTCCCGCGGACGCCGTCCCGACCGCGACGCCGCCGGATAACACCGCGGCGACCGCGGCCCCGATGACAAGTCTTCTCCCCGGCACGATTACCCCTTCGCCTTCGTTGGTGGCACGGTCACCCGACCGGGTTCCATCCGTCGGAACCCGCCAGGTACTTCTGCGGCGTGTAGTTCGCCGCCGCGGTGGAGCTCAACTGCGGCCGGTTGGCGTTGACGCCCGCGCCCGGGCCGGTGTTGGCGTACTCGAAGAACCGCGCGCTGCGCCACGACGTGGAGCCCATGTCGGTCCACGGCTGCGAGGTGCGGATGTGCGCGCCCAGGTAGGACTCGCGGATGACGACCTGCGCGTTGCTGTTCGCGTCGGGGCTCCACGGCCGGCCCAGGGACACGGTGCCCGCGGTGACGGCGCCGCCGAACGTGCAGCCGCGGAACAGGAACCCGTACGGGTTGTTCCGGTCGGTCGACGCGGCCGTGACGTACCCGTTGTTGCTCGAGGAGCCGCGGGAGAGAGAGGTGATGGTGCAGCGGTCGAACACCATCGAGCCCAGGCCGAAGATGAAGTCCACGTCCCCTTCCACATAGCAGTTCCGGAAGTACTGCCGGTACCGCACCGAGTACGACGGCCCCCACGACAGAAGGGTGTCCTGGTTGCCCAGCACGCGGACGTTGTCGTAGACCTGCCGGTCGCCGTTGGCCGCCAGCGCGACGGCCTGCTCCGAGCCGGAACCCGTTTCCACGTAGTCGTTCTTGACGGTCAGCGCCCGCACGGTGGTGTTGGCGGCGTTGACCGTGACGGTGGCGGTGGTCAGGGTGCTCCCGGTGTTCTTCGCCGCCTTGTTGCCGACGATGACGACGTCCGAGGCCACGCCGGTCGCGCCGACGAGCGTGAGACCGGTCTTGCCGCTCGGGATCGTCACCGTCTCCCGGTAGGTGCCCTTGCCGATCGAGATCGTGGTGCCGGCCGCGACCGCGTTCACCGCGGCCTGCACGGTCCGGTAGTTCCCGGTGCCGTCCGCCGCGACGACGACGGTGGCGGCCTGGGCCGGGACCGCCGTGGCGGCTGTGATGAGCGCCGCCGTGATGACGGCACGGCCCATTGCCTTGACCATGTGCTGCTCCCCATCGAGTCGCATGGCGTCGGCGGCGTGTGTCCCGATCTTGCCATCAGGCGGTTTTCCGTTCAACCACCGAACGAATGCCTCAGCCGCAGCCCACGGGGAAGTCCGGTGCCCTCCGGGCCTGCTCCACGGCCGTCCGCGCCTGCCGGCAGTCGGCGGAAGAATCCGACAATCCGGCTTCACTTCGCCGACGCCGCTCACCGGCGACCCGTTGACCTCCCGCAACTCTTGCGCAAAACATTGCCCCCGGCGGCGTCGAGGAGGCAGCATCGGCCATCGCGAATCCTTGCTGTATGACGTCCGGTCGTTCCGCGAAGACGGCTCGGACCCCTGCTTGGGGAGGACGATCATGACGATAGGCAACGTTGCCCATCGTGGCGGTACCCAACAAAGACGACCGACCATCTCCAGAGCGCTGGCCGCGGGAGCGGTCGGTGTCGTGACGGTGGCGACGGCGGCGGTGATGATCTCATCGGCCAACGCGGCGGCGAGCACGTTGGGCGCCGCGGCGGCGCAGTCGGGCCGGTACTTCGGCACCGCGATCGCGGCCGGGCGGCTCGGCGACTCGACGTACACCACGATCGCCGGGCGCGAGTTCAACATGGTGACCGCCGAGAACGAGATGAAGCCCGACGCGACCGAGCCGCAGCGCGGTCAGTTCAACTTCAGCGCCGGCGACCGGATCTACGACTGGGCCACCCAGCGCGGGATCAAGGTGCGCGGGCACACCCTGGCCTGGCACGCGCAGCAGCCGGGATGGATGCAGAGCCTGTCCGGCAGCAGCCTGCGGCAGGCGATGATCGACCACATCAACGGCGTCATGGCCCACTACCGGGGCAAGCTGGTCCACTGGGACGTGGTGAACGAGGCGTTCAACGAGGACGGCAGCCGCCGGCAGTCGAACCTGCAGGGCACCGGCAACGACTGGATCGAGGTGGCGTTCCGCACCGCGCGCGCGGCGGACCCGTCGGTCAAGCTCTGCTACAACGACTACAACATCGAGAACTGGTCGTACGGCAAGACGCAGGGCGTCTACAACATGATCCGGGACTTCAAGAGCCGGGGCGTGCCGATCGACTGCGTCGGGTTGCAGACCCACTTCACCGGGGGCAGCTCGCTGCCGGGCAACTTCCAGACCACCCTGTCGAGCTTCGCCGCACTCGGCGTGGACGTGGCGCTGACCGAGGTCGACGTGACCAACGCCTCCACCACGCAGTACGCCGGGCTGACCCAGGCGTGCCTCAACGTGCCCCGGTGCGTCGGCATCACCGTCTGGGGCGTGCGGGACAGCGACTCGTGGCGTTCCAGCGAGAGCCCGCTGCTGTTCGACGGCGGCGGCAACAAGAAGGCCGCGTACACCTCGGTGCTCAACGCTCTCAACGCCGCCCCGACCACCTCGACGACCACGACCTCGGGCACGACCACGACTACGACCACGACCACGGGCACGCCGCCGACCGGCGCCAACCGGATCGTCGGAGTCCAGTCGGGCCGGTGCATCGACGTGCCCAATGCGTCGCACAACAACGGCACCCGGGTGAACCTCTGGGACTGCAACGGCCAGACCAACCAGCAGTGGACGTACACCTCGGGCAAGCAGCTGACCGTGTACGGCAACATGTGCCTGGACGCCGCGGGTTCCGGCAACGGCGCGGCGATCCAGATCTACAGCTGCAACGGCCAGACCAACCAGCAGTGGAACGTCAACTCGAACGGCACCATCAGCGGCGTGCAGTCCGGGCGCTGCCTGGACGTCTGGAGCACCGCCAACGGGGCGCAGGTCCAGCTGTACGACTGCCACGGGCAGACCAACCAGAGGTTCAACCTCGTGCCCATCGGCAGCTGACCGGAGGCCGTCGTCTCCGGTCACCGGACCCGACGGCCACGGGCGTGCTGTGAGCGCCTTCGCGCTCCGCCGGCTCGAACGGAGGTCCCTGGAGGACCTCCGTTCGAGCCGGCATCGCGTCGACTGTGCCGCGTTCGGGGCCGACCGCGAGCCACGACCGGTGGCACCGCGCCCGGCGTCAGCGGTACCCCGCACCACCCGGGTGCTCACCGGCGTCCTCGACCGGCCAGCGCCGACCGGCCCTGCCCAGCCCGCTCGCCGCTGTCCAGACCCGCCGGGGTCGGCGGCGGTGCGGTTCGCGTCCGCGGCAGCAACGCTCTGTCCGGGTGTCACTCGTTCAGGTGTAGGTGGTGCGATCGGCGTAACGCCCTCGCCGCCGTGTCGACGTCGACAGTGACGTTGATGGGCGGTCGGGGATGCTTGACGGCGAGTTCCAGCGGAGGCTCTTGCGCCTCGGGCACCGGTACGCCGTGCTCGGGAAGGTGGCCCTCGTCCTGGTCGCCGCGGGGTTCGGTGTGCCGGTGGCGCCTGTTCCCGGCGCGGTGCTCGCCTGCGTCGCGGGCGTCGTGCTGCTGAACGCGATCCTGCTCCGATGGCCGCGGGCGCGCTGGCCGTCGGTTATCGAAGTGGTGGTGGCGGCCCAGGCTTGCCTGACGCAGCGGTGGACGGTGCCGGTCGAGGCGTTGACGAACGGTCACAGCTGGGCGCTGGTGTTCGCGTCGTTCGTCGCGGTGGCGATCCAGTGGACGTCACGTCCCGCCGTCGGCATGGCGGTCGCGGCGGGTTTGTCGGCGGCGCACGTCCTCGGAGCCGCGGTCCTCGGCCCTGCGGCCGTGTCCGCCGCGCTTCCCCTGGCCGTCTGGATCTGCGTCGAGGCCGCGTTGTCCCGGCTGCTCTGGTCGCTGGTGAGCCGGAGCGCCGCCCAGGCCGACCAGGCTGCGGCCCGGGCCGAGCAGGAGCGAACGGCGTCGGCGATCGCCCGAGCGGTCCGCGCCGACGAGCGCCGGGAGGCCGCGCTGCTCCACGACACGGCCGCCACCACCTTGCTGATGGTCGCGCTCGGCCAGGTCGGCCCGGGCGATGGCTGGCTGCGACCTCAGCTGCGCGCCGACCTCGACGCCATCGGTGAACGACCCCCGGACGCGGACGGGGAGGTGGCGCTGGGTGATGTTCTGTGCCGTGCCGGACCGGTGTCCAGCCTGCACGTCGAGTTCCACGTCGAACCCGGCCTCGTGGTGCCCGCCGCCGTGGGGATGACGTTCGCCCACTGCGTCCGCGAGGCGTTGACGAACGTGGCCCGGCACTCCGGGGTGCCCTCCGCCACGGTCCGGGCGCACAGGAGGGGAACGGCGGTGGTCGTGGAGGTGGTCGATCACGGGCGGGGGTTCGACCCCGCGGCGGTTCCCACGTCGCGCCGGGGCATCACGGGCTCGATCATCGGTCGGATGCGGGGTGCGGGTGGCCAAGCGTCGGTCACGTCGCACCCCGGCCGAGGATCGATCGTGCGGTTGGTCCACGGTCATGACTGACCTCAGCTCACCCTCCTCCGCGGCACACGACGTCCAGGACGAGTTCCTCCGCAGGCTGCGGCTGTCGACAGCGGCGATCGCCGGTGCCATCCTGCTGCTGCTCGACGCGCCGTCGCTGTTCCTCGCCCTGCGGGACTTCGCCGTCCCCGCCGTCCAGGTCACCGCCTACCTGTACTCGTGCGTGCTGGTCCTAGTCGAGTGGCTGCTGATCCGGTTGGGGCGCTCGTGGGGCAGGGCCGCCCGGCCGGTCGCCGCCACCCTCGTCGCCGCGCACATCGCCGCGACCGCGACCCTCGCCCCGCACCAGGTTCTCGAACAGGTCGACTGGAGCACGGGAGTGGTCGGTTGGGTGACGCTGTGCGTGCTGTTCGGCCACCCCCTGTCCGCGTTGCTCCCGGTCCTGCTCCTCGAGCTCGGCATCAGCGCCGCGAGGCTGGTCGCCGTGGCCCACGCCGAGGAGGAGCGGCTGTTCGGCGGCTTGGTGGCGCTCACCGCGATCCTGGCGTTCCAGGTCTGCGTCGCCGGGACGGCCGCGGCCCTGGTCCGCCTCGCCGCAGCCGCCGAGGCCGCCAACAGGACGCGTGAGGAGACGACCGCCACCCAGCGCGTGGCCACCGAACGCCACGAGGCGCGGAGGGCCAGGCACGCGGAGCGGTCGACGTCGGCCCTGCCCCTGCTCGAAGGGCTGCTGAGCGGCGCGCTCGACCCCGCCGATCCCGAGGTGCGACGACGATGCGGGATCGAGGCGGCACGCATGCGGCGGCTGTTCGCGGAGGCCGACGACGCCGAAGACCCGTTGCTGCACGAACTGGACGCGTGCATCGACGTGGCGGAACGACGGGGCGTCGAAGTCCACCTCGAAGTCAACGGGCCGATACCGCCGTTGCCACGTCGGGTGCGCCACCTGTTGACCGAAGCGCCGCTCGTCGTCGTCGCCACGGCACGCTCCACCGTCCGCTTGGTGGTGCTGGGGTCGCCGGACGCGGTGTCCGTCAGCGCCGTGGGCGACTGCCCTCCCGTCACGCCGCAGGAGATGGGCGATGACCAGGTCGTCGTCACGCACCTGACGACCGCAGGACGGCACTGGGTCCGCGCGGAGCACAAGCTCGTCACGGCAGGTCGTCGAAGCTGACCAGCCCGTCCTCCAGCGCCCGCTTCACCAGGGCCTGCTTGGTCGCCGCAGGCCGGCCCAGCTCGGCGTACCTGGCCCGCACCCGCTCGATGTGGGTCTCCACCGTCTTGCGCGTGATGTGCAGCCTGGCCGCGACGAGGTCCTTGGACGCGCATTCGAACCAGGCGGTGAGGACTTCGACCTCCCTCGGCGTGAGCCGCGCGCGACCGTCCGGCACCGCGCACAGAGCACCGCTCAGCGACGGCGAGAAGTAGTGAACGCCCTGCGCGGCGGCCTGGAGAGCGGGAACGAGGTGTTCCGGGCCCTCCGCCTTCGTCAGGTAGGCCAGGGCGCCGAGGTCCAGGCAGCGCATCACCGTGGCCGGCGCCGAGTGCTGCGAGTAGACGACCACGTGCCGCCCGGCCTTCACCAGCGCCTCCAGCTCGGCGAACGCCGGGGGCTTACCGCCCAGTTGCAGGTCGAACACCACCACGTCGGCCTCGGCGCCGCGTCCGGTCCACACCAGTGGCAGGTGGTCGCTCGCGTCCACGACGTCGATCGGCGGGTCGGCGGCGGCGCACCACACCGTCACCCCCGCCACCACCGCGGGGTGGTCGTCCAGCACGACGACCGTCATGCGTCTCGTGTCCATCACGCGGTCCTCCACGAATCCCTCCACCCAGTGTGTCGACCCAGCCGAGCCGAACGTGTCGGGCGAACGACCCACGCGCCACCCTCGACGCCTTCCACACCATGGGGGAACGACGAGGGAGGCGCACGATGAAGGCGGTGTTGACCGTCGTGGCGCTCGTGCTCACTGCGGCCTGCGGCCCCGCGAACATACGGACCCGGCGACCTCATGGCCATGTACGGCGACTTCGGTAACAACGTCCGAATACGAGACGACTCACCCCGCCGGGCACCGGAGGAGTCGTTTTCGGCTCCACTCAGAAAGGATTTCACCGTGCGAGCACGACGAGTGGCAGCAATAGCGGCAGGCGCCTTGCTCGGCATTGCCGGCGCCGTTGTTTCGACCTCACCGGCGTCTGCGGCGACGGGCTGGGTGAGCATGCAGGCGGCGTGCGACGACCAGTACCCCGGACAGGGCCGGGTGGCGAAGATCAGGACCTGGAACGTCTACGGGTGGAGGTGCGTGACAGGCGTCGTCCCGGTGGCGGATGGCGACATCGACGTGTCGCGGCAGTGCCGCACGCAGTACCACAGCCCATCCGCCTACAGCGCCTACCGGAATTACAGTGACCCTTACAGCTGGTACTGCACCTTCTGACGTGCGGCGACGAATCGGGTGCGGCGGGTGCGCCCCGCGTAACAGAGCGCCGAACCGCTGCGATCACCCGGTACAGCGATGTGGCCGTCGATTCGACGTGGTCGCCCCTGTCGAGTGGCGTGGAGGGCGGTGCGGCACATGAGACGAGCGGTAACCGGATTCGGCGTGACCGCTGTCATCGGCGCGATGGTCGTGTGCGGCGTTCTGCTGTGGCCCGGTGGGGATGAGTCGTCCTCGCCGGGCCGCGCCACCGCGTCGTCCACGTCTCCCGGTCCGACGACTTCGCGGCAAGAGGAAGCCGGCCAGGTCGCGGCGGCGCTGGGACGACTGGCTGTCGACCCGGAGTCGCTCATCGCGTCGACCGCTCGCGACCAGTTCTCAGGTCGGGCTCGTGAGGCGATCCCTCCCGGGGCGACCGTCGAGGTCGACGAGCGGTCGTGGTCCCCGGACGGCGTCGGTGGCGGGGCCATCACCGTGACCGTGACCGTTCCCGGGCAGGGGACGGCGGAGTACGTCGCGATCGTGATCAAGGAGGGGTCGGAGTGGAAAGTCGCGGCAACCGTGCCGGTCACCGGCCAGGCACCTCCGGAAACCCGGGCACCTCCGGAAACGCCGACGCGATGAGGACGGCGCCCGCGGCCCGGACCGCGATCGCGGCCTTGGCAGCGGTCGTGATGTGCGGGGCCGTCCTGCTTGGCGGCTCGCCGTCCGGCACGGCCGCACAACCCGTCGATCCGGCGACGGCGGATACCCGCTGCGACGAGGTCGAACTCGCCCCGGGGCTGACCCGCGATCCCGACCGCAACCCGGATGGCAGTCCGGTGGCCATCACCCCGGACGCACGGGGAAGGTACGTGCCGATCATCATGGTCCACGGGTGGACGGGCTCCTCTGCGCACGACGACAAGCGCGAGGGCGCGTTCTCGCACAAGATCGACCTGTCGACGAATCCGTCCGCGAACGTCCGGGCGGACCGTTCCCTGATCGGCCAACTGCAGCGAGTGCCCGGCGCCGCCGTCTACACCTTCGACTACCACGAGCACTCCGCTCGGTGGATCGACGACCGGGACATCGGCCCGGCACTGGGCACGGCCATCGACTGCCTCCACCGGGAGAGCGGCGAGAAGGTCATCGTCATCGCCCACTCGATGGGCGGCCTGGCGACCCGGTACGCGTTGTCCCCGCCGGAGGGGAGCCGCGCGGACGAGGTCAGCTCCGTGATCACCTTCGGCACACCCAACACCGGCTCGCTGATCGCCATGCTCGCCGCCGTCATCCTCGACGTCGGCGCGGCCGTCAACGGAGCACTCGCCGTGCTGCGCTTGGTCCTGGCCGTCTGCGGAAAGGCGGCGAGCGGGTCACTCGACACCGGCACGATCTGCGACGACCTCGACCGTGCGGTGCGCGCCGCGGATTCGGACGGCGGACGCGCGCTGCGCACGGGTTCCGCTGAGCTGGCCGCTCTGGAACCGTTTCCGGACGACGTCGATGTACACGCTCTCGCGGGCGAGACGACGTTCGTGGTGCCCAGACTCGGCTGGTTCGCCCTGCCGTGGGCGACCGAGCGCGTGCCGACCGGTGACCTCGTCGTCACGGCCGACTCGGCCACCCGCGGCGCGGACACGGCGAACATGGCGACCTGCGCCTACCAACTCAGCGCTGTGCGTGGACTGGCAGACCAGATCGGACTGCTGACGCGCACGACCGCCCTCGGCGACGTCGCACGTCCCATCACCGAAGTGTCGGGCCCGTGCTACCACGGCAACCTCATGCGCACCGTCGAGCTCACCAACCAGGCGGTCGGCATCGTCAACGAAGACATCAGCGCCCGAACGCCGAACACAGTCAGGTTCAACGGCATCGGCGCGTTCAGCCTGAACCTCACGGCCGACGATCTCGACGCACGCGGCTATGTCAACAGGGGGAACCTCTACGAAGGGGTGAACGCGGACTGCGTCAGCTACGCCAAGGAGGGTGAAAAGCTGTCCTTCAGCGTCGAGCGGAAGACCGGTCGCGTGCTGGCCATCCGCAACTCCTCCGGCGAACAGGCACTTCGCACCGAGATCGGTGGAATCCGTGTCGGATCGACCCTGACCGACCTGCGCGCCGCTTACGCCGGCTACCGCATCGACGAGTTCGTCAACCTCGACTTCGGCCAGGGCACCAACGGCGTCGTGGTCGACGGCCCCGGCGGGGAGATCGCTTTCAGCCTCTCCGACGGCCCGCCGTCGGACTACGCGTCAGGACGAGCCACCGTCACCTACCTCGCCGGTGTCGGAGTGCCGGGTCACGCACCGACCCCGGTCGAAACCGGTTGCTGAGACGCCCGTTCCGCCAAGCCCGCGGCACGTCGTCGCCGACGCGGGACTCCGGATCGACCTCGACGCCGTTCGTCCGACCGGACCGCTCCGGTACCGGTTCGCCGAGCTGTTCCGCCGCTCTCCGCCAATGAGGACAGCGGCGCGCGCCGACCGCGCGACGATGACGCCCGGGTTCGACGTTCCCGAACGGGCTACGGCACCGCTGGTTCCGGCAGAACGATATCCTCGATGTCGCGTGTGCCGCAGTGGTAGGTGCCGCCGGGGACGGGTGCGACCTCGGTAGCCGCGGTCAGAGCCTTCGGCTCGCGCAGCAGGCTCAGGTCCTTGCTCGGTTTGGGGAGTTTCAGGGCGGCGACCGCCTTCTTGCCGTCGGCGCTGACCGGCATGCGCCACTTGGCGGTGAAGAATTCGGTGAGGTCGTGCTTGGAGACCAGGCAGGCGAGCTTGAAGAACGCGTCGAACCTCTGCTGGTCGGTCCGGGAGGACTTGTCGAACTCGGTCCTCCGCGACTCCTTGAACAGTTTCGGCCAAAAATCCTCGCCGTACTCGAGGCGAAGTTGTTCGAGCATGACCAGTCGTTCGAAGTAGTCCAGCTTGTCGAACGCCGTGCCATTCTTGATCTTCGTGAACGCGAGGTCGTAGTAGTCGTCGCCGTCCTGTGTCTGGGACAGCAGTCGTGACTGCTTGTTCAGGAAGCGCCCGACCGCGAGTGCCAGCACGTTGTTGTGCACGTCGACGAGGTCGCCCGGGGTGAACAGCCAGGACTCCCGGTGGTGGCCGAACTCGTGGGCGAAAGTCCAGTAGGAATCCGTGCCTTCGACGGTCAGGAGATGCCAGATCGACCCCTGGTCCGCAGGGAACCCCAGGTGGCCGCTCGCTGCGTACGCGTAACCGAAGGTCCACTTCTCGTGGCACTCCACGCAGTGCTCGGCGTACGGGCTGCGGTCGTCTTTGCCTGGTGTCCAGCTCGACTTCTCGGAAAGGCCCACGGTCTTCTCGCACACGGTGGCGGCGGCTTCGACGGCCTTGAGCACGGCGCTCTGGTCCTCGTTCTCGTACTTCTGCGCCGTCTGACGGGTGACGGTGATGATGACGTGCGGGCCGACGAGTTCGGCGTAGGGCGTCCGACGTTCTTCCAACATCTCGCGCCACTGCTCGGCGGTCGTCTTGCCCAGTTCGAAGTAGGGTGCTTGCAGCAAATCCGAGAAGTCTGCCGTCACCTTGTCGGTGCCGGACCCCGTCACGGCTATGTAAACCATTCCGCCGTATTTGTCGGTAATGGAGTTCTCTCCGGTCGTCACGGTGTAGTAGCGCGCATCCTTGACCTCGCCGGATATTGTGTCGGGGCCAACGCTGATCTTCATGTCCTTCGGGGCCTTGGACCCGTCGAGCGTCACCGTCACGGTGAACTTCTTGTTTGGTTTCGCGTAAAGGCCGGTGGACCGAAGGCCGTAGGTGGGGTACTGATGTGTGATCAGGCGCCAGGACTCGTCCTCGTAACTCGGTCCGGCGATAAAACTCATTTTGATCCCCATCGGGATGTGCCTTCTCTCGTGTGGTCGTCGAGATGCTTGTCCGGTGAGAATGGCCGAATGGCCGGTCGACGGGTGGGTCGATGTCCGGGCATCTCGTTCTCGAGCGCGATCGCCACTCCTGGGTGCGAGCCTTGGTCTCGGGGATACCCCGGTGCGGGTGCGACACCGTTGACGATGGGTTGACCACCGCATCGTGTGACGTGCTCATCGAGCGGTTCGGGGGACCTCCTCGCCCGTCAGGGGAGGGTCATTGGCCCGTGCCGGCGATCAACCAATAGGTGCAGTAGTGGTCGTTGGTGTAGTAGACCGACCTGTTCTGCACGCCCGCGCTGATGTCCATCACGATGCGGTGGATCCCGCGGTGGCGTTCGTTCGCCAGCCAGTCGGCGACGTCCTGAGAGCCGGACTGCCAGTTCCCCGTGAACGCCGGGGACGCCTGCACGTCGTACTCGTACAGCGTGCGGGCCTTGTTCTTGTACTTGGTGAAGCGCAGCATCGGCTTGCACTGCTGGTTGTCGCTGTACCCGTTGAAGCTCCCGCGGGACGCGATCCACCGGCGCTCGGTCGTGGCAGCTCCCCCGACGGCGGGGTTCGGCCCGGTGAACCAGTACTTGTTCAGCTCTTGTACCTGTGTCGCCCTGGGCCAGGGCTGGGAGAAGGTGCGGTTCGGCGGGTCCGGGTACCCGGCCAGCACCGGCAACTCGGCATACGGGGCCCGAGGACCGTTGTTCCAGAACGCCAGGGCGGTGGTGGCGGAAGCGGGAGCGGCATCCGTGCGGCGCGCCGCCGGGATCAACCCGGCGGCCTGGGCCTGTGCGGCGGGCGTGGACAGCACACCGGCCGTCAGGACCGCTATGAACACGGTGGTCGCCGCATTCCGGACCCGTAGGCCCGTCGTACGTCGAATCACGGGAGTGGCCATCTCGACATCTCCTTGTCGTCGGTCGATCGAAGGCCCGTTCGGGTGGGTGGAGAGAGGGTCCTCGGGTGACGGGTGCTCACACCGTCACGACCTGGAAGGTGCTGAGGACGACTTTGTGATCGGTCGGCCAGGTCCAGGTGGGACGCCAGAACCGGTCCTTGCCCGACTCCTCGACGCGCTTGCTGCGGACGATGCTGCGGGACGGTCCGACGAGGACGCTGTCGAGGAGTCGGAGCCGTTCGTCGGGGTGGTAGAAGACGAAGTCGATCCGGTCCCGCTCGTCGGCCTTCGGCGCCCAGGTGAGCTTGCTGACGTCGGCACCCGGGTTGTCGCTCGGCCAGGTGAAGCCCGGCGTGCGGACCGGGTCCGGGTTGATCTCGCGGTAGCTGTCGCGGAAACCGGCGTCCTCGATCGCTTCGGTCGTCGACCACGCGACGTCGGTGCCGTTGTGGTCGAAGAGGTGCCGGGTCCGGTGGTCCCAGTCCTGGTGGGAGGGCTCGTTGAAGTCACCGGCCAGCAGCGTCAACCGTCCCCTGGACCGCTCCTCCGCGGCGTCCGCGAGCACGGCTCTGGTCACCTCCGTGCGTCCCGAGGCCGCGTTGAGCTGCACGATCAGGTCGGCGTCGGTGATGGGACCGGTCGGGATCTCGTTCCAGCCGTACTCGGAGGTCTTCAGCGGTGGCGGCACGCCGCCGCCGTAGCCGCGCGGCAGATAGGTGACGTAGTAGCGGTACTCCAGGTGCCCTGAGTAGGCCGCGATCTCGACGCCGTCGGCTGAGACGACCGCCTTCGACCAGGACGGGAACGACGTGTGCTCGACGATCGGGCATCGCGAGATCACCGCCGGATCGGTCGAGTCCTCGTTGCCGAAGTAGGTCAGCCCGCGCTCGGCGAGATCGGCTCGGAGATCGGCCACCCGTTCCCGGTTCGACTCGCTGAGCATGACCAGGTCCGGCTTGGCGGCGGCGACGGTGTCGGCGATGCCCGCCCGGCCGCCCGGGACCTGGCTGCCGCCGAGCCAGATGTTGAACTGCATGACCTTGAGCATTCGGCGCGGGAGGCCGCCGTGCTCCCAGTCGTGCTGCAGCGCGGACTCGGCCGCACTTCGGACCGGCTCTCCCGCTCCGACGGCCGCGTCGGCCATCCCGAGCGGTTCTCGTCGCCCGATCATCACTGACCTCCGTTCACTGTCGTGCATTCATGGGCCGCTCGCGCACCCTGCGGCGGGGTTGGCGACCGACGACACGAGCGGCGCACCCGTTCCTCAGACGTCGGGCCACACCTCGACCGGTGGCTCGATCATGGTCCACCGGTACTGCCAGCGGAGCCAGAGGTTGTCGCCGTACTTGAAATAGGGCGAAGGGTCGTCCATCACCCGCTTCCCGACCATGCTGTCCACCGGTGGAACCCAGTCGCCGGAAGTCGTGTACATCGTTTGGTTGGGCTCGTACCACGCCACTTGGGTGATCGGCTGCTTGTCCCACCGGGCCGGATGGTTCCCGTATTCCAGGGTTTTGCGCACCAGGCCCTCGGAGAAGGTGCGCTTGTAGTCGTCACCACCGTCGGTGTAGGTGGTATCACCCTTGTAGATGGGTGGCTTCTTGAAGACCGAGCCGTAGTCGGTGTCGAGGCCGGTGATCTTGGCGGGCTTGCTGTCCTTGTCCTCTCCCCAGACGTACAGGCCGTCGAGTTGGAACCTGAAGGTGCACGGCTTGAAGGAGGATTCGTAGAACTTGCCGGTTTCGCTGACCTCGGCGAGGGTGTTGCCCCACAGGGTGCGCAGCTTGAAGGCCATGGGGGCGAAATCGTCCAGTTCGATGTCCTGGTCGCTGAAGTAGTCCATGACTTTTCCGCTGCGAATGAGGGCGCTGACGTCCGTGATCTTCCCGCCGATCGCCAGGATCTTGAGCTCCGAGTCCTGCAAGAGCTGCTTGTACTTGGCGTCGATGTCGCCCTTGATTCCCCCGATCCCGCGGTTGTAGGAAGCCTGGAGAGCCGCTTTGATCTCCGTGACACTCTGCGAGGACGAGCAACTGAACAACAACATCCGGCCGTAGTCCACGTTCTCCACGTACAGCGGCGGATTTCGCTTGCCGATCTGTCCTGATTTTTCGAGCTGGTCGTAGTCGCTGTTGGTGAAGTCGTCGGTGAACCAGTCATCGGGGCGCTTGGGCAGGTCGAAGCCGACCGTGAAGGCGTTCTGCATGAAGAAGGCCAGCACGGTGTGCTGCTCGGCCTTGTGCTCCACGTCGAGGGTCGCCCGTGCCTCGACGCCCAGGTAGTGCGCTGAGATACCCATGTGCAGGAGCGCTTCGTGCGCCGAGTGCATCTCCCGCTGCTCGAACAGGACGGTACCCGCCGAGCCGAGCGTCACTCCTTGCGTCATCGACCGGATGGCCTCGTGCACCGTGCCCGAGCTGGGCTTCTCGACCCATTCGTTGGCCGATTGGCCGGAGGTCGCGTCGATCCACACGTACGTGCCGGTGCGATCCGTGATGGGAAGTGGGTCGAGGCGGCCGTCCTCAGCGACACCGGTTCCCTGAACCAGCCCGGACGGCCACAGCTCGGAGCTGCGGCGCGCGAAGGTGAAGACCTTGCGCGGCGTACGCGTGACGTCGCCCTGCCGCGTGGTGTGCAGCCACCACTTGCTGCCCTTCTTCACAGCTCTGGTCACAGGGTCGGCGATGTGCTCGTCATCGTCCTTCGGCGGGCACAGGTCGTACCACTGGACCATGGCGGCGAGCTTTTCCTCGATGTCGACCTTCTCGTCCGGGTCGTCGTCCGTCACGGTGACCGGAACGCCCTCGAGCTGCTCCTCGCCCCGGAAGGCAGCCCACACCAGTTGTCCTCCCGGCCCGGTATCGGTCCCCACCCGTGCGAGTGCGGCGTCAGGGATTGTGAAAGAGGGTTGTTCCGCTTCGACCAGCACCTGCCCTTTCCGGCCGCCGTCGAGGGCCAGCAAAAGGTACCGGTCGGCTCCGGTCACGTGCCGGCCCTGGACCAGCACCTGCCCGTCGCGCGGACCCAGCGCCACCGAGCGCCTGGGTGTGCAGTCGACGAAGAGCTGCGTGAGTTCTGCGGACATGCGAGGCCTCTCTGCTTCGGTGTTGTTGTTCGAACCGCCGGCATGACGGCTTGCTACCCGAAGGACGGGGCGCAGCGTGGTGGCTGCGGCATGCGACGCCTCCGGCATGCCGTCAGATCGGTTACCCCTGCCCGCACGAGCCAGTCACCGGCCCAAGTGCTGTCACCCCCCACGAGTGAGACAACCCTGGGCAACCCCGTGGTCGGGCGGACGCGCTGCACCGGCGGCCTGCTGCAAACCCTGTACCCGGTCGCCACCGACCTCCGGCTCGTCGACTTCCACCCACAGGCAGAACGACAACCCCCCGACGCCGCACCGTTCGACACGCCCCGCCGACACGTCACCCCTTGGGGGAGAAGGCGAACGTTCCCGAGCACATCTCGTCGCTGGTGCCGCTACCCCAGACCACGTACCGCGGCGGCAGGTTGCGCAGTTGGGGAAGTTGCTTGCGCAGCGTCGCGTCGTGGGTGCAGGTGATGCGGAGCTTGTCGCCCGGCTCGACGTCGACGGGGGTGGGGAGCACTTGGATTCCCTGGTTGTCGAAGTCGAACATCGGAATGTCGAGCAGGGTCTTGGCCGACGCGCTGCCGGGGTTGAGCTCGACCTTGATCGCCCGCCCGAGCAGGTGCATGTGCCCCAGCGCCGTGTACACCGTGCCCGCCTGCCGGACCTCCTTGGTGCAGGACTGGGTGTTGCCGGGTTTCGGCACGCCGTCGCTGCACCGGGCGACCAAGCGGTCCTCGTCGATGCCGACGTCGGGCCCGAAGCGGTTCGCGACGTCGGCGATCGAGGCCGCGCGGTCGCACAGCGGACCGGATTCACCCGGCGCGCACGGCAGCTCGATCGGCGCGATCACCGCGAACGTGTCGAGCGGCTTCGTGGCGGCCGTGCCGGGCTTGAGCCGCAAGCGGATGCCGGACTGGTCGGTCGCTCCCGGTTCGCCGTCGGCGGCGAGCAGGTTGTAGTGGATCTGAAGGAGCAGCAGGCTGCCGGGTGCGACGGGGAAGCCGACGTCCTGCTGCAGCAACGTCTCGGTGCTGTTCGGGCTCCAGGTCTCCACCCACGTGGCGCCCTTCTCGCCCTTGATCCCGGTGAGGCCGAAACAGGTCCAGCCGTCGTCGGGCGTCTCGGCGTCCTTGGCCCGCGCCTGTTCGACGGCGTCGGGCGCGATGACGTAGACGACCGCGTGGTGCACGAGGCGCTCGTTCTGCGGTCGGAACCGGGTCCCGGTCAGGAAGACCGGATCGGTCACCCCGGGGTCGAGCAGGAGGCACCGGTAGTCGTCCGTGCCACCGTGGGGCGGTGACGGCTGGTAGGGCTTCGCCAGCGCGTGCTCGACGAACCGCTCACCGTCCCGCAACGGCGGTGCCGGGGGCGTCGGACCGGCGAGGGGGGCGTGTGCGCCGACGTGGGTTCCGGCGGGCACCGACTCCGGAGAGGAGCAGCCTGCCAGGACCACCGCCAGCGCGACGCCGCCGGCCACGAGAGCGCGCAGTCGCGGCGGTGTGGTGTGGAGCTTCATGGTGACCTCGTGTTCGTGACGTGGACGCCCACCGGCCGTGCTCACCGGGCGAGTCCGGGGAACAGCCGCAGCGCGTTGTGCCGGTCGACGCCTCGGCGCAGGGCGCCGGAGAGCGCCGGGTCGGTGTCGAGCGCCGCGGCGGCCCGGCCGACCTCGTCGGCGGACATCGCGGGCCAGTCGCTGCCGTAGAGCAGGCTGGTCGGGTCGATGACGGCCAGCAGGGTCGGGGTGGAGTGCGGTGACATCGGCGCGGCCGTGTCGTAGTGGAAGCGGCGCAGGTAGTCGCGCACCCGCTGGGCCGGCACCGGTGGGTCGAGCCGCCCGCCCAGGGTCTCGGCGCGGGCGGCGAGGTAGGGCAGGGCGCCGCCGCCGTGGGGGAGGAGCACGGACAGGTGGGGGAAGCGGTCGAGCGTGCGGTGGACGATCATGGAGACGGCGGCCCGCGTGGTGTCCAGGGCGTAGTCGCACAGGAAGTTGGGCACGCCGGGGACGGTGGGCTGGTCGGGCGGCACGCCCGGCAGGTCGGTCGGGTGCAGGACCAGCACGGTGCGGCGGGCGTCCAGCTCGGTGAGCAGCGGGTCGAGGGCGGGGTCGCCGAGGTAGGCGCCCCTGCCGTCGTGGGCGAGCGCGTGCGCGCCGACGGCACCGGCCTCCAGACCGGTGACGGCGGACCAGATCGCCAGGTCCGGGTCCGGTGCACTGGTCCGCGCGAGGAACGCGAACCGGCCCGGGTGGGCGTCGACCAGGTCGTGCGCCGCCTGGTAGGCCACGTGGTGGCCCTCCCGGAACTGCGCGGTGTCCCGGTAGCGGACCTCGGGCATGGCGACCGACATGACCGCGGTCTCGATACCGAGCCGGTCCATCAGGGACAGGGTGCTGTCGGGGTCCCACCGAGCCCACCAGGGCAGTTCGCCGACGATGCCGCGGTCCTGCGCCCAGCGCAGCCATCCCGGCGCGACGCAGTGGTGGTGGACGTCGATGCGCCGGTCGGGCACGGGCGCGTGGCCGGGAGGCGGGTGGGTGACGGCGAGGAGCCCTGCGGTCAGGACGCCCCGCCGTGACACTCCCGCCATCAGCCCGCGACCTCTGCCACGGCGACCGGCGCCCGCTGACGGTCGATCGGGCGGCACAGCACGCGGTCCACCACGTCGGCCAGGACCGCCTCGGGGGACGGCACCGCGGTCCGCGCGCGCCACGCGACGAACCCGTCCGGGCGCACGAGCACCGCACCGTCGGCGCCGATGCCGTAGCGGGACGGGAACACGCCGTCCACGTCCAGCAGCCGGTCCCCGATGCGGTGGCAGGCCAGGTCCAGGCCGGTCCGCTCGGCGACGGCGTCCACGGCCTCCTCCCAACCGACGGCGGCGGGACCGGCGAGCAGCCGGAAACCGCGGCCGAACAGGTCCACCGCGGACAGGTCCACGCCGTCACGGCGCAGGGTCACGTGCGGCGCCCGGCTCCCCGGCCGGCCCGACGGGTGGTCGGGGTCCTCGACGACGCACTCGTCGGCGGCACGATCGGGCACCTCGGCGTCGGGGTCGTCGACGAACGCGCCTTCGCGGTAGGCGTAGCCGAAGATCGCGTTCCGCTGGGCGGCCGGCGCCTCGTGCCGCCCGTCCCGGCGACGGCCCTGACCGGTCTCGTAGCGCCGGAGGGCCTCCCGGGTCATCAGCCGCGCCACGGGCAGGCGCTCGGGTTCGTAGGTGTCGAGCAACGCTTCGCCGGCCAGGCCGTGGTGGACCAGGACGAGCTTCCAGGCCAGGTTGAACGCGTCCTGCACCCCCGTGCTCGCGCCGAAGGCGCCGATCGGCGGCATCACGTGTGCCGCGTCACCGGCCACGAACACCCGCCCGGCCCGCATGCTCCGCGCGACCTGTGCCGAGACCTCCCACGGCGACTCGGACACCCGGTCGATCTCGACGGGCAGGTCGACGCCCAGCGCGGCTCGCAGCAGTTCGAGGCACCGCGGCCCGGTGTAGGACGAGACGTCCTCGTCGGCCCCGATGGAGATCGAGAACCGCCAGCGCCCGTCGCGGTCGAGCGGTGTCAGGGTGCCGCGCACCGCCTGGTTGTGCAGGATCGCGGCGATGAACCTGCGCCCGGCCAGCGGATCGGTGAGGTCCGCGCGGAAGTAGACGCTCACCAACCTGGCCAGCGCGCCCGGCCCCTCGTGCGGGATGCCGAGCATCGCCCGCACCGGGCTGTGCGCGCCGTCGGCGGCGATCACGTGCCGTGCGGCTACTTCTCGCTCCCGGCCGTCGACACGGTCGCGCAGCACGGCGATCACGCGGTCACCGGCGTCGTGCAGCGCGGCCACCTCGGTGCCGAACCGCAGGTCCACGCCGACGTCGCGGGCGCGGTCGCGCAGGAGCGGTTCGAGCTGGTTCTGGTCGATGGTGGCCCAGCCGCAGGGGGACAGCCCGCCGACGTCCTCGCCGAGCGCGGCGGGCAGCCGCAGGCGTTCAGGGGCGACCAGGCTGGGCGCGTGCGCGACCACGGTGTGCCCCTCGATCGGCGACCGGACGGCCCGGATCGCAGGCTCCAGGCCGACCGCCCGGTACAGCTCCATGGTGCGGGGGTTGATCACCCGCGCCTTGGGGTCGATCGAGGTGCGGGGGTGGCGCTCGGCCAGCGTCACCGGAACCCCCTGCCAGGCCAGGAAGACCGCCGCCGACAGGCCGGTCAGGCCGCCGCCCACGATGAGCACGGGTGTGGTCGTCTTCGTCATGATCGGGTTTCCCATCGGTAGAACTCGCGTGCCATGGCGTACCGCGGTTCGCGCCAGGTGTCAGGGTCGTGGGCGGACACGTGCGGCCGCGGCTCGTCGCTCCACCCACCCCGTCGGGCGCCACGACACCCACACCCGTGACGGCCACGGGTCATCGCGCGGACCCGGTGCCGACGCGTCCGGGGTCGGTGGCTTCGGTGTCCACGTGCCCGAGCCCGGGCCGCGGCGCCAGGGGGCTGAGCAGGATCCGCAGCTCCCCGCCACGCCGCCGGTTGGCCGCCACGTCCGCCGTGCCCACGACGCGGTGCGGCTGCGCGGTCACGTCCGCGGCCCCGCGGCCCGGTCGGTCAACAGCGCCATCGGCGTCACGCCGCTCACCAGGTCGGTCTCCGCTCCCAGCGGCCCGGGCGGCTGCCCGTCGGTCTCCACCACCTGGATCACCAGGTCCCGGCGGCGGCACAGGGTGACCCCGGACGCGTCGTCGGGGAACCGTGAGGCCAGCAGCGCCACCAGGTCGCGTCCCCGGCCCGGCGCCGCCCGGTAGAGCGTGGCGTGGCGACGGGTCCGGCTCGTGGGCGCGGGGCGGGCCACCCGCACCCGCATCACGGCCGAGGCCAGGAACCGGCGCAGGCCCGACTCGTCGGACAGGTCGCGGCCGTGCAGCAGGTGCGGCTGCAACAGCGTCTCCACGGCCTGGATCTGAGGCTGGGACCGCAGGTGCCGAGCCGCCTCGATGGGGGCGCAGTGGATGTCGACCAGCCGCACCACGTGCGTGCCCGCCATGAACACCGACGTCCGGTCCAGCAGCGGGCGTGACGGCTGCCGCACCGCCGCCGTGGCCGGGCCCCGGTAGTTCGCCATGATGTCCGCCACCGCGGACTCCGAGCCGGGTTTCACCGGGAACGTCAGCGCTTAGCGGCTCATGCGGCGCCTTCCTGCTCACGGGTGCGCGACTCCGACGCGGTCGTGGAGCGGCGCACCAGGTACCGCAACGGCCGGCGCGACACCGCGCACGGCACCAACGGGGCCGCCAACGCGCGGTGACCGGGATCGGCCTCCCACGCCGACAGGTGGAGGTGGAACAGCACTCTCAGCACGGCGACCCGCCTCCGTCGATCGGTGAAGTGGCCCGGAACCTCCCGAGAACCCTGATCCAGCATCGTTTTCCGGGCCGCCCGGGTGCAACGCCGGTGATTCGATCGGAGCGGTCGTTCACCCGGTAAGGTCGGATCTCGCCGCGGATTCCGGCGGACAACGGAAGCGGTCATCGACCGCGGTGCCGCCATCAGGTTGGAGCGTCCCCCCGGTCGTGTGCTCGTCGGAACGGCCGATCGCCAGCCGTGACCGGCCTGGTGCCGGAGGCAATGGGCACCCGTCTACTGGTCGAAGCCGGCGTCGGCGACGATCTGCTTGGCTTCCTCGCCGTCCATGAAGTCGATGAACGAGTCGAGCAGGCTTCCCTTGACCGGCTTGTCCTTGGTGTAGAAGAACTCCGGTGCGCGGAACTTGTAGTCCCGGCGGGTTGCCAGGGCCGCGGGGTCCACCCCGTCCAGGGACAGCACGACCACGTCCGGGTTGGCGTTGTGCGCTTGCTGCGCGGCGGAGAACTCGACGTAGCCGATCGCGCCGGGGATCTGGGCCACGGTGCTGAGCACGTCGGCACCCTCGGTCTTCTCGCACCGCAGCACCGGTGCCGGCAGCTCCTGCGCGGGCGGCGTGCAGTCGCGTGATGCCGTCGCCTTGGGTTCGCGGTCACCCAGGACGGCCCCCTCGAACGCCGCGCGCGTACCGGATTGGAAGTTGCGGCTGACGATCGTGACGGGCAAGGAGTCGTCGTCCCGCCAGGATCGACGCGCACCGGTGTAGATGGCCTTCAGCTCGTCGGTGCTCAGCCCGGTCACCCCGGCGCTGCGGTGCGCCACGAGTGCGAACGTCGCCGTGCCGACCGGGTGCGGCACGAGCCGGTTGTACTTGGGTCCGTCCGCCGGGCCGTCCGTCATGGCGATCCGGGGGTCGCCCGACCCGGCCGAGTCGACCAGGCGGTCCAGTCCCGTGTAGGTCGACACACCCGCGACCAGGACCTCGGCGTCACCGCACTTGGCCATGTAGGAGTCCGCGACCTTCTGCACGACCGGCGCGAACGCGCTGGACCCCTCCACCACCAGCCGACCGGACGCGCAGTCCGACGAGCGCTGGGTCACCACCCCGGACACCACGAGCGCGACCGACACGCTCACCACCACCGTGGCGACGGCGGTCAACCACATCGTCCGCCGACTCGGCCCGTCGCCTGTCGTCGTGTCGTGCACGACCCGTCCGCCGGACAGGAAGGCCTCGCAGGAGACCGACGGTTTGACCGCCGGGTCGGGCTCGCCGGACAACAGCACCAGCAGCTTGATCCGGTGCTTGCGGTTGAGCGGGACCTTCGGGAGCACGAGGGAGTCGCTGCCGACCGGTGGCCACGACGGGTCGTCGTCGAGCATCCGGCGCAGCACCCGGTCGGCCTCGATCACCTCGACGTCCACGACCTGGCGCCCGGCGAAGTCCAGCCGCAGCGGCGCCTCGAAGTCCAGCACCCGGATCGCGGCGTTGCCGGTGTTCATGATGCGCACCAGCGCGAAACTCGGCTTGTCGACCGGTTTGCCGCGGTTCTTCAGCTCGACGTCGATCAGGCTGCTGCCCCGTGCCGGTTCGATGCCGATCGGGGTGTCCAGGTGCACCCGGTAACTGATGCGCTTACGCTTCAACCACCACGCCGCCACCGACAGCGCGATGGTCACCAGCAGCGTGATCACACCCACTGCGACCTGCGGATCCGATAACACGGACAACAGGCCCGGTTCACCGCCCATCACCGAATCCCTCCCTTGACGGCGAGTGTAGGAGGGCTCGATACCGGCACACTTGCGGTTCACCGATTCTTTGCGACGCGTTCCCACCGCGATGTCGTCGCGTTCATTCCTGCTGATTCTCGCGTCGAATTCAGCGGGTAGTCCTTCGACGGCGGTTGCGACCACGACGGCGGCGAACCCGCGGAGTCCGGTCCGGGCGTGGTGGGATTGCGGGTGCGGGCGGTCCTACGCGCCCAATTCGCCGTGCAGGTGTGGGTCGACGTCGCCGGTCGGTGCGCGGCCGGCCAGCAGGTCGCGCACCCAGCGGTGGGCGAGCGCGCACATCTGCGCCTCGCTGCCCCGGGCATGACCGGCCACCTCGTCGCCCGACCACAGCACCAACGCCGTCATGCCGCCCCCGGTAGGCGTCAACCCCGCCGTCCACCGACGGCCGCCTGTGTGCAGCACGTGCTCGGCGATGGTCCAGCGCCCGTCGGGGGTGCGCCTGACCGACCACGGCGAGCGCAGGTCATCCACCGATCGGGGTGCCTGGGCGTCCTGCCGGTCACCCGTCCCGTGCTGATCCATCCGGCACCCTTCCCTGCTCCACGCCCGCCGCCGGACCGAGGTCGTCTTCGGCGCCCCACGGATGGGACACCGCAGGCGTGGCGCCGATCGGCGCAACCGCCGCTCCGCCATCCCGCCATCGGTCGTTAACCATACGTTCAGCTCGTGTTCGCTACCGGGGGAAACCCGCGAACGTGATCACGACGGGCACGCCGCACGACTCCGCGAGTGCGCGCCACCTGGCGGCGAGCCTGCTCGACCCGACAGGCGACCGGTGGCGGCACACGACCGAAGTGGCCGCCCGCGCGGCCGAGCTGGCCGCGACGGTCCTCGACGTCGACCGGGACCTGCTCGTCGCCGCCGCGTGGCTGCACGACATCGGCTACGCCCGCCCCCTGGTCGACACGGGGTTCCATCCGCTGGACGGTGCACGTCACCTCGACAGGGTCGGCTGGCCCCGGCGGATCACCGCCCTCGTCGCGCATCATTCCGGTGCCGGTTTGGTGGCCGACGTCCTCGGCTTGGGAGAGCTGCTCGACGACTACCCGCACGAGGTCGGTCCGGTGGCGGATGCCCTGACCTACGCAGACCAGACGGTGGACGAGGTCGGTCGCCGGGTGTGCGTCCGAGACCGGCTGGCCGGCATGTTGAGGAGGCACGGCCCGGACTCGCCCAACGCCAGGGTCAACCACCTGCGGCAACCACACTTGTTCGCCGTCGCCGAACGGGTCGAGGCACGCCTGGCCACCGCTCGATCGTGACGACGGGGCATCGACCGGTATGGCAGCGGAACCGCTCCACGGTGAAGTGGACGCCGCACCGGAGAGCCCGTGCCGGGGGTAGGAGCGGGCGTTCGCCGGTGACCAGTCGTGTAGCGCCCGGCGTGCCCCGAACGATGCCCTGAGTGGCAACGCGGTCCTCGGCCTCGCCGCCGGCCACGGCCGCATCGATCGGGATCGACCAGGAGGACCCGTGATCCGATCAACCAGCTTCGCCGGGGTGTTCACCGCGCTTGCGGTGGTCCTCTCCGGCGTGGCGCCCGCGCAGGCGGCCGACGACCAGTTCTGGACCCGCGTCCTGTTCCCGTCCCGGGACCCGCAGGCCGAGATCGGCGTCCCGCTGCTGATCACCGGCGACGTGTTCGGGACGTGGACGAGTCCCATCACGCGCGTCGAGGTCACCACCGACAACGGCGAGACGTGGCACGAGGCCGAGGGCACGACCAGGTGGCGCTACCTGTTCACGCCGACCGAACCGGGCGTCCACGTCACCGGCGCGCGGGCCTACAACGCGACCGACGTCAGCCCGGTGACCCCGGACCTGTTCGTCCACGTGGGCACCACCCCCGGGCCGTTGCCGTTGGTGGGTTGCCTGTGCATCCACGACGACAGGACGTCGCCCAACGAGAACGACGTCGACCCGGACCCGGTGGAGGTGGGCACGAGGATCCGCTTCGACCGACCGGGCCGGGTGACCGGGATCTTCTTCAAGCGCGGCACGTACAAGGGTCCGGTCGTGATCCGGCTCTGGCGGGGCGACGGGACCCTGCTCAGGGAACTGGAGTCCAGGGGCTACTCCGAGAAGGAGGAGGTCATCGGGTTCGCCGCGGTCCCCGTCCAACCGGGTGTCGACTACGTCGCGTCGTACTACACGCCGCAAGGCGGCTACCGGTCGACGGAGTACTACTACACCGGGACCGTGGTCGACTCGCCGTTCATCGCGTGGCACAACGGCGTGTCCGGCGCGGGGGTGTACCGCTACGGCGTCGGCGGCGGGTTCCCGACCGAATCCTGGCACGACACCAACTACTGGGTCAGCCCGCTGTTCGAACAGTAGGCACGCCACGCCCGCCGACACTGTCGGTGGGGGCTGATTAACTGGCCGGATGTTCGAAACCCCCGACGAGCTCCGCAGCCTCCAAGTCCTGCTCGACACGTCTCTGGCCGGCTCCAGCAGCCACCTCAAGTCGATCATCCGGCCAGGTGAGAGCACGTTGGACGCCAAGCAGGTCGTCCGAGTGTGCCAAGGCATGTGCACGCTGGCCATCGCCACGGTCACCCGGCGCGGTGAGCCGCGCATCAGCGGCGCCGACGGGCACTTCCTGCACGGCCGTTGGATCGTCGGCACCCACCGCCAGGCCGCCAAAGCCCGTCATCTCGCCGCGCGGCCCGGCATCAGCGCGACCTTCATGCGCGGCGAGCAGCTCGGCATCTTCACCCACGGACACGCCGTTCCGCTCAACCCCGAGGGGACGAGCAGCGACCCGACCTGGCCGGCGATCCGCGACTACCTCGTCGACCACTACGACGGCGACGGCGACGACCCGTTCTGGGACGAGAACGTCTGGTACCGCATCGACCCCGGTTGGATGGTCGCCTACAGCACCGACCCCGTCGGGCTGCTCGACCGACAACCGCCGGCCTGAAGAGAGCCCGCGCGGGTCCACCTCGGGCCGCCACTGCGGAGCCAGTAGCCGTGTGAGCGCTTGCTTCACAGCAGGTACGGCTCGGGCGTGCAGCGCGCCTGCCCGGTTGCGGGCTGCGTGGTCGTGCCGGTGCCCTGGTAGCCGATCGTGGCCGAGGCGCCCGGTGCCAGCGTGCGGTTCCAGTCGCGGGGGGTGAGCACGAGCGCGTTGAGGTACTGGGTGGCCTCGGCGTTCCACGCCCACCCGACCTTCTCGTCGGCGTCGAACACCTGGACCACGGTCCAGTCGGTGATGGGGGTGGGGCCGGTGTTGGTCACGGTCACGCTGGTGCCGAAGCCGCCGGGCCAGGTGGTGGTGGTCGTAGTGGTCCTGCACGCGTAGTTCACGTTGGGGGGCAGCGGTCCCATGTTGGCGTACGCGTGGATGGTGGCCCCCGTGACGCCCGGACCTCCGGCGGTGAGATCGGCCGTGCGGAAGTACCGCACCGAGATCAGCCGCACCTGTTGCGGCGTGTTCCAGGTGGTGGGCGTGAAGACCAGGGTGTGCCGGGACGGCACGATCAGCGTCCCGTTCGGGTTGGGCAGCAGGTCGATGGTCACCGTGACCGGCGCGGCGGGCGGCGCGGACAGGGAGAGTCGTACGGTCGTGCTGCCCGAACCGGGCATGTTCGCGACGGTCCCGGTGCTGCCGTAGTCGACGAGCACAGCGGGGAGGTCGTCGGCCGCGGCCGGGACGACGGTGGCCAACGGTGCGACCAGGACTGCGAGAGCGGCCAGGACACGGCGGAGCCGAAGCATGAGGACACCTCCCGGGAACCCGACGCCGTCGTCGGGCTGAATCGATTGTGGAACCCCCGCCACCCGTCGACAATCCGCCGTACGCCGCTACCGGCCGCCCGCCGTGCACGCCGACGCGATCCCGCCGTCGCCCTCACCGCGCGGGTCTCCCTGCCCCTGGTCACCGGCGGCTCGGACGGCATCGGAAACAGGCATTTGCTGACGGATGATGAGCCATTCGGCAGAGTGGCCGACATTCTCTCGTGCCAATCAATCAGGAATGTGGATGACGAGCGACGGGGTGACCGCATGGGCCATGTGCCGGGTGTTGTCGGGTGGCTAGCATCGATCGAACCCGTACCGACTCTTCACCCGTGGAGTGCGCTATGGCGAAGACCCGCCCGGTAACGAACCTGCTGGTAGCCGCCGCCGTCACGGGGGCGGCGCTCCTCGGGTTCACAACCGCGGCCGCCGCTGACAACCCGCTGTGCCCGGCGAACACGATCTGCGTCTACAAGCACGCCAACTACGCCGGAGGGCAGTTCACCTACCCGGCCTACACGGTCGGTTACGACCGATTCTCGCTTCGTTCTTACAACACCGGTGGCACGATCGACAACTCGATCAGTTCGGTGATCAACAACACGGACTACCGGATCGATTTCCGGGAGAACTGGTACATCCCGTGCAACGGCGCCATTTTCCCGTTGTTCCCGCACACCGAGATCAGCGACTTGAGCCAACGCAGCACGTGGCCGCCCGAGCGGATCGTGAACGCGAACGACATCTTCAGCTGCGCATCGATCTACCTGCCGTGAGCCGTACCTGACCCGGGCGGTGCGGTGCGACCGCGCCGCACCACCCGGGCAGGCGAAAACCACACGGGGTCGTGTCCGACCGCGACCGGTCCGGCGCTCGCGTCAGCTGTCGACGCAGTTGTTGAAGTACGGGTGCGGGTCGGCGCCGGTGGACAGGTAGTAGCCCGCCGCGAAGCCCCACTCCCACTGGTTCGACGGGAGGTCGGCTTCCCAGTGCTGGCCGTAGTACCAGATCAGGTCCCCGTTCACCGAGTCACCCCACACCCAGCACGTGATGACGAAGTAGTCGCCGGCCGGCATCGTGATCACCACGGTGCTGTTGGTGTGCGGCCCGGTGCGCAGGTTCAGGTCCACGATCGGCCACGTGCACCAGGCGCTGCCGCCCCGACAGCTCACCACGGCTTCGGTGCCCACCTCCGGGACGCCGGGCTTCGGTGCCGGCTTGGCCGCGGCGGTGCCCGACCCCAGCAGCACGGCGGCCAGCAGACCGACCAGCGCGATGGACAACTTCCTCATTGGTCCCCCTGTGTCGTAGAACCCGCCCGGCGGTCGCCGGGGGGGTGTCCGGACGGGACACCGCCACCTCGGCGGTGTCCCGTGAACTCCGCTCAGGCCGCGGTGACGGTGGTCAGCCTGCGCGCCGGGCGCGAGACGAAGACCAGTTCCCACGGCCCCGCGCCGGCCCGCCCCAGCAGGTAGCGGTGGTCGGCCCGGTCGACCGACGACAGCGCGTCGGCCGACCACTGCCCGGTCCCGGCCGCGGCGCGCAGCAGGTCCCGCGCCCCGGCCGCGTCGACCGGGGCGTAGGAGTCGATCAGCGTGCCGGGCGGCGCAGTGTGCTCCGGGTGGTCGAGGAGCATCCCCAGCACCGCGTCGTCGTCGAAGCCGTCGGGCAGGGCGAACACCGACCGGACCAGCCGCCCACCGGGCGCCACCGAGCGGTCCAGCAGCGCCAACAGCGAAGCGGCGAAGGGGAACCAGCCGAAGCGCACGTCACCGGGGAACTCGCGCAGGTCCTCGGCGAAGTACTCCACCCGTGGGTCCAGCCGCACGCCGAGCCGCTCGGCCAGCAGCGCCGCGGCCCGGTCGGTCAGCGGCAGGGCGCCGCCCGCGAAGACCTCGCCCTCCACCAGCCCCAGCGCCCGGCCGAACTCGGCCGGATCGAGATCTCCGACCTCGATCCGGGCGACCTGGGCGCCCGCCTCGTCATAGCCCTCGACGTGCCACACCGCGTCCCGCCTCACTTCTCGACCCTGCGCCCGGGCTCGCCGGGCTTGATCTGCTCACCGGTCTCCGGGTCGTACTCGCCGTAGTGGGTCCGCCCGTTCGGCGAGTAGCGTTCCACCGCCCCGTGCTGGTAGTCCCATTCGAGGATGCACCCGTCCTGGTCGATCCACCGCTTGCGCGTGCCGCCGCCGCCCTGGCGCTGGGTCTTGCCCTTGGCGTTCTTGGCGTCGGGGAAGCCGGGCAGGTTGCTCGGCGCCGGGACGTACTGCGGTCCGCGCACCATGCCCATCGAGATCGCGCCACCCGCCAACCCACCCACCGCAGCGGCTCCGACGACCGTCGCGGGCACCACGACCGTCGCGCTCGTCATGGCCACCGCGCCGCCCGCCGTCACCGCGGCGCCCGCGATGACGCCGCACGGTTCGAGGACGATGCAGGCCGCGGTGCCCACGATCGCCGCGCCGATGAGAGCGCCGCACCAGAACCCGCACAGGCCCGTCGGGTCGAGGTCGTTGAGCGGGTCGCCGCCGACGTAGGAGTACGGCGTGCCGGTCTCGCCCACCTTCGGGTCCACGGTCAGGAACTGCGCGGTCGCCGGGTCGTAGTAGCGGGCGCGCAGGTACACGAACCCGGTCTCGGCGTCGGTGTACTGGCCGGTGTACTGCAACGGCGTCGTGGCCGTCCCGGTGCGCGAGGCGACGCCGTACTCGGTGTAGCCGTACTTGCCCACGATCGTGCCCGAGCCGTTGACCAGCGCGCGGGTCGAGCCGATCTGGTCGTGGAAGAACCACTGCGTGCCGGCCGACCCGACCTGCGCGATCGGACCGTCCGGCCCGTGGACGAACGACCACGTGCCGTCGGACAGCAGCGGCGCGGGCGCCCCGGCTCCCCAGGTCAGCGAGGTGGTCGTGCCGCCTGCCGTCTTGCCCGTGCGCACGCCGTCGCCGTCGTAGCGGTAGGTCGCCGTGGCGGCACCGGTCACCGACGTCAGCCGCTGGGCCTGGTCGTAGCCGTAGGTGGTGGCCGTGCCGGTCGCCGGAGTGCGCTTCGTGCGGTCGCCGCGGTCGTTGAAGGTGTACGCCGTGGCGCCGGAGGGCACGGTGGCGCACGTGGGGTTGGCGACGGCGCCGCTGGGCTGGGTCCAGCACAGCCGGCCTGCCGGGTCGAACGCCTGGGTCACCGGGCCGAGCCCGGTCGGGTTGCCCGCCGCGTCCAGCCCGTAGGTCGTCACCGTCGAGCCCGCCGTGGCGGAGCCCAGTTGCTCACGGGCGTTGTAGCCGTACGTGGTGGCGGCGCCGGGCAGGTTCACCGGGGTGCTGGACGAAAGGCGGTGGGTGTTGTCCCGGCCGTAGGTCAGCGACGCCAGCGGGGTGGTGCCGGCCGCGAGCGTGGACGAGGTCAGCGTGGTGCTGTTGTCGTACCCGTTGGTGATCGTGGTGCCGTTGGGGTACTGGGTGGTGCGCAGCTCGCTGTCCGCGCCGTAGCCGAAGGTGGTGGTGTTGTTGTTCCAGTCGGTGACGGTCTTGAGCCGGTTGGCCTTGTCGAAGGTCCGGGTCACCGTCTGGGTCGTGCCGCCCGGGTAGGCGATGGTGAGGATGTTGCCGTTGTTGTCGTAGGTGTAGCCGACGTGCGCGCCCGAGCCCCGTGTGATGCCGGTGATCCCGCCGAACGCGTCCGCGTCCCAGGTGGTGGTGCCGGTGCCGTCGGTCATCGACACCCGGGCGCCCACCGAGTTGTAGCCGAACGTCACGTTCGGGGTGACGCCGTCGGAGTAGGTGATCGAGGCGATCCGGTTGGCCCCGTCGTGGCCGTAGGTGATGACCTGGCCGAGCGGGTCGGTGGTGCTCGCCAGGTTGCCCGTGGGGTCCAGCTTGCCCGTGGTCGTCCTGTTGTCCGGGTCGGTGCGCGAGTTGCGCCTGCCCTGGCCGTCGTAGCCGAACGTCGTGCGCTTGGTCAGCGCGTCGACCGTCGCCGCCACGGTGCCGTCCGGGTTGTACTCGGTCGACTCGGTGGTGTTGTCGGCCTTGGTCACCAGGGTCGGCCGGTCGAAGGCGTCGTAGCCGTAGGTGGTGGTGCGGTTGTTGGCGTCGGTGGCCGAGGTCCGGTTGCCGTTGGCGTCGAACACCGCCGACGAGACGCGACCCAGGGCGTCCTTGGTCGAGGTGGTGTTGCCCCACGCGTCGTAGCCGTACGCGGTGCAGCCCTTGGCCGGCGGCGTGCAGCCGGCGGTCACCCCCGCGGCGGCGCCGGAGGGCGTGACCTCGGAGGTCCGCCAACCCTTGCCGGTGTCGTACCCGAACAGGGTCCGGTCGCCCTCCGGGTCGGTCACCGAGGTCCGGTTGCCGGACGAGTCGTAGCCGAAGGAGGTCGTGTTGCCCCTGGGGTCGACCAGACGGGTCAGGTCGGCCGGGTGCGCCGCGTCGTCGTAGTAGTAGTTGGTGGTGCGGCTGGGCAGACTGCCCGGGTTGCCGTCCTCGATCTCCGCCGACTGGCCGAGTTGCGCGACCGTGGTGGAGGTCAGCACCCGCTCCCCGGCCGCGCCCGCCGGGATGTGGCCGGCCTCGTCGTAGGCGTTGCCGGTGCGCACGCCGCGCGGGTCGATGGTGGAGATCAGGTCGCCCGCGTCGCCGTACTGGTAGCTCGTCGTGTAGCCCGAGCCGTCGCTGGCCGAGGTGCGGTTGCCGTGGTCGTCGTAGGTGAAGGTCTGGAGCTTGCCTGCGGGGTCGGAGATGGTGGACACGCCGAGGGTCACCGGGTCGTAGGTGTAGGTCCAGGTGCCCGCGTCGGGTGTGCCCTCGCCGCGGGTCTCCGCGGTCAGCAGGCCGCCGGTGTAGGTGTAGACCGTCTTGTGGCCCGACGCGTCGGTCACCCGGACCTGGCCGGTCTGGAGACCGCCGTTGGGGCCGTAGGTGAACGTCATCGTCCGGCCGGTCGGGTCGGTCTGGGTGAGCACCCGGTCGGCGCTGTCCCAGGTCATCGACGTGACCGGGGTGGGTGTCGCGGTGCTGCCGTAGTGGCGCGGGGTGCGCATGGACGTCATCAGGTGGTTGGCCGAGTAGCCGAACACCATGTGGTCGTCGTTCTTGAGGGTCGGCGTGCGGGTGGTGCCCACGCCGTAGACGTCGGTGAGGTTGCCCGCCGTGTCGTAGCCGTAGGTCACCTGCCGTCCGGCGGTGTCGGACAGGCCGGTGATGCGGTTGCCGGTCCAGGAGACGGTGTACTTGTGGCCCGCCGGGTCGTTGATGGTGGACAGGTGGCCCGAGCCGTCGTAGGTCAGTGTCGTGGCGTAGGCAGGCGACGCCTTGGTGCCCGCGACGTCGGTCTCGGCAGTGAGCCTGCCGGTGGCGACGTCGAAGGTGAAGACCTGCTTGCCGCGCCGGGTGTAGGTGTAGTTCGAGCCGGACTTGGTCAGCGTCGCGTCGAACCGCGGCGCGAAGGGCGCATAGCTGCCGGAGGTGTTGACGAACGTGACCGCCGAGCCGTCCTCCTGCCGGACGGTCACGTTGCCGGTGGCGCCGTCCGTGGCCGCGGTCAGGTTGTAGGAGAACGTCCAGCCCCAGCCGAACGGGCCGTTCACGGCCAGCGCGCCGTTGGGGCCGGTCGGGTCGGCCAGCGCCGAGGCGTAGGTGCGGGTGAACTTCAGCGGCATGCCGCGGCCCGGCGTGGACAGGTCGGTGAACGTCTCGCCGAAGTAGCCGGTGGAGGTGTCCACCGGGTCGCCCTCGGTGCGCCGGACGCAGCCGCACTGCACGAACGCCGGGTTGCTGCCCTTGGGCGCGTCGATGATCCCGGGCGGGCCGCCGATCGGGGAGCCGGGCGTGCCGCCCATGGGCACGAACGCCACCGCGTCCCACGCCACGTCGAAGTTGAGCAGGTCGCCGCTCGTCGACGCGGTGCTCCCGCTGCGGTTGGAGAGCTTGACGTTGCCGCCGTCCTGCATGGCGAACGTCCCGATGGTGACCCACTCCTCGGAGTCCCAGTGCTGGTTGACCCGGATCTTCCACGGGCTCACCCCGCCGCCGGGGTTGATCTCGTACACGACGTTCGTCGCGGACGCGCCCAGCGCCGGGATGTGGATCTTGACCTTGTAGTACTGGAGCTTGGGCAGGTTCGGCGTCCAGGTGCCGGTGTTGATCAGGTCGGGGTTGGCGCCGCTCTGGGTGTGGGAGAACAGGATGCGGCCGCCGAGGCCGGAGCCGAGCTGGTGGGTGTCGATCGCACCGATGGGGTCGCCGTTGGCGTTGGTGCCGTGGGCGAGGCTGAAGGTGCCGTTGCTGGACCAGTTCGACGCGCCGCAGCCGACCAGGTTCAGCGCTGGGCTGGGCTGGTCGTCGACGACGATCGGCGCGCCGTTGCCGGTCGTGGGCACCTTCGAGCCGTCCAGCGAGCACGTCGGCGGGTGCGGGTTGGCCACCACCGGCTCGGTCGAGCCCGACGTGGCGCTGTAGGCGCTGGTGGCGCAGTTGTTGGCGCAGTCGGTGATCCAGGTGACCGGTTGGTGCCACCAGCACTGGAAGTCGTCGAGCAGGCAGTGCGAAGCGCCGGGGTTGGTCGGGTTGGTGGCGTTGGGGTCGCAGAAGTCGTCCGCGGTGCAGAAGGCGGTGAAGGGCGCGGGCTGGACCCACGTCTTGCCGCCGTGGTAATCGGGGTTGGCGAAGGCGCGGGATCCGAAGCGGACGATCGGGCTGGACATCCAGCCTAGGACGCGCTCCTGGTAGGGCCAGCTCGACGGGTGCTTGGCGTCGTCGTAGGTCAGCTTGAGGAACGGCGCCCGCGTCGGCGGGTAGTCCAGGTTGGCCGGGTTGTTCGTCCACCCCAGACCCCACGTGCCGTGCGGGCCGGTGCACGCCGGGCCCGGTGTGCAGCCGGTGGTGTTGCCGTTGGCGGCGTTGGGCTGGACGCCCGAGTTGTACGCCCAGATGGCGAAGTACCAGTTCTCCAGGTAGCGCGGGTTGCCGCCGTTGGCGGTGATGCCCATGTCGTACAACGAGTTCCAGGTGTCCTGGAGGATCTGCAGGCCCGCGGCGATGTTCTCCTGGTAGTCGACCGCGATCTTCTTCTGCCCGTTGGCCGAGTACACGCTGCCGTCGCCGGCGCGCATCCCCGTGGTCACCTGCGCCAGGCCGTAACCGCAGTCCGCGCCCGCGTAGTTGATCGACACGATGTCGCCGGCGGCGCCGTAGTAGTCGGCGACGAGCGGACCGCCGGTCATGCCCGGCAGCGAGTGCCAGGATGCCTGCGACCAGTTCGTCTCCTGCGCCATGATCGCCTGGAACACCGACCGCGGCACCGAGTCCCACGAGTCACCCGCCGGGTGCTTCAACGGGATCTTCGGGAAGTTCTCGTTCGGCGCGTACGCGGCCAGGCCCAGGTTGTCGAAACCCGCGGGCCGGGTGTAGGCGCTGCCGGTCAGCAGGCCCTGCTGGGCCATCTGCACCGCCCACTCCACCTGCTTCACGTCCGGCTGGGGCACCTGCCTGGCCGGGTCCAGGCGCGGCACCGAGCACGTCGGCGTCTGCGCCGCGGCCTGCACGGTGTCGGTCGCCGCGCGCTGCGCTCCGGTCGGCGCGGCGTCGCCCTGCGGTTTCGGCCGGCCCGGCGGCGCGGCCGGC
>JBFBCZ010000045.1:0-68162 GCA_040689555.1 Actinosynnema sp. NPDC051121 | reverse complement strand
TCCTTTGCCTGGTTGGTGACTGTTGTCTGCGCCCCCCTTGATGCGTGTGGTAGCCCTTGTGGAGGTCGGTGGGATGGCACGTACCCCGGACCACGGCGGGCCCGCAGGGTGACCGCCCAACCCCGTCATCCTGCTGATCTGCCCGTCCGGCGAGGACATGCTTTTCAAGCTTTTGGGCTTGGGCTTGCAAGGTCCTTGAGCCCTCGCCGACTACCCTCCAGACAGCACCACAGCACCACAGAGCACCACAGCACCACAGCACCACTCACCAACGGGAGAGGACATCGAGATGGCACGCGTGGCCGCGATCGACTGCGGGACCAACTCGATCCGACTCCTGGTCGCCGATGTGACCACTTCGGACGATGGCGCGCGCTGGCTGCGGGACGTGCACCGGGAGATGCGGGTCGTCCGGCTCGGCCAAGGGGTCGACGCCACCGGCGAGCTCCACCCCGACGCCATCGCCCGCACCCGTGCCGCGCTGGTCGACTACACGAACATCCTGCGCCGCAAGGGAACCGAGCGAGTCCGCATGGTCGCGACGTCGGCCACCCGGGACGCGTCCAACAAGGCCGCGTTCTTCGACATGACCCGCGAAGTCCTGGGCGTGGAGGCGGAGGTCATCACCGGGGACGAGGAGGCCCGCCTCTCGTTCACCGGGGCCGTGTCCGACCTGGACGCCGACGAAGGGCCGTTCCTCGTCTCCGACATCGGAGGCGGGTCGACGGAGTTGGTGCTGGGGTCCTGGGACGGGGTGCGCGGCGAAGTCGAGGCGGCCCGGTCGGTCGACATCGGGTGCGTCCGACTGACCGAGCGCTGCCTGCACGACGACCCGCCGACCGAGGCGCAGGTCGAGGAGGCCGTCCGCGTCACGCGGGACGTGCTCGCGGAGGCGTTCGCCGCCGTGCCGACCACCAGGGCCAAGACCTGGATCGGCGTGGCCGGCACCGTCACGACGCTCGTCGCGCTGGCCAAGGAGCTGCCCCGGTACGAGCCGCAGGAGATCCACCTCGCCCGCCTCGGCCTGGACCGCATCCGTGAGGTCACGGCCAAGCTGCTCACGATGGGTCACGACGAGCGCGCCGCCCTCGGCCCGATGCACCCCGGCCGGGTGGACGTGATCTGCGGCGGCGCGCTGGTCGTGCGCACGCTCGCCGACCACCTGGAGGCGCAGGGCGTGACCGAGCTCGTCGCCAGCGAGCACGACATCCTGGACGGCATCGCGTTCGCCCTGGCCTGATCACCGCCGACGTCCCCCCGTCCCGGCCCATCCCTGTCAACTGGGATTGATCGTGATCAGGTCGTGACGCCCTCACCCATGTGGCCGCTGTCACCCTGCCCCTAGGTTCTCTCTCACGCTGTGAAAGCGGTCGACTCTGCTCGGTTACGCCCGATCAGGTGGGAGGACCCATTGTCACGTGCACGATTAGTCCCCGCAGCCGTTGCGGTCGCGCTGGTGGCCGCGGGCTGCGGCTCGGCGGACACCCCGACCGGCTCGAACACCGACGCCACCGTCACGATCTTCAACACCGAGCCGGAGAACCCGCTCGTCCCGGGCAACACCACCGAGGTCGGCGGCAGCCGCGTCCTCGACCCGCTGTTCACCGGCCTGGTCGAGTACCGCGCGCAGGACGCGCAGCCGGTCAACGCGATGGCCGAGTCGATCGACACCACCGACTCGAAGGTCTTCACCGTCAAGATCAAGCAGGGCTGGCTGTTCCACGACGGCACGCCGGTCACCGCGAAGAGCTTCGTGGACGCCTGGAACTGGACCGCCTACGGGCCCAACGCCACCCAGGGCGGCAGCTTCTTCTCCCAGATCGAGGGCTTCGACGCCGTCCACCCGAAGGACCCCGACGGCGCCGACGGGCCGCAGCAGCCGCCCGCCCCGACCTCCGAGACCATGTCCGGTCTGGAAGTCGTGGACGACCACACGTTCACCATCACGCTGTCCGAGCCGTTCGCGGTGTTCCCGGTGACCATCGGCTACGAGGTCTTCTCCCCGCTCCCCGAAGCGTTCTTCAAGGACCGCAAGGCCTTCGAGGAGCACCCGATCGGCAACGGCCCGTTCAAGTACGTCTCGCGCACGGTCGGCACCGACATCAAGCTGACCCGCAACGACGACTACAAGGGCGACGACAAGCCGAAGTTCAAGGACCTGACGCTGAAGGTCTACCAGAGCCGTGAATCGGCCTACGCCGACCTCGTGGCGAACAACCTGGACTTCATGGAGGAACTGCCGCCCAACGCGTTGGCGGGCAAGCAGTACGAGACCGACCTCGGCGACCGGGTCGTGCAGCGGGAGACGCTGAACAACCAGACCATCGCGTTCCCGTTCTACCTGCCGCCCTACGACAACGTGGAGCTGCGCCGAGCGATCTCCATGGCGATCGACCGCGACGAGATCACCGAGCGGATCTTCGAGGGCACTCGCAAGCCCGCCGACGGCTGGGTGCACCCGCTGATGAAGGGCTACCGGCCCGGCCAGTGCGGCGAGTACTGCACGTTCAACCCGGACAAGGCCAAGGAAGCGCTCGCGAAGTCCGGCTACACCGGCGAGATCGTGTTGCTGTCCAACACCGACGGCGGGCACCAGGAGTGGGCCGAGGCCGTCGTCAACAGCATCAAGAACACCCTCGGCGTGCAGGCCAGGTTCGTGCCGTCGACCAGCTTCGGCGAGTTCCGGCAGAAGGTGAACGCCCACGAGATGACCGGCATGTACCGGGCGGGCTGGGTCGCCGACTACCCGTCGATCGAGAACTGGCTCACGCCGATCTTCCGCACCGGCGCGTCGTCCAACGACGGGCTGTACTCCAACCCCGCGTTCGACGCGAAGCTCGCCGAGGCCGACAAGGCGCCCAACGAGGACAAGGCGATCGAGCTGTACCTCGAAGCCGAGCGGATGCTGGCCGAGGACCTGCCGTCCATCCCGCTGTGGACGCAGAACACCATCGCGGGCCGGTCCGACCGGCTCAAGGTGGCCAACCTCGACCCGTTCCGCACGCTCGACCTCTACTCGGTCGAAGTGGCCTGACGCCGGATTCGCCGATCGGGCCGGTCCGGGCGGTCGCCGGACCGGCCCCGGCCGAGGGGAGTGCGCGGTGGGGCGGTACGTCCTTCGCAGGCTGTTGCAGATGGTCCCGGTGTTCGTCGGCACCACGTTCCTGATCTACGTGCTGGTGTGGGCGGTGCCGGGCGACCCGTTCGAGGGCAAGTGCGGCGAGCGCGACTGCCCCGCCTCCTACGTGACGATGATGCGGGAGCGGTTCAACCTGGACGACCCGCTGCTGCTCCAGTACTGGAAGTACCTGGTCAACCTGGTCCAGGGCGACTTCGGCGTCACGTCCTCCGGCGTGCAGGTCGTGGACCGGATCGGGGCGGCGTTCCCGGTGACGCTGCGCCTGGCGCTCGTGGCGCTGCTGGTCGAGGCCGTCATCGGCATCACCGCCGGTGTCGTGTCCGGGCTGCGCGACCGCGGGTTCCTGGACAGCCTGGTGCTGGTGTCGACGCTGTTCCTGATCGCCGTCCCGGTGTTCGTCACCGGGTACGTCGTGCAGCTCGTGTTCGGGCTGCAACTGGGGTGGATCGCGCCCACGGTCACCACGCCCGCGTTCGGCAACCTGATCGTGCCCGGTTTCGTGCTGGCCAGCCTGTCGATGGCTTACGTGGCAAGGCTTTCCCGCGCGAGCATCGCCGAGAACCGGCGCGCGGACTACGTGCGCACGGCGTTGGCCAAGGGGCTGCCCGCGCGCCGGATCGTCGGCGTGCACCTGCTGCGGAACTCGCTGATCCCGGTGATCACGTTCCTGGGCACGGACCTCGGCGCGTTCCTGGGCGGCGCGATCGTCACCGAGGGGATCTTCAACGTGCCCGGCGTCGGCGGCCTGGTGTTCCGGTCGATCCTGACCAAGGACGGCGCGATGGTGACCGGCGTGGTGACCGTGCTGGTGCTCGTGTACCTGCTGATGACGTTGCTGGTGGACCTGCTCTACGCGGTCTTGGACCCGAGGATCCGCTATGACTGACCAGATGGCCTCGCTCGTGCCCGAACGGCCGCGCGGGCTGTTCGGCGACGCCTGGCACGCGATGCGGCGGCGGCCGCTGTTCTGGGTGTCGGTGTCGTTGATCGCGCTCGTGCTGCTGATGGCGGCGTTCCCCGGGCTGTTCGCGTCCGGCGACCCGAACGCGGCGGACCTGTCCCGGTCGCGCGGCGCGCCCTCGTCGGCCGCCTGGTTCGGGTACGACAACCAGGGCTACGACGTCTACACGCGGGTGGTCTACGGCGCGCGGGCGTCGATCGTGGTCGGGGTGCTGTCCACGGTCGGCGTCATCCTGGTCGGCGCGAGCGTCGGGATGCTGGCCGGGTTCTACGGCGGCTGGCTGGACGCGGTGGTGTCGCGGATCGCGGACGTGTTCGTGGGCGTGCCGTTCGTGCTGGGCGCGATCGTCATCCTGACCACGTTGAACGCGGGCGGCGACGCGGGACCGGTGCGGGTCGTGGCGCAGGTGGTGCTGTCGATCTCGGTGCTGTCGTGGCCGGTCGCGATGCGGATCATGCGGTCCACCGCGATCGCGGCCAAGCAGCAGGACTACGTCAAGGCGGCCCGGGCGCTCGGCGCGTCGTCGACGCGGATCGTCGGCAAGCACCTGCTGCCCAACACCATCGCGCCCGTGCTCGTGTACGCGACGATCGCGCTCGGCGCGTTCATCGGCGCCGAGGCCACCCTGTCCTACCTCGGGATCGGGCTGCGGCCACCGGTCGTGTCGTGGGGCGTGATGATCAACAGCGCCAAGGACTACCTGCGCGTCGCGCCGCACGCCCTGCTGTTCCCGGCGGGCTTCCTGACCGCGACCGTGCTGGCGTTCGTGATGCTGGGCGACGCGGTGCGCGAAGCCCTCGACCCGAAGCTGCGGTAGGAGGGGCGTTCATGCTGCTGGAGGTCGAGGACCTGCACGTGGAGTTCCGGACCCGGGACGGGGTGGCGCGCGTGCTCAACGGCGTGAGCTACCACGTGTCGGCCGGCGAGACGCTGGCCGTGCTGGGCGAGTCCGGGTCGGGCAAGAGCGTGACCGCCCAGGCGGTCATGGGCATCCTGGACACGCCGCCCGCGCACGTGACGCGGGGATCGGTGCGGTTCCACGGCGAGGAGCTGCTGTCGGCGTCGCCCGAACGACGGCGCGCCGTCCGGGCCGAGGGCGTGGCCATGATCTTCCAGGACGCGCTGTCGGCGCTGAACCCCGTGTTCACGGTGGGGTTCCAGATCGAGGAGCAGCTCCGGCTGCGGCGCGGGATGAGCCGCGCCCAGGCGCGGGCCCGCGCGATCGAGCTGCTGGACCTGGTGCGGATACCGGCGGCCCGGCAACGCGTCCGCGAGTACCCGCACCAGTTCTCCGGCGGGATGCGGCAGCGGGCGATGATCGCGATGGCGCTCGCGCTGGACCCCGAGGTGCTGATCGCCGACGAGCCGACGACCGCGCTGGACGTGACCGTGCAGGCGCAGATCATGGACCTGCTGGCCGAGATCCAGCGCGAGCGGCGGATGGGGCTGGTCCTGATCACGCACGACCTGGGGGTCGTCGCCGAGGTGGCCGACCGGATCGTGGTGATGTACGCGGGGCGGATCGTGGAGCAGGCCGACGCGGTGTCCCTGTTCCGCTCGCCCGGCCACCCGTACACGGCGGCGCTGATGCGCTCCCTGCCGCGGCTGGACTCGAAGGGCGCGGCGCTGGAGACGATCCGCGGGCTGCCGCCGAGCCTGCTGCGCGTCCCGCCCGGCTGCCCGTTCCACCCCCGGTGCCCGCGGGCGGAGGACGTGTGCGCCTCGCGCGTGCCTCCGGACGTGCCGCTCGGGGCGGGGCGGACCAGCGCGTGCCACTTCGCGGAGGAGGTCGTCGGTGGGTGAGCTGTTGGAGGTGCGCGAGCTGGTGAAGCACTTCCCGGTGACGCGCGGGGTGGTGTTCCGGCGGACCGTCGGGCGGGTGCGGGCGGTCGACGGGGTGTCGTTCTCGCTGCGGGCGGGGGAGACGCTCGGGGTGGTCGGCGAGTCGGGCTGCGGCAAGTCGACGTTGGCGCAGGTGCTGATGCGCCTGGAGGCGCCGACGTCCGGGACCGTGCTGTTCGAGGGCTCGCCGGTGTTCGGGCTGCGCGGCGCGGCCCTGCGGCGGTGGCGGCGGGACATGCAGATCGTGCTGCAGGACCCGTACACCTCGTTGAACCCCCGGATGACCGTCGGCGACATCGTCGGCGAGCCGTTCGAGATCCACCCCGAAGTCGCGCCGCGCGGGTCGCGGGCCGGGAGGGTGCGGGAACTGCTCGACGTGGTCGGGCTGAACCCGGAGCACCTCAACCGGTACCCGCACCAGTTCTCCGGCGGGCAGCGGCAGCGGATCGGGATCGCGCGGGCGCTGGCGCTGCGGCCGAAGCTGATCGTGTGCGACGAGCCGGTGTCCGCGTTGGACGTGTCGATCCAGGCGCAGGTGATGAATCTGCTGGGCGAGCTGCAGGACGAGTTCGGGCTGGCCTACATCTTCATCGCGCACGACCTGTCGGTGGTGCGCCACCTGTCCGACCGGGTCGCCGTGATGTACCTGGGGAAGATCGTCGAGATCGGCACGGAGGAGGAGATCTACGAACACCCCACGCACCCGTACACGCAGGCCCTGCTGTCCGCCGTGCCGGTCGCCGACCCGACCCTGAGGGGCCGCCGCGACGTGATCCGCCTGACCGGCGACGTGCCGTCCCCGGTGAACCCACCGACCGGCTGCCGGTTCCGGACGAGGTGCTGGAAGGCCCAGGACGTGTGCGCCACCGAGGAACCGGCACTGGCGATTCGCGTCGGCAACCACCCGAGCGCCTGCCACTTCGCCGAAGAACGCCACGTAATCCCTTGACCCGCGCCCTCTTCGTCTGCCTGCGGTCACGTGCCGCTCGACTTGCGGATCCGTTCGGACCCGCAAGTCGAGCGCTCGGGACCGGCGTGCCCGGCGAGGGGATCAGCCCAGGGTGCCGATGTTCTCGTTCACGGTCACGACGGCGTACTGCCCGCTGCTCTTGCCCTCTTTGACGACGACGCCGTCCACCGTGATCTTCGCGGTGATCTCCGGGGTCCCCGCACCGGCCTGGGCGAAGATGCTGACCATCTGGATCGCCTCGCCGGTGGGCAGCTCGATGGTCTTCGACCACGGCAGCGGCGCGTCGCCGGCCTGTTCCGTCGAGGTCATCCCATCGGTCGTGTAGGTGATCGAGGAAGCCGTGCCCGCCCCGGTGACCTCGTACACCACCACGCGCTTGGCGGGCTTCTGCTCCGCGGGCGCCTGTGCGGTGGGTGGTGCCGCCGCTTCCACCGGGGCTGCGGCGGTCGTCGTGGCCGCTCCGGCGGCGGCCGGCGCGTCGTCCTTCTTCGCCGGGTCGCCGCCGTTGAGCGCGCCGCCGATCACGACCAGCGCCACCAGGATGCCGACCACCCACACCCACTTGGGCGGACCGCTCTTCGGCTTCGCCATCTGCGGCGGTGGGTAGGGCCCGTGGGGGAGCGGCTGCTGTGGGTACCCCGGCGGTGGGGGCGGCTGCTGGCCGTAGGGCTGCTGAGGCTGTTGCCCGTAGGGCTGCGACATGAACGACTCTCCCGGCTTGAACTGGTACCGGGACAGTCGAAAAGCGCTTCCCACGCGTTACAACGGGACGGTAGGGCCGGTAGCGGGGAATGGGTCTTGCTGTCTCGCCGCGGGACGGCCTGGTGCGGCGTCGAGTGAACGCTGATGCGCGCACTCGACCCGCCGCCGGTCGCCTGCCGGTGGAACACGACCTGCCCACAGGCGGTCGGCGCGATCCGCTGCGACCAGCCGTGAATCGTCGCGAACACGCGTCGGGCCTCCGCGCGGAACCGCTCGACTCGGGCCTACGACGTGGTTCACCACCCACGACGGCGTCTCGTGGACGACGCCGCCCGACAACGTGCGGCGACCAGCCATCAGGTCACAGCCCAGGCAGCCGGCCACGTCCATGTCCACCCTCGACGCTACCGTCCCGGCCTCCGTGGCTCCGCTCCGTTCGCGCCCCGCCGCGTCCGCCCTGCTCCGTTCGCGCCCCGCCCCGCCCCCGCCGCGTCCGTCCGCCCATCCGACTGGCCCCGCCCCGCCCCGACCTCCGTGCCCGCCGAGCTCCGTGCCCGGTCGCCTCGCCGCGCCTGGTCGCGCCACGCGTTCAGCCTGCTGGTCGTGCCACGCCGCGCCTGGCCGCGCCACGCCGCGCGTTCAGCCTGACCGACCCCCGACCCCCGACCCTGCCCTCCGCCCCGTCCTCCCGCCGCTTGACCGATGGTCCCCGCCGGGTGCGCCGCCTCCATACCTTCCGGCAACGAAATCGGCGATGACATCGATCCCGAACGGCCCCTACTTCGCTCGTCCGGGTGATCTCGGGGACATCCCCCGAATCTCCCGGACGAGCGAAGCCGCTGGTCTCAGCGGTTCGAGGCGGACTGGACGAAGTCGGCCAGGTCCTTCGACTGCTGCACCCGCGACGGCTCGTGCACGTACATCATGTGTCCCGCCGGGTAGTAAGCCGCCTCGATGTTGGCGTGCAGCTCCTCCGGGATCTGCAAGTGCGCCACCACGTGCTCGGCCGCGTAGTACGGCGTCGCACCGTCCAGGTACCCGTACGCGATGTGCACCTTCAAGTGCGGGTTGGCGCGCATCGCCGACGACAGCTTGTTCGCCACCGTCACGTGCGTCCCCTCGAACTCCTTGTACGACCACGGCCGCACGTTCATGGTCAGGATCTCGTACGGCAGGTCGTTCTCGTACTCCAACTCCGCCCGCACGTAGTGGTTCAGCGCTGCCGTGTACGGCCCCAGGATCGCCGAGTACGACGGGTCCTCGCTGAAGTGCTCGCGGCCGTAGTCGGCGTCAGCCCCGGTGAACCGCGAGTCCAGCCTGCCGACGACCTTGCGCGCCGACCGCAGCAGCTCGGTGAAGAACCGCACGTGCTCGATCCGCAGGTTCACCCGGTCCACGTAGTCCTCGCTGAGCCCGGTCAGCCCCGCCAGCCGCGTCACGGCCGCCGCCCGCTCCTCAGTGGACAGCCGGTTGCCGCGCGCCAGCGCCCACGGGTAGTCGCGGGACGCGAAGTCCTCCGCGTCGGCCAGCACCTCCTCCAACGACCGCGACCCGTGCAACCCGTGGTAGTGCGCGATCGCCGCGTAGGTCGGCAGGAACAGCGTGTGCGGCAGGTCGTTGCCCTCGCTGAAGTCCAGCGTGGCGAAGTCCAGCACGGACGAGATCAGCATCAGCCCGTTGAGGTACATGCCGTACCGCGACTGCAGGTAGTCGGCCAGCCCGGCGGCACGCGTGGTCCCGTAGGATTCGCCCGCCAGGAACTTCGGCGACATCCACCGGCCGTTGCGCGACGTCCACAGCCGGATCACCTCGCCGACCGACTCCAGGTCGCCCTGGAACCCGTGGTACTGGCCGGGCTTCTCGCCCTTCACCGC
The DNA here is from genome assembly GCA_040689555.1 of Actinosynnema sp. NPDC051121. Taxonomy (GTDB): domain Bacteria; phylum Actinomycetota; class Actinomycetes; order Mycobacteriales; family Pseudonocardiaceae; genus Actinosynnema. The sequence goes on along the minus strand of JBFBCZ010000045.1, from coordinate 58,674 downwards.
CCGCGAGTACCCCGTCGACACCGGGTCGATGAACACGAGGTCGCTGTGCGCGAGCAGCGTCTCGGGGTTGTCGACCAGGTCGTACGGCGGCGGCGTGAGGTCGCCGACGTCGCCGGAGACGACCCGGCGCGGCCCGAGCAGCCCCAGGTGCAGCCACACGCTGGACGAGCCGGGCCCGCCGTTGAACGCGAACGTCACCGGCCGCTTCGCCGGGTCCGCGCCGTCGAGCGTGTACGCGGTGACGAAGACCTCGGCCTTCGGCAGGTGCCCGTCGAACTTGCCCTCGGTCAGCACCTCCTGGCGCAGCACCACCCGACCGGTGGTCGTGGTGTAGTTCAGCTTGCGCCGCTTGACGGTGATGCTGTGCTGGGTGGTGACGAGGTCGTCGGCCGGGAGGTCCTGCCCGTCGCCGTTGTCCTTGGCGGCCTGCTCGTCGCCGTTGTCCTTGTCGGTCATGGTCGAACTCTACGATCGGAGTCGCCGCCGGTGCTCCCGCTTTCCGCTCTTGACGAACGGGTTACCAGTTGCCGGGCGTGCCCTCGCCTGGTGGCGTGGCGCGAGGAGGTGGCGCGGGTCAAGCGGGCGGCGTTCCGCGACCAGGAGTACTGGGGACGCCCGGTGCCCGGGTTCGGCCCGGCCGACGCGTCGCTGGCGATCATCGGCCTGGCGCCGGCCGCGCACGGCGCGAACCGCACCGGCCGCATGTTCACCGGGGACCGCTCGGGCGACTTCCTGTACGCGGCGATGCACGCGGTGGGCCTGGCGACCCAGCCGACGGCCACGCACGTCGGTGACGGCCTGGAGCTGATCGGCACCCGCATCACGGCGCCGGTGAAGTGCGCGCCGCCGGAGAACAAGCCGACCCCGGAGGAGCGCGACAACTGCCGACCGTGGCTGATCCGGGAGCTGGAGCTGCTGCGGCCGACGTTGCGCGCGGTGCTCGTGCTGGGCGCGTTCGGCTGGCAGGCCGCGCTGCCGGTGCTGGCCGCGTGCTGGCAGGTCCCGCGCCCGCGCCCGGTGTTCGGCCACGGCGCGCAGGTCGTGCTGCCCGCCCTGGACGGCGGCGAGCCGCTGCGCCTGTTCGGCTGCTACCACGTCAGCCAGCAGAACACGTTCACCGGCAAGCTCACCCAGCCGATGCTCCAGGACGTCCTCCGCGCGGCCGGGACCGCGGCGGGCATCATCTGAGCCGTGGGCAGCCGGGCCCGAGCACGTGATCGCCGGCGACCACGGCTCCGCTCTGCCGGACCGGCACGAGGAGCGGGCCCGGCGGTGCGCGGGCGAGTTCGAGGTGTTCCCGTTCCGGCCGTTCTGCGCGAACCGCCCGCGCCGCACCGGATCGGCAGGCATCCTGGGTCCATGAAGCCCCGCCTCGCGCTCCTCCTCGCGGTGGGGTCGGCGCTCGTCCTCATCGCGCTCGCGGCCCGCGGGACGTCACCGGTGCGCTACGGCGACCGGCCCGCGGGCGACGACGTGACCACCACGGTGACGCTCGAGTCCCAACCCCCGCTGGACGACCGGGTCGAGGGCTCCACCGCGGCCGGGTCGCTGCTGGTCTTCCTGATCATCCTGGTGGCGGCGGTGCTGATCGGGCTCGTCTGGCTGATGATCTCGCTCGGCGTGTTCCGGCGCCGGAGGTGGCGCGGCGTGGGCGCGGCGGTGGACGCGCCGCAGGTCGACGACGGTCAGGCGAACGCGCCGCCGATCCTGGTCCAGCGGGCCGCCGAAGCCCTCGAGGAGCTGCGCGCCCGCGCCGACGGCCCGCCCGGCGACGCGGTGATCGCCGCCTGGCTCACCCTCGAACGGGCGGCGGAGGACAGCGGGGCGCCCCGCCAGGGCCACCAGACGGCCACCGAGTTCACCGGCGACCTGCTGCGCCGCTACCGGGTGGACGAGGACGCGACCGGCACGCTGCGCCGCGTCTACCAGCGGGCCAGGTTCGGCACGGCCGAGGTGACCGACGCGGACGCCCGCACGGCCGCCGACGCGTTGGCGACGATCGTGCGGGACCTGCGGTGAACCCGCTCGTCGGCAGCCTGGGACGCGCGCTGGCGCTGGCCGTCGCCGTCGCGGTCGGCACCGCGCTGGTGCTGGTCCGCGTGGGTGCGCCGTGGCTGTGGGCGGTGCTGCTCGCGCTGCCCGTCGGCGCGTTGGCGCTGCTCGTCGCACGCCTGCCGCGCGCCACGGACGTGCTGTGGGCGCCGCAGCCCTCGACCATCTCCACCGCCACGTCCGCGCAGGCAGGCACGCTGGCGAGCCGGCTCGCCGAGGCCGCCGTCGACCGGGACCGGTTCGTGCACCGCGTCCAGCCCCGGCTGCGCCGCCTGGCCGAGGCACGGCTCCGGCAGGTGCACGGCATCCAGGACCTCGACGACCCGAAGGCCCGTGCCGTGCTCGGGGCCGAGTTGCACCGCCTGCTCACCGACCCGCAAGCGCCGCTGCCCGAGCCGAACCGGCTCGCCGACCTGTTGGAGAACCTGTGACCTCAGCCGAAGCCGGAGTGGGCGTCGAGACGATCGCGGCCGAGGCCAAGGCGGTGCTGGCCGCCGTCGGCACGGTCGTCGTGGGCCGGGAGCGGTCGTTGCGGCTGGCGCTGGCGGCGATCCTGGCGGGCGGGCACGTGCTGCTGGAGGACGTGCCCGGCCTGGGCAAGACGCTGATGGCGCGGTCGCTGGCGCAGGCGTTGAAGCTGGACTTCAAGCGCCTCCAGTGCACGCCCGACCTGCTGCCGGCCGACGTCACGGGCTCGTTCCTGTACAACCCGGGCGACCGCGAGTTCACCTTCCGCGAGGGACCGCTGTTCACCGGCCTGCTGCTGGCCGACGAGATCAACCGGACCCCGCCGAAGACGCAGTCCGCGCTGCTGGAGGCCATGCAGGAGCGGCAGGTCACGGTCGAGGGCCGCACGTTTCCACTGCCGCGCCCGTTCCACGTCCTGGCGACCGCGAACCCGGTGGAGTACGAGGGCACGTACCCGCTGCCGGAGGCGCAGTTGGACCGGTTCCTGCTGCGGCTGGACATCGGCTACCCGCCGGCCGCCGAGGAGGTCGAGGTGCTGCGCCGCAGGCTCACCCGGCAGCGCGAGGAGACCGAGGTCGAGCCGGTGCTGGACGCGGCCCGGCTGCGCCGGTTGCAGCACGGCGTGGAGCAGGTGTCGGTGGACGACGACGTGCTGCGGTACTGCGTGGACCTGGCTGCCGCGACCCGCGCGCACGGTGCCGTGGAGGTCGGCGCGTCACCGCGTGGCGCGCAGGCGTTGGTGCTGGTGGGGCGGGCGCTGGCGGTGCTGGACGGGCGGGACTTCGTGCTGCCCGAGGACGTCAAGGAGTGCGCCGTGCCCGCTCTCGCGCACCGGCTCACGCTGCGCCCGGAGACGTGGACGTCCGGCGTCACGGGCGTGGAGGTCGTGACCGAGCTGCTGGGCCGGGTGCCGGGTCCCGCCAGCGCGCGCTCGTGAACCGGGCACAGCGGCTGCGCGAGGCGTTCACCGGCGGGCGGGGCGCGCACTGGCACCCCACCGACGCGTTGGTGCGCGGCCTCGTGCTGGGCGTCGGCATGGTGGTGCTGGGCGGCCTCATGCACGAGGTGGAGCTGGTCCTGTTCGGCGCGCCGCTGTTGATCTCCACCCTGTTGGCCCTGGTCACGCCGGTCGTCGGCACGCCGGACGTCCGGGTCCGCGGCCTGCCCCGCACGGGCGAGATCGGCGCGGCCAAGTCCGTGGTGGAGGTCGACCCGGGGCTGGGCGCGGAGGTGATGGCGATCCGGCTGCCGGGTGTCGGCGAGGGCATCGGTCCCGTGCACCTGCTGCCGGCGTCGGCGCGGGAGATCGAGGTCGTGCTGCGGCGTGACGCGTGGGGCGAGGGCGTGGACCTGCGGCCGGACCACCTGGTGGCGGGGCCGGACGCGTTGTTCGTGCACGGTCCGGTGACGGCGCCGGAACGCGGCCGGGTGATCCTGCCGCCGGTCGAGGCGCTGCCCGCCGGGTTGCTGCCCGCACGGGCGGTCGGCCTGGTCGGGGCGCACCGGGCGCGGCGGCCGGGCGACTCGGTGGAGCTGCGCGACATCCGGGCGTTCCAGCCGGGCGACCGGCTGCGGCGGATCGACTGGCGGGTGTCGTTGCGGGCCGCCGGCATGGCCGGGTCGGCGGAGGGCACGAACCTGCACGTCCGCGAGCACCACGCGGAGGCGGACGCGGACGTGGTGCTGGCGCTGGACACGCGGCTCGACGTGGGCTCGGAGCTGGGTGACTGGGCCTCGCCGGCGCGGGTGGCGTCGGGGCGGGCGCTCGGTCGTTCCCTCGGCGAGTGGTCGCTGGCGTCCCGGGGCACGACCGTCCGGCCCGGTGGCAGCCTCGACCTGGCCGTGCGGGCGGCGGCGTCGCTGGCGGCGGGGTACCTGCGGCAGGGCGACCGGGTGGGCCTGGTCGACCTCGGCCGGCCGCAGCTGGGCGCGCGGGCGGGTGCGGGCCGGCGGCAGTTGTTGCGGCTGCGCAACCAGCTCGTGGTGTGCGCGCGGTCGGCCGGGTGGGCGCAGCGGCCCGTGCTGCGGCCGGAGCAGGTGCCGCACGGCGCGCTGGTGGTGGTGCTGTCGCCGTTCCTGGACGCCGAGGTGGTGGAGCTGGCCGTGCACGCGGCGCGGCGGGGCAACCTCGTGCTGGCGGTGGACGTGCTGCCGTCGCCGTTGCGGGCCGATCCCGAGACGCCGTGGGGTGAGAGCGCGTTGAAGGTGATCCGGCTGGAGCACGACGTGCGGCTTGAGGCGATGCGGCAGCACGGCGTGGCGGTGCTGCCGTGGGGCGCGCCGATCGCGGGCGTGCTGCGCGAGGCCCGCACCGCCCGGCGGGTGTCCCGATGACGCGAACGTGGAGTTCAGGGGTCCTGGGCGTTCGACACGCGGGACCTGAGCGTTCGACACGCGGGTATGGCGGGTTCGACGGTCGGGACGGGGGTGGGGTGTGAGGGTGGAGTTGGGGGCCGGGTGGCCGGCGTGGGTGCTGCGGGCGTCGATCGGGGTGGTGGCGGCCGGCGTGGCCGGGGTGCTCGCGGTCAACGGGGTGGAGTGGCCTGCGCTCGCGCTGTACGGGGTGCTGGTCGTCGCGGCGGTGGCGATCCCGGCGTCCGCGGCGGTCGCGCTGATCGTCGGGTACCCGGCGGTGGCGATGGTGTTCAGCAGTGACGAGCCGTGGTGGCCGGGTATCTTCGCGCTCGTCGTGCTGCTGCACCTTTTGCACGTTCTATCCGCTTATGCGGCGATCATCCCGATCGGGTCGCGCTTTCACCTGGATGCACTAAAGGCACCGGCGAAGAGGTTCGCCGCGGTGCAACTCTCCGTGCTCGCCTTCGCCGGTATCGTCATCCTGTTGCCGGGCGGCCGAACGGACGCAGCGGTCGAGGTGGTCGGGCTCGCGTGCGTCGTCGGACTGGTGGTCGGAGTGGTGCTCCTGATGCGCCGGAAAGGCTGAGGAACCGGCCCTCCGGCCTCAGCGCGAGCTGACCGTCTGGATCGTTCCTCTCAGCACGTTCACCCTCCGGTGCTGGTCAGCGCGGGCGTGTTCGCAATCACCCGGCGACCGTGGTCACAACGGGCCCGCTCGATGCGCCGGAAAGCCCCACCCGGTGCGACCATGTGTGTATGGCTGCTGTGAAGTCGCAACCCACACGGATCGTGATTGTCGGCGGTGGGTACGTCGGCATGTACACCGCGCTGGGATTGCAGAAGAAGCTGCGTTCCGGCGAGGCGTCCGTCACGGTGATCGACCCTCAGCCGCACATGACCTACCAGCCGTTCCTCCCCGAGGCGGCGGCCGGTTCCATCGAGCCCCGCCACGTCGTGGTGCCGCTGCGCAAGGTGCTCAAGCGCTGCCACGTCGTCACCGGCCGCGCCACCCGCATCGAGCACGAGCGCAAGGCCGTCACGGTCGAGCTCGCCGACGGCCACGTCGAGGAGTACGAGTACGACGTGCTGGTCTCGGCGCTGGGCGCGATCTCGCGCACGCTGCCCATCCCGGGCCTGCCCGAGGTCGGCATCGGCATGAAGACCATCGGCGAGGCCATCTACCTGCGCAACCACGTGCTGTCGCGGCTCGACCAGGCCGCCAGCACGAACGACCCGGAGCTGCGCAAGCGCCTGCTGAGCTTCGTCGTCATCGGCGGCGGCTTCGCGGGCATCGAGACGCTGGCGGAGCTGGAGGACATGGCCCGCTACGCGCTGCGCTACTACGAGGGCCTCAAGCAGTCCGACATGCACTGGGTGCTGGTCGAGGCCACCGGCCGGATCATGCCCGAGGTGAGCGCGCGGCTCGGCGTCTACACCGTCGAGCAGCTCGAGAAGCGCGGCATCAAGTGCTACCTCGACACGCGCGTCAAGAGCATGGAGGGCGGCCACGTCGTCCTGGACGACGGCACCGAGTTCGACTCGGACACCATCATCTGGACCGCGGGCATGAAGGCCAACCCGATGCTGCGCAACACCGACCTGCCGCTCGACGAGCGCGGCCGGGTCCGCTGCACGGCGGCGATGCAGGTCGTTGGCCTGCCGGGCGTGTGGGCCGCGGGCGACTGCTCGGCCGTGCCGGACCTGTCGCGCACCGAGGAGGACCCGACGGCGACCTGCGTGCCCAACGCGCAGCACGCCATCCGCCAGTCCAAGCTGCTCGCGAAGAACATCGTGGCCACGCTGCGCGGCAGGCAGCCGAAGGACTACTTCCACAAGTACCTGGGCTCGGTCGCGGGCCTGGGCCTGTACAAGGGCGTGGCCGACGTGTTCGGCCTGCGGTTCAAGGGCGTCGTCGCCTGGTTCATGCACCGCAGCTACCACGTCATGTTCATGCCCACGGTCAACCGCAAGTTCCGGGTGTTCGTGGACTGGACGCAGGCGCTGTTCTCGGGCCGCGAGGTCGTCGCGCTGGGCCAGATCCACGAGCCGAAGGCCGAGTTCGACCGCGCCACCAAGAGCTGATCGCGGGCGGTCCCGCGCACGCTGCGCCGTTCGGTCGCGGCGGGCGCGGGGCCGTCTGGCGTAGTCCTCCCACTTGAGCCCCCAGACGGGCTAACGGATCGCGCGTCGCCTTGACATTGCGTAACGTGAACCCGAGAATACAGCTGGTGTATCGCCTGAATGTGTGATGCATCAGTGGGGAGAGAGGTGACCGCGATGTCTCTCGAGGAGCTGGCCGCACAGCTTCGCCGCGGTGAGATCGAGGATCGTGCGCTGGCGGAGTACTCCGCGGAGTACGCCACCGCCGAAAAGCGTTTTTGCAGCAAGAAAGACGACTGAGCCATGACCGTCTCCGGGTGGGGGAACGAGACCGTTCCCCCACCCGAGGCCGCCAGACCGGCGAAACCCACCCCGCTGTTGCTCCAAGGCCAGGACTACCTCTTCCGGTCGCAACCCAAGTGCCTGGACTTCCAGGAGCAGGTGCACCGCCTCGGCATGGTGGACGAGGGCGACGGCAGCCCCGTGCCGTGCGTGCTGGTCCTCGCCCGGGCGGCCGACATGGAGATGAACGAGCTCTCCATCGCGCTCGCCGAACGCGGCATCCGGATGGCCCGCATCGACGCCGACCGCTCCGTCGACCTGCCGCTCACCGTCTACACCGACCAGCCGCTGCTGGAGCTCGACCGCTGGCTGCTGCGCCCCCTGCTGGTGTGGCGCAGGCACTTCGAGCTGACCGCCCTGCCGCTGGAGCCCGGCACGCTGGCCGGCGCGTACGCCGTGGACCAGTGGGGCGCGGTCGCCGACTGGCTGTCCAGCCGGGGCGACTGGGCGCACGTCAACCCCAGCCGCAACACCTCCCACCTCAACCGGCTCACCCAGCTCGCCGACGCCTCCGCGTTCGGCCTCACGGTGCCGCGCACCACGGTCACCACCCGGCCCGGCCGCACCCGCCCCGGCGGCGGGAGGTGCATCGTCAAGACCTCCGGCCGCCACCTGCTCGAACCGCGCCCCGGCATGCAGCACGGCCTGTTCCCGCGCCCGCTGGAGACCAGCCGCTCCGGCGACGTGCCCGAGTCCGCGCCGGTGATCGTGCAGGAGTACGTGCCCTCCGACACCGAGCTGCGCGTGTTCGTGGTGGGCGAGCGGTGCCTGGCGTTCCAGGTCGACAAGCTCGACCCGGCGCAGCTGTGGGTCGACCCCGAGGCGGTCCGCGTCACGCCCGTCGACGTGCCCGCCGGGCTGACCGACCGGCTGCTCGCGCTGGCCAGGCACTGGCGGCTCCAGGTGGCCGCGTTCGACCTGCTCGTCTCCGGCGGCGACCACGTGTTCCTCGAGGTCAACGTCAACTGCGACTGGCGGTGGTTCGAGCACCGGGCGCAGGACTCACGGGTGTCCGACGCCGTGCACGAGTGGGTCGCGGCGCGCTTCAAGGAGCTGCTGGGTGCGGGCAAAGGTCGCTGAGCACGCGACGCTGTTCTACGCCGACGGCGCCGTGGTGTGGGACGACTACCTCCACCACCGCCAATTCGCCATCAGCGAGACCGCCGAGCTGCTGTGCCGCAAGTTCACCGAGTTCACCGACGTCGACGCGCTGCTCGCGCCGCTGGCCGAGGACGACCGGGCGGCGCTGCGCAAGGTGCTGGACGAGCTGGTCGAGGCCGGTGTCCTGATCGTCGAGGGCTCGCCCGAGCACGACGAGGAACGCCGGCTGCTCGCCGCCTGGGGCGACTGGGGGCCGTCGGCGCGGCACTTCCACTTCGCCAGCCGCACGCTCGCCGACGCGCCGTTCCAGCGCGCGGAGGAGCACGACGCCGTGCTGGACGCGAAGCTCGACGCCCAGCCGCCGCCCGCGCCGTTCCGCAGCCTCGGCCGCACCGCCGTGCTGCTGCCCCGCCTGGACGGCACGTCCCGGTGGGCCTCGGCGGGCCTGCTGGACGTGCTGCTGGCCCGCCGCACCACCCGCGAGTTCGGTCCGGGCACGCTGTCGCTGACCCGCGTCGCCGAGCTGCTCGCCGTGCTGGGCGGCCCGTCGCCCGTGCGGTCGCGGATCGGGCGGTCCGGCACGGTGTTCAAGACCAGCCCGTCCGGCGGCGGGCGCCACCCGGTCGAGCTGTACGCGCACGTGCGCGGCGTCGATGCGCTGGAGCCGGGCTGGTACCACTACGACGGGCTCGCGCACGCGCTGGAGCCCATCGGGGTGACGTGGGGGCCGGCCGAGATGACCGCGGCGGCGGGCGACCAGGACTGGGTCGGGCAGGCCCCGTTGGTCCTCGCGTACACCGGTGTCCTCGAACGGACCAGATGGCGTTACGACACGTCACGTGCTTACCGTGTTGTGCAAATGGACGTAGGACATCTGTCCCAAACGGCTTATCTGGTTGCTACGGCAATGGGTTTTGGTATCGGCTTCACCGCAGCATTGCGGGATGAGCTCGTCGAACAAGCACTCGGCTGTGACGCTTATCACGAAGTCGTACTCGGTCTGAGCGCCTTGGGTCCATTACCCGAATGAGCGCAATAGCCGATCTCATTGAGCCGTGCGGGGGACTTCTTCTGAACCGGCCCCACGAACGCACGGTAACGGCTTAGGCTCCCCGCTGCCCCCGTAGCCCAACCGGTAGAGGCAGGCTCCTTAAAAGAGTCACAGTACGGGTTCGAATCCCGTCGGGGGCACGTTCGGCGCCGGATTGACTTCACCCATCTGCCGGGTGAACGCAAAGCGCTGTGTCGTGCCATCACCAGCGGGGTCACCCGATCGGACCTGCGTCCGATCGGATGACCCGACGCGGTTCAGCGGTTCCGCACCCATTCCGAGACGACCTCGTCCAGCACTGCCAGGGGCAACGGCCCGCCACCCAGCAGCACGTCGTGGAAGTCGCGGATGTCGAACCGCTCGCCCAGCGCCTCCTCGGCCGCCGCCCGGATCCGCAGGATCTCCAGCCGGCCCACCATGTACGCCAGCGCCTGGCCGGGCGCGGCGATGTACCGGTCCACCTCGTTCTCGATCTCGACCAGCGCCAGCGGCGTGTTCTCGCGCAGGTACTCGACGGCGCGCTCGCGGCTCCACCCGTGCGCGTGCAGGCCGGTGTCGACCACGAGCCGGCCGGCGCGCATCGAGTCCATCGCCAGCATCCCCAGCCGCGCCACGTCGCCCGAGTACAGGCCCATCTCGTCGGCCAGGCGCTCGGTGTACAGGCCCCAGCCCTCCAGGTACGCGGTCACGTGCGCGACCCGGCGCAGCATCGGCAGCTCGGTCAGCTGCTGGGCGAGCGTGATCTGGAAGTGGTGCCCCGGCACGGCCTCGTGGAACGCGATCGCCTCGGCCTGGTAGCGGAACCGCTCCTGGACCCGGTAGGTGTTCGCGTAGTACGTGCCGGCGCGCAGGCCGTCCGGAGTGGGCGGCGAGTAGTACGCGATCGGCGCGCCGGGTGCGTCGGAGGCGGGCACCGGCTCGACCTGGCACTGCTGCTCGGGCACCCGCCCGAACCAGCGCGGCGCTGCCTGCTCCGCCCTGGCCACGGCCTCGCGGGCGGCGGTGATCAGCTCGTCCTCGGTGCTCCAGCGCAGGGCCGGGTCGGTGCGCATCCGCTCCAGCACCTCGGCCACGTCGGACGTGCCGAACACCCGCTGCCCCAGCTCCGCGTACTCGTGGGCCAGGCCCGCCATCACGTCCAAGCCGGTCTGGTGCAGTTCCGCGGGCGTGCGGTCGGTCGTGGTCTGGACCCGCGCCAGCGCCGCGTACATCGCCTCGCCGCCGGGCAGCCGGCCGAGGCCCACCCGGTCGGACGGGCGGCCCTCGATGCCCGCGACGACGTCCCGGTAGGCGGCGAACGCGGGCCGCACCACCTCGGCCAGCAGCCGCTCCCGCTCCGCGCCGAACGCCTCGCCGCCCGCCGGACGGGCCAGCGGGTCCTCGTCGGCGGCCAGGTAGCGGTCCAGGTGCGCCACGGCGGCGTCCACGAGGTGCTGGACGGGCGTGCGGCCCGCCGCCGCGCCCGCGAGCTGCCGTTCGGCGATGCGGCGCAGGAACTCGGGGATCGCGGCGAGCCGGTCCAGGTACGCCCGCTCGGACTCCGGCCCCGACAGCACGGTCGTCGGCATGATCGAGAGCACCTCGCCCGCCGGGGCGAAGAACGAGTCCGTGATCGTGTACTCGACGCCCAGCGCGTCGATCAGGTCCACGACCGCCTCGGCCTGCTGGACGACCACGGCACGCGTCACGGGGTCGTCGTCCGCGGGCAGGGCGCGCGCCCGTTCGGCGATGTCCACCGCCCGTGCCCGCGCGGCCCGCTCGGTCTCCTCGCGGTGGTCGGCGAGCAGGTGGTCGTACCCCGGCACGCCGTAGGCGGTCGCGCCCAACGGCGCCTGCGTGAACATCAGGTCGAGCAGTTCGTCGGCCAACTCCGCGGTCGTGCCCATGCGCACCCCCTGGTCATCGTGGAAACCAAGATGGTACTTAGGCTAAGAAACGATTTACACCCGGTCCAAATAGGCGAGCACGGCGAGCACCCGCCGGTTGTCGTCCTCGGACAACGGCAGGCCCAACTTGCCGAAGATGTTCGCGATGTGTTTGCCGACGGCTTTCTCGGTGACGAACAGCCGCGCCGCGATCGCGCCGTTGGAACGGCCCTCCGCCATCAGCGACAGCACTTCCCGCTCGCGCGGCGTCAACGTGGTCAGCGGCTGGTCCCGCGCGCCCCGCGCGAGCAGTTGGTCGATGACCTCGGGGTCCATCGCGGTGCCGCCCCCGGCGACCCGGCGAATGGCGTCCACGAACTGCCTGACGTCCGACACCCGGTCCTTGAGCAGGTAGCCGACCGCACCGCCCCGGTCCGACAGCAGTTCCCGCGCGTAGAGCTGCTCCACGTACTGCGAGAGCACCAGGACGGGCAGCCCCGGCACCCGCTTGCGGGCCTCGATCGCGGCCCGCAGCCCCTCGTCGGTGAACGTCGGCGGCAGCCGCACGTCGACCACCGCCACGTCCGGGCGGTGGTCGACCAGGGCCTTGAGCAGCGCCGGACCGGAGTCGACCGCCTCCACCACGTCGAAGTCGTAGGCCTCCAGCAGCCGGATCAGGCCGTCCCGGAGGAGGACGAGGTCTTCACCGAGGACAACTCGCACGGCAGCTCCATGGTCACGATCGTCGGCCCGCCCACCGGGCTCGCGATGCCGAGTGTGCCGTCGAACGCGGCCAGCCGGCGCTCGATCCCGCGCAACCCGCCCCCGTCGGTCGCCTCCGCGCCACCGCGCCCGTCGTCGCCGATCATCAGCGACAGCCTGCCGTCGTCGTGCCGCACCCGCACCCACGCGGCGGTCGCGCCGCTGTGCTTGGCCACGTTCGTCAGCGTCTCGGCCACCGCGAAGTAGGCCGCCGACTCGACCGGCGCCTCCGGCCGCCCGGCCAGCTCCAGGTCCACCTCCACCGGCAGCGGGTGCGCCAGCGCCAACGCGCGCAGCGCCCCGTCCAGCCCGCGGTCGGCCAGCACCGGCGGGTGGATGCCGCGCACCAGGTCCCGCAGCTCGGCCAGCGCCTGCGTGGACGACTGCCGCGCCTCGGCCAGCAGCTCCTGCGCCGCCCGCGGGTCACGGGCCAGCAGCTCCTCGGCCATGCCCAGGCTCAGCCCCAGCGCGACCAGCCTGGCCTGCGCGCCGTCGTGCAGGTCCCGTTCGATTCGGCGCAGCTCGGCGGCCTGCGCGTCGACCGTGTCGGCCCGCGAGTCGGCCAGCACCCGCACCCGGTCGGTCAGGGCGGCGTTGGCGCTGGGCGCGAGCAGCCACCGGGCGACGGTCGCGTGCAGCCGGGCGGCGCGGGGCGTGGCCCACCAGGCCAGCACCAGGAAGGCGATGCCCAGCAGCGGCGCGAGCACGAAGTTGCCGGGGGTGTCGTAGTCGATCAGCACGTACTCGACGTCCCCGTGGTCGAGCCAGATCAGCGGCACCACGAACCCGAGCACGCCGTTGATCCAGAACCCGACCGGCAGCACGCCGCAGAGGATCCCGACGATCGCGTTGACGGGCAGGAACGCCAGGTCGCGCCACGTCGCCGGGTCCGTGGCGATGGTGCGGACCCTGGTCATCGGGCCCCGGTTGCCCGGCAGCCGGTACGGCGGCGGGACCTCCACCTCCAGCACCCGGCCCGCCCACCGGCGGAAGAACCCGGTGTAGTGGCGGGCCAGCGCGGTGAACAGCAGCAGCAACGGCACGCCGACCGTCACCAGGATCAGCGGGTAGGCGTAGAGCTGGAGCGGGACCAGCAGCAGTCCCGCCACGCACAGCGGCGTCCGCGCCAGCCCCAGGCCGGCCTGGGTCAGCCGGGTGCGGGCGGCGCGTACCAGGTCGTGGTCCGTCATGGCGTCGATTCTTCCGGCTGCCCCCCGGCAAATCGGTGGGTTTAACCCCCCGATCGCGATCAGAGGACGATCACCGTGCCGTCCGCGACGACCTCCACGCCCGCCTCGGTGATCTCCGCGTGCTCGGGCGACGCCGGGTCCAGCACCGGGTTGGTGTTGTTGAGGTGGGTGTAGACCCGCCGGGTCGACGGGTGCCCGCGCAGCCGCGGCAGGCTGTGCGCGATCGGCAGGTGGCCCATCGCGGCCTGCCCGCTCGACCTGCCGGTGGCCGTGCCCATCTCCTCCGGCGCGTGGAACGTGCCGTCCAGCAGCACCACGTCGGCCTCCGCCACCAGCGCGTCGAAGCCCTCCGGCCACGACGCCAGGCACGGCGCGTACAGCAGCACGCCGCCGGTGGCGGGGTCGCGGAACCGGTAGGCCACCACCCAGGGGCCCGGCGCGGGCGCGGCGTAGCGGGGCCGCTTGTCGCCGACCGGGAACGCCGTCACCTCCAGCCCGCCCGCGAGCGTGGACGCCCGGTCGACCTGCCGCCACGACCACTCGGCGTACGTCCCCAGCACGGCGCGGGTGGGCGCGAGGGCGTGCAGGACGGCCACCGGCGCGTGGACCTCCAGCCTGGGCGCGCCGCGCAGCACCGCCAGGCCCAGCGTGTGGTCCAGCTCGGCGTCGGTGAGGAGCACACCGCGGACCGGCGTGTCGCGCGGACCGGGACCGGGTGCGAGCTCCGGTGTCGAGGCGAGCTGCGCCCCGATGTCCGGCGACGCGTTGACCAGCCACCACCGCACGCCGTCGCCGCTCACCGCCACCGCGTCCTGCGTCCGCGCCGGCAACCGACCCTCCCGCACCGCCGCGCACGGCCCGCACGCGCAGTTCCACTGCGGCACCCCGCCACCGGCGGCCGTCCCGAGCACGACGACCTTCACCGCACAACCGCCCTCACCGCACGACCACCCTCACCGCACGACCACCCGGTGTCCGCCGGCCGGACCCGATCCGCGCCCCCGACCAACCCGGAAATGTCGTACCCCTCGGGCAGAATAAAAGCAGGGGTCCCCTGGGCGAGGACCTCTGCGCAGCGCGCCCCTGCGCAGCACGCCCCTGCGCAGCACGCCCCTGCGCAGCACGCACGCCGCGCCCGCCGCCGTCACCGTCACCGCACGACCGCCCGGTGCTCCAACTCGGCCGGGGCGCCGGCCAGGATCCGGTCCACCACGCCCCGGTGCGGCGAGAGCGAGCACACCGGGTCGGTCGCCGCCGCATCACCCGTCAGCTGGAACGCCTGGCACCGGCACCCGCCGAAGTCCACCTCGCGCCGCGCGCACGACCGGCACGGCTCGCGCATCCAGTCGAAGCCGCGGAAGGCCGTGAACGCGGGCGAGGAGTGCCAGATGTCGGCCAGCGACCGGTCCCGCACGTTCTCCACGCCCAGCCCGTCGATCACGCCCGCCGCCGGGCACGGCAGCACGTCGCCGTTCGGCGCCACGGTCAGCTGCCGCGCCCCCCACCCGTGCATGCACGGCTTGGGGTGCGCCTCGTGGTAGTCGGCGACCACGTACACGATCTCCATCCCCGACAGCGCCCGCGCCTCGGCGACCACCTCCCCGGCCCGCGCGAGCTGCTCCCGCGTCGGCAGCAGCGCGGCCCGGTTGCGCAGCGCCCACCCGTAGTACTGGGTGTTGGCCAGCTCCAACCGGTCCGCGCCCATCCGCTCGGCCAGCGCCACGAGCTCGCCGACGTGGTCGAGGTTGAGCCGGTGCAGCACCACGTTCACGGTCAGCGGCAGCCCGGCGGCCCGGACCGCCTCGGCCGCGCGGAGCTTCGGCTCGAACGCCTTGACGCCCGCGATCAGGTTCGCCCCCGCCTCCCGCGCGTCCTGCACGGACAGCTGCACGTGGTCGACACCGGGCAGTTCCGCGAGCCGCGACGGGGTCAGCCCGAGCCCGCTCGTCACCAGGTTCACGTAGCAGCCGAGCCCGGCCGCGTGCGCGACCAGCTCCGGCAAGTCCTTGCGCGCCAACGGCTCCCCGCCGGACAGGTGCACCTGCAACACGCCCAGCGCGCGGGCCTGGTCGAACACCTCGCGCCACCGCGCGGTGCCCAGCTCGTCGCCGCGCCCGACCAGGTCCACCGGGTTGGAGCAGTACCCGCAGCGCAGCGGGCACCTGTGGGTCAACTCCGCGAGCAGCCCGAACGGCGCCTCAGCCATCAATGTCCACCACCCGCCGCGCCACCAGCCGGGCCACGAGCTCGGCCACGTCGTCCGCCTCCACCCCGTCGAACTCCTCGGCCAGCCGCCGCGCGATGCCCGCGACGGACGTGCGGCCGTCGCACAGCGCGACCACCGCCGCCGCGGTCTCGTTGAGCACCAGCACGCCCTCCGGGAACAGCACCACGTGGCCGGCCCGCGTCTCGTCGTACGCCGTCTTCACGCCCCGGCGCAGGCGCGGCACCGCGTCCGGCGCGCTCACGAGTAGTAGTCCACGGCGTCCAGCACGGCCCGCAGCACGTCGCACTTGAACGCCAGCGCCGCGACGGCCGCCTCCTGCCGCTCGCGCGTGCGGCAGTGGCCCACCACGATGTCCACAGTGGACTTCCCCTCGTCGGCGACCACCGCCAGCCGCTCGGTGAAGTAGGCGAAGCCCTCCTCGGCGATCCACGGGTAGTGCTCGCGCATGTCCACCAGCCGCCGCGCCATCAGGTCGCGGGAGAACATCTCGGTCAGCCCGGACGCCACCGCCTCCACCCACGGCCGGGTGCGCGCGAACGTCACGTAGGCGTCCACGGCGAACCGCACGCCCGGCAGCACGTGCCGCTCGTCCAGCACCTCCTCGCGGGTCAGCCCGACGGCCTCGGCCAGCCGCAGCCAGTTCTCGACACCACCCTCTCTGGGCCGGCGCTCGCCCGGCCCGCCGCCGTCGTGCCAGACGATCCGCTCCCGCCACACCCGGCGGACCTCCACGTCCGGGCAGTTGGCCAGGATCGCCGCGTCCTTGCGCGGTATCGCCCGCTGGTAGTGCCAGCGGTTCGCGGCCCACAGCTGCAGCTCGTGCTTGCTCAACCGGCCCTCGTGCAGCCGGAGGTGGAACGGGTGGCGGTCCCAGTAGCGGGGCGCGAGGGCGCGCAGGCGCGCGGTGAACTCGGCCGGGGACAACAACGTCTCGGGCGTCGGCACGGCAGGGAGGCACCTCTCGGTACGCGGGCGCCCCGCCCGGACCCGGGCGGGGCGCGGCGGGCTCAGCTGCGAGCGGCGTAAGCGGTGACTTCCATCGGGGTGTCGACGTCCCGGAAATCGGGCTTGACCCAGGGTCGCTTCTCGGGCTCGGTGGTCATCGCAACTCCTCGGACGCGTGGTGCTTCTCCGTGGGGCGGCGGTAACCCACCGTAGAGCGTGCGGCGGCTACCGCGCTAGTTCCTGGCGGCGGGCATGCGCCTCAACTGTTCCAGCACCACCGGATCCTGCAACTGCATCCACTGGATCACCTCCGTATAGGTGGCGCACACCGTTTCAGGCTTGACACACACCTCGCCGAGGAATCCCTCCACCGCGTTGCTGAACGCGCCACCGGCCCACTCGTTGAAGTGGTTGCCGATCACCAGCGGCGCGCGGTTGCCGTTCAGCGCCGCCTGGTACACCGACCGGTACGTGTCCAGCACGATCCGGGTGTACTCGCCGGCCCGGCCCGCCTCCTCCTTCGCGCCGTTGAGCGCGTACCAGAGGTTGAAGTCCATCATCACGACCTGCTTGCCCAGGGCGGGCACCCGCACCTCCGGCATGGGGAACTCCCACACCCCGTCCTGCACGGACGGCCACGTCACGCCCAGGCTGACGTGGCTGGTGTCGTAGGCCAGGCCGTGCCCGCGCATCGCCGGGAACGCCTGCCCCCAGTCGCCCTCCAGGCACGGCGTCCGGCCGCCCCGCACGGCCGCCGGGTCCAGCTTGAACCCCTGCTGCCTGGCCTTCTCCACGATCGCGAAGAACAGGTCCAGCTCCCGGTTCCACTGCTCGGTGGTCCACGCGCCGACGTTCGGCTCGTCGCCCACGCAGAAGTGGCCGTTGTAGTGCGTGCCGATCTCGTGGCCCGCGTCGATGGCGGCGTTGAGGTAGCCGATCCGCAGCGCCACGTCCGCGCGGCTGCCGCCGAACCCGATGGACGAGTAGCCCGGCTGGTGTCCGGGACCGGTGTAGTTGTCGGCGTCGTCGTCGGGCACCAGGTAGACGCCCGACAACAAGCCGGTGACGTGCGCGTTCACCTGCTTGGCGAGCGGCATGATCCGGTCCCAGTGCGGCTTGGACGCGGCGCCGTCGAACGAGAACAGCACGAACTGAGGCGGCTTCTCGCCCGGCAGCATCCGCCGCATCCACGACGGCGGCGAGGCGGAGGCGGGCACGGTCGGCGAGGGGGTGGCGCCGGCGCTGCCGGACGTGCGCGGCGCCATCGGCAGCGGCGCGCCCAGGTCGCCCACGTGGTCGGCAGGCCCGGGTTCGCGGGCTCCCAGCACGGCCAGCACCACCAGGGTGAGCGCCAGCGCGACGCCCGTGCTCAACCAGCCCCATCGCTTCACAACCACAAGACGACGGGAAGTGCCCGGAGGTTGCCTCTGTGTGACGTGACTACAACGCGCGACCGGTCACGTCACGGGCGTGGCGATCACGACCTGGTTCTCCTCGTACCCGGTGTTGCCGCCGACCCACCGCCCTCCGCACGTCACCAGCACCAGCCGGTGCGCGCCGCGCGGCCCGAACAGCTCGACGGCCCGGGACGGCAGGTCGTCCTTCCGGACCGCCTCGACCTGGCTCACCTGGAACCCGAACGTGCGGCCCGCCGTGTCGACCACGGTCACGCGCTGCCCGACCGACGCCCGCCACAGCTCGTCGAACGGCCCGGTCAGGCCCTTCCAGTTCACGTGCCCGGCCAGCACCGTCGCGCCCTCGGCCGCACCCAGGTCCACGCCCCACCACGTCGCCTCGCCGAGCGCCTCGGGGATCGGCAGCACACCGGACGCGGTGACCTCCTCGCGCACCAGCGTCGCCGACCCGCCGCCGGGCAGCCGCACCGTCCCCGGCCGCTGCGCGGGCGCTTCGGCGGGAGGCGGGGGAGCGGTGGTCGTCGTCGCCGGCGGTGGTGACGCGGGCGGGTTCGCGCCGACCGGCATTCCGGCCAGGTCCACGCCGCGCCCGGAGCGCGTGCTGTCGCCCAACGGGTTCGGCACCACGGCGTCACCGGGGACCGGCCGGCCCGCCAGCACGACGTCCGGCGCCTGGGTGGAGACGAGCGCGGCGGAGGCGACCAGGGCCGCCACCGCCGCGCCGGTCAGCAGTGCTCTCACGATCGCGCGGTCGCCCGTCGCCGGGCCAGCAGGCCGACCAGCGCCGCGCCGATCAGCACCACGCCGCCGAACCCGGCCAGCGCGCCGGTCGACACCTCGGTCGTGTACGCGGCCTTCGCGACCACGCCCGCGCCCTCGGAACCGGCCGGGATCGTGATCGGGACGATCGGCTTGTCCGGCTTGTTGGTCAGCGCCAGCGCCAGCGTCTGGCCGGCCTCGACGGTCCCGCACACCTTCGGCGGCGCGTTGGGGTCGAAGAACTCCTCGTAGCCCTTGGCCGGCGCGACCTCGACCACGCAGACCTCCTGCGGCGTGCGCAGGTCCGGCACGGTCGCGGTGCCGTCGGCGGCCGTCTGGAGCACCAGCGGCGTGCCCTCGGGGCCGGTCAGGTCGGTGTCGTCCTGCCGCTTCGCGGGCTTCGAGCCGTCCGCCGCGGTCACCTTCAGCGCCACGCCCGCGATCGCCTTGCCGGTCTCGGCGTCGGTCTTGGCGACCTTGACCACGCCCGGCGCGGTCTTCGCGGTCGTCGACGCGTTCGCGGTCAGCTTCTTCTCGCCGCCCGTGGTGACGATCCGCTGCATGTCGTTGTTCGCCGGGATGTGGACCTTCGGCCGGTCGGCCGGGCTGTCCAGCTTCACCGTGACCGACGGGTTCGGCCCGGTCGGCACCACCTGCACCGCCAGCGCCTTGCCGTCGGTGGGCGTGGCCAGCTCGCCGCCCGCGCCGCCGCCCTCCAGCGTCGCGTCGGTCAGCTCCACGGTCACCGGCGCGCCGGCCACCTGGCCGCCGTCGCCCTTGGTGATGTCCACCACCCACGTGTCGGGCGTGCCGATGACCTGCTCCTCGTCGGGAGCGCTCACCTTGACCGACCACGGGCCGCGGTTGGCCGCCGCCTCCGCCTGGAGCCGCTGCACCGCCTGCTGGGCCTGCCCGAACTTCCCGAGCTGCTGGAAGTGGAAGTCGGCGTTGTAGGCGATGTGGCGGAAGTCGCTGTTCGGGTCGAGCGAGATGCCCTTGGCGGGGTCCGCGGACGCCGTCCACGTGTGCAGCAGGTGCGCCAGCGCCGCCGCCTCGTCATTCGACTGGGTGTTCGCGTACCTCAGCAGGAGGTACGAGATGCTGCCCGCCACGTCGTCGGGCAGCGGCGAGCCGCCCTTGGAGAGCAGCTCGTCGCCCTCCTGGTACTCCACGTTGCTGTCGGGCGCGAGCAGCGAGTACTGCACGCACCACACCTGCTGGCCGCGCCACTTGTAGGCGCCGAGCCAGTCGCCGCCCGCCGGTTTGCCCCGGTAGCCCTGAGCGTCGGTCTCGTGCCCCGGACCCTTCTCCACCAGGGACGTCTGCGCGCCCGCGGCGGGCGCGGCGAGCAGGGCCAGACCGGCCGCGAGCACCGCGCCGGCGAGTCGTCTCCACACCATGATGTCCTGAACCCCTCGGGCGCGCCGGTGGGCGTCGCCGGTCGGTGAGACCTGCCGGCACTGAGCCTTACGGGTCGGAGATCACGTCGACAAGCCACCAGCGGGGTGGAACGCCGACTACGCTCCGCAGCGCGGGGTGTGGATTCGAGATCGACAGTCCGAGTAAAGTCACTTTTACCCGACGGGAACCGATCGACTCGTGTGGTCGTTGAACCCGTGACGGCGTCAGCACGCCACAGGAGGACGAGGTGCGTACCACCAGCAACCCCGCGTTCCGCAACCTGCCGACCGGCGGCGGTAGCGGTAACTACGCAGGCTTCGGTCAGCCCTACGAGGCGCAGCAGTACGGCGGCTACCAGGGCGCCCCGCCGACCACCGGCGAGCGCCCGATCACGATCGACGACGTGGTGACCAAGACCGCGACGACGCTCGGCGTGGCCATCCTCACCGGGTTCGTCTCGGCGTGGTTGGTGCTGTCCGGCCAGGTCGCGCCGTTCGCGCTCGCGCTGCCCGGCATGATCATCGGCCTGGTCCTGGCCCTGATCATCACCTTCAAGAGCATGCCCAGCGGCCCGATGGTCCTCGCCTACTCGGCGGCCGAGGGCGTGTTCCTCGGCGCGATCACCGGCGTGTTCGAGTCGATCTTCCCCGGCATCGCGTGGCAGGCGATCCTGGGCACGTTCGGCGTGTTCGGCGCGATGCTCGTGGTCTACAAGACGGGTGCGATCCGCGTCACGCCGCGCCTGACCAAGTGGATCATCGGCGCCACCGTGGGCGCGGTCGTGCTCATGCTCGGCAACCTGGTCATGGGCATGTTCGGCGTGAACATGGGCCTGCGCGACGGCGGCACCCTGGCGATCGTCTTCAGCCTGGTGGTCATCGGCATCGCGGCGTTCAGCTTCCTGCTGGACTTCGAGGCCGCGAACGAGATGATCCGGGCCGCGCTGCCGGCGAAGTACGCCTGGCTCGCCGCGTTCGGCCTGATGGTCACCCTCGTGTGGCTGTACCTGGAGATCCTGCGCCTGCTGTCGTACTTCCAGAACGACTAGCACCACCCGCACCACCCGAAGGGCGTCCCGATCCCCGCGGGGCGCCCTTCGCGCGTGTCGAACCTCCAGAACGCGCGTGTCCTACGTTCAGGTCGCGCGTGTCCTACGTTCAGGACCCCTGAGTTCAACGCTCAGGACCGTCGTCAGTCGCGCCACACGTGGTGGTCCTCCATCGACGAGCCGACCTCCACCAGGCACGGCACGCACAACGTCCCGCTCCGCGACCGGACCACCAACTCCGGCGGCACGGAGTGGGCGCACGCCGCCTCGAAGTACGCCTCGGACGCCTGCTCCACGGAAAAGGCGTGGCACAGCCGGTCGTACCCGCTGTGCCACCACACGTACGGCATCGTCACCCCGACCTCCCTACTCAAGGGTAGGACGTCGGGTAACGGTATTCGTGACGCGGTTCAGCTCAACCGCTCGAGCACCATCGCCATGCCCTGCCCGCCGCCGACGCACATGGTCTCCAGGCCGAACTGCTTGTCGTGGAACTGCAGCGAGTTGATCAGCGTCGTCGTGATCCGCGCGCCCGTCATCCCGAACGGGTGGCCCACGGCGATCGCCCCGCCGTTGACGTTGAGCCGGTCCAGGTCGATGCCCAAGTCCCGGTACGACGGGATGACCTGCGCCGCGAACGCCTCGTTGATCTCCACCAGGTCGATGTCCGAGATCGACATCCCGGCCAGCGCCAGCGCCCGCTTCGACGCCTCGACCGGCCCGAGCCCCATGATCTCCGGCGACAGCCCGGACACGCCGGTGGACACGATCCGCGCCAGCGGCGTGATGCCCAGCTCCTTCGCCTTCACGTCACTCATGATCACCAACGCCGCCGCGCCGTCGTTGAGCGGGCAGCAGTTGCCCGCCGTGACGCGGCCGTCCGGCCGGAACACCGGCTTGAGCCCCGACACGCCCTCCAGCGTCACGCCCGGCCGCGGGCCGTCGTCGGCCGACACCACCGTGCCGTCCGGCAGCGTCACGGGCGTGATCTCGCGCGCCCAGAAGCCGTTGGCGATGGCCTTCTCGGCGAGGTTCTGCGACCGCACGCCGAACTCGTCCATCTCCTGCCGCGTCACGCCCTTGGCCAGCGCCAGGTTCTCCGCGGTCTGGCCCATGGCGATGTAGATGTCGGGCACCCGCCCGTCGCGCCGCGGGTCGACCCACTCCGACGCCCCGGACTCGGCCACGGCCGCCGTGCGCGCCTCGGCGTCGGCGAACACCGGGTTGTGCGTGCCCGGCCACGAGTCCGACGACCCGCGCGCGAAGCTCGACACCGTCTCCACGCCGGCGCTGATGAACACGTCGCCCTCGCCGGCCTTGATCGCGTGCAGCGCCATCCGGGTCGTCTGCACGCTCGACGCGCAGTACCGCGTCACGGTCGTGCCCGGCAGGGTGTCGTACCCCGCCAGCACGGACACCACGCGGCCCATGTTGAAGCCCTGCTCGCCGCCGGGCAGGCCGCAGCCGAGCATGAGGTCGTCGATGTCGTTCGGGTCGAGCTGGGGGACCTTCGCCAGCGCGGCCTTGAGGACCTGCACGGTCAGGTCGTCGGCGCGCACGTCCTTGAGCGAGCCCTTGCCCGCGCGCCCGATGGGCGACCGGGCGGCGGAGACGATCACGGCCTCAGGCATTACGGAACTCCTTTGTTTCGCCGCAACGTGTGACGTGCAGCCTAGTTAACGCCCGTTCAGCGCGGCCACCACTCGTGACGAAGGACGCCGCACAGCGGGGCCAGCAGGATCGACGTCGCCGCCTCGTACCCGGTCGCGCTCGGGTGGAACCGGTCCCGGCTGAAGTAGTCGGCGTGCCGCGCCCGGAACTCCGCCGCCAGCAGGTCGCCCAGCGCCACCGCCACGCCGCCCGCCCGTTCCACCTCGACCCGCTGCGCCCGCGCCAACCGCCGCGACCACTCCCGCGCCACCGACCGCAGCGGCTCCGCGATCGGCCGCACCGTGCCCAGGTCGGGACACGTGCCGACGACCACGCCGACCCCCGCCGCGCGCAGCCGCCGCACCTGCGCGCCCAGCAGCGCCGCCGACACCGGGATCGACAGCCGCGTGGTCACGTCGTTCGCCCCGATGATCACCAGCGCCACGTCGGGCGGGTCGGCCACCACCCGGTCCACCTGCGCCACCAGGTCACGCGTCGTGGACCCCGAGATCGCGTACGTCTCCAGCCGCACCGGCACGCCCGCCTCGTCGGCCAGGCCGGTCGCCAGCACCACGCCGGGCAGGTCGGCCGCGTCGTCCACGCCCAGCCCCGCCGCCATCGAGTCACCCAGCACGGCGAACCGCACCGGCGTCCCGCCGCCCTCCCCGTACACGCCGTCGGCACGCGGCGGCGGCGCCTCGGGCACCCCGATCACCACCCGCGCCCGCCGCGTCTGCTCGGTGACCAGCCCGTACGCCACCCCGGTCAACCCGCCCAACGCCCCCGCGACCACCGCGAGGAGCCGGAACCCCCGCATCGGCACCTCCCTGTCCCACCCCATCGTCCACCGGGCCGAACGGCGCGCCACCCATATACGCTCAGCGAGTCATCTCAAGAAGTGGAAGGTCCGTCGTGGAGTACGTCGAGAGCGTCGTAGACCTGGTCGGCAACACGCCGCTGGTGAAGCTGAACGCGGTCGCCGAGGGCCGGCGGCCGCTCATCCTGGCCAAGGTCGAGTACCTCAACCCCGGCGGCAGCGTGAAGGACCGCATCGCGCTGCGCATGGTCGAGGCGGCCGAGCGCAGCGGCGAGCTCGGGCCCGGCGGCACGATCGTCGAGCCGACCTCGGGCAACACGGGCGTCGGCCTGGCGCTCGTGGCCCAGCAGAAGGGCTACAAGTGCGTCTTCGTCTGCCCGGACAAGGTCAGCGTGGACAAGCGCAACGTGCTCAAGGCCTACGGCGCGGAGGTCGTGGTGTGCCCGACCGCGGTCCCGCCGGAGCACCCCGACTCCTACTACAACGTCTCCGACCGCCTGGTCGCCGAGATCCCCGGCGCGTGGAAGCCCAACCAGTACGCCAACCCGGAGAACCCGGCCAGCCACTACCACGGCACGGGGCCGGAGCTGTGGCGGCAGACCGACGGCCGGATCACGCACTTCGTCGCGGGCGTCGGCACCGGCGGCACGATCTCCGGCACGGGCCGCTACCTCAAGGAGGTCTCCGAGGGCCGCGTGAAGGTCATCGGCGCGGACCCCGAGGGCTCGGTCTACTCCGGCGGCTCGGGCCGGCCGTACCTCGTCGAGGGCGTCGGCGAGGACTTCTGGCCGGACGCCTACGACCGCGACGTGTGTGACGAGATCGTCGCGGTGAGCGACTCGGACTCGTTCGAGATCACCCGGCGGCTGGCCCGCGAGGAGGGCCTGCTCGTCGGAGGCTCGTGCGGCATGGCGGTCGCGGCGGCGTTGCGGGTGGCCGATTCCGCGGGCCCGGACGACGTGATCGTGGTGCTGCTGCCCGACGGCGGGCGCGGCTACCTGTCGAGCGTGTTCAACGACAAGTGGATGGCGCAGTACGGCTTCCTGTCGCCCGACACGTCCGGCGCGACGGTGGGCGACGTGTTGCGGCGCAAGGACGGCACGATGCCTGACCTGGTGCACGGCCATCCCAACGAGACGGTCGCCGAGGCGGTCGCGATCATGCGCGAGTACGGCGTCTCCCAGATGCCGGTCGTCAACGCCGAGCCGCCCGTGATGGCCGCCGAGGTCGCGGGCGCGGTCAACGAGCGGGACCTGCTCGACGCGCTGTTCACCGGCAAGGCGCAGCTGACCGACCGGCTGGACCGGCACATGTCGCTGAAGCTGCCCACGATCGGCGCGGGCGAGTCGATCAGCTCCGCCATGGCGGCACTGTCCTCAGCGGACGGTGCGCTGGTGCTGGAGGACGGCAAGCCCGCCGGTGTCGTCACCCGGCAGGACATCCTGGGTTTCCTCGCCGGTCGCTGATCGGCCTCCTCCGGGTCGTCAACCTGTCCCGTTCCCCATCGCGGATCGGGACAGGTTGACCGGTTGCGCGTGGCCAGGGCGGTGGCATCCGCTAGCGTTGGCCACCGACTCATACACCTACGGCCCGTGCCAAGGGGGTTGGAAACTCCGATGAACGCTCCGCAGCCGCCAGGAAACCAGCAGTTCGGCGGTCACAACCAGCAGGAGCAGGGGCAGGGTGCCCAGCCCCCGAACGCCGACGCGACGCAGGTCGTGCCGAGCGGCGGCCAGCCCCCTGCTTTCCCGCCGCCGGAGGCGACCCAGGTCGTGCCCTCCGGCCAGCAGCAGCCACCGGCGAACCCGGACGCGACCCAGGTCGTGCCGCCGGGCGCGACGCAGCAGCCGCCGTCCAACCCGTACGGCCAGCCGGCGCAGCAGCCGGGCTCGGGCGCGTTCCCGGCCCAGCAGCCGCCCGCGTACGGGCAGCAGCCGCCCCAGTACGGCCAGCAGCCGTACGGGCAGCAGCCGCCGTCCAACCCGTACGGCCAGCCGCAGCAGAACCCCTACGGCCAGCAGCCGCCGCAGCACAACCCGTACGGCCAGGCGCCCGCGTCGAACCCGTACGGCCAGCCGCAGCAGCAGGCGTGGGGCGCGCAGCCGGGCTACGCCGCCCAGCCCGCTTACGGTGCGCCCGCAGGCGGTTACGCGGAGTGGGGCAGCCGCGCGGTCGGCGCGCTGATCGACTACTTCGCGCCGGGCGTGGTGGTCGGCATCCTCGTCGGCATCGGCACGGCGACCGGCGACGAGGTCCTGTCCCTGATCCTCGGGGGCATCGGGTACCTGGGCCTGCTCGGCTTCATGATCTACAACTCCTGGTACCTGGCCGGCACCACCGGCCAGTCGATGGGCAAGAAGATCGCCAAGATCAAGCTCATCAAGGAGGAGACGGGCCAGCCGATCGGCTTCGGCAACGCCTTCGTGCGGCACCTGTGCCACTTCGTCGACTCGCTGCCCTGCTACGCGGGCTGGTTCGCGCCCCTGTGGGAGGCCAAGAAGCAGACGTGGGCCGACAAGATCATGGGCACCGTCGTGGTCAACGCCCCCGAGGCGTCGGCCCCCGGCGGCTACCCCGGCGCCGGCGGCTACGGCCAGCAGCAGCCGAACCCGTACGGCCAGCCGCCCGCGTCGAACCCGTACGGCCAGCCGCAGCAGCAGAACCCGTACGGCCAGCAGCCGCCGCAGCAGCAGTGGTGACCGCGGCCTGACCGTTCACCCGACCGCCCGTCTGCCATCCGGCCGACGGGCGGTTGCTTTTTCGGTCGCCGTACCCTAGGGGCATGACGGACACCGGCCAGTACGGTTTCGCGACCAGGGCCATCCACGCCGGGCAGGACCCCGATCCGACCACGGGCTCGGTGATCGTGCCGATCCACGCCACCTCCACCTACGCGCAGGACGGCGTGGGCGGGCTGCGCGGCGGGTTCGAGTACTCGCGCACCGGCAACCCCACCCGTGCCGCGCTGGAGGAGTGCCTGGCGGCGCTCGAAGGCGGCCGGCACGCCCGCGCGTTCGCCTCGGGCATGGGCGCGACCGACACCGCCCTGCGGACGCTGTGCCGTCCCGGCGACCACGTCGTCATCCCGAACGACGCCTACGGCGGCACGTTCCGGCTGATCGACAAGGTGCTGTCGCACTGGGGCGTGGAGCACACGCCCGCGCCGGTGTCCGACGTCGACGCGGTGCGCGCGGCGATCCGGCCGAACACCAAGGTCGTGTGGATCGAGACGCCGACCAACCCGTTGCTCAACATCGCCGACATCGCGCTGCTCGCGCAGGTCGCGCACTCGGCGGGCGCGCGGCTCGTGGTGGACAACACGTTCGCCTCGCCGTACCTGCAGAGCCCGCTGGAGCTGGGCGCGGACGTGGTGCTGCACTCGACCACCAAGTACGTGGGCGGGCACTCGGACGTCGTCGGCGGCGCGCTGATCACGTCGGACGACGAGCTGGACGCGCAGTTCGGGTTCCTGCAGAACGGCGCGGGCGCCGTGCCGGGGCCGTTCGACGCGTGGCTGACGCTGCGCGGGATCAAGACGCTCGAAGTGCGCATGGAGAAGCACTCGGACAACGCCGAGAAGATCGCCGAGGCCCTGCTCCGGCACCCGAAGGTGACCCGCGTGTACTACCCGGGCCTGCCCGAGCACCCCGGCCACGAGGTCGCGGCGAAGCAGATGCGCCGGTTCGGCGGCATGATCTCGTTCACCGTCGCCGGCGGCGAGGAGGCCGCGCTGCGCGTGTGCTCCCGCACCGAGCTGTTCACCCTGGCCGAGTCGCTGGGCGGCGTCGAGTCCCTGATCGAGCACCCGGGCCGCATGACCCACGCCAGCACGGCGGGCTCCCTCCTGGAGGTCCCCGCCGACCTGGTCCGCCTGTCCGTGGGCATCGAATCGCCCGACGACCTGATCACCGACCTGCTGACCGCCCTCTCCTAACCCGCGTGTCGAACGCTCAGGCCCCGCGTGTCGAACCTTCGCGTCCCGCGTGTCGAACGCTCAGGACCCGCGTGTCGAACGCTCCAGGTCCCCTGAGTTCCACATTCGGGACAACCGGCTCGTGTGCGCGAATGGTGAATTCAGCGTTCTGAGGGTTCGACACGCGGGTCCTGGAGGTTCGACACGCGCGACCCGAGCGTTCGACACGCGGGACCTGGAGGTTCGACACGCGGGTTAGCGGGGGCCGAAGCGGGCGGCGGAGCGTTCCTTGGCCTTGGCGGCCTCGACCTCGCGGTCGCGCGGTGGGGCGGTGGTGACCAGCGATTCCAGCAGCACGCGGGTGGCCTCGGCGACCGCTTCCACGGCCGCGTCGAACGCCTCCTGGTTCGCCGCCGACGGACGCGCCGCCCCGCTCACCTTGCGCACGTACTGAACGGCCGCCGCACGGACCTCGTCCTCGGTGGCGGGCGGTTCGAAGTTGTGGAGCACCCTGATGTTGCGACACATGGGTCCACTATCACCCAAACGCGCGCGAACGTCAGGGCTTGACGTCGTACCGCGCGTTCTCCACCCGCGGCACGGCGGGCAGCTCGCTCGAGTCCACGCACCCGCCGACGAACTCCACCACGCCGTCGCGCTCCACGAACCGGCCGCCGTCCGCGCACCCCGCGTGAGCCACGGTGAAGAAGGCCGCGCCGGTCAACGCCACGGCCGTGGCCACCGCTCCGACGAGCGGGAGCACCGCGGTCACCCGTGCCGCGAGCGCCATCGCCACCCTCCAGGTGAATGCTGTGTGAGATATCCCCGCACCGAGAGTACCGGTAGCGGCGCGCGCGGTACGGGCTTCGTCAGCGTTCCGACAGAATAAGGCCGGCCCGGGGGTGCCCGGACCGGCCTGTCGCCGTCACGACGCCGGACGTCGCCCGGCGGTTCCAGCGGCCTCAGAGGTTGCCGCGACGCTCCTGCTCGCGCTCGATCGCCTCGAACAGCGCCTTGAAGTTGCCCTTGCCGAAGCCCAGCGACCCGTGCCGCTCGATCAGCTCGTAGAACACGGTCGGCCGGTCCCCGATCGGCTTGGTGAAGATCTGCAGCAGGTAGCCGTCCTCGTCCCGGTCGACCAGGATCCGGTGCTCCTTGAGCACCTCGATCGGCACGCGCACCTCGCCGATGCGCGCCCGCAGCTCCGGGTCGTCGTAGTACGAGTCCGGCGTCTCCAGGAACTCCACGCCCGCCGCCCGCATCGCGGTCAACGTGGCCACGATGTCGTTGGTCGCCAGCGCGATGTGCTGCACGCCGGCGCCCTCGTAGAACTCCAGGTACTCGTCGATCTGCGACTTCCGCTTCGCCACCGCCGGCTCGTTGAGCGGGAACTTCACCCGGTGGTTGCCGTTGGAGACGACCTTGCTCATCAGCGCCGAGTAGTCGGTGGCGATGTCGTCGCCGATGAACTCCGCCATGTTCACGAAGCCCATCACCCGGTTGTAGAACTCGACCCAGTGGTCCATCCGGCCGAGCTCGACGTTGCCCACGCAGTGGTCGACCGCCTGGAACAACCGCTTCGGCGCGCCCGCCGGCCGCACGACCGTGGACTCCCGCGCCTCGTACCCGGGCAGGTACGGCCCGCGGTAGCCCGACCGGTCGACCAGGGTGTGGCGGGTCTCGCCGTAGGTCGCGATGGCCGCGACGCGCACGGTGCCGTGCTCGTCGGTGAGGTCGTGCGGCTCCTCCAGGACGGTCGCGCCCTGGGACCGCGCGTGCTCGACGCACCGGTCGACGTCGGCGACCTCCAGCGCGAGGTCCACCACGCCGTCGCCGTGCTTGCGGTGGTGGTCGAGCAGCGGGCTGTCCGGCCGCACACCCCCGTTGATCACGAACCGCGCGGAGCCGGACTTCAGCACGAACGACTTGTGGTCCCGCTGCCCCGTCTCCGGCCCGGCGTACGCGACGAGCTGCATCCCGAAGGCGACCTGGTAGAACCACGCGGTCTGGGTCGCGTTGCCGACCACGAACACCACGGCGTCCATCGAGCGGACGGGGAACGGGTCGCGCGTCCCGTCGTAGTCGACCAGGCCCACGAGTTGGCGGAGCTGGTCGTAGCTCACGTCGTCAAGCTGCTGCGTCATGCCTCACAGGATGTGCTTCGCTGGTCAGGGTGAGCAACAGTACGAAGTTTCACTGGTCATCTTGTACAGTGATCCATGCCTTCGGACCCGCAAGCTGAACACTCTGACCAGGCCGTGGACGCTCTGGACGCACGGCTGTTGCTGCTGCTCACCGACGAGCCCAGGCTCGGCGTGCTGGAGTGCTCGCGGCGCCTCGGCGTGGCCCGCGGCACGGTGCAGGCCCGGCTGGACCGGCTGGTGGCGCGCGGCGTGCTGACCGGCTTCCCGCCGGCGCTCGACCTGGCCGCGATGGGCTACGGGCTGACCGCGTTCGCGGTGCTGGAGATCGCCCAGGGACGGCGGCACGAGGTGTCGCAGGGGCTGGCCGCGATCAACGAGGTGTGCGAGGTGCACGCGACGACCGGGCCGGGTGACCTGTTCGCGCGGGTCGTGGCCCGGTCCAACGCCGACCTGCAACGCGTGATCGACTCGATCGTGGACGTGCCGGGCGTGCAGCGGCTGTCCACGTCGATCGCGCTGTCCACCCCCGTCCCGCCACGGGTGCGTCCCCTGCTGGAACGCATCACGTGAGAACGACAGCAGAAGGGCGGCCACCCCGCGTGGTGGCCGCCCTCCCGGTGTCTTGGGGGTCAGCCGGCGTACGGCACGGCCTTGATCAGCGTGACTTTCATCGTGCTGCCGTTGGGCAGTTCGTACTGACGTGCCTCGCCCTCCTTCGCGCCGAGCAACGCCTTGCCCAGCGGCGACGAGGGGGAGTAGACCTCCAGGGCGCCGTGCGCGCCCTCCTCACGGGTGGCGAGCAGGAACTCCTCCGTCTCGTCGTCCCCGTCGTAACGGACGGTGAGCACCATGCCGGGCGCCGCGACGCCCGTCACCGTGGGCGCCTCGCCGACCTTGGCGACCCTCAGCAGCTCCTGCAGCTGGCGGATGCGGGCCTCCTGCTTGCCCTGCTCCTCGCGGGCCGCGTGGTACCCGCCGTTCTCCCGGAGGTCACCCTCCTCGCGACGCGCGTTGATCTCCGCAGCAATGACCGGGCGATTCTCGATCATCTCGTCCAGCTCTCCCTTGAGCCGGTCGTAGGCCTCCTGGGTCAGCCAGGTCACCTCAGTGTCGCTCACGGTCACCAACTCCTTGTCTTGCTCCGGCCCACGGCGTGGGCTGGCAGTTCCCGGGCGCACCAGCCCGGAACGGAAAAACACGGCCCGCGTCGGGGCCGTGCTGAATGGCCAGAGTAACACGCACAGAACGTTCGACGACGCCGTTTTGTTCCCGGATCGGCCACTAAACCCGCAGATCACCCGCTTGGCCGCTACCTCGTGGACAGGTACGCCGGAACCTGGTAGGAGCAGCCGAACACCTCGCCGGTGACCGGAGGCTTGGACGTCCGCAACACGGTCGTGGCGCGCACCGTGCCCGCTCCCGGCTCGACCAGGACCTCGCGCCGGCCCGCCTCGTCGCCGTCGCCGGAGCGGGCGCGCACGATGCACACCACGGGCCGCTCCGGTGTCTGCCTGACCACCTCGAACGTGATCTCGACCGAGCTGTCGCCCCGCACCTCGAACGCGGTCTGCTTGGCCTCGACGGGCATCGTGCCCAGGTTGCGGTAGCCGACCCAGGCGACGACCCCGCCCACCAGCACCGCGATCACGGGGAGTGACCACCGCGCCCACCTGGGCAGGGGCGCCCGGGGCTTGCCGTACCGACCCTCCGGCAGTGCCACTGTCCGAAGCCTTCCTGCCCGTGGGGAACAATGTCCCTCGACCACCGCGTTGAGTGTCGCAGGGACCGGACCGGTCAGGTCCGGCAGGGGCGAGGAGGAGCACCACCGTCATGGTTGAGAAGCTGCGCCTGATGGCGGTGCACGCGCACCCCGACGACGAGTCGAGCAAGGGCGCCGCCACGATGGCCCGCTACGTGGCCGAGGGCCACGAGGTCATGGTCGTGACCTGCACGGGCGGTGAGGCGGGCAGCATCCTCAACCCCGCCATGGACCGCCCCGACGTGCTGGAGAACATCGCCGAGATCCGCCGCCAGGAGATGGCCCGCGCGGCCGGGATCCTCGGTGTCGAGCACCGCTGGCTGGGGTTCGTGGACTCGGGCCTGCCCGAGGGCGACCCGCTGCCGCCGCTGCCCGAGGGCTGCTTCGCCCTCGTGCCGCTGGAGGAGTCCACGCCGCCGCTGGTCGAGGTGATCCGCGAGTTCCGCCCGCACGTGATCGTCACCTACGACGAGAACGGCGGCTACCCGCACCCCGACCACATCCGCTGCCACGAGGTGTCCGTCGCCGCGTTCGACGCGGCGGGCGACCCGGAGCGCTACCCCGAGCTGGGCGAGCCGTGGCAGCCGCTGAAGCTGTACTACTCGCACGGCTTCTCCCGCGCGAAGCTGATGGCGTTCCACGAGGCCCTGATCGCCGCCGGTCAGGAGTCCCCCTACGCCGAGTGGCTGGCGGGCTGGGACGCCGACAAGCCGGACGTCATCGAGCGGGTCACGACCCGGGTCGAGTGCGCCGACTTCTTCCCGGTGCGCGACGAGGCCCTCAAGGCCCACGCCACCCAGATCGACCCCGAGAGCCGCTGGTTCGCCGTGCCGCTGGAGATGCAGCGCTCGGTGTGGCCGACGGAGGAGTACGAGTTGGCGCGGTCGCTGGTCGACAGCACCGTGCCCGAGGACGACCTGTTCGCGGGCGTCCGGGAGAGGGTGACCGCGTGACCTCGTTCGACCCGATCCCGTGGTCGCAGACCACGGCGGTCGTGCTGGCCCAGCCGCCGTCCACGGACAAGGACCCGGGCGGCCAGCAGGAGGACTTCGGCAAGTCCTCCCCGCTGGGCCTGCTCGTCCTGGTGCTGTTCTTCATCGCCGTGGTCTTCCTGGTCAAGTCGATGAGCAAGCACCTGCGGAAGCTGCCCGCGTCCTTCGACGAGCCGGACGCCAAGGCCGAGCCCGAGGCGAAGGCCGGCAACGGCGACGCGAAGAAGGACGACTAGGCGCTACCGCGGGTACCAGGCGCGCCGGGCCGGGACGGACACCAGCTCGCGCTCCGGGTAGCGCAGCGCGGTGAGCCGGCCGCCGAACACGCACCCCGTGTCCAGGCACAGGGTGCCGTTCACCCACTCCGGCTCCTCGACCGGCGTGTGTCCATAGAGGACCATCGCCGCGCCGCGGTAGTCGCGCGCCCACGGGTAGCGGACCGGGAAGCCGCGCGCGTCGTACCGGCCCGTGCCCACGCCCCACAGCGCCAGCGCCCGCATCCGCGCCGACTCGACGCCGTGGAAGCGCTCGGGCAGGCCGGCGTGGGCGATGACGAGCCTGCCGCCGTCCAGGACGTAGTGCGGCACGAGCGCGTCGCAGAACGCCAGCACCTCCTCGGTGAACCCGGCGCTCTCCCGGCCGAGCTGGTCCAACGACCGCTCCAGGCCGTGGCCGACCTGGACGTCGTGCCCCTTCAACGCCCGGACCAGCTTCTCCTCGTGGTTCCCGCGCACGGAGAGCGCGTGGCCCGCCGCCACCATCCCCATCACGAGCCGCAGCACGCCCGGCGTGTCCGGCCCGCGGTCCACCAGGTCGCCCAGGAACGCCACCTTGCGGCCGTCCGGGTGCACCCCCTCCGCGGAGTAGCCCAGCTCGCGCAGCAGGTGGACGAGTTCCGCGAGGCACCCGTGCACGTCGCCGACGACGTCGAACGGCCCGGTCTCGTGGCGCAGGTCGTGCGGCAACGGCTCGGCTGAGGGCTCCATGCGCCCCAGTCTGATCGACGCGTCCGGCCGTTGTCCGGGAATTACTGTGGAGCCATGACGAACCGGCTCGCGTCCTCGACCAGCCCGTACCTCCTCCAGCACGCCGGGAACCCGGTGCACTGGCACCCGTGGTCGGCGGAGGCGTTCGAGGAGGCGCGGGAGCGGGGCGTGCCGGTGCTGCTCTCGGTCGGGTACGCGGCGTGCCACTGGTGCCACGTGATGGCGCACGAGTCGTTCGAGGACGAGGCCACCGCGGCCTACATGAACGAGCACTTCGTGAACGTGAAGGTCGACCGCGAGGAGCGTCCGGACGTGGACGCGGTCTACATGGCGGTCACGCAGGCGCTCAGCGGGCACGGCGGCTGGCCCATGACCTGCTTCCTCACCCCCGACGGCGAGCCGTTCTACGCGGGCACGTACTACCCGCCGTCGCCGCGGCCGGGCCTGCCGTCGTTCCGGCAGGTGCTGGAGGCGATCGACCACGCGTGGCGCGAGCAGGGCGACGAGGTGCGCGAGTCGGCGGCCGGGATCGTGGCGCAGCTCGCGTTCAAGCCGCTGCCCCGGTCCACTGTGGACGACGACGTGCTGTCCGGCGCGGTGGTGTCGCTGCTCGGGCACTTCGACCGGGCCAACGCCGGGTTCGGCGGCGCGCCGAAGTTCCCGCCGTCGATGGTGCTGGAGTTCCTGCTGCGCCACCACGAGCGGACCGGGTCGGTGGAGGCGCTGTCGATGGCACGGGCGACGTGCGGCGCGATGGCGGACGGCGGCCTGTACGACCAGCTCGCGGGCGGCTTCGCGCGGTACAGCGTGGACGCCGCGTGGGTGGTGCCGCACTTCGAGAAGATGTTGTACGACAACGCTCTGCTGCTGCGCGTGTACACGCACCTGAGCCGCCGTGACGACGACCCGCGCTATCGCCGGGTGGCCCGCGAGACGGCGGAGTTCCTGATCCGCGACCTCGGCACGGCCGAAGGCGGGTTCGCCGCGTCGCTGGACGCCGACACCGAGGGCGTCGAGGGCTCGACGTACGTGTGGACGCCCGCGCAGCTGGTCGAGGTGCTGGGACTGGCGACCGGAGCGCGCGCTGCGGCGCTGTACGGCGTGACGGACGAGGGCACGTTCGAGCACGGCACGTCGACGTTGCGGATGCTCGGCACCCCGGATCCGGAGATCGCGGCCAGGCTGCTGGAGGCACGTGACCGCCGGCCGCAGCCGGGGCGTGACGACAAGGTCGTGACGGCGTGGAACGGCCTGGCGATCGCGGCGCTGGCCGAGGCGGGCGCGGTGCTCGGCGAGCCGAGGTGGGTGGAGGCGGCCGTGCGGGCGGCGTCGCTGGTCCTGGACGTGCACCTGGTCGACGGGCGGCTGCTGCGCACGTCGCGCCACGGCGTGGCGGGCACGGCGGCGGGCGTCCTGGAGGACTACGGCTGCTTCGCCGACGGGCTGCTGGCGCTGCACCAGGCGACCGGTGACGTCACGTGGTTCACCACCGCCCGCGCACTGCTGGACACCGCCCTGGCCCGGTTCGCCGGCGACGAGCCCGGCGTCTACTACGACACGGCCGACGACGCGGAGGCGCTGGTGCAGCGGCCGTCGGACCCGTCGGACAACGCGAGCCCGTCCGGCGCGTCGTCGCTGGCCTCGGCGCTGGTGACGGCGTCCGCGCTGGGCGGGCCGTCGACCTACCGCGACGCCGCCGAGGCCGCGCTGGGCCGGGCCGGGCTGCTGGCCGCCCGCGAGCCGAGGTTCGCGGGGCACTGGCTGAGCGTGGCGGAGGCGTTGGCGCTCGGGCCGGTGCAGGTCGCCGTGGTCGGTGACGCATCGGAGCTGGTCGGCGCGGCGTGGCGGGGCGTGCACGGCGGCGGCGTGGTGGTGGCGGGGGAGCCGGGCTCGGCGCCGTTGCTGGTCGACCGGCCGTTGGTGGACGGCGGCGCGGCGGCCTACGTGTGCCGCGGGTACGTGTGCGACCGGCCCGTCACGTCGGTGGCGGAGCTGACCGAGGCCCTGGCTGTCCACCGGTAGCGAACCGGCAGGTCTCACCCCGGTTGCAGGCGTAGCGTCAGCATCATCGTAATCATGTAATCGAGGTGGTGCGGGATGCGACGTGGATGGGGAGGCCGGGGCGGCTGGCAGCAGGCCGAGCAGCCGCTGGCGGACGACGCGGCGGGCTGGTTCGGCGGCAGGCTGCCCGACGGCTGGTTCACCGAGGCGCCGGTCGTGACGGTGGACCGGGAGGAGATCCTGGTCGTGGGCACGCTGCCCGCGCTCGATGGCGAGTTCGCCGACGACGCCGAGCGCGCGGCGGCCGAGGCGGGACGCATCAGCCGGTTCCGCGAGCAGACCAGGGACGAGCGGATCGAGATCGCCCGCCAGGCCGAGCACCGCTACCGGCGCAAGGTCGCCTGGGGCGCGCGGCTCGGCGGCACGGAAGAGCTGTTCACCACGCTGTCGGTGCCCGTGATGACGCGGCTGCGGCAGCCCGAGCGGATGGTGCTGGACACGCTCGTCGCGGCCGGCGTGGCGCGGTCGCGGTCGGAGGCGCTGGCGTGGGCCGTGCGGCTGGTCGGCGAGCACGCGGACGCGTGGCTGACCGAGCTGCGCGAGGCGATGACCAGGGTGGACGACCTGCGCGCCCAGGGGCCCGACCTCGCGTGACGACCCCCCGTTCCCCGGCTGCCGCGTCGGGGAACGGGGTGATCGTCATATCGACCGCCGAGCCTTTCCCCGCGCATTCCGGAAGTCGAATCGCGAATCGGCCCTCCTGCGCGACCTGCGGGCATTGATGGCCGACTTCGGCCACCGGCACGCCACCGAAGCCGACTCTTATCGGCTCCCCGGTCAGGAGTAGATGGCGAACCAGATGGCGATGTAGTGGCACAACGCCGCCAGCACCGTGGCCGCGTGGAAGAACTCGTGGTAGCCGAAGACCTCCGGCCAGGGGTTGGGCCAGCGGGTCGCGTAGAACACCGCGCCCGCCGTGTAGAGCAGGCCGCCGACCAGCAGCAGGACCAGGGCCGCCACGCCGACGTGGTGCAGCAGGTCGGGCAGGACGAAGACCGCCACCCAGCCCAGCGCGATGTAGATCGGCACGCCCAGCCACCTCGGGGCGTGCGGCCAGGCCAGCTTCAGCGTCACCCCGCCCAGGGCGCCCAGCCACACCACGAGCAGCACGACGTTGCCCGTGTGCGGCGGCATCGCCAGCAGCGCGAACGGGGTGTAGGTGCCGGCGATGAAGACGAAGATCATCGAGTGGTCGAGGCGCTTCATCCACGTCCGCGCGCGCACGCTGACCCAGTTCACCCGGTGGTACAGCGCGCTCACGCCGAACAGGCCGAGCACCGTCGCCCCGTACACGGACGTCGCCAGCGCGGCCTTCGCGGACACGGTGGCCGCGGCCAGCGCGATCAGCGTCGCGCCCGTACCCACGGACACCACGAACGACCAGAGGTGCAGCCATCCCCGCAGGCGTGGCCGGAGGGCCGGCTGGGGGGTGCGAGTCGACGCGGTCACGCCCCGAGGTTACGGGAGCGTAGGTGACCCGGTCAGCACACGACGGCGTGACCGCGCCCACCCGGCGTACGCTCTTCCAGCGTGGGTCTTCGCGAACGGGTCAAGAGCGTCCTGCTCAAGGGTTACGAGTTCCGCCTCAACCGATGGCTCGACGGCAAGCAACGACCACGTCACGTCGGCGTGGTGCTCGACGGCAACCGTCGCTGGGCCAAGGAGGCGGGCTTCACCGACGTCGCGCACGGCCACCGCGCCGGCGCGCGCAAGATCCTGGAGCTGCTGACCTGGTGCCGCGAGGCCGAGGTCGAGGTGGTCACGCTGTGGATGCTCTCCACGGACAACCTCAACCGCCCGGCCGAAGAGCTCGACCCCCTGCTCGACATCATCGCCGACATCGTCGACGAGCTCGCCCAGCCCGGCAACCCGTGGCGCATCCGGCACGTCGGCGCGCTGGACCTGCTGCCGACCGAGACCGCCGCCCGCCTGTCCGCCGCGGCGCTGCGCACCAAGGACCGCACCGGCCTGGAGGTCAACGTCGCGGTGGGCTACGGCGGCCGGCAGGAGATCGCCGACGCGGTCCGCAAGCTGCTGCAGAAGCACGCCGAGTCGGGCGGCACGATCGAGGAACTGGCCGAGATCCTGGACGTCGACCACATCGCC
The DNA here is from genome assembly GCA_040689555.1 of Actinosynnema sp. NPDC051121. Lineage (GTDB taxonomy): Bacteria > Actinomycetota > Actinomycetes > Mycobacteriales > Pseudonocardiaceae > Actinosynnema. The sequence goes on along the minus strand of JBFBCZ010000045.1, from coordinate 21,165 downwards.
GAGCACCTCTACACCTCCGGCCAGCCCGACCCGGACCTGCTCATCCGCACCTCGGGGGAGCAGCGGCTGTCCGGTTTCCTGCTGTGGCAGTCGGCGCACTCCGAGTTCTGGTTCACCGAGGCCTACTGGCCCGAGTTCCGCCGCACCGACTTCCTGCGCGCCCTGCGCGACTACGCGATCCGGCACCGCCGCTTCGGCTCCTGACCACCGGCGACGTCCCGCACCCGCGCAACACCCAAGGGCGGTGCACCCCGACCGGGGTGCACCGCCCTTGGCGGACTTCAACGCGAGCCGACTACAGCTCAGTTGCCGTGCAGGCCGTGGCCGCTGTTGCCGTCGTTGTCCGTGTTGATGCAGGTGCTCTGGTCGTTGTTCGACAGGATCGGGATCGCCAGGACGTTGACCTCCACCTCGCAAACGTTGAGGTTGCTCAGCAGGTCGGAGTCGTCCGCGAAGTTGATCAGGCCGAACTGGTCGTTGTGGGCGCCGTCCTGCGCGTCCTCGAAGTAGTACAGCTCGCCGACCGCGTTGTACTCGTCGCCCTCGTACCCACCGTCGTGGTGCGGGGTCGCGAACGCGGGAGAGCCCAGCAACATGAGACCGGCCGCGGCGATGGCGACGGCGCCTGCCTTCTTCAACATGTGAAAACACACTCCTCTAGTGGGGAATTGATGTGACGCCCAGAACCTCGCTCGTGAACATTCCGAGCATTCGGGGAGTCTGGCGGCTCAGGCGGTTTGCCCTCGCTGCCGTAATTTACCGGCTTGCGTTGTGGATTGCATCCGACCGACACCATCGTGTGAACGCGATGTTTTTCGGTTTGGTTTTCGGGCTTGTTCGAGCATCGCGCCACCCACTCGCACCGCCTCTCGGCGGTATTGCGCGACAGTGGCTTTCACGGTGGTGTACGCACTGTGATTCCGATCCGGGCGCCGTGCGGCGCGGCCGACCGGGTCGACTCCGAGCGGTGCCTCGCTCAGCCGTCGTTGTCCGAGTTGAGGCAGAGGCTCTGGTCGTTGTTGGACAGGACCGGGATGCCGAGGACGGCGTTCACCTCGACCTGGCAGAGGTTGATGTTGCTGGCCACGTCCGAGTCGTCGGCGAAGTTGAGCAGGCCGAACTGGTGGTTCACACCGCCGTCGTCGTCCTGCCACACGTGCAGGTCGCCGTACTCGGTCAGGCCGCCGTGCTCGGGCGCATTCCCGTGCTCGGTGACGTTCCCCTGCTCGTTCGCGTGCTCGTGCGGCTCACCCGACACGGCGAATGCCGGGCCGCCGACCATCATCAGTCCGGCCACGACCGCGGCGACGGTGCTCGCCTTCTTCAGCACTACACACTCCTGTTCGTGGGTTTCCCCAGTCGATCCAGCGCTGCTCGGAAGCCCGGATGTGGGTTGGTCTGACGGGCAAACTACCGAACCATCCGCCCCGTGTGGATCTCTATGACACTATTGTGTGATCGACCGAAGGTGGCTGTCCCTCGTTACGGTGTCTTTGGCGTTCTTAATTCGTCGGCGCCGTTGGCGTGTGGTAAACCAGGCAGTCTTCTCGTATGGTCTTCAGTCCGTGGACGGCGACCGGATCGTGCGTGAGTACCTGCTGCTGGGCCTGCGGCTGGACCGGCTCTCACCCGGCCTGGTCGACTCCTTCACCGGCGACCGGGCCCTGCGGCGCGCCGTCGACGTCGAGCCCAGGCCGCACCCGGTGGCGTTGACCGAGCAGGCCAGGCTGCTGCGCCGCGAGCTGCCCGGCGCCGACCTGGAGCCGGAGCGCAAGCGGTTCCTGGAGGCCCACCTGGTCGCCGTCGAGACGATCGCGCGCAAGCTCGCCGGCGTGCGCGTCGGCTTCGTGGAGGAGGTGCGGTCCTACTTCCAGGTCGACATCCGCCCCGGCCACCCCGACACCTACCGCCGCGCCCACGCGAGCCTGGACGAGCTGCTGCCCGGCACCGGCACGCTGGCCGAGCGGCTGGTCGACCACCGCGCGCTGGACGAGGTGCCGCCGCGCCGCCTCAAGGACGCCGTGCACGCCCTGTCCAGCGCGCTGCGCGACCGCGTGCGGCAGCGGTTCGAGCTGCCCGCCAACGAGGTCGTGGAGTACGAGATCGTCACCGACAAGCCGTGGAGCGGCTTCAACTACTACCTGGGCGGCTTCCGGTCGCGGGTCGCGGTCAACGCCGACCTGGGCCACCGGATGTCCAACCTGCCGCACCTGGTCGCCCACGAGTCCTACCCCGGCCACCACACCGAGCACTGCCGCAAGGACGTCGGCCTGGTCGGCAAGCGCGGGCACGCCGAGCAGGCGTTGTTCCTGATCAACACCCCGCAGTGCCTGATGGCCGAGGGCATGGCCGAACTGGGCCTGCACGCCGCGGTCGGCTCGGGCTGGGGCCGCTGGGCCGAGGAGATCATGGCCGACCTCGGCCTGCGGATGGACGGCGAGCTGGCCGAGCGGGTGGAGGGCGCGCTGTCCGGGCTGCTCACCGTGCGTCAGGACGCCGCCCTCATGCTGCACGACCAGCGTGCCCATCCGGATGACGTGGTGGACTTCCTGTGCCGGTGGCTGCTGGTTCCGGAGCGCCGAGCCCGTCACATGCTGAGGTTCCTCGGTGACCCTCTGTGGCGGGCGTACACGACGACGTACGTGGAGGGTGTGCGCCTGGTCCGCGCGTGGCTCGACCTGCGTGCCCAGACCGACACGCTCAGTGACCGCTACCTGAGACTTCTTGACGAACCACTGGTGCCGGCGGCGTTGGCCGAGGAGGTCGCGGCCGGCGTGTCCTGGCTGTCCCGCGACCCAGGGTGACGGACCGCCCCACGTTCGGCCGCACCGCCCCTGAGCTGCGTGGACGTCGGCGTGTTGCGCCGATGTGACGGCTCGCCGTCGCCCGCGGGCACCCGAGGTGGCCGTCTTTCGCCAGTTTTGCGACGAAGTGACGAATTGGCGAATCACCTGTGTGGCTGCCTGCATAAGAGGGACCTGCGGAGGTAACTTCCGGTTGGCGGGACGCGTCCACTGCGGACCGCGCAGGGAGGCCCTGATCGTGGCGGTGTGCGCGAGGGGGCCGGCACCCGGCCCTCGTGGTCGGCACGCTTGAGCTAGACGGCGTGCCGGTCGATCGGGGTGGTGCCTGGCCCAGCGAGGAGCGGACGCGGGTGCCGCGTTCGTGAGGGAGTTGCCGTGAACGCACGACGACCCGCGAGCCGTTCCTCAGGCTCATCGCGCAGCACTTCCCGGCGCCGTGGCGCGCCGACGACCAACACGTACGTGGTGGACACGTCCGTGCTGCTCTCCGATCCCCTGGCCACCACGCGGTTCGCCGAGCACGAGGTCGTGCTGCCGCTCGTGGTGATCAGCGAGCTGGAGGGCAAGCGGCACCACCCGGAACTGGGTTGGTTCGCCCGGGAGGCGCTGCGCCTGCTCGACGACCTGCGCCTGCGGCACGGCCGGCTGGACCACCCGGTCCCGATCGGCGAGCACGGCGGCACGCTGCGCGTCGAGCTCAACCACTCCGACCCGGAGGTGCTGCCCGCGGGTTTCCGCACGGACTCCAACGACGCCCGGATACTGGCCTGCGCGCTCAACCTCGCGGCCGAGGGGAACACCGTCACGCTGGTCACCAAGGACATGCCGCTGCGGGTCAAGGCGGGCGCGGTCGGTCTGGCCGCCGAGGAGTACCGGGCGCACGACGTCACGCTGTCCGGCTACTCGGGCATGTCCGACCTGGACGTCGACCAGTCCGTCGTGGACGCGCTGTACCGCGACAGCGTGATCGACCCGGCGCTGTTCGACCTGGCGCACGTGGGCGAGCTGCCGTGCCACAGCGGGTTGCGGCTGCTGGCGGGGACGTCGAGCGCGCTGGGCCGGGTGACGCCGGACAAGCAGCTTCGGCTCGTGCGCGGTGACCGGGAGGCGTTCGGGCTGCACGGCCGGTCGGCCGAGCAGCGCGTCGCGCTGGACCTGCTGCTGGACACCGAGGTCGGCATCGTCTCGCTGGGCGGACGGGCCGGGACCGGGAAGTCGGCGCTCGCGCTGTGCGCGGGGTTGGAAGCGGTCATGGAGCGACGGCAGCACCGCAAGGTCGTGGTGTTCCGCCCGCTGTACGCGGTGGGCGGCCAGGAACTGGGGTACCTGCCCGGCTCCGAGAGCGAGAAGATGCAGCCGTGGGCGCAGGCGGTGTTCGACACCCTCGGGGCGCTGGTCAGCCAGGACGTGGTCGAGGAGGTCATGGACCGCGGCATGCTGGAGGTCATGCCGCTGACCCACATCCGCGGCCGGTCGCTGCACGACTCGTTCGTGATCGTGGACGAGGCGCAGTCGTTGGAGCGCAACGTGCTGCTGACCGTGCTGTCCCGGTTGGGCGCCAACTCACGGGTGGTGCTCACGCACGACGTGGCGCAGCGTGACAACCTGCGGGTGGGGCGGCACGACGGGGTGGCGGCGGTCATCGAGAAGCTGAAGGGCCACCCGCTGTTCGCGCACGTGACGTTGACGCGGTCGGAGCGCTCGCCGATCGCCGCGCTCGTCACCGAGATGCTGGAGGACTACGCCTCCTGACGGCCGGTAGCCGAGGCCGCCCCGGTCGTCGTGACCGGGGCGGTCCCGGCCAGCTTGGTGTCCACGACCTTCAGGACCCAGGCCAGGACCGCGGCGACGGCGAACACGATCACCGCGTTGCGCAGGGCGGTGCCGAAGCCCAGTTCGGTGACGTCGAGGAACGGGTACGGGTACCAGTCGGTGAGCGCGCCGTGGACGAACGTGTACAGGATCCACAGCACCGGCCAGACGAGCAGCGCCCTGGCGATCGTGGGCCAGTCGACGCGCGGCCTCGGCCCGAAGAGCAGCCAGCCGAGCACGGCCAGCACCGGAGCCAGCCGGTGGAAGCCGAAGTTCACCCACCAGGCCACCCCGACCGGGTGAACCAGCCGCGCGAGCACGAGGGCGAACACCAGGCCGGTGATCGTGATGCCGAGCAGGGCGTCCAGCCGCGCCACCCGCCAGCCGCGCCCGTCGCGGACCGGGTTCACCGCCAGCGTGATCGCCACGACGAGCACGAACAGGTTGCTCTGAATGGTGAAGTAGCTGAACAGGCGGACGAGACGGACACCGAGCGTCACCTGGACCGTCGTGTCGCCCGTGTTGACGTCCGCCCCACCAGTGAAGATCAGCACCAGTTGGGTGATCAGGGACGCGGCGATCACGGCCGCCAGCACGCCGTGCCACACCCGTGAGCCGGTGTGCCAGGGCGTGGGGCTCGGTGCGGTGCTCATCGCCCGATCATCGGGCCGACGCCGGGGTCCCGCTGGTCGAGCGCCCACCAGGGCCGTGCCCTGGTGGGGTCACCTCGAAGGTCTTGCCCGGGTCACCAGCCGGACGGCAGCGGGCGGCCCTCGGCGAACCCGGCCGCGCTCTGCACGCCGACGGTGGCCTTGGCGTGGAACTCCTCCAGCGTCTGTGCCCCCGCGTACGTGCAGGCGCTGCGGACGCCCGCCGTGATGGCGTCGAGCAGGTCCTCGACGCCGGGGCTGGCCGGGTCCAGGCGCATCCGGGAGGTGGAGATGCCCTCCTCGAACAGGCCCTTCCTGGCGCGGTCGAACGCGTTGTCCGTGCGGGTGCGGGCGGACACGGCGCGCTTGGACGCCATGCCGAACGACTCCTTGTAGAGCCGGCCCTGCTCGTCGCGCTGGAGGTCGCCGGGCGACTCGTAGGTGCCGGCGAACCAGGAGCCGATCATGACGCTGGACGCGCCGGCGGCGAGGGCGAGGGCGACGTCGCGGGGGTGGCGGACGCCGCCGTCGGCCCAGACGTGCCTGCCGAGCCGGCGGGCCTCGGCGGCGCACTCGGCGACCGCGGAGAACTGCGGGCGGCCGACGCCGGTCATCATGCGGGTGGTGCACATGGCGCCCGGGCCGACACCGACCTTGACGATGTCCGCGCCCGCTTCGACCAGGTCGCGGACGCCTTCGGCGGTGACGACGTTGCCGGCGACGACCGGGACGGAGGGGCGGGCCTCGCGGACGGCCTTGAGGGCGGCGAGCATCTTCTCCTGGTGGCCGTGGGCGGTGTCGACGACGAGGGTGTCGACTCCCGCTTGGAGCAGTTGCTCGGCCTTGGCGGTGACGTCGCCGTTCACGCCGATGGCGGCGGCGACGCGGAGCTTGTTCGCGTCGTCCAGGGCGGGTTGGTAGACGTCGGCGCGCAGGGCCCCGAGGCTGGTCATCACGCCGCGCAGCCGTCCGTCCGCGTCGATCCCGAGCGCGACCCGCTGGGTGCCGCCGTGGAGCCGGTCGAAGACGTCACGCGGCAGGGTGTCCAGCGGAAGGGTGACGATGCGGTCGTCGGCCACGTCGTGCAACCGCGTGAAGCGGTCGACACCGGCACACGCCGCCTCGTCCACGACACCCGTCGGCCGGCCGTCGTCGTCGACCACGACCACCGCCCCGTGCGCCCGCTTGTGCAGCAGGTTGACCGCGTCGGCGACCGAGTCGCCGGAGTGCAGCGTCAACGGGGTGTCCCACACGGCGTGCCGCGCCTTGACCCACTGCACGATCTCCGCGACCGCCTCCGGCGCCACGTCCTGCGGGAGCACCACCAACCCGCCGCGCCGCGCCACGGTCTCCGCCATCCGCCGTCCCGCCACCGCGGTCATGTTCGCGACCACGATCGGGATCGTCGCCCCCGTTCCATCGGAGGTCGACAAGTCGACACCGAACCTCGAGTCGACGGCCGATCGGCCGGGCACGAGGAAGACGTCGTCGTAGGTCAGGTCGTAGCTGGGCCGATGCCCTTCGATGAACCGCACGAGAATTTGACGATACTCGCGTCGGGCCCGATTCGCCCTGGTTGTGCGCACTATCGGCGGGATCGGTACGGGGTCTGCGGTTGTAACTTCCTCCAAGCCCGCAGTCCTGCGGCTTGCCCGGCCCGAGGCGGCCCGCGATCCGTGGCGATGGCTCGTCCACGGCCGGGCCGGCGGGGTCAACCGGACCGGCCGGACTGGCCGGACCGGCTCCGCCCTCGCGGCCTCCGGCTCGTGTGGCAACCCCGGCGGGTCGCGCCGATCCGCACTGGGCCGGGCCTCGCCGCGCGCCGGGTCACGCCGGGCTCGGGTCAGCTCTGCCCGCGCCTGCCCGCCGCGACGGGCCGAGCCTCGCCGTTTCAAGCTGCACCGCGTCGAGCCACACCACACCGCATCGGCCCGCGTCGAGTTGGACCACGACACGTCGGCGGCACCACGTCGGGCGGCACCGCGTCGGGCCGGGCTGCGTCGAGCCGGGCCGCGTCAGGCCATGCTGCTTTGGGCCATGCCGCGTTGGGCCGCGCCCAGCCGAGTCGGGCACGGCTGGGTCGGGTACGGCCGGGTCGGGCAGGGTCGGGTGGGCAGGCAGGGCCGCTTCGGGCGGGGGCCGAGTTGCGCTGCGGCCGACCTGGCACCGGGACCCACATGCACCAGATCCGGTCGGGTCGGGCCAGGCTGGTCGGGCTGGGCCGGGCCGGCTGGGGGTCAGGCGGTTCGGCGGTGGGTCGTTGGGTGGCGGGTAGGTCGGGTGGATGGGGTTCGGCTGGGCGGCTGTGTCGGGTTGGGCTGGGTTGGTGGTGGGGCGGCGGTGGTGGGGGCTGTGGAGATGGGGGCTGTGGTGGTGGGTGGTTGGGCGCGGGGCGGGGGTTGGTCGGTTCCTCTTCGTTTCAACCGAGGGGCGGTAACAGTGTTTCCGTACATTTCGGGGGCATGATCACTCGATCGTGTCCGGATTGGTCGTCGCACGCTGGGGAAGCAGGGCGCGCACGGCGGTGATCGTGTCCGCTTCGGCGGCGTCCTTGTCCGGCCGGTAGCGGAGGACGCGGGCGAAGCGCAGGGCGACGCCGCCCGGGTACCGGGGACTGACCTGCACGCCGTCCAGCTCGATCTCGATCACCATCTCCGGTCTGACGGTCACCACCCAGTCGGTCTTCTCCGTCGCGATCGCCATCAGCTCACGGGTCTGCCACGCCAGCAACTCGTCCGTCAGCCCCTTGAACGTCTTGCCGACCATGATCGGCGGCCCGCCGTCCGGATCACGCGCACCCAGGTGCAGGTTCGACAACAACCCCCGCCGCCGCCCGCTGCCCCACTCCACCCCGAGCACCACCAGGTCGAGCGTGTGCACCGGCTTGACCTTCTGCCACGACCGCCCCCGCCGGCCGGCGGCGTAGGCCGACTCCAGCGACTTCACCATCACGCCCTCGTGCCCGGCGGCCAGCGCCTCCTCCAGCACCCGCGCCGCGACCTCGTCCGACGGCGGCGAGACCACCCCCGGGATGACGTGCGACCCGGCCACCCGGCGCACCGCGTCCAGCCTCGCCCGCAGCGGCTCGTCCAGCAGGTCCACGCCGTCCAGGTGCAGGCAGTCGAAGAAGAACGGGCTCAACAGCAGCTCCCGCACGTCCTGCGCGCCGAACCGGCTCATCGTCTCCTGGAACGGCCGGGGCTTGCCCTCGTCGGTCAGCGCCAGCGTCTCCCCGTCCAGCACCACCGACGTGCACGGCAGCGCGCGCACCAGCTCCACCAACTCCGGCACGGTGCCCGTGATCTCGCGCAACGTCCGCGTGAAGATCCGCACCTCGTCACCCGACCGGTGCACCTGGATCCGCGCCCCGTCCAGCTTGTGCTCCACCACGCACGGCCCCAGCTCGGCCAACGCCGACTCCAGCGACTCCGCCGGCGACGCGAGCATCGGCCGCACCGGCCGCCCCACCTCCAGCCGGAACGCCGCCAGCGCCGCCGACGCCCCTTCACCGCTCATCGCCGCCACCGCCGTCCCCGGCAGCGAACCGGACAGCATGAACGCCCGCCGCACCACCTCACCGGGCACGTCGGCCGCCCGCGCGATCGCGTCCAACATCACCCCTTCGAGTGCACCTTGGCGCAGTTCACCGGTCAGCAGCCTGCGCAGGAAGTCCTGCTCGGCCGCAGTGGCCCTGCCGAACAGCGACGTCAACGCCTCCGCCCGCCGAGCCGCCGCGCCCTTGCCGCTGATCGACGCGAACGACCCCAGCGCCGCGTCCACCTCGGACACGGTGAGCGACGGCTCCGCGGCAGGCGGCACGTCCAGGTCGAACACCGTGCGCCAGCCCGCGCCGACCCGCCCCTGACTGGGCACGCCGACCAGGAACGACACCACCGCGGGCGTGCTCATCCGGCGCACCAGCCCGGCCAGGGCGTCGACCTTGGCCAGGCGGGAGCGCGTCGCCGCCACCGCGGCGGAGGTCTCGACGACTTCGGTGAGCAACACGCTGACCATGGTGCACCCGACCACCGACAAAAACCGGTCAGGCGGCCGCGCGCAGCTCCCCGACGGCCTCCCGCAGCCGGTCCGGCGTCAACGCCGCGTAGCCGAGCACCAGCCCGGGGAACGTCGGCGTGCGCGCGTACCGGGCCAGCGCCGGCGCGTTCACCCCGCGCCGCGCCAGCCGTTCCTGCAACGCCACGTCGTCCGTGCCCTCCGGCAGCCGCACGACCACGTGCAACCCCGCCGCCACCCCGATCGGCTCCCACTCCGGCAGCACGGCCCGCAACGACTCCAGCAACGCGTCCCGCCGCGCCCGGTACAGCTGGCGGGTGCGGCGCAGGTGCCGGTCGTACCCGCCGGTGCTCAGCAGCCGGGCGAACGCCGCCTGGTGCAGCGTCCCCGTGCCCAGGTCGTCCAACCGCTTGCGCTCGACCACGACGTCGCGCAACGCGGGCGGCAGCACCAGCCACCCCAGTCGCAACGCGGGCGCGAGCACCTTGCTGGTGCTGCCCTGGTACGCCACCCGCGTGGGGTCGAGCGCCTGCATCGCGCCCAACGCGGGCCGGTCGTAGCGGTGCTCGGCGTCGTAGTCGTCCTCCACCACCACCCCGTCGCACGCGCGCGCCCACTCCAACAGCGCGCGCCGACGTGATGGGTGCAGCACGACGCCCAACGGGAACTGGTGCGCCGCCGTGACGACGACCGCACGACAGTCCGTTGTGGACAGCAGGTCGACGCGCAGGCCGTCCGAGTCGACCGGGACCGGCCGGACGTCCAGGCCGTGCGACCTCAGGATCTCCTCGCAGCCGGTGTGGCTCGGCTCCTCCACCGCGACACCGCGGTGCCCGGCCGCGCGCAGAACCCGGCCCAGCAAGGAGATCCCCTGTGCCGAGCCGTTCGTCACGACCACTTCGGACGGTCGCGCGGCCACGGCCCGCACCCGGCCCAGGTAGTCGGCGAGCTCGCGGCGCAACGGCCCGAACCCGGCCGGGTCGGGGTAGCCGAGGTCGTCGGTGGACAGGTCCGCCAGGGCCGACTTCTGCGCCTGCAACCACTCGTCGCGCGGGAAAGCGCTCAACGCGGGCACGCCCGGTTTGAGGTCGTACCGGAACCTCGGCGCGGGCTCGGTGTCCGCGGCGGCGGTCGCGCCCGGCCACGTGCAGGCGGCCGTCACGGTGGTGCCCGAGCCGCGTCGTGCGGACAGGTAGCCCTCGCCGATGAGCTGCGCGTACGCGGAGGTGACGGTGCCGCGGGCGACGCCGAGCTGGGCGGCCAGGTCGCGGCTGGACGGCAGGCGGGTGCCGGGCGCGAGCCGCCCGTCCCGCACCGCGCGGCGCAGCTCGGACTCCACCGCGCGCCGTCCGTTCGGGGCGGGGAGGAGGAGCTCACGGTAAGTGGTCCAGTTGGTGGGCATCGAAGTGGAGCTTAAACCTGGACCACTGGTCGCGGAGAGTCCTGACCATGAGAAACGGTGGAACCGCGATCGCGGCGGGTGCGATGTCGTCGGTGATCGTGGGCGCGTCCGTGCCGGTGACGGGCATGCTCCAGGCGTACCCGCTGCTCACGGGGCAGGCGATGCGGTACGCGCTGGGTGCGGTGGCGTTGCTGGCGTGGATCCGGCTGAGGGGTGGGCGGCTGCCCGTGCCGGGGCGGCGGGACTGGCCGGCGCTGGTCGGGTTGGTGACGACCGGGATGCTCGGGTTCAACGCGTGCGTGCTGTACGCGCAGCGGTACGCCGAGCCGGGGTTCGTGGCGGCGGTGCTCGGGGCGAGTCCGCTGGTGCTGGCGCTGGTGGCGCCGTTGGTGGCGGGGCGGAGGCCGTCCGGTGCGGCGGTGGTCGGTGCGGTGGCCGTGGTCGGCGGGGTGGTGGTGCTGTCCGGCGGCGGGTCGTGGCACGGGCCGGGGCTGCTGCTGGCGTTGCTGACGATGGCGGGGGAGGCGTCGTTCACGCTGTTCGCGGTGGGTGTGGTGCGGCGGTTGGGCGGGTTGGCGGTGGCGACGTGGTGCTGCGTGATCGCGGCCGTGGCGGGTGCGGCGGTGGGGACGGTCGTCGGCGGGTGGCAGGTGCCGACGGTGCGCGAGGGCGTGGCGCTGGTGGCGCTGGGGGTGGTGCTGACGGCGGTGGCGTTCGGGCTCTGGTACTTCGCGGTGGCGCGGTTGGGCGCGGACCGGGCGGGGGTGCTGATCGGGTTGATGCCGGTGGCCGGGCTGGTGGCGTCGGTGGCGTTGGGCGCGCAGGCGTTGACGGCGGTGGCGCTGGCCGGGGCGGTCGCGGTGGCGGTGGGGTGCGTGATCGGGCTGCGGGGGCGGGCGGCCGACGTCGACCGCCCGGCCCTGGTCGAGCCGAAAGTCCAGGTCGCGCGTTCCGAGCGTTGAATTCAGGGGTCCTGAACGTAGGACACGCGCGTACTGAACGTAGGACTCACGCGACGCGAACGTACGACACGCGGGACCTGAACGTAGGACACGCGCGTTCTGAACGTAGGACACGCGGGACGTGAGTGTTCGACACGCGCGAGGGTTAGTGGGGGTTGGCCATGTGGAGGACGTCGAGGGCGGCGTCCAGGTCGGCTTCGGAGAGCTTGGCGGGGACGTGGCCGCGTTCCAGGACGACCTCGCGGATGGTCTTGCGCTCGCGGAGCGACTGCTTGGCGATCGAGGCGGCTTCCTCGTAGCCCAGGTAGCGGTTCAGGGGGGTGACGATGGAGGGGGAGGACTCGGCGTACTCGCGCATCCGGTCGATCTGCGGCTCGGCGCCGGTCAGGACCTTGTCGGCCAGCAGGCGGGCCACGGCGGCGAGCAGGCGGGCGGACTCCAGGACGTTGCGGGCGATCACGGGCAGCATCACGTTCAGCTGGAAGTTGCCCTGCGACCCGGCGAACGCCACCGCCGCGTCGTTGCCGATGACCTGCGCGACCACCATCATCGTGGCCTCGGAGATCACCGGGTTCACCTTGCCCGGCATGATCGACGACCCCGGCTGGAGGTCCGGCAGGGCCAGCTCGCCGAGGCCGGTGCGCGGGCCGGAGCCCAGCCAGCGCACGTCGTTCGCGATCTTGTAGAGGCCCACGGCGGTGGCCCGCAGCTGCCCGGAGATCTCCACCACGCCGTCCTGGGTGGCCTGCGCCTCGAAGTGGTCGCGGGCCTCGGTCAGCGGCAGGCCCGTGACGGCGGCGAGTTCGGCCGAGACCGCCGCGCCGAAGCCCGCCGGCGCGTTCAGGCCGCTGCCCACGGCCGTGCCGCCGATCGGGAGCTCGGCCAGGCGGGGCAGCGACGACGTGAGCCGCTCGACGCCGTAGCGGACCTGGGTGGCCCACGCGCCCGCCTCCTGGCCGAGGGTGATCGGCACGGCGTCCATCAGGTGCGTGCGACCGGACTTCACCAGGGACGTCCAGTCGGCGGCACGGGCGTCCAGCACCGAGACCAGGTGCTCCAGGGCGGGGACGACGTCCCGCGCGACCGCCTCCGTGGCGGCGAGCCGCAGCGTGGTCGGGAACGTGTCGTTGGACGACTGCGAGGCGTTGACGTGGTCGTTCGGGTGCACGTCACGGCCCAGCGCGCGGGTGGCGAGGGTGGCGATGACCTCGTTGGCGTTCATGTTCGACGACGTGCCGGACCCGGTCTGGAACACGTCCACCGGGAAGTGCGCGTCGTGCTCGCCCGCTGCGACGGCGTCGGCGGCCGAGGCGATGGCCGCGGCGACTTCGGGTTCCAGTACCCCCAATCGCTCGTTCACCCGCGCCGCGGCGGCCTTGAGCAGGCCGAGCGCCCGGATCTGGGCGCGCTCCAGGCCGCGTCCGGAGATCGGGAAGTTCTCCACCGCGCGCTGCGTCTGCGCACGCCACAGCGCGTCCGCCGGCACCCTGACCTCACCCATGGTGTCGTGCTCGACGCGGTACTCCTGTTCAGCCATACCACCGAGTTTGGACCGCGTGGCGGCACTGGGCACGGTGGGCTGGAACACCTATGGTCGAAGGATGGAGCTTGAGGTCGACCTGCTGATCGTCGGTGCCGGCCCCACGGGGCTGTTCGCGGCGTACTACGCGGGGTTCCGGGACCTGTCGGTCGCGCTGGTCGACGCGCTGCCCGAGGCGGGCGGGCAGGTCACCGCGATGTACCCGGAGAAGATGATCTTCGACGTGGCCGGGTTCCCGGCGGTGCGCGGGCGCGAGCTGGTGAGCGCGCTCGTGCAGCAGGCGGACCAGTGGAAGCCGACGTACCTGCTCGGCCGCCAGGCCCGCACGTTGTCCACTGTGGACGATCCGGCCGGGGGTGGTCGGCTGGAGGTCGGGCTGGCCGACGGCGGCGTGGTGCGCGCCGGCGCGGTGCTGATCACGGCGGGCATCGGCGAGTTCCGGCCGCGTCCGCTGCCCGCGGGCGACGGCTGGCTGGGCCGGGGCGTGGTGCACTTCGTGCCCAAGCTCAACGTGCACACCGGCCAGGACGTGGTGGTCGTGGGCGGCGGCGACTCGGCGTTCGACTGGGCGCTCGCGCTGCACCCGATCGCGGCCAGCGTCACGGTCGTGCACCGGCGGGCGACGTTCCGGGCGCACCCGCCGACCGTGCGGCAGGTCCGCGACCTGGGCGTCGAGATCATCACCGACGCCGAGGTGCTGGCGCTGCGCGGCGACCCGGAGCTGGCCGAGGTGGAGCTGGGGCTCAAGGGCGGCGACCGCAAGGTGCTGCCCGCGCAGACCGTGGTCGCGGCGCTGGGCTTCACCGCCGACCTGGGCCCGATCGAGTCGTGGGGCCTGGAGCTGGACCACCGGGCGGTGCTGGTGGACACCACCATGCGCACCGCCCGGGATCGCGTCTACGCGGCGGGCGACGTCGCCCAGTACCCCGGCAAGGTGAAGCTGATCGCCACCGGTTTCGGCGAGGCCGCCACCGCGGTCAACAACATCGCCGTGCTGCTCAACCCCGAAGCGCACCTGTTCCCGGGGCACTCGAGCAACGCGGGTTAGGGCACCACCTGGACCTGTTCGCCCGGGAACAGGTTGTCGTAGAACACCAGCGACTCGTCCGCGCCCAGGCGGACGCAGCCGTGCGACTGGATGTTCGTGTCACCCTGGTGGAACGCGACGCCGTCCGTGGTGAAGTACACCGCGTTCGGCATCGGCCCGTTGTAGGGCACGCTCCAGTCGTCCTTCACCTTGCGCAGCACGGGAAAGGTGCCGACGGGGGTCTCGTGGCCGGGCATCCCGTGGGACACCCGGACGGGGCCGTAGCTGGCGTTCCCGTTGTAGATCAACCACGCCTGGTTGGTGGACAGTTGCACGCACGCGCCGTTCTGCACGGAGCACGGCGTGCCGGTCGCCGCGGAGGCCGGAGTCGCGAGGCCGAAGGTCAGGGCCGCCGCGGCCAACGCCGTCGTGCCGAGCGTCTTCCTCATCGCTATCACTCCTCGGTGCAAGGATTACCCACCGAGGAGTGATCCGACACACCGCGTTACGCCACGACCTGAACCTGGTCACCCACCTGGAGGGTGTGGAAGTACTTCGCCGCCGCTTCGCGGGACAGGTGGATGCAGCCGTGCGACGGGTCGGTGAGGCTGCCCTCGTGGAACGCGATGCCGTTGGAGACGAAGTACGTCGAGTACGGCATCTCGGCCATGCCGAAGTCGCGGCTGTGGTCGAGCTCCACCTTCCACAGCACGGAGAAGTAGCCGACGGGAGTCTCGTAGCCGGGCCGGCCGGACGTCGTCGGCACCGGCCCGTAGCTGACGCTGCCCCCGCTGATCAGCCACGACTCGTTGGTCGACAGCCGCACGCACGCGCCCTCGGTGATGTCGCACGGGGTGCCGGCCACGGTCACCGGCGGAGGCGGCGGGGCGGGCTGCGGGTCCGGCGTGGTCGGGGTCTCGGCCGGAGGCGCGGGAGCCGGCGCGGGAGCCGAGGTGGACGGTTCCGGAGACGGAGTGGAGGAAGAAGCCGCAGAAGAAGAAGCCGCAGAAGAAGAAGCCGCAGAAGAAGAAGCCGCAGAAGAAGAGGACGGCGTGGAAGAAGAGACGGAAGAAGAAGGCGAAGACGGGGACGCTGCCGGGCCGGAGGCCTCGGACGTCCCGCAAGCCGTTGCCAGCAAAGCGATTGCCACCAGTGCTGCTCTGCGCATCGCGCACCCCCCAGGGATCGTGCCGTTCACTGCCCTGGAGACGCCGGCCCGAAGCCCCTGGTTGCAGGCCCTTCGGTAACGAATTGGGAAGGGCCGCCCCACCCGGAGGAGGGACGGCCCTTCGAACATCCGGATCGGACGCTCAGACCGCGCCCGCGTACTGGCCGATCCACGAGCGGAACGCCGGGACGTCCATGTAGATCGACGGGGCGGTGGCGCAGGTGGAGCTGTTGTTGCCCGCGCGGCTGGTGGCGCCGATCAGCTGCCACACACCGTTCACGGACTTGATCTGCGGGCCGCCCGAGTCGCCGTAGCACGCGCCCGCGTTGCCGTTCGGGTTGTTCGTGCAGATCTCGTACGAGCCGTAGATGCCCAGGCAGCTGCTGTCCGACACGATCGACGTGTTCAGCTCCTGCAGGGTGACCGGCGCGCCGCAGGCGCCCGCCGGGGCGCAGGTCTGGCCCCAGCCGATGATGCGGGTCGCCGTGCCGACCGCGCCCGACGAGGACGCGACCGCGATCGGCGTCTGGCTGACCGACGTCGACAGGCGCAGCAGCGCGATGTCGTACGACGGGTTGGTGACGATCTGCGCGCCGGTCGCGACCGTGCCGCCGCTGGTGCGGTTGGTCGTGCCGATCCGGGCCCGGATCGAGGACGCCGACCGGCCTTGCACGCAGTGCTTGGCCGTGACGACCCAGTTGGCCTTGATCAGCGAGCCGCCGCAGAAGTGGCTGCCCGAGGTGCTCTGCAGGGACACCATGAACGAGTACGTCTGGGTCGCGTTGCCGCCGCCCACGATGAACGGGGTGACACCGCCGTCGGTCGCCGGGGCCGCCGCCGCCCCGGCCGCCGTGGCGAGGGCCGCTCCGACCGCCACCGCGAAGGCGGTGAACAGGGTACGAACCTTCATCACTTCCTCTCCGTCCCCGGCGCAGGGTGCTCGGGGACGGAACGGAAACTAGGGACGAACGGCGCGTGATCACCACAGCCGATCGGCCGGTAACGCTCGGTTGACCGTTGACAGCGCGCCGTGGGCTACGGCAGCGGCGGCAGCGCGTCCTCGTCGCCGGTCGGGATGTCGAAGTCGACCGACGAGTACTCGCGCAGCTTGGTGAGCCGGTGGAAGCCGTCGATCATCCGGACCGTGCCGGACTTCGACCGCATCACGATCGACTGGGTCGTGCAGCCGCCCGCCCGGTAGTGCACGCCGCGCACCAGGTCGCCGTCGGTCACGCCGGTGGCGCAGAAGAACACGTTGTCGCCGCGCACCAGGTCGTCGGTCAGCAGCACCCGGTCCAGGTCGTGGCCCGCGTCCAGCGCCTTCTGCCGCTCCTCGGCGTCCTTGGGCCACAGCTTGGCCTGGATCGCGCCGCCCATGCACTTCAGCGCCGCCGCCGCGATGATCCCCTCCGGCGTGCCGCCGATGCCGACCAGCAGGTCGATGCCGGTGTTCGGGCGGGCCGCCGAGATCGCGCCCGCCACGTCGCCGTCGGAGATGAAGTGGATCCGCGCGCCCGCCGCCCGCACCTCGCCGACCAGCGACTCGTGCCGCGGCCGGTCCAGGACGCACACCGTCACGTCGGAGACGTCGCTGTGCTTGGCCTTCGCGATCCGGCGGATGTTCTCCGCGACCGGCGCGGTGATGTCGATGACGTCCGCCGCCTCCGGCCCGGTGGCGAGCTTCTCCATGTAGAACACGGCGGACGGGTCGAACATCGCGCCGCGCTCGGCCACCGCCAGCACCGCCAGCGCGTTCGGCATCCCCTTGGCCATCAACGTGGTGCCGTCGATCGGGTCGACCGCCACGTCGCACTCGGGGCCGTTGCCGTCGCCGACCTCCTCGCCGTTGAACAGCATGGGCGCCTCGTCCTTCTCGCCCTCGCCGATCACCACCACGCCGCGCATCGACACCGTGCCGATCAGCTTGCGCATGGCGTCCACCGCCGCGCCGTCGCCGCCGTTCTTGTCGCCGCGGCCCACCCAGCGCCCGGCGGCCATCGCGGCCGCCTCGGTCACCCGGACGAGCTCCAGCGCGAGGTTCCGGTCGGGTGCCTCGCGACGGCGCTCGGACTGGCTGCTGCCTGTGACCATGGGGCTCCTCCTGCGACGTGCGACTGACCTGCGTCTACCGGTCGGTAGACCAATCCTCGCACGTCGTCAGGCCTCGGCCACGTCCTCCTCGGTCACACTGAGTGCTTGATCGATCCGTTCCCTGGCCCCCGCGAGCTGCCGCTCGCAGGTCTTCGCCAGGGCCTCGCCGCGTTCCCACAGCGCCAGCGACTCCTCCAGCGACAGGCCGCCCGCCTCCAGCCTGCGGACCACCTCCACCAACTCGTCCCTGGCCTGCTCGTAGCCCGGCTCGCTCACGTGGACAACTTCCCCAATCGGTTCTGGACGTGCACGACGACGGTCGCGACCGCCTGGTCGTAGCCGATGAACGCCTCGGCGAACTCCGCGCCGTCACCGTCGCGCACCGCGTCGTCGATGCGGTGCTCGGCGGCGGCGACGCGCCTGCGGTGCACCGAGCCGTGACCCAGCCACCACCGCATCCCGGCGTAGCCGGAGGTCGCCTCGGACAGGTCGTGCAGCCGGTTGATCAACGTCTGCCTGCCCGACGTGCAGCCGGCCACGAGGGACAGCCAGCAGTCGGCGGCGGCCCGGTCGGCCGACTCGGCGCGGTCGCGCACGGCGAGCGCGCCCTCGTCGTCGGCGTCACCGGCGGCGGCCACCGTCAAGGGCAGGAACGTGGGCTCACGCGCCGGATTCGGCACCGCCGCCTCCTTCTCCGTCCTCGTCGCCGTCTCCGGCGGTGACGACCGCGTGCACCGCGCCGTCGGCCACGCGCACCCTCAGCCGGGTGCCCGCGGGAGCTTGGGAGGTCGACCGGAGCACCCCGTCGACCCCGTCGGACGTGACGAGCTGCACCACCGCGTACCCCCGCGCCAGCGTGGCGGCAGGCCCGAGGGTCGTCAAGCGCGCCGTGGTCGCGGTCAGCCCCGCGGTCTCCGAGTCGAGGCGGTTGCGCACCGCGCGCCGGGCGCGTTCGCGCAACCGGTCCACGTCCTCCGCGCGCCGGTCCAGCGGGCCGTGCGGGTCGGACAGCGCGGGTCTGGTGCGCAGCGCGGCGAGCAGCTTGCGCTCCCGGTCCACCCAGCCGTGCAGGGCGCGGCGGCTGCGGTCGCGCAGCTGGCGGATCCGCTCGCCCTCCTCCGCGACGTCGGGGACCACCCGCTTGCCCGCGTCGGTCGGCGTGGAGCAGCGCACGTCGGCCACGTGGTCGACCAGCGGGGTGTCCGGCTCGTGCCCGATCGCGGACAGCACCGGCGTGCGGCACTGCGCCACCGCCCGGCACAGCGCCTCGTCGGAGAACGGCAGCAGGTCCTCCACGCTGCCGCCGCCGCGGGCCAGCACGATGACGTCCACTTCGGCGTCACGGTCCAGAGTCGACAGTGCGGTGAGGATCTGCGGCACCGCCAACGCCCCCTGCACGGCGACGTTCACCACCCGGAACCGGGCGCCCGGCCAGCGGGCGTGCGCGTTGGTCAGCACGTCCCGCTCGGCGGCCGACGCGCGACCCGTGACGAGGCCGATCTTGTTCGGCAGGAACGGCGGCTTGCGCTTGCGCCTCGGGTCGAACAGCCCCTCGGCGTTCAGGAGCTTGCGCAGGCGCTCGATCCGGGCCAGCAGCTCGCCGATGCCGACCTGCCGGATCTCGTCCACGCGCAGGCTCAGCGTGCCGCGGTTGGGGAAGAAGTTGGGCTTGCCGTGCACCACGACCCGGCTGCCCTCGGTCAGCTGGAGCTCGCGGACCATGCCGACGGGCGCGGTCAGCTGCATCGACATGTCCACCGAGGGGTCGCGCAGGGTGAGGAACGCCGTCGCCGTGCCCGGCCGCGCGCTCAACTGGGTGACCTGGCCCTCCACCCACACGTCGCCGAGCCGGTTGATCCAGTCGAAGATCTTGCGCGCGACGGTCCGCACCGGCCACGGGTTCTCCGGGCTGGACTTCTCCGCCTGCGACGTCCCGGTGCTCGCCTGACCGGCGTTCACTGGTTCTCGAGGTTCGCGATGCGGCGGGTGAGCATGCCGGTGAACTCGGGCCGCGCCGCGTGCGTGCGCTCGTGCGCCAGCAACTCCTCCAGGTCTTCCGCGCTGAGGGTGCGCAGACGTGCCCTGAGCTGCGCCAACGACAGCTCGTCGTAGTTCGGCAGCACGGCGGGCGGCTCGGCGGCCAGCGCCTGCTCCTCCTCCGCCCACGGGTCGTCGGCCGCGGGGACGTCGACCTCCGGTTCGTCCTCGTCGAACGTCGCCCACTCGGGCTCCTGCTCCACCGGCCGCAGCACGGACAGCACGTCGTCGCCCTTGATTGCGAGTTCCGTCACCCGCTGCTGGACGCGCATGGACAGCTGGAGGGCCTCACTGACCACGGTGACCGGGAGCCCCGCGAGTTGCTGCGGCAGCTTCCGGGCCTGCTCGACGGCGGTGGCCGCCAGTCCCGCGGCCAGGCGGACGGTCAGGGGCAGTGGCTTCATGCCCTACAGCCTGCCGCAGTCGGCCGTCGGTTGCCTACATCCGGCACGCCGTACCCTGGTGGCCATGGACAAGCGAGTGCTCCTGGCCAAGCCGCGTGGCTACTGCGCCGGCGTGGACCGTGCCGTCGTGACCGTCGAGAAGGCGCTGGAGCAGTACGGCGCGCCGGTCTACGTGCGCAAGGAGATCGTCCACAACAAGCACGTCGTGGAGACGCTGTCCCGGCGTGGCGCGATCTTCGTCGACGAGACCGACGAGGTGCCCGAGGGCGCGCTCGTGGTGTTCTCGGCGCACGGCGTGTCGCCCGCCGTGCACGAGGAGGCGGCTTCGCGGCAGTTGCGCACGATCGACGCCACCTGCCCGTTGGTGACCAAGGTCCACAACGAGGCCAAGCGCTTCGCCCGCGAGGACTACGACATCCTGCTGATCGGCCACGAAGGACACGAGGAGGTCGAGGGCACGTACGGCGAGGCGCCCTCCCACATCCAGCTCGTGGACACCGCCGAGGACGTCGACAAGGTCGTGGTGCGCGATCCGTCCAAGGTGGTGTGGCTGTCGCAGACCACGCTGTCGGTGGACGAGACGATGGTGCGGGTGCGCCAGTTGCAGGACCGGTTCCCGGATCTCCAGGAGCCGCCGTCGGACGACATCTGCTACGCGACGTCCAACCGGCAGACCGCGGTGAAGACGATGGCGCCGGAGTGCGACCTGGTGCTGGTGGTCGGGTCGAAGAACTCGTCGAACTCGGTGCGGCTGGTCGAGGTGGCGTTGCAGGCGGGCGCGCGGGCGGCGTACCTGATCGACTACGCGCGCGAGGTCGACCCGGCGTGGCTGGAGGGTGTGTCGACGGTCGGGGTGACGTCGGGCGCGTCGGTGCCGGACATCCTGGTGATGGAGCTGCTGGAGCACCTGGCGACGCAGGGGTACGGCGACGTCGAGGAGATCACCACGGCGAACGAGAAGATCGCCTTCGCCCTGCCGCGCGAGCTGCGCAAGGACATGGTGCGGTAAGGCGGTCCGTCAGGTCGGCTCGCGATCCGCGGGCCTGCTGGAAGCATGAAAAGCATTTAAAAGCTTCTAAAGCATGTCCTCGCCGGACGGGCAGATCAGCAGGATGACGGGGAAGGCGGTCACCCTGCGGGTCCGTTGTGGTCCGGGGTGCGTGTCATCCCACCGACCTCCCTCCGGGCTACCACCCGTGTCAAGGGGGCCGTTCCAGCCGAAAGGTGCGGTTGGGATGGAGAGTGCCCCCTTGA